>NZ_JAMTCP010000003.1:204628-355124 GCF_024171885.1 Streptoalloteichus tenebrarius | reverse complement strand
ACCCGGCTCTACGGCCCTGCGCTGCCTCCGGGCCTCCGGACCGGCCGCGCCCACGCCTGACCCACCGCATCGCCTGGGCCGCCCACGACGGAGGGCCGCCGATTCTGGAAGGCACCGTGATCCGCCTCGAGGTCGACCGCCTGCCCTCCGGCGCGATCGGCGAAACCGGTGTGGCTCTGGCACTGCCGCACCGGCCTCACCCGTACCGAGGTCGACCTGGCCTGGCAGGCGTTCCTGCGCCGCTTCGACATCGAGCACACCTTCCGCATGCTCAAGCAAACCCTCGGCTCCGACCACGCCGAAACTCCGCTCACCCGACGCGGCCGACCGCTGGACCTGGTGCTGATCACCGCTTACACCCAGCTCCGCCTCGCCCGCGAGCTCGTGGGCGATCCGCGCCGCCCCCGGGGAGAAACCCCGCCCGGCCCACCGGCTGAGCCCGTCGCGGATCCGCCGAGGGTTTCGGAACCTGTGTCCACAACTGGCCTGTCCCGCCCGTGCCCGAAACCCTCACGACCCGGACCAGGACGCCCCGCAGGACAACCCAACCATCAGCCCGCGACACGTCATGACGTCCACACCGTCACCAGCACGAACAAGCAGAAAGGCATACGCGGCAAGAAGACCAGGTCCAGCAACCCACGACCACGCCGAACGGGTTAAAACTCAAGCTAGAGGAAGCGGTAGCCCTTGCGGTGTGGCGGGCTGTCGCCGTAGGCGGGCAGCGTGTTGCGGCGCCTCTCCTCAGCCATCGCCCGCAGGTCCGCACACCTCGCGGCCTCGACCCGACAGACGTCGCACTCGGGCCACAGCAGCTCCGGATCACCGAGGTGATAGGTCCGACTGATGGCCTCCAGTCCACAGAAGACGGTCACCGTCTCACCCTCGGGACGCTTGCCGCCCTCGTGGGCGTGCCGCTCACCCGCGTAGGGCAGCCAGGTGTGGCTGGGGAAGTCGAAGGCGGTCATACCGGCCTCCCGAAAACACGCAGGGGAAAGAGGAATCTAGAGGATGGGCGGCGGGACCGGGACCGAGGGGGTGCGGCCCCGGCCCCGCCACCCGGAACCCGACGCGGACCAGGGAGGAGCGGTTCGTCCACGCCGGGAGGACCGGAGGTCACGGTGTGTTCTGGCTCGTGCTTCTCTTCCTGGGTACCCCGCGTCGCCGATGGCACGGGGGATGGTGACGATCTACCGCCCCGCCGGAGTAACGCATTCCGACTCCCGGGCAAGGAACTTCTGGGCAAGTGCCACGGCGTGCACCCCGCCTCTCCCCAATGGACGAAGGGCGTGCCGCCCTCGACGCGCCCGGCACGCCGCTGCGATCTCCGTCCGCGACCGGCGCGCTGATGAGAAAGTAGTTGTCACGCCGATGAAATCAGGAGTTCTTCCGGGAAACCCCTGGGACGACCGGAAGAGACACGGTCGGACCGGGTTCGAGCGATGAGGCGTTGATGCGCCGGAGTCTGTCCACCGTGTCCTCGATCCGCCGCGACGTCTCGGCGGGCGCGCCGAGACGGTCCCTCCCGGACTGCCAGGATCGTCCCGCCTGAAGACGGACCACGCACCGATGCCCGACGGGATGGGTGCCGGATCCCCGGGAACGACTACTCGAACAGCTCGATGGGGTTCGTCAGGGTTCCGGCCAGTAACTGGTGCAGCAGCTCGGGGAGGGCTGGCGGCAGCAGTTTCTCTGTCGTGGCAGCGAGTTCCTCAACGGTCCACCAGCGCTGGCCGAGCAGGCCCAGGTGTTCGTTCGGGGTGCGTTGTGGCGCCACCTGCGGCTGGACGTTGGCGGGGCGGGCGAGGTAGACGTGCTCGCGACGGTGGTGCTGACGACCCCGGTAGTGGAAGCGGGTCTCGCGCACCCACAGGCACGGGCCGAGGTGGTCGAGGAGAATACCGGTTTCCTCGGCGACTTCCCGGCGGGCGGTGTCGGCAGGGGTCTCGCCGGGGTCGAGGCCGCCTCCGGGGAGTTCCCACCAGTGGTGGTCGGGCTCGTCGGGGTCCCTGGCGTGGATGAGCAGCACACGGTCCTGGTCGTCGAGAAGAAGGACGCGGGCGCCGAGGCGGGGTGCGCCGAGGGGTGCGGGAGCGTCGGTGGGCATCCGGCCGGTGGTCCTCGCTGCTGGTGCGGGCGCGGCCGGGCCGAACAGCGTGGGTGGACTGGCCGCCGTGCTCGGGTCGGACGTGACCAACCGCCGCACGCCCTCGATGGCGAGGTGCGCGGTGAGCGCGGAATGGTCGCTGAGCTTGGTGAGACGGGGCTCGTGGACGTAGTCACAGGAAAGGAGGCGGTCGGCGAGTGACCTGGAGCAGAACGCGTGGTCGTAGCGGTAGCCGTCGCCCGTGCGGCCGACCCAACTGTGCTCGGTGGCGGTGGGGTGAAGGTGGCGGAAGGCGTCGATGAGGAGATGCTTCTCGCTCAGCGAGCGGTAGAAGTCGTATTCGAAGGCGGCGAAGAACCCGTAGCGCGGCTGATGGTCGGGTTCGAGCACGTTGAGATCGCCGAGCAACAACGTGGGGTGGGCGTCGGTGCCGGTCAGCGCCGAGTCACAGTCATCCAGCCAGCGTCGTTTGCGTTCGGTCTTCTCCGGGCTTGCGTCCCGGGACGGCACGTACAGACCGATCAGCCGCAGGTCACCCAAGGATGTCGGCAGGAGGCCGCTGACCGCTCGACTGGGCAGGTAGCCGAGCTTCTCCTTCCAGTCATCAGGCCGGATCGCGAGCCTGCTCGCGATCAGGACGCCGTGCTCTCCCGGTCGAGGGCAAGAGTTGATCACGGCATAACCGGCCGCGGTGAACGCCTCGGCGAGCAGGCGGCAGCCATCGCTCGCCCTGGTCTCGGTCATCACGATGACGTCCTCGGGGCGTGAGGCCAACCAGTCGAGCTGACGTCGAGCACGTTCGGCGGACGGGCTTTGGACGTTGAGGGTCAGCAGACTCAAGACGGACATTCCACACTCCGCTCTGTACAGGCGCAGGACGTGGGAGGCAATACGCAGCGCGATCCTCTCAGGGCCCGTTGTCGTGCAGTCCAGGGACAGGACGGGCCAACCGGCGCGGCGCAGGACCGTGGTCACCTCGTGGTAGTGGTCAGACTCGGCGCGACTGGAACCCCTTCTGGGCAAGTGCCACGGCGTGCACCCCGCCTCTCCCCGTTGGACGAAGGGCGTGCCGCCCTCGACGCGTCCGGCACGCCGCTGCGATCTCCGCCCGCCACCGTCGCTCTGGCGACGAAGTAGTTGTCACGCCGACGAAATCACGAGTTCTCCCAGGAATCCCCTGGGACGACCGGAAGAGGCACCGTCGGATCGGGGTCGAGCGATGAGGCGTTGATGCGCCGGAGTCTGTCCACCGTGTCCTCGATCCGCCGCAACGTCTCGGTGGGAGCGTCGGCGTACTGTCTCCTGAGCCGCCGGGACCGTCGCGGACGCCGGATGTCCCTACGGCGCAACAGATCCTGAAGCGGCAGACCACCCCCGCGCTCGCGCAGGGCGTGACGCGGCAACGTCGGTGAAGCGACAGGTTGTTCCGGTGTCGGACGCGCCATCACCATGACCAGGCCGCCGACGAAGACACCGAGCAATGCGAAAGCACCGACAGCAACGAAGGAGCCCACGGGATCGCCTCCCGACAGACAGGGGGTGAACGACCAGGAACCACAGGAGAAGTGCGGTGGTGAAGGGACTACGCTCGCGGCACTCCACGAGCCTGTTTCCACGTTTCCACTTGTTCCACTGAATGGAACCAGTGGTCCTCGGAGGAGCGCAATGCACCGATCAGGCGACGATCAGCGCCGCCACAGGACGTAGTCTCTGGATCTATGGCTGGAAGCGGGACGCCCCGCGCAAGAGCTCTTGGCTCACGACTCAGAGAGGCGCGGAAACAGTCGAAGCTGACAGTGCGGGAGCTGGCCGCGCGCCTGGGCATCGCGCACGGCACGATCAGCCGATGGGAGACCGGCACCCGACTACCCCGCGCCGAGGATGTCGCGAGCTACCTCACCGCCGTCGGCGTGCGCGACCCCTCCCTCCGCGAGCAGATCATCGACATGGCCCGCGAGGACGGCCCGCACTGGCTGTTCGTCGGGGTGCCCGAACAACAGCGCCAGCTCGCCGCGCTGTTGGACTTCGAGCGCCAGGCCACCTCGATCACCGAGGTGAACCCGTTCCTGATTCCCGGCCTGCTCCAGGAATCGAGCTATGTTCGCGGCATCATGACCGGTGGTGGCGTTCGACCGAGCGAAGTCGAGACGCGCATCGCGCTCCGGCTCGGCCGTCGCGACTGCATCACTCGACGCGACCAGCCGGCCAACCTCACCGCGTTGATCGGCGAGGCAGCGGTCCGCTCCCTCGTCGGCGGTCCCCAGGGAATGCACAACCAGCTCACTCACCTGCTCGACATGGCTGAGCGCCCCAACATCGTGGTTCGCGTCATCCCCATCGAGAGCAACTGGCATCCCGCGATGGAAGGATGCTTCATGTTGCTGGAGTTCGACCGGCACCCCGCGATCATCCATTTGGAGAACCGGACGTCAGGCATGTTCCTGCACGAGCCGAACGTCGTCTCCGCCTATCGCGCCGCCCTCGCGATGCTGGACAGGTTCGCCTTAAGCACGGAGGAGACCTTCAAACTCATCGCGGAGCGGTTGACCACACTGGAGAGGATGCTATGACGACAGGTTACAAGTGGAGGAAGTCGAGCCGGTCCAGCCAGAGCACGGCCTGTGTCGAGGTCGCTGGCGACATCCCCGGCGGCACCGCCGTTCGCGACTCCAAGGACCCCAACGGACCCGAGCTGGTCCTCACCCCGGCCGTGTTCACGGCGTTCGTCAGGGCGGTGAAGTCGGGGCGTCTCGATCTGAGCTGACCCCAGCGCGAACGGCGGCGGGGGCCGGGTGGCCCCCGCCGCCGGGTCGTGCGTGGCTCGTCCCCTGGCTTGTCCACAGTGGAGGACAGGGGTGGTGGGCGTCAGCCCTGCTTCGTGGCGTCCACGAGGCTGAAGGCGTCCGCGCCGTCGATGGCCTCGCGGATGATGTCGGCGTGGCCGGCGTGCCGGGCGACCTCCTCGATGATGTGCAGCAGGATCCACCGGGCCGAGCGCGGCTCCTTCGGGAACCACGGGGCCTCGGGCAGCGGCACCAGCACGTCCAGGTCGGGCAGCGCGGCGACGATCCTCTCGGTCTCCTCCGCCCGCCGCTCGTAGGCTTCCAGCAGGCCGGCGAGGGTCTCGCCCTCCTCCATCCGGAACTGCCTCGACCAGGTCTCCGGGGTCTGCGGGTCGGTGTTCGGCTGGCCGTCCAGGACCACCACGGTCCAGAACCACTCCATCCGGGTGAGGTGCTTGACCAGCCCGCCGAGCGAGAGCGCGCTGACGGTCGGCGTGAGCGCCGCCTGCTCGTCGGTCAACCCGTGCGTGGCCCGGCGGACGGCGGCCCGCTGCTCCTCCAGGAACGCCAACAGAGCATCCCGCTCGTCAGAAACCGCGCGCACCACAGTCGGCATCGATGCCCACCTCTCGTCATCTTTGGGATCAGGCGCCATCCTGCCCCACCGCACCGACAGTTCCGTCGGACGCGTGACGACCGGGTTCACCAGGAGTTAGGTTCGGCGTGTGCGCCTTCTCGCCGCGCTGGGTGGCCTCCGGGCCGTGCTGACGGTGCTCACAGCGATCACCGCCCTTTACATGGGCCTCGTCGTCCTGGGCAACGTGACCGACCACGGGACGAACCGCGCCTTCGTGGAACACGTGTTCGCGATGGACACGACCTTCCGGTCCCCGAACACGATGTGGCGGGCCATCACCGACCAAGGCGTGGTGACCGCCGCATATGTGGCGATCATCATCTGGGAGGCGCTGACGGCGCTCGTGCTCGCCTCAGCCCTGGTCGCCTGGGTCCGCGCCCTCACCGGCCGGCGCGGGGACGAGACGGCGCGGCGCCTGTCGAGCTGCGGCTGGCTGATGCAGGTGACGCTGTTCGCGGGCGGCTTCATCACCGTCGGCGGCGAGTGGTTCCAGATGTGGCAGTCCAGCCAGTGGAACGGCCTCCAGCCGGCGCTCCAGAACTTCCTCGTCGCCTCGGTCGGGCTCGTCCTCGTCCACCTGCCGCGACCGACGGCCGCCCCACCCGACGCGAGGCCGACAGCCACCCCGCCCGACGCGTGACCGGCGCGGCTCCTCCTCGCGGCACGTGAGCGACGCGGCCGAACGCGGTCAGCGGCGCCGAAGCTCCTGGTAGAGGCGTGCGGCGTCACTGGTGAACTCGGCGCCCCTGGCGCAGGCGCGCTCCGCGTCCTGCCGCAGCGGGCCGAAGACGTCCGGTGACAGCTCCGGGTCGTTGATGGCCTCGGCGCGCAGCCACTCCAGAAGCTCCTCCCACCCCTCCCAGCGACGCACACCGAGGACGTGCTCGACGTCGCGGTGGTCGTAGTCGCGAGGCGGTACGTACGGGCGCCCGGCTCCCGGCTGCTCGGCCATCTCCACACCTCCTGTCACTAGCGGCTCCGACGCGCGCCGACGCGAGGCTCGCCCGGCGCGGTCTCGTCCCCGGCTACCCCCAGCCACGAGTGGGAAACACCAGCCCCGTCATCCCGGTCGTCCACGGGAAGATCCGCTCGTGACGACCTCTCCCCGGGGACGGGCAGCATCCACAGGCCGTGGCGGGACACGTCGGGTGGTCGCCGGAACCCGATTACGCCCGCGGCCGCGACGGCTCGGGTCGACGATGGCTCGCGGCTTCGCGTGGCGCGGGTGGCCGACGCTGACGTCGCTGGTCACGGCGGTGGCCGCGATCGCCGCGCTGGGTTTCACCGCGCAGTCGTTGCGCGCGACGCGTGACCAGATCGCGCTCACCGAACAGGGCCAGCTCACCGACCGCTTCGGCCGGGCGGTCGAGCAGCTCGGCTCGGAGAAGGTGGACGTGCGACTGGGCGGCGTCCACGCGCTGGAGCGCCTCGCCGGCGACTCCGAGCGGGACCGCCCCACCGTCCACAAGCTCCTGGCCGCGTTCGTCCGCGAGCACGCGCCCCTGGGTTCCTGCCCCGCCGAACCCGACCGGGCACGGCGTCCGCCCACGGACGTCCAGGCCGCGCTGACCGTGCTCGCGCACCGGAACCCCGTCACGCCCCCGGAGCATCTGGACCTCACCCGCACCTGCCTCGCCGGCGCCAGGATCACCGGGGGTGACCTGAGCTGGGCGCTGTTCGACGGCGCGAACCTCACCCACGCCGACCTCGAAGCCTCCCGTCTGGACCACGCCAGCTTCAGGGACGCCGACCTCACCCACGTCGACCTGCGTCGCGCTCATCTCGGCGGCGCCAGCTTCCTCAACGCGAACCTGTCCCACGGCCTGCTGTTCGGCGCCAATCTCAGCGAGTCCCACCTCGGCGGCGCGAACCTCCGCCGCGCGGACCTCAGGCACGCCAACCTCAGGCGCGCCAGCCTGCTCTTCGCCTCGCTCCCCGACGCGCGCCTCGTCAAGGCCGACCTCACCGACCTCGACCTGTCCGGCGCGGACCTCACCGGCGCCGACCTCTCCGGCGCGGACCTCACCGGGGTCGACCTCGGCCGCGCGAGGACGGCGCCGCCGTCGGTCACGCCCACCCGTTGACCGGCTGCCTGGCCGGTTACCCGACCGGCTCCGCCCCGGGGTCTCCGGTCCGGTGGAGGTCGCCAGCGGCCGCGAGGAGGTGGTCGGTCAGGTCCCGGATCTCGTCACGGAGCGCGACGACCTTCTCGACCGGCAGGCCGACCGCGCACAGGAGGTCGTGCGACACGCGCCGCCCCCGCTCGCGCAGCCGCCGCCCCTCCTCGGTCAGGCACACGATGACCACCCGCTCGTCCGCCTCGCTCCGGCTGCGGCGGACCAGCCCGGCGGTCTCCAGCCGCTTGAGCAGCGGCGACAGCGTGCCCGAGTCCAGGTAGAGGTCCTCCCCCAGCTCCTTGACCGAGCGGGGACCACGCGTCCACAGGTCGAGGAGCACCAGGTACTGCGGGTAGGTGACGCCCAGCTCGGCCAACAGCGGGCGGTACACCGCGTTCATCGCGCGCGACGCCGCGTGCAGCGCGAAGCAGAGCTGGTCCTCGGGCAGGGGCAGGCTGTCTGACATCGGTCCTCCGGGCGTCGACCCTACCCCGGCACCCCCGGCCACCGGCGCGAACAGGGCTCGCCCGCACTGTCGGGCCACCCGTCGCCCGGTTGAGCGGCTCGCCCGCACCAGCCGGCCGCACGCCCCGCCGTGTTCACCCGGAAGAGGCGAACCACGGGGGTACCCCGGTGGTGAACTCGCGGGAGACGAGGGCGGCGCGCGCCCGCCAGCGACGTCGGGGGCCGACGATGAACCAACCGCGCGTGAGGACACCGGTCGCGGTCGACGGACGGCTCGGCCCGGCCAGCCGGCACCCCGGCATGGCCGACCCGGCCTACCTCGCCCGACGCCGGGCACTGGGTGAGCTGGCGCGGGACCACCGGGTGGGCGACCCCGCCCCGACCGTGACCTACAGCGACGCCGAGCACCGCATGTGGGGCCTGGTCCACCGGACGCTGGTGCGCGTGCAACGACGGCACGCCTGCCGCGCGATCGCGGACGTGATCGAGGCGGTCGACATCCCCGACGACCACGTCCCGCAACACGCCGAGGTGAACAGCCGGCTCCAGCGCCTGACCGGCTTCCGGTTCACGCTGACCGGCGGGCTCGTCGACAGCCGACGCCTCTACGGCGCGATGGCCGACGGCTACTTCCACGGGGTGCAGTACCTGCGGCACCCGGCCGTCCCGTTCTACACGCCGGAGCCGGACGCCCTGCACGACCTGGTCGGCCACGGCACGCAGCTCGCCGCGCCCCGCTTCGCCGAGCTGTACCGGGTGATCGGGCGGGCCGTCCACCGCGTGGAGACCGCCGAGGCCGTCAGCCTGATCGACCGCCTCTTCTGGTTCACGGTGGAGTACGGCGTGGTGCGCGAGAACGGCGACCTGAAGGCGTACGGCGCGGCGTTGCTGTCCTCGTACGGGGAGATCGAGTGCTTCCGGGACGCCGAGATCCGGCCGCTCGACCTGCGCGCGATGGCCAACACGCCCTACCAGATCAACGGCTACCAGCCGATCCTGTACCGCGCCGAGTCGCTCGACCACCTCACCGACACCCTCGGCGAGTTCTTCGACGAGATGGACGACGACACGCCCGTCCGCCTGTGCCACTGGCCGGGGACGCGGGACTGAGGCGGCGCGGGGCCGGCGGTGACGCCGACCCCGCGCCGGGCGTCCTCCACTGAGGACTGATCACAGGACTGATCACAGGACTGGTCACGGGACCGGCCAGGGACTGACCACGGGACCGGTCAGCGGACGGATCAGGCCATCGGCACCGTCTCCAGAACCCGTTGCTCCGCCAGCAGATCCTCCTCCCACGAGGGGATCGGGATCTCGAAGTGGACGGTCTGGAACCGGGACGGGTCCCCGTCGCGGCCGTCGTACACCTCCACCGCCAGGGACCGCCAGAACGGTTCCGCCCCGTCGACCCGCGTGTCCGTGTGCAGGTAGATGGCCTCGTAGCCGGGGGTTCGCGCGACGAACCGCCTGGCCATCTCGACCATCGCGCGGGCGAGGCCGTGTCGGCGGTGCTCGCGGCGCACGTACACGCGGAACAGTTGCGCGGTCGACTCCGCCGGGTAGCGCTCGACCAGCTCGCGCGGGTGCGGCGGGCTCTTCGGCGCGGCCGCCCGCACGGCGGTCGTGCCGACGACCTCCTCGCCCAGTGTCGCGACGAACAGGGCGTGTCGGGCCGGGCGCAGGTAGACGCCGTCGAGGTCGATGACGTCCCAGTGCCAGGCCGGCTGGTAGCCGTAGTCGAAGTCGCGGTAGAAGGTGTCGAGCATGACGCGGCGCGCGCCCTCGACGTGCTGGGGGCCGGCCATCCGGACGTCGTAGTCGCCGATGGCGCGGAAGTACTCGGTCAACTCTCTCCTGTCAGGTACTCGTCCTGCTGGGGTGGGGGTCACCGGGCGATCAGCTCGTCCGGCTCCCGTTCGGGGACGCCGAGCAGCGCCCGGGTCACCGGGTGGGCGGGCTCGGCGAGCACGCGGGCCGCCGGGCCGCGTTCCACGACCCGGCCGGCGTCGAGGACGACCACGTGGTCGGCCAGCCGCGCCACCACGCCCATGTCGTGGCTGATCAACACCAGTGTTCCCGCCGACTCGGCGCGCAACGCGGCGAGCAGGTCGAGAATCCCGTGTTGGGTGAGGGTGTCCAGACCCGAGGTGATCTCGTCGCAGAGCAGGACCCGTGGCCGGGCCAGCAGCGCCCTGGCCAGGGCCGCGCGTTGCAGCTCCCCGCCGGACAGCCCGTGCGGCACCCGGCGGGCGTGCTCCTCGTCCAGCCCCACCCGGCGCAGGGTGGCCATCGCCGCGTCCGCCGCCTCCTCCGGGCTGGCCCCGTGCAGCCGCACGGCGGTGCGGCTGATCTGGTCGAGGACGCGCCGGTGGTGGTCGAAGGAGCCGCGCGCGTCCTGGAAGACGTACTGCACCGCCGCGAGGTCGTCCCGGCTCCGGCGGCGCAGCGAGGGCGCGAGCACGGCTCCGTCCACTGTGACCGTTCCACTCGTCGCGGCGTGCAGCCCGGTGACGCACCGGGCCAGTGTCGTCTTGCCGCTGCCGGAACGGCCGACGATCGCGACGCACTCCCCCGCCGCCGCGGTCAGGTCCACCTCGTGCAGCACGGCGCTGCGTCGTCGACCGGAGCCGTGGTGCGCGACCAGGGAGTCCACACGGAGCCGCTCGGCGTTTCCGGCGCCGTCGTCGCTCTCCGCGCCGACCGATGCGCCCGTGTCCGCTGCCCGGTCCGTGATCACCGTGGCGACGTGGGGTTGGGCGGCCACCAGTGCCCGCGTGTACTCGTGGGCGGGCCGGGACAGCACCCGGGCGGCCACACCCGACTCCACCGGGCGGCCGGCGCGCAACACGATCACGTGGTGGGCCAGGGCGCGCACGACGTCGAGGTCGTGGCTCAGCAGCAGCACGGCGATGCCCTCGGCGGCCAGGGCGCGCAGCTCGTCCACGACCTCCGCGCGCGTGACGGCGTCCTGGCCGGTCGTCGGCTCGTCGGCCACCAAGACGACGGGGTTCGCGACGAGGGCCTGCGCGAGCACGACCCGCTGCTGCTGCCCCCCGGAGAGCTGGTGGGGGTAGCGGCGCGGCAGCTCCGGTCCCGTGGGGAGCCGGGCGCGACGGACCGCGTCGGTGACGAGGGCGGACACCGTCGTCCTCCTGATCCGGCGCGACCGGGACGGCCCCGGCAGGTGGCGTTCGGCCACCTCCCGCAGGACGCCGCCGACCCGCCGCACCGGGTTGAGCACGGCGGCCGGGTGCTGGGGCACGTAGGCGACCGCGCCGGGCCGGGGCGGCCGACCGGGCGCCACCTCGACGCCGTCGACGACGACGCGCCCGGAGACGGTCGCTCCGGCTGGGGCCTCCCCGAGCACGGCGAGGCCGGTGGTCGTCTTGCCGCTGCCCGAGGCCCCGACGAGGGCCAGCACCTGACCGGCCCGCAACTCCAGCGACAGGCCGTCGACCAGGCGCCGGCCGCCCACCTCGGTCACGAGGTCGTCCACCCGCACGACGGGTTCGGTCACGGCGCGGCTCCCTGGGGTTCTGGTCGGGGACCGGGTCGGTTCCCGGATCCGGTCTCGGTTCGGGCTCCTGATCGGGCTCCTGGTCGGGCTCCTGGTCGGGGTCCTGGTCCGGACCGCGTGGCGAGGGCGCGGTCGAACAGCAGGTTGACGCCCACGGACAGGGCGACGATCAACAACGCCGGGGCCAGGACCGCCCACGGCTGGACGAACAGGCCAGGCCGGTTCCTGTCCACCATCACCGCCCAGTCGCTGGCGTCCGGCGGCACGCCCACGCCGAGGAAGCTGGCCGAGGCCACCAGGTAGAGGGCGCCGGTGAACCGGGTGCCCAGGTCGGCGGCGAGCGTGCGCACGATGCTCCTGGCGACGTAGCCGACGGTGATCCGCCACCAGCCCTCGCCCTGCAACCGCAGGGCCTCGACCGCCGGCCGGCTGCCGACCTCCAGCGCCGCGGCCCGCACGATCCGGGTGATGCCGGGCAGGTTCAGCAGGGCCACGATCGCGACCAGCGTCGGCGAGCCCGACGGCGCGATGGTCGCCAGCAGCACCAGCAACAACAGGGACGGCAACGCGAGCACCAGGTCCAGCGGCCGCATCAGCAGCTCGTCGACCCACCGGTGTCGGCTCACCGCCGCGGCGATCCCCCACGGCACGGCGACCAGGTAGGCCAGGACCGTGGCCAACATCGCGACGAGAAGGACCGTCCGGCCGCCCAGCAGGACCTGCTGCCAGACGTCCCTGCCGACGAAGTCGGTGCCGAGCGGGTGCCCGTCGCCCGCGACGAACGCGCGGGACCGGGCTCCGGGGCCGGAGACGAGCCAGGGGCCGGCCACGGCGAGCAGCAACGGCACCCCGGTCAACACGCCGCCGATCCCCCAGCGCAGCCAGCGCCTCATCGCACGACCTCCGTTCGCGGGGAGAGCCGGAAGCCGACGACGTCGGCCACCAGGTTGACCAGCACGGTGGTGACGGCGAAGAACACGGCCAGCCCCTGCACGACGGGGAGGTCCCGCGCGGCGACGGCGTCGACGAGGGCGGTGCCCAGACCGGGGATGACGAACACCGCCTCGACGACGATCACCCCGCCGAGCAGCCAGTCCGTCGTGTGCGCGAGCTGCGGCACGGCGGCGGCCACGGCGTTGGGCAGGGCGTGCCGGAGCCGGACCCGGCCGGTGGACAGGCCGAGGCGGCGCGCGTGGCGCACGTAGTCCGAGTCGAGCGCCTCGATCATCCCCGCCCGCACGAGCCGGCTGATCGAGCAGATGGGCCGGGCCAGCAGCACGACGAGCGGGAGCACGAGCACGGCGGGGTGCCGCAGGAGGTCGCCGCCGACCCCGACGGCGGTCGGCGGCAACCAGCGCAGTCGCACGCCGAACACCGCGACGAGCACGATCGCCATGGCGAACTCGGGGATCGCGTGCAGGGCCACGCTCACGGTCGTCACCGCGCGGTCCAGCGGCCCGCCCTCCCTGACCGCCGCGACGACGCCGAGCAGCACCGCGAGCGGGACCAGCACGAGCAACGTCAGCGTCGCCAACACCAGCGTCGGTGCGAGCCCGTCGGCCAGGAACGCCGCCACCGGGCGTTGCGACACCAGAGACACCCCGAGGTCCATACGGAACAGCCCGGCCAGCCAGTCCCAGAACCGCTCGGCGAGGGGCAGGTCGAGGCGCATGACGCGGCGGATCTGCTCGATCCGCGCCGGGTCGGGGTTGTCGCCGGCCAGGGCGACCGCCGCGTCGCCGGGCAGGGCCTCGGTGAGCAGGAAGACCGCGCAGGCCACGACGAGGACCTGGAGCACGCCGACGAGCAGCCGGCGCAGCGCGTAGTGCCCGAGGCTCACCCCAGCCACACCTTGTCGAACCGCGCCCAGTCCAGGGTGTTGGCCGGCGCCTTGGCCACGCCCCCGACCCTCGGGGCGGTGGCCACGAGCCAGTCGGCGAAGCCCCAGACCAGGAACCCGCCCTCGGCGTGCTGCGCGCGCTGCATCTCCAGGTAGAGCTGGCGGCGCTGAGCTTCGTCCTTTGTGGACACAGCCTTGTCGTAGAGGGCGTCGAACTCCGGTCGCGCCCACTTGGTCACGTTGGTGGTGGACGCGCTGAGCAGCCGCTGCGCGATGTGGGTCTCGATCGGCATCGCACCGGACCGGTAGCTGGACAGCGAGCCGTTGTTGAGCGTGTCGGCCCAGAAGCTGTCCTTGTTGCCGACGGCGACCTCGACCTGGAGCCCGACCTGGCGGGCCTGGTCGGCGAAGACACTGGCCGCCTCGACGAAGCCGGCCGCGGCGCCCGAGGTGTCCAGTTTGACGCGCAGCCCCTCGGCGCCGGCCTTCCTGATCAGCGCGCGGGCGCGGTCCAGGTCCCTGGCGCGTTGCGGGATCTCGTCGGCGTAGTACTGGTACCCCTTGCCGAACAGGTCGTTGCCGATCTGTCCCGCGCCGGACAGCGTGGTCTCGACGAGTTGCTGCCGGTCGACGAGCAGGAACATGGCCTCCCGGAGGTCCTGGTTGTCGAACGGGGGCCGATCGAGCTTCATCGCGAACGCCTGCATGGCGCTGTTGGGCGAGCGGACGACTGTCAGCCGGTCGCTGTGCTCGTAGCTGCGCGCGGTGGTGGGCGTGAGGTCGTGCGCGTACTCGACCTGCCCGCCCAGCAACGCGTTCACGCGCGCCGACTCGTCGTTGCTGATGAGGAACTCCAGCTCGTCCAGGTGGGGCGCGCCCTCCCAGTAGTTCGGGTTGCGGCGCAGCAGCAGCGACCGCCCCGGCTCGAAGGAGACGAACGAGAACGGCCCCGACCCGACGGGTCTGCTGAAGTCCTCGGCGCCCTCGGGGACGACGTAGGCCCCGAACGCGGCGAGCACGTTGGGGAACTCGACGAACGGCCGGCGTAGCGCGAACTCCACCGTGCGGTCGTCCACCGCGCGGCTGTTGGCCAGGTCGATCACGGCCAGGCTGGACTTGGCCCGGAACGCGCGCTTGGGGTCGAGGATCCTGGCGTAGCTGGCCAGCACGTCGGCGGCGCGCACCGGACGCCCGTCGTGGAAGGTCGCCTGGCGCAGCACGACCCGCCAGCGGGTCAGCCCGGCGTCGGGCTCCCACCGCTCGGCCAGGCGCGGCACCGGGGAGACGTCGTCGCCGAGGTCGGCGAGCTTGTCGAACATCGCCTTGGACCGGGACGCCTCCACGAACAGGTTCGCCATGTGCGGGTCGAGGACCTCCTTGGCCCCGCCGCCGGCGAAGGCGGCCCGCAGCCGGCCGCCGGAGCGGGGCTGGCCGGGGCCGGCCGCGTCGGAGCCCCCGGCGCAGCCGGCGAGCGCGACCGCGGAGGCGGCCGCCGCGAGGCCGAGGAACCCCCGACGGCTCAACGCGGGCGGGCGGGACGGCTGACGGACGACGACCCTGGCGGGGTGGGGGACTGACATGCTCACTTCCTTCTGGGCTGCGGTCGGGGGTCAGGCGCGCCGACGCGCGACGACGTGCAGGCGGTCCGAGGACAGGGCGGTGGACAACGCGGCGTCGGCGCTCCACGGGAGGTCGGTGCGGGGGCCGGGCTGGTCGAACATCGCCAGCACCTCGAACCCGGCGAGGTCCAGGAAGTGCCGCAGTTCCTGGGGGAACAGCAGCCGCCACGCCGAGCGCTGGTGCAGGGGCGCGGCGCAGCCCGGCCACTCCCAGACCCGGTGCCGGCGCAGGAGCTGGGCGGCGTGGTCGATCCACAGTGTCGTGTGCGAGGTGTAGGTGGTGCCCCGCCACAGCACGGAACGCGTGCGGGTCCCGTCGAGCAGTTCGGTGTTGCCGAGGAAGAAGGCGCCGTTGCGCATCTCCGCGACCAGCAGGCCTCCGGGCCTCAGGTGTTCCCGGCACCGGTCGAGGAACGCGGTCAGCTCCTCGTTGCGGTGGCAGTACAGGAAAGCGCTGTCCAGACAGATGATCGCGTCGAAGACCCTGCCGAGGTCGAACGAACGCATGTCGCCGCGCGTGAACTCGACGTCGGGGTACCGCTCGCGCGCGTGGGCGAGCATGCGTTCGGAGAGGTCGAGGCCGGTGACGGTGTGGCCGACGGACGCCAGGTAGCCGGCGTCCCGCCCGGTGCCACAACCGATGTCCAGCACGGTCCTCCCGCCGTCGAAGCGGCGCAGCACGTCGTCGACGAACCGGCCGGCGCGGTGCTCGGGGTCAGGGAACTGGTGCTCGTACAGCTCGGGGTTGTCGGTCAGCAGGTTCTCACTGACGATCTCGGGTCGCATGTCGCGAATCACCTCGACATCTCGACGTCGGCGGGCGGCGCGACCGCGCCCCTGCGGTCCAGCCAGCGCACGGTGGCGGCGGAGGCCAGCCCGGCGGCGGCGCACAGCAGCCACGCCGGCCACGCGACGCCGCCAGCCGATCCCGTGCTGGTCAACCCGGTGCTGGTCAACCCGGTGCTGGTCGACGCGGTGCTGGCCCAGCCGACGAGCGCGTTGCCCCCGGCGGCCACCACCCCGGACACCAGGTAGAACACGCCGAAGTACGTTCCGGACAGGCCGTCCCTGCCGAAGGCGGGGATCAGCTCCAGCACGAACGGCTGGCAGACCATCAGGCCCAGCGACATCGTGAACACGGCCAGCAGCACGGGCGCCAGCCGGGCGGTCGCGGTCAGCAGGTCGCCAGGAGCGCCGCCCGACCCGACGAGCGGGGCGGCGAGCAGCGGCACGAGGAAGGCCGCGCCCATCAGGGCCAGCCCGGCCGCGATGGCCACGCCCCGCCGCAGCCGTCGTTGGCACCACTGGGTCACGCGGACCTGGAGCAGCAGACTGGCCACAGTGGACACCAGGAACACCGCGGCCACCGCTCCGCCCTGGCCGGTCGCCCACTCCGCCTGCATCGGCAGGACGAGGTAGAGCTGGTTCTGCAACGCGAACATGCCGGTCAGCGCGAGGGTGAACGCCACGAACCTCCGGTTGGTCAGGCACTCGCGCCAGTCGCCGAGCACCGATCCGCCGCTGGGCGTCACCGGCTGCGCGGGCAGGACCAGCGCCTGCGCGATCGTCAACACGGCGAAGACCAGCGCCGCGACCACGGCCGAGACCCGGAAGCCGATCACCAGCAACGCGCTGCCCAGCAGGGGGCCGAGCAGCGCCCCGGTGTTGGCGAACACGTTGAACAGGGAGAACGCCTCGGCCCTCCGGTCGGCCGCCGCCACGGCGAGGTAGGCCCTGACGGCCGGGTTGAACAACGCGCCGGCCAGTCCACTGAGGACTGACGCGGCCAACAGCACGGCCAGCGAGTCCCCCAGCGCGAACAGTCCGAACCCGACGGTGCGCAGGCCGCAGCCGGCGATGATCACCGTGCGGGCGCCGAGCCGGTCCGAGGCGGACCCGCCGATGAGGAACAGCCCCTGCTGGCTGAGGTTGCGCACGCCGAGCACGACCCCGACCACGGCGGCCGACAGGCCGAGGTCGCGCCCGAGGTGCGTGGCGAGGTAGGGGATCAACAGGTAGAAGCCGGTGTTCACGCCGAGCTGGTTGACCAGCAACAATCGCACCGACAACGGAAAACTGCGCAGCAGGCGGAGCGTGGTCACGACCGCGCCTCCCGCGCTCGCGCCGGGCGCACCCCGAGGCCGGGCCGGCCGGACAGCCGAAGCACGCCGTCGTGGCCGCCGATCCCGGTCCACGGGTCGTCGGCGAGCAACAGGTGCCCGTCGAGGTCCACCCACCGGGCATGGCCGGTCAGGTGCACGGCGGGCGCGAGGCCCAGCGAGCTGGCCACCAGGCACCCGAGCATGACGTCGGTGCCGGCGGCCCGCGCCGTCGCGATGATCTCGCGCGCGACGCTCACCCCGCCGCACTTGGCCAGCTTCACGTTCACGCCGTGCACCGCGCCGGCGAGCCGCTCGACGTCGGCGAGGCTCGTGGCGTCCTCGTCTGCGATCACCGGCACCGGAGAACTGCGCGCGAGCCGGGCCAGCTCGTCGGGGGTCCCCGGCGGGATGGGCTGCTCCACGGCGTCCACGTCGTGGCGGGCGAACTCCTCCAGCAGGCGCGCGGCCTGGTCCGGCCGCCACGCGCCGTTGGGGTCGAGCACGAGCCGGGCGTCGGGGGCGACCGCGCGCACCGCGGCGACCCTGGCGAGGTCGTCGGCGGGGTCCGGGGAGCCCAGCTTGAGCTTCAACGTGCCGAAGCCCTGATCCACCAGCAGTTTCGCGGTCGTGGCCGCGTGTTCCGGCTCGGTGATGCCGATCGTGCGGGCCGTGGTCACCGGCCGCCACGTCGGCTGGCCGAGCAGGTGGTGCACGGGCAGGCCCACCTGCTTGCCCACGAGGTCGTGGGCCGCGGCGTCGACCGCCGCGAGCACGCCGGGGGCCTCGGCCAGGCAGGACGCGGCGTCCGGCAGGGCGGCGAGCAGACTGGCCGGGTCGGGGAAGTCGGCGAGCACGGGCGCGAACGCGGCGAGCAGGTCGGTGATCCGCCGCACGTCGAGTCCGAAGTAGACACTGGTCACGACCTCGCCGTCGCCGACGGTTCCGTCGTGCTCCAGCGTGATCTGGACGGCGTCCCTGCTGGTCATCACGGAGCGGGAGATCCGGAACGGCTCCCGCAGCGCCAGCGGGACCACGGTCCAGTCCAGTTTCCAGGAGAGGGTCACGCGGGGACCTCCACGGTCGTCAGGGGGTCGACGGCGCCCCGGCAGCGGGCCCACCCGGTCACCTCGACCGCCCTGGGGTCGGCGATCTCCACGGGATGGGGCGCGGGCGGCCCGGTGAGCCCCCGCGCGCGGCAGTAGTCGTCGTCGAAGATGGTGCCGAGGTAGCGGTGCGGGCCGTCCGGGAACACCGTCACCACCCGCGCGCCCGGTTCGACCCTGGCGATCCAGGCCGCCACCCTGGCCACGGCCCCGGTGCTCCAGCCGCCGGTGACGAAGGCGTGCCTGGCCAACCGGCGGCAGGCGTCGACCGCCTCCACCGGCCCGACCCAGTGGACCTCGTCGAACAGCGGGTAGGCGACGTTGCGGGGGTAGATGCTGCTGCCCAGCCCCCGCATCACCCGGGGCCGAGCCGGCTGCCCGAAGATCGTCGAGCCGACGGTGTCGACGCCGACCAGCCGCAGCCGGGGCCAGTGCTGCCGCAACACCGTGGCCAACCCTCCACTGTGGCCGCCGGTGCCGACGCTGCACACCAGGACGTCGGCGTGGTCGAGCTGGTCGACCAGCTCACGGGCCAACGCGGCGTAGCCGGCCGGGTTGTCCGGGTTGTTGTACTGGTCCGGCCAGTAGGCGTCGGGCAGGTCGCGCAGGACCTGGCGCAACCGGTCCAGCCGCGCCTGCTGCCAGCCCCCGGTGGGGTGCGGCCGGTCGACCACCTCCAGGCGGGCGCCGTGCGCGACGAGCAGGGACCGCATGGCCGGTTCGAGGTCGTCATCGACGACGAGCACCACCGGGTGGCCGAGCGCCTGGCCGGCGAAGGCCAAGCCCACGCCCAGGGTCCCACTCGTGGACTCCACCACGGGGGCGTGCGGGCGCAGCTCGCCCCGCTGCCGCGCGCCCCGCAACATGGACACCGCGGCGCGGGCCTTCATCCCGCCGGCGCTGAGGCACTCCAGCTTGGCCCAGAACCCGCGGTGCGCGTGCGGCAACGGTGTGGTGATCCTGGCCAGCGGCGTGTTTCCCAGCAACGCCAACAGGTCCTGGTTCCCGCCGAGCGCCGGGACACGACCAGGAGTGTCCACTGTGGACGTGAGAGTGGGCGCCGAGGTCCTCACGATGCCTTCCCCCCGTACCGGTAGAGCACGCTCGGGCCGCCGTCGAGCCAGAAGAACGGATAGGGCTCCGCGGAGACCGCGGTCACCCCCGAGCCGAGGAACCACGGCAGCACGGCGCTTCCGGTCTGCGCGAACACCACGAACGGCTTGCCGGTCCGCCGCGCGTGCCGCAGCAACGGTTCGAACGTGCCGTTGCCCAGCGTCATCCCCGAGGCGAGTACGGCGTCGCAGCGGTCGACCACCGCCATGCAGTCGGGCACGAACGGCTCCCCCCACTCCGTCGCCCCGTCCTTGAGGTCACACGGCACGTAGCGCAGGCCCCGTCGCCGCAGGTGGGACAGCAGGGAGTTCACGACCCCGACGACCAGCACGGTCTGCCCCCGGCTGGCCGGGACCAGGTCGGTCACCAGAGCGGCGCGCGCCATCGACTTCTCCAGCGACGACCCGGCGGGCACGGTGACGGCCTCGTCGGCGAACCGCTCGTGCGGGTGGGCGGCCATGAGGTAGGCGTCCAGCGCGGCCACGCGCACCGCGTTCACCGGGTGCGCCACCAGGTCCGCGACGGACGCGCCCACGCAGTCGTAGACCAGGTCGTCAGGGACCTCGTCCGGTTCCACGGCGCACGAGCCGACGGCCCGGTCCACGCGGAAGCTGATGACGTGGTTGCGGTAGCCGCTCCCGCGCGAGGCGTGCCGCACGCCCTGCCGGGTCGCGAAGGCGACGCTGACGCGGGTCTCGGCGGGGTCCGGCCCCAGACGTCCGGCCGTGACCTGGGAGATCAGGTCGGCCAGCGAGCGCGGTCGCGGGCCGTCGGCGCCGCCGGTCAGCCGGAGCGGGGAGCGAGGCAGCTCTCGGGACGACGGGGCCAAGGGCGGCGGGTCCGAAGACAGCGGGTCCGAGGACAACGGGTCCGAAGACAACGGGTCCGAAGACAACGGGCTCACCGGGGTCACCGCTCCGCCTCCGACGCGTACTCCACGCGCAGCCCGCCCACCAGCCGTTCGGCGTGGGCGCGCGCGCCGGCTCCGCGCCGGTCCACCACCATCACGTGCCCGAGGTAGGTGTTGTTGCTGGTGGCGGCGCCCGCCCGCGTGCCGGCCCCCTTGACCTGCCACTCGACGACGTCCGGGTCGACGGCCAGCGCGTCGACCCCGTGCACGCGCTCGACCACGCCCTCCCCCGGCGGCAGGAGGAAGGAGATCGCCGCGCTGCGCGCCCCGGTGTCCACCGGGTCGAGGGCGGGCCGGTTCCCCAGCGCCAGCTCGGCGAACGCCATGGGGAGGTCCACTCCGGACACCCGCCGGACCAGCTCGGTGATGCGGTTGCCCGCCGGCCTCGGGTTGATCTCCACGACGCGGGGGCCGTCCGGGGTGAGCTTCAGCTCGGTGTGCGCCACCCCGTGGTCCAGCCCCACCGCGCGCAGGGCGGCGACGGCCATGTCCTCGGCGGCGCGCCGCAGGTCGGGGTCGAGGTCGGCGGGGAACATGTGTCCGTTCTCGACGAACCACGGGTCGCCGACGACGCTCTTGTCGGTCACGCCGACCACGTGGGTCTCACCGCGGTAGGTGACCGTCTCGACGCTCACCTCCTGGCCGGTCAGCACCTCCTCCAGCAGGACGGCCGACAGCCGCGGCTGCTGCCGGGCGTTGACCGGGAAGCCCTCCAGCGCCAGGAAGGCCTCCTTCAGCTCGGCCTCGTCGACCACCCTGCGGACGTACATCCCCGCGCACAGGTCGACCGGCTTGACCACCAGCGGGTAGCCGAGCGACGCCGCGGCCGACGCGGTCGCGGCCCAGCCCTCGGTCACGGCGAACGCGGGTCCCGGCAGGCCGGCGGCGCGCATGGCCTCGCGGGCGAGGTCCTTGCGGTAGGCCCGTTCCACGGCGGCGGACCCGGCGCCCGGCAGTCCGAGGTGCTCGGCGACCCGCGCGACCGTGCCGAGGTAGTAGTCGCAGGAGGACAGCACGCCGTCGAAGCCGAACACCTCGTGCAGGCGCTCGACCCTGGGCAGCAGCGCGTCCAGGTCGTTGGTCTCGGCGGTGAGCACGTTCTCGGCGGACAGCAGCGGGTGCGGTCCGCCGGCCGGCGCGGAACGCAGGTAGTGGTGCAGGTCCCGGGTGAGGAACGTGAACCGGTGGCCGGCCTCCCCGATGGCCCGTGGCAGCAGTGTGCTCATCGCGCCGACCCAGCTCTCGATCATCAGAAGGTGACCCACGGCACTCCCCTCGGTCGTCGTCGATCATTGACCCTACAATGAAAACCGTTATCAATTGCTCGGTATTACACCACCTGGATGAGGCCGTGTCACCGCGAAGTCAGCGATTCCTGGTCACCGTGCTCGCGTTCGGGCTGCTCCCGGCCCTGCCGGCGGCGGCGGACCCCCCGGTCCCGGCACCCCGGATCACCTTCGGTCCCTGTCTCTCCCCCTCCCCCGCGCCCGCCGTCCCGGACGGCCCCGACGGCGCGACGCTGGAGTGCGGACAGCTCGACGTCCCCCTCGACCACTCCCACCCGGACGGACGCACGCTGCGACTGGCCGTCTCCCGGGTCCGCGCCTCGGGCTCGCCCGAGGAACGGCGAGGCGTCCTGCTCGTGAACCCGGGTGGCCCCGGCGGCAGCGGGCTCGACTACGCCGCGACCAAACGCGCCAAGATGCCCGAGTCCGTGCGCCGGGCGTTCGACGTCGTCGGGTTCGACCCGCGCGGCGTCGGGTCCAGCTCACCTGTCTCCTGTGGACAGATGGGTGGCCGGTTCGACCACCCCGGCCAGGACCCGGTCCCCACCGACGACGAGGCGGAACGGTCCTATATGGACAATCTGCGCCGCACGGCGCGAGACTGCGCCACGGAGATCGGGGACGCCCTCCCCCACATCGGCACGGCCAACACCGCGCGCGACATGGACCTGCTGCGCGCGGCGCTGGGCGAACGGCGGATCAGCTTCCTCGGCGTGTCCTACGGCTCGTACCTCGGAGCCGCCTACGCCACCCTGTTCCCGCACCGCGTCGACCGGATGGTGCTGGACAGCGTCGTCGGCCCCGACGACTGGTACGACTTCGACCGGGACCAGGCGGTCGCCCTGATCCGCCAACGCGACACCCTGTTCGACTGGTTCGCCCAGCACCCCACGACGTTCCGCCTCGGCAGCACCAGAGACGAGGTGCGCCAGCACTACGTGCGGACACGCGAGGAGTTGGCGCGACGCGGAGAGGCGTTCGGCCCCGCCGAGTTCGACCGGCTCGTCTACCGGGCGCTGGGGCGCACCGAGCGGTGGGAGAAGCTGGGCTTGGCCCTGCGGGCGTTCGCGGAGACGGGCAGCAGCGAGCAGCTCAGGACCCAGCAGCCGGCCGAGGACGCGGCCACCCGGAACTTCGAGGCCGCCAACCGCACGGTGAAGTGCGCCGACGGCCCCGGGCCGCGAAGCGAGCGAGAGATCGTGGCCGACCTCCGTCGCCTCCGTTCGCTCGACCCGCGACCCGTCCTGACCGGGATGGAGGCCACGGTGTGCCATTACTGGGCCTACCAGCCCCGGAAGCGAGTGGACCTCGGACGCCGCCCCGGCATTCCCCCCATCCTGTTGACCCAGGCCGAGTTCGACCCCGTCACGCCCTACGCCGGCGCGCAACGGATGCGGCGGGCCCTGTCCGGCTCCCGGATGGTCACGCTGTCCGGCGGCCACTCCCACGGTGTCTTCGCGAGCCAACGCAACACCTGCGTCGACGAGACGACGGCCGCCTACCTCGTGCACGGCGCGCTGCCGTCCGTCGACCTGCGGTGCACCGGGACCGGGGCCGGTCTTCCCACGCCCTCGGCATAGCGCGGCCGACGACCTGGCGGACTCCGGAAAGCCGACACCCGGAAAGCCGACAGGCGCCCACCGGGAGCGGCGGGCGCCTGTCGTCGTCAGGTCGTGGGTCGGGTCGTCAGTTCGGGTCGTCGTCAGGTCGTCGGTCGGGTCGTCAGTCGGGTCGTCAGTCCTCTGAGGACGCGGCGGCCGACGGGGTCTTCGGGACCGCACGCAGCGTGAGCAGGCTGGCGAGCAGGCCGGAGAAGACGCACACCACCCCGGTCGCGATCAGCGTGGCCGACGGCAGGACCAGACGGACGATCTCCCCGGGGACCAGGTCGGAGAACCCCTGGGAGCCCCACCACGACACCGCCACACCCGTGCCCACGAGCCCGAGGACGACCAGCAGCAGGCCGATGCCGAGCAGGACCTCCAGGCGCATCACGGACAACAGGCCGGGTTTCCCGGTGTCCCGCGTCAGGCCGTTGGCCCGTCCGTAGAGCTTGGCGCAGCCACCGAAGAGCAGGAGCTGCACGGAGACCATCACCAACAGGCACGCGTAGACCAACGCGGCGATGTCGAACCGGACCCCGCCCACGGTGACCGGGCCGGCGGTGAGCACGGCGGTGCCGAGCAGGCCCAGCAGCAGGAGCACGGCCCCCGGCCAGACCAGGGTCTTGCCCGGCGCGAACACCAGCAGGAACCGCAGGTGACGCCAGCCGTCCCGCCACGTCCGCAGGTGCGGCGGGCGGGAGCGGCCGTCCGGCCGCAACGTCGTCGGCACCTCCACGATGTCGTAGCCGGCCAGCGCCGAGCGCACCACCAGCTCGGAGGCGAACTCCATCCCCGGCATGCACAGGTTCAGCGCGCGGATGCGGTCGCGGTGGAAACCCCGCAGGCCACAGTGGAAGTCGCCGACGTTCTTCAGTCCGAACAGGACACGACCCAGCCAGCTCAGCACCGGGTTGCCGAGGTAGCGGTGCAGCGGCGGCATGGCCCCTGGGGCGATCCCGCCCTTGAACCGGTTGCCCATGACGACGTCGTGGCCCCGGCGCAGGCCCTCGATGAACGGCCCGAGGTTGGCCAGGTCGTACGAGTCGTCCGCGTCACCCATGATCACGTACTTGCCGCGGGCGTTCTCGATCCCGGCCAGCAGCGCGCCGCCGTAGCCCCGGATCGGGGCGTGCACGACGCGCGCGCCGTGCCGCTCGGCGATCTCCTGGGAACCGTCGGTGCTGCCGTTGTCCGACACCAGCACCTCACCGTCGACGCCCAGCTCCCGCAGGCAGTTCACGGCCTTGGTCACGCAGGTCGCGAGCGTCTCGGCCTCGTTGAGGCAGGGCAGCAGGACAGTGACTTCGAGGTCGCCGTTCACGCCTTCTCCGATGCGGTCTCGCCCCGCGGTCCGCCGTCCTCGGCGGGGTCGGTCGCGGTGGCGGGGTTCTTCCTGGAACTGGTCGACAACGTGGCGCGCAGCCGGTGGATCGCGAGCGCGCCGCCGACGGACAACACGGTGATCGAGGGGATGCCGTAGCGCGGTTCGAGCATCGAGGTGGCCACGGCGAGCACCAGCAAGGCGACGCCGACCGCCGCGAACAGCAGGGCGTCGAGGCCGTCGCGGAAGCCGGGTCGGCGCACGCGCCACACCACGGACGCCAGCGTGAGCAGGACGGAGAGGCCGAGCACGCCCGGCGGGACCTGCGCGTGCCGCGAGTAGGCGGCCAGGAACGCCCTGGTCCTCGACTCCGGGGCCAGCTCGCCCGGCGCGGCCTCGCCCACGTACCGGTCCCCCACGTTGAGCCGCGGCTTGCAGCCCTGCTGCTCGCCCGGCAGATCCCGCAGGTCGGCCGGCAGCACCCACCAGCCGCCCAGGCAGGTCAGCTCGGGGCCGTAGGGGTGGCCGGGCAGCAGGTACTTGGCGAGGTCGTTGGCCACGGACACGCCGAAGTCCACGGGCTGCTGGCGCAGCACCTCCTTGGCGAAGCTCCCGACGAAGTCGTCCTGGTCCGGGCCGAACCGCTGGATGTTCGGGTCCGACCACAGGTACCAGTCGGCCCGCTCGTGGCGCTGGCCCACCGGCTCGCGGGGGCACAGCTCCCGCTGCTGGTCCGTGAGCCGGAGCTTGTCGCAGTCGGCGACCTGCGCGGTGCGGGCGTAGAGGTAGTGGCCCTGCATGTGCGTGAACGCGAACTTGCCGGTCGTCTGCTGGGTCCACGTGAGGTAGCCCAGGATCATCGTGGCGGCGGCCGCCGTGAACGCGACCACCTGCTTCCAGCCGACCCGGCGGACCACCAGGTACAGGAAGACCACGCCGCAGATCCCGACGCCGACGGACCGGGTCAGCGCCGCGCCCGCGACCAGGAGACCGCCGACCCCGCACGTGACCCAGCCAGGGCGCTCCCGCCACAGCACCAGCAGGAGCCCGGACATCAGCAGGACGGTGAACAGCGTCTCGGCCAGCACGTAGTGCTCAAGGGTGATCTGGCGGCCGTCGAGCACGGTGGGCGCCAACCCCAGCGCGGCGAGCCAGCCCGGCAGGCCGCGCCGGCGCAGGAACACGTAGGCGACCACGACCAGCGCGAGCGCCAGCAGGTGCTGGACGACCGTCACCACGGCGACGGAGTTCGTCAGGCCGAGTACGCGCAGGAACACGGGGTAGCCGATGAGGTTGGCCCCGTGGGAGGTGGTCGGGCTCAGGTGCTCGCTCGCGCGGATGTAGGCCGTGCTGTCGGGATACCAGAAGGCCGGCCGGTAGGCGTACACCACCAGCGCGCGGATCGCGGCGCCGACGAGCAGCAGCGCCGTGATCGCCCAGTGTCGGCGGAGGAAGGCGGTGGCGCCCCCTCGCGTCGTCGCGCCTCGGGGCGGCGCCTCCGGCGCGCCGGCCGCCGAGGGACCGGCGACCGGGGTCGCCGTGCCCTGAGCATCGTTCATTGCCCCCGTCTACCTTTTTCGTCACACTTCCCTGACGGAAGTAATCGCGTGCGACGACCCGGGTCACAGTGAAGGTCGCGCCGAACGGTCGCCGCCGTTCGACGTCGACCTCTCCCAGACAATACGTCCCCGCCTCGATTTCCTCCGAGGCAGGTGAGAGCGGCCGCGCTGCGTATTCATCAGGTCACACAGGATGTTTCCGTCGTGGTGACGTCTCGCACTCACGTCGGTTGTCCGCCGCCCGGCGCATTGTGGCCCGCGCCATAGGTGGGCGGCCGCGCGCGACGAATTCGACGGGGGAAAGCCGGCCGGCGGACGAGTCACGACGGCAGAACACCGGGAGCGCATTCGCCCGCTCCGGGGAAAGCCCCCGCACAGGACGCGCCACGCCGCGCTCCCGGTCTTCCGCCCGGCCCCGCGCGTGTTCTTCCGAGGGCGAAATGATCAACTCGCGGTCGCCGCGCGCCTCCTGGCGCGGACGCACCGCCACAGCTCCTCGCCGTACGGCAGGACGACCGTGCCGGCGACGGCGACGGCGATCCCCGCGAGGTAGCTGGAGGGCAGGCGGTTGCGCTTCAGGTGGAGCCGCCATGCGCTCACCGGGCCCTGGCCGCGCAGCAGCTCCCGCGCCTGCCGCCAGTGCAGGCAGGCCACGGCGGCGCTGCCCATGAACGGCAGCGACTCCAGGAAGCTGTGGATGTGCTGCTCGATCGGGCGCACGTCCCGTCCGCTCTCCACGGCGGTCGTGACGTCCCACAGCGCCGTGGCCTCGTGCGCCGCGATCGCCGCCAGCATGATCACCATGACCGCCGGGTTGATCTCGCAGAGCAGCGTGAGCACGATCGGCACCCCGATCTCGGTCATCATCAGCAGGTGGATCAGCGACTCGCGGACCCCGGCCGTGTGCTCGATGTCGGTCCTGCGGTGTTGCCACCAGTCGAGCACGCCGGGGATGAACCAGGCGGGGAGCAACCCGTACAGCAGGTACCGCAGGGTCGCGGTCTCGACGTCGCTGGCCTGCTCGGGGATCCGGATCGGTGGACGGGACACCACCGCCTTCCACAGTCGCGCCAACGGTGCGCGCATCGCCTGACCTCCTCGTCGACACTCGTCTCCGCCCGCCCGGCTCGCGCGCGGTCGGGCCGTCGCGGCGCCCCCTCGAACCAGCCCCCTCGAAGCAGCCCCCTCGGACCTGCGCCGTCGTGCCGTCGGCACCACCGGCGCCGTCGGGGCGGGTGCCGCCCTCGGCGGACCCCGTGGCGGCCTGAGAGCGCCGACACGACCGCTCCCAGCGTGCCCCGGAACCACGTCGTCCGCTGACCCAGCGCGGGGCCGCCCGCCACCCGCGGGGCCGGCCCCCGCCGTCGCAACTCGTTGTGGTGAATTCCGTCCGGCCTGCCGGTGGGTGTGGCGGCGGGTCGTGTCTCCGTCGTGTCTCCTCGAAGCCAGGGGATGCCATCACTGGGGGTGAGACATGACGACGCCAGCGGGCTTCGTCCCGACATCCACGTCATGGGCCGATGTCGACCACGGCTGGGTCCTCGGCTTCGTCCCCGACAGCGGGACACCACGTCCGGTCCTGCTGGCCACCGGGGACGGCGGCGCGACATGGACGCCGCGCACGGCGCCCGAGATCACCGTGAGCCCGTCCTCCGCGCAGGTCCGCGTCCACCTGGCGAACGAGCGCGACGCGCTGGCCACCAACGGGGAAACGATCTTCGCCACGCACGACGGCGCGCGGAGCTGGCACCTGGTGGAGCTACCCGACACAGGGCCGCGCGTGGACGTCGGCTCCATCGCGAGCAACGAGACCAACTCCTACATGATGATCGCCTCCGGCTCCGAGGAGGACCAGCGCACGCGTCTGTTCTCCTCACCCGTCGATCAGACCCGGTGGAGCCCGGTGCCGGACGTGGCTGTCCCCGTGGTGGTCGGGGGCTCCGTGGTGGCCTCCGGCTCGGCGGCCTTCGCGGCGCTCAGCGGCCCCGGCGTTCCCGGCCGCTTCTGGTCCACAGAGGACGGCGGCGCCTGGCGGGAGAGCGCCCCGCCGTGCCCCGAGAGCGACATGGCGTCCTGGCTCGCGCTCGTGCCACGCGACCGCTCGGCCGTCTACGCGGTGTGCGCCTACCGGGGAGAGCTGCCCACGGGGCACAGCTACAAGGACCTGAAGCGTTCCGAGGCCGGCGGCCCGTTCCAGTTGCTCGGACGCGCCCCGACCACCGGCGTCATGCGCGGGCTGGCCGTGCCCACGTCGTCGTCGGCGCTGGTGGCGGCGGTCGGCGGTGGCTTCGCGTTCCTGTACCGGACGACCGACGGCGGGCGGAACTGGGAGACGGTGCTCCGGCAGGAGCCGCCGGAGTTCCTCGACCTGGCCTTCCAGGACGCCGCGCACGGGGTGGTCTTCCGGGGCACGGGAACCGGGGACACCGGGGCCGTCCTGCGGACGACCGACGGCGGGGCCACCTGGCGGGAGCTGACGTTCAACAGCGCCTGACGTTCGTGTCTGGCGTTCCGTGGCGTCTGAGGTTCGGCCGGTGCCGGAGGGGTCAGCGGTGCGTGGCGGTGGTATCTGAGGTTCCGCCGGCCGCGACGGGCAGGGCGCCGGCGGACGCCGGTGCCTGGCGGTGGTGTGTGGCGTTCGGCGCGCCTGACCTCTGCCGCTACCGGTCGCGCGTGCCCGACAGCGCCGGCGCGGGCTCCTCGTTGACCGCCGCCGGTTGGGCGTCGCCGGCCGCCTCGGCGAGCGGGGCCGCCTCGGCGTCGCCGGCCGGTTCGTCCCGTCCGGGCAGGTGGCCGGACCCGCGCCCGGCCAGCCAGGCGTAGACCAGCACACCGGCGAACAGCAACAACGTCCCCTGGTAGACGGCGGCCTGCCCGGCCCCCGCGATCAGCCACAGCGAGAAGCCGAAGGAGACGCCCGCGACGAGCAGGTCCCGCCCCAGGCGCAGCGGGCGCACCCGGGCGCGGGAGCCCGCCAGGAGCCACCGGAGCTGGGCCGCCGCCGACAGCAGGTACGGCACCGCCGCCGTGAAGCTCGTGACCAGGACGAGGCTCTGGAACACGGTCGCCGCGCCGCCGACGTAGTTGAGCACGATCATCGCCGAGGCCAGCAGCACGCTGACCAGCACGCCGAAGCGAGGGACGTCCCGACGGCGGCGCGCGAACGCGGCGGGGAACAGCCCGTCGAGGGCCGCCGCGTAGGACATCTGCCCGCTCATCAGGATCCAGCCGTTCAACGCGCCCACGATGGACACGACCGCGGCCATGGCCACCGCGACACCGCCCGCGGAGCCACCGATCATCGTGTTCACCGCGTCCGCGAACGGCGCGGACGAGCCGACCAGCCGGTCGTGCGGCACGACGCCGAACACCGAGACGATGCCCAGCAGGTAGACCACGGCGGACGCGACGGTGCCGAGCACGCTCGCGCGACGCACGTTGCGCCGGGGGTCCCTGACCTCGCCGGCGCTCATCGCCGCCGACTCGACGCCGAGATAGCTGTAGAGCAGCAGCGCCGCGGACGCCGAGAGCGCTCCCGGCCAGCCCTCCCCCGTGGCGTCGAAGGAACCGAAGTTCTCCGCACGGACGAAGAAGAGTCCACCGACCGCCACGAGCAGCAGCGGCACGAACTTCAGCACGGTCGACACGATCTGCACGACGCCCACCGACCGCGCGCCGGCGAGGTGGGCGAGGGTGGGCAACCATAGGCACGCCAGGGCCACCGACGCCTGCGCGGCGGCGTTGCCGTGCAGGGGCACCAGCACGTCCACGTAGCCGACCGCGGCTACCGCGAGCGCGGCATTGCTCGCCCACGTCATCGTCCAGTAGGACCACGCGGACAGGAACCCGGCGAAGCGCCCGAAGGCGTCCCTGGGGTAGACGTAGAGCCCGCCAGTGACCGGGCTGCGCTCTGCCAGCCGGCCGAACAGCAGGGCGAGCGCGACGGCCCCGAGCGTGAGCACGGCGAACGCGAGGAGGCTCACGGTGCCATAGGGCGCGACCGCGGCCGGGAGGGTGAAGATGCCCCCGCCGATGATGTTGCCCATCACCAGCGTCACCGCCGTCGCGAGGCCGAAGCCGCGCGAGCGCCGACCGCCACCCGAGTCGGTCGGCCGAGCCGGTGCCACGGTCGTGGCGCCGCTGTCCCGCATCAGATGCCTCTCCCCAGTTCCCGGCAGAGCAAACCGGCGAAGCATATGGCGACGAAAACGCGCTGACCAGGCCTAACGAGCCTCGTGGGCCAGCGACACGTCCAGGTAGGGAAAATCTTCTGAGGCGCGGTCGACGGGAGGGAAATCCTCCTCGGCCGGGCAGGTCGACGGGTGAGCCGGCGGCGGCCCAGGCTCACCCCGGGAGTCGCCCTCTGCCCTCTGCTGCCCTCCATCTACGGCCTCTGCACGGCCTCTGCACAGCCTTTTCACGGCCTCTGCGCGGCTCATCCCGCGCGTCCGGCGCGGCCCTCCTCGCCGGACCGGTCGAGCGGTCCCCAGTCGTCGGCCTGCTGCTCGGCGACGACGCGGTCGCAGTCGGCCAGCACGGACTCCGCGACCCAGGCGACCGGCTCCCGGCAGACCACCAGCGGCTCGTTGTCCGGGCCCCGACCGCGTTCCTCGGCCCGCAACACCCACGGTCGCACACCCGGCCCCCGCTGGTGTCGCAGGTGCCGGTAGTCGTGCAGCCGACGCGCCACCCAGAGACGCCGCGACCGGTCGCCCCACCACTCCTCGACCCGCAGCGGGTTCGCCGACAGGCCAGGCAGCGGCACACCGGTGAGGCCGTCGCGGCTGGACTGGTCGTCGCTCCCCGCCAGGTCCGCCGTCGGCCCCCTCGACCACCGCAGGTACAGGCCCTCGCCGCGGTCCGGTCCGGACACCAGCTCGGCGAGGTCGTCGAGTCGCTCGATGGTGCGCAGGTCGGCGTCCTCTGGTGTGGTCACGGCGGAGGGGTACCCAGTTCCGGGCCGGCCGGCGCCGTCGGCCTCCAGTGTCGCCGGTGGGCAGGCCGCCCGGGGTGGGCGGACCGCCGCCGGGGCCGACGGCGCCCGTGGCCTCGCCCGGTGCCGTCCCGGTCGTCGGATCTCGTCCGGTTCTGTCGTGGCCGGCAGGTCGTCTCTGGGCCGGCCGGTCTCGTCCGGGCTCATCCGGTCTCGTCCGGTCTCGTCCCGGGGCGCCGTGCCGCCGTGGTGTGCTCCGTGCTCAGTGACGGACGGCGTCGGCGGTCTGTTCGGCGGTGCGCCGCAGGCCGGCCAGCTCGCTCGCGCGCCGGCCCCGGGACGGGTCGTCCTCGTAGCGGGACAGCGCCAGGCCGAGGCCGAAGAACGTGGGGGCCCACTCACCGATGAAGATGCCCCACCGGTCCGCCCGGTCGGCCCTGGCGTTCGGGGTGTCCTCGACCCTGCGGGACACCATCCAGGAGACGACGGACGCGACGATCGAGCCGAAGGCGGCCATGTAGGCGTGCTCGCTGCGCAGGCCCATGTCGTACAACTTCTTGACGATCATGGCGGCTCCTCCCTGGTCCGGGGTGGGGTTCACCCCGAGCTGATGCGCCACCTGTCGAGGTACCCCGGGGGCCGGGCGCTCTCCCGGGGACGGCCTGAAAGCGTGAACTCGCCAGGGGTGGGCGTGATCGTCGACGACTCGGGCGGCGGCGCGGCGGCGGTGTGAGTGCGGTGGGGGCGCGCAACCTTTCTGTCTCGCACAGCGACCCCGCGCGCGCAAGCCATTCACCCTTGCGTGCGCCGAGTTATCCACAGGCTCGGTTTCTGTCCTCCTACCGGGGGACGGTTTTCCGGAGTTGTCCACAGGCCTCCGCACTGTGGTGGGGCGAACGGCCGGCAGCGGCTAGGCTGGTGCAGGGGTCGCCCCCCAGGGAGGGTGGGGGCTGTCCTGAGGTAGGGACGCGAGGGCGGCGAGAGCGAGATCGCGAGAGCGGAGATCGCGAACCCGGGAATCCCGAAGCGCATTCGTCGGAGCGGCGCGCGATTCAGTGCGCGCCACGCGATTCAGTGGCGCCGGCAGCGACGAACACCGAAAAGCATTTACTTCTCTCCGCCGAGGTTTCCGAATTCCGGGAAGAGATCTCAGGCGACTCGCGCACGTCGAATCGGAAAGCGCCCGGAGACGAGAAAGAGTCCCGTCTCCGGGCGCACCCCTCGGTGGTTCCGCCCCGCCGCGCTCAGCCGGTCGGAAGCGGACGCCGCGTCGCCAGGGCGTGCAGTCCCTCGGCGGACAGGCCCGTCAGCCGCTCGGCCTCCTCCGCGTCGAGCGCGCCGCAGTCGACGGCCCGCCGCAACGAGCCGGCCAGCGCCTGCGCGGTCGCCGGCTCGTCGAGCACCGCGCCGCCGGCCCGGTCCACGTAGCGCCGCAGCCGGGCCGCGTCCGCCTCCGCCGCCGACCGGAAGAACGCGAACACCGCCGCGTACCGGCTCACGAGCTGGGCCGGGTGCAGGTCCCAGCCCTGGTAGAAACCGTGGACCAGGCTCCGGCGCACGAGCGCGCCGTGCGTGTGCCACGCCAGTCGCACCTGGTCGGCGTCGCCGACCGGCAGCACGTTCGTCGAACCGTCGGACAGCCGCACCCCGGTGCCGGCGGCCGAGAGCTGCATCACGTGCCGCGCGAAGTCGCACGCCCCGTGCGCGAGGTGTTGCTGCGCCGCCGACAGACCGCACGCGGCCGTGTAGTCGTAGGTGCCGAAGTGCAGGCCGCTGACGCGACCCCGCCCGGCCTCGATCCACGCGGGCAGCGCGATCCGCCCGGACGGGTCGAGGACGGACTGGGTGGTCTCGACCTGGATCTCGAACCGCAGCGCGCGCTCCGGCAGGCCGAGGGCGCGTTCGGCCAGCTCCAGCACCGCCGTGAACGCCTCGACCTGCGCGGTGGCGGTGACCTTGGGGAAGGTGAGCACGAACCCCTCGGGGAGGTGGCCGCCGGTCCGCTCCAGCAGCGCGGTCAACAACACGTCCAGCGTCCGCACCCCGCGTTCCCGCAGCGCCGGGGTGTCGAAGGACTTCAGCCGCGCGCCGAACGACGGTGGCCGGTGCTTGGAGGCGCACCACGACGCGAGGTGCTCGGCCGCCCGCACGGCGTCCGCGTCCTCCTGGTCGTCGCCGGGCGCGCCGTAGCCGTCCTCGAAGTCGATCCGCAGGTCCTCGACCGGTTCGCGGGCGAGCTTGGCCCGCACCCTCGGGTGCACGTCCTCGGCCAGCTCGGCCGGCAGGTCCAGCACGGCCGCCAGGTCGGCCGGGGTGGGCGCGTGCTCGTCCATGGCGGCGAGCGCGGCCTCGCCCCACCGCCGGGGCAGGTCGACGTCCACCTGGTTCGCCGGGACGTAGCAGGTGTGCACCGGTTGCCGACCGCCGGAGTCGCCCGGGTAGCGGCGGGCGCGCTCGGCGTCGGCCTCGGACAGCGGGGCGAGCGCCGCGGTGACGGCGGCGGCGTCGAACGAGGTCCGCGCCATCGTCAGTCGATCCGCTCGTAGGCGGGCAGCGTGAGGAACTCGACGAAGTCGTCGGCCAGTGCGACCTCCTCGAAGACCTCCCTGGCGTCCTTCCACCGCCCACCGTCGAAGGCGGCGGCGCCGATCTCGTCCCTGATGCGCTCCAGCTCCTCGTCGACCACCCGTCGCACCAGCTCCGCCGTCACGGGTTGGCCGGCCAGCGGTCCGTCCCCGGCGAGCCGGACGTCGTTGTGGATCCACTGCCACACCTGGGAGCGGGCGATCTCGGCGGTGGCGACGTCCTCCATGAGGTTGAAGATCGCGGCGGCTCCGGTCCCCCTCAGCCACGACTCGACGTAGCGCAGGCCGACGGTGACGTCGCTGCGCAGCCCCTCCTCGGTCACCTCGCCGGGGGTGGAGCGCACGTCGAGCAGGTCCTCGGCGGTGACGGCGACGTCGTCGCGTCGCCGGTCGACCTGGTTGGGCCGCTCGCCCAGCACCGCGTCGAACGCCTCCGCGCACACCGGGACGAGGTCGGGGTGGGCCACCCAGGAGCCGTCGAAGCCGGCGGCGGCCTCGCGTTGCTTGTCCTCGGCGACCTTGGCCATGGCGCGCGCGTTGACCTCGGGGTCGCGGCGGCTGGGGATGAACGCGGCCATGCCGCCGATCGCGAAGGCTCCGCGCCGGTGGCAGGTCCTGACCAGGAGTTCGGTGTAGGCGCGCATGAACGGCGCGGTCATGGTGACCGAGTTGCGGTCGGGGAGCACGAAGTCGCCGCCGGCGTCCCGGAAGTTCTTGATGACGCTGAACAGGTAGTCCCAGCGGCCGGCGTTCAGGCCGGAGGCGTGCTCCCGCAGCTCGTAGAGGATCTCCTCCATCTCGAACGCCGCCGTGATCGTCTCGATCAGGACCGTGGCCCTGATCGTGCCGTGCGGGATGTCGAGGGCCTGCTGGGCGTGGGTGAACACGTCGTTCCACAGCCGGGCCTCGTGGTGGCCCTCCATCTTGGGCAGGTAGAAGTACGGGCCGCTGCCGCGCTCCAGCAGCCGCTTGGCGTTGTGGAAGAAGTACAGGCCGAAGTCGAGCAGGGAGCCGCTGACCGGCTCGCCGTCGACGAGCAGGTGCCGGTCGACCAGGTGCCAGCCCCTCGGCCGGAACACGATGGCCGGGGTGCGCTCGGCGGTGATCCGGTACTCCCTGCCCTGCGGCGTGGTGAGGCTGATCGTGCGTTCGATGGCGTCGGTCAGGTTGATCTGGCCGGCGACCACGTTGTGCCAGGCGGGGGTGTTGGCGTCCTCGTGGTCGGCCAGCCACACCCGCGCGCCCGAGTTCAGCGCGTTGATCGTCATCTTGCGCTCGGTGGGGCCGGTGATCTCCACTCGCCGGTCCCGCAGGTCGGCGGGGGCCTCGGCCACCGTCCAGTCGGACTCGCGGACGTCGGCGGTCTCGGGCGGGAAGTCGAGGCGGCCGGTGCGGGCGATCTCGGCCCTGCGCTCGGCGCGGCGGCGGAGCACCTCGGCCCTGCGCGGCCCGAACCGCCGTTGGAGGTCGGCGACGAACGCGAGCGCCGCCGGCGTGAGCACCTCCTCCCCGCGCTCGACCGATGGCCCATGGACGGTCACGCCGGTGTGCTCGCTCACGATCCGCTCCTCAGCAGTACGAGCGTCTTCTTTCTGCTATACGGAGCTTAGATTCTGTATGGTGGAAGTCAATGGTGGAAGCCAGGAGTCCCCGGGGAATCGACCCGGCAACGGGGAGGCACGCGGGGGACGGCGGTCCCTAGAATCCGCGCGGGAGTTCGCCCGGCGAGAGGAGAGACGGCATGGCGCCGCAGAGGACGGAGCGCGGCTCCAGCGGCGGCGTGCAGTCGCTGGAGCGCGCCTTCCACCTGCTGGAACGACTGGCCGACGCCGGCGGCGAGGCCGGCCTGTCCGAGCTGGCCGCCGCCTCGGGGCTGCCGCTGCCGACGATCCACCGGCTGGTCCGCACCCTGGTGACGCTCGGCTACGTCCGGCAGGGCAGCTCGCGCCGGTACGCGCTGGGCCCCCGGCTGATCCGCCTCGGCGAGACCGCCAGCCGCCAGTTCGGCGCGTGGGCCCGGCCGCTGCTGGCCGACCTGGTCGACCAGGTCGGCGAGACCGCCAACCTCGCGATCCTCGACGGCGACGAGATCGTCTACGTGGCGCAGGCGCCGTCGCGGCACTCGATGCGGATGTTCACCGAGGTCGGCCGGCGGGTGCTGCCGCACGGCACCGGGGTCGGCAAGGCCGTGCTGTCCCAGCTCCCCCGCGAGGAGGTGGTGGAGATCCTGGACCGCACGGGGATGCCCGCCTACACCCCGCACACGATCACCGACCGGGACCGGCTGCTGCGCCAGCTCGCCCAGATCGCGCGGCAGGGCTACGCGCTGGACGAGGGCGAGCAGGAGGTGGGCGTGCGGTGCGTGGCCGTCCCGCTCACCGGCGGTCCCGCGCTCGCCGCCGTGTCCGTCTCCGGACCAGAGGGACGGCTCACCAAGGCCGCGGTCGGCCGGATCGTCCCCCTGATGCAACGGACCGCCGAGCAGCTCACCCAGCAGTTCGCCAGCGCCGCGTCCGCCTGACCCGCCGGCTCTCGACACGACCCGGGCCGGCGCACCATCCTGTGCCCACCGGAACGTCGCGCTCCGAGGGCCACCGGGAGGTCCCATGGCCAGGCTTCCGTTGTCCGACCGCCTCGGCAACACCCTGGTCGCCTTCTGGTTCCTCGACGATCCCGCCCTCCCCCGCCCCGACGGGTCGACGCCGCTTCCGGTCTCCCTGGTCGTGGCCGTGCACGACCACCGTTCGGTGATGGTCTTCGACCGCCGCCGCGAACAGTGGGAACTGCCCGGCGGCATGATCGACCCCGGCGAGACCCCGGCGCTGGCCGCCGCCCGGGAACTGGCCGAGGAGACCGGCATCGTCGGCGCGCGCCTCCAGCCGGCCGCCCTGGTCGAGTTCGCCCTCGCCCGACCCCCTCGACGGGAGCGCGCGGCGATCTTCCGCACCGCGCTGCCCAGGCCGCCCGCGCTCGTCACCAACGACGAGGTGTCGGCGTTCCTCTGGTGGGACCCGCGTTCGCCCGTGCCCGACGACATGAGCCCGCTCGACGCCGAGATCGCCCGACGGGTGCTCACCGGCCCGGCACCCCACCCCCAGCCCTGATCTAGAACACCCAGAACACCCAGCGAGATCGCGCGTGCCCTCGTGATCACTGAGCAGACGGCGAAGACGCACGTGAGCCGGGTGCTGACCAAGCTGGGGCCGCACGGCCGGGCGCAGGCCGTCGCCCTGGCCTACGAGGCCGGCCTGGTCACCCCGGCGAGTAGTGCCGGGCGAGTAGTACCGGGGTAGCACACCTACTGATTCGATACGGCGGTTCCGCCGAGAACGGCACGCGGGAGTGACGATCTCGGGCGCGCGGCTTCCTACCGTCAGCCGCATGGTCCGCACCGCCGAAGGGGCGAGGACGTCGTCTCCACCGACAGCACCGGCATCGTCGGCAGTGTCGACAGCGCCGGGGTCCCTCTCGTCTCCTTCTCCACCAGCCCTGTTGGTCCTGACCGCATTGGTCGCGTCCGCGTTCGCCGTGATCACCGTGGTGTGGTGGGTGAAGGGGTGGCCGCTCGGGATCGACAGCGCGGTCTACCGGGCCGGCGCGCTCGCGGTGTGGCACGACCAACCGCTCTACGGTCACCTGACCGCGCTGCCAGGCTGGGCTCCGGACCTTCCGTTCACCTATCCCCCGGTGGCCGCCCTGCTGTTCCTTCCCCTGGCGGCGCTGCCCGTTCCGTTCGCGTGGGGCGTGATGGCGGTGCTGACCACCGTGGCGCTGGGCGTCGTCCTGCGGCTCTGCCTGGCGCGGCCGGCGAACGGCCGGTGGCGCTGCGCGGCCCCGGTGGCGCTCGTGCTGGCCCTCGGCCTGGAACCGGTGTGGCGGACGATCGGTTTCGGCCAGGTCAACATGGTTCTGATGGCACTGGTGCTGGTCGACGTGCTGGCGATGCGCGGCGCTCGGTCCGCCGGCGTGCTCACCGGGCTGGCGGCGGCGATCAAGCTGACCCCGCTCCTCTTCATCGTCCACTTCGGACTGACCAGGCGCTGGGCCGACGCCGGCCGGGCGCTGGCGGCCTTCGCCCTCCTCACGGCGGCGGGCTTCGTCGCCCTGCCCGACGCCGCGCTCCGTTACTGGACCGACCAGATCTTCCACGCCCACGACGCCGAGTCCAGGAGTTGGATCGGCAACCAGTGCCTGTCTGGCGTCGCGCTGCGCCTGCTCGGCGACGGACCGCGGGCGACGGCCGTTCTGCTGGTGGCCATCCTGGTCTGCGTCGTTGTCGCGGCCCTGCTCGCGCGACTGCTCGACCAACGCGGCGATCGGCTCGGCGCGGTGGTGGTCACGGCGTTCTGCGGCCTGCTGGTGAGTCCCGTGTCCTGGAGCCACCACTGGGTGTGGGTGGTCCCGCTCGGATGTCGCCTCCTCGTGGGGTCCCGCAAGGCCTCGCGGACGCTCACACTCGGAGCGGTCGCCGTCGCCTTCTCCGGCTGGACGTTCCTCGTGTCCCCGGCTGACGACATGTGGGAGCCCGCCCGGATCACTGTCCGGGCGGCGCTGAGCAACGCCTACGTCCTCGCCGCACTCGGGACGGGCACGATCGTCACGGTCCATCTCTTCCGCACCCGCGCCGCCGCGCCCGTCGCCGACACACTGACCGATGCCGAGCCAGCGATCGCGGACGAGTCCGCGTCGCGCTCCCGCGCGGCCACCTCGTCCACGAGCGATCGGTCAACAACCCGCGACCGACCCTGAACGTCCACAGTGGACGAAGCCCGAGAGGATTCCACGCGCCATCACGGCCGGCAGCCGGAACGAGAGGCACCGGCGCGCTGACCGGGCTCGCGACCCGCGAACCCGGTCAGCGCGCCGGTGGCGTCCCGTCAACGGCGTCGACCACACCCGGACGACGCCGACGGCGGCTCACCGGAGCCGGGACAGGACCTCCGCCGAGGTGAGGCAGCCGGCGGTGACCAGTTCGAGGTTGGCCAGCGACGCGTTGTGCGTCGCCTGGCTGGCCGCCGCCACGCAGTCCCGCACGACATGCGTCGCGAAGCCGAGGTCCGTCGCCTGTCGCGCGGTCTGCTCCACGACGAGGTTGGTGGCCACGCCGGTCAGAAACAGGGTGTCGACGCCCTGGTCGGCCAGCCAGTCGGCGAGGTCGACGCCGGCGAGGCCGGACAGCTTCTGGTTGTCGAACACCCGCCCCGCCTCGGCCTGCCCGGCCATCTCGGGGATCACCTGCGACCCCGGCGCGTCGGGGCGGAACACCTCCTGGGCGTCCGCGACGGCGTGCATGAACGCGGTGTTGCGCACGAGGCCGCCCTCGTCGACGGGCACGGTGAAGCGGACGAACACCAGGGGCACTCCGGCGGCCAGTGCGGCGTCGTGGAGACGCACGGCGCGCTCCACGACACCGCTGCGCGCCACCGACTCGGCCATCAGCCCGCCGAAGAACCCCTCCGGCCTGATCACGTTGACCTGCCAGTGCAGGGCGAGCACGGCCGCCCGTCGCGCGTTGATCATCATGGCCGCGATTCTGCCGCCTGTGACCGCGAGTCAGCGAACGGTGAGCGTGACCTCGACGTTGCCGCGCGTCGCCCTGGAGTACGGGCACATCTGGTGCGCCTTGGCGACGAGGTCCTCGGCGACGGCGCGGTCGTGGCCGGGCAGCGCGACGACCAGCTCGACCGCAAGGCCGAAGCCGTCGGCGTCCTTGCCGATGGAGACGTTGGCCGTGACGGTGGACCCGTCCACGCTGGCCTTGGCCTGGCGGGCGACCGCCTTGAGCGCGCCGTGGAAACAGGCGGCGTAGCCGGCGGCGAAGAGCTGCTCGGGGTTGGTGGCGGCGCCGCCGGGGCCGCCGAGGCCCTTCGGCACGCTGAGCTGGGCGTCGATCACGCCGTCGGCGGAGCGCACGTGTCCCGCGCGCCCGTCGCCGCTCGCGGTCACCTCGGCCGTGTACAGGACGTCCACTGTCTCTCCCTCCGTCGGGGCGCCCGACTCCCGGGCACAGCAACGAAAGTAGTACGCAATTTAATTGCGCACAACCTAACGGGAGGGACAACGACGTCACACCAGCGCGCCGACGCCGTGGGAGGCGCCGGCGCACCGGACAGGGAGAGGAGGGCCGTCGGGCACTACGACCGGCCGGCGCCCACCAGCTCCGCCCCGTCGCCGACGGCGGCGGACCGCCCGCCGAACACCGGGTCGAGCGGGGTGGCGGAGGCCCGGGTGACGAGGTCGTAGTCGGCCTCGCGCACCCGCCGCGTCCGCAGCCAGTAGGTGAAGGTGAAGCCCGGCCACAGCGTGCGGTTCACGCCCTGGTCGTCGAGGTACCAGCTCTCGCACCCCGACTGCCACACCGACCGGCCGAGCCGGCGCTGGACCCGCTGGTTGAACTCCCGCTGGACCGCCGGCCGCACCGCCATCCAGCGCGCGCGCCGCTCGTCCAGCAGCCGCAGGCACTCCAGCACGTACCGCGCCTGCGCCTCGATCATGAAGACGATCGAGTTGTGCCCGAGCCCACTGTTCGGCCCGACCAGCATGAACAGGTTGGGGAACCCGGCGATCGCCACGCCGAGGTGGGCCTGCATCCCCTCCCTGCGCCACAGGTCGTTCAGCTCGACGCCGCCGAGGCCGACGATGTTCAGCGAGCTGACGTCGCCCACCCGGAACCCGGTGCCGTAGATGATCGCGTCGACCTCGCGCTCGACCCCGTCGGCCGTGACCACCGAGCGCTCGCGGACCTCGCGGATGCCGCTGGTGACCAGCTCGACGTTCGGCCTGGTCAGCGCCGGGTAGTAGTCGTCGGAGATCAGCACGCGCTTGCAGCCGAGGGTGTAGGTCGGCGTCACGGCGGCGCGCAGCTCGGGGTCGTCGGGGATCTGGCGCGCGATGTGCCGCCGCGACAGCGCCTCGGCCGCCCGCACCAGGCGCTTGTCGACGTTGAAGCCGAGGATGCGGCTCTCCAGTTGCCAGTAGATCGCGTCGCGGTAGAGCCGCTGCACGAACGGCAGCCGCTGGAACACCCGCCGCTCCAGCGGGCTCATCACCCGGTCCGGCTTCGGCATGATCCACGGCGGGGTGCGCTGGAACAGGTGGAGCTGGCCGACCTGCTGGGCGATCCTCGGCACGAACTGGATCGCGCTGGCGCCCGTCCCGATCACGGCGACCCGCTTGCCGGCGAGGTCGTAGTCGTGGTCCCACCGCGAGGAGTGGAAGGTCGTGCCCTGGAAGCGGTCCAGACCGGGGACGTTCGGCAGGGCGGGCACGTGCAGCGGCCCGAGGCCGGCCACCACCACCCGCGCCGTGAGGACCCGCCCGTCGGCCACCGACACCCGCCACAGACCCTCGGCCTCGTCGAACGCGCACCCGGTGACCTCGGAGCGGAACCGGATGTGCGGGCGCAGGCTGTACTTGTCCACGCAGCGCCGCAGGTAGGCCCAGATCTCCGGCTGCTCGGCGAACATCCGCGACCACGACGGGTTGGGCTCGAAGGAGAACGAGTACATGTGGGACTGCACGTCGCACGCGCACCCGGGATAGGTGTTGTCCCGCCAGGTCCCGCCGACCTCGTCGGCCTTCTCCAGGACGACGAAGTCGTGGCAGCCCGCCTGGCTGAGCCGGATCGCCATCCCGAGCCCGGCGAACCCGCTGCCGATGATCACGACCTGGTGGTCCGGCCGCCGCGCGTGTGTCGCCATCCCGCCTCCTCGCCCCAGCGCCGACCCGGGGCGTCGCCACCCCGCGGGCTATGTGTTACCGACGGTAACACCAACGCTCGGAATCCGGTCAAGGCAACGAATCAGTGACCCAGATCACAGGATGACGGTCCCCGCCGGCCACCCGAAAGGGGATGTCCCGATGGGGTTGTCACGCCGTGGTGAGGGGCGGAAGCCGGGGTGGGGGGCGGAAGCCGGGGTGGGGGTGTCGGTGGTAGGTCCTGTCGCGGAGCACGGCGAACAGGACGTCGCGGCGGCGGCGGGCCAGGCAGATCAACACAGCGTTGTGATTCTTCCCTGCGTCACGTTTCCGCTGGTAGTAGGCCCTTCTAGTGGGGCGTGCGGGCCCGCGAACGCGGCCAGGAAGAACACGGGTGTGAGCGTGCGGTTGCCGGTGCCGGCGGGGTGTTCACCCCTGATGGAGGAACCCGAGCGGCGGGTGACCGGGGCGATCCCGGCGCGGGCGGCCAGGTGCGCGGAGGACTTGAAGCCGGCGGCGTCGCCCACGTCGAGGAGGATGCCGGCCGGGGTCCTGACCCCGATGCCGGGCATCGAGGTCAGGACCCCGGCGAGAGCGTGCGCGTCGAGGATCCCTCCCACCTCGGCGGCGACCTGGTCGCGTTGCTGGAGCACGCTCGTGAGACTGTCGGCCAGCCTGGGCAGCACCGTGTTGGCCGCCACAGCGCCGGGGACGGTGACGGTCTGCTCGGCCAGGGCGGCCAAGATCGCGGTGACCAGCTTGTCGCCCCTGCGCGGCGCGTGTGCGGCGGCGACCGCGGTGAGCTTGCGTCGGCCCGTCCTGCGGATGCCGGCCGGCCCGCCGCACAGTCATGCCGGACCTGGCGGCCACAACTCCTTGATCAGGAGCCACCAGGAGGGCAACGGCTGACGGCGGCGACCGGAACAGGAGACCCGACCGGAACAGGAGCCGACAGAACCAGCGGGGTGGGAATCAGAAGAACGACCCGCACCAGGGGCTGCCGCCGACCGCGAACAGCCGGTCCGCCCTGGCCAGCGCGGCGGCGTCCCGCACCGCGATCCGCCCGGCGGAGGCCAGCACGGAGGGAGGCACGTCCCCCAGGTAGAGCGCGCCCAGCTCCGCCACGTCCAGCTCCAGGTCGGCGGGGGCGTCCGTGCGCCGAACCCCGTCCGGCGCGACCCGGTACCGACCGGCGTTGTCCGGCAGCACCCGGTCGGCGACCTCGACCACGACCGGCTCGGCCTCGCCCCAGCTCCGCGCGTCCAGCGCCGCCGGCACGTCGACCAGGCGGACCCACAGGTCGTCGTCGACCGCCTCGGTGGAGAGCAGGCGCGGATTGGTCAGCAGCCACTCCAACGGCTCGTCGACCGGCCGACCCTCCGCCCGCACGGACTTGACCAGGTCGATGCCCAACACGAAGGCCCACAGGGCCGCCGCCGCGGCCGGGGTGGCGGCGTGCAGGTCCTCGACCTGGAGCACCACGCCCCTGGTCGGGTTGTCACACGGCAGCGGCTTCCACGTCACGAAGCCGTCCTCGCCGTCGGCGCCGACGTGGACGGCGGTGCGCAGGTTGGCCCCGGTCGCCAGCGCGCGCACGTACAGGGCGGTCCACCACTCGTCGGTCCGCGCCACCATGCCGGGCCGGACGAGGCCGACCCGGTCATAGACCGCCCGCACGCGGTCCGAGGCGTCCTCGGGGGCCACCACGCTCACCCGGCCGGACAGCGCCTCCGGGTGGATCGCGTCCCGCCCGGCCCGCACCGAGACGGTCCGCGCCCTGGTCGCCGGGCCGTAGCCGTAGCGGCCGTAGATCACCGGCTCGCTCGCGTGCAGCGCGGCGAGCACCTCGCCCCGCTCCCGGAACTCGGCGAGCTGGTGGCGCATGAGGGCGCTCAGCACACCCCGTCGGGTGTGGTCGGGCCGGACCCCGACCCGGATGACCGCGGCCAGCGGGAGCTCCCGGCCACCGGGGACCGCGAGCCGGCTCGCCCAGCTCGCCGCCGTCCCCACCAGCTCGTCGCCCGCGTGGGCGCCCCACACGCGCCCCTCGCTGTAGGTCGGCGCGACCTGGGGCCAGTCGTCCTCGGGCACGGGCGGGAAGTGGAGCGCGTGGCGGACGAGGTTGACGGCGGCGCGGTGCTCGTGGGCGTCCAGGACGCGAACGTCGTGATCGGTCATCGACCGATCCTGCCGGTCCTTCCGTCGAACAGGCGACAGATTTTGCGCCGGTCAGCACGCCCGGTGACCACGTCGCGCGACGTGGTCACCGGGCGTCACCCACGACCCCTCAGGCCGGCTACTTGGGCAGGCCGACCTCGTACTCGCCGTTGTCGGACCTCACGGTGATGGGGACCTTCTTGCTCTTGCCGTCCACCTTCACCTGGCAGTCGAAGGTCTCGCCGGTCTTCACCGGCTGGTCGGCGGGGCAGGTCACGCCCTCCACCTTGGCCAGCTTGTAGTCGCTGGTCAGGATCTTCTTCACGCCGTCCTGCACGGCGGCGTGGTCGAAGACCCTCTTCAGGAAGAAGCCCGGCCACACGAACCCGAGCACCAGCACGACCGCCACGACCAGGACGACCGCGCCGGTGAGGATCCACGGCAACGCGGACTTCTTCTTCGGCGCGTCCGGCGGGGTCATCCCCCCGTACTGGCCGAACCCACCCTGGAAGCCCGGCTGCGGCTGCTGGCCGTACGCCGGCTGGCCGTAGGAGCCGGTGAACGGCTGCCCCGGCTGCTGCTGGCCGTAGCCCGGGTACTGGCCGGCGGCCTGGTTCGGGTCCACCCCGCCGAACGCCGGCTGGCCGGGCGCCGGCTGGCCGGGAACGGGCTGGCCCGGCGCGGCCTGGCCCGGCGCCGGCTGCCCGAACGGCGCCTGGCCCTGCTGGGCCTGCGCGGGGTCCACGCCGTACTGGCCCTGCCCGTACCCGGCGGGCTGGCCGAAGCCGCCCGGCTGTCCCTGCGCGGGGAAGCCCCCGGACGGGGTGCCCGGGTTGGGCCCGGAACCGTAGGGCTGCTGGCCCCACTGCTGCGGGTCGTTCCCTCCGGACGGGCCGTAGGGGCTGGTCATCGTTGCCTCCGCGGTCAGGGTCCAAGTCAGCGGTCAACCGCGGGCGCCCGTCGGGCGCCCCGCTGGCGATCAAACCACAGGTCGGCCCGGGCGCCCCAGGGGAGGCGGCGGACAGCCGTCCGGACGGGGCCGACCGGACGCCTCAAACCGTACCCATCGCGACCACGCCCCGGCGCACGGCGTCCGCCGCACGGGCGGCCGACCTCCCCAGGGGGTGGGCGCGGCCGACCACGTCCCGCAGTTGGTCCAGCAGGTCGAGCACCTGCCGGCACCACCGCACGAAGTCCCCGGCCGACAACTCCTGACCTGCGGTCTCGCTGGCGACCAACACCCGCTCCAGTGACTCGCCGCGCGCCCAGCGGTACACCGGCCAGGCGAAACCCGGATCGGGTTCCCTGGTCCGGTCGAGCCGGTGCCGCCGCTCGTCGTCCTCCAGCTCGGCCCACAGCCGCAGCGTGGCGTCCCACGCCCCGCTGACCGCGCCCGCGGGCAGCCGAGGCGCCGACGGGCTGTCCCGCCGCGACTCGTAGACCAGCGTGGACACGACCGCCGCCAGCTCAGCGGGCTCCAACCCGTCCCACACCCTCCGCCGCAGGCACTCGGCGGCCAGCAGGTCGCACTCGCTGTAGATCCGGGCCAGCCGCCGGCCGTCGTCGGTCACGTGCTCGCCGTCGTCGCCGACCGCCAGGTAGCCGCGCTCCCGCAACAGCCCCCTGATCCGGTCGAACGCCCTGGCCAGCGAGTGCGTCGTCGCCGCGACCCTGCGCTGGAGCTGCTCGGTCTCGGCGGCCAGCCGCTGGTGGCGCTCCGCCCACCGCGCGTGTTCCTCCCGCCTGTCGCACCCGTGGCAGGGGTGCGCGCGCAGCGCCCGCCGCAGGGCCGCCAGCTCCGGGTCGTCGTCGGGGCCGCCGCGCCGACGTCGGCCGCTGGGCGGCTCGATCCCGGTGTTGCGCAGCGTCGACGCCAGGTCCCGCCGGGACTTCGGCGAGCGCACGTCGACGTTCCTGGGCAGCTTCACCCTGCCCAACGCCTCGACCGGCGTGGGGAAGTCGGCCACGGACAGCCGCCCCGACCACCGGTCCTCGGTCACCACCAGCGGCCGGGGCTCGCCCATCGGGTCCAGACCCGGGTCGATCACGACCGCGAGGCCGGACCGCCGGCCCGAGGGCACCGCGATGACGTCCCCGCGCCGCAGCCGCTCCAGCGACGCGGCCGCCTCGGCGCGTCGGGTGGCGTTGTTCTGCCTGGCGAGCGCCTTCTCCCTGGCGGAGATCCTGCGGCGCAGCTCGGCGTACTCGCCGAAGTCCCCGAGGTGGCAGGTCATCGCCTCGGCGTAGCCGGCCAGCGCCTCCCGGTTGCGCTCGACCCGCCGGGACAGCCCCACCACCGACCGGTCGGCCTGGAACTGGGCGAACGACTGCTCCAGCATCTCCCTGGCGGCCTTCGCGCCGAGCTGCTCGACCAGGTTGACCGCCATGTTGTAGCCGGGCCGGAACGACGAGCGCAGCGGGTAGGTGCGGGTCGAGGCCAGGCCGGCCACGGCCTTCGGGTCCATCCCCGGCTGCCACAGCACCACCGCGTGGCCCTCGACGTCGATGCCCCGACGGCCGGCACGCCCAGTGAGCTGCGTGTACTCGCCGGGGGTGAGGTCGACGTGGGCCTCGCCGTTGTACTTGACCAGCTTCTCCAGCACGACCGTGCGGGCGGGCATGTTGATGCCCAGCGCCAGCGTCTCGGTGGCGAACACGGCCTTGACCAGGCCGCGCACGAACAGCTCCTCGACCGTCTCCTTGAACGCCGGCAGCAGGCCCGCGTGGTGGCTGGCGACGCCGCGCTCCAGCGCCTCCCGCCACTCCCAGTAGCCCAGCACCATCAGGTCGCCCTCGGGCAGGCCCGCCGTGTGCTCGTCGATGATCCGCCGGATGAGGTCCACCTCGTCCGGCGTGGTCAGCCGCAGCCCCGCGCGCACGCACTGGGTGACGGCCGCCTCGCAGCCGGCCCTGCTGAAGATGAACACGATCGCCGGCAGCAGGCCGGCGTCGTCCAGCCTGCGGACCACGTCCACCCGCGACGGCGGCCGGTACCTCGGGCCGCCCTGCCCGCCGCCCCTGCGCCCGTTGCGCGGCCCGCGCAGGCTGATCGCGGGCAGGTACCGCTCCAGGTCGTGGGTGTGCCGGACCAGGTTCGGGTTGATCCGCAGCTCCGCCCTGCCGGTGCGCGGGTCGACGGTCTCCCCGCCGAAGAGGTCCATCATCCGGCTGCCCACCAGCATGTGCTGCCACAGCGGGACCGGCCGGTGCTCGTCGACCACCACGGCGGTGTCGCCGCGCACCTCGACCAGCCACTCGCCGAACTCCTCGGCGTTGCTGACCGTGGCGGACAGGCTGACCAGCCGCACGTGCTCGGGAAGGTGGAGGATGACCTCCTCCCACACCGCGCCCCGGAAGCGGTCGGCGAGGTAGTGCACCTCGTCCATCACCACGTAGCCGAGGCCGTGCAGCGCCGAGGAGCCCGCGTAGAGCATGTTCCGCAGGACCTCGGTCGTCATCACGACGATCGGGGCGTCGCCGTTGACCGAGGTGTCACCGGTGAGCAGGCCCACGGCGGAGGAGCCGTACCGCGCGGCCAGGTCGGCGTGCTTCTGGTTGGACAGTGCCTTGATGGGCGTCGTGTAGAAGCACTTGCGACCCTCGGACAGGGCCAGGTGCACGGCGAACTCGCCGACGACGGTCTTGCCCGCCCCGGTCGGCGCGCACACCAGCACGCCGTGCCCGTTCTCCAGCGCCTCGCACGCGGAGCGCTGGAACGGGTCGAGTTCGAAGGACAGACCGGCGGTGAACTCGGTCAACCTCGGCTGGGTCGCGCGTCGCCGGGAGGCGACGTACGCCTCGGCCGGGGACAGCTCCGACGGTCGGGACGGACTTGCCACCCGTTCAGGTTTCCACATCCGGGGCCCGTGGCGCGCGAAATACGTCCGCGCCGGTCGTCACTCACACGACGACGGACAACGCCCCCGGTTCACAACGGACCGTCAACGGAAGCCGGGCCTGCCGCTCGCCGTCGGCGTAGGCGACCCACCCGTTCTGCCCACCGAGGTGCACCGAGCGGGCACGCAGGGTCGTCACGGCCGGATGGTCGACGTGGTGGCCGTCCCGCAGCCTCGGCAGGATCCGCACCAGCGCCGCCCGGCTGGCCCGTCCCACCACGGTTAGGTCAAACCACCCGTCCGTGGGATCGGCGTCGGGACAGATCGGGATGCCGCCGCCGTACCGGTCGGTGTTGCCCACGGCGACGAGCGTGGCCTCCAGCTCCAGCCGGCCCTCGGCGCTGTCCACCACCAGCGGGCGCGGGCCGAGCCGGGCCAGCTCCAGCAGGATCGCCAGGTCGTAGCGGCGCGGCCCCCTCGGCCACCGCATCGCGTTCGCCCGCTCGTTGACCGCCGCGTCGAACCCCGCGCACAGCACGGTGGCGAACCACCCGCCGCCGGAGATCCGGCCGAGGTCCATCCGCCGGCGCCGCCGCTCCCGCAACGCGGAGGCGACGACCTCGGCGGCGGCCAGCGGGTCGGACGGCAGGTCGAGGGCGGCGGCGAGGTCGTTGCCGGTGCCCGCCGGGATCACGGCCAGCGCCGTGCCGGTGCCGGCGCAGGCCTGCAACGCCGCGTGGGCCGAGCCGTCCCCGCCGAGGACGGCGACCACGTCCGCCCCGTCGGCGACGGCCCGCAGGGCGAGGCCGGTGGTGGCGTCGGCGGTCCCGGCGACCTTCACCGCGAGGTCGGTGGCGGCCTCGCGCAGGCGGTGGGCGACGCTGCCGGCGACGCGGGCGGCGGCGCCGTTGGCCGCGACGGGGTTGACGAGGAGGACGGTGCGCACGGAGCGGCATCTTGTCCTACCGGCGGGTAGCCGCGCCAGGGCGCACCATCCCCACGCCAACCTCAGGTGACGTCGTCGTAGGCGGTGTAGGCGCTCCGCCGGCCGTCACCGACCTCCGGCGGCGGCGACCCGGTCGCCGGCCGCGACGGCTCCGACCCGACGACCGGCTCCGGCGGGTCGACCGGCTCCGGCTCGTGGTGCAGCGGCGAGGCCTCGTCGTCGGACAGCCCGTCCCAGCCCTCCGCCAGACGCTGCCGGGCCTTCCGCCGGTCGTGCAGCCGCGCGACCTGCACCGACAACTCGAACAACGCGGTCAGCGCCAACGCCAGCGCCAACATCGAGAACGGGTCCTGGCCCGGCGTGGCCACGGCCGCGAACACGAACAGACCGAAGATCAGCCCGCGCCGCCACCGCTTGAGCTTGTCGTAGGTCAGCACGCCGAGCCGGTTGAGCATGACCACCAGCAACGGCAGCTCGAAGCTCACACCGAACACCAGCAACATGCCGAGCATGAAGCCGAAGTACTTCTCGCCGGTGAGCATGATGCCCACCGTGTCCCCGCCGAAGCCGAGCAGGAACTTCAGGCCCTCGGCCACCACGTAGTACGCCAGCACCGCGCCGGTGGCGAACAGCGCGGTCGCGAACCCGACGAAGGTCAGCGCGAACTTGCGCTCCTTCGCGTAGAGCCCGGGGGTGATGAAGGACCAGAGCTGGTAGAGCCAGAACGGGCTCGACAGGACCGCGCCCGCGCTCATCGCGACCTTCAGCCGCAGCATGAACGCGTCCAGCGGCGCGGTGCCGAGGAGCTGACAGCCGCCGCTGTCACCGCCGACGTCGACCCTCGGCGGCTTCGGCACCGAGCAGTACGGGTCCTTGAGCAACTCGCCCAGGCTCGGGATCCGGAGGAACGAGGTGTCGATCGGCGCGCTCTCGAACCACCAGAACCCGATCAGCGTCGCCACCGCCAGGGCCGCGAACGACACCGTGAGCCGGTAGCGCAGTTCGTAGAGGTGCTCGATGAGCGTCATGGTGCCGTCGGGGTTGTGACGACGACCCCAACGGCGCCTCCCTCGGCGCGACGACCCGTCGCGGCGGAGCGGGTTGCTCCCCACGGTGCGGACCGCCCCTCTCAGTGGTTGACGTCGTTACGCGGCTGCGCGCGCTCGGCGGAGGAGGACGCCTGCGGGGCCGGCTGGGCCGGCGGTAGCTGCTGCGGCGGCGCCGGCTGCGCGGGCGGGGCCGTCTCGGTCCGCGCCTGCTCGTCGTCCTGCCGCATCCCCTTGGTCTCCGCCTTGAAGATGCGCATCGAGCGGCCGACGGCGCGCGCGGTGTCCGGCAGCTTCTTCGCGCCGAACAACAGCACCAGCACACCGACCAGAATGAGCAGCTCCCAGCCACCGAGGCTTGGCATGATCGTGGTCCTCCTGTCTCCCCCGGTCAGATGGTACGCGGGGTGGATGGCTCGTCGAGATCCCCGGCGCGCCGCTCGGCCACGGCCACCCTGAGGGCTGCCGCCCGTGCCCGGAGCAGCCCGACCCCGTCCCCTGTCGTGGCCCGCAACGCCCTGCTCGCCACGGCGAACCGCCGCAGCGACCGCAGCACCGGGACGACGAGCGCGGCCAGGACGACCAGTCCCAGCACGACCAGCAGCAGGCTCACCAGGTAGGGCACGCCCACACCGTAACGAACGAAGGTGGACGGCAGGTGACGCCTCCGGTCCCGCCCCTCACGCGCGGTCCCCCGGCTCCCGGTCGAGGTCCGCCGGCCCCCAGTCCAGGGAGTCGAGGATCTTCGCCATGGCCGAGGGCTGTCGGACGAAACCGAGGTGGCTCGTGGCCAGGTCCCGCACCTCGAACGGGTTGTCCGGGGTCAGCGCGTCGGCCTCCCTGATTAGCAGGTCCTGCAACTCCGGGGTCATCGTCCGGTCCAGGGTGAGCCGCACGTAGGTCCGGGGCACCGCGCCCCAGGTGGCGGGCTCCGGCCGGGAGTCGGCGAGGAACACGCGCAGCGACTCGTCGGGTTGCAGGGTGTTGAGCACCGCGCGGAACTCCTCCTCGCTGGCGTCGCCCATCATCGCGGCGTGCGCGTCGGCGAGGAAGGCCGGGTCCGCCGACCGCCAGTTGGTCCGCCCCGCGCCCCGCCGGTCCACCCCGGGCAGGCCCCTGACCCTGAGCAGCAGGCTGCGCTGGAACTCCGGCGTCTGGAGGTAGTCGGCCACGCTGCGCAGCCGCACACAGCACCACCCCGCGACGTACACCAGGCGGTCGACCAGCTCGGGGGCCTCACTGGCCACCCGGGTGATCGTGGCCCCGCCGAGGCTGTGCCCGACCAGCACCACCGGGCCGTGCTCGGCCACCCGGCGCAGCAGCCCCACGACGTGCTCGACGTTGTCCTCCAACCGGACCGCCGCCATCGCCGAGGGCTCCGAGACCAGCGCGTCGAGGTCCTGCGGCGCCTGGTAGGCCAGCGGGAACGCGGCGTCGAACCCGTGGCCGGGCAGGTCGACGGCGAGCGCGCGGTGCCCCAGCAGCGCCAGCTCACGGATCACCGACGTCCACAGGAACGCGTTGCTGCCGGAACCGTGGACGAACACGAACGTGGGCCGTCGCCCGGCGTCGGCGCGAACGCCCTCCACCTTCTCCGCCGCCATGTCCCCTCACTCCGTCACGCCGGCCGGGGCGACACGCGCCGGTCCCCCGTCCGACGAATGTCGCCCGCCCGGCCGAAGACCGCCCATCCAGCCGAATGTTGACCTCCGGCCAGATGTTGCCCGTCCAGCCAGTTGTTGCCCTCCGGCCAGATGTTGCCCGTCCAGGCAGATGTTGCCCGTCCAGGCAGATGTTGACAGTGCCGTGGCTCCCGTCAGGGCGCACGTGGTCAACCCGACTCGATCGACGACAGAAGCCGGACAGCGGGCCAACAGGGCTCGGAAGGACGCCACAGAACCCCGACGGAATCACGGAGCACGGCCGGAGCGCGGCTGGGCGTCTCGTGGCGTGACCGGAGGACGACCCAGGTCTAGAGGGAGGGGTGGCGGGACAGACGCGCGAGCGCGGCCTCCGCGCGCTCCGCGACCTGACGGGCCAGGGACTCCGGCTCGACCACGCGGGCGTGGTCGCCGAGGCCCAGCAGCAACCGCACCATCCACGACGGGTCGGAGTACCGCATCCACACCCTCGCCCGGCCCTCGCCCAGCTCCACCAGGTCGTCCACCTGGTAGTACTCGGCGACCCACCGCGCGTCCGCCGACAGCTCCAGCACCGCGACGCCCTGTCCGGGCTCCGGGCCGAACAGGCCGGCGGAGACGTCCTTCGGCCGGGCGTGCGGCGGCGGGCTCGCCGGCTCGTCCAGCACCCGCACGGCGTCGACGCGGTCCAGCCGGAACAGCCGCACCCGCTCCACGGAGCGGCACCACGCCTCCAGGTAGCTGCGGCCCTCCACCAGCAGCACCCGCATCGGGTCCACGATGCGCTCGGTGATCTCGTCGCGCGAGGCCGTGTAGTAGCGCAGCCACAGCGCCTTCTTGGTCTGGGCCGCGGCGGTGACGGTCGCGCGGGTCTCCGGCGAGACCGACCGCTCCCGCACCGCCAGCCCCCCGACCACGACCCCGGCCGGCTGGGCCTGGCCCACGGCCGCCTCGACCTTGGCCAACGCGCGCTGCACCGCCGCCGTGTCGACCACGCCGGGGGTGTCGGCCAACGCCCGCAACGCGACCAGCAGGGCGGTCGCCTCGGCCGCGGTGAGCCGCAGGGGGCGGCGCATCCCGGCGTCGTAGGTGACCGTGACCGTGTCGCCCTCGAACGACAGGTCGATGAGGTCGCCGGGCCCGTAGCCGGGCAGGCCGCACATCCACAGCAGCTCCAGGTCGCGCCGAAGCTGCTTCGGGGTCACGCCGAAGTCGGCGGCGGCCTCCTCGATCGGGATTCCCGGCCGGGCCAGCAGGTAGGGGACCAGGGCCAGCAGCCGTGGCAACCGCTCCGTCGAACCACTCACGACCGGCTCTCCTCCCGCACGCCCGCCTCCCGCCGGCCGGCGGCGCCCTCCAGCAGCTCCGTGACCGCCCTGCGCAGCGTGTCCGGCTCCAGCACGACCACGTCCGGCCCGTACCCGGCGATCCACTTGTCGGCCGACTCCGAGAAGTGCAGGTCGACCTCCATCACGTCGCCGGGCTCGCCGTCCAGCTCGACCCGCCTGAGCGGCCGGCCGCGACGGCGCAGCCCGTGCGCCCTGCCCTCGGCGACCCACAGCCGCACGGTGGTGGGCGGCGCGGGCTCGTCGGAGGAGCCGGCGACGAACCGCAGCAGGTCCACGTCGGCCGGGCGGCGCACGGCCCCCTCGGGGCCGACGCAGCGCACCTCGCCGACGATCCGGGACAGCCGGAAGCACCGCGTGGCGTCCCGCCCCCGGTCGTGGCCCACCAGGTACCAGCGGCCCCGCCAGGAGACCACGCCCCACGGCTCGACCTCGCGGCGCAGCACGTCAGGCCCCATCTTGCGGCGGTAGTCGAAGGTCACCGCCCTGCCGTCCCGCACGGCGGCCAGCAGCGGCGCGAAGGCCGGCTCGGTGGCCCTGACCTTCGGCTCGACGGCGGCGGGGGCGGTCTCGTCGACGTCCACACCGGCGGCGCGCAGCTTCAGCAACGCGCCGTGCGCCGCGCCGGTCAGCTCGGGGGAGTCCCACAGCCGCACGGCGAGGGCCACGGCGGCGGCCTCGTCCGGCTCCAGGTCGACGTCGCCCAGCTCGTAGTCCCTGCGGGCGATGCGGTAGCCGTCGGCGGGGTCGAACACGGAGTTCCTGCCGACCTCCAGCGGGATGCCGAGGTCGCGCAGCTCCGCCTTGTCCCGTTCGAACATCCGGAAGAACGCCTCGTCGCTGGGCGCGTCCGCGTAGCCGGGGACGATGCCGCGGATCCGCTCGGCGGTCAGGTACTGCCGTGTGGACAGCAGACACAGCACCAGGTTGACCAGACGTTCGGCACGGGCGGTGGACACGCGGGAACCCTAGCCCCACCGGATGGGGGGACGTCCACGCGTCCTCCCCCTCGCCGCGGCCCGGCCGCGGTGTGATCGCGTTCCCTCAGGTGAGCCGGGTCTCACGCTCCCGGGAACACGGTCCCCTTCACTGGGCACTGAAGCCACGATTGCCACACCGGCAACCACCGAGTGATCATCAGTGTGGGTGATGGAGCGGCGCGGGCGGCGTGCCGATGGCTCCACTGCCGTCTGCCCGCACCCACCCGTCGGAGCGAGATGTCCCGCAGCGCCGTGCCCGTCGCGCGCCCCCGCGGCGCGCCAGCCGGCGACGGGGCGGCGCCGAAGCGCCCGGTGCCGGCCGACGCGACGCACCACCCCGATCCCCCCACGCTCGTCAGGTAGGTGTGGCCATGCCGGCGTCGACCCTCGTGTACCTGGGACTGGTCCTGCTCGTGACCGCCGAACGGTGGGACGAGCTCAAACGCAGCCGCCGGCAGCTCGACTGGGCCCGCTCCCGGGGCGGGGTCGAGTTCGGCGTGCGGCACTACCCCGCCGTGCTCCTGCTCCACGGCGGCCTCCTGGTCGGCTGCCTGGTCGAGCCGTGGGCCGCGCAGCGCCCGTTCCTGCCCGCGCTGGCCTGGCCCATGGCGGCGCTGACCGTCGCCGCGCAGGCGCTGCGCCGGTGGTGCATCACCGCGCTCGGCCCCCGGTGGACGGCCCGGATCGTGGTCCTGCCCGGCGTCCCCCTGGTCACCAGCGGCCCGTACCGGTGGTTCCGCCACCCCCACTATCTGGCCGTGCTGGTGGAGGGCGTGGCGCTGCCGATGACCCACTCGGCGTGGTTGACCGCGTCGCTGTTCAGCGCCCTGTACCTGCTGACCCTGGCCGTGCGGATCCGCACCGAGCAGGAGGCGCACGCATGGGCCACGGCCTAGCGGCGCTGCTGCGCGCCGCCCACCCCGGATCGACCCTGGCGGTCACGGTGGCGACCGTCGCGCTCGGCGCGGCCGTGGGCCGGGGACCGGGTGGGCTGGTCGCCGTCGGCCTCACCCAGCTCGCCACCTTCCTGTCGATCGGGTGGCTCAGCGACTACCTGGACGCGGGCTGGGACCGCACGTCCGGGCCCGCGGACGAGTCGTCCGCGCCCGACGCGGCCACCCGGGAACTGGTGGGCGCGTGCGCGGTGATGGCCGCGCTGGTCTGCGTGCCGTTGTCGGCGTTGTCCGGCCCGGTGGCCGGCGTCCTCCAGATCCTGGTCCTGACCGCCGGGTGGGGGTACGCCCTCGGCCTGAAGGCCACGGCGGTGTCCGTGCTCCCCTACGTGGTCGCGTTCGGCCTGCTCCCGGTGGTCGTGCTCGCGGGAACGCCCGGTGTGCGGCCGCCCCCAGTGTGGCTCATCGTGGCTGGCGCGGCGCTCGGCTCCGGCGTCCACTTCGCCACGGTGCTGCACGACCTGCGCGGGAGCGTTCCGACGGGCGTGCGCGGGCTCCCCCACCGGTTGGGCGCCACCGCGACCAGGGCCGGCGCGGCCGTGCTGCTGGTGGTTGCCTCGGCGGCGCTCGCGCTCGGGCCGGGCGTCCCCACGCCGCCCGCCCTCGGGATCGTCGCCGTGACCACGGCGGTGCTCGTGTGGGGACTGGTCAGCCCGGAGCGCCGGGTCCTGGCCGGCGCGGTGCGGATCGTCGTCCTGCTCGACGTGGCGCTGCTGCTGGTCGGCGTGGCCCACAGCGTCGGCGTGACCGCGATCGGGACCGCGACGCGCGGCGCCGGCCCGCTCCACTGAGGAGCCGGCGCCACGCGGGGGCGTCATGCGGGGGGCGTCACCCGGGCGAGCGCGTCACAGCGAGGCGATCAGGCGCTCCACCCGCTCGTCGACCGACCGGAACGGGTCCTTGCACAGCACGGTGCGCTGCGCCTGGTCGTTGAGCTTGAGGTGCACCCAGTCCACCGTGAAGTCCCGGCCGGCGGCCTGCGCGGCGGCGATGAAGTCGCCCCGCAGCTTGGCCCTGGTCGTCTGGGGCGGGGTGTCCTTGGCCGCCTCGATCTCCCCGTCGTCGGTGACCCGCTCCACCAGGCCCTTGCGCAGCAGCAGGTCGTACAGGCCCCTGCCCCTGCGGATGTCGTGGTAGGCCAGGTCGAGCTGGGCCACCCTCGGGCTGGACAGGTCCAGGTCGTGCTTGGCCCGGTACCGCTCCACCAGCCGGTGCTTGATCGCCCAGTCGATCTCCCGGTCGATCTTGGCCAGGTCCTGGGCCTCGATCGCGTCCAGCGTGCGGCCCCACAGCTCGATCACCCGCTGGGCGACCGGGTCCGGCCCGCGCTGCGCCACGTGGTCGACGGCCCTGCCGTAGTACTCGCGCTGGACGTCCAGCGCCGAGGCCTCCCTGCCCCCCGCCAGCCGCACCAGCCGCCGGCCGGTCAGGTCGTGGCTGATCTCCCGGATCGCCCTGATCGGGTTGTCCAGGGTGAAGTCCCTGAACTGCACGCCCTGCTCGACCATCTCCAGCACCAGGTTGGCCGTGCCGACCTTGAGCAGCGTGGTCACCTCGGACATGTTCGAGTCGCCCACGATCACGTGCAGCCGCCGGTACCGCTCCGCGTCGGCGTGCGGCTCGTCCCTGGTGTTGATGATCGGGCGGGACCGGGTGGTGGCGCTGGAGACGCCCTCCCAGATGTGCTCGGCCCGCTGCGACAGGCAGTACACCGCGCCGCGCGGGGTCTGGAGCACCTTGCCGGCCCCGCAGATGAGCTGGCGGGTCACCAGGAACGGCAGCAACACGTCGGCGATCCGGGAGAACTCCCCCGCCCGCGCCACCAGGTAGTTCTCGTGGCAGCCGTAGGAGTTGCCCGCCGAGTCGGTGTTGTTCTTGAACAGGAAGATGTCCCCGCCGATCCCCTCGTCGGCCAGCCGCCGCTCGGCGTCGACCAGCAGGTCCTCCAGGATCCGCTCGCCGGCCTTGTCGTGCGTGACGAGCTGCGTCAGGTCGTCGCACTCGGCGGTCGCGTACTCGGGGTGCGAGCCCACGTCGAGGTACAGGCGTGAGCCGTTGCGCAGGAAGACGTTGGACGAGCGGCCCCAGGAGACCACGCGTCGGAACAGGTACCGCGCGACCTCGTCGGGGGAGAGCCGACGCTGCCCGTGGAAGGTGCAGGTCACCCCGAACTCGGTCTCGATGCCGAAGATCCGCCGCTGCATGTGTCCACACTAGGCGCATCGGCCCGCCGCCACCCGCCGCCGAACGGGGTGGGTTCGCTGGTGAGGGGCGCGGCCGGTTAGCGTCGCGGCGTGCTGGAGTGGGTGCGCCGCGTGGTCCGGCGGGTGGGCGAGGTCGATGCCGAGCTGGTCCGACGCAGCGCGTCGCTGCCGAGGACCCCGGCCGACCCCGCGTTGGGCGCCGTCACCGTGGCGGCCAACCACGGTCTGCTGTGGTTCGGCGTCGCCGCCGTGCTCGCATCACGCGAAGGGGTGACACGGCGGGCCGCGCTGCGCGGGGTCGCGGCGCTGGCCGGCGCCAGCCTCGCCACCAACGCCGTCGCCAAGCCGCTGCTGCCGCGCCGCCGGCCCCTGGACGACCTGGTGCCGGAGCACCGCCGGCTGGTCGACCGGCCCCGGTCCTCGTCCTTCCCGTCCGGCCACGCGGCCTCCGCGGCCGCCTTCGCCACGGCGGTGGCCATGGAGAGCCCCGCTGCGGGCGCGGTCGTCGCGCCGCTGGCCGCGGCCGTCGCCTACTCCCGCGTGCACACCGGGGTCCACTGGCCCAGCGACGTGCTCGGGGGCGCGGTGCTCGGTTCGGCGGTCGCGCTGGCCACCCGGCGCTGGTGGCCCGTGCGGCCGACCGCGCCCAGCCGCGCCCGCTCCGCGGAGCGGGTGGCGGCGCTGGCCGACGGGGACGGCCTGGTCGTGCTGGTCAACCCCGCCGCCGGCGACGCCGACCACGACCCGAGCGCCGAGCTGGAGCGGGTGTGGCCGGCCGCGAAGCTGGTCCGGCTGGACGGCTCCGGCGAGGCGGACCTGCCGGCCGCCCTCGACGAGGCGCTGCGCGGCGACTGGCGGTCGGTGCGCGCCCTGGCCGTGGCCGGTGGGGACGGGACGGTCGCCGCGGCGGCCGCCGTCGCCGCCCAGCGCGAACTGCCGCTGGTCGTGGTCCCCGCCGGCACGCTCAACCACTTCGCGCGCGACCTCGGCGTGCCGGACGTCGCGGCGGCCGCCGAGGCCGTCGCCGAGGGGTCCGCCGTGCGGGTGGACCTCGGCGCCGCCGTGGTCGACGACGCCCCTCCCCGCTGGTTCGTCAACACCGCGAGCCTGGGCGGGTACCCGACCCTGGTGCGCCTGCGGGAGCGCTGGGCTGACCGGTGGGGCAAGTGGCCGGCCGGCGCGTGGGCGCTGGTGCGGGTCCTGGCCGAGGCGAAGCCGTTGTCCGTCCGGATCGACGGCAAGCCGACCCGGGTCTGGCTGGTGTTCGTGGGCAACGGCGGTTACCAGCCCAAGGGCTTCGCCCCGACCTGGCGCCCCCGGCTCGACGGCGGGCGGATCGACCTCCGCTACGTGCGGGCCGACACCCGCCTCTCCCGCCTCCGGTTCGCGCTCGCGGCGCTGACCGGCGCGTTGTCCCGCTCCCGCACCTACGTCCAGCGGGAGCTGACGAGCGTGGAGATCGAGGTGCTCGGCCCGCCGGTGGCGCTGGCCTGCGACGGCGAGGTCCACGCGGAGGGCAACCGGTTCCGGTTCGTCGCCAGGGACCGGGTCCTGCGGGTCTACCGGCCCGACACGGCGCCCTGAGCCACCCCGGGACGTCCGCTGCTCCTCGGGCGTCCCTGGACTTTTCGACGACGCCGGCCGGGATGTGCCCCCGCGAGGCGGTCTCCGAGCCACCCGCGCGCGCCGCCGGCCGCGCCGACCGTCACCGGGGTCGTTCGAGATCACCACCCGCGTTGCCGGAACCCTGGTCCAGGTTCAGCATCCGGTCGATCTCCACAAGGCTGTCGTTGTCGACGTTGGTGATGGTGTTGTTGACCGAGTTGTTGACGGTGACCAGGCCGGGGGCGGCCAGGGCTCGCGGCTCGTCCGAACCCGTCTCCGCGCCGAGCGCGACGGCGGGCAGGGCGAGCGCGGCTCCCGCGGCGAGGGCGGCCCTGATGGTGCGACGCATCGTCGCCTTCTTCTCCTTCGGTTTCTCGGTTTTCTCGGGTGTCTTCCGTCGCCGGACTCAGGCCAGCACGGCCTCGGCGTGGACCGGCTGACGCGGACGCAGGTTGCGGTGGAGCAGCTCCAGCGAGGCCGCGACGCCCACCACGCCGTTGGTCACCTCGGGCAGCCGGCCGTCGCTGGCCTTCAGGTCCGCCAGGGCGGCGTCCATCGCGCTCTGCGCGGCGAACAGGCAGGGCGTGCTGTAGATGGCGACGTCGACCCCCAGCCGCTCCAGCTCGGGCAGCGACAGCCGGGGCGAGCGCCCGCCGGCGATCTGGTTGAACAGCAGGGGCTTGTCGCCGATCACCGCCCGCACCTTCCGGATCCAGTCCACGCTGCGCACGCCGTCGACGAGGACGACGTCGGCGTCGGTCTCGGCCAGCGCGGCGGCCCTGCGCAGGATCTCCGGCTCCTCGGTCGCGTCGGTGCGGGCCACCACGACGAGGTCGGTGCGGGTGCGCAACACCCGGTCGAGCTTGGCCAGGTACTCCTCCAGGGGCAGGACCTGCTTGCCGTCCACGTGGCCGCACCGCCGCGGCCGTTGCTGGTCCTCCAGGATGACGCCGGAGGCGCCCACGTGTTCGAGCTGGGTGACGACGTGGGCGGCGATCTCGGGGTCGCCGTAGCCGTCGTCGATGTCGACCAGCAGGTGGTGGGTGGGGAAGGCCGCCCGCAGCCGCTGGACGAAGTGCACGATGTCCGGCCAGGCGATGAAGCCGATGTCGGGCAGGCCGTAGTGGGACGCGGCGAACCCGAAGCCGGACACGAAGAGCCCGTCGTAGTGTTGGGCCGCGACCGAGGCGGAGAACATGTCGAAGACCCCGATGAGCGGGGTGATCCGGGGCGAGTGGACGTGGGCGCGGAGCTCGTTTCCGGGACGCACAACTCCTCCTGACGGACTGGGTTCCGGTGCGTACGCCGGGTAGGTCGCGTCCCCGCTGCCGGTGCGGTGCCGTGTGCCGGTTCCGGGGCCGCGGGCGATGATGGCGCCCTGCGGTCCCCGGCCGTCGCTCCCGCTCCCTCGGCGAGAGAAACGGACATACCCGCCATACCGGACACCACGGTATGGGTCCCCCGCGGATCTTGCCAAGGCCCGACGGTGGACAACAAGGGGTGACATTCGAACACGTTCGGTGACGAAAACGGGGCTTCTCCCACGAACGGGTAGGGCTTGTGTCACCACCGGGTGGTGAAGCGCGAGAGAGGTGTCGGCGGCCGCCCCGACCCGCCACCGTGGCCGCCGACAAGGCCGGGAAACGACGTCGCCGCGCGCCCGGGAAGACCGGGCGCGCGGCGACCTCGTTGTTCGAACGGAAGGGAGGGGCTGACTCAGCTCCCGGTGCTGCCGCCGTCCTCGGCCGGCTTGTCCGACGACTCCGGAGACGCCGACGACGCCGTCTCGCCGGACTCGTCCGCGCCCCCGGCCTTGGCGGCCTTCCCGCCGGCCTCGCCCGCCTTGTCAGCGCTGTCAGCGCCCTCCTTGTCCGCGGCGCCGTCGCCCCCGTCCCCACCGGAGAGCAGGGACTTCAACGCGGCGCCCCGGATGCGGCGGAACGCGCGGCGCGGGCGGGCGCGGTCGAGCACCGCCACCTCGAGCTGCTCGACGCCCAGCTCCCGCTGCTCGCCGCCGTTGCCGCTGTTCCCGGCCCGCAGCGCCTTCACGGCCGTGGCGATGGCCGCCGCGAGGTCCATGTCCGGCTGGTACGCCTGGCGCAGCGCGGTGGTGATGGTCTCCGCCTGCCCGCCCATCACCACGAAGTCGGGCTCGTCCCCGACCGACCCGTCGTAGGTCACCCGGTAGAGCTGGTCCTCGGCGGCGGTCTCCCCCACCTCGGCGATGCACAGCTCCACCTCGTACGGCTTGGGCTGCTCGGTGAAGATCACGCCGAGCGCCTGGGCGTAGGTGTTGGCGATCTGCCGGCCGGTGACGTCCCTGCGGTCGTAGCTGTAGCCCCGGATGTCGGCGAACCGGATGCCGGCCTGCCGCAGGTTCTCGAACTCGCTGTACCGGCCCACGGCGGCGAAGCCGATCCGGTCGTAGATCTCGGAGACCTTGTGCAGCGTCGTCGAGTGGTTCTCCGCGACGAACAGCACGCCGCCCGCATAGGCCAGCACGACGACGCTGCGCCCACGGGCGATTCCCTTGCGGGCGTACTCCGACTTGTCCCGCATCAACTGCTCGGGCGAGGCGTAGAACGGCAGCGTCACGGCGTGTGCTCCTGGGGTCGCGAACCGGTGGGTGTCAGCACTGGTCGGGCGAGGGGTCAGCCGCCCGGGTTCTCGCGGCGGTCGGCCACGACGGCCTCGGCGACCGCCCCGGTCTGCTCGTCGGGCAGGCGGACGGCGCCCTCGGCGGTGATGGTGACCACCACGGGGAAGATGCGGCGCATGAGGTCGGGGCCGCCGGTGGCCGTGTCGTCGTCGGCCGCGTCGTAGAGCGCCTCGACCGCGGTCCGCACGGCCGCGTCGGCGTCGGCGTTCGGGTCGTGCCGCTTCTTCAGCGCGGACTTGGCGAACAGCGAGCCGGAGCCGACGGCGTGGTAGCCGGCGGCCTCCTCGTACCGGCCGCCGGCGACGTCGTAGGAGATGATGCGGCCGGCCCGGCGCGGGTCGGCGGCCTCCGGGTCGTAGCCCACGAACAGGGGCAGCACGGCCAGGCCCATCATCGCGCCCTCAAGGTTGCCCCTGAGCATGGTGGCCAGGCGGTTGGCCTTGCCGTCCAGCGACAGCGGGACGCCCTCGATCTTCTCGTAGTGCTGGAGCTCGACCGCGAACAGCCGGACCATCTCGGTGGCGATGCCGGCGGTGCCCGCGATGCCCACCGCGGAGTACTCGTCGGTGACGAAGACCTTCTCGATGTCGCGCTGGGCGATCATGTTGCCCATGGTGGCGCGCCGGTCGCCGGCGATGAGCACGCCGCCGTCGAAGGTCAGGGCGACGATGGTGGTCCCGTGCGGCACCTCGACCCGAGCGCCCTCGGGGAGCGCGCGCCGACCCGGGAGGAGGTCGGGGGCCGCCACCTTGAGGAAGTCGGTGAACGAGGAGGTGCCCAGGGTGAAGTAGGCCGCCGGCAGGGCCGCGCCCGGGTGGGACCGGGCCGACGTGGGTTCCATCGGCTGGATCGTCTCCTGCTCGCGTCGGGGGTAGGGGTCGGGGATCGGTCCCGACCGGACCTCGGTCCGGCCGGGACCCGGTCCGTCACCCAGCGGGTGACGGACGGGGGAGCGTGGCGGGCTGACTGGCGGGTTGGGCGGCAGGACGGCGGCGGGGTCGCCCGTTCGGCGGCCCCGCCGGGTCCCGTCGGCTACTCGCCGCCCTTCTGCACGTAGGCGCGTACGAAGTCCTCGGCGTTCTCCTCCAGGACGTCGTCGATCTCGTCCAGGATGGCGTCGACGTCCTCGCCGAGCTTCTCCCGGCGCTCCTGGCCGGCCGGCGCGGCGCCCGTCGTCTCCTCGTCGCCGTCGCCACCGCCGTGCCGCTGCACCTTTTCCTGCGACATCTCGCCTCCCGGTTCGGTGGGCCTGGCAAGAACATTACCCACCCGCTCGGACAAACGTCGCCGGCCACCCGGGCGCTTCGCCGCGCCCGCGCCGCCGGCCCTGGATCGGGGTTACCCGCGCGTGAGCGACTCGACCAGCTCCTCGGCGGTGGCCGCCGCCTCCAGCAGGTGGCCGACGTGCGCCTTCGTGCCCCGCAACGGCTCCAGGGTGGGGATGCGCACGAGCGACTCCCTCCCCAGGTCGAAGATCACCGAGTCCCACGAGGCCGCGGCCACCGAGGCCGGGTACCGCTCCAGGCAGCGGCCCCTGAAGTACGCCCTGGTGTCCTCCGGCGGCGCGGTGATGGCCGCGCGCACCTCCTCCTCGCTGACCAGCCGGCGCATGGAGCCCCTGGCCACGAGCCGGTTGTACAGGCCCTTGTCCAGCCGCACGTCCGAGTACTGGAGGTCGACCAGGTGCAGCCGGGGCGAGGCCCAGCCCAGCCCGTCCCTGGCCCGGTAGCCCTCCAGCAGGCGCAGCTTCGCCGGCCAGTCGAGCCGGTCGGCGCAGTCCATCGGGTCGCGGCCGAGCGCGCCGAGCACCTCGTCCCACGTGCGCAGCACGTCGACGGCCACGCGTTCCGCGCCGTGCCGCTCCACGTGCTCCGCGGCGCGCTCGTGGTAGGCGCGCTGGATGTCCAGCCCGGTGAACCGGCGGCCGTCGGCCAGCTCGACCGTGGTCCGCAGGGTCGGGTCGTGGCTGATGGCGTGCACCGCGCGCACCGGGTCGGCCAGCCGCAGGTCGTCGAACCGCCGGCCGGACTCGATCATGTCGAGGACCAGCGACGTGGTGCCGACCTTGAGGTAGGTCGAGTACTCGGCGAGGTTGGCGTCGCCGATGATCACGTGCAGCCGCCGGTACTTGTCGGCGTCGGCGTGCGGCTCGTCGCGGGTGTTGATGATGCCCCGCTTGAGCGTGGTCTCCAGGCCGACCTCGACCTCGATGTAGTCGGAGCGCTGGGAGAGCTGGAAGCCGGGCTCCTCGCCGGTCGGGCCGAGGCCGACCCTGCCGGCGCCGCAGACGACCTGGCGGGAGACGAAGAACGGGGTGAGCCCGGAGATGACCGCGGTGAACGGCGTGCTCCTGGACATCAGGTAGTTCTCGTGCGCGCCGTAGCTCGCGCCCTTGCCGTCGACGTTGTTCTTGTAGAGCTGCATCAGGGGCTGGCCGGGGACCGTGGCCGCCTTGAGCGCGGCCTCCTCCATCACCCGCTCCCCCGCCTTGTCCCAGATCACCACGTCCCTGGCGTTGGTGACCTCGGGGGTGGAGTACTCGGGGTGGGCGTGGTCCACGTAGAGCCGGGCGCCGTTGGTGAGGATGACGTTGGCCGCGCCGAGGTCCTCCACCTCGGGGTCGGTCGGCGGCACGCCGGGGGCGCCCAGGTCGAACCCCCTGGCGTCCCGCAGCGGCGACTCCACCTCGTAGTCCCACCGCGCCCGCCGGGCCCTGGGCACCTCGGCGGCCGCGGCGTAGGCCAGCACCACCTGCGTGGAGGTCAGCACCGGGTTCGCGGTCGCGTCGCCCGGCACGGCGATGCCGTACTCGACCTCTGTCCCCATGATCCGCCGCATGGGCTCAGCCTACGGTGCCGAGGGCCCTCCGCACCGCCGACGCATGGGGTATCCGGGTGGCGTGGGCGGACATCGTCGGTTCGTGGGCCACGCGACCACGCGACCGCCCGCGCGCGGCGCTCGTCGTGCCTGGTGGCGGCTGTGGCGGCGCTTTTGGCGACGGAAGTGGTGGCCGGTGCACTCACGGCAGCCGTCGCTGCTGCCGCAGCCGAACAGGTAGTAGGGGGTGGCACCCCCAGTAGCACCCGTCCCCACGGTGGCTCAGGGACGCGGTGTCGGCGGTGATCTCGTCCGGCGGAGTGCACGCCCCGAAGCGGTGGTCGGGCACGGGCAGGCAGGTCACCATGGGCTCGTCGACCATGCGCACCCACCAGGGCCGGGTCTTGTCGGTCCTGCTCACGCGGTCGCCTTCCGGCTCCATCACGCCCCGGCCGGGTCTGCCATGTCGTGCTCTCCTCAGCACGGCGGTCGGGGGCGGGGTGGGACCGGACGGGGTTCCTCGGGAGCGTCCCGCCCCGCCACGCGGACGGCCCGCCGGGACGCTCCCGAGGGGTGTGATCAGCCGCTGGCCAGGCCGGCGGCCGGGGCGATGCGCCCCGCCGTGCGGGCCGGCCCGAGCGCGGAGAGCGCGGCCAGCACGACCACGGCCACGGCCCCGATCCCCAACGTCCACAGCGGTGAGGTGGGCGTGGCGTCGATGCCCGACCCGTAGAGCAGGAGCCAGGAGTAGGCCACGCCGAGCAGGCCACCGCCGAGCACGCCGACCAGCGCGAGGATCACCGCCTCGGCCACCAGGCCGAGACGCATCCCCCGTCGGTGCACGCCCAGCGCGCGCCGCAACGCCAGCTCCTTGCGGCGTTCCTGCACCGAGATCGTGAGCGCCGTCCCGATACCCGTGACGGCCACCGCGACCGACAACCCGAGCAACACGGCGAACAGCGAGGAGAGGATCTCGTTCTTCTCCGCTCCCCGGGTGGTCAGGTCCTTCTTGGTCTCGACGAGCACCGTGGGCTGCGCGGTCAGCGCGCGGCGCACGCTGGCCTGGTAGGCGGCCTGGTCGGCACCCGGCCGCAACGCCACCAACACCGTGTCGGGCGTGCCGACGTCGGTTCCGGCCAGCAGCACCGTCGGTCGCATGAGTGAGTACGGATACGTGCCGGCGAACCGCAGCTTGCGCGGGCCGCCGGGCAGACCGTCGACGGTGAACTCCTGGCCCGGCTGGAGCCCGAGCTGGGAGGCGATCGCGGGGTTGGTCAGGGCGGCGCCATCCCCGAACCGGGCGACCACGTCGTTCGGCAGACCGAGGCGCGTCAGTACGTCCCTGGTCGCGACCGGGTCGGCGGCGGCCACCGCCACCTGAGTCGGCGACTGCGACTGGCCCGAGGGCACCGTGCCGGTGGTCCGGTGCAGCGTCATGGTGGAGGCGACGCCCTCCCCCTGCGCGGCGGCCCGCACGGCCTCGGCCGACAGCGACCGCTCCCCCACGTCCTGGACCACGACGTCCGCGCGGGGTTGCCGCGCCTCCTCCGCGCCCGAGGCGGCGAATCCGCCCATGGTGGTGAGGCCGAACGTCACCAGGGCGCTCGCCAGGACCAGCGGCAACGCCACCGCCGCCGCCCGGTGCGGCACCCGACGCACCTCCAGGGCCGCCAACCGCCAGGTCGTCCCGCCGAGCCGCGCGGCGGCCGACCCGAAGACCCGGCTGATCCACGGCACCGTGACCGGCCCGAACGCCATGAACAGCGCCACCACCGCCGCGATCGCCGAGAACAACGCCGCGAACGGCGCCATGCTGCTGCCCCTGTTCACCAGGGTGAGCGCGGCGAGGACCAGGGCGACGCCGGCGGCCGTCCAGCCGAGGACGTGGCGGCCCCGGCTCAGCGCCCGCTCCGGCGGAGCCTCCTCCGCCGTCCGCAGCGCGACCAGCGGCGGCACCAACGACGCCCCCAAGGCGGGACGAAGCGCCGCCACCACACTCAACACCGCGGCCACGGCGACACCCAGCAGGATCGAGGAACCCGAGGGCATCAGCGACGGGCTCAGCTCCACGGCGCCCAACAGGGCCGACGCGCCGGAAGCATCGAGAACCCTGGCGAGGAGCCACGCGGTCGGCCCACCCAGCAGAGCCCCGACCAGCCCGGAGAACGCGCCCGTCAGCACGGCCTCGACCAGGTTGGCCACCACCAACGGACCACGATCAGAGCCCAGGCACCGCAGCAACGCCGTCTGACGCTGCCGTTGCAGATACACAGCCCGGAAGGTCGCCGCGGCCACGAACACCGCCGTCGCCAGGGCGAGCACGCTGAACAACAGCAGCCCGGTGAGGTTCTGCGGAGCGTCGTTGGACCACGCCTGCTCGGCGGGAACCACGTTCACACCCGCGCCGACCACCGACGTCGCGGCGGCGCGCACCGCCACCGGGTCCGCGCCGGGCGCGAGGACCAGGCCGAGTTCCGTCGTGGTGACCTTCGGGGACAGTCGGGCGGCCAGGGCCGGCCCGCCCACGAGCTGGGTCCGGCCGACACCGCCGCGCACGGTGATCCCGCTGACCACGACCTCGGTCCGCCGTCCCTGCGCGTCCGCGACCGGCAACGTCGAGCCCGGCCGCAGCCCTCGGTAGTGAGCGGTGACCCTGTCGACGGCGACCTCGCCGTCCGCCGCCGGAGACCGCCCCTCCGCGATCGGAACCCGACGCAACGCGGCGTCGGCGACCTCGACGTCCAGCGCGGCCCGGTCGTCCACCGCGCGGCCGTCGGGGCCCACCAGCAGGTCCACCTCGCCCTTCCTGGCGGGCACCACCCGCGCCACGCCAGGAACGGCGGCCAGCTTCGGCTCCAACGGGTCGAGGGTGGGCGGAGTGCCGGCAGCGCCCGACGTGTCGGCCCCGCGGTCGGGCTCGACGACGAGCCCGACGGCGGCGGGGACGCGGGCCTGACCGTCACTGGTCGCACGCCGCATCGCGTCGCCCAGAGCGAGGGAGGCGGTCAGGCAGGCGACCCCCACCACGAGGGCCACGCCGGGCAACAGGGCGCGGCCGGGGCGCCGACGCACCTCGCCCAACACCACCCGCAACAGGGTGAACAGGTTCACGACTCGTTCGTCCTCACGTGTCGGTTCGATGGTCGGTGGAAGCCGACCCGCTGTCGTCGTCCCGCGGGTCCGTCCCGCGAGATCCGTCCCCGTGCCGGTCGTCGTTCCCGGGTCCTCAGCCGCTGGCCAGGCCGGCGGCCGGGGCGATGCGCCCCGCCGTGCGGGCCGGCCCGAGCGCGGAGAGCGCGGCCAGCACGACCACGGCCACGGCCCCGATGCCGAGCGTCCACACCGGCGCGGAGGGCATGGCTGTCTCCGAGAACCCGAACAACACCAGCCACGAGTAGCCGGCGCCGAGCACACCGCCCCCGACCAGGCCGACCAGCGCGAGGATCACCGCCTCGGCCACCAGCCCGTGCCGCATCGCGCGCCGGTGCACACCCAGCGCGCGCCGCAGAGCGAGTTCCTTGCGGCGTTCCTGCACCGAGATCGTGAGCGCGGTGCCGATGCCGGTGACGGCCACCGCGACCGACAACCCGAGCAACACGGCGAACAACGTGGACACGACCTCGAACTGCGTGCGGTCCTGGGCCGCCCTGCCGGCCTTGGTCTCGACCAGCACGGTGGGCTGCGCGGTCAGCGCGCGGCGAACGCTGGCCTGGTAGGCGGCCTGGTCCGCGCCCGGCCGCAACGCCACCAACACCGTGTCGGGGGCGGCGACACCCGGATCGGCGAGCAGCACCGCGGGCTGCATGAGCGAATAGGAGTAGGTGCCGGCGAACCGCAGCTTGCGTGGGCCGCCGGGCAGACCGTCGACGGTGAACTCCTGGCCCGGCTGGAGGCCGAGCTGGGAGGCGATCGCGGGATTGGTCATCGCCGCGCCCTCCCCGAACCGGGAGAGATTCTCGCCGGAGATGCCGACGCGTGCCAGGACGTCCTTCGCCGCAGCGGGGTCCGCGCCCGCGATGCTGATCTGTTCCGCACCGCCACCACGGCTCGACTTCTGGCCGTCGCCCTGTCGATCCGGCACCGTTCCCGTAGTCACGTGCAACGCCACGGTGGCAGCGACGCCCTCCCCCTGCGCGGCGGCCCGCACGGCCTCGGCCGACAGCGGACGGCTGCCCGAGTCCTGCACGACAGCGTCCGCGCGGGGCTGCCGCGCTCCCTCCTCGGAGACGGCGGCGAAACCACCCATCGTGGTGAGACCGAAGGTCACGAGGGCACTGGCCAGCACGAGCGGCAACGCCACCGCCGCCGCCCGGTGCGGCACCCGACGCACCTCCAGGGCCGCCAACCGCCAGGTCGTCCCGCCGAGGCGACCCGCGGCGGCCCCGAAGAGGCGGCTGATCCACGGCACCGTGACCGGCCCGAACGCCATGAACAGCGCCACCACCGCCGCGATCGCCGAGAACAACGCCGCCATCGGCCCCGCCATGCTCCCCCTGCCGAGCAGCGACACGACAGCGCACAGCACGGCGACGCCAGCGGCCGTCCAACCCAGGACGTGGCGGCCCCGGCTCAGCGCCCGCTCCGGCGGAGCCTCCTCCGCCGTCCGCAGCGCGACCAGCGGCGGCACCAACGACGCCCCCAACGCGGGACGAACCGCCGCCACCACACTCAACACCGCGGCTGTGACAACGCCAGCGACGAAGGCCGACGAGGTCGGCAGCAGTGGCGGGTCCAACTGAACGGCGCCGAGCAGGGCAGAGACCTTCGTCGCGTCGAGCACCTGAGCGAGCGCCCACGCGGCGGGTCCGCCGAGAAGCGCGCCGACCACCCCGGAGAACGCGCCCGTCAGAACGGCCTCGACCAGGTTGGCCACCACCAACGGACCACGATCGGAACCCAGGCACCGCAACAACGCCGTCTGCCGCTGCCGTTGCAGATACACAGCCCGGAACGTCGCCGCCGCCACGAACACCGCCGTCGCCAAGGCGAGAATGCTGAACAACAGGAAGGGGTCCACGCCGCCGCTCTCGATGCTGGGCCTGGCCTCCTCAGGCGACACCACCTGGAAGGCGGAGCCGACCACCCCGCTGACCGCCGCGCTCACGGCCGCCACGTCAGCGCCGGGTGCGAGCACGAGGTCCAGCTCGGACGTCGTGGTCTTCGGAGCGATCCGGGCGGCCAGGGCCGGGCCGCCCACGAGTCGGCGCTCCTCGCCCGAGCCCCGCAGGGTGATCCCGCTGACCACGACCTCGGTCGGCCGCCCCTGCGCGTCCGCGACCGGCAACGTCGAGCCCGGTCGCAACCCGCGGTAGTGAGCCATCACCCGGTCCACGGCGACCTCGCCGTCCGCCGCCGGAGACCGCCCCTCCGCGATCGGAATCCGACGCAACGCGTCGTCGGCGACCTCGACGTCCAGCACGGCCTGTCGGGCGCTGGACCGTCCCTCGTCGAGCAGCAGGTCGACCCCGGCCTCCCGCACCGGCACCACCCGGCGGACGCCGGGGACCGCCGCGAGCTTCGACTCCAGGGCCCCGAACGCCTCCGACACGTCGGCCATCACATCCGCGGGCTCCACGACGAGCCCGACAGCCGCCGGGATGCGGGGCCTGCCCTCCTTCGAGGCGCCGCGCATCGCGTCACCGAGCAGGAGGGAGGCGGTCAGGCAGGCGACCCCCACCACGAGGGCCACGCCGGGCAACAGGGCGCGGCCAGGGCGCCGACGCACCTCGCCCAACACCACCCGCAACAGGGTGATCAGGTTCACGGCTTCGTTCGTCCTTACTTGTTCGTTCGTGCGCGACGTGTTCGTTCGTCCGCGACGTGTTCGTTCGTGCGCCACGTGTTCGTTCGTGCGCCACGTGCTGACGCGACCGCGGCTCAGTCGACGGCCAGCGCCTGGAGGGGACTCGCCTTCGCGGCGCGCTGCGCGGGGACGACGGCCGCCACCAAGGCGAGCAGCACCAGGCCGACGGCGACGACCGCGAGTTGGAGGTACGGGATGCTGACTAGCTCGAACTCCCGCAGCGCCCGCACCCCGAGCACGCCGAACAGCACCCCGAAACCAAGACCGAGCGCGGCCGCGCACGCGCCGAAGACGGTCGCCTCCCACGCGAGGACCGCCCGCAGCCCGCTCCGGGGCAGCCCCAGCGCCCTGAGCAGCCCGGACTCCTGGGTGCGCTCGACGACCGACAGCGACAGGGTGACGCCGACGCCGACCACGGCGACCAACACGGTCATCCCGACCAGGCCGAGCGCGATCAGCATCAGCGTGCGCAGGGTCCGTTCCCATTCGGCCCTCCCCGTACCGGGGACCTCCACGGTGACGTCGGCGTTGCCGGCCAGGGCCGTGTCGACGGCGCGGCGCAGCGCGGTGAGGTCGGTGCCGGGAGCCGGGTCGACCAGCACGGTCCGCACCGGCGAGCCGGGAGCGACCCTGGCCAGGTCGGACGGGTGCAGGCTGATCAGCCCCAGAAAGCTGGCGTTCCGGTAGATCGCCGCGACGGTCACCGTGACCTCGCGGCCCTCGCGCCGCACGGTGATCTGGTCGCCCACGTGCTTGCCCAGCCTCTGGGCGATCCCGTCGAACAGGCCGGCCCTGCCGGGCCCCATGTCCCGGACCGAGCCCTCGGAGACGACGCCGTCGGCGAGACCGGGGAACCGGGCGGTGTCGACGCCCGACACCCACGCGCTCCGCATCGGGCCCACCTCCGCCTGCGTGTCGGACACCTCAGCCACCGGCCCGGTCTCCGGGAGGTCGGCCAACGTCCGCCCCAGGTCGCGGGGCAGGCCGGTGTCCGAGCCGGTGGCGGCCTCCCGCACGACCAACTGGGCGGGCAGGCTTCCCGCCACCCGGGCCTCGCTGTTGGCGCTCAGGGAGCTGATCCCGACGAGGACCGCCGAGACCAACGTGACGCCGAGGGTGAGCACCGCGGTGGTGGCCGCGGTGCGCCGGGGCGCGCGCGTCACGTTGCCGACCGCCACCCGGCCCGGCACCCCGCCCAGCGCCCGGATCGGCCGGGCGAGGGCGCGCGCCAGCCACGACAGCACCATCGGCCCCGCCGCGAGCAGGGCGGCGAAGGCCAGCAGCCCGGACAGCGCCACCGTGGCCAACGTCAGGGTGGCCCCGTGGAGGACGTTGAGGGCGAGCACGGCCACGGCGGCCGAGGCGAGGGCGAGCAACCCGGCCAGGCCCCACCGCGGGCCGGTCGACCCGGTGTTGGCGTCGGAGATGCGGGCGGCGCCGAGCGCGGCGACCGGGGGCACGCGGGAGCCGGTGATCGCCGGGGCGAGGGCGGCCGCCATCGTCACCACGACGGCGATGCCGACGCACACCGCCATGCCGACGGGCGAGACCTGGAGCGCGGGCAGGGGTTGGTCGACACGGCCGCGGACGACGGCGAGCAGCCCGTGCCCGAGCAGCACCGCCAGGCCGACGCCGAGCGCGCCCGAGACCAGGCCGGACAGCGCGGCCTCGGCGAGCAACGACCGGACGACCTGGCCGCGGCTGGCTCCGACGCAGCGCAGGAGCGCGGTGGCGCGGCGCCGTTGGGCGACCACGATCCGGAACGTGGAGGTCACGACGAGCGCGGCGGCCACCATCGCCAGACCGGCGAAGACCGAGAGCGCCGCGAAGAGCGCGTCGATGTCCCGGACGCGCTCCTTCAGCTCCGCCTGGCGGAGGGCGGGGCCGCTCTCCGCCGTGCCGGAGCCGTCGAGCGCCCCGCGGACGTGGGCGGTGACCGTGCCGGCGTCGACGCCCGGCCGGGCCGCGACCAGCACGCTCGTCCAGCCCCCGCCGAGCAGGTCACGGGCGGTGTCCGGGGTGGCCACCACGGTGTCGGCGCCCTGCTGGAAGGGGGCGCGGACGACCCCGGTCACGGTGAACTCACGGGGCGGGGGCTGGGGCTGCCCCTTCCGGGGCTCGGCGGGCCGCAGCAGCACCCTGTCGCCCACTCCGAGCCCGACCCGCTCCGCCGCCTCCTGGGTGACCGCGACCTGGTCGGACCGCTGGGGAGCGGCGCCGAGGGTCACCCGGTGGCTGGTCAGCGGGCCGGAGAAGGGGTCGCTGGCCAGCCGCCAGAACCCGTTCTCGGCCGTGTGACCGGGCCGGGCCACGACCACCTGGCCGACCCGGACGGGAACGACCTCGGCGACCCCGTCCACCTCGGTGAGGGCGTCCGCGGTCGCCGCGGGCACGCCGTACTCGTCCGGCGGGCCGTTCCTGGGCGGGCTGACGACCGTGGCGGCCGCGGCGGGGACCGTGGTGAGCCCGTCGGTCAGCGCCACCCGCAGCGTGGACGTGAAGATCAGCGAACCCGCGGCGAAGACGGTGGCGACGACCACCGCCAACCCGGTCAGCAGCAGGCGGGCCGGCCGGTGCCGGACCTCCGCCAGCACGGTGCGCAGCAGCGCCACCTCGTCACACTCCCAGGCGGCGGAGCGCGTCCAGCACCGCGTCCGGCGTCGGCCGGAAGATCTCGCCCGCCAGCGCGCCGTCGGCGAGCAGCACGACCCGGTCGGCGTAGGAGGCGGCCACCGGGTCGTGGGTGACCATCACGATCGTCTGGCCGTAGTCGTGCACCGAGCGCCGCAGGAACCCGAGCAGCTCGTTGCCGGAGCGGGAGTCGAGGTTGCCGGTGGGCTCGTCGGCGAAGACGACGTCGGGCCGCGTGACCAGCGCGCGGGCCACGGCGACGCGCTGCTGCTGGCCGCCGGACAGCTCGGACGGGCGGTGCCGCAACCGCTGGCCGAGGCCGAGCACGTCGACGATCTGGTCCAGCCACGGCTGGTCGGGGCGCCGGCCGGCCAGCTCCAACGGCAGCAGGATGTTCTCCAGCGCGGTGAGCTGCGGCAACAGGTTGAACGCCTGGAAGACGAACCCGACCCGGTCACGCCGCACCGTGGTGAGCTGGCGGTCGCCGAGCGCGGTGAGGTCGGTGTCGCCCAGCAGGACCCTGCCCGAGGTGGCCGCGTCCAGACCGGCGAGGCAGTGCATGAGGGTGGACTTGCCGGAGCCGGACGGCCCCATGATCGCGGTGAACCGGCCGGCGTGGATGTCCAGCGTGACCCCGGCGAGCGCGTGCACGGCGGCCTCGCCCCGCCCGTACACCTTCCTCAGCTCGACGGTCCGCGCGGCGACGCGAGCCGCGTGCGCGCCGGTCGCCCGTCGCGCGTCCAGCCCCTGCTCGGTGCTCAACCCAGCCTCCTGGTCAACGTAGGACTGTCGGTTGCGACCCTAGGAATCGCCCACCCGTTCGGGCGTCCGCCGGTGGTCGCGACCCGTCATCCGCCCCAGGACTGACAGGAGATCAACCCGGAGTCGCAGGACCCCCGAGTGTCGCGCTCGTCGTGCGACCATCGGACGGGTGAGCGCAGCCGAGGAACAGGTGGCGATCTACGACGCCGAGGGGAACCCGGTCGGGGCACTGCCCCGGGCGAGGATGCGCGCGGAGGGCCGCTGGCACGCGGCGGCCTCGGTGCTCCTCCGGTCAGGCGACGGCCGCCGGGTCTACGTGCACCGACGCACCGAGGACAAGGACGTCTACCCGGGCATGCACGACTGCTGGGCCGGCGGCGTCCTCCTCGCCGGAGAGGAGCCGGCGGCGTGCGCGCGCCGGGAACTGGCCGAGGAACTCGGGGTGCGCGACGTCCCGCTCACGCCGCTGTTCCGGCTCCCGTTCGTGGACGGCACCATCCGCTACCACGCGTTCACGTACGAGGCCCGCTGGGACGGCCCGGTGATCCACCAACCGGAGGAGGTCGCGGAGGGCGGGTGGATGTCGCTGGATGACCTCCGCACCCGCCTGGCGGACCCGACCTGGCCGTTCACCCCCGACGGCCGCGCCCTGTTCCACGCATGGGACCGGCGCCAGACCGGCCACGGCCAGTAGCTCCGAAGCCACCGGACGGCGGCGTGGCGGGACTGGGCCCTGGGAACTCCGGGGAGGTGCCGCCTTGTTCGTGGCGACGAGTTGACCGAGCAACGAAGTCCCGAACCGCACGGGAATCAGGGCGCCACCAGAACGCCTCGTGCGGGCACCATCACCGGACAACCCTCTCAACCCATGAGGGCCTCACTGGCGACTTGGCTGGGTTCGCACACCGCACCTGACCAATCATGAGATGCGTTTCCGAGCCCACCGCCGGCAGCCTCTGGCTCTTCCCTCAGGCGTTCCTCACCAGGCTCACGCCGCCCACCACGACCAGCCCATCACCCGAGGACAGCCCCCACCCGCCCTGGGGGGCGAGCCCCGCTCCAGCCTATCGGCTCCGCTCCCCGCCCGCTCCCAGCAAAGAACGACCTGTGGATAACGGCAGGAACAGGACAGGGAAATTCACCCGGAAATCAGGTCGTTGGGCCGCATTCCCCCGGGCCTGTGGATAACTGGGACGTCGAACTGGCGCCGAACTGGCGTTTGGTGTTTCCTGGAGGGTTGCCATTCGGCCCGTGACCGGGAGACTGCCGGTTCTTGCCGAGCCACTTGTCCCCACCCGGTCAACCCGCCCCTGACGTCAGGCAGCCGATCCACAAGACCCGGTCGGCAGGACCCGGTCGACAGAAACGCGCCCGACCTCAGCGCGCGTTCAGGGCCTCGACCGCCTTGGGGGCGAGCTGCGTGAGCAGTTCGCGTGAACGCGCCTCCGTGCTGGCCGCGACCTCCAGGTCCGTGAGCAGCGACCCCTTGGCCACCAGCACCCGGCAGGCAGGCCGTCCCTTCTCGCACCAGGCGACCTGCGCGTCAACTCCGGCGCCCGCCGCGAGCGGCACCTCGGTCGCGCACCCCGTCACCCGCCTCGCCCGCCGCACCAGGTCGGCGGCCGAGCCCTTGTCGGCGGCGCCCACGTACTGGACCAACGGCACGGCGGTCCGCACCCCCTGCCAGTCGGCCTGCCGGCCCGACCGCAGCGCGCGCCCCAGGTCCACGTCCGACACGCACGCGGGCAACGCACGCGGGTCGGCGGGCCGGGCGGGGGTGACGACCTTGAAGCCCTCCGGGCCGAGCACGGACTCGGTCAACAGCGCCCTGGCGACCCGCTGGCCGTCCTGCTGCTGCTCCGAACGGGACGGGGCGGCCGAGGACGGCGTCCCCGAGGTGGACGACCCGGTGGCCGGGGCGGACGACGACGGCGGCGCGGCGACGGACGAGCCCTGCGCCGCCGGTTGGGCGTCGGCGTAGTAGCTGCCGTCGGAGAGGTCGTTGGGCCGCCCGGAGCAGCCGCTCACCAACATCACGCCCAACACCAGCAGAAGCCCTCGCCCGCGCAAGCAGAACACCTCCGACCACCGCACACCGACCGTCGGCAGGGTAACGATCAGCCTCGAACGCGCGTCCCCCACCCGTGCGGTGCCGGGGTCGGACAGCATCGCCCCAGTGGAACCGAGGCCCCGAACAGGCGGCGACCCCCGCCCGGAAGGGGCGAGGGTCGCCGGGGAGCGCGAAGGCGCGCTACAGGTACTGACCGGTGTTGGTGGCGGTGTCGATCGCCCGCCCCGCCTCCTGGTTCTTGCCGGTGACCAGGGTGCGGATGTAGACGATCCGCTCGCCCTTCTTGCCCGAGATCCGCGCCCAGTCGTCCGGGTTGGTCGTGTTGGGCAGGTCCTCGTTCTCGGCGAACTCGTCCACGATGGCGTCGAGCAGGTGCTGCACGCGCAGGCCGGGCTGCCCGGTCTCCAGCACCGACTTGATCGCCGCCTTCTTCGCCCTGTCCACGATGTTCTGGATCATCGCGCCGGAGTTGAAGTCCCGGAAGTACAGGACCTCCTTGTCACCGTTGGCGTAGGTGACCTCCAGGAACCGGTTCTCCTCCGTCTCGGCGTACATCCGCTCGACCGTGTGCTGGATCATCGCCTCGACGCACGCCTGCTTGTCGCCGCCGAACTCCGCGAGGTCGTCGGCGTGGATCGGCAGGTCGGTGGTCAGGTACTTGGAGAAGATGTCCTTGGCCGCCTCGGCGTCCGGCCGCTCGATCTTGATCTTCACGTCCAGCCGGCCGGGCCGCAGGATCGCCGGGTCGATCATGTCCTCGCGGTTGGACGCGCCGATGACGATGACGTTCTCCAGCCCCTCGACGCCGTCGATCTCGCTGAGGAGCTGGGGCACGATCGTGGTCTCGACGTCCGAGGAGACCCCGCTGCCCCTGGTGCGGAAGATCGAGTCCATCTCGTCGAAGAACACGATCACCGGGGTGCCCTCGGAGGCCTTCTCCCTGGCCCGCTGGAAGATCAGGCGGATGTGCCGCTCGGTCTCCCCGACGAACTTGTTCAGCAGCTCGGGGCCCTTGATGTTGAGGAAGTAGGACTTGGCCTGGCCGTCGTCGTCCCCCCGGGCGGCGGCCACCTGCTTGGCCAGCGAGTTCGCCACCGCCTTCGCGATGAGCGTCTTGCCGCAGCCGGGCGGGCCGTACAGCAGCACGCCCTTGGGCGGGCGGAGCTGGTACTCGCGGAACAGCTCGGCGTGCAGGAACGGCAGCTCGACGGCGTCCCTGATCTGCTCGATCTGCCGGGACAGGCCGCCGATGTCGACGTAGTCGACGTCGGGGACCTCCTCCAGCACGAGGTCCTCGACCTCGGCCTTGGGCACCCGCTCGTACGCGTACCCGGCCTTGCTGTCGACCAGCAGGGAGTCTCCCGGCTTGAGCGGGGAGTCCAGCAGGGAGTGCGCCAACAGGACGACGCGCTCCTCGTCGGCGTGGCCGACGACGAGCGCCCGACTGGCGGTGTCCTCGCCACTCTCCGTGAGCAGCTCGCGCAGGGTGCAGACCTCTCCGGTCCGCTCGAAGGAGCCGGCCTCGACCACGGTCAACGCCTCGTTGAGCCGCACCGTCTGGCCCAGGCGCATCGACTCGTTGTCCACGGCGGGCGACACGGCCACCCGCATCCGTCGCCCCGCGGTGAACACGTCGACGCTGCCGTCGTCGTGCGTCGCCAGGAACACGCCGTAACCACTCGGTGGCTGGGCGAGGCGGTCGACCTCCTCGCGCAGGGCCATGAGCTGGCTCCGCGCGTCCTTCAACGTCTCGACCAGTTTGGCGTTGCGCTCCGTGAGTTGACTGACGCGGTTGGATGCCTCGGCCAGGCGCTGCTCCAGCAACCGGACGTGGCGGGGGGACTCGGTGAGCTTGCGGCGCAGCAGCGCCACCTCGTCTTCCAGGAAACGGATCTGCGCGGTCAACTCAGCGGCGCTGGCACCAGTGTTCAGCTCGCCGCCCTCATCGGGTCGGCTGCCGGGACGGTCGTGCTGCATGTCGGCACCCTCCTCCCGTGCTACGTACACCCACGGTACCGGCGATCACCGACTAGAGCGGGTTCGTCCATGCCGAGCAAACGAGCGCTTACCCTAAACCGCTCACTTGGCGGGACGAACTACTCCATCTCGGTGTCCTGTGGAACCGGCTACCCACTACGGTGCGTCCTAGCCCTCGGCGCTGCCGGCCCCGGTCCGGGCAGTGTCACAACCAGCTCCGTGGAGCCTCAAGGAGATCGTGATGTCCGTCCCCCCGCAGCAGCCAGGGCCGTACGGCCAGCAACCGGGCGAGTGGCCGCAACAGCCCGGCCAGCCCCAGCCCGGCGGCTGGGGTCAGCAGTCCGCCCAGCCCGGGCAGCCCTACGGCACCCCGCCGGGTGGGTTCGGCCAACCGGGTCAGCCCGGCCAGTTCGATCCGTCGGCCCAGCCCGGCCAGTTCGGGCAGCCGGGCGCGTTCCCCGGCCAGCAGCCCGGCCAGACCGGGCAGTTCGGCCAGCCGGGTCCGTTCGACCCGTCCGCCCAGCAGGGCCAGTTCGGCCAGCCGGGCGCCTTCCCCGGTCAGCCGGGTTTCCCGGGCCAGCCGGGCGCGTTCGGTCAGCAGCCCTTCGGCATGCCGGGCGCTCCTGAGCCCAAGAAGAAGAAGGCCCTGCCGTGGGTCCTGGCCGGCGGTGGCGTCGTCGTGATCGGCGCCGTTGTCACGCTGGTCCTCCTCCTCACCGGCGGCTCGTCCGCGCGGAGCACCGCGGAGTCCTTCCTGAAGGCGGCCGAGAACAAGGACTACGACGCCGCCGCCCAGTACGTCTGCACCGCCAATCGCGACACCATCAAGAAGAGCGCCGAGAAGCGGGAGAAGGCGCGCAAGGAGTACGAGGAGAACATGAAGAAGCTCCCGGCGGAGGCTAGGAAGCAGGCCGAGGAGCACTTCAGCAAGGAGCTCAACGCCACGTACAAGTTCACCGTCCTCGACGTCAAGGAGGACGGGGACAAGGCGACGGCCCGGGTCAAGCGCGAGAAGACGATGGCCGGCGAGACGAAGAGCGAGGAGGACGACATGAAGTTGGTCAAGGAGGACGGCGACTGGCGGGTCTGCGACTGACCCCGCCCCCCTTTCCCGGGAGCATCGTCTCGCGTCGGCTCTGACACCCAGGGTCAGCACGGGGGGAACCCTGGCGCACCTGTAGTAGTCGGGCACACACGATCTGCCAGCGACCCGGAGTAGCCATGTCCCACCCGTCCCAGGCAGGACCGCACGACCCGCGACAGCAGGGCGGCTGGCCGCAGCGGCCCAGCGGACCGCAGTCCGGCGGTTTCCCCCAGTCCGACCCGTTCGGGCAGCCCGGCCCCCTCCCGGGTCAGCCGGGTGAGGTCGGGCAGCTTGAGCAGCCCTTCGGCATGCCGGGCGCGCCCGAGTCCAGGAAGAAGAAGGCCCTGCCGTGGGTCCTGGCCGGCGGCGGCGTCCTCGTGATCGGCGCCGTCGTCGCGCTGGTCCTCCTCCTCACCCGCGACTCCTCACCGCGCGGTGTCTTCGACTCCTACGCCGATGCGGTGGGGAGCAGGGACTTCGAGGCCGCCGCCCAGCTCACGTGCGTGGCGAAGCGCGGCGAGATCAAGGGTGTCGGAGAGAAGCAGGCGAAGGCGCGCAGGAACCTCGAGACCGTCGGGGAGCTCCCTCCCGACCTCCGCGAGGAGCAGGAGAAGGAGCTCAGGAAAGTCGCGGACCTCAGGATCAAGCTCACGCTCCTCGACCTCACCGAGGACGGGGACAGGGCGACGGCGCGCGTCAGGGTCGAGATGACCTCGGGCGAGGAGTCGAGGTCCACGGAGGACACCATGACGATGGTCAAGGAGGACGGCGACTGGCGGGTCTGCGACTGACCCCGCCCCCTTCCCCGGGCCATCGTCTCGCGCCGGGCTCTGACACCCAGGGTCACCGCACAGGGACACACCGCACCCGATCATCGGCCGATGGTCGGGTGCGGTCTCATTTCCGCAGTGTGTCGGCGGGAAACGAGCCCGGCGCACCGCTTCACCCTTTAGGTTGGTCGGGTCCGCGCGCGATCTCCCAGACCTGAACCCGGAGCAGCACCGTGACCTATCCGTCGCAGCCGGGGCCGTACGACCCGCAACAGCAGGGCGGCTGGCCGCAGCAGCCCACCGGACCGCAGTCCGGCGGTTTCCCACAGCCCCAACCCGGGCAGACCCAGCCGGGTGGCTGGGGCCAGCAGCCGGGCCAGCCCCAGGGCGGCTTCGGGCAGCCGGACCCCTACTCACAGCAGGGCCAGTACGGCCAGCCCGGCGCCTTCCCCGGCCAGCAGCCGGGCCAACCGGACCAGTTCGGGCAGCCGGGTCAGTACGGCCAGCCGGGCTCGTTCGGCCAGCCAGGCCAGCAGGGCCAGCCAGGCTCCTTCGGGCAGCCGGGTCAGTTCGGGCAGCAACCCTTCGGCGCTCCCGGCTTCCCCGGGGGCGGCGGCACGCCGCCGCCGAAGAAGAAGCGGACCGGCCTGGTGATCGGCATCGTCCTCGCGGTGCTGGTGTTGGTCGGTGGCGGGGTCACCGCCGTCGTGCTGCTCACGGGCAAGAAGGACGAGCCCAGCGCTTCGGGCGGCTCCGGCAAGACCACCAGCTCCTCCCCCACGTCGACGTCGGCGTCGGAGCCGAGCACGGGGAAGAGCAGGTCGGCCACGCCCAGCACGCCCAAGGATCGGCCCGGTTCCGGTTCCCCCGACCCAGCCGCCCAGGAGCTCGCGAACAAGTTCGCCGTGTTGTTCCAGACCGCGCTCAACCGGGGTCAGAACTGGTCCGAGGAGGATATCCGCCCGTTGGTCTGCGCCAAGGTCCTCGCGGAGGCCAGGGAGAAGGGCACCTTCGGTCAGAAGGGCGAGGCCGACCCGACGGCGAAGGTCATCGCGACCAACCTCGTGACCTCCGGCGACACCGGCTCGTTCACCCTGAAGATCGAGTCGGGCAAGAACCAGAGCGGGGAGCTGCCCGCCCCGATCGCCAAGGAGGCGGGGCGCTGGGTCATCTGCCAGAAGTGACCCGCGACCCGCACACGAACCGCCCGGCCACTCCTGGTGGCCGGGCGGTTCTCGTCGTGTCGCCTCTCGTGGTGTCGCCGGGTGTCGGGGTCGTTCAGCCCCGGCTGGGGCGGCGCTGCGGCTTGGGCGGCACCACGCCCTCGGCGAGCCGGCGCGCCGTCAACAGGAACGCGGTGTGCGCGACCATGCGGTGCTCGGGTCGCACCGCCAGCCCCACGACGTGCCACGGGCGCAGCAGGGTCTCCCACGCCTGCGGCTCGGTCCAGCACTGCTGCTCCCGCAGCGCCTCGGTGACCTTGGACAACTGCGTGGTCGTGGCCACGTAGACCACGAGCACACCGCCGGGGACCAGCGCCTGGGACACGGTGTCCAGCACGTCCCACGGCGCGAGCATGTCCAGCACGACACGGTCGACCTCACCGCTGTGCTGGGTGACGTCCCCGACCGTGAGGCTCCAGTTCGCCGGCCGCTCCCCGAAGAAGCGCTCCACGTTGCGCACGGCGTGCTCGGCGTGGTCCTCGCGCACCTCGTAGGAGGTGACGCTGCCGGTCTCACCGACCGCCCGCAGCAACGAGCAGGTCAGGGCGCCGGAGCCGGCGCCGGCCTCCAGCACGCGGGCGCCGGGGAAGATGTCGCCCCACATCACGATCTGGGCGGCGTCCTTGGGGTAGATGACCTGCGCGCCCCGGGGCATGGACAGCACGTAGTCGGCCAGCAGCGGGCGCAGCGCCAGGAACTGGGTGCCGCCGGCGGAGGTCACCACCGACCCCTCCGGCCGGCCGATCAGCTCGTCGTGGGCGAGCACGCCGCGGTGGGTGTGGTACTGGCCACCGGGTTCGAGGACGACGGTGTAGCGCCGGCCCTTCGGGTCGGTCAACTGCACCCGGTCGCCCACCCGGAAGGGGCCGCTGGCAGTGCTCACGCGCGTCGAACCTCCACGTTCACCATTGGTCGGACCAGCGGGTCATCGTCGCAGACGAGCGGGGCGGGGAGGAAATCCCGGGGGCCGGGTCAGCGGCGGTTGAGCGCGGCGCGCAGGTCCTCCCTGCGCAGCACGCCCGCCGGTCGGCCCTCGGCGTCGACCACGAGGAACTGGAAGGCCGGGGTGCTGCCCACGCGGTCGGCGACCTCCTCGCCGGGCTCGGAGTCCAGCAGCACCGTCTCGGGCCGGATGGGTTCGGCGGCGCGCTCGGCCGGGGCCAGCGGCGTGACGGCCGCCAGCTCGGCGGCGGCGTGCTGGTCGAGCAGGCCGGCGGCGACCCCGTCGGCCCGCACGAGCACCACGCCCCGGCCGGCCGAGGCGGCCAGCGCGTCGGCCACGGGGCTCTCGGCCGGCAGTTGCAGCACGGGCCGGACCAGCTCGGACAGCAGCAATCCGTCCGGCCAGCGGCGGCGTTGCTCCGCCGCCAGCTCGGCTCCGGCGCCGACGACGACGAACCAGGCCATGAGGGCGCACACGCCCAGCCGGAGCCACTGGTCCTCCACGCCCTCGGCCAGGCCCATGGCGGCCCAGGCGACCAGGGCGGCGGCCACCAGCCCCGCGCCGACGACCCCGGCCCTGGTGCCCGCGCCGCGCCGGCCGGTCAGCGCCCACACGGCGGCGCGCAGCACCCGACCGCCGTCCAGGGGCAGGCCGGGCAGCAGGTTGGACACGGCGACCAGGCCGTTGGCGACGGCGGTCTGGAGCACGAGCAGGCGCAGCGGGCTGAGGCCCGGCTCGATCAGGAAGAACAGGCCCAGCGGCAGGGCGGCGAGCACCACGGAGACGGCGGGGCCGGCCGCCGCGACCACGCCCTCGTGCCGGGGCCGGGTGGGGGTTCTGGCGATCTCGGTCAGCCCGCCGAGCAGGTAGAGGCGCACGCGGTGCACGGGAAGGCCGAGCCGCAGCGCCACCAGGCAGTGCCCCAGCTCGTGCAACAGCACCGAGACCCCGAGGAGCAGCGCGAACGCCACGGCGAGGAAGACGGCGGTCCCGAACCCGACGCCGGGCAGCAGCCGCTCCACGAACGGGACGTACAGCAGGACGATCACGGCCGCGCCGAGCCACCAGGACGGCGCGAGCAGGACGGGAACCCCGGAGACCCGGCACAGCACCAGTCCGCCGACCGGCTGAGTCGGCTGCGGCGATCGGCTGGCGGTGGGCACCCCGAAAGCGTAGGACGACCGGTGTGGGATGGCCGTGACACGACACCGGGGCCTCCACCCCTCGGCGGGGTTCCTCCCGCCTCACCGGCCTTCCACCAACCACCCCAGTGGACAGCCCCCACCCGCCCTGGGGGGCGAGCCCCGCTCCAGCCTATCCGCCCACCACGCCCCGTCACCAGGCGATGACGCCGAGCTGTGGATAACTCGACGGCCTGTGGATAACTCGGGGCGTCGCCCCCGTAGCCCAGGCAAAACCAGTTGACAGCGACAGCCGTGCCCTCACTCACGAAAGAGCGGCACCGCTCACCCGTTCGGGAGGAACACCAGGTGGGGACCACCGCGAACACCACGCACGAACCCCTCCCCCGCCAGGTCGCCGGTGTCCTGAGCACCACACTCCGGCCCCGGGGCGGCCAGGAGTGTCGCCACGGTGCCCTAGGGTGCCGAGCATGGCTGATGTGGTCGGGGAGATCCTGTCGTCGACGGACAGCGGGAACGGCGTCGACGACGAGGGACCGCGGCGGACGCGCCGGCCGGCCCTCTCCCCCTCCCGGGCCAGTGACTTCAAGCAGTGCCCGCTGCTCTACCGCTTCCGCGCCGTGGACCGCCTGCCGGAGAAGCCCACCCGCGCGCAGATCCGGGGCACCGTCGTGCACGCCGTGCTGGAGAAGCTCTTCGCCCTGCCGGCGGTGCGCCGGGTGCCGGACGAGGCGAGGGCCCTGCTCGAACCGGCGTGGCAGGAGCTGCTGGCCAGCCGCCCCGAGCTGTCCGGGCTGTTCGACGACGCCGAGGACGCCGACACCGAGCTGAGGGAGTGGCTGGCCTCGGCCACCCGGCTGCTCGACCACTACTTCGGGCTGGAGGACCCCCGGCGGCTGGAGCCCGAGGCGTGCGAGCTGCTGGTGGAGGCCGAGCTGGCCTCGGGCGTGCTGCTGCGCGGTTACATCGACCGGCTCGACGTGGCCCCCACCGGCGAGATCAGGGTGGTGGACTACAAGACGGGAACCGCGCCGAGGGAGATCGGCGAGGCCAAGGCGCTGTTCCAGATGAAGTTCTACGCCCTGGTGCTGTGGCGGACGCGGGGCGTGGTGCCGCGTCAGCTCCGCCTGATGTACCTGGCGGACCGCCAGTCGCTGGCCTACACGCCGGACGAGGGCGAGCTGCGCCGGTTCGAGCGCACGCTGGAGGCGATGTGGGACGCGATCCTGCGCGCCGGCCGCACCGGTGACTTCCGCCCCAACCCGAGCCGGTTGTGCGACTGGTGCGACCACAAGGCGTTCTGCCCGGCCTTCGGGGGCACGCCGCCGGAGTACCCGGGCTGGCCGGACCCGTTGGGTCTGGGGGTGGAGACCGTGCTGGACCGCGCGGACTGAAGCCGCCGACCCCGGGGAGTGGCTGACGAGAACCAGCGTGACGAAAGGCCAGCCCGGCCAGGCCCGTTCCAGCCCGTGAGGAGGCCCGACGGGCGGGCTCAGCGTCCGGATTCGTCACGTCCGGGAACGACCCGCGCCTGCCCTGTCGCCCGGTGCAACGTGCTGACCAGCCACGCGTAGAGCGGCAGCATCACGAGGTTGCTGACGAAGAGGTACCAGGGCGCGTCGCCGGCCGAGCCGTCGAGGCCGAGCTGTCCGACGGCGGCCGCGAGCAGGAACACCATGAGGTTGCCCATGGCGTGCAGGGCGATCCCGGCCTCCAGCCCGCCGGTCCTGACGGCGAGCCAGCCCAGCACGACGGCGTAGAGCATGAGGTCGGCCGCGCCCCACACCTGGCTGACCGAGTGCAGCGCCACGAAGACGACGCCACCGGCGAGGATGCCCGGCCACGGTGTGCGGAACCACGCGCCGAACGCCTGGATGAACCACCCCCGCGCCAGGTACTCCTCGCCGGCGGCCTGCAACGGGACCACGACGACGAGCACGGCCGCGCTCACCGCGAACCGCGGCCACCCCGGCCACCGCACCGCGGCCTGCTCGGCCTGTTCTCCCTCGACGAGCGTGGCGAGCAGCACGACCAGCAGCAGCGAGACGACCATCACGGGCGCGGCGACAAGCACGCAGCGGATCAACCAGCCCCAGCGCACGCGCCCGACCACCGACGACAGCGTTCCCGGCCGCCGTCGTTGCGCGAGCACCGCTGCGAGGAACACGACGGGGATGACCGACGCGATCGACAGCAGGCCCACGGCCGTGTCCCAGATCGGGTCGCCGAACCAGTGGCCGGCCTCGAACAGGACCGGAACCCCCGCGAGGGCGGCGACGACCGACGCGAGCACGATGACGACGACCATCGCGGTGATCCAGCCGACCGCGATCAGCAGTGTGCCGACGAGCGGCCGCCACCAGCGGTGGAGCGAGGTCCGGGCCATCTGGTCGTAGCCCGCGCCCGGCGCGGGGCGGGCGTGTTCGCCATCTCCGGTGACGCCCCCGACGGCCGGGGAGGGCGTCGCCGGGCGGAATGGTTGCCCGTGGGGGTCGGTCACCGAACGGAGTATCACGCGTCGCCCGGATTCCCGCAGGAGTCCCAGGAGCACCAGCAGCCCCAGCAATCCCAGAAGCCCCGCTGCCCCAGCAGTCCTCGGCCCGTCCAGCCGCCGCCCGTCCAGCCTCGGCCCGTCCAGCCTCGGCCCGTCCAGCCTCGGCCCGTCCAGCCGCCGCCCGCCGGACCTCCGCCCGCCCGACCTCCAGCCTCCGGCGCCGAGCGGCCCGCCGAATGCCGAGGGCCCCGCGCGGCGTCGCCGAGGCGACACGACGCGGGGCCCGAGAGACGATCACGCCCTCCGGTGGGCGGTCAGAGGCGGCAGGACCGGATGTCGGAGGCGAGGACGGCCTTGGCGCCCAGCGCCGCGAGCCGGTCCATCACGGCGTTGGCCTCCTTGCGCAGCACCATCGACCGCACGGCGACCCAGTCCGGGTCGGCCAGCGGGGCCACCGTCGGCGACTCCAGGCCCGGCGTCAGCTCGACGGCGGCGTCGAGCAGCCGACGGGGGCAGTCGTAGTCGAGCATCAGGTACTGCTGGGCGAACACCACGCCCTGGAGCCGGGCGGTGATCTGCGCCTTCTCCGGCGAGTCCGGCGCGCCCTCGCGCTCGATCAGCACGGCCTGGGACCGGCAGATCGGGTCGCCGAAGGCGACGAGCCCGTGCTGGCGGAGGGTGCGGCCGGAGCCCACGACGTCGGCGATGGCGTCGGCCACGCCGAGCTGCACGGAGATCTCCACCGCGCCGTCGAGCCGGATGACCTCGGCGTCCACGCCGTGCCGGGCCAGGTCGCCGCGCACCAGGCGCGGGTAGGCGGTGGCCACCCTCCGGCCCTCCAGGTCGCCGATCTTCCAGTCCTGGCCGGCGGGCGCGGCGTAGCGGAAGGTCGACCCGCCGAAGCCGAGGGCCAGCCGCTCGCCGACCGGGGCCCCGGACTCCAGCGACAGGTCGCGGCCGGTGATGCCCAGGTCCAGCTCGCCGGAGCCGACGTAGATCGCGATGTCCTTGGGCCGCAGGAAGAAGAACTCGACCTCGTTGACGTCGTCGATCACGGTGAGGTCGCGCTGCTCATGGCGCTGCCGGTAGCCAGCCTCGACGAGCATCTCGGACGCCGGTTGGGCCAGCGTTCCCTTGTTCGGCACGGCGACACGCAGCATGGCAGTTCGCTCCAGGTCGGGGGATGGTTCGGAACCGGGGCTCACGGACGGGAGCCGGGGCTCACAGGTAGCGGTAGACGTCGTCCAGGGTGAGGCCGCGGCCGAGCATGAGGACCTGCACCCGGTAGAGGAGCTGGGAGATCTCCTCCGCGAGCTGCTCGTCGGACTCGTGCTCGGCGGCCAGCCACACCTCGCCGGCCTCCTCGAGCACCTTCTTGCCCTGGGCGTGCACGCCGGCGTCGAGCGCGGCGACGGTGCCGGAGCCGGCGGGGCGGGTGCGGGCCCGCTCGGTGAGCTCGGCGAACAACTCGTCGAACGTCTTCACGGCCAGGAATCCTCCCATCCCGCCCGCCCCGGACCCCAGCCGGCCCACCCTCTGGACGGCCGCACCGTCACTGCTCCGAGCAGGTGAACGCCACGGGCCGGAAAAGAGCCGGAACACTACGGATAGTCACCACCCACGCCTCCTAAAGCACATATCACCCGACACTACCGATTTTCACTCTCAGTTGCCACCTGTTCGACGGATTCCGACTACTGGGAGTTGATGCTTTGCCGAGCTGATCCTGATTTGATGGGACCGTGCCACCGATGGCTGATGACGCTCCCGGGGAGCGCCTGCTGGAGCTGTCCGACGTGATCACGCCCATGGCGATCAGGGTGGCCGCCACGCTGCGGCTGGCCGACCGGATCGCCGAGGGCCGCACCACCGCGGCGGAGCTGGCCGAGGCGACACGGACGCACCCCGACGCGCTGGGGCGGCTGCTGCGCCACCTCGTGACGGCCGGACTGCTCGTCGAGCGACCCGACGGCGGGTTCGCCCTGACGGAGGTGGGCGAACGCCTGCGCGACGGCGCGGGGCTGCGCGCCTGGCTGGACGTCGACAGCGCGGTCGGCCGCGCGGACCTGAGCTTCGTGCGGCTGCTCGACGTGGTGCGGACGGGACGACCGGCCTACCCCGCGATGTACGGACGGGGGTTCTGGGACGACCTGGCGGTCGACCGGGGGCTGGCCGGGTCCTTCGACGCGCTCATGGCGGGGCAGATCCGCGCCGAGGCCGCCGCGATCCTGGCCGGCTACGACTGGGGCGGGGTGGGTCACGTCGTGGACGTCGGGGGCGGCAACGGAGCCCTGCTCGTCGCGCTCGCCACCGCGCACCCCTCCCTGCGGGGGACCCTGGTCGACCTCCCCGGCCCGGCCGAGGCCGCCGCCAGGGCGTTCGCCGAGGCGGGCGTCGCCGACCGGTGCCGGGTCGCGCCGGGCAGCTTCTTCGACGCCCTCCCGGTCGGCGGGGACGTGTACGTCCTGTCGTCGATCATCCACGACTGGGACGACGAGCGGAGCGTCGCCATCCTGCGGCGCTGCGCCGAGGCGGCGGGGCCGGGCCGCCGTGTGCTCCTCGTCGAGGGGCTCGTCGACGCCGGAGGCGACCAGCTCCCCCGCACCGCCATGGACCTGCGGATGCTCACGTTCATCGGCGGGCGCGAGCGCAGCGCCCCGCAACTGGCGGAGCTGGGCGCGGCCGCCGGCCTCACCCTGTGCTCGGTCCACACGATCTCGCCGTACCGGTCGCTGCTGGAGTTCACCGTCGACTGAGGCGCACGACGCGGCCGGGCACCCGACGTGTCCGGGCACCCGACGCGTCTGAGCGCCCGACGCGTCTGAGCGTCCGAGGTGGCCGAGGCGCACGACGCGTCCGAGGGCACCGGGGGGCGACCCGGTGGTCCGGCGGACAGGGACCGCCGTCACCAGTGCGCGGGTCGGCGCAGGCCCTGGGGAAGCCGGGTCTTCGCGTCCCCCTTGGCCGCGTTGACCTGCGCCTGGGTGAGGAAGATGCTCCCGGTGAGGTCGGCGCCGGACAGGTCGGCGTCCCTCAGGTCCGCGCCGATCAGGTCGGCGGACCTGAGGTCGGCCCGCCGCAGGTCGGCGGCGATCAGGTAGGCGCCGCGGAGGCTCGCGCCGCGCAGGTTCACCCCGGCCAGTTTGGCCCCGACCAGGTCGGCGCCCCGGTGGTTCTTCCTCCGACCGGGCACCGTCGCCCGCACCAGCTCGCTGACGCGCAGCAGCACCTCGTTGACCTCGGCCCTGAGGGCGGGCACGTCCAGCTTGAGCAGTGACTCCGCGCTCCCCCTGGTGTGCCGTTCGACCGTGTCCAGCGCGCGCTGGAGGTCGCCGCGGAGGGGGCGGGCCGCCGGCAGGTCCAGCGACTCGGTGAGGTACCAGAGCAGCTCGTGGAGCTGGCGCATGACGGGGAACACCGAGAACATCCGCCCGGCCGTGCCCGGCTCGTCGCGCCAGCTCCGCCCGCCGAAGGTGACCTGCGAGACCTTCTGACCCGCCCCGAAGCAGTCGAAGACGGTGCAGCCCCGGAACCCCCGGTCGCGCAGGTGGTCGTGGATGCCGCAGCGGAAGTCCGCGAGCAGGTTCCGGCACGGTGTCCCGGCGGGCTTGTCGACGGCGAAGTCCGACGACGCGGCGAAGGGCAGCGCGACGCAGCAGAGCCCGAAGCAGCGGGAGCAGTCCGCCTGGAGATCGGGACGGCCGCCGGCGGGGGCGGGGGCTTCGCGCTTGTCGGACAACGCCTGGGATCTCCTCGCTGAGGGGAACGCCGCCTGGGCACGGGCGTTCCGAGACCGCCCATTCTCCCCGACGTCGGGACAGCGTCCAGAGTGGACAAGGCGTGCGCGGTGTCCTCGCTCACGCCCAGACGCTGGCCGACCCCAACCCCAACGCACACGGCGACCGCGTCGCCACCGTTCGTACTCAGTGGACTCGTACTCAGTGGACGAACGAATCACGTGCCCCGGCGGGAACCGCAACGACCAGCTCAGGACAGCAGGGCGGCCAGCTCGTCGAGGTCGACACCCACGAGCGAGTCCCGCAGCACCCGCCGCTCACCCGGCTCCACCGGGACCTCGCACGGCACCACCAGCACCGTGCACCCGGCGGCGACGGCGGCCGCCGTGCCGGTCGGCGAGTCCTCCACCGCGACACAGTCCACCGGGGACACACCGAGCAGGCGGGCGGCCTTCAGGTAGGGCTCGGGCAACGGCTTGTTGCGGCCGTCCACCTCGTCGCCGCACACGGTGACGTCGAAGAACTCGCGGCCGATGGTGTCCAACGCCACCTCGGTCAGCCGGCGCTCCGTGGAGGTCACCAACGCCATCGGCACCCCGCTGGACCGCACCGCGCGCAGCGCCTCGAAGGCGCCCGGCCGCCACGGCAGGCCGGCCCGGAACAGCTCGGCGGTGCGCGAGGTGATCCACTCGGCCGCCTCGGCCATGGCCTCCTGGTCGGGTTCCCGCCCCACCTCGGCGAACAGCATGGCCAGGGTGGCGGTCATGTTGGAGCCGACCATCGCGTCCCGGGTGGCCTGCGACAGCGTGCCGCCCAGCCGCTCGGCCAACTCGAAGAGCGGCACGTCCCACAGCTTCTCGGAGTCGACCAGCGTGCCGTCCATGTCCCACAGCACGGCGGCCGGCGGCCTGCGTCCGTCCGATGTGGACAGTCCAGGCACCGCGTTCTCCCCTCGTGTCCTGCCCGGTGGCGGGGCGTCGGCGCGCCCGCCACCGGCGGGCACGATCACGTGTTGAAGTACTTGGCCTCGGGGTGGTGGGCGATCAGCGCGTCCGTCGACTGCTCGGGGTGGAGCTGGAACTCCTCGGAGAGCTTCACCCCGATCCGCTCCGGCTGGAGCAGGTCCACGACCTTCGCCCGGTCCTCCAGGTCCGGGCAGGCGCCGTAGCCCAACGAGTACCGGGCCCCACGGTAACCGAGCTTGAAGAACTCCTCGACGTCCTCGGGGTCCTCCTCGGCCACCGCGCGGCCGGAGGACCAGTGCAGCTCCTCCCTGACCCGCTTGTGCCAGTACTCGGCCAACGCCTCGGTGAGCTGCACGCCCAGACCGTGAACCTCCAGGTAGTCGCGGTAGGCGTCGCTGGCGAACAGCTCGTTGGCGAAGTCGGCGATGGGCTGGCCCATGGTGACCAGGTGGAAGGCGACGACGTCGACCTCGCCCGAGGCGAGAGCGAGATCACGCGGCCGGAAGAAGTCGGCCAGGCACAGCCGGCGGTCGCGCCGCTGCCGGGGGAAGGTGAACCGGCACCGCTCCGCCGCGTCCGGCCGGGGCGCGTCGAGGACCACCAGCGAGTCACCCTCGGCCACGCACGGGAAGTACCCGTAGACCACGGCGGCGTGCGCGAGCACGCCCTCGGTCGCCAGCCGGTCCAGCCAGTACCGCAGGCGGGGCCGGCCCTCGGTCTCGACCAGCTCCTCGTAGGTCGGGCCGGAGCCGCCCCTGGCACCCCGCAGCCCCCACTGGCCCATGAACGTCGCGCGCTCGTCCAGCAGCGTGGAGTAGTCGGCGACCGGGATGCCCTTGACCACCCGCGTCCCCCAGAACGGCGGGTGCGGGATGGGCACGTCCGTGGCCACGTCGGACCGGGCGGGGACCGGCTCGGCCGGGCTCTCCTCCTCGCCCCGCGCCCTGCGGGCCTCGGCGATGCGCAGCGAGCGCTCCCGGCGCGCCTTGCGCTCGGCGATCTTGGCCAGCTCGCGCTCGTCCAGCTCGACCGAGCCGCCGCGCTTCCTGGTCATGATCGCGTCCATCAGGCGCAGGCCCTCGAAGGCGTCCCTGGCGTAGCGGACGTCGCCCTGGTAGATCTCCGAGAGGTCGTTCTCCACGTAGGAGCGGGTCAGGGCGGCCCCGCCGAGCAGCACCGGCCAGCGGTCGGCGACCCCTCGGGAGTTCATCTCCTCAAGGTTCTCCTTCATGATGACCGTGGACTTCACCAGCAGGCCGGACATGCCGATCGCGTCGGCGTCGTGCTCGCCGGCGGCGTCCAGGATCGCGCTGATCGGCTGCTTGATCCCCAGGTTCACGACCTCGTAGCCGTTGTTGGACAGGATGATGTCCACCAGGTTCTTGCCGATGTCGTGCACGTCGCCCTTGACGGTGGCGAGCACGATCCGGCCCTTGCCGGCGGAGTCCGCCTTGTCCATGTGCGGCTCCAGGTAGGCGACGGCCGCCTTCATCACCTCCGCCGACTGGAGCACGAACGGGAGCTGCATCTGGCCGGAGCCGAACAGGTCGCCGACGGTCTTCATGCCGCCGAGCAGCGTGTCGTTGATGATCTCCAACGCCGGCCGCTCGGCCAGCGCCGCGTCGAGGTCGGCCTCCAGGCCGTTGCGCTCGCCGTCGACGATGCGCCGCTCCAGCCGCTCGAACAGCGGCAGCGCGGCCAGCTCCTCGGCCCGCGAGGCCTTCGACGCCTTGGCGGTGACGCCCTCGAAGAGCTGCATGAACCGCTGGAGCGGGTCGTAGCCCTCGCGCCGCCGGTCGTAGACCAGGTCCAGCGCGACCTCGCGCTGCTCGTCGGGGATGCGGGCCATCGGCAGGATCTTGCTGGCGTGCACGATGGCCGTGTCCAGCCCGGCGCGGACGCACTCGTGCAGGAACACGGAGTTGAGCACCTGCCGGGCGGCGGCGTTCAGGCCGAAGGAGATGTTGGAGACGCCGAGGGTGGTGTGCACCTCGGGGAAGCGCCGCTTGAGCTCCCGGATCGCCTCGATCGTCTCGACGCCGTCGCGGCGCACCTCCTCCTGGCCGGTGGAGATGGGGAAGGTCAGGCAGTCGATGATGATGTCGCTGGTCCGCAGGCCCCAGTTGGTCGTGATGTCCTCGATGAGCCGGGTGGCGACCCTGACCTTCCACTCGGCGGTCCTGGCCTGGCCCTCCTCGTCGATGCACATGCCGACGACCGAGGCGCCGTGCTCGCGGACCAGCTCCATGGTGCGGCGGAAGCGGGAGCCGGGGCCGTCGCCGTCCTCGTAGTTCACCGAGTTCACGGCGCAGCGGCCGCCGAGCCGCTCCAGGCCGGCGCGCAGCACCTCGGGCTCGGTGGAGTCGAGCATGATCGGCAGGGTCGAGGCGGTGGCCAGCCGCCCCGCCAGCTCGGCCATGTCGGCGGCGCCGTCCCGGCCGACGTAGTCCACGCACAGGTCGATGACGTGCGCGCCGTCCCTGGTCTGCTGGCGGGCGATCTCGACGCAGTCGTCGAACCGGCCGGCGAGCATGGCCTCGCGGAACGCCTTCGAGCCGTTGGCGTTGGTCCGCTCCCCGATCATCAGCACGCTGGCGTCCTGGTGGAACGGCACCGCCTGGTAGAGGGAGGACACGCCGGGCTCGGGGTGGGGCTGGCGCGGGGTCGCGGGCAGCTCGCGCACGGCCGCGGCGAGCTGGCGCACGTGCTCGGCGGTGGTGCCGCAGCAGCCGCCGACCAGCCGGGCGCCGAACTCGGTGACGAACCCGGCGAGCGCCTCGGCCAGCGCCTCGGGGCCGAGCGGGTACACCGCGCCGTCCGGGCCCAGCTCGGGCAGGCCGGCGTTGGGCATCACCGAGATCGGGACCCGGGAGTGCCTGGCCAGGTGGCGCAGGTGCTCGCTCATCTCGGCGGGGCCGGTGGCGCAGTTGAGGCCGACCAGGTCGACGCCCAGCGGCTCCAGGGCGGTCAGGGCGGCCCCGATCTCGGTGCCGAGCAGCATCGTGCCGGTGGTCTCGACGGTGACCTGGGCGATGATCGGCACCCGACGGCCCTCGGCCGCCATGGCGCGGTGCGCGGCGATGACGGCGGCCTTGGCCTGGAGCACGTCCTGGCAGGTCTCGATGATGACCGCGTCGACCCCGCCGGCCAGCAGGCCCCTGACCTGTTCGACGTAGGCGTCGCGCAACCGGGCGAAGGGGACGTGGCCCAGCGTGGGCAGCTTGGTGCCGGGGCCGACCGAGCCGAGCACGAACCGGCGGCGGCCGGGCTCGCTGAACTCGTCGACGACCTCCCTGGCCAGCCGCGCCCCGGCCTCGGCCAGCTCGTGGATGCGGTCGGCGATGTCGTACTCGGCCAGGTTCGCCAGGTTGGCGCCGAAGGTGTTGGTCTCGACGGCGTCCGCCCCGGCCTCCAGGTAGCCGCGGTGCACCGCGCGCACCACGTCGGGCCGGGTGACGTTGAGGATCTCGTTGCAGCCCTCCAGCCCGCCGAAGTCGTCCAGCGTGAGCGGCCAGGACTGCAACATGGTGCCCATCGCGCCGTCAGCGACGACCACGCGTTCGGCGAGGGCTTCCAGCAGCGGCGACCCGGGACACTCGGACATGGACCCAGAGTAGGGGCATCCCCCGGACGCGCCGCGCCGGTGAAAGATCGCCGTCCAGACAATGGGACGACGCACGAACGGCCGGTGGGGCGCCAGACCCGGCCGGCGGGTCGTAGGCTTGCGCGGTGACCGATCCCGACCTGCGCCCCGGACCCGATGACCCCCCGGCGGACCAGCCGAGGCTCACCAACCCGGTCATGGTGGCGGCGTTCGAGGGTTGGAACGACGCCGGCGACGCCGCCAGCACCGCCGTCGAGCACCTCCAGCTCACCTGGGACGCCACTCCGCTGGCGGAGATCGACCCCGACGACTACTACGACTTCCAGGTCACCCGACCGACCGTCCGCATGGTGGACGGCGTCACCCGGCGCGTGGAATGGCCCACGACGCGCCTGACGGTCTGCCGCCCGCCGGGCGCGGCCTTCGACGTCGTGCTGGTGCACGGTATCGAACCGAACATGCGCTGGCGGAAGTTCTGCGGCGAGCTGCTGGAGCACGTCGAGCGACTGGGTGTCAGCACCGTCGTCGTGCTCGGCGCGTTGCTGGCCGACACGCCGCACACCCGCCCGGTGCCGGTCACCGGCGCCGCCTTCGACGCGGACGCGGCAGCCCGGTTCGGGCTGGAGCACTCCCGCTACGAGGGGCCGACCGGCATCGTGGGCGTCTTCCAGGACGCCTGCGTGCAGGCCGGCGTCCCGGCCATCTCGTTCTGGGCCGCCGTCCCGCACTACGTCTCCAGCCCGCCCTCCCCCAAGGCCACGCTGGCCCTGCTGCACCGGGTCGAGGAGGTCCTCGACCTGGAGGTCCCGCTCGGCGCGCTGCCCGAGCAGGCCGAGGAGTGGGAGCACACGGTCAGCGAGATGGCCGAGGAGGACGAGGACGTGCGCAACTACGTGCGCGCGTTGGAGGAGCGCGGGGACGCCGAGATCCGCCTCACCGAGGCCAGCGGCGACGCGATCGCGGCCGAGTTCGAGCGGTACCTGCGCCGGCGGGGCGGCCGGGGACCCGGCGGCCCCGGTCCGACGGCCGGCCCCACCCAGCGGTGACCCGGCCACCGACGGTGGCGGACGGCTCGACCACGACGCGCGCCCGGCTGGCCGTCCTCGGCCTGTACGCCGGGGGCTTCCTGGGGCCGTTCGGCGGCGGCGTGGTCGCGTCCATGCTGCCCGAGCTGGGGACCGCCTTCTCCGTCTCACCCGGCACGGCGTCGTTGTCGCTGACCAGCTACATGGTGCCGTTCGCCGTGCTCATGCTCTTCTCGGGCACCCTCGGCGAGCGCTGGGGAGCGCGGCGCACCGTGCGCGTGGCGTACGTGGTGTACGTCCTGGCCTCGCTCCTGTGCGCCCTGGCCACGACGTCGACCGTCTTCCTGGCCGGCAGGGCGGTGCAGGGCGCGGCCAACGCGTTCACCACGCCGCTGCTGCTGGCCGCCCTCGCCGGCATCACCCCGCGCGAGCGGCTGGGCCGCACGCTCGGGCTGTTCGCCTCGCTCCAGGCGGCGGGGCAGACGACCGCGCCGCTGGTCGGGGGCCTGGCCGCCGAAGCGAGCTGGCGCTGGGCGTTCGTCGGCGTCGCGTTCGTCGGCGGCGCGCTCACCGCGCTCGGCCTGCCGGACCGGCCGAGGGGAGCCGAGGCCGGAGACGTTGGAGGCGCCGCCCCGACGCCCACGGCCCGACTGCGCACCGCCTGGCGGCCCGCGGTGCTCCGGGTCGGGTTGGTGGCCCTGGCCGGCTGGGGTTGCCTCGGTGGGCTGTCGTTCCTGGTCGCGATGCGGTTGGACGACCACTTCGGGCTCGGCGCCGGCGTGCGCGGGCTGTTGCTGACCGGGTACGGCGTGGTCGGCCTGCTGACCGCCCGGTGGGTCGGGCGCGCGGTGGACCGGGTCGGCGCGCGTCGGTGCGTGCTGACCGGCGCGGGGGTCGGGGCCGTCCTGCTCGTCGGGGTCGGCCTGGCGCCCTGGCTGCCCGTGGTGGCCCTGGCCTGGGCGGTGGCCGGCGCGGCCACCCAGCTCATCCTGGTCGGGCTCAACACGCTGGTGCTGTCCGCCTCCGGGGGCAACCGGGGCGGCGCGGTGTCGGTCGTGCAGGCGTTCCGGTTCCTCGGTGGAGCGCTCGCGCCCACGGCGTTCGTCCCGGTCTACGCCCTCCACCCGGTGGCGGCGTTCCTCGTGCCCGCCGCCGTGGTGGCCCTCACCGCGCCCGTGGCCCTGCCGCACCAGGAGAAGCTGCACCAACGCTGAGCGCCGGTGCTGAGCGAGGTCCCCTCCCCGACCGGGGACACCGGTCGAGGAGGGGACCGAGGGGACCTGAGGAAGCCCGAGGGAACCCGGGGCGACCCGAGGAAACCCCGGGGCGCGCGGAGCCCGGTCAGCCGGCGGCGACCGCCGGCGTCTCGGCGAGCCCGTTCGTCAGCGGCCTCGCCGCCGTCGGGACGGCCGCCGCGTCGGCCGACCCGTCGACCACCGCGTCGACCGTCGTGTCGACCGCCGTGTCGACCGCCGTGTCGTTCGCGGTCGGCGGAGCCGACCGGTCCGCGAACTGGGTGCGGTGCAGTTCCGCGTACCGCCCGTCCAGGGCGATCAGCTCGGCGTGCGTGCCGCGCTCGACGATCCGGCCGTCCTCCACCACCAGGATCTGGTCGGCCGCGCGGATCGTGGAGAGCCGGTGCGCGATGACCAGCGCCGTCCGCCCGGCCAGCGCCTCGGTCAGCGCGGCCTGCACCGCCGCCTCCGACTCGGAGTCCAGGTGCGCGGTGGCCTCGTCGAGGATCACCACCCTCGGCTGGGCCAGCAGCAGCCGGGCGATGGTCAGTCGCTGCCGCTCACCGCCGGACAGCCGGTACCCGCGCTCCCCGACGATCGTCTCCAGGCCGTCCGGCAGCGAGCGGACCAGATCGTCCAGCCTGGCCCGCCGCAGGGCGTCCCACAGCTCGTCGTCACCGGCGTCGGGCCGCGCGTAGCGCAGGTTCGCGGCGATGGTGTCGTGGAACAGGTGGCCGTCCTGGGTGACCACACCGACGGTCTGCCGCAGCGAGGCGAAGCTCAGGTCGCGCACGTCCACACCGGACAGGCTGACGCTGCCCGAGTCCACGTCGTACAGACGGGGCACCAGGGAGGCCAGCGTGGACTTGCCCGCGCCCGAGGAGCCGACCAACGCCACGAGCTGTCCGGGCTCGGCGTGGAGGTCGATGCCGCGCAGCACCTCCTCGCCGCCCCGGCTGTCCAGCACCGCGACCTCCTCCAGCGAGGCCAGCGACACCTTGTCCGCCGACGGGTAGCTGAACCGCACGTTGTCGAACCGCACCGAGACCGGCCCCTCGGGCACCGTCCTCGGCCGCTCCCGCTCCTGGATCATGGGCGGCAGGTCCAGCACCTCGAACACCCGCTCGAAGGAGACCAGGGCCGTCATCACGTCCACCCTGGCGTTGGCCAGCGCGGTGAGCGGCGTGTAGAGCCGGGTGAGCAGCAGCGCGAGCGTCACGACGGTGCCGGCGGCGAGCCCACCGGTCAGCGCCAGCCAGCCGCCCAGCCCGTAGACCAGCGCCAACGCCAGCGCCGACACCAGCGTGAGCGAGGTCATGAAGATCCGCGTGGCCATGGCGTTGCGCACGCCGATGTCCCGCACCCGCTCGGCGCGCGCCCCGAACTCCTCGGCCTCCCGCTCCGGCCGGCCGAACAGCTTCACCAGGGTCGCCCCCGGCGCGGAGAACCGCTCGGTCATCTGGGTGGTCATCGCCGCGTTCAGCGTGGCCGCCTCCCGCTGGAGGTGCGCGATCCGGCTGCCGACGCGTCGGGCCGGCAGCACGAAGACCGGCAGCAGCAGCATGGCCAGCAGGGTCACCTGCCAGGACAGGCTGACCATCACGCCGACGGCCAGCGCGAGCTGGATCACGTTGGTGACCACGCCGGACAACGTGGAGGTGAAGGCGCGCTGCGCGCCGATCACGTCGTTGTTCAGCCGGCTCACCAGCGCGCCGGTGCGGGTCCTGGTGAAGAAGGCGACCGGCATGCGCTGGACGTGCTCGAACACGGCGCGCCGCAGGTCGAGGATGAGGCCCTCGCCGATGCGGGCGGAGAACCAGCGCTCGGCGAGGCCGACGGCGGCGTCGACGACCGCGAGGACGGCGATCACCACGGCCAGCGTGACGACCAGACCGACCTCCCGCCGGCCGATGATCGCGTCGACCACCTGGCCGGCCAGCACCGGGGTGGCGACGCCGACCACGGCGGAGAGCACCGTGAGCAGGAGGAACACCACCAGTGCCCTGCGGTGCGGGCGGGCGAAGGCCATCACCCGCCGGAGGGTGCCCCGTCGCACGCCACGCGGGGCGTCCGCCCGCCGCATGGCGCTGACCATGAGCATCCAGGTCGAATCCACGTTGTCCAGTCCTCCTCGCGCCCGCCCCGAGCACACGTCCCGTGGCACGGACAACGCGGCGGGCAGCGCGCCGCTTCCCTGGTTCACGCTGCGTGAACATCGACCAGGTCACACGGGAACGACGGACGTCGACCGCGGTGCTGGTCGGGCGCGCCCATCATGCCGGTGAGCACCGACATCGCGCGGGGAACAACTGGGGGAACAACGAGGAAGGCGTGCGGGGACCGGAGCGCGACGGGGACCGGCCCTGCGCCGACCGCTGCCCCGCACGGCCCTGCGCCGACCGCTGCCCCGCACGGCCCTGCGCCGACCGCTGCCCCGCACGGTCCCGCACGGTCCCGCACCGATCTGCGCCGACCTGCCCGGCCCCGCCCTTGGCCGGGGCACGGCCAGCGCCGTGGCGGCGCGCGGCCGAGCGCCGTGGTTCGCCCGGACCGGATCGACCCAGCGCGGAACTCGGCGGAGCCGGCGACGCCGCCCACCGGCTCCAGGCCCAACCCGGGCTCGGGCCTCAACCCGGGCTCGGGCTCAGCCTCGGGCGACCGCCGCCGCCAGGTCGGCCAGTCGCCGGGCCTGGGCCGCCCTCTCCGCCGCCCTCTGCCGCTCCAGGGCACCGCCTTCGGCGCCCGTGGCGTCCTCTCCGGCGTCGGCGAGGCTCTCCGCGTGCGCCAGCAGGGCGACGGTCTCCCGCACGGCCCCGGCCGGTGGCCGGAGCAACCGCGCGACGAGGTCGTCGACCGCCTCGTCGAGCTGGTCGGCCGGGACGACCCGGTTCGCCAACCCGATCCGCAGCGCCTCCTCGGCGTCGACCTCGCGTCCCGTCACGCAGATCTCCACCGCCCTGGCGTACCCGACGCAGCGCACCAGGGGCAGGGTGCCGCCCAGGTCCGGCACGATGCCCAGGCTGGTCTCGGCCATGCGCAACCGCGCGTCCTCGGCCAGGACGCGCAGGTCACAGGCGAGCGCGAGCTGGAACCCCGCCCCGATCGCGTGGCCGTGCACCGCGGCGACGGTCACCCGCGCCGGGTCGCGCAGCCACGCGAAGCCCTGCTGGAACTCGGCGATCGTCGCCTCGATCCGGTCGCGCGGCTCGGCGGCCATGGCGAACAGCCCAGGGACGCCGTCGAAGCCCTCCGGGGTGAACAACCGACGGTCCAGGCCGGCCGAGAACGACCGGCCCGCCCCGCGGACCACCACCACGCGCACCTCGGGGCCGAGCCCCTCCCCCACCGCCCGCAGCGCCTCCCACGTCAGCGGGGTCTGCGCGTTGAGCACCTCCTGGCGATCCAGCGTGATGGTCGCCCGGGCCCCCTCGACGTCCAGCCGGACGCCACCACGGGCCAACAGATCCGATTCGATTGTCGAACCCGGCAAGCCGGTCTCCGATTCGATGTCGTAAACGGTTACTTGTTCACTTCTTCTTGGTGCGGGTGGCGCCACCGCGTCCGCGGAGCTGCACCCCTGACTCCGTGAGCACGCGGTGCACGAACCCGTAGGACCGGCCGGTGGACTCCGCCAGCGAACGGATGCTCGCGCCCTTCTCGTACTTCTTCTTCAGGTCAGCGGCCAGCTTGTCCCGCGCGGCGCCGGTAATGCGGGCGCCCTTCTTCAGGTCAGCCACCATGTCCCGCCTTCCTTCCGAGCAGGTCGGGCCACACTCGCGGCCCCTGTCGCCGCAATGATCGAACACGAAAGCCGTAAACGCCAGGCGATCATGAAAAATCATCGGTGCGTGGTCATCGTGTTACCGCGCGCCGATCATCGGGGCAACAAGATCAACAAAACAGCAGCCGGATGTGCGAACCGCGTGCACCGACCGGTTCAGGCGCGTCCCGTCGATCGGGTGGCCGGGTCAGGCCAACTGGACCAGTTCGAGGTAGTCGGCGGACCAGTGGTCCTCGGTGCCGTCCGGCAGCAGGATCACCCGCTCCGGTTCCAGCGCCTCGACCGCACCGGGGTCGTGGGTCACCAGCACCACGGCCCCCTGGTAGCTCCGCAGGGCGTCCAACACCTGCTCGCGGCTGGCCGGGTCGAGGTTGTTGGTCGGCTCGTCCAGCAGCAGCACGTTCGCCGCGCTGGAGACCAGGCCGGCCAGCGCCAACCGGGTCTTCTCGCCGCCGGAGAGCGTGCCGGCCGGCTGGTCGAGCTGCTCGCCGGTGAACAGGAACGTGCCCAGCAGGTTGCGGAGCTGCTGCTCCGGGGCGTCCGGCGCGGCGTGCCGGATGTTGGCCCACACGCTGGCCTCGTGGTCCAGCGTCTCGTGCTCCTGCGCGTAGTAGCCCAGGCGCAGGCCGTGTCCCGCCACGACGCGCCCGGTGTCGGGCTGCTCCATGCCGGCCAGCAGGCGCAGCAGGGTGGTCTTGCCGGCGCCGTTGAGGCCGAGCACGACCACGCGGGAGCCCCGGTCGATGGCCAGGTCCACGCCGGTGAAGATCTCCAGCGACCCGTAGCTCTTGGCCAGGCCCTCGGCGGTGAGCGGGGTGCGCCCGCACGGGGCCGGGTCGGGGAAGCGGATCTTGGCGACGCGGTCGGCCACCCGCTCGGCGTCCAGGCCGGCGAGCAGCTTCTCGGCCCGCTTGGCCATGTTCTGGGCGGCGACGGCCTTGGTCGCCTTGGCCCGCATCTTGTCGGCCTGGGCCATCAGCGCCGAGGCCTTCTTCTCGGCGTTGGCCCGCTCGCGGCGGCGGCGCTTCTCGTCGGCCGCGCGGGCCTCCAGGTAGCGCTGCCAGCCCATGTTGTAGACGTCGACCTCGCCCCGGGTGGCGTCCAGGAACCACACCTTGTTGACGACGGCGTCGAGCAACTCGACGTCGTGGCTGATCACGACGAGGCCGCCGGTGTGGGCCTTGAGGAAGCCCCGCAGCCAGGCGATCGAGTCGGCGTCGAGGTGGTTGGTCGGCTCGTCCAGCAGCAACGTCGTGCCGGACTTGCCGCCGGCCCCCGCCTCGGCCGCGGCGAACAGGATGCGCGCCAGCTCGACCCGGCGGCGCTGACCGCCGGAGAGAGTGCCCAGCTCCTGGGCGAGCACGCGGTCGGGCAGCCCGAGGTTCGCGCAGATCCTGGCCGCCTCGCTCTCGGCGGCGTACCCGCCCAGCGCGGCGAACCGCTCCTCCAGCCGGCCGTAGCGGCGGACGGCGGCCTCCCGCTCCCGGTCGTCGACCAGCTCGGCCATGGCCGTCTGGGTCTTCTCCATGTCGCGCAGCAGCTCGTCGAGGCCCCTGGCGGACAGCACCCGGTCCTTGGCGGTGACGTGGAGGTCGCCCTCCCTCGGGTCCTGCGGCAGGTAGCCCAGCTCGCCGGAGCGGCGCACCTCGCCGCCGTAGGGCTGGCCCTCGCCGGCGAGGACGCGCAGGGTGGTCGTCTTGCCGGCGCCGTTGCGGCCCACCAGGCCGATCCGGTCGCCGGGCTGGACCCGCAGGGTGGCGTCGGACAGCAGGATCCGGGAGCCGGCCCGCAGTTCGAGGTCGGTCACAGTGATCAAGAGAGGACTCCGAGAGATCGTGGCGTCGGGCGGGTAGCGGTATGACGCCCACCGACCGTGACCGGCGGGCTCGCCCCGGGCCTAGTCCGACAGCAGAACCACCACCGGACAGTGTACGGAGGGTGTTCAACGAGTTTTGTGTGCCACCGGTCGCACAACCCCTGGCTACCGAACGGTAACCGGCTCTAGAGTGCCGACATGACGCAGCCCACCCAGGACTTCGCCGGCCGGACCGCCCTGGTCACGGGGGCCAGCAGGGGGATAGGCCACGCGATCGCCGCCGAGCTGCTCCTCAGGGGGGCCAGCGTGACGATCACCGCACGCAAACCGGACGAACTGCGCGCAGCGGCCGACGAACTGGCCGGAACCGTCCCCGACGGGGCGGAGCGCGTGCTGGCGGTGGCGGGCAACGCCGGGAAGGCCGAGGACCGCGCGGAGGCGGTGGAGCGCACGGTCGACCGGTTCGGCCGGCTGGACGTGCTGGTGAACAACACGGGCATCAACCCGGTGTACGGCTTCCTGATGGAGGCCGACCTCGACGCGGTGCGCAAGATCTTCGACGTCAACGTGGTGGGCGCGTTGGGGTTCGTGCAGCTCGCGTGGAAGGCGTGGATGGCGGAGCACGGCGGCGCGGTGGTCAACGTGGCGTCGGTGGCGGGTCTGCGGTCCTCCGGGGTGATCGCCGCCTACGGCGCGAGCAAGGCGGCGCTGATCCGCCTCACCGAGGAGCTGGCCTGGCAGCTCGGCCCGAAGGTGCGGGTCAACGCGGTGGCGCCGGCGGTGGTGAAGACGCGGTTCGCCGAGGCCCTCTACACCGGGCGCGAGGAGGAGGCCAGCGCCGGCTACCCGATGAAGCGGCTGGGCGCTCCGGAGGACGTGGCCCGGATGGTGGCCTTCCTGGCCTCCGACGCGGCCTCGTGGATCACCGGCGAGGTCGTCCGCGTCGACGGCGGGCTGCTGGCCACCGGCACCCTCGGTTGATCACGCCTTCCCGGGTACAGCCCCCACCCGCCCTGGGGGGCACCCCGTGACCAGCCTATCGGCAAGAGGAAGGCCGGGGCGAGACACGAAGATCCACATGTGGATAACTGGGCGGCCTGTGGACAACCTCGCGCACGAGCAGGTGATTTCTTCCCTCCATCGTGCGGTGTCAGGGTGTCGCTGACTCGAACACGACGACCTCGACGCAGCGCGCCCGCTCCGCGGCCTCGTCGAGGACGGAGCGCCGGGGTTCGGGCACGTCGAGGACCCGCTCCTCGGCGCGCGCGAACAACGCGCCGAGGCGGCGGTCCTCCCGCAGCGCGGCCAGGGCGGCGCGGTCGCCGCCGAGCACCACCGCGTCGAGGTCGGCCGCCACCGGGAGCAGCACCCGCGCCGCGGTGTCGGCGGCAGCGCGCAGCGCCTCCCTGGCCTGCCCCTCCCTGCGCCGGGCGAACCGTTGCTGCGACCAACCACCGGCCTTGTTCCTGCCGTGCACTTGGCGCCGGTCGGTGGACGACACCGTCACCCGCCCGCCCTCGGCGACGCCGACGCTGCACCCACCCAGCCTGACCAGCACCAACCCGATCCGCCTTGGCCGCAGTAGGTGGGCGACGAGCGGCGCGACCACCAGGCCCTCATGCTCGCCGGCCGCGACGCCCAGCCCACCGACGCCCAGCCCACCGGTGCCCAGCCCACCGGTGCCCAGCCCACCGGTGCCCAGCCCACTGGCGCCCAGCCCTCCGACGCCCAGCCCTCCGACGTCCGAGCCACCGACGGCCGGCTCACCGAGGTCCAGTCCGCCGAAGGGGACCTCCACCTCGGCGCGGGCTCCGTCCTCGGCGCGCACCTCGACCCGGCTCGCGGTCAGCGTCGTGCCCCGGACACCGCCGTGCCGCGCCGCGAACCGCTCGAACCAGCCGGTCAGCCGCTCCGGCGACACCTCCACCGCCCGGCCGCCGCCCGCGACCTGTCTGGCCCGGCTCATCAGGGCGCGACCGCCACCCACACGGGCAGGGGGTGCCCGCTCTCGGCGGGCGCGAGCCGCTGCACGGCGGCGAACCCGGCGTCGGCCAGCGCGGAGGCGACCTCCTCCTGCGTCAGGACGCGGTGGCGCGTGGAGACCGTGCGCGCGATCTCCCACGCGCCCGCGCGGCGGACGAGCTGCACGACCTCCAGCCCGTAGCAGGAGCCGTCGTCGGACCAGTCCCAGAGCTGCACGGTGACCTGTCGGCGTTCGCCGTGGCCGAGCACGCGGGGCGGCGGCGCGGTCGGGCGCAGCCGGCGCAGGCCGTCCAGCTCCGGCACGGCCGCCACGAACAGGCCTCCCGGCCGCAGGGCGCGCCTGGCCAGGCACAACGTGTCGCCGAGCGCGCCCTCGTGGGCGAGCCGGGGCAGCAGGTCGTCGCCGGCGCGCACGACGTCGACGGGCGCCTCCACCGGCCCGTCGAGCAGGTCGACCAGGTCGACGGTGCGCGCCGGGTCGCCGCCGAGGACGCACTGCGCGACCTCGGCCAACGCGTCAACGGTCTCACCGGCCGGCCGCACGTCGTCCCCCGCTCCCCCGCCGGCACCCCCGCCGTCGAGGGCGGACGGGCGGTCCAGGGCTGAGGCGATCGCGGTCACGCCGCACAGCGTATGGGCCACCGGGTGCGGGACGGCCACGGCCCCGCGCGCGCTCTCGGCTGTCCATTGTGGACTCCGATTCGTCGGTCGGTCGGCGGCCGAACCACCCTAGGGACGCCCCGCGGACGGCCGCAGCACCTGTCCGGGTGATCACCTCGTGGGCTGATCAGAGCACGAACGCGTCCGTCCACAATTGTCCGGTGCGACCGGACAGCGCGTCCATCATGGCCGCCGCCTGGGTGTCGGTGAGCGAGGCGACGAAGTCCACCACGCCCCGGCCCCTGGCCAACGCGCGCACCGCGTCGCGCCCCCTCGGCGCCTCCCCCGTGGCGCCGACCAGCAGCTCCGGGCTGGTCGCGGCCAGGCTCGCGTACTCGGCGCCGGCCAGTTCCACCAGGTCGTGCAGGCGGCGGGGCAGCCGGGACGCCTCGTGCCGGTCGGTGAGCCACTGGTCCAACGCCTCCACCAGCGCGGTGAGCAGGCGCGCCTGGCCCCGCTGGTGCAGCGCGAGGTCGGGCCGGGCCAACACGAAGCGGTGGTGGACGAACTTCAGCACCTGCACCTCGTGCCAGTGCTCGGTGGTGAGCACGACGTGCGCGGCCCGGGGGTGGGGCTCGGCCAGCACGGCGACGCCGTCACACAGTCGGGCGGTCCAGCGCGCGGAGAACTCGGCCACCGCCTGCTCGGTCTCCACCGACCCGTCGAACGGCACGGCGAGCAGGCCGTCCACCAGCTCCTTGCGCACGGTCGACACGGCGGCGGCGAACGCGTCGTCGTCGACCACCCACGAGTCCTTGACGTGCAGCCTGCGGCGCAGCAGCTCCAGGGACCGGCCCGGCCGCCGGGAGTGCGCGACCAGCTCGTCGCGGTCCGCGCCCGCCAGCTCCAGCGCGTCGGCCTGCCACGCGGCCAGCTCGGCCGAGACGGTGGCGTGCTGGAGGACGCCGACCCGGTGGAAGTCCTCCAGGTCGTGGATCGCGTAGGCGACGTCGTCGGCGATGTCCATGACCGCGGCCTCGACCGTCTGCTGCCACGGGTCGATCCGTCCGGTGAACGGGGCGCGGCTCTGGACGAAATCATCCAGTTCGGTGACGTACACCGAGAACTTCGCGGAGCCGGTGCCGGGCATGTCGGCCGGCTCGCCCGCGCCCCGGGGCGGGACGGGCATCGCCCTGGGGTGGGGCTGGGGGTGCGACAGCCTGGTCCACGGGTACTTGAGCGTGGCCGCGCGGGTCGCGGTGGTGAGGTCGAGGCCCGAGGCGGCGGGGCCGCGCACGTCGGTGGTGGTGATGATGCGGAAGGACTGCGCGTTGCCCTCGAACCCGTCGGGCAGGCCGAACCGGTGCCGGGCCAGCCGGTCCAGCACCTGCTCGCCGAGGTGGCCGAACGGCGGGTGACCGAGGTCGTGGGCCAGCGCGGCGGCCTCCACGACGTCCGGGTGGCACCCGCCCAGTCGGTGGAGGAGGACCGCGGTGTCGGGGTCGGCGGTGAGCCGCTCGGCGATCGCCCTGGCGACCTGGGCGACCTTGAGGCTGTGCGTGAGCCGGTTGTGCACGAGCAGTCCGGAGCCGGTCGGGCTGACCACCTGGGTCACACCGCCCAGTCGGGCGAAGAACGGCGAGCTGGCCACCCGGTCGCGGTCGACCCGGAACGGGCTGGCCACCAGGTCGGCGGACACGGGAGTGCGGTGCTCCCCGGTGGAGCGACGCACCGCCCTCGGATCGACCCCGTGATCGCGCATGCCCCGACGGTAGTCCGCCGAGCGGGGGATCGCGGCGCGGGGCTGGTGCGCCCCGTGACCGCCGACGGGAGGGCGGGGGTGACCGGAAGATCACGTCAGGGCCTTCCTGTCCCGAAAAGACGTCCCATCATCGTTTGATTACTCCCCCTGCTCCGCTTCACTGACTCCAGGTCATGTGCGCCGGCGGCCGAGGAGAACACGGAGAACACCCGGAGAAGCCGGGGAGAACACGGGAGAACCGCTTGCGGCGCGAAGCGACGGGGCGTTCGCGTGTCGTATACGATGTGCGTCTCGTTTTTGTTGCAACCACCGCCAAATCCGGTCGTGTGGAGAATTCACGGGCGAGGGCGCCGGCCGACTCCGGAAGACAGATTCCGGAAAAGTCATCCGACGCGCCGGGAACACCACCAGAAGCGTGATCATCGACACCGACGGGTGGGGGCGCGCCGTTTTGGTGAACGCGGCCTCGTTCGGCGGACCAGGAGGACGCCGACGTCGCATGGCGGATTCCGTTCGACCGTCGGGAAAACCCGGTGGCCGCGCCCCGACGAGCCTTCCCCGACGACCTTCCCCGGCGACCTTCCCGGGTGGCCTTCCCGGGCGGACGGGACGTCCCCGTGATCTGATGCCCCCGTGGACGTGCTCGTCATCGGCGCCGGCCCGGCAGGGACCGCGCTCGCCGGCGCGTGTGCCCGCGCGGGCCTGCGGACCGGCCTCCTCGATCCCGCCCCGGACCGACCGTGGCGTGCCACCTACGCCGCCTGGCGGGACGAGCTGCCCCGCGACCTCCCGGGCGACGCGGTCGCGGCCACGGCGCACCGCACGCGCGCCGTCGCGATCAACCCCCATCCGCTCCCGCCCTACGCGGTGCTGGACAACGAGCGGCTGCGCGCCCACCTCCGGCACCCCGACATCGCGGTCCACGCCGGCAGGGCGCGGCGCGTGCTGCACTCCGCCACGGACAGCACCGTGCACCTGACCGACGGACGTCACCTCGTCGCGGCGGTCGTCGTCGACGCGACCGGGGCCGCGCGGACGCTCAGCAGCGGCCCGTCGCGGGGAGCGGCGGCGGAGCAGACCGCCGTCGGGATCACCGTCCCCCGCGCGTGGGCCGAGCCCCTGCTCGGCGACGCCGAGGCGTTGTTCATGGACTGGCGGCCGGCGCCGGACCAGACCGGCGACGGCCCCACCTTCCTGTACGCGCTGCCCATGCCGGGCGACCGCGTCCTGGTCGAGGAGACCTCGTTGGCCCGCCGGCCCGGGCTCCCCCTCGGAGTGCTGCGCCGCCGGCTGCGGTCGCGGTTCGCGGCCGTGGGCCGCGAGATCGACCAGCTCGACGCGCCCGAGGAGCGCGTGCGGTTCCCGTTGGATCTCCCGACTCCGGGCGCCAGTCGCGTGGTGGCGTTCGGCGCGGCCTCGGCCCTGGTGCACCCGGCGACCGGCTACAGCCTGGCGGCGGCGCTGGCGCTGGCGCCGAGGGTGGCGCGGGCGGTCGCGGAGGCGTTGCCCTCGGGGCCGGCCGCGGCGGCGGCCGCCGCGCGGCGCGTGGTGTGGCCGCCCTCGGCGCTCGCGGTGCACGCGCTGCGCCGCCGGGGGCTGGAGGTGCTGCTCGGCCTGCCACCCTCGGGCGTGCCCGTGTTCTTCGAGACCTTCTTCCGGCTCCGGCCGCACCACCGCAGGGCCTACCTCTCCGACCGGGAGGACGTGACCGGCACGGTCGCCGCCATGGCCGCCCTCTTCGGCTCGGCGTCCTGGCGGTTGCGGGCGCACCTCGCGCTGGGCGTGGTCGGGCTGCGCCTGCCCGACCTCCCCGGCATCCGCCCGTGACCCGTCCGGCGCAACCGGCGTTCACCCGGGTGGACCGACCGGACCAGACCATCGTGGCCACCCGTTCGGCGCAGCGCGGCGGCGGCCCACGGAACGGCGCGGTAAACAACTGGTGAAACCGCAGGCGGGGGACTCGATACCCCCCACCCGGTTGGGCAGCATGGGCGCGTGTCTGCGGTGCTGGATCAGGTCCGCTTCGCCTTCCAGCCACTGGTCAACCTCAACACGGGCGGCGTCGTGGCCATGGAGGTCCTGGCCCGGCCGGCCAGCGGTCACGTGTACGACCTGCTGCGCGCCGCGGCCGAGGAGGACCGGCTGGCCGAGACCGACGTCGCGCTCGCCGTGCGCGCCCTCCTGGCCGCCGGCGAGCACGACACACTGCTGCCGCTGCACCTCAACGTGCTCGCCGACACGGCGAGCCTCGGGGTGGCGGCGTTCGAGCCGTTGTGCCGGGCCGTGGCCGACCAGGGCCGCGGCCCGCGGGAGATCACGCTGGACGTGGGCGGCGTCTTCGCGCACCTGCCGAGGAACCGGCTGCTCGACGGGCTCGCCGAGCTGAGGGAGGCCGGGTTCCGGCTGTCCTGGGACGGGGTCGGCGAGGTGGACTGCCCGCTGAACCTGCTCGCGGAGGTGGCCCCCGAGCTGGTCAAGGTCGACCGGTTCCTGGTGGGCGGCCTGCCGCACGACCCGGCCAGGGCCGCGCTCGTGGAGGCGCTGCTGCACTTCACGCAGCGCACCCGCGCCGGCCTGGTGGCCAAGGGCGTGGAGGCCGAGCATCAGCTCACGGCCCTGCGGCGGATGGGGGTGCACCTGGTGCAGGGCAGCCTGCTCGCGCCGGCCGCCCGACGCCCGGTCGAGCGGGTCTCGATGGCCACCCCGGTCGTGGAGGCCACCGACTCGGGGCTCCCGCGCGCGCCCGTGGTGATGGCCGGCCCGAGGGTGACCGAGTTCCTGCACCCCGCGGTCGCGCTGCCCGTCTCGGCGACGGCGGAGGAGGTGCGCCAGGTGCTCGCCGACCGGCCGACGGTCACCGGGGTCGTGCTCGTGGACGAGGAGGACCGTCCCCTGTGGACGATCGACAGGAACCGGTTCCTGCTGGCGGTCACCGGCCCGTACGGGCACGCCCTGCACGCCAAGCGGGGCGCGGAGCGGCTCGCCGACCGGCCGAGGGCCGTGGGCAGCGCGGCCACCGCCATGGAGGTGCTGGACGCGGTGGCCAGGGGCGAGCCGGACCGCCGGTACGACGACGTGGTGGTCGTCGACGACGCGGGGCGGTGCCTGGGCGTGGTGCGGATCAGCGACATCGTGCGGGGCGTCGCCGAGCTGAAGGTCGAGGAGGCCGCCGCGCTCAACCCGCTGACCCGGCTCCCGGGAAGCGACGCGGTGAACAGGGACGTGCACCGGCGCATCGCCGCCGGCGAGGTGTTCGCCGCGTGCTGGCTGGACGTCGACGGCTTCAAACGGGTCAACGACGGCGCGGGTTTCGCCGCCGGCGACGACCTGATCCGCTCGATCGGCCGCAGCCTCACCGACGCGGCGGCGCCGCTGCGGTCGGTGTTCGTCGGGCACGTCGGCGGCGACGACTTCCTGGTGGTGGCCGACCTGGACGACCTGGTGCCCCTGGCGACGGCGGTGCTCGACGCGCCGAGGTCGGTCGCGGGCATGCCGATCAGCCTGTCCCTGGCGACCCTGGTGTGCGCGCCGGGCAGCGTGGCCGACCACCGGGAGGTGTCGCGACTGCTCGCGCCGTTGAAGCAGCAGGCGAAGGCGCTGCTGGGGTCGAGCTGGGTGCTGGGGCGGCCGGGGTCGCCGAGGGTCGACGTGCTGCGCGGCGCGCCCGCCGGCGCGCACTCCCGCTCCCCCGCGCACGCCGGCCCGGTCGGCGGGGTGGCGTGACCGGGGTCGAGGGCCGCGTCGGCGGTCAGCGCCCCAGGGACTCGCGGAGCGCGCGGAACTCGGCGGCGAGGTCGTCGATCTGGTAGTGCGCGTTGAGGCCGCTGGGGTTGGGGAGCACCCACACGTGCGCATCGGCGATCCGCTCGGGTTGCGGTCCGACGCGCGCGTGCCGGTTCCCGAAGGCCGTGCGGTAGGCGGTGATCCCGACCATCGCGATGACGCGCGGGCGGTACTGGCGCGCGAGCGCGGTGACGCGGGCGGCGCCGGCGCGCAGTTCGTCGGCGGACAGCTCGTCGGCGCGGGCGGTCGCGCGGTTGACGAGGTTGGTGATGCCGAGCCCGAAATCGAGCAGGAGGTGCTGTTCGTCGGCCCGCAACTGGCGCGGGGTGAAACCCGAGCGGTGCAGGGCCGGCCAGAAGCGGTTCCCCGGTCGGGCGAAGTGGTGACCGGTGGCCCCGGAGTACAGGCTCGGGTTGATCCCGCAGAACACCACGTCCAGGTCGGGTGCGATCACTTCGGGGATGGCCCGGTCACGGGCCGCGGCGAGCTGCTCAGGGGTGGGACGGGTCATCACCCGCAGTCTCGCACGGACTCGGCGGGGCGGCGGAGCATGGGCGTTCTGGTGGGGCGGCGCCGCAGGCGAACGTCGTCGTCGTCGAGAACGACATCGTCGACAGGAGTGAAGACACCGCCAACGAGCGAGGGCATCGCCTGGGAGCGAGGGCGTCACCGGGAACACACGAAGACATCCCCCGGTCCAGCCACGAGTTCACCCACGCGGCAACAGCCGGAACCACCAGAACTGTCAGACCCCACTGCCATGATCTGAAAAGGGGGTCCCCCTTACTACAGCTCAGTAGATGGTCCCAGGGGCATCACCGGGAGCGAGGGAGGACGTCGCCGCGAAGGAGGGCGCCGCCGGGAGCGATGGAGGGCGTCACCGGGAGCACGCGAAGACATCCCCCGGTCCAGCCACGAGTTCACCCACGCGGCAACAGCCGGAACCACCAGAACTGTCAGACCCCACTGCCATGATCTGAAAAGGGGGTCCCCCTTACTACAGCTCAGTAGGTGGTCCCAGGGGGACGACGTCGGGAGGTGACGCGGGCTGACGCCCGCCTCGCGCCCGCGCGCCACGCGAGCCTCCCGGGGGACGGCGCGGCCCCCGCCGTGTCGACGGCGCCACCGCGGACTCCGCCGTTCGACGGCCGCCGGCGGGTCCGGGCGACTGTCGACTGTGGACCGATTCAGACGGGCCGAGTCAGACGCCTGATCCAGATGGACCGGGTCAGACGGACCCCAGTCAGACGGCCTGATTCGGACCGGCCAGTCACACCAGCCGAGTCACACCAGCCGAGTCCCAGCCCAGTCACACCGGCCCAGCCACACCGGCCGAGACAGACCGACCGATCCCGAGGGCCGTTCCGGACCTGAGGGCCGTTCCGGAAGGGGCGCCGGTCGGTCAGAAGGCGTCCCCGCCGGCGAACTGCTCCTCCAACTGGTCGGCGGTGCCGGCCACCAGGCTCATCGGGTCGACGAACTCGTTGAGGTCGAGGTTCTCCAGCGGCAGCGAGTGCCGGATCACCACGTGGTCGCCCATGATCGCCGCGCCGCCGGCGACCGTCGCGCTGCCCACCTCCTCCAGTAGACCGACCAGGTCGACGTGGGCGACCAGTCCGCACGGCGAGGCGATCTGCACCCACTCGTGGCGGCGGTCCAGCACCTCGCGGCAGAGGACGACGAGCTGGCTGCGCTCGTCGTCGAACTCGACGAGCACGCGCAGCTCTCCGTCGGTCTGCCCGACCACCGTGTACTCCTCGCGCACGAAACTGACCAGGTCGTCCCAGGTCGCCATGCCGGTGTCCCCCTCGGCCTCGTTGATCAACACGATGCGGCGGCCCGAGAGTAGCCCGCGACCGCGGTCACGGAAAGCAACTGACCGGGCGGCGCGCCGTGACCGCGCGAGGACCGGAACGTGAGCGCGGTGTGAGCAGACCCACGCGTGTCGCCGCGCGCCACGTGACGTTGCGGACGGGGGCCACTGGCCAGCGCGGACGGCGACTAGCATCCCCGCCAAAAGCATCCCTTGAGGGGAAAGGAAGTCATGGCCAAGGCTCCTGTCAACGTCACCGTCACGGGTGCGGCCGGCCAGATCGGCTACGCCCTGCTGTTCCGCATCGCCTCGGGTCAGCTCCTCGGCCCCGACACGCCGGTGAAGCTGCGGCTGCTGGAGATCCCGCAGGCGGTGAAGGCCGCCGAGGGGACCGCGATGGAGCTGGAGGACTGCGCGTTCCCGCTGCTTCAGGGCATCGACATCACCGATGACCTGGCGAAGGCCTTCGACGGCACCAACGTCGCGCTGCTCGTCGGCGCCCGCCCCCGCACCAAGGGGATGGAGCGCGGCGACCTGCTGGAGGCCAACGGCGGCATCTTCAAGCCGCAGGGTCGGGCGATCAACGACCACGCCGCCGACGACGTGCGCGTGCTGGTCGTGGGCAACCCGGCCAACACCAACGCGCTCATCGCGCAGGCCAACGCGCCCGACGTGCCGGCCGAGCGCTTCACCGCGATGACGCGGCTGGACCACAACCGCGCGCTGTCGCAGCTCGCCGGCAAGCTCCAGGTCCCGGTGTCCGAGATCAAGAAGATGACGATCTGGGGCAACCACTCGGCCACGCAGTACCCCGACCTGTTCCACGCCGAGGTGCGGGGCGAGGTCGCCGCGAAGCTGGTGGAGCAGGAGTGGCTGCGGGACACCTTCATCCCGACCGTCGCCAAGCGCGGCGCGGCCATCATCGAGGCCCGGGGCGCGTCGTCGGCGGCCTCGGCGGCCAACGCGGCCATCGACCACGTCTTCGACTGGGTCAACGGCACCCCCGAGGGTGACTGGACCTCGGCCGCGATCCCGTCGGACGGCTCCTACGGCGTGCCGGAGGGCCTGATCTCCTCGTTCCCGGTCGTGTCCCGCGACGGCCGCTGGGAGATCGTCCAGGGCCTGGAGATCGACGAGTTCTCCCGCGAGAAGATCGACGCCTCGGTCGCGGAGCTGGCCGAGGAGCGCGACGCCGTCAAGCAGCTCGGCCTGGTCTGAGCCAGCGACGGCACCGTCGCGGCACTGCCACACACTGTCGCGACGCGGTCAACGACGCGGTCAACGACGCGGTGTGCCGCCGGCGGGTTCTCCCCCGCCGGCGGCGCCGCCGCGTCCCGCCGCATCCGGAAGGTGCGGCGCGCCAGGCTTTCCGGGTCGATCCTCCGTCCGTCCTTTGTGGACGGACAGGCGGCGGGAGTCAGAGCAGGGGGCGCAGCACCGCGTAGGCCCAGGACGCGAGCGAGGTCGGCGTCGTCGTCTCGACGGTGCGCGGCTGCTCGGGGACGAACCCGTCCCGTTGTCCCGTCGACATGCCCATGATGCCCTCAACCATCCCCTCGCTCAGACCCGCACCACGCAGCATCTGGCGCATCTCGTCGTCAGGGATCTGCTCCGCCCGCAGCGGACGTCCGATGGCCTCCGAAACGATGACGGTGGCCTGTCGCCAGTTCAGGTCCTCGGGGCCGTGCACCCCGCGCACGTGGCGGCCGGACCAGTCGGTGGACAACAGCCACAGCACGGCGACCTCCGCGATGTCCCGCGGGTCCACCCACGCCATCGGGTGGTCGAGGGGGAGCACGACCGGGATCACGCCGGCGCGGATGGCGTCGAGCTGGGTCAGCAGGTTGGTGAAGAAGTAGCCGCACCGCAGGTGCGCCACGGACGCGCCCGTGGCGTCCAGCAGTTCCTCGGTGCGGCCGAGCCCGTCGATCTCTCCCATGCCGTGGCGCTTCTCGGCCCCGACGCTGCTGAGGAAGACCGTGCGGGCGATGCCGTTCTCCCGCACCGCCGCCGCCGTGTTCGCGCCGACGCGCGCGTACTCGCCCGCGGGGTCGTCGGACACGATGGGCGGGTTGAGCCAGAAGAGGGCGTCGACGCCCCTGGTGGCGGCGACGACCGCCGCGCGGTCGCGTTGGTCGACCGCCACCGCGTCCACCCGGTCCCGGATCTCGGGGGCGAGGCGTGCGGGGTCGCGGAGCAGAACGGTGGGGCGCAGTCCGCCACGCAGCAACATCTGGACCACGTGCCGCCCCACGTTGCCGGTTGGTGTGGTGACCGCGATGCGCATCAGTGCGTCTCCTCACTGCTTGACTCCTGGGTCCGGCCGACACTAGGACGAGTTCCGGACAGCTCGCGTCCTCGATCACCGGAGATCAGCGGAGATCACCAAAGATCGCCGGAGATCCACCGGTCAGATCCGCCGGTCAGATCCGCCGGTCGCGCCGCCGCGCGGCTCCCCCGCTGCCCTGACCGACGCCGTGTCCCCTCGATGTGGTGCGCCGTCCGTGCCATGCCGCTGGGCCGTCCGACGGAAATCCACGTCGGGGCGGGAGACCGCGCCCCGACCGGGGAGGAAACTCGGCTCACGCGCCTCCCGGCGCCCCTACCTGCACAAGGGGGTGATGCTCGTGACCACAGTCAACGTGTCGGGCAACCAGGGAAGCACCACCGGGGAGACGGCGATCGACGCTCCGAAGCTCGCGGGAGGTGCCCGGTGAGTGACAAGGCGGTCTCGCTCGTGCGCACCCTCGTCCCCAGTCTCTGGGGAACGGCCGTGGCGTGGCTCGTCGGCGTCGGGCTGCTGCCCGGCGACCTGGCCGACGACGCGCGCGGCCTCGCCACGACGCTCCTCGTCCCGGTCGCGATCAGCGGCGTCTACGCGGGGTTCCGCTGGCTGGAAACGCGTTCCTGGATGCCGGTCTGGCTGTCCCGCCTGCTGCTCGGCTCCACCCGCCAGCCCACGTACGCCCCGCGCTCCGGGTAGCCGGAGCACCCCCCACAGCGAAGCCGAGGAACGAACCAACCACGACGAGTGGCGGCGGGACGACCGGGTCCCGCCGCCGATTCGTGCCCGCCGCGCCCACCAGCGCCGGCCACGACCGCCGTCCCCACCCCTCGCGTCCCCGCCGATCACCCGAGCGGTAGATCAGATGTCCAATGTGGACTCGCGGAGAAACTTCCGACCGGACAAGGAGAGAAGTCACACAGTCCGTCCATTGAGGACGGATGATCAGGCCAGGAGGTCGGGGAAGCGGGGCTCGCCGAGCAGGGCGCCGTGGCGGGGGATCCACAGGCGCTTGGTGACGTCGAGGATGACCGAGACCTCCGCCTGCACCACCTCGTCCACGCCGGAGAGCTGACCGTCCATGAAGTCGGCGAGGGCCGTCTCGTCGCGGAAGACGACCTGGCACAACAGGCTGGCGGTGCCCGCCACCCTGGCCACGTAGCGGGTGCCCTCGTATCGGGCCAGGGCGTCGGCCACGGCGGCGGTGCGGCCGAACCGCGTGTTGAGGCTGATGATCGCCTCGGTGCGGTAGCCGAGCGCCGACGGCTCGATGTCCACCCTCGGCCGGACCAGGCCCTCCTCGAACAGGCCGAGCACGAGCCGGCGCGCCCTGGGCTGCGTCATGCCGAGGGCGCGGGCGAGGTCGGCGAAGGCGAGCCGGGAGTCGGCGCGGAGCAGTTCGACCGCGCCGCGTTCCTCCTCCGACAGCGGTCGGGGCCGCAGCGCGAACTCCCCCTCGGGGCGCGTCAGCTCCCTGCGCTGGGCCGGGGTCAGGCGCGGGAGCCGCCACGACGAGGCCTTGCGCAGCACCCGCAGTTCGATCTCGCTGCGGGTGGCGAGGATGCCGGGGACGGCGGGCAGGCGTCGGGTGAGGAAGTCGGCGCGCGCGCCGCCGGCGGGCACGGCCGTGCAGTAGACGCTGGCCCGGCCCGCCGTCGTGCAGCAGAAGGCGACCTCGGGCATCTCGGTCAGCGCCGCCGCGACGTCGTTGATGCGCTGCGGCTCGGTCCGGACGAAGCTGTGGACGCGGGAGCCCTCGGACAGCAACGACCGGTGCACCTCGCCGACGAACCGCAGGATCCCCGCGTCGACCATCCGTTCGACCCGGCGGGCGACCGTGCGGCCCGAGCCGCCGAGGAGGTCGGCGATGCGGTCGAACGGCGCGCGCGGGTCGAGCTGGAGCGCCGCGATGACGTCCAGGTCCACCTCGTCAAGATCCACGCCGGCCACGCCGGCCGCGCTGCCCGGGTCGGTCCGCGCCGGCGCCGGGCGCGCGGCCTCCGCCGCCGGTCGGCGCGCCGCTCTACCCATGGGACGGATCTTAGGTCCGACCGATGCCATGTCGAAATCGAACGATTCTTGGTTGCCTATTGACGCATCGGTACGCAGATGTTTCCCTTCCCGTCCATATCGTACGTCTTCGCACGTCCAAGGTGCCCACGAGGAGTGACGCATGGCTGACACCGGGCTACGACGACGGGAGCCGGCGCTCCTGCGCTTCCTGGGCGCCGTCGAGCGCGCCGGCAACAAGCTGCCCGACGCGTTCTGGCTGTTCTGGATCCTCAGCGGCGTGCTGCTGGTGGTCAGCGCGCTGGCCAGCGGCGCGACCGCGCAGGCGCCCGGCCAGGACAAGACGATCGTGGTGCGCAGTCTGCTCTCCGGCGAGGGCCTGCGCACGATGGTGGGCGACGCGGTGGAGAACTTCGTGTCGTTCCCGCCGCTCGGGCTGATCCTCGTGGTGATGCTCGGCGTCGCGCTGGCCACCGAGACCGGCCTGCTGCACGCGCTGCTGCGCGCGAGCATCGTCAAGGTCCCCGCCGGCTGGCTCACGTTCGCGCTCGCGTTCACCGGCATGACCGCGCACGTCCTGGGCGACAGCGCCTACGTCGTGCTGGTCCCGCTGGGCGGGGTCGTGTTCGCCGTGCGCGGCCGCAACCCCCTGCTGGGCGTCGTCGTGGCGTTCGTGTCGCTGTCCGCCGGGTACGACGCGAGCCCGCTGGTGACCCCGACCGACACCCTGCTCGCCGGGTTGACCACCTCCGCGGCGCACCTGATCGACCCCTCCTACACGGTGTCGCCGCTGGCGAACTACTTCTTCGCGCTGGCGTCGTCGGTCGTGCTGGCCGGGGTGATCACCCTGGTCACGGAGAAGGTCCTGGTGCGCAGGGCGGACGCGATCGGCATCGACGCGGACGCCGCCGAGGCCGCCACCGCCGACGCGGGCAGGGACATGCGGCTGGGCGCGGCCGAGCGGAAGGGCCTGCGGTGGGCCGGCGTCGCGGCGGGGCTGGTCCTGCTCGCCTGCGTGGTGGCGCTGGTCCCGTCGGGCTCGCCGCTGCGCGGCAAGAACGGGGGCATCCTCGACTCCCCGCTGCTCAAGGACGTCGCCGTCGTCATCTTCGTGCTGTTCTTCCTGGCCGGGCTCGCCTACGGCCTCGCGGTCGGCACGGTGCGCCGCGCCGGCGACGTGCCGCGCCTGATGGCCGAGGGGACCAAGCCGCTGGCGCCCGCGCTGGTGCTGTTCTTCTCGATCTCGCAGTTCCTGGCCTACTTCAAGTGGACGAACCTGGGGCCGTACGTGGCGGTGAAGGGCGCGGGCTTCCTGCACGGCGGCTCGGTGCCCGCCCCGCTGCTGCTGCTCGGCATGATGGTCGTGGTCACCTTCATCAACCTGGTGGTGACCAGCGGCTCCGCCCAGTGGGCGCTGATCGGCCCCGTCTTCGTCCCGATGTTCATGCTGCTCGGGGTCTCCCCCGAGCTGACCCAGGCCGCCTACCGGATCGCGGACTCGTGCACGAACGCGATCACCCCGATGAGCGCCTACTTCGTGATGACGCTCGGGTTCATGCGGCAGTACCGCAAGGACGTCGGCATCGGCACACTCACCTCGATGACCCTGCCCGTCGTGGCCGCGATGTTCGCGACCTGGGTCGCCGTCCTGATGGCCTGGTGGGGGCTCGGGCTGCCGCTGGGGCCGGGCGTTCCGATCCGCTGAGCCGCCGACCGCCCCGTCGACGGCGACCGTCGACCATGACCGTCGACCGACGTCGACCACGACCGTTGACCGCACCTGACCGCACTGTTTGTCGACACCGAGGAGGACACCCATGACGTCGGCGACGCCGACGGACCAGCCCCTGGGCTGGCTCACCGCCCGGATTGACGACCTGGTCGCCGACCTGGCGCTGCTGGTGGACAGCGAGTCGCCCAGCACGGACAAGGACCATCTCGACCGCACCGCGGACCTGCTGCACGACTGGCTGCCGACCCGCCTGCCCGACGTGGCGCTGCGCCGACTCCGGCCGGACGACGACGGAGCGGGGATCGTCGAGGCGGTGGTCCGGGGCGACGCCGGGGACGCCGGCGAGGTCCTCGTGGTCGGCCATTACGACACCGTGTGGCCGGCGGGCACGCTGGCCGACTGGCCGTTCACGGTCGTCGACGGGGTGGCCAGCGGGCCGGGCGCGTTCGACATGAAGGCCGGCATCGTCCAGGCCGTGTGGGCCGTGGCGGCCCTGCGTCGGCTCGGCCTCCCGCACCCCGCCGTGCGGTTCCTGTTCACCCCGGACGAGGAGATCGGCAGCACGCGCTCCCGGCCGGTGATCGAGCGGGCCGCGGAGGCGGCGGTCGCCACCCTGGTGCCCGAGCCCGGCGTCGACGGGCGGGTCAAGACCCGGCGCAAGGGCATCGGCCTGTTCCGGGTGGAGACGCTGGGCGTGGAGGTGCACGCCGGGCTGGAGCCGGAGAAGGGCGCGAGCGCGGTGACGGCGCTGGCCGAGGCGCTGCTGGCCCTGCGGTCGATCGCCGACCCCGGGGCCGGCACCACGCTCAACCCCGGTGTGGTCGCCGGCGGCACCCGCACCAACGTGGTGGCCGGCCGCGCCCACGCCGACGTCGACGTCCGGGTGAGCACCGAGGCGGAGATGCGCCGCGTGGAGCGGGAGCTGGCCCGGATGGAGGTCAGCGACCCCCGGGTCGAGCTGCGCGTGACGGGCGAGTGGAACCGGCCACCGATGACGCCCAACCTCGGCAGCAGGGGTCTGCTGGACATCGCCAGGGGCGTCGCCCGGGAGCTGGGCGGCGTCCTCGACGAGGTCAGCGTCGGCGGCGCCAGCGACGGCAACTTCGTCTCGGCCCTCGGCCGCCCGGTGCTCGACGGGGTTGGCGCGGTCGGTGGCGGCGCGCACGCCAGGACCGAGCACGTGCTGGTCGACCGGATGCCGTACCAGGCGGCGCTGGTCGCCGGGGTGGTCGCCCGGCTCGCGACGACCACGCCGCAGGAGGCCGCCACCGCCTCCGACCACTGAGCAGGACCAGTCAGGACCGACACAGGACCGACCGGACCAGCACAGGACCGACCGGAGCGACACAGGACCGACCAGGACCGATCAGACGGACGAGGACTGACCAGGACTGACCAGGACTGACACGGTCACGCGCACGGGCGGGCCGGGGCTTCCCCGGCCCGCCCGTCGCGTGCGCGCCCCACGGCCGCGTCACCCCCTCACGCCGGGTACGCCGGGTTTCCCGGCTGGTCCGGACGGGTACGCCCCTTCCGGCGCGCGGGCGACGCCGCGCGCGCCACGCACTCGCCGCGGGGGGCCACTGGGTGTGCGGGGTCGCGAGGGCGCGAGGGCACCCGCGACGCCTCCCCCGGCTCGTCACGGGAGCGGCGTGACCAGGCAGACCTGATGCGGAGGTGCGCATGTCAACCTCGTCCGATCGACGGGACACCGACCCTGGCGGGGCGGACGACAAGCAGCGCCAGCTCGACGACGTGCGGCTCGACCTGACCGGCACCGAGCTGACCACCGACCAGGGGGTGCGGATCGACCACACCGACGACGCGTTGACCGTCGGTGAGCGCGGGCCGACCCTGCTGGAGGACTTCCACGCGCGGGAGAAGATCACCCACTTCGACCACGAACGCATTCCCGAACGGGTGGTGCACGCGCGCGGCGCGGGCGCGTACGGGGTCTTCCAGCCCTACGACGACTGGCTCGCCGAGTACACGGTCGCGGAGTTCCTGACCAACCCGGCCGTGCGGACCCCGACCTTCGTCCGGTTCTCCACGGTGGCCGGGTCGCGTGGCTCGGCCGACACCGTGCGGGACGTGCGGGGGTTCGCGACGAAGTTCTACACCCGGCAGGGCAACTACGACCTGGTTGGGAACAACATGCCGGTGTTCTTCATCCAGGACGGGATCAAGTTCCCCGACTTCGTGCACGCGGTGAAGCCGGAGCCGCACAACGAGATCCCGCAGGCCCAGTCGGCGCACGACACGTTCTGGGACTTCGTCTCGCTCCAGCCCGAGTCACTGCACATGATCATGTGGCTGATGTCCGACCGGGCGCTGCCGCGCAGCTACCGGATGATGCAGGGCTTCGGCGTCCACACCTTCCGGCTGGTCAACGCCGAGGGGCGCGGCACGTTCGTGAAGTTCCACTGGAAGCCGGTGCTCGGCGTGCACTCGCTGGTGTGGGACGAGTGCCAGAAGATCGGCGGCAAGGACCCCGACTACAACCGGCGCGACCTGTGGGAGGCGATCGAGACCGGGCAGTTCCCCGAGTACGAGCTGGGCGTGCAGCTCGTGCCGGAGAGCGACGAGTTCGCGTTCGACTTCGACCTGCTGGACTCAACCAAGATCATTCCCGAGGAGCAGGTCCCGGTCCGCCCGGTGGGGCGGATGACGTTGAACCGGAACCCGGACAACTTCTTCGCCGAGACCGAGCAGGTCGCGTTCCACACCGCGAACGTCGTGCCCGGCATCGACTTCACCAACGACCCGCTGTTGCAGGCGCGGAACTTCTCCTACCTGGACACCCAGCTCATCCGGCTGGGCGGGCCGAACTTCCCGCAGATCCCGGTGAACCGGCCGGTCGCGCCGGTCACCAACAACCAGCGCGACGGCTACCACCAGTCGTTCATCCACAAGGGACGGACGAGCTACTTCAAGAACAGCCTGGGCGGGGGCTGCCCGGCGCTGGCCGCGCCGGGGGCCGAGGTCTTCTCCCACTACCAGGAGAAGGTCGAGGGCCACAAGATCCGCAAGCGCAGCGAGAGCTTCAAGGACTTCTACAGCCAGGCGACGCTGTTCTGGAACAGCATGACCGAGCCGGAGAAGAAGCACATCGTCGCGGCCTTCCGGTTCGAGCTGGGCCACGTCGACCACAAGCACGTGCGCCAGGCCGTGGTCGACCAGCTCAACCACGTCGACCACAACCTGGCGGTCATGGTGGCCAACGGCGTCGGCGTGAACCCGCCGGAGCGCGAGGTCACGCCGAACCACGGGCGCAGCTCCCCCGCGCTGAGCCAGATCACCATGTCCCTGGGCGGCACGGTCAGCCCCGCCACCAGGAAGGTCGCCATCCTCGTCGCGGAGGGCGTGGACGGCGTCGGGGTGCGGACGCTGGTGGAGCAGCTCAGGGAACGCGGGACCATGCCCGAGTTGCTGGCGCCGCACGACGGCGCGGTGCGGACGGCCGACGGCGAGGAGCTCCCGGTGGACCGGGCGATCAACACGATGGCGTCGGTGCTCTACGACGGCGTGGTGGTGCCGTGCGGTCCGGACAGCGTGCGGATGCTGGCCTCCGACGGCTACGCCGTGCACTTCGTGGCCGAGGCGTTCAAGCACCACAAGCCGGTGGCGGCCTTCGGCGCCGGGATCGACCTGCTCGACCAGCCGTGGGCGAGCGTCAAGCTGGCCAGGGACGACGAGTCGGTCGTCGTCGACCAGGGCGTCGTGACGTCCTCGGCGGCGCGCGGCGACCTGCCGACGGAGTTCGCCGACGCGTTCTGCGAGGCGCTGGCGCGGCACCGCGCCTGGGATCGCAGCACCGACGGCGTGCCGGCCTGACGGACCTGACCATCCCGCGCCGCCCCCGCCTCGGCCCCGCGACGGTCCGGGCGGGGGCGGCGTCCTGCGGCGTCCTGTGACCTCCTGCCGGTCTCGGGTGTCCCGTCCGCCGGTCTCGGGTGTCCCGTCGACAAGCGACTGTCCTCTGTGGACAGATTCGGCGGTCTTCCCCCCCACGGGTTGACTACTGGGTGGCGCGTTCCGTCCGGCGACCAGCGTTCCCCTCGCCGGACGCGCTCCCGCTCCGCGCGCCCCCTGTGCTGTCGGCGTTCTCCTCGTCCGCGCGCAGGATCGCCGCGACGAGGTCGGCGGCCTGCCGAGCACCGCGCACGTCGTGCACCCGCAGCACCCGGCAGCCACGCAGCGCGCCGATCGTCGCGGCCGCCACGCTCGCCGGTCCCCGCTCGTGCGTGTCGAGCCCGAGCAGCCGCCCGAGGAAGATCTTGTGGGACGCGCCCAGCAGCAGCGGGTGGCCGAGCGCCGCGTAGCGGTCCATCGCGGCGAGCAGGCGCACCGACTGCCACCACGTCTTGCCCAGGTCGAGACCGGGGTCCAGGATCACCTGCTCCCGGGACAGGCCCGCGTCCCTCGCCAGCGACGCGAGGTGGCGCAGCGCCGCGCGGACGTCGGAGACCACGTCGTCGTAGACCGGCTCGGGGTCGGGGACGCCGGGCGGGAGCCGGATGTGGGTGGCGACGACGGTCGCGCCGAAGGACGCGGCCACGGCGAGGTAGTCGGGATCGCGGAAGCCGCTCATGTCGTTGCCGACGACGGCTCCGACGCGGAAGGCGCGTTCCGCCACGACGGCGCGGCGGGTGTCGACGGACAACGGCACGGTGACCCGCGACCGCAGGGCGGCGACGGTCTCCTCCACGAGGTCCAGTTCCTCGGCGACGGAGACCTCGCGCACCCCGACCCCGCCGGGGCGGGCGCCCACGTCGAGCAGGTCCGCGCCGTCCGCGACCAGGTCCTCGGCGTGGCGCAACAGATCGTCCAGGTGCCAGTAGCGCCCGGCGTCGTAGAAGGAGTCCGTGGTGCGGTTGAGGATGCCCATCACCAGGGGCCGGTAGGTGATGTCGTAGTTGTCGCGTCCCAGCCGCAGTCGCATGACGTCCTCTCCCCGCTCAGCCGCCGGCCAGCCGCTCGAACAAGGCGAGCAGCGCGTCGGCGTGGTGGTCGAACGTGAACCGGTGGCGGTGCGCACTGACCGCGTCACGCGCGGCCCTCACCTGGCTCGGCTCGTGGAGCTGTGCGCACAGGTCCTCAACGTCCTCGTAGAGCAGGCCGATCCCCAGGCGCTCCACGAGGCGGGCGACGGCCACCGTGGACCCCGGGCTGCGCCGGTGGAGCATCGGCAGCCCGGCCGCCATGAGCGTGCCGATCCGGGCGGGGCAGTTGAGGTCGTCCCACGTGGCACGGCGCAGGTCGCCGTCGTTGTGGCTGGTGAAGAGGTGCGTCCAGCCCGCGTCGTACCGGGACAGCACCGGCAGCCAGCCCCGCTGGTCGACCGCGGCGTGCACGTGCACGTAGCCGGCGCCCCGGCGCAACGCCGTGCCGAGCCAGGAGCGCCACTGCCCCTGGGGACCCGGCCCGTCGCTGAGCCCGTGGAAGTGGACGTGGACGTGGTGCGCGCGCAGCGCGTCGAGGAGGTCGGGGTCGAGCCCGAGCGGGCGGCCGAGCACCACCGTGTGCGGCTCTCCGTCCACTGAGGACAGTCGGGGCGCTGGCTCTCCGGCGAACCAGTCCGCCTTGGGCAGGCTGCCGTCCAGGACGTGGGTGCGCTCCGCGTCGAGGCGACCGGGCAGCGCGAGGTGGAACCACTCCCGCTCCTCGGGGCTGGAGAAGATCACGGCGTGCGCGCGGGCGCAGAGCGCCGCGAGCTGGCCCCACTCCCCGCGCGCGATGCTGAGCTGGGGCGACTCCTTGAAGTGCCAGACGAACGGCACGCCGCCCGCCGCGTCGAGCACCTCGTGGGCGAAGGGCACGGCCCGCCAGTTGAGCTGCGCGTAGAGCAGGTCCGGCCGCAGCCGGCGCAGGGCGGCGCGCCAGTCGTCGCGCGGCAGATCCGTCACGTGACCGAACGGCATCGGGCCGACGGCGTTCGAGCCGAGGCCGTCCGAGGTCCACAGCCCGTACAGCCGGGCACCGCGCTCGACCAGCGCGAGGACCCGTTCCGGGTGGAACGACAGCTCCCCGACCAGCACAATCCGGAGGCCGTCGGCGCGCGGCGGGCGCCACTCCCGGAACCTTCGGTACAGCGCGACCTCGTCGACCAGGCCGGAGTCCCGCGAGTGGAAGCGCAAGGGCTGCCGGACCCGGTAGCGGTGCCGGAAGACGTTGAGCCCGCCGTCGTGGCGTTCCCGGATCGCCTTGTGCCGTTGCCCGGGGTGGTCGGTCCACACACAGGTCACCCGCCCGGTGCCGGCGGCTCCTCCCCTGGCGCGCAGCGCGTTCCAGAACAGCTCCTCCAGGTCGTCGCTCTCCACGTCGTCGCGCTCCCGCCAGCGGTCCGGGGTGCGCCGGTGCATGACCTGCACGAGTTGCAGGCCGTGCCCCTCCGGACCCGCCTGGCTGGTCAGGCCGCTGTGGTGGCGGACACCGGACCAGGCCAGCACGATCCGTTCGTTGGCGAGCACGGCCAGCAGCGCGGCGAGGTGGTCGGGATGGACGAGGTCGTCACAGGGCAGGTAGGCGACGAGCGGGGCGCGGGCCAGCCCCAGCCCGACGTTGAGCGCGGCCCCGAGGCCGCGGTTGTCGGGCAGCCGGTGGCACCGCACGCGGGGGTCGGACAGGAACGGCCGGAGCGCGGCGCGCGTGTCGTCGGGCGACCCGTCGTCCACGACCACCAGTTCCCAGTCGGGGCAGGTCTGCGCGAACAGGCTGCCGACGGCCCTGCCGAGGAAGGCCGCCTGGCCGTAGGCCGGCATCAGGACGCTGACCCTCGGTTCCCGCCGCCGCTGCGCGACCCGCGCGTGCGCCGGGTGGCGCTCGTGCGCCCCCGGGTCGGGTTGGGGGACCTGCTCTGCTCGTGGCCCGCGTGGCGGGCGCTGCGCGCGTTCCGGCCCGACCTGCGGGTCACCGTGATCACCTGGCCCGAGACCGCCCCGCTGCTGGCGCACATGCGGCGCGAGGTCGACGAGCTGCTGCCGTTCCCCGGCTTCCCGGGCATCCCGGAGCGGCCGCCGGACCCGCTGGCGTGGCCGAGGTTCCTGCGCCTGGCCAGGGAGCGCCGCTTCGACCTGGCGATCCAGACCTACGGGGACAACCCGGCGGCCAACGAGGTCACCGCGCGACTCGGCGCGACGGCGCGGGGCGGGTTCCGGGCCGAGGGGTGGTGGCGGGACGAGGACGCCCCCACCTATCTGGCCTACCCCCGGGAGGAGCACGAGGTCTGGCGGCACCTGCGCTGCGTGGAGCATCTGGGGGTGCGGCTGCGGCCAGACGCCGACCGGATGGTGTTCACCACCCTGCCCGGTGATGACGAGGAGTTCCGACGTCTGGCCTTGGAGCACGGGCTGCGGCCCGGCCGCTACGTCGTGCTGCACCCCGGGGCGAGCTGTGCGAGCCGGCGCTGGCCGACCGACCGGTTCGCCCAGGTGGGCGATGCGCTGGTCGAGCGCGGGTACGCGGTGGTGATCGGCGGGGTCGCCGGCGAGCGCGACCTCGCCGACGCCGTGCGCGGCGCGATGCGCCGGCCGGCGCACGACCTGACCGGACGGACGTCGCTCGGCGGTTACGCGCTGGTCCTGCGGCACGCGGCCCTGCTCGTGGGCAACGACACCGGCCCAGCCCATCTCGCCGCCGCCGTGGGTACGCCGACCGTGGTCGTCTTCCTCTCCGGCGACCCCGTCCGCTGGGCGCACCCCGGCCCCCGGCACCGCGTCTGCCGGGTCGCGGTTGGCTGCAACCCCTGTCCGCATCTCACCTGCCCCATCGACTTCCGGTGTGCCCTCCGCCTCCCCGCCGACGCTGTTCTGTCCGAAGTGGACCGTCTACTGTGGTGAGCGCCGCGCTGGCCAGCACCGCCGCCGTCCGCGCCGCCATTCCGCGCGCGTCGAAGTCCCGCACCGCGCGCTCCCGCGCCCTGGCTCCCAGCTCGCGCCGCAACGCCACGTCCCCGAGCAGGTGCCCGAGCGCCTCGGTCAGCGCGATCCGATCGCCGGGCGGGACGATCAAGGCCGCCCCGGCCAACGCCGACCGGTGGTCGCCGACGTCCGTGGTGACCGCCGGCAGCCCCACGGCCGCCGCCTCCAGCAACGCCAACGACAACGCCTCCCGGCGCGACGGCAGGCAGAACACGTCGCCGGAGGCCAGCAGGGCCGGCACGTCCCGGCAGAGTCCCCTGAACTCGACCGGCAGTCCGTCGGCCCGGTCGCGGAGCGCGGCGGCGTCGCGGCCCTCGCCCGCGACGACCACCCGGAGCCGACGTCCTCGCGCGCACAGTTCCGCGACGGCGTCGAACAGCAGGTCGAACCCCTTCTGCGGCGTCAGACGGCCGACGGCGACCACGACGGGTGGTTCGTGGTCGACCGGAGGTCGGGGGCGGGGCGGGATGTCGACTCCGTGCCGCACCCGGACGACGCGCGCGGGAGGGACGCCGAGCGTCCCGACGAGCTGGCGTGCGATCGGCTCCGAGGGTGCGATGACGGAGGTGAGCCGGCTGTAGGTGCGTTGGAGCCGGTCGCAGGCGGAGCCGTGGCCGGTCTCCCCCTCCAGGTGCAGGGTGGCGACCGTCGGCGCGAGCGCGAGCGCGGCGGACAGCGCCGCCTGGTTGCTCGCCGGGTCAACCAGGTTCACGTGCACGACGTCTGGATGCAACGCGGCCAACGCCTCGGTGATCGCAGGTGCTGTCGGCCGGTGTCGGGCGAGTGGCACGACCACGACGTCTGTTCCTGGGAAGCGGCCGACGAAGTGCTCGGACACCTCCTCGCTCACCACGACGTGGCAACGCAACCAGGGCGGGGCCAGCCGCACGAGCCGTCGCACGTAGATCTCGGCGCCGCCGAACGCGTCACTGTCCACAATGAACACGGCCCTGATCTCATGGCCAGGCGCGGGAACTGGAGGAACAGGGGGAACAAGGGGAACTGGGGGAACGCCGTCCGGAGGCGGCGACGGGTCGGCCATGGAATCACCCGTCCCCCTGCGGGGTCAACGCGCGTTCGCGCAGCACCTCGCGGTAGACGTCGAGCACCTGCCCCGCCAGGACCTCCCACGTGTACTGGTCGGCGTGGGCGCGCGCCTGCCGGGCCAGCCGCCGCGCCAGGGCCGGGTCGTGCACCAGCCGGTGCAGGGCGCAGGCCAGCGCGGGAATGTCACCGGGCGGGACGAGCAGGCCGTCGACGCCGTCCCGCACGACGTCCGGGATGCCGCCCACGCGCGTGGCCACCACGGGCACCCCGACGTGCCGGGCCTCCACCAGCGCCGTGCCCAACTCCTCGTACCGCGACGGCATGACCAGCAGGTCGGCGTCCCGGAGCAGGGAGGGCACCCGGTCGTGCGGGACGAACCCGAGGAACCGCACCCGGTCCGCCACGCCCAGCGCGTCCGCCAGCCGCGCGAGGCGGTCCCGCTCCGGGCCGTCGCCCGCCAGCACGAGCCGCGCCGACGGGACGAGCGTGAGCGCGCGGACGAGATCGGCCACGCCCTTCTGCCGGTGCAGTCGGCCGAGGAACAGCACCCGGGGCCGGGGCACGTCGGCCAGCGGAGCGCCGTCGACGGTGTGGAACAGCGCGCGCCGAACCCCGGACGGGATCACGTGCAGCCGCTCCGGGGCGACGCCGTCCGCCGCGAGCAGGCGGGCGAGACGCGTGGTGAGGGTGATCACCGCGTGCGCGCGGTGTTCGCCGTATCCCTCCAGCACGCCGCCCACCACGCGCAACAACGCGGAGCGGAAGCCGTTGACCGCCAACGTGTGGCGGAGGCTGCTGTGGATGGTGAGCACCAGGGGCAGGCGGTGCCAGCGCGCCGCGAGGACGGCGATCGGCACGATCGCCAGGTCCTCGCCGAGGTGGGCGTGCACGACGTCGGCCCGCGCGGCCAGCCGGGGCACGAGCCGGGCGGCCGGCAGGGCGTAGCACTGGCGGAACCAGGCGACGCCGGCTCCGAGCCGGACGAGCACGGCGTGGCGGCCGAACGTGGAACACCGGACCCTGCCCGGCGGTCCCGTGGTGACCACGGTCTGGCGCACGCCGAGGGCGTCGAGCGCGCGGGTCAGCTCGCCGGTGTGGGTCTGCATGCCGCCGACGGGATCGAAGCGGGCCGGCGGCAACTCCCCGTCCCGCGCGGGTTCGAAGACCGAGGACAACCGCAGGACACGCATCGCATCCCCCTTCCGGTTGCCCCGCCGTCGCGCCGACGGCGGACCGTGCGTCCGCGTGGACGCGGCGACCACGCGGCGACCGGCAGGGAGCCGCCCGGAGCGCCTTCGGGGGCGCGCCGCCGGGACGGCGCCGGTTCTGGGTATCCCGCTGGTGCCGAAGTACGCGCGTCCTCACTCGTCCGGAGGGCGGTCCACCCTGGACCGCCGCCCCACGGGTCCTGACGGGACACGCCGAGCCGACGTGGGAACGTCGAGGAGGGAGACAACCCGATGAGCGAGCTTCAGGGCCTGCCCCCGCAACAGCAGGAGCCGCCGGGCGTCACCGGGGAGATGCGCCCCGAGCCGAAGGACTCCATGGCCGACTACGAGGGCCGGGGCCTGCTCGACGGGCGCAGGGCCCTCATCACCGGTGGTGACTCCGGCATCGGCCGCGCGGTCGCCGTGGCCTTCGCCAAGGAGGGCGCGGACGTCGCCATCGCGTACCTGAGCGAGCACGAGGACGCCCGGCGCACCGCGGAGCTGGTGGGCGAGGCCGGGCGGCGGTACGTGCTGATCCCGGGCGACCTCGCCGACGGCGAGCAGTGCCGCCGCGCGGTGAGCCAGACCGTCGACGAGCTGGGCGGGCTGGACCTGCTGGTCAACAACGTCGCGATGCAGCGCCCGGTGTCCTCCCCCGAGGAGGTCACCGAGGAGCAGTGGATGCGCACCTTCGACGTCAACATCCACAGCTTCTACCGGACCACGTGGGCGGCGCTGCCGCACCTGGCCGAGGGGTCGTGCGTCATCAACACCGCGTCGGTGAACGGGCTGCGGGGCAACAAGACGCTCATCGACTACTCGGCCACCAAGGGCGCGGTGATCGCCCTGACATACGCGCTCGCGCAGGCGCTGGCCGATCGGGGCGTCCGGGTGAACTGCGTCGCCCCCGGTCCGGTGTGGACACCGCTGATCCCGTCGACCTTCGGGTCGGAGAAGGTGGAGAGCTTCGGCGAGCAGGTGCCCCTCGGCCGGGCGGCGCACCCCGACGAGATCGCCCCGTCCTACGTGTTCCTCGCCGCGAACCGGCTGTCCTCCTACTACACCGGCGAGGTCATCTCGCCGCTGGGCGGAGAGACGATGCCGGGCTGACCCGAGCGGGAGTGAAACCGCTGGCGTTGCGCGCCGACGGGACCCCGCGTGCCGTCCCCATCGACCGGCAGTTCTTCCAGGCTCCGCGGTCATGGGGCTTGGGCGTTTCCGTCATCGGCCGTCCCGGCCACCACGTGCGCCCGTGGTGGCCGGGCACCCGCTTGTCCTGATCGCCTGCCACCACACCGCGCCGGTGCCCAATCGGGTGATCTCGCGGCGAACGTCCCTCCTTCTGTCGGTGGGGATCGCGAAGCTCGCCCCGTGTCCGCCATCGAGGAGGTCGCCGCCGCTGTTCGCGCCATCGCCGACCGCCTCCCCGACCAGGAGATCGCGATCGCGGTGGACGCCCTCCAGGACTGCCACACCGTGTTCGCGGCGGTCATGGAGGGAAGCTGGGCCGAGGAACCCGCCCTGGTCTCCACCTGGCTCGCCTCCGCCCTCCACCAACTGGCGGAGGTCACCCAGCTCCTCGCCGAACTCCGCACCAGACTCAACAACCTCGCCGACAACCTGGCCGCCCCACCAGCACCGGCAAACCTGGCGCCCGCACCACCAGCCCCAGCGCCCGCACCCGCGCCAGCAGCGCAGCGCCCCTTCCCCGTGGACCGCGAGTGGGGACAACGAGCCCGTGCGCGATTACCCACCCGCCCGAACGACAAGGGGCCGACTCTGGGAATCTACGTCGACGAAGACGGCATCGAGCATCCAGTTCGCTCCGGCCGAGAGGAGGACGGGGTGGACCTCGCCCTAGCCAAGCTCATGGTCGAGCAGGGGATGGTGCCGGCGATCATGAAGAATCCAGGCGGTGCCACTCACGTGGAGCTGAAGGTGGCGTACCGGATGCGTGCCAGCAACACCCAGTACGCCGAGTTGGCCATCAACAACAAGATTGATCGCGAGCAGTACGGCTGTCACGAGTTGCTCCCCAAAGTCCTGCTCCCCGGACAAACCATGGTCATCCACGACACCACAGGCACACACATCTACCGAGGAACACCACAGCCATGACGTACACGCTGGAGATCTACCTGCAATCCGAGGCCGAGGACGCGCTGCCGATGACCGCGCGGACCGCTGAGGAGGTGGATGCGGCAATCAAACGAGTCCTCACCGCCGCGGGGACGTTCAACCACAACCCCACCGCCTACGTGGTCGAAGGCCCGAAGTGGAAGGACAAGCCAGGGCACGGCCTGAAGTTCGACGTCGCGCCTGAGGAGAACATCGCCGCGCTCGTGTACTTCGGCCCCGGCTCCGACAGTCCGTCCATGTCGTTGTCCAACCTTCCGACGGGGAACGCCTCCCCCCTGTACCGGGACATCGACTCCGCCACCCCGTTCCCCGCCAACGCGGCCATCACCCTCGACCACCTCCGGGCCGCCGTGCACGAGTTCCACGAGTCCGGTGGGCTCCGGCCGACATGCGTGGACTGGCAGCCAGCCGACGGCTGGTGAAGTTGCCACGCACGCGACCAACAAGCCCCGCAACCAAGGAACGCCAGAGCCGTGAACTACACGCTGGAATTCGGCCTGGAAGCCGTGACCGATGACGCCACGATCATCGCCCGGAACGCGGAGGAGGTCGATGCCGCACTGGATCGCATCATCGCCGCGTCCGCCACGTTCAACCACAACCCAACGGCCTTCGTACTGGAGCGCCCAAGGCTCGGCCCCCTCCGGTTTCCCGACCACGGACTCAAGATCGACGTCGACCCCGAGCGCGGGGCCGCGGCACTCGCCTGGGTCGGGCCGGGCTACGACTCTCCCTGGATGACCCACTCCGATCGGAGCGTTTCCGGCGCCAGCCTGCACAAGGACATCGACTCCGCCACACCGTTCCCCGCGAACGCGGCCATCACCCTCGACCAGCTCCGGGCCGCCGTCCACGAGTTCCACGACTCAGGCGGACACCGACCAACCTGCGTGGAATGGCAACCAACCGACGGATGGTGACGACTCAAGATGTCAAATACAACGATCAGCGTCATGAACTACACGCTGGAGATCTACCTACAGTCGGCGGTCGACCAGGCCACGCCGATGTACGCGCGTACCCGACAAGAAGTCGACGCCGCCCTGGACCGGATCATCGCCGCTGCCGCCACGTTCAACCACAACCCCGCGATGTACGTGGTTGATGGACTGCAATGGAACGACATGCCCGCCCAGGAGCTTGCGATGGATGTTGATCCCCAGGCGAACATGGCGGCCCTGCGGTACTACGGCCCGGACTACGAGGGCGCCCAGGTGTCACTCGCAGAACCAGCCCCTGCCCGCGCTCCACGGCTCTACCGCGACATCGACTCCGCCACACCGTTCCCCGCGAACGCGGCCATCACCCTCGACCAACTCCGGGCCGCCGTCCACGAGTTCCACGAGTCCGGCGGACACCGACCAACCTGCGTGGAGTGGCAACCAGCCGACGGATGGTGACGCAGAGAACACCAAGTGTCGGTGCCGCCCCGGTTGACCAGAGAAAACCACTGTCCGTGCAGGTCAGAGCTTGCGGGACAGTGACCACACCCGGCACTGAGCAGCATCTGACGGCCACATCTGATCCCACGGGATCCGCCAGTTGATCTCGCTCGCGGGCTGGTCCGTGGGTGTGAACGCGCGCGCGAAACGGTCACGGTGTCGGTACGTCTCGTTACGCTCGGCGCACAACGTAGTGTCGCGCCCCCGCGCATGGCGCTCCTCGGAACGAGCGCGAGGGGTCTCGGGTGGCCAACGCGCGCCAGCCGTAGACGTGGGGCTTGGGTGCCACCATCGCAGGCGTGTTGGTTCCGCAGTGTTGCGCCAGCGCCAGAACCTCAGCGCCCCTTCCCCGTGGACCGCGAGTGGGGAAGACAAACCCGCGCCCGATTACCCACCCGCCCGAACAAAGCCGGACGAATTCTGGGTAACAACGAAGTTGACAAGGAATGGTTAGGCTGCCACGAACTGCTTCCCCGAGTACTCGCTCCGGGTCAGGTACTCGTCATTCACGACACCATTGGTACGCATGTCTACAAGGATGAGCTACACGGTGAGGTTCGGACTTCAGGCCAAGTCCGACCGTTGGAACTCGCGAGTTGCCCGGCTAGGGCCGCGTCGACCCTACCGAGTTCCGTTCGTCCCTGCCGAGTTTCGTGCGGCAGGCTCGGCACCGGTCGGCTGCGCCTGAGAGTTCACCCTGCTTCCTCACCTGCGTGTAGAGGCAGCAGCGGCTCCAGGGTGGAGACATCAGGTAGACCGCGAGGCCACCGCGTGCTGGCCGGTCAAAGGCGGAGTGCGAACCCCAGGCCGCTGTAGAGCCCCCTCGGCGCGTGTGCCTGACCTTCGGGCATTCCACCATCTGTGGATGTGTCCGGTGCGTCGCCCGGGGCGTTGCCGGGTCGGTTGTCGGCGTCACGCTCGCGTGGAAGCCGTCAAGTCCTGCGTTTAAGGCTTGGACTTGGGCGTGCTGGCGACGTCGTGCATGCACCGCTGCTCATCGCGATGTCGGCGACCAGCCGTGCCAGAAGCCACATCCCGTGTATCTTTCAGACTGTCCGGGCACGTCCCGGGTCGACCAGGGTCAACAGAACCTGTCGACTTCGTACCGCCGGATCTGCTCGTTGTTGGCCTCGTACTCGACCAGGCTGCTCCATCGGCACAGTCTGTGAAGACAGGGCATCTTCCACACACCGGAGCGCGCAACACTGGCGAGGAACGAACAAACGGGAGAGGGAGATCCTGGTCCTGGCGTTTACCAGTTGGAGCTACAGAGAATGCTCACCTGGATGATCTCCAACCTGCCCGCCCGCACCGCTTCGGCGTCCTCTGTAGACAGACCCTCGGCGGGCACCTTCCCCGCTGGCAGGCGGATGCCGCTGCCGAAGATCCCGCAGCCGTCGATCGGCCCCTGGGGCCGTTCCGTCTGTCGTTCCGGGTCGAAGAAGGGGTGCAGCAAGGGTCCCTTCACCAGGGCTTCGACGTTCCCGGTGGTGGGGGCGCCCACGAAGTAGGCGGTCAGGAAACGCCGGTCCTGGACGTTCTCGAACTGACGTCCGCCGAGGCGGTGCTCGGCCACACGGACCTGGCCGAGCACCGCCTCCATCTTCCCGTCAACGCTGGGGGCGGTGGATATCAGGAGCCAGAGGCCGCCGCTGACCAATGCCACGAAGAGACCGATCCCCATCAGGACCCCCACCGCGTACGTCAGCACTTTCGCCCTCATACCCCTGGTTCCTCCTACTTAGGGATGCACATGTACACACCGCTGTGACACATGATCTTATCCGCCTTGTCCCGGATCTTGCGAATGTCGTTCCGGTGGTTTAGTGGCTGACCCTCCCAGTCCTTGCCGTCGGGCCGGGAGATGTTGGGTGCCTTGTCGTGGCCCCAGTAGTAGTACATGTCCATGTTGTCCCAGTCGGAGTTGTTCTCTCTGGCCGCCTTGGACGTCTTCGGCAGCACCTCTTCCTTCAGGTACTTGTAGTAGTACGCGGTCGCCCACGGAACTCCCTCGGGATCGTCACGAGGTTCAGGTCGGGGACCGTGCCCTCGATCGGGCGGGGATCAACCTCGTCAACCTTGAGGCCCAGCTCGGCGCCCAGCGCCCGCATCTCCGCGTTGACCTCCGCCAGGCTGGGGTGGTCCTGGTCGATCGGCTCCGACATCAGCACGCTCGACAGCGAGAACGACTCGTTGCCGGCGAACGTCGGCACCAGCGCGATGTGGGGCACCCCGAGCCGGTGGGCGAGCAGGACGGCGGAGAACGACATCTGGTCGTGGCACACCGCGTCCGGCCGGTCCGCGCCGAAGACGTCGAGGAGGATCGGCAACTCGGCCCTGGTGCCCGCGAGGGCGCCGCGCAGGATGCCGACCAGGCCCTCGGTGGTGAACTTCAGGTCGGTCAGGGCGTTGGCGGGTGGTTCGGTCGGCAGTGGGACCGGGGTGGCTCCCGCGTCGGCCACGGTCGGGGCCAGGGCGCGGCCGGTCGCGTAGCTGACGCGGTGCCCGCGCTGGACGAGCTCCTCGACCAGCGGCAGGGTCGGGTTGACGTGGCCGTACACGGGCGGGCTGAGGAACGCGAAGTGCTTGCTCATGTCCCCTCGGTGTCTTCGTTCACCTGTTCATCCGCAGCGCGCTCCCATTGCGCCGCTCCGCCCCACCCAAACGCCTCCCCACCCGGCCTTGGTGCCACTTCGACAAAGTTTGTCCGCATCCGCGTGCCACTCCGCCCCCGTTTCTGTACCCCACCTACAACGACACCAGAGCCTCGATGCGCTCTCCCACCCCGCGAAACCGCCACCAACCCAACGCAGGCCGACCTCACCGCCGAGGGCCTGCGCGCGGCCGTGACGGAGGTCCACGAGGACGAGCGGATCCGGGCGAACACCGCGCGGATGCGCGAGACGATCCGGAACTGCGGCGGTGCGCGCCGCGGGGCGGACGTCATCGAGGAGTACCTGACGCGACGCGGGCAGGGCTGACCCCCGAGACGGCGCGGCGCGCGGAGCACACGCGCCGCGCCGTCCTCCTCGCCAACACGGGTATGCGTGAGCGCGCGAACCCGGGGTACCTCAGCGGTGAGGTGGAGGGGAGGCGGGGCATGGGTGTTCGACCTCATGTCCTCCCTTCCGGTTGACCAGCGAAAACCACTGTCCGTGCAGGTCAGAGCTTGCGGGATAGTGACCACACACGGCACTGGGCGGCATCGGACGGCCATATCTGATCCCACGGGATCCCACGGGATCGACCGGTTGATCATGCTCGCGGGCTGGTCCGTGGGTGTGAACGGCGCGCGCGGAACGGTCACGGTGTCGGTACGTCTCGTTACCCTCGGCGCGCAACGTAGCGCCCGCGTCCCCGCGCATGGCGCTCCCCGGAACGAGCGCGAGGGGTCTCGGGTGGCGACACGCACCAAGGGCGGGGTACTGCTCCCGGTGGTCATCGTGGTGGGCCTGGTCGCGGTGTTCGGCGCGAACAAGGTCATTGACACGGTGACCGGCATTTTCGGCGGCATCGCTGACGGATCGGAGATCATCGGGGAAGGGGGTGACCGGGTGGTGGTCGCGAGGGCCGCCGCGTCAGCCGCGAAGCAATGCACGGTGCAACAGATGATCTCTGCGCGACAGTGTGGGGACCTCACGGTGTTGATCGTGGACGCTTCCCGAATGCCGTTCATCGCGCGCAACACGAAGTTGGCGTGGGAGTCGGGCCGTCCGGGCATCCTGACCATGAACCGGAGTAGGCAAGCGGCCAACCGGGCGGCGGCGTGCCCGCGTAGCTTCCCGAGACCCTACGGTGGGTCGTGCGATGAATACCCGATGGCGGCCACGGACGAAGGCGGCAGTGGCGCGCGGACGGAAGAGGTGCCGGGCCGGGAGAACAGTTGTCAGGGGGCTCGTACGGCAGGCAGTACCCCAAGGACGGGGATCGGTTCCTGGTGGTGATCGCGTACCCGGATCTGATCGCGTCCGCTCCGTTCACGGGCACGGATATCGCCAAGGAGCAGGGTCTGTGCTGACCGAACTGGCCGGGAAATACACGTGGGCACGGGATATCGAGGCGTGGACGGCCGCCGTGATCGAGGGGCGCACGGCTGATGAGGTGATCCGCGCTTATGGTGGCGAGGCCGGCAACCCGGTTGGCTACTACACGTTCCCGGAAGCGGGAGACCTGCAAGGACCGGGCGGACTGGAACCGTTGCGGTTCCACGTTCAGGTTCTCGACACGGCCGGGCATGTCGTGGCGATGGAGAACAACGGGTGGACGGGCAGTATCCCGGAGATCGCGCGTCGGTGCTCGGCGAACGGCGGACGGTTCTTCTCCGTGTACTGGACCGTGAATGCGTCCGGCACGGTATGTCAGGCGATTGACGGCCAGGTCACCGCGTACTTCGAATCGCTGTACCCGATCGCGCCCGACACGCAACCAGGAGAGATTCGGCCGCCGTGGTCGATCGGGCCGGAGGCGGACCCGGACTCGGCGTGGCAGACCTGCATGGCGCTGATGGAGCACCAGACCGGGCTCGTGTTCGAGCGGGAATGGACGGAAACCGCGTTGCCCACCTACCGCATTCCCGACCCTGACGCCATGCTGCGGGACGTGGACAACGCGCGCCAGCCGTAGACGTGAGGGGTTGGGTGTGCCCCTGGCAGGCGTGTTGGTTCCGCGGCTTGCGCCAGCGCTGGTCAAGGGTGGGCAGGCTGTGAAAGTGCCGGTCGGTCCGGGCCAGCGCGGCCATGCGGTGGCCGCGGCGCGCCTCCTCGTCGACAATCCGGGTGCTCGGACATGCCCTGCTCGGGGTGGAGGTAGCCGTGCGTCTTCCTCTCGTGGTGCTCACGGGTGTCGTGTTCCTGACCGGTCTGGCCGCCCCGGCGCACGCCGCCGAGCACGGCAGGCGCGAGGAGCCTCTCGCGGCGACCCCGCCGATGGGCTGGAACAGTTGGAACAGGTTCGGCTGCGCCATCGACGAGGACCTGATCCGTCGCACGGCTGACGCGCTCGTGTCGTCGGGCATGCGCGACGCCGGCTACGACCACGTGAACATCGACGACTGCTGGATGGCGCCCGAACGGGACGCCGAAGGCAGGCTCCAGGCCGACCCGGACCGGTTCCCCTCCGGCATCCGGGCGCTCGCCGACTACGTCCACGCGCGCGGGATGCGGTTGGGGATCTACTCCTCGGCCGGGACCCGGACCTGCCAGGGGCTCCCCGCGAGCCTGGACCACGAGGAGGTCGACGCGCGGACGTTCGCGGAATGGCAGGTCGACTACCTGAAGTACGACAACTGCGACAACCTCGGCCGGCCGGCGTTCGAGCGCTACCTGCGGATGGGTGAGGCGTTGCGCGCCACGGGTCGGCCCATCGTCTACAGCATCTGCGAGTGGGGCGAGAACGCGCCGTGGGAGTGGGGCCGTGAGGTCGGCGGCAACCTGTGGCGCACGACCCAGGACATCAAGGACACCTGGGACAGCGTCCTGGGGATCCTCGACCGCCAGGCCGGGCTGGAGGAGCACTCCGGGCCGGGAGGGTGGAACGACCCGGACATGCTGGAGGTCGGCAACGGCGGCATGTCCGAGTCCGAGTACCGCGCGCACTTCTCGTTGTGGGCGCTCCTCAACGCGCCGCTCATCGCGGGCAACGACGTCGCGGAGATGTCCGAGGCGACGCGGCGCATCCTGCTCAACCGCGACCTGATCGCGGTCAACCAGGACTGGGGCGGGATGCAGGGACGCCGGGTGCGTGACGACGGAGACCAGGAGGTGTGGGCGAAGCCGATGTCGGACGGCTCGGTGACGATCGTGTTGCTCAACCGGGGCGACGCGCCGAGCACGGTCGGTGTGCGCCCGGACGAGACGGGGTTGCCGCTCGCCTCCGGCTACCGCCTGCGCGACCTGTGGACTGGCGAGGAGACCAGGACCGGCACGCTGGTCGAGGCCGAGGTTCCGGTACACGACGTGGTCGTGTACCGGATCTGGCCTACTGAATGACTTGCTGTGTGAGGAAACCCTCCCGCCTGGCGCCGGGAGGATCGACGGTCAGGGCAACAGGATCAGGACAACTCGGTCAGGGCAACAGGATCAGGACAACCCGGTCAGGACAACAGAGTCGCGACGGCGTCCGCGAAAGCCTGGGGAACCTCCTGCGGAACGTTGTGGCCCACACCCGGCAGGAACCGGTGTTCGTACGGGCCGGTGAACAGGTCCCGGTCGCCGGACGCCCTCGGCCCGCCGACGCCGTCCGCCCCGCTTTCGAGCACGACGGTCGGGACGGTGATGAGCGGCTGCCGCGCGATGCGGTCCTCCAACTCCTGGTAGCGGGGGTCGCCCTCGACCAGCGCGTACCGGTGCCGGTAGGAGTGGATCACGACGTCGACGAAGTCGGGGTTGTGCAGACTCGGCGCGCTGGCGGGGAAAGCCGCCGACGCCTGCTCCCAGGTGGGAGACCAGGTGCGCCACAGCAGCTCGCAGAGTTCCTCGCGGTTGCGCTCCAACCCGAGACGGCCGCGCTCGGAGTGGAAGTAGTACTGGTACCAGTAGGTCCTCTCCCATTCCGGTTTCGTGGGCTCGCCGGAGCTGGCGATGTGCTGGACGTTGTACCCGTCGACGGTGACGAGGCCGCGCACACGCTCGGGGAACAGGGCCGACACGATGCACGCGGCCCTGCCACCCCAGTCGTAGCCGCCGACGACGGCCTTGTCGATGGCGAGGGCGTCCATGAAGTCGAGGAGGTCCTGCGCCAGCGCGGCCTGCTGGCCCGAGCGGGGCGTCGCGTCGTCACGGAACCGCGTCGGCCCGAAGCCTCGCAGGTAGGGCGCGAGCACGTGTGCGCCCCGGTCGGCGAGGATCGCCGCGACGTCGTCATAGGCCCGGACGTCGTACGGGAACCCGTGCAGGAGGATCACTGGTGTCCCGGCGGGGTCACCGGCACTTTCGTACGCGATGTCCAGAATCGGTGTCGTGACCTGGCCCGACGAAGAGAAACCCATCCTCTGATCCTGTCATGGCGAGCACCGGATGGTCAGCGTTGTTCCCTGCGTTGTTGTTCCCTGCGTTGTTGTTCCCTGCACTGTCGTCGTTCGCGGTTCCAGCGGCGGAGGTCCCTGCGGACCCGGCGAAAGAGCTGTGCGGCCCGGCGGAACACGGGTGGCAGCAGCAGCCAGGCGACGAGTGGTGATCGCGAGGTAGCGACTGTCCGGCTCATCCCCGCGTGTGCGGGGCCGATTGGACCACCATCGGGTGGGACGAACACATGGTCGAACCATCCCCGCGTGGGCGGGGCCGATACTTTCTGACCTCGCGTGCGTGCGGTAGGGCCGTGCGGGGACCGCCAGGGGCACTGGTGTCATCGTCGTTTTCGGGTGGTCCTTCGCCTGGCGCCACCGCGTCCGCGGAGCTGGACTCCGGCCTCGATGAGGATGCGGTGCACGAACCCGTAGGACCGGCCGGTGGCCCTCGCCAGGGAACGGATGCTCGCTCCTTTCTCGTACTTCTTCTTCAGGTCGGCGGCGACCTGCTGGCGGAGCCGACCGGTGATCCGGGCAGCCGGTTGCATCTTCAACGCGTGCTCCTCGTGGCCTGCGTCGTCGGGGTCGTGGGTGGCTCGTCCCTGCGCTGTCGGCGTTCGTGGTTCCAGCGGCGGAGGTCCCTGCGGACCCGGCGGAACAACTGCGCGGCCCGGCGGAACACGGGTGGCAGCAGCAGCCAGGACATGATGATGACGTCGACGGCGATCGCGGCCAGGTTGATCACGAACGTGGTCACCGACCTCGCCTCCACCAGGAGCGGCGAGGCTGGCCGCGTTTGCGCTGGCTGACGCTTTCCTGTCGAAGTTCGCGCTGTCGGAGTTCATAGGCCAGCAGCGCCCGGGGTGGGACGGGCAGGACGACCCGGACCCGGCGGCGACGCAGCGGGGCCATGGAGGCCTCCCACGCGGCGGTCTCCTCGGGGGTGGGGTGGTGCAGCACCCGGAGGTTCGGCATCAGGACCCGAGGGTCCACAGTGGAGGGTTTCCTGCGGAGGATCTTCCACAGTTTCGTGCGGAATCGCATGACAGGTCGGCGCTTTCAGTGTCAGGGCGGGTCAGGCGAGGCTGAGGCCGGCGGCGAGGAGGAGCAGCAGGATCAGGAACCAGGTGAGCCGGTAGCGCTCCCGCAGGGGTGGGCCGGGCTGGAAGTGGGAGTCGTCGACCACGGTGATCCCGGGCGGGGGTGCGGGGATGGTGTTGTCTCGGGCGCAGGCGTAGCAGACGACCCTCACGCACTGGTTCCAGTGCTGGAGGCGCAGGGGTGCGGTCAGGGCGATGCTTTCGGCCAGGGCGAGACCGAACTCGCTGGTGGTGAGCATGCTGGTGCTTTCGTGGGGTTGTGCGTGTGAGGGGAATCGGGGGTGGTGTGGTCGGGTTCGGGGGTGGACTGCCAGCGGGCGATGTGGCGGGCGAGGGTGGCGCAGGCCGAGCAGGAGGGCCAGTCGGGAAGGGGCTTGCCGGTGGCGGGGGCGACATTGAGGCGGCAGAGCGTGGTGACGGTGATGAGCCTCGGACGGGTGGGGGTGGGATAGGCGTGGAGTTGTCCGGCGTGGCCGACCTAGGTGAGGCCGGGCAGGCGTGGGTGCGGGGTGGTCACGGCGTCCTCCACAGTGGACAGATGCGGAGAGGTGTGAGTGAGGCGTTGGTGGGGGTGGCGGGGCCGGGACGTGGTCGTCCGGGGGCCGGCCCCCGCCACCCCTGGGGAGACCCAGCGCGTGGGGTGCGGTCGGGGCGCGTCACGCTGGGCCGGGCCGGGGTTAGGGGGTGCGGAGGAGGTAGCTGAGGATCGGCTGGGGTGGGCCGATGCGTTTCTCGGCGATGTCGTCCTCGGGTGGGACGGCGAGGTGCACCTCGCACAACCGCTGCGGGCTGTCGCCCTTGCTGGTGGGGAGGACGTCGACGACGATGATCCAGCGTTGTCCGGCGGGGATGTGGTGTTTGAGGAAGTAGGCGTGGGCGTAGGCGGTGGCGTAGACCTCGGGTCCGCCGGGGACGATGTGCCAGTAGTCGTCGTCCTCGGGCTCGGTGTGTTCGAAACGCAGCACGCGCCGGCCGCGTTCGATGCGGAACAGTTGGATCCGGTGGCGGGCCGAGGGCAGGGGGTGTTTCGGACGCCATTTCACGACCATGGCTAGCCCTCCCGCAGCACGGGCAGGGGTGTGGTGGCCTCCGGGTCGGACCCGAGGGTGGGGGTGGGGCCGAGGCGGTGGAGCCGGTCCAGGGTGCGTTCGATCAGGCGTTGAGTCTCGGCGGAAGTTTCGGGGGTGTCTGGGTTTCTCGCGTGAGAGGTCCGGTGTGGACGGTTCCACCGGTGACGGCGGAGAAGGTCGGAGGCGGGCACCCCGCCGCCGTGGGGCCGGAGCGCGTGGCGGGGCAGGGATGAGGGCGTGCCGACGGGTTGGGTTGGCGCGGGTCGGGCCATGGCGAACACCAGGCCGACGAGCAGCATGGCGACCATGCCGGCAGTCACGAACTGGATCACGGGAAGACCTCCCATGTGTCGTCGTGAAGATGGCGCGACGAAACCCTGACGTGGAGCGAGAAGGCGGGTCCGCCGAGGGAAGACCGCCGCGTCGCGCTACAACCCAGGGGGTGGCGAACAGGTTGGCGCGGCGGGCGCTATCGTTACGTCAGCGGTGAACTTGTGCTACAGGTCACTACCTCACTTGTTAGTTGACTGTAGAGCGACGGCCACCCGGACACCATGCTCCTATCGGGTGGATCTCACATGTGAGAAACCGTCAGATCTTCCAGGCCCTGGAGGCTGTCCCGGCATGACCAAGTCATGGATGCGAATCAGTCCGCCCCTGATCAAGCGCTACATCGCGCTCCAGCTCGTCCGGTTCAGGAAGAACGTCGGCGCGAGCCAGGAGGAGGTCCAAGCCGCCACAGGCGTGTCGCGCGCGAACCTGGCCCAGCTTGAGACCGCGAGGCATCTGCCCAAGCCCCAGATCACCGAGCGCCTGCTGACGTTCTACGGCGTGCCCGAGAAGATCCGCGACTTCTGCCAACTCGTGGAGGCCGCGAAGGTCACCGATCCCTGGACGCACATCGAGTCCAACATCAAGGACTTCGACCTGTTCCTGGGATTGGAGCAGAGCGCGACCACCATCGAGTCGTTCGACGCCGTGGCGGTGCCCGGGCTGCTCCAGACCCCGGAGTACGCGCGGGCGGTGTTGGCCGCTTCGGCTCCAGCGTTGTCCATCGAGGAAATCGAAGGCTTCGTCCAGCAGCGCATGGAGCGGCAGGCGGTGTTCAAGCGCAGCAACCCGCCGAGCGTGTGGGCCATCGTGACGGAGGGCGCGCTGCGCTGCGTCGTCGGTGGACCGCAGGTCATGGCTGATCAGCTCGACCATCTGATGGCGATCGCTCGTCAACCTGGGATACAGCTTCAGGTGACCCCAGCGAACGCTGGTGCACACGCCAGCATGCAAGGCTCCTTCTCGGTGTTCGGGTTCACCACCACGCTGATCGGGATCGGCTATCTGGAGAGCGTCGTTCGAGGAACCTTCGTCGACGAGCCCGAAGAAGTCGAACGGTTGGTCGCCGTGATGAACGCCCTGCGCATCACGAGCTTGAGTCCAGCCGAGTCGATGGTGTTCATTGAGCGGGTACGGAAGGAGGTGACGACTTGATCAACACATGGAAGACGTCCAGCCGCAGTGGGAACCACGGCGGCCAGTGCGTCGAGATCGGTGGTGGGCCGGGCACGGTCGCGATCCGGGACAGCAAGAACCGGGCTGGTGGCCAGCTCACGCCGAAAAAGGCCGCATTCACCGCGTTCGTCAACACCGTGAAACAGGGCCGACTCGACCTGAGCTGACCCAGACGGACCGACGGCGGGGGCCAGACCTGTTGGCCCCCGCCATCGCATGTCACGCTACCGCTCCCAGCGGCCCAGCACCTCCGCCTGACACGACCAACGGAAGCCAAACCCCCGCCCCGGCACCCTTGAAGCCTTAGCCCCAGAGGCGGAAGGAAGTGCGGGATGACCTCGAACCTGAACAGGACGACCTGGCGCAAGTCGAGCAGGAGCCAGGGCAACGGTGCCTGCGTCGAAGTCGCGGCAGTCAAGGATGCCGCTGCGATGCGAGACTCGAAGAACCCCACCGGCCCGGCACTCGTGTTCGCGCCGGTGGCGTTCACCGCGTTCGTCAACACGGTGAAGCAGGGGCTGCTCGACCTGAGCTAACCCTGGCGGACCGACGGCGGGGGCCAAACCAGATGGCCCCCCGCCGTCGCGTTCTCACGCTACCGCTCCCAGCGGCCCAGCACCTTCGCCTGACACGACCAACGGAAGCCAAACCCCCGCCCCGACGCCCTCGAAGCCTCAGCCCCAGAGGCGGAAGGAAGCGCGGGATGACCCCGAACCTGAACAGGACGACCTGGCGCAAGTCCAGCCGCAGCGGAGCGACCAACGCACACTGCGTTGAGGTGGCGTCCGTGGCGGACGTCGCCGCCGTGCGGGACTCGAAGAACCCCACCGGCCCAGCGCTCGTCTTCACCCCGGCCACATTCACCGCTTTCGTCGAGTCCGTGAAGTCTGGCCGACTCGACCTGCGCTGATGAGGTCGGACTGAGGCGGGGGCCAGGCGTGTTGGCCCCCGCCGTCGCATGTCACGCTACCGCTCCCAGCGGCACAGCACCTCCGCCTGACCCCACCAACCGAAGCCAAACCCCCGCCCCGACACCCTCGAAGCCTCAGCCCCAGAGGCGGAAGGAAGCGCGGGATGCCCCCGAACCTGAACAGGACGACCTGGCGCAAGTCCAGCCGAAGCGCTAACCACGGTGGCCAGTGCGTCGAGGTGGCGGGCAACCGAGACGGCATCGCCGCCCTGCGGGACTCGAAGAACCCCACCGGCCCAGCGCTCGTTTTCACCCCGGCCACGTTCACCGCTTTCGTCGAGTCCGTGAAGTCTGGCCGACTCGACCTGAGCTAACCCTGGCGGACCGACGGCGGGGGCCAGACCAGATGGCCCCCCGCCGTCGCGTTCTCACGCTACCGCTCCGAGAGGCGCAGCACCTCCGCCTGACACGACCAACGGAAGCCAAACCCCCGCCCCGGCACCCTCGAAGCCTCAGCCCCAGAGGCGGAAGGAAGCGCGGGATGCCCCCGAACCGGAACAGGACGACCTGGCGCAAGTCCAGCCGCAGCGGAGCGACCAACGCACACTGCGTTGAGGTGGCGTCCGTGGCGGACGTCGCCGCCGTGCGGGACTCGAAGAACCCCACCGGTCCAGCACTCGTCTTCACCCCGGCCACGTTCACCGCTTTCGTCGAGTCCGTGAAGTCTGGCCGACTCGACCTGAGCTGACCTTGAGAGCGCCCCGGGGATGAGGCCGACGGCCTCACCCCCTGGTGCTTCACATGCAGCCTTTCGAGGTAGGTACGGCGACAGTGTCGTTGGGCAGCGGCCGTGCGTCGGCGCTGGTGAAGCGACACAGCGCGGGTTCCTCCGGCGGGATTGTCCCAGCTCGGTATGACAGTCCTGGCCAAGTTATCCACATCCCCCGAAGTTATCCACAGCGGAGCGTGATGCTCTTGGAGGTTCCGTGTTGGACGGATAGGCTGGAGCGGGGCTCGCCCCCCAGGGCGGGTGGGGGCTGTCCGTGGTGGGGATGCGCGTGAGGCCCGAGGGCCCCGCCCCTCGACCAGGAACATCAAGCGTGAGCAACGGGCAGATCAGCCGTTGCCAAGCGGTTCACAGCTCCATCGGCTGCCAGCGCACCGCTGTGGGCCGGCGGCCGGTCACGCGGTACTCGTCCAGCGCCGCCACCACGAGTTCGGCGAGCACCTCGGCGCGGGGCGGGAAGCCCACCTCGAACCACACCGGAGGCTCGCCCCCTTCTCCCTCGTCCTCGCCGAGGTTCTCGCAGACCTGGGGCAGGCTTTCGCCCAGGTTCGTCGGCTGGTCCGGCCGCCGGCGGAAGGTCAGCCGCCCGTCAGTATTTCCAGGTGGTGCCGGTGCCGCGGTACTGCTCGACGGGGATGGGCTTGACTCCATCACGCATCCGGTCGGTGTAGAGGTGGCCGTGCAGATGGTCGATCTCGTGGGCGACGAGGCGGGCCACGCCACGCTCGAACACGGTGATCTTCTTTTGCCCGTCGATGGTGGTGTGCTCTACGTGGATCACGTGGGAGCGGGGAACCTGGCCCCGGACGTCGAAGAAGGACAGACAGCCCTCGTACTGCTCGTCGATCTCGCCCGCGGACTCGATGATGGTGGGGTTGAACAGGGTGATCGTCTCACCATCCGGGGTTCGGATGATCGCGGCGGCACGGTCGATCCCGATCTGCGGTGCGGCGATGCCCATGCCCTTGCCGAAGGTGTGCGCCTGGGCGACCCGCTCGGCTGTGGAGTTCAGCGCCGTCACCACGCGGCGCGCGTCCTCGGCCTCGGCCGGCAGGTCGAAGCGGCGGGCGACTCGCCGCAGCGCCGGATCGGTGTCCTGCACGATGCCGAGGGAGGCCATCACTTCGTTCGGTGCGGGCGGTGGGCCGTCGTCGGTGTTGTCGCGGCCGCGGAAGTCCCATTCGAGTCGGTAGCGGGCGTGGAGCGGCGGGTCCTCGCATGTCCAGGAGAAGACGTGCCGGTCGCCGTTGTCGTCCCGCGTGATCGCGGTGGCAAAGGGCATGGCATGCGCGGTCATCGAGGTGTGCAGTCCCCACACGGCGGCCGAGAGGTCCGCAGGGAAATCGAGGCAGACCGACAGGGTGCGGGTCGGGAGCCGGACAGCACGCTGGAACCAGTTGCCCCAGTGATCGCCGCGAACGGTGTACTCGTATTCGATCCAGCAGGATTCCCCTGGGTACAGGGGGAAGTGTCCGTGCTCGCCGGCGAACAGAAGCCAGACTTCCTTGAACGCGGCGCGGTCGTGGTGGGCTGTCCAGTCCATCGGGTTGGAGCGGGTCTGGCCGTGCCAGGCGTGTAGGTCGATCTCGTCCCAGGTGAGTGGGTTCTCGCTGTAGAGCTGATTCGAGCGTTCCGGGTCGCCGGGGAAGCGGTCGACGGAGATGCGGATCAGGTAGCGGGTGATTGGTCCAGCGCCCTGGTTAAGCAGGTGACGGCGCTGGATGAGTCGGTAGACGCCGTCGTCGTAACGCAGGGTGGCGTCGTCGTGATCGACCACCAGGCTCCCGGTTTGCTGATCAACCACCGGTGGCGCTGGTGGGCGGACTTTGGTGGGGCGGTGGGCTTCGAACTCGTGGAAGGCTGCGCGCAGGGCTCCGCCCGCGCGCAGCGCGGCTTCGGCGTGCCCAGCGAAGGCTTCGGAGGGGGGTTCGGCACCGGAGAGCACCTTGGACACGTAGGAGCGGTCGTAGCCCATGGCCTTGGCCAGCCCGGTGCGGGAGAAGCCTCGCACGTCGCGCCAGCGTTCGAGTTCGACGGCGAACACGTTCACCTCGGTGCCCGGTTCGCCGGTGTCGGTGGTGCTGGTCGAGCCTGTCGTCATCGCCGCCTCCACCCAGCTCGGGGGGCCGTGAGTGTGCGTGAACGCACCGTGAGTCGCTCCTCAGCCTAGTGGCACATCCGCAGGGGGAGGTCTTCTTGGCCTGTCAGCGTGCGCTTCCGATCAGTTCAGGATGAGGGTGGGCCTGTCGTGATCGCCTGTGGTGACCAGACGATTCGCGGAATCCGCACGCCGAGTCATGGATGGGAAAGGGCACCGGAATCGCTTGGCCGTCCTCCCGTGGCCGATCCGCGCCGGGCTGGCGCGCAGGTGGTGTCCGGGGGTCGGTGCCGGCCGCGACAAAGGTCTCCTCTGTCTGGCCGGATCGAAGAGTGCGGCATCCGATCCACTCGACTGGGGAAGCTGGTCGCTGCGTGCGCGCGCCGCACCTGCCCGCGCAGCCCGCTGAGCTTCCACCAACCCGACGAGCACGCTGCTGCCCGCAGCGCCCCGGATGGTGTCGGCCGGTCGGCGGGCCGTCGCGCCGCTGGGGCCCGCATCGCGGCCACGGCCCTCGACGTGGCGCGTTCCCCCGGCATCCGCCCCAAACCGAGCACCACGGACTCCCCCGCGCAGCCGGCGATCCTGTCTGGCGCAACCAGCTCCTGGCCGCCGAAAGCCTTGCTCCACATCGGCTTCGGTGACCGGGTTGAGAGGGAAAACCCGTGCACCAGGGAAGGAGAGGACATGTCCGCATTAACCATCGTCGAGACCCCGGTCGAGACGATGACCGCCGTCGAGGACCCGTTCGCCCTCGACGTGCAGATCATCACCGACGTTCCGGCCGGTCATCCGCTGGCTGCTTGCAAGGGCGGCACCGACGACGGCTGCGACCCCACCTGCGCGTCCGCCTGCGTCAGCGGCGGTGTGTGACGGTCTGTTGCCGACCGTGAGGTGCCGGGGCCGGAAGACGTCTTCGGGCCCCGGCACCTCCCCGCCCACTCGCTCCCAATGGCCTGGAGGACTGCTGGATGCGTGCCCGCGACAGGAAACCGCTCTACCGCCACGTCGACGTCGCGTTGCTGCGGGCCGCTGCTGCACCGCTGACCGACACCTGGCACGACTGGCCCGACCTGACCGACATTGACGGGTGCGGGCGGTGGCTGGAGCAGACGTGGTCCCGGCCCGATCTCGCCGACGCCGTGCGCCAGGCCAGCCCGTCCCTGGGCGAAGGCGTGGACGCCATCCGCGCCGGACACACCGTGAGCGGCAAGCAGATCCGCAGCGCCACCTTGTCCACCGCGCGGTACCTGTTACGCAGCATCGGTCGCCCCACCCCATTCGGCTTGTTCGCCGGTGTGGCTCCCGCGGTCCTGGCCAGGACCGCGAAGGCGGCCTGGGGCGAGGACCATCGGGGCGTGGCCCGTGCCAACACCGGATGGCTGGCTGACATCACTGGGCGCCTGGAACGGTGCCCCGACCTGTTGGAACGGTTGCACGTGGTGGTCACCGACCTCGCCGTGCGCCGCGGCGGGCGACTCGAAGTGCCGCAAGGGTCGAACAGGGTGACCATCCGCCACACCCGCGCGGTCGCGGCCGTGGCCGAGCTGGCCGCGACCCCGGTCCGGTTCGGGACGTTGATCGACACGCTGGCCGAGGAGTTCACCACCGAACGGTCGCGGGCGCGGGACATGCTCACCGAACTCGTGCGGCAGGGCTACCTGCTGACCAGCCTGCGCGCCCCGTTCACCGTCACCGACCCGTTCGCACATCTGATGGACCGGCTGCGTGAGGTCGACGCCGCCTCCATCGCCGACGTCGCGGCGTTGATCGGTAACCTCGACGCCATCCTGAACGAGCTGCGCCGTCACAATCATGAGGCGACCCCGCGGGTCGAGCAGAGCCGTATCCGCGCCACGGTCACCCGCCGGATGCGGGACCTCTCCCCGGAGGGCCGCACCCCGCTGGCGGTGGACCTGCTGCTGGACTGCGCAGTGGCACTGCCCCACCAGGTCGCCCAGGAGATGGAGCGGGCCGCCAGCGCCCTGCTGCGCCTGACCCGGCAGCCGACCGGCGAAACCGTCTGGCGCGACTACCACGCGGCCTTCCTCGACAAGTACGGCATGGGCACGCTGGTGCCGCTGGCTGACGTCCTCGACCCGGACTCCGGGCTGGGGTATCCGGCGGGGTACCGCGGCAGCGTGCTGCCCACGCCGGCCCCAGGTTCCTCGGAACGGGACGTGCGGCTGCTGGCGCTGGCCTGGCAGGCGATGGCGGACGGCACCCGGGAGATCGTCCTCACCGACAAAATGATCGGCGAGCTGACCGACGAGGCGTTCGACGATCACTGCATCCCGCCGCATGTGGAGCTGTCCGCTCGCGTCCACGCCGTCTCCACGCAGGCGCTGGAACGCGGCGAGTTCCTGCTCTCCGTCGCGCCCGCCCGCTCGGCCGGCACCCTCACCAGCCGGTTCACCCCGACGGCCACCGGTACCGGCCTGGCGCAGGCATATAGGACGCTGCCCGCCGCCACCGACGGGGCACTGCGGGCGCAGATGTCGTTCGGGCCGCTGTACCCGCACGCGGAGAACATCTGCCGCGTCCCGGCCTACCTCGACCACATCCTCCCGCTGGGCGAACACCGCCGGCCGGGCGAGGAGAGCCTGCTCACGATGGACGACCTGGCCATCACCGCGACCGGTGACCGACTGCACCTGGTCAGCCTCTCGCGGCACCAGGTCGTGGAGCCGCAGGTGTTCCACGCGCTCGCGCTGGACAAGCAGCCCCCGCCACTGGCCCGGTTCCTGGCGCACCTGCCCAGGGCGTTCTCCGCCGCCTGGTACCAGTTCGACTGGGGACCGCAGCTCCGGCTGCCGTTCCTGCCGTGCGTGCGCTACCGGCGCACCGTGCTGTCCCCGGCCCAATGGCGGCTGACCCCCGACGACCTCCCACCCGGCAAGGCCAGTCCCGGCCAGTGGCGGCAGGTGCTCGACCAGTGGCGGCGCCGCTGGGACTGCCCCGATGTGGTCGAACTCCGCGACGCCGATCGCACACTGCGCCTGACCCTCGACGAGCCGACCCACGCCACCCTCCTGCACGCCCACCTCAAACGGCACGGCCAGGCCATCCTGTTCGCGGCCACCCCGGCCGCCGACTACGGCTGGATCGGCGGTCATGCCCACGAGATCGCGCTGCCCCTCGTCACCACCCGGCCGCCGGCACCCCACCCGCTGTCCGGCGCCCTACCCGCGGTGACCAACACCCACGGGCACCTGCCCGCCACCCCGGAAACCGCCTGAATCTCGGCGAAGCTGTTCACCCACCCCGAACGGATCGGCGAGATCATCACCGCCCACCTTCCCGAGCTGCTGACCTCGCTGGGCACCCCCGCGTGCTGGTGGCTGCGCTACCGCAGCCCGCAGGAGACAGACCACCTGCGGCTGCGGCTGCACACCACCCCTGGCCGCTACGCTGCGTGCTCGGCAGCGGTCGGGGAGTGGACAGCGCGGATGCGGCAAGCGGGACTGGTCGGGCGGTTGGTGTTCGACACCTACTTCCCGGAGGTCGGCCGCTACGGGCAGGGTGAGGCGCTGGAAGCCGCGGAGAACGTCTTCGTCGCCGACTCCGCCACCGTGACCGCGCTGTTGCGGCATCTACCTGCGGTGGAGCCGAATCTCGCGCTGGTCGTGGCGAACATGGTGGGCATCGTCGCCGGTTTCGTGGGCGACATCGGCGAGGCAATGGGCTGGCTGACCGCCAGGCCGGTCCCGGCCGCCACCGTCGACCGGGCGGTGGCGGAGCGAGCGATCTGGCTCGCCACGGACCCGGCCAGGGTGCGGTCGCTGACTGGCTGGCACGGTGACATCGAGCGGGCTTGGAACAGGCGCGCCGACGCGCTGGCTGGCTACCGCGAGGCGCTGCCCCCGGAAACGAACACTGACGTGGTGCTGGAGTCGCTGCTGCACCTGCACCACAACCGGCTGATCGGCATCGACCGGGACAGCGAACGCGCCTGCCGCCGCCTGGCCCGGCGTGCCGCGCTCGCCTGGCGACACCGTCCCTGCGGAGCGGCCCGGTGACGACCTACACCGCCCCGCACACGCCACCGCCCGAGCACGATCCCGAGCCCGGCTGGGGCCAATCCTTGGCGAACGGAGCCGCCGGGCTGGCGCTGCTGCACATCGGCTACGCCCGTGCCGGGATCGGGGACTGGGGCAGCGCCCACCACTGGGTCAGGGCCATGACCCGCGGCGGCGTGGCCGCCGACCCGGACGCCAGCCTGTACCGGGGCGCCCCGGCGGTCGCGTTCGTGCTGCGCACCGCTGGTCTGCCCGCCTACCACGGTGTGCTGCGCGAACTCGACGCGCACATCGCCGGGATCATCCGCACCCGCCTGGACCGGGCGCACGAGCGGATCGACCACGGTGAACTGCCCGCGCTGCGGGAGTTCGACCTGATCAACGGGCTGACCGGACTCGGGGTGTACCTGCTGCACACCGTGCAGACCGATCCGCGTCACCCCGGCGGTGCCTTGCTGCGCGACGTGCTGGCCTACGTGGTCCGGCTGACCGGCGAGATCACCGTGGACGGCGCTCGGCTGCCCGGCTGGTGGACCGCGGACGGGCCGTCCGGCCGCCTCGATCCCCGCTGGCCCGGCGGTCACGCCAACCTGGGCATGGCGCACGGCATCGCCGGGCCGCTGGCGCTGCTGTCCGTCGCCATGATCGGCGGCATCACCGTGCCCGGCCAGGCTGAGGCGGTCGAGCTTACCGACCGGTGGCTCAGCTCCTGGCGTTGCGGCCCGGAGAACCAACCGTGGTGGCCGGGCATGATCTCGCGCCGGGAATGGACCAACGCCGCCGTCGCGACGCCGGGGCCGCAACGGCCGTCCTGGTGCTACGGCACCCCTGGCCTGGCTCGCGCCCTGCACCTGGCCGGCCAGGCACTGGACGCCCCCACCAAAGAGACCGAGGCCAAGTCGGCGCTCGTCGCGTGCATCACCGACGACGCCCAGCTCGACCAGCTCGGCGACGACACGCTCTGCCACGGATGGGCTGGGCTGGTGCACACCGCCCGCCGAATGCTCGCCGGCGGCGAAGACGCCGAGGACCTCGCCCGGCTGGAACACCGCTGGTGGAGCCGCCGCACCCAGGAAACGCGGACATCCTCGGACCTCAGCGGGATGCTGGAAGGCGGCGCTGGCGTCGCGCTCACCGACCTCCCCGCAGGCGCCACATGGGACGCCTGTCTGCTCACCGCCCCGCCCTCGGGTGCACCGATCAGCTCGCCCGAATCGGTGACAACACACGAAAGGAACCGGATGACCGACTTCACCAGCACTGCCCCCAGCACCCGCCCCGAGAACCTGCGCGAGCAGATGATCAGCCACATCCGCACCGCCGGTCACCTGCGCTCCGAGCGCATCGAGCAGGCGTTGCGGGCCGTGCCCCGGCACCGGTTCGTGCCCGCCGCCTCGGTCGAGGAGGCGTACGCGAACAAGGCGATCACCATCAAGCCCGGCGAGGATCGGCCGGCGAGCTGCGTCTCCGTGCCGACCGTGGTGGCGATGATGCTCGGCCAGCTCGACCCGCGACCCGGCGACCGCGTGTTGGAGATCGGCGCCGGAACCGGATACAACGCCGCCCTGCTGGCCGAACTCGTCGGACCGACCGGCAGCGTCACCACCGTCGACATCCACCCCGACGTCACCGACCACGCCCGCGCCGCCCTGGGTGAGACCGGCTACGACCGGGTGCGGGTGATCACCGGCGACGGCGCCCTCGGCGAGCCGGACCACGCCCCCTACGAC
>NZ_JAMTCP010000003.1:0-204618 GCF_024171885.1 Streptoalloteichus tenebrarius | reverse complement strand
CTCGAAGCGCAGGACGCGTTGGCCGCGTTCGATGCGGAACAGCCGCACCAGGTGTCGGGTGGAGTTCAACGGCTGCGGGGGACGCCACTTCACGACCATGGCTAGCCCTCCCGCAGCACGGGCAGGGGTGTGGTGGCCTCCGGGTCGGACCCGAGGGTGGGGGTGGGGCCGAGGCGGTGAAGCCGGTCCAGGGTGCGTTCGATCAGGCGTTGAGTCTCGGCGGAAGTTTCGGTGGTGTCTGGGTTTCTCGCGTGAGAGGTCCGGTGTGGACGGTTCCACCGGTGACGGCGGAGAAGGTCGGAAGCGGGCACACCATCGCCGTGGGGCCGGAGCGCGTGGCGGGGCAGGGATGAGGGCGTGCCGACGGGTTGGGCCGGTGCGGGTCGGGCCATAGCGAAGATCAGGCCGCCGAGGAGTGCTGCAAGACTGCCGCAGGTGACGAGCTGGATCACGGGATGACCTCCCATGCATGCCTGGATGAGAGCTGAGGAAGGGGTCAAGGCCGCAGCGCGAGGGGGATGCGGCGCTGAGACCTGTGGCTGTCAAGATGGCGCCCGCTGTTCCTCTGTGTGGTCGCCGTCACGGCGAGTGTGCACCAGAACAATGTTCCTGCGGAACATTGTTCCAAGATGACCACCCGATCGAACTAGCGGCGGCTTGGCCCCTGTGGCGTCGCTCCAGGTGAGACGAGAGTGGTCGAGTCAACCCGAGGTCAGGTGGCAAACTGCGCGCCATGGCAACTCCCTCAGCGTCCGGCCGTAGCCTCGGGGCTCAACTCGCTCAGCTCCGCAAGGCGGCGGGGAAGAACGTTCGCGACGCGGCCGAGTACCTGGGGTGCGGCCACCCCAAGATCAGCAAGATCGAGAACGGGCATGTCGGGATCGCCTATCGGGAGCTGCTCGCGCTCCTCGACTTGTACGGCGTGACAGACCCAGCGCATCGAGAGCGCTTGGTCCGACTGTCCCGCCAGCGACGGCAGCGGTTCTGGTGGACGCCCTACAGTGACTTCCTGTCATCAAGTTTCAGTGACTACCTGTACCTGGAGCAGACGGCCTCTCGGCTACGGGTGTTCGAGCCGCTTCTCATCCCTGGGCTGCTTCAGACTCCGCTCTACGCCGCCCATCAGATCGCAGACCTCTACCCCGTTTCTCGCGATGACGAGACCATGAGGTCATTGGTTGATGTAAGGGTGCGGAGATCCCAGATTCTGGCGCAGGGCACAAGACTGGACGCCATCCTCGACGAAGCGGTGCTTTGTCGTCCTGTCGCGAACGCTCGGATATGGCGCGACCAACTTGACCACCTCATCAAGATGGCGGCGGAACCGAATGTGACACTGCGAGTGGTGCCTTTCGCGGCTGGTCAGTATCACGGTGGTGCCGGCAGGTTTACCGTACTGTCCTTCTCCGATCTTGGAGGGGATGTGGCCTACATGGAAGGGGTTGCGGGTGAGGTGACGTTGGATGCCCCTGCGGAGGTTGGTCTCTACAACACGATGTGGGACCACATCGAGACTGTGGCGCTCAGTCCGCAGGAGACGGTCGATCTGATCCAAGAAGTGAGGGACCATGGTTGACATGACGACGTTGGTATGGCGTAAGAGCAGTCGCAGCACCCCGTCCGGCAATGCCTGTGTGGAAGTGGCCGCTGTCGGTTCCGACGCAGCGGCAGTCCGTGACTCGAAGAATCCGAGCGGACCGGTGTTGACGTTCGCGCCAGCGACGTTTGCGGCGTTTGTCGAGAGTGTGAAGTCTGGTCAGCTCGGCCGGAGCTGACCGTGAGTGTGCACCGAGGGCGGGGGCCGACGGTCCCCGTCCTCAGTGCCAGGGACAGCCTGGCGTTGATCAACCAGGTCATGAAGGAGTTGTAACCGTGGCGGCTCAGCCTTCCAACCCGTACAACGAGATTGACGATGCCCAGTACCAGGCGGTGGTCGAGGCCTCCTACCAGAAGAGCAGCTACAGCAGCGGCAACGGTGGATGCCTTTCGTTCGCCGTGGTTGGCGGTTTGATCGGTCTTCAGGACGACAAGCTCGACGAGGCCGAGCGCAAGCGCCGGACCCTGGTGTTCACCCCGCAGGAGATGGCGGCATTCATCGCCGGCGCGAAGGCCGGCGAGTTCGACCACCTCGTCTAGGCCATTGGGTGGTGGTCGCTCTCTCCGCCAACGGCATGGCGAGACACTGCTGAGGGCGGGGGACCAGGTGGCCCACACCTACCTGGTCCACCCGCCGGCTCGATCGTGTCTGATTCGGCGGGTGAGCGGACACCGCCACGCGAAGCAACAACAATGAAGCGGGGTCGGCTCGACCTGAGCTGACTGTGAGCATGCACTGAGGGCGGGGGCGGTCGGCCCCCGCCCTCGTTCGTTTGGCCCCTCGTTCGGCGACCTGTCGTGGGGAACCATCAGGCCCAACTCGGGTCGAGGGGAGTGGTTGCGATGTGGGAGTCAGCAGCTTCAGTGGGCGCTGCGTGGCGTAAGAGCAGCCGTAGCAGTCCAAACGGCAATGCTTGCGTTCAAGTCGCCGCTGTCGGCACTACCGCTGCGGCTGTCCGTGACTCGAAGAATCCGAGCGGCCCGGCGCTCGTCTTCGCCCCGGCCGCGTTCGCCGCGTTCGTGCACAGCGTGAAGGCTGGTCGGCTCGACCTGAGCTGAGTGCGGTCCGGAGCTGAGGGCGGGGCCGGGCGGTTGGTTGGCTGCCCGGCCCCGCCTTCCCCGCTTCCGGGAGGAAGGCTGGCTGGCCCCGCGATCGCCGGCAGTGGTTGCTCAGTGGTCGCGGCCGAGGAGGATGTGCGGGTAGCCGCGGTGAACCCGGGGCCCCAACTCCACTCCGATATCGGCGATGACCTTCTCCAGGCGTGCGGCGGAACTGGTGATCAACAACGAGATGTGCCGGGGGCCGATGTCCTGTCTCGCGTTGTTGCCGATCTTGCTGTTACCCGGCCAGACGTTGATCGTGCGCGATCCGAAACAGACCCGGGTCTTCCGTGGAAGGACCATCTCGTGAGCTACACCCTTGACGTGTACTACCACCGCGATGGCACCCACCTCGAATTCCCCGACCCCCTCCTCCAAGCCGTGGCCACCCGTTTCGTGCGGATGGCCAAGCTCGGTCCCGTGACCCTTCAGCAGACTCAAGACCAGTCCCGGTTTCCGGGCTTCCGGGCACGCAACGTGGCCCAGACGAACACAGCCCTCGACGCGGCCGTCGACGCCGTGCTCGAACTTCCGACTCGTGCGCCCCTCCCCATGGACTCGCCCGCGGTCAACCGCACACCCGTGTACGTCGAGGCGTCGCCGTACACGTCATGGGGCCGAGACCATCTGGTGAAAGCCTGTGTGGATGCCGGCCACACCGTGGTCGTGCCCGAGCGCTTCACAGCATCGGATCCGGTCGCGGGCGCCTTGGTCGACCTGACTGCCGCGCGATCGTCCGCCCGTCTGCTGGCCGACGTGTCCGGCCCTGAGACACCGCCGGGAACCGCCCTGCTCATCGGCGCGGCTCTGGCCAGCGGCGTACGGATCGCTGCCTACCAGCCGCGCCCGACATACACGCACGCTCACGGTCGCGAGCCCAACTGGCGAAACCTCATGATCCAGTACGCCTGCGAGGCGCACCCCGAAGATGACGAGGCCGTCCTGTCCTGGCTGAACGCATGAACCCCGACGAGTTCGCCGGTTACCGGACCGTGGTCCTGGAGGGCTGCGACGGAGTGGGCAAGAGCACGCTCGGCGAGCGTCTGTCGACACACCACGGCTTCACTCTGGTTCATTCCCCGAGGACTCCCGACCATCTCGATCTGGCCACCCGCTACAGGACTCTCCTTGCCGGAGAGGGCAAGATTCTCTTCGACCGGTGCTTCATCAGCGAACTGGTCTACGGGCCGCTTCACCGGGGGCGCTCCCGGATCAACTGGTCCCAGGCCATCGACCTGGCCGAGAGCGTGATCAAGCGGGCCGGCGTGCTCGTCCACCTGACCGCGCCGCCTGCCATCATCCGCCAGCGGCTTCTGGCACGCGATGGTGCGGCGGCACACCTGGAGGAGATCTCCGCCCTGGTGACGGGGTACGCAAGGGTCTTCTCGACGCTCGCCGACTACACCCCTGTGCTCACGCTCGACACCTCGCGCCTCGACCACCTCCCCTCAACGGGGTGACGGCTCACGGAGCAGCGCGCCAGCACACCGCTCCCGATCGGCTTCTACGGCATCTGCTGTACCGCCGCTGGAGGAGCGTTGGAGATCCGAGCCGCCCAGAAGCTCGCCTGGGAAAACAAGACCCTCAAGGGGTTCAACACCACCGACGTGGCTTTGGAGTTCGGTCTCCTCACCGCCGAAGTCGGTGAAGCCTTCACCGCATGGCGTATGGGGCTCCCCGACCTCGGGGAGGAGCTGGCCGACGTCCTCCTCTACGTGACGGCCTTGGCGGAAATGAACGGGGTGGACCTCGAAGCAGAGGTGACCCGGAAGATCGAGAAGAACCAGCGGCGTACGTACGAGCGCAACGAGCATGGAGCGCAGATTCGGACAAGCGAGCACTGAGGGTCGTTCGTGCGTGAGCCGAATTCCGATTCGCAGAGTCGACCGATTGGTCATTCGCAGACGAGGCCTGGCCACCGCGGTTCGGTAGCCGAGGGGCACGGCTAGGAGGCCGTGAGGATCTTGTCTAGTCGGGCGTTGAGTTCGCGGACGGCGGGGATGGCGCGGTGGCGGCGGCCTGCGGTGCGGAGTTGGCGCAGTGCCTCGAACACGCGGTCGGAGCGGATGGGGCCGAGCCCGTCGAGGGCGGTGTGGCCGAGGGTGACGGCGTGGTGGGGGTCGTCGCGGGCCATGGTGAGGTGGGCGAGATTCGCCAGAGCCAGGGTCTTGCCGCGGGAGTTCTGTGGAGGGAAGCGGTCGATGGCGGCGGTGAGGTGGGCTTGGGCGGCGGTGTGGTCGCCGCCGCCCAGGGCCAGGTGGAGCAGGGCGCGGCCGATGTCGCGTTCGAGGTGGGCCTGGCTGTAGTAGGCGATCCAGTCAGGCTCGTCGCCGTTGGCGCGGGTGAAGGCGTCCTGGGCGTGGCGGGTGGCGGTGAGGCAGTCGGCGTCGCGGTGCGCGCTGGCCAGCCCGAGAGCGCGGGCGTGGCGGGTGTGCGCGACGGCCTTGACGACGGGGGTGAGCCGGTCGGCGCGGACAAGGGCGGCCTCGGCGTAGCTGAGGGCGTCGTCGGCGCGGCCTTGGTGGACGGCGAGGTTGGCCAGCCCGGAGAGGGCCTTGGCGCGCATGGCCCAGTCCCCGGCCTCGGTGGCAGCGCCGACGGCGAATCGGAAGCAACGCTCGGCCTGGGTGTGGGAGCCCGCGTCGAAGCACATGCCGCCGGCGATGTCGGCCAGGTCCGCGACCGCGGAGAACAGGCGCTGGCGGGTGGTCTCGGCGCTGAACCGGCCGTCGAGCAGTTGGGCGGAGGTGCTGAGCTGGGCGACCACGGCGTCGGCGGACAGGCCGCTGCCGAACAGATGATCCTGGCTGGCGAACATGCGTGCGAGGTGGCGCACCTGGTCCACGTCAGCCTGCCCGACCCGACGTGGCCCGCCGCTGGTGGTGGCGACGGCGGTGAAGCCACTGATCGGGTCGGTGAAGGCCATCCCGGCGACCGATCCGGCGAGCACCCGCAGGAAGGTCTTGCGTTCCACGTCGTCACCTCCATCGGGGTGTGGGCGGGATGAATCCACGGTAGCCGCCCGCGACCGGGTGCTGAAGAAGCCGAGATCGGCGTCGGTGTCTCTGCGGAGCACATGCCGGAGGGCGGTGCGGTAGTGCCGGTTGGGCCATCGGTGGATGCCTCGTTCGAGCTTGCCGATGTAGTCGGCGTCCATCGCGCCCGGACTGCCGGTGGCCTGCTCTACCAGGGTGTTCGCCAGCTCCGCGAGCTGCCCTTGGGTCAGGTTCGCGGCTTCGCGGGCGCCCCGCAGCAGATCATTCGGCTCGCCGACCACATCCCATCCCTCCGCGACGGCTCAACTCCGAAAGGTAGCTCTCCTGTAGGGCGAATGGTTGCCCAGGCGGCGAAGTCTCCGCCTATTCCTCCGGGTTCACGGGGCCACTTCGCCGGGCGAGGTGTGGTTGTGATCTCCGTGTTCGGCTCGGTTTCCGGCATTGGTGCTGGTGAGCAGGCTCGAAGGCAGGGCGCCTGGTGCCGGAGCGAGCACCGGTTGGTCAGCTTCCCCCGACCTCTACCCCACGGTGGGCAGGGGTGCGTGGACCGGCCGGACCCCGAGTGACCCCGGCACCGGGCGCTTGCTACGCCGATCGGCGTCATGGCGGTGAACGGAGGGAGAGCGGCGTGGACGACGCTAGGACGATCACCGAGGCCGACGCGGTACGCCAGTACCCGGAGCTGGCCCGGTTGATGGACATCCGCGACGCCGGGTGGGTGTTTCGGCCCCTGGTCGACCAGCACCACGAGTTGATGGGGTTGGTCGGCAGCAGCTCGGCGTGCCAGTACACCGACGCGATCTCCATCGCGGCGCGCTCCAGCCCGGAACGGGCCGACATCGGCCGACACGACGGCCATCACGACAACGCGGTGACCGTGGCCGAGCTGCTTGCCCGGACCGCGGCCGAAGGCCGGGCGCTGCGGTTGAACTGGCCGGCCACCGCCACCGACCCGCACGGCGTGGCCACAGTCGATCACGTGGCCCACGGCCGTGCTGCCCACGATCGAGGACGACATGCCTGACCCCCGCCTGCCAGCCGGTGGAGCCACGGCCACCGCTGAACTGCCCCGACGGGAACCGGGTGCCATCCCACCGCCGACGCAACCCGTGTACGCCACCGCGGACCCGGAACTGCTGGAGAGGGTTCTCCGGGGCCTGCGCCAGATGGAGTAAGCCTCGAAAGGCGTTACCCGGCAAGGAAACCCGCAGCCCACCCCCCCTCCTCCGTCCCCACTGCCCCCGCAGCGGCCCCGCCGGGCGGCGGCAACTGAGCCTGCCCTGACAGCCCTGGGCACCCCGTGTCGGAAGCAGGCGCCCCGGCACGGGGGTGTCCTTCCCATACCCGCGCCCCGAAGGAGAAGACGGCCGTGGACGCAACGCCGGCGAGCACGCTGGTACTCAACCCTGACGAACTCGGCCCCGACCCGGCGCCGGGCATGGACCTGGCGGTGAAGCTGGGCATCAGGCATCTGGAGATCCGCTCGGCCGAAGGCGCCAACGCGATGACGCTGCCCGCCGATCGGCTGCGGCACATCCGTGCCCTCGCCGACGAGCGAGACCTGACGGTGGCTGCGCTGGCCTCGCCGCTGTGGAAGTGGTGCCGACCCGAGGCCCAGCCGGGCCGGGTGGACACCTTCGGCTTCCCCACCCAGGTCCCGCCCGCGGAAAGGCTTGGCTGGATCGAGCGGGCCATCGAGGCCGCGCGGATTCTCGGCGCTCCGATCGTGCGGGTCTTCTCCCACCTGCGTGTCGAGCCGGAGCTGACCGAGCAGTTGCTCGGTGACCCGCTGCTGGCCAAGGCCCTGGAGCTGGCGAATGCCGCAGGGGTGCGGCTGCTGGTGGAGAACGAGCCGGTGTGCACTGTCGCCCACGCCGACCCGCTGCTTCAGGTCCTGGAGAGGTATCACGGGCAGGGCCTGGGCCTGGGGCTGTGGCTGGATATGGCGAATCTCCACGAAGTCGGCCAGGCCACCCCACGGTGGTCCGCGCCTTGGCCCCGTACGTGGGCTACGTGCACGTCAAGGACTACCGGACCACCGACGGCGGCCGGTCCTTCTGCCCCGCCGGTGAGGGCGTTGTGCCGTACGAGATGGTGCTGCCGCTGCTGCACACGGCTCGGCCGGCGCTGCCGTACGCGCTCGAGACCCACGTGCGAGACACACCCGCCGACGCGCTCGCCGCCAGGACCGCGCGGTCCTTGGGGTGGATGGTGGGTAGTTGCGCGCACTACAGAAGCCGGCGAAGTGTGTCTTCAGCGGTGTTCACGGCGTCGGCAAGAGCTTGCCTGTGGGCTGTGGAGAGCGTTCCGGCGCCGAGCCCCGATGCGGCGAGCACGGCGTCGAGTTTCTGTCTTTGGGCGCTGGTCATGCGGGCGTGCGAGGGTGGGTGGTTCAGGACCTCGCGGGCGGCGTAGGCGTCGAGCATGGCCACGTCGACGAGGGCTTCCCACAGGGGATCGGCGCTGTGGCTGGTTCGGTCTCGGGTCAGGTCGAGTGCCGCGAGTCCGATGCGGGCCTGGAAGGCCGCGGTGGCGGGGTCGGGCGGGGTGCTGAGCGTGAGGACCGCCCGCAGAGCGCGTTCCAGTTCCGACTGCGGCGCGGGTGACGCTTGGGGCCGGCAGCACAGGTGTAGCAGGGCCGCGACGGCGTTCTCCCATGGTTCCGCAGGAGTGGTGGACTCGATCACGGCATGGGCTTGTTCGTCGAGGCCGCGCTCCATCAACGACATGATCAGGATCTGGCGGCCGTCCAGGAGCCGGTTGCCGACACCGCGGTACATGGTCATGGCTTCGGCGGCCTCACTCCAGCGGCCGATCCGCGCCAGCGCCCTGGCGCCGTCGACGAGCACGGCGACCCACAGCTCCTCGCGGACCTTCCGGTGATCCTGCTCGGTTCGGGTCAGGGCGGACAGATCCACCTCGTGGTCATGGATCCTGGCTGTCTCGCGCCGTTGGGCGGCGCGGAACAGCCGTCGGAGCATGTCGTGGGCTTCCTCACCATCACCTTCGCGGATCAGGAGCCAGGCGATGTTCACCACGGGCATGAGGGCCATCACGGCGATGTCTCCCGTGAGGCTCCCGGCGTCGGCGAACACCCGGTGCTGCCTCCAACATAATCGGGCGGCCAGATCGGGCATCCCCACGTCGGAGGCGATCAGCGCGGCGTAGTTGAGGACCCCGCGGTGAGCTCGGTGATGCGTTCGCTCAACGGCAGCCCGGGTGCCTTGGGCCGGCGGACCAGCGGGATGCGGCTGGCTATCGCGGGAACCGTCATCGGTCAGCTCCGGTGTGGCCAGTCCACCGCGAGGCGGCTGTGGGGTTTGTCGACGACGAACCGCGTGGGGGTGGGCGTCAGCCGGTCGCGGGCCTCGCCGACGGCCATGCGGAAGCTGGGCTCCGGGGCGTTGTTGCCCCAGCCGCGGTTCCACTGGCCGATCTCGGTGGCGACCTGGTCGGCCAGGGTGGCGGCGTGGGGGCCGTGGCCGATGACGCCGATCTCCCAGTACCTGCCCTGTGCGTCGTCGCCTTCGCGGACGGTGAGGTAGGCCAGGGTGTCACCGTCCAGGGCGGCCATGGAGCCCCAGGCGAAGTGGGGGATGAAGCCGGGCCGGGAGCCGGGCATCCGGGACAGGCCGTTGGGCAGCACACACGCCAGGTACAGGTACAGCCACTGCCAGGCGTCGCCCTGGCGGAACCTCACACCCGAGTAGACCGTGGTGGAGGGCTGGTCCAGGATCGTGCGCATCGCCTCGCGGTCCACGTCCTGCTCGCTGAAGGTCTCCAACCGGACATCGCCCTCACCGATGGGGACCACGGTGTAGATGTCGTCGCAGACGCCCTTGCGCAACGGCACGAACGTCGCCATCTGGCACGAGACGGTCTTCCAGGTCTGGCCGTCGCGTTCGAAGGCGAAGCTGCGGGAGACGCTGCCGCGGATCCGCATCGGCAGGACCAGACGCCCGCCGGGGGCGAGCTGGTCAAGGATCTTCACCGGGACGTCGCCGGCGCCGACGGTGAACTGGATCCGGTCGAAGGGGGCGTGCTCGGCAAGCCCGGCGGCGCCGTCGCCCAGCACCACCGACACGGTCGAGATCCCGGCCCGCGCCAGGTTCTTCGCGGCGCGGTCGACGAGATCCTGGTCGACGTCCATCGTCCACACGTGCCCGCCGGGAGTCACGAGCCGGCCCAGCAGCGCGGCGTTGTAGCCGGTGGCCGCCCCGGCCTCCAGGACCTTGTGGCCGGGCTGGGCGCCCAACTGCTCCAGTTGGGTGGCGACGATCGAGGGCGCGGAGATGCAGGAGAGCATCTCGCCGGTCTCGTCGTGCTTGATGGGCACCGCGTCCTCGGCGTAGGCGGCGTGGAGGTCGACGCCGGGGAGGAAACGGTGACGTTCGGTGTCGCGGAAGGCGGCGATGACCTCGGGGGTGCGCAGGTGCCCTCCGTTGATGAGGCGGGTCACCAGTGCCTCACGCAGGTCGGCGGGGTCGGTGTCAGGGGCCACAGTGATCTCCATTCGGGCGAGGGTAGGGGCGGACACGGCCGGCCGTCGGGTCGACACGACCACGGTTTCCGGGTCAGCGAAAGCGATGTGACGGCCCAACCAGGCGGTGTCGGCCTGCGCGACGGCAGGCACCCCGGCACGGTTGAACGCGAAGACCGCGTGGTGGGCCAGCACCGCGCGGAGTCCTCGTGTCAGGCGTCCGGCGCTGGCCAGCCGCCTCAGTTGACGCCCGGCGTCCTCGAACACGGCGACACGCTCGACCCAGCCAGGCTCGGCGTGCGGGCGCCGGGCGGCGTCGGCGTTGATCAGGCGCCGCATCGCCGCGACCGCCCGGTCGTAGGAGGCGCCGGAGGGTGGGTCGACCGGTGGTCGCAGGGAAGCGAGCTTCGCCCAGACATCGCCGACCTCGAACGGGTCCAGCCCGGCGGCACGGTTCAGGGTCGAGAGCAGCAGGACACAGCGTTCCCGGGCTCCTGGGCTTCCGCCCTCACCGAGGGCGGCAGGGCTGTCCCCGCAGAACACCTCGTGCGCGACAGCCATACCTTCGGCGCCACCGAACGCCTCGGTCTCCGGCTCGTAGACACCGTCGACCCAACCGATGGCCAGGTCATCAGCGACGAGCTGGTCCAGCAGGTCGGCCACGGGACGTTCGGTGCGGAGCCTCAGTCCTCCGTCCTTACGGAGGAAGTGGAACCGCTGGTTCCGCAGCGCGGACGACAGCGCCTGCGCGGCCTCCGGGCTCACACCGGAACTCGGGAACGACACGGTGGCATGCCACCATCCCTTCTCGGCGCTGATCGGAAGGTTCTCGTTGTCCAAGTCCATGGTCGTGCCTCTCCTTGCGCCAGGGGTGGGCGTGGGTGACGCTCAGGTGATCAGGAGGATGTGGGTCCAGCCGGTGGTGTTCGTGCCGTCCACCGCCAAGTGCGCGCCAGCCCGACCTTCCATGAACCCGGGTTTGGACAGCCGGTCCAGGTCGGAGGTCAAGCGCATGGACAGGTCGTCGATCAGGCGCGTGAACCGTTCCGGAGCGGGGCTGTCGTCGGCGACGGCGCGGGTGACGGTCAGCAGACCAGCCCAGCCGTGGCACAGCGACGCATCGCTGATGCGACCCAGATGGGCCGGGTCGGCCAGCGTCCTCACGACAATGTCCTCTGCCGCGAGCTGACGAGCCGAGTCGCCCAAGGCGATCGCGGCCAATTGCTGGGCGCGGGCGATACCGAGCTGCCCATAGCACCAGGACGGACGCGCGGGCACCGGCGTGGGCGGTTCAGGGGCGAACAGCTCGGCGCGCGTGATCCAGTAGTGGCACCCGTATCTGTCCAGCCAGCGCGCAAAGACGTCGATCGCGTCGTGATGTCCCGGAACCCAAATACCTCGGCGGGCGGCGAGGGACAGCACGGCCAAGGGACCGGTGATTCCGTGCGCGACACCGTTGTTCCCGTGCCCGCCGGCCATCTCCTCATCAGCGGGCCCGAACCCCGTCCACCAGCCCGGCAGCTCTCGGCCCTGGACACGAATCGGCCGTGACAGGGAGACCAGGTAGGCCAGCACCTCCTTCAGGAGGGGCGAGGACTCCCCACGACTCAGCAGCAGCGCACCCAGCCCGGTCAATCCCCGGATCAGGTCGAACTCCGCCAAACGCGGCAACGCGCCGGACGCCAGCCGCCGACGGGCCGCAGCCAGTCGAGCGGCCACGACACGGTCGACGACCTCACGGACATCACGGTTGGCGGGCCCAACGCGGCTGAGTACGAACTCCAGCGCCGGGGCGCCGTGGAACAACGACGCGTTGCCTCCCGCGCTGACGCCGGCCGCAACCGCCCTCTCCAGGCTGCCGCGCGCGGAGGTGAGGTCCCCGCGTTCGAGGTGCAGCAGCGCCATCCCGAGCGCGCCCTCGGACAAGTCCTGCGTTCTGGGCAGGGCCATCGTCTCGGTCATGAGCGCGTCACCAGCGGGACGACGATGCTGTGGGCGCGCCCGCCGGTCCAGCCGTTGGCATCCGGCGGTGGCGCGTCGTGTAGGACCGCGACACCGGTCGGGCTTGCGGCAAGGTGGGTGCGCAGCAGGTCCAGGTGCAGGTCCTGGTGCAGATCGAGCGGCAACTGCTGGTCGTCCTCGACCAGCAGCACACGGTTCGGCACACCGAACCGGACCATCCAGTCATGCAGTCTCTCGGCCCACTCCTCCAGCGTGACACCGCGGCCCGGCAGGTCCCGGGCCCTCAACTTCCACCGTGCGGACACCAGGATCGAACGCCTGTAGCGCAGCGCCGGAGTGAACGGAAGGGCCCACGCCACCCCCCAGTCGAACCACGTCACCTGCGGAGCGCCCGCCCGGCTGATCTCAGCGAGGAACCGGGCCAAAGGCGGGGTGTAGTTGTTCCACAGGAAGTTGATCGCCGTCGGTGCGAGCAGCTCCAGGTGCGTGCCGGTGGTGGCCTCGGTGAGGTACAGGCGGTCGTCGCCCACACCGACAGCCAGATCGGACGGGAACAGCACCCCCTTCCCGGGGCGGCGGAACTCCCCGACACTGACCAAACGGGGCAGCACCTGCGGAGCACGGGTGAGCAGGTCCGCCGGAGTTCGGCTGGCGTGGAACGAAAGCTGGGCCAGCTCCGCCCCGGGCTCGACCGTGGGCAGGCCAGCGTGGCCAGCGCCCAGATGGGGGAACAGATGCCAGAACCGGCCCGTCATCGACCCGGCAGCGCGGGAGACGGTGCTCACCCGAAGACGGAAGTCTCCCCGCTTCAGGGCGTGCGTCGAGTGGGCCTGGACCTGCGCACACAGTTCGAGATGGGGCGGGGTGAGCGTGGGCTTGCCGGCAGCGGCCTCCAACCACTCGATCACCGCGTCGGACAGCACCACCGATCTGCGGCCCTCGACGGCCGCGGTACCGGCCAGCTCCAGCAAGAGCCTATCCCGGCGGGTCATCGGTCGCGGCGGCTCGGACACCTGGCCGAACCCATCGGGGAAACCCAGACCCCTTTCGGGATCCGTCACCAGATCCAGCGGCACCTCGACGCCCTCGCCGTAGCGGTCGGTGAACCGCTGGGTGTAGTGGCGCCACGCCGGAGTTCCCGTGGGGTGCGTGGCCAGCCGGGTCAGGACGGTCGCGGCGGTCTCAGCCTCCGTCATCACCGCCTTCGGCAGCCGCACGGCGGCGTCCAGTCGCAAATCCGGGGCCGCCACCCTGATTCGTGCCTCCTCTCGCAGTGTCGGCGGCAGGGGCGCGGCCGGATCGACGAGGGTCGCCGGTGCCCGCAATGCCGACCGCAGCAGCCGGACCCGCAGCAACTGCGCGAGCAGGCCGACCCGGGGGCCTTCTCCCACCTCCGGGAACTCGGCGGCGATCTTTCCCGCGAGGTCCGCGAATCGGATCGGCGACCGAGCGGCGTCGAGCACCAGCGCGACCACAGGCGTCACCGTGAGCGAGAACTCCGAGGCTCCCTCAGACGGGACGTACACGCGCCCACCCCGCCGACGCGCGAGGTTGTTGACGCAGACCCCGACGTCGACCATCCGCTCCGGGTCGGCTTCCCAGGTGCTGATCGCGGCGTCCAGCGCCGCTGGATCCGGCCGGGTCCAAGCCGTGTTTCGATGTCCGAACCGTGCCTCGACCATGTCACCGAACTCGATCAGCGCGACGCCGGCGAACAGACCGAACGGGGTGGAGCGGCCCGTGTACCTGATCGCATATCGGGCGGTGGCCAGCGCGGCCCGGCGTGCCCGGCGTACCTTCGATGAACGCCCGCCCAGGATTGCCTCGACCTGGTGTTCCAGGCCCGGGCTGGCACTGGACACAGCGTTCCGAAAGGCGTCATCGGCCCACACCGCGGCCAGCCACGAACGCCAACGTTCGAGCGGAGCCTCGGGCCCCGGCCAAGCCGGCATGTCCGGCCCACTGCGGTTCGCCGCAGCGCGCAGCATGCCCCCGCCGACGCCCCGGTACAGACTGCGTCGCCCGCGCGTCATCACCCACACTCCGTTCATGCCGGGGAAAGGGCGCGGGCCCGACGGAGCGGTCTGTCGGACCCGCGCCCTGGGGTTGACCTGGGCTACGAGGTGGTGCAGGCGCTCGGGCAGGAGCTCCCGCAGTTGTCGCCGGTGCTGCACATCAGCACCGTCTCGGTTGCTGGCGTGTTCTCGATGAACGTGATGTCGAGGTCGAACGGATCGAACACGGTGTCGGCAGCCTGCTGGGACTCGCTGCTTCGCTCGGTGGTCGGCGTACTCATCTGCCTACTCCTGACCCTTGCTGGAAGAATCGTGACGTCGTCCAGCCGGCGGTGCTGTCCCGTGCGGTCTGGCGACGCTGTGTGCCCCACGACTGTGCCGGGACGTCACGCTGGGTGAGAGCGGCGAACCTGTTCGGTATGGCTGTCCTCCGCCGTGATCGGTGCTGCCGATCGGCTTGACCGATCACTACGCCGCGTCCCTGCCGGGCGCTGGCTACCGTGATCACCGGACACGAGTGGAGGGCACTGATGAACGTCCTGCCCGCTGACCGGCCAATCGACCCGGCGCTCTGGGAGCACCCCAGGATGCGAGTCGCCCTAGCGCGGCGCGACATCAGCGAGGTCTACCGCCTGCTGGGCAGGACCGGGGTTTCTCAACGTCAGATCGCCGCGCTGACCGGTCAGAGCCAGTCAGAGATCTGCGACATCGTCCAAGGACGCCAGGTCCAGGCCTACGACCTTCTGGTCCGCATCGCCGACGGCTTGTCCATCCCGCGCGGCTACATGGGGCTCGCGTTCTCCGACGCCGCGACCCAACGGCTCGCCACGCCTAGCGCGTCGAAGGAAGACTTCATGGAACGGCGTACGTTTCTCGGCATCGTCAGCAAGATCGTCATGGGGGCGGCGTTGTCCCCCACCGAACGCGACTTGCTCGCCGTCGCCCCGTTCCACACCCCGGTGCCGGCCCGGGTCAGTTGGACCGAGGTCACCCAGCTCCGGGCCCTGACCAAGGCCCTGCGCGCCTACGACGCCGCCCACGGTGGCGGCTCCTGCCGCGACGTGATCCTCGCTCACACACACTGGGCAGGGGCGCTGCTCAACGCCTCCTGCCCCGACGAGGTTCGCCCCGCGCTGCTGTCCGCCGTCGCCGAGATCAAGACCCTGGCCGGCTGGACGGCACACGACCTTGGCCTGACAGGCGAAGCCCGCCGCTACCTCACCCAGGCGGTCAAAGACACTCAGGAGGCCGGCAACCCTGCCCACTCCGCGATCGTGCTCTACCACCTCGGCCGGATACCGCTGGACAACGGGGACGGACGCGAAGCGCTCAAACTGTTCCAACTCGGCCAGATCAGTGCCCAAGACGCCGATTGCACTGCCGCTGTCGCTCTGCTGCACGCCAACGAGGCCCTGGCCTACGCCCAGCTCGGTGACGCCCGCCAAGCCCTCGCCGCGCTCCGGCGCGCCGAGGACGAATACGCCCACACCACCAACGATGACGAAGGGCCCGAGTTCCTGAAGTTCTTCGACCACGGCGCCCTGCGAACCAGCGCCGCCCGCGTCCACAGCCGGCTCGGCCTCACCGACCACACACACCGCCAGGAAGCCATCACCCGGCTTCTCACCGCGGTCGAGGAAGTCCCCGCCGAACGCGTCCGGCAGCGCGCGTTCAACCTCGGGTGGTTGGCGACCTGCGTTCTCGCCGACGGGGACCTCACTGCTGGCGCCGACATCGGCCACCAAGCCCTCGCCGCTGCCCGCGAGGTGAACTCCACCCGGCTGCTCGACGCCCTCGCGCCACTTCAGGCCCAAGCCGAGAGCCACCAGCGCGACAGTGATCTCAACCAACTCGCCCACGACATCCGTCGACTTCGCTTCACAGTGTGAACACCAGGGTTTGTCGTTGCACCGCTGTTGATGCTGCGCGGTCCGCCGTCCCGGTCGACGTCCCGTTCCGCGCCCGCCGACGCTCGTGTCCTCGACGACGCGGCGCCCACGCTGCTGGCCGTGACCATGACGCGGACACCCGCCACCTTGAAGGGCGGTGTGAGCTGCTGTGTGTGCCCCGCGCCGACAAGGGCTTGGATGTGCGGGCGCTGGGCTGGTCGACGGGGGCATCCCCGAGGAAGCGGTTCACCGCCTCGGGTGGCCCCACTGGCTGCTGCTGGCACTTGACGGTGACGCCCTGACGAGCGTGCCATGGACCCGCGAGGGGACGCGGCACGCCCTGATCGAGACGTCAGCGGGAGGCCCGATGGACCGGCGAGGATTCCTGATCACCACCGGCGCGTCACTGGCCGGCACCGCCCTGGCCTGGTCCTCGGCGACCGCCAGCGCCGCGAGCAACCCCTATCCCAGGATCGGCTCCGAGGCCATCACCAGCCTGTCCACCCGACTGGCTCACCTGAGCCGACTGGACGACGTGTGGGGCAGCGGGAAACTCCGTGATCTCGCCGCCGCCGAACTCCGTCTGCTCACCGGCTTGATCACCGACACCACCCACACCACCGAGGTCGAGCAAGGACTGTATGGCCTGGCCGCCGAAGCGGCACGCCTGTGCGGTTGGCTGTCCTACGACTCCGGTCACCACGCGGCCGCCCAGCGCTACTACCTCACCGCGTTGCGTGCCTCCGCCACGGCCGGCGACACCCTGGTCGGCGCGAACACGATGGCGTTCATGGCCATCCAGCTCTACAGCCGCGGCAACCCCCAGGACGCCGTCGCCCTGGTGGAGACCGCCCAGCGTTCCATCCGGGGCCGTGCCACCCCCAAGACCATCGCGATCCTGCACGCCCGTCAAGCGCGAGCGCTGTCCAAACTCGGCGACCAGTCCCGCTGCGCCACGGCCCTCAACGCCGCGTTCGACGCGATCACCAAGGGGTGCGACCACGAACCGTCCTGGTGTTACTGGATCAACACCACCGAGCTGCACATGCTCGCCGGGTCCTGCGCGCTGGATCTGGGGGACGCGCGCCGTGCCGTCCACCACTTCACCACCGCCAAGGACTCCTTCGACATCGCCACCTACCCGGCGGGCGCGGTCATCTACCTGGCGCGTGCGGCCGAGGCTCACCTGGCGCTGGGGGACCCGGACGCCGCCGCGGACCTGTGTCTGCAAGCCGTGCGCTGTCACGACAGCATCGACTCCGCGCGCGCCGACCGCACCCTGGCCGCGCTCCGCGCACGTCTGGCGCGGCACCGAACCCCGGTGGTGCGGGAGTTCCTCGACCAGATCCCACCCTCGTCAGCGTGACGGGAAGGAAACGGCCTTGTCGGCGCCAGGTGTTGGGCTCTGGTGATGCCCTGATCGGATGTCCCGGGCGGTGTGGCGCAACCGGCGCGAAGGCGGTGTTCACCGACGTCCAGGTGGTCGGTGCCCAGGTTGTCCAGGGTGGTGGCGAGCTGGTGGGTGACCTGGCGCGGATGGTAAGGGTGCCGGCGAAGTAGCCCACCTTGCTGGAGACCACCACCTCGGTTCGATCCACCTGCCGCGACAGCCGTCCCAGCAGGCGTTCGGAGCGGCCCAGGCCGTAGACGTCGGCGGTGTCGAACAGGGTGACACCCAGCTCGTGGGCGTACGCCAGCGCGGCGTAGGCGAGCTGGGGGTCGACGTCGTCCCAGCCCCCCGCTGCCCGACGCTGGTCCGCGACACCCGCTCCCCACGGCACGAAGGACAACGACTTCATGGAACGTCGCGGTTTCCTCGGACTGGTCAGCAAGATTGTCATGGGTGCTGCGCTCACCTCATCCGAACGGGACCTGCTCGCCGTGACCCCCGTCCCCACCCCCCACCGCCGGCCGGGTCGGCGTGGCCGAGGTCGACCAGGTGCGGTCCCTCACCGCGGGCCTGCGCGCCCACGACCTGGCCCACGGCGGCGGCTCCTGCCGTGACGCGATCCTGGCCCACACCCAGTGGGCCGAATCGCTGCTGACCGCCTGCCCGGACACGCTTCGACCCCGCCTGCTGACGGCGGTCGCCGAGACCAAGACCCTGGCCGGGTGGACCGCCGCTACCTGGGCCAGGCCGTCCGCGACACGCAGGAGGCCGGCGACCCGGCGCACACCGCGATCGTGCTGCACCACCTCGGCCGCGTGCCGTTGGACAACGGCGATCCGGGCGAGGCGTTGACGTTCTTCCAGCTCGGGCAGATCGCCGCCCAGGACTCGCGCTCGCACCTGGCGGTGGCGTTCCTGCTGGCCAACGAAGCCGTCGCCTACGCCCACCTGGGTGATGCCGGACAGGCGGTCACCGCGCTGCGGCGCGCCGAGGACGAGTTCGCCGACGCCGCCGACCGGGACGAGGAGCATCCCGGGTTCGCGCGGTTCTTCGACCAGGCCGCGCTTCAGGCCGCGGCCGCGCGGGTGCACAGCCAGCTCGGACTGACCGATGAACACCATCGGGCTGAGGCCATCACGCGCCTGGAGCGGGCGCTGGCCGACATCCCCGCCGACCACGCGCGTCAGCGGGCGTTCAACCTCGCGTGGCTGGCGACGTGCCTGCTTGCCGAAGGCGAGTACGACGCTGGCGCGGAGCGGGGACAGCGGGCGGTGAAGGCGGTGCGCGAGCTGGCCTCCACCCGGTTGCGGGACCACCTGAAACCATTGCAGGACCAAGCCCAGCGACACCGGCAGAACAGCGCCGTTCACCAGCTCGCCCATGATGTCACCGCGCTGCGGTCAGCGGCCTAAACCGAGGGCGGGGGCCGTTGGCCCCCGCCCGCGTTCGTTTGGCCCCTCGTTCGGCGACCTGTCGTGGGGGACCATCGGATCTGACTCGGGTCGAGGGGAGTGGTTGCGATGTGGGAGTTAGCAGCTTCATCGGCCACGGGGTGGCGGAAGTCCAGCCGTTCCAACGGAGCACAGGCATGCGTAGAGGTCACCGGAAGCCTGCCTGAAGCTGCGGCCGTTCGCGACTCGAAGAACCCGGCCGGGCCGGCGCTCGTCTTCGCCCCGGCCGCGTTCACCGCGTTCGTCAACACCGTGAAGACCGGTCGGCTCGACCTGAGCTGACCTGGACAGAAACCGACGGCGGGGGCCAGACGAGTTGGCCCCGCCGTCGCAGACTCATCCCCGCGTGTGCGGGGCCGATGCCGACCTCGCCGCCCTCGGCGCGTGGAGCGCGGACTCATCCCCGCGTGTGCGGGGCCGATAGTTTACGTTTTTACCTCCGCCCCGGCGAACACGGACTCATCCCCGCGTGTGCGGGGACGATGTACACGCGGCAATCCCACATGCGGTATGCCACGACTCATCCCCGCGTGTGCGGGGCCGATGTTTCGGTCGCTGTCAGAGTCGGGCCAGTCCCGGACTCATCCCCGCGTGTGCGGGGACGATACTTCCTGAGCTGGGACTTTAGCTTGGGTGGTCGCTGGTTTTGAACCTGTTCGTGAGTGCTCCCGTTCGTTCGTCGTTCAGGCGGGGTGGTGGGTCAGGGCTGGATCCCGGGGACCACGGGGGCGTCACCTGGGGAAATGAGCGGCGGGGTCCCCTGGTGCTCGGTATGGTGCGCCCGATGTCAGCGATCAAGAAGTTCCAGGTCACCTTTGACTGCGCGGAACCGGAGCGCCTCGCTCGCTTCTGGTGCGAGGTGTTGGGGTACGTCACCCCGCCACCGCCGGAGGGGTTCGCCACCTGGGACGAGTTCAACCGCACCCTTCCTCCTGAGAAGCGGGGATCGTGGTTCGCGTGCAGTGATCCCTCAGGCGTGGGCCCGCGCCTGTACTTCCAGCGCGTCCCCGAGGGCAAGATCGTCAAGAATCGGGTGCACCTCGACGTCCGGGTCGGCACCGGGCTCGTCGGGGCCGAGCGCCTCGCCACGCTCGAAGCCGAGTGCGCACGACTGGTCGCGCTCGGCGCGACCCATGTGCAAACGCTGTATGCCGATGAGGAAAACGAGTCGTGCATTGTAATGCAGGACATCGAGGGCAACGAATTCTGCATCGACTGAGCACTCTCTGAGCCGGGGAGGCGGGGAGCCGCCTCCCCGGGGCCTCTCGCCCCTTGGGTGCGCGCAACCTCTGTCGTTTCCGTTGCCGCACAAGGATGATCTCCGATGGAGTTCCCGTGATCGTCCCATCACGTGAACAGCGTCAGGTCAACTCCGAGGAGCGCGAAAGGAGTGAGCAGATGCGACGAACGCGCCTGGTCGTGACCCTTGTCCTGGCCGTGCTGACGGTGCTCGGCGCGACGACATTGACCTCATCACCGGCCTCGGCCGCCGCCGCCACGAAGAAGGGTGTCAGCGCCGCGAATGTCGCGGGCGTCAACGCGGCCCTCGCCGACGTCCGCGCCGGGTGGTTCTACACCTGGACCTCGCACACCAGAGGAATCACCGCCCCGTCGGGAGTCGAGTTCGTGCCGATGATCTGGGGTCCCAGCTCGGTGACGGACACCGACCTGAACCGGGCCAAGGCCTCCGGCACCACCCTGTTGGGCTTCAACGAACCCGATCTGGCCAGTCAGGCGAACATCTCCGTCGAACGGGCACTCGACCTGTGGCCGCGGTTGCAGGCCACCGGAATGCGGTTGGGCGCCCCGGCCGTGGCATCCGGAGGGGCCCGGCCGGGCGGATGGCTTGACAGGTTCATGAGTGGCGCGGCAGCCCGGGGCTACCGGGTCGACTTCATTCCGTTGCACTGGTACGGCAGAGACTTCTCCGGCGCGGCGGTCGGGCATCTGCGGAGCTATCTCCAGGCGGTCTACGACCGGTACCGCAAACCGATCTGGCTCACCGAGTACGGTCTGATCGACTTCAGCGGACCGACCCCGCGTTACCCGAGTGAGCGTGAGCAGGTCGACTTCGTGCGGAACTCCACCGCGATGCTGCGAAGCCTGCCCTTCGTGGAGCGCTTCGCCTGGTTCACGTTGTCCACCGCCACCAGCCCCACCGGTCTCTACGACGGCTCCGCACCCAACGCCTCTGGCATCGCCTACCGGGCCGCTCGCTGACCTGGGCCGGCCAGAAGATCTGGCCACTGGCGAGACAAGTCGACCAAGGGTCACCCAGGCCCAAACATCGCGTTGACCAGCACGTCCGTTCCCGTTAAGCGGGGGACTCACAGCCCTGTCCACACCGCCGTGGACAGGGCTCGGCCGCGTCCGCCTGGTCCTCCTCGTCACACATGTCGGTTCCGTCTGTTTTCGTCCGGTGGTGCGAAGGTGCCACCTGATCGGCGCTTCTGTCTCGCCGAAGAGACGTCGAGCGGGTGACCCACATGGGTGAAACCTGCCCGTCCGGGGTGGTGATGGCCTACGGTGCCGCCCATGGCGCGTGCTGGGGTCGTGCTGGGTGGCTACTTCGCCGCGGTGCACCGGTTCGTCGACCAACTCGGCGCGACCGCCGAGGTGGGCCGGTTGTGTCCGTTGGCTCATGCGGTGCTGGGCGGGGACGCGCGGGCGTTGCTCGCGTTCCTGCACGCCGTCCGTCGGTGCCTGGTGTCCTACCAGGCGCCGGGGGAGATGTGGGAGTGGCACGAGGCCGCGTTGTCCGTCGTGATCGACCTCGTCGTGGAGGGCGAGACCTTCCAGCGGCTGGACGAGGAGATCCACCAGGGGCTGGTGGACACCTACCAGGCCACGTGGGAGTGCGACTGAGGAACGCGCGTGCCCCACCGCCCACGGCCGTGGAGCACGCGCGTCGGCCGACACAGGTCGCCGCGTGTTCTGCCGGTGCTCAGAAGACGAAGCGGGGCTCGGACCGGCTCAGCACCCCGGTCTTCGCACTGACCGACCACACGGACGACAGCTCGTCCGCGACCGTGGACAGCAGCCGGGGGACGTCCTCCGCCGCGCCCTCATGCAGGGCCTCGGCGACGATCAACACCGAGCTGGTGGTGTCCCTGACGGCGGACAGCCGGCTCTGCCGGTTCGTCCAGCGCCGCGCGTGGGCCCGGTTCGCGGCGTCGGCGAAGACGACCTCGCGCGGGTCGGGGTTCTCGGTCTCACCGGAGAACGCCAGGTACGTCTCGTCGCCCCTGGCGTGCCGGACCTCGACGTGGTCGGCGATCTCGGTGACGTCGAAGACCGCGACCGGGATGGCGAAGGCCAACGAGACGGCGTTGCAGAGGTCGATCAGCGGGTGGATCTCGGGCAGGGAGCGCTCCTTGCGGAACCTCCGCAACAGCGACTCGGAGGCGCACCGGTACTGCGTGGGCTTGAGGCTCATCCGGGAGAACGCCCGACGCCAGGCCTGGATCTCCGGCAGCTCTCCCTCGGTGGCCGTCGCCAGCCGCTCCTCCGCGACCCGGTGCAGCCGGGGAAGCCGGTCGCGGACGGAGACCTCGGCGTTGACGCCGTCGGCGACGAGCACCCCGGGCACCAGCTCGGGGAACTCGCTCCAGATCTCCGTCGAGTGCTGGAAGCGCATGGTTTCCTCTCGTGATCGGGTGCGGATCGCCACACGCGGCCTCGTGCCGCGTCAGCCCTCGAACGCCAGTCGGGCGGCGAGCCCGAGGAAGGCGACGCCGAAGACGCGCTGGATCACGCCCAACACCCGTGGGCGCGTGGCGACGTAGTCGCGGATGCTCGCGGCGAACCAGCCGTACAGCACGAAGACGAGGAACGTCGCCAGCATGAAGACGCCGCTCAGTTCGAGCATCGCCGGGAAGGCGTCCGGCTCCGCGGTGTTGACGAACTGCGGCAGGAACGCGAAGAAGAAGATGGTCAGCTTGGGGTTCAGGATGTTGAGCAGGACCCCGGAGGCGATGACCTTCGCGGCCGAGCGCGGCGCGTTCCCGGCCTCCTCCACCGTGAGCGTTCCCTTGTCGCGCAGCGCTCCCCACGCCATGTAGACGAGGTAGGCGACGCCGAGATACTTGAGGGTCTGGAACGCCACCGCGCTGGTGTGGAGCAGCGCGGCGAGGCCGGTGATCGCCGCCGCCATGTGCGGCACGATGCCCAGCGTGCAGCCGAACGCCGCGACGGCGCCCGCCCTGGTTCCGCGAGACAGCCCGGCAGCCATCGTGTAGATCACCCCAGGACCGGGTGTCACGACCACGATCAGGGTCGTGACGAGGAATTCGACACTCACTTCGCCCTCTCCACGGGACGACGGACAGCGGCGATGCCCGACCCCCAGTGCCTCGACCATGTTCCGCCGCCCGGGTCAAGCTACTCGGTCGACGTGTCAATTGGACGAGGAAGCAGCACGGTGTCCGAAAAGCGCGAACGCTGATGCGGGACAGCACCAGGTCTGGTGGCCCGACCCGCTACCGTCGCCGGCATGTATGTCAAGTTGTGTGGGCTGCGCACCGACGCGGACGTCGCGGCGGCGGTCGACGCGGGAGCCTCCGCGGTGGGGTTCGTGTTCGGGGAGAGCGTCCGGCAGGTGGACCTCGACACCGCCCGGCGGCTGGTGGCGCAGGTGCCCTCGCACGTGCTCACCGTCGGGGTGTTCGCGAAGATGACCGCGGACAGGGTGCGCCAGCTCGCCACCGCCTCGGGCATCGGCGCGATCCAGTTGCACGGCGACTACCCCCGCGCGGCGTTCGAGGCGTTGTCCGATCTGCCAGCGACGCTGATCCGGGCGACGGCGCTCACCGCCGAGACCGACGTCCGTGTGGGCGCCTACGGCGAGGAGATGCTGTTGCTGGACTCACCGGTCGCCGGCTCCGGCCACCAGTGGGACCTCGGCCGACTCGACGCGGCACGTCCAGAGGGCAGGTGGCTGCTCGCGGGCGGTCTGTCGCCGCGCAACGTGGGAGCGGCCATCGAGCGCGCCAGGCCCTGGGGTGTGGACGTGTCCAGCGGTGTCGAGTCCCGTCGTGGCGTGAAGGACCACGGCCTGATGCGGGAGTTCGTGGCGGCTGCCCGCGAGGCGGCCGAACGCCTGGCCCATCAGTCGTCCGGTGTGCCCGTGAGCGGGTAGCCAGGCCCGGTCACCCCTGCGGGAAGTCGCGGTCCCGGGTCACTGACCCGTGCCGGAGGGCGTCGCCTGGTCCGGTCTGGCCGCCTGGTCCGGTCTGGCCGACGAACCGGGCGTGAGGAGCCCTTCCAGCAGGGTGGCGGCCCGGTCGGCCCCGCCGGCCTCGTCGAGGAGCCGACCCAGCTCCCGTGCCCGCTGCCGGTGGCGCGGCTGGCTCAGCACCTGCTCCACGGCGTCCCGCACGGCACGGGGGCTCGGCCGCCCGGTGCGCAGGTTCACCCCCGCTCCGGACCAGGCGACCCGGCGGGCCACCTCCGGCTTGTCCAGCGAGCCGGCCGCCACGACCAGGGGCACCCCGGCGCGGGGAGCACCGCGTCGCGCGTCCGCCCGAGCCGGCCCCTCGCCGGCGGCAGCGGAATCCCCGGCGGCGGCAGGTCCCGGCTGGTCATCGTCAACGGGGCCACCGCGACCGAGGCCCACGGCGCGCCGAGGACCTTGGCGGCGAGCGCCCCGCCGAACGCCAGGTGGTCGGTCACGATCAGGTCGAACGGCTCCCGTCGCGCCTCGTCGAGGACGTCGGCGGCCTGCCCGGCGCCGGTTCCCACCAACACGTCCTCGATGTTGGCCCTGCCGCCCCGGACCCCCTTGCCGTTCCCGACGCGGGGGAAGGTGGCCGCGAGGTCGCTGTCGTCGAAGTCGGTGGCACGGGTCCAGGGCAGCCAGGTCGCTCCGGCGGCGACGAACCGTCGCTGGTACTTGGCTCCGATGTGCGCCACGACCTCGTGACCGCGTCGCGCCAACTCCTCGGTCACCGCCGTCATCGCGCCGACGTGCCCGGCGAATGGCAGTGATGCCAGCAGGATCCGCGCCATGTCGTCCCCCAACGTCGTCGCCGGGCCACGCTATCAGCAGCCCTCGTCCACGGCGTCGCGGTGGTGCCGAGGTGTGGTGTGGTGCGGAGGCGCTGTGACGTGGTGAAGCTGTGATGTGGTGAAGCGGTGGCGTGGTGGAGCGGTGGCGCGACAAGCGGACCAGATGGGACGGTCCGCCTTTCCTCAATGCCGGATGCGCCGAGGCAGGGCGCACTTCCCCGCGCGAGATCGGCCGAGGAGTGGCGTGGTCACTGTCCTAAGAGGAGGGACGCCGGGACACGGCCTCCACCCGTTTGTACGCTTCGAGGCCGGAGTCCGCGGCCTGCGTGAGTGTCTTGATCGACTGGAGGAACAGCGCCCGATCCTGGCGCGCGACGGCCGTCTCGCAGCTCCTGCTGCCTACTTCCGCCCGCGCGATCAGCCACTGCCAGTGTTGTTGGCCTTCGGAGTCGGGGATGCGGAAGTAGCGCCGGGCTTCCCGCGCGGTCTGCCCGATGTCGGCGCAGACAGGACGGACGCCGGACAGGTCGACGTGGCCGGGCTGTGCCCACGTCGCCGGCTTGGGCAGGGCCTCGGTGAGGCGGCCCCAGTGGTGGCCGAAGCGGCCCAACAACTCCTCACCGCCGTAGTCACGCCACGCCGCCATCTGCATCGTCCTGGTCAGCTCGGACGGCGCCTTCTCCTCGAAGGGGTTCGTCGACCGCGCGAGCCGTTCCCAGGCTTCGGCGGCATCGGGGGCTCCTGCGGCGTCCTCGTCGCTGTCCGGCGACGCTTCGCCGGACCACCAGGGCGCTCTCCGCGGGTCCCAGTCGATGGCCAGCGTCGCGGTGAGGGCGACGGCGACGGCGCACGTCAGAGCCACGCAGACGCGACGGGCGGTCGTCCTGCGGATCTGCGCCGGAGGGCGGGGGAGGGGTAGGGCCGTCGTGCTCCACACCCTGCGCGCCATGGACACCACCGCTGCGGCGGCGATGGCGACGACGGTGCTCGCGACGAGCGTGAGGGCGAGGTAGGGGCTGGACATCGACCACGTCAGGCCCGGACGCCAGGCGCACTCGGGGAAGAGGGTGCTCAGGGGCTGCACGCAACCGTCGAACGAAGCGAGCGCGAAGAACCCCGCGAAGCCCACCAGTGTGGCGACATGCCCCGCGATCAGTGCGACGAGCAGCCTGTAGTGGCGCGCCAAAACGCTCGCCACGGCGGCGGCCACCGCGGCCGAGGCCGCCATCGCCAGCAGCGCCCACATGAGGTAGATGTGCAGGTACAGGGCGTTTCGCTGGTTCGCGGGCCAGCCGTGCATGTACGTATGCACGCCCGCCACGACGGCCCAGCAGAGCACTCCACCGAGCAACCCGGGGAGCAGCACGCGGCGGAGCGTGGGCAACGGTTCCGCGGGCGGCTCCGCGTCGTCGCTGTCCGACAGGGCGGTGCTCACCCAACTCGTGGTGTTGGTCGTTCTCGGACGCAGCACCCAGGCCAGCAGCGGCACGACCCACAGGGCGGTGATCGCGGCGAGGAACAGGGGCCAGCGGCGCGTGATGCTCAACGTCGACAGCGCGACGTTGACGGCCCACGTCATGAGCGGGTGATCCGCCGCGACCGCCGGGTATTCCTGTGTCAGCACGCGACGCAGTTCGTCGGGAGCGAGCCGCACTCCGGCCAGGAGCAGCGTGCCCTGGAACTGCCACCACACGAACCAGGACGCCAGCGCGAGGACCGCCGCTGCCAGGGTCATTCGCATCCACGGGCCGATGGTCCGCCCGCGCCACGTCCTGACCCACAACTGGGCGCACTGCCCGATCCACCAGGTGATCACGACGGCCACGAGCACGACGAGCCCGAGCGCCTCCATCCGGGACGGCACCCACTGGTAGATCGTGGCCTCGCGCATGCCCAGCTCGGTGACGGCCATGCCGAGGCCCAGCCACAGGCCGGCCCGCACCCCCGACGGCGCCCGGCCCGAGGTGAGCACGGCGTAGGCCACCGCCCGCCACAGGGCGACCCCGGCCACCCCGACGACGAGCGCGGGCGGGGCGAACAACTGGACCGCCTGCGCCTCCCACGACCCCGCCATGCCGTAGTACCCGAGGTCGTACTGCTTCAGGTAGCCCGTCACCTCGGCGATGATCATCGTGATGGCGGCGCCGGTCAGGAACATCGGCAGGGCCGGCACGCTGAACAGGGGCGCGGGATCGGTGAGCGACGCCCGACGCAGGTCCCAGCGGGGGTGGCTGCGCCACAACTCGGCGAAGGCCGCGAGCGTGCGCCTCAGCCCGCCCGGCGGCGCCCCCGGCGCGGGCGCGGCCCAACTGCGGGGGTTCGCGCCGCAGCGCACCGCCGCGAGGTCGGCGTAGATCTCCCGGCTGCGCAACACGTCCGACCGCGCCAGGTACATGAGGACGACCAGGAACATCGCCACCGCGAAGTTCCACGTCACGGTGGGCGCGTAGCTGGGCCAGAACGGCGACTCGAACCCTCTGGCGAACTGGCGGGCGTACCAGGCCAGGTAGGGGAGAAGGACCATGGCGAGGAACACCCGCCAGATCGCGATGGTGGCGTAGGTGACCGTGATGTCGCCGTTGCGGATGTGGGCGAGTTCGTGCAAAACCACCGCCCGGAAGCCGTCGGGGTCGGCCGCCCTGCGCAGGAGGAGACCGCCGTGCAGGCACACCGTGGGCCGGCTGTTGCTGCCGAACACCACCGCGCTGGCCGAGGTCGCCAGCGGGTCGACGACGACGCGGGGCGTCTGCTTGAGCCCGATCCTCGTCGCCAGCTCCTCCACCGCGTCGCGGACCTCGCCATCCCGGTCGACCTTCTCCAGCGGCACGACCCGGCCGCGCCGCGACCTCCACCGGGGTAGCGCCCAGAACAGGCCGCCGGCCGTGACCAGGACGAGGGCCGGCCACACGACGATCACCCACTCCGGCGGCAGCCGCTGGTACCGGGCCAGGCAGGCGTCGTAGGCGGCCCGTTGGGCCCCGGTGCGGAAGGCGACGGCCAGATCCGACCCGTTGAGGGGGTCGATGCCGGCGGCGAGCGAGCAGCCCCAGGCTCCCGACCCGGAGAGCCCCCTGGTGACCGACAACATCCACCCGCCGCTGGTCACCAGCAGGAGCGCCACCAGCAACGCGAACCGCACGGTCGTGCCCGCGCTCATCACCCGCTCGTCGACCCGGGGTGGGACGAACCCGGTGACCGACTCGTGGGCGCTGGTCGTGCCGGGCGTCGCGTCGGTTCTCGTGCTGGTTGTCGCCTCGGTTGTCGTGCTGGTTGTCGCCTCGGCCCTCGCGTCCGTCGTCGAGTCGGTTGTCGCGTCCGGTGTCGCGTCGCGCCCGCCGGTCGAAGTCGCTTCAGAAGCCATGCCGCCCCCCGCGGTTCGTGACGCCCCCGGCTGAAGCACTCCGGAGGCTCACCACCCTGACCGAGGTCGATCAGGCGGAACACGTCCGAACGGCTGAACCGAGCGCGAGGACGGCGTGGGGATTGGCCGGTTCAGGTCAGGCGAGGGGCGGTTCGGCCCTCATCCGGATCCTGACGTTGTTCTCCCCGTGACGGAAGACCTCGTGGAAGCCGAGCCGTCGGTAGAGCTGGTACACGCGCGGGTTGACGGTCAGCACGTCGAGGATCAGGGGTTGGCGACGGGTGGCGCCTTCGTCGAGGAGTTGCCGGATGAGGTGGCCGCCGACGCCCCGGTTCTGGAAGTCCGGGTGCGGTTCGACGCGCCCCAGACAGATCTCGTCCTGCTGGTACTCCACGATCAGCACCCCGGCCTCGTGGCCGTCCACCGTGACGATGCGCGTTCGGGCGGGGTCGAAGTCGCGTTGGTGGTAGGCGCGTTGCTCGCCGTCGTCCCAGCCCAGATCGCGTCGACGTAGACGCGCATGGCGGCGTGGTGCACCTGGTAGCAGAGTTCGGCGTCGGCTGGTGTCGCCGGGCGGAGTTCGATGCTGGTCATGCGGTGACGTCCTCGCGGTGCTCCTCGCGTGGTCTTCGCGTGGTCTTCGACAACGTGGCGTCGCGGTAGGCGGCGTGGAGCGGAACACCGTGGCGCCGAGTGTGCCAGCTCCGTGCCCCGCCGTCAGCAGCCGGCGGTGGCTTCCCGAGGCGGGTTTCGGGCGTCACGGACGTCTCGATCCCTGAGCTTCTTCACCAGCTCAGCGGCACGACGATCCGCGATCGATGTCCACATTGGACGAACGATCTCGATGCATGGGCGCCCCGGCCCCTCCGGGCGGACTTGCGCCACTGATTCGATGTCTATCAAGATAGACGCATGTCGAATCAGCGGGTGGTCGCGGCCGGTGGCGCGGCGGAGGTCGGAGCGGGATGTGAGCCGGCGGTGCTCCGGGAACAGCCGGTGACCGAGGCTCAGGCGGCCGAACTGGCGCGCGTGTTCAAGGCGTTGGGCGACCCGGTGCGGGTGCGCCTGCTGTCCCTCATCGCCTCCCATGACGGCGGCGAGGTCTGCGTGTGCGAGCTGTCGGGAGCGTTCGACCTGACCGGCCCCACGATCTCCCACCACCTGAAGGTGCTCAGGGAGGCCGGGCTGGTCACGGGCGAGCGGCGCGGCACGTGGGTCTACTACCGGGCGATCCCCGAGGCGTTGGCCGCGCTCGCGGAGGCCCTGCGCCCGGCGACGGTCGCGGGAGCGGGCGCATGAGCGCGCCCCGCGACGCGGCCGCCGTCGAACCCGTGGTGGCCCGGCTCTCCACTCTGGACCGGTTGTTGCCGGTGTGGATCGGGCTGGCGATGCTGGCCGGCCTGGCGGCGGGCCGCTGGGTCCCCGGCCTCGGCGGGGCGCTGTCGGCGGTGGAGGTGGACGGCATCTCCCTGCCCATCGCGCTGGGCCTGCTGGTGATGATGTACCCGGTGTTGGCCAAGGTCCGCTACGACCGGCTCGACGCGGTCACCTCCGACCGGCGCCTGCTGGTGTCGTCGTTGGCGCTCAACTGGGTGGTGGGGCCGGCGTTGATGTTCGCCCTGGCCTGGTTGACGCTGCCGGACCTGCCCGCGTACCGCACCGGCCTGATCATCGTCGGGCTGGCCCGCTGCATCGCGATGGTGATCGTCTGGAACGACCTGGCGTGCGGGGACCGGGAGGCCGCCGCCGTGCTGGTGGCGTTGAACTCGGTGTTCCAGGTCGTCGCGTTCGCCGGCCTCGGCTGGTTCTATCTCTCGGCCCTGCCGTCGTGGCTCGGCCTGCCCACCGCGGACCTCCACGTCTCCGCGCTCGGCATCGCGAAGTCGGTGCTGGTCTTCCTCGGCGTCCCGCTGGTCGCCGGCTACCTGACCCGCCGCCTCGGCGAGCGCCGGGGGAGGGACTGGTACGAGAGCCGCTTCCTGCCCCGGATCGGCCCGGCCGCGCTGTACGGGCTGCTGTTCACCATCGTGGTCCTCTTCGCCCTCCAGGGCGAGGAGATCACCAGCCGCCCGCTGGACGTTGTGCGGATCGCCCTGCCGCTGCTGGCCTACTTCGCCCTCATGTGGACGGGTGGGTTCGCGCTGGGACGGCTGGTCGGCCTCGGCTACGAGCGCACCACCACGCTCGCCTTCACCGCCGCCGGCAACAACTTCGAACTCGCCATCGCCGTGGCGATCGCGACCTTCGGTGCGACCTCCGGGCAGGCGCTGGCCGGCGTCGTGGGGCCGCTGATCGAGGTCCCGGTCCTGGTTGCCCTGGTGTACGCCGCCCTGGCGGCCCGCCGGTTCTTCCCCGCCCCACCCGCCACCGCCGAGGAGTCCGCCGACGCCCGGCCCGTTCCTCCCACGCCCTGACACGGCGGAGGAACGCCCTGCCAGACGACCCGCCCACGAGCCTGACCACCACCGCGAGGCTGCGAGGAACCGCCATGAACCCCACGCCCGAGGTCCTGTTCGTCTGCGTCCACAACGCCGGCCGCTCCCAGATGGCCGCCGCCCTGCTGCACCACCACGCCGCCGGCCGGGTCGTGGTGCGCTCGGCGGGGTCGGCCCCGGCGGACACGATCAACCCCGCCGTCGTCGAGGCGATGGCCGAGATCGGCATCGACCTGTCCCGGGAGTTCCCCAAGCCCCTCACCACCGAGGCGGTCCGGGCCGCCGACGTCGTGATCACCATGGGCTGCGGCGACGCCTGCCCGGTCTTCCCCGGCAAGCGTTACCTGGACTGGCGGGTGCCGGACCCGGCCGGCAGGCCGGTCGAGGAGGTCCGGCCGATCCGCGACGAGATCGACCGCCGCGTGCGGGAACTGCTCTCCGAACTCCTCCCCACGACCTGATCACGGGACGGTCAGGACGCGTTGTCGTGCGTGACGGTCGATTGACATCCGTGTCGGCGAGGTGTCTCTCGCAACGCGGTCGTCCTTCGTGGCAGTCGGTTGTCATCTGTGTCGGTGAGTTGTCTCTCTCGTGACGGTTGGACCTCTCTCGTGGCGCTCAGTCGTCCTTCGTGGCGGTCAACAGCGGGACGAGCTGTTCCTCCCTGGTGAGCGAGCCGTGCTGACCAGGCAGCAGGCTGAGCTGCGGCTCGGCCTGCGAGCGCACCATGACGAAAGATCCCAGCGCCGCGACCACGAGGTCGCCGACGCGCGGGCGGACGCGGTCGTCGACCCGCGGACCGAACCAGCCGGCGCTGATCGCCTCGTCACGCGGCAGGACCAGCGCCCGCTCGCCGAGCACCTCGCTCCAGGCGCGCCGCACGTCCTCCACCGCGCCCTGAGCGGTGTAGACGTGGCGCACGCGCGCTTCGCCGCCCAGCATGCGGACCCCGTCCAGCAACGCCGGCTCGGTGTCGATGTCCACGCGGTCCTGCTCGCCGGCGTTGACCATGCCGTGGTCGGCGGTGACGACGAGCATGCTGTCCGACGGGAGCCCTTCGGCGATCGTCGCGGCGAGCTGGTCGACGTAACGAAGCTGCGCCCGCCAAGGGGTGCTCCCCGCGCCGTAGATGTGGCCGAGCATGTCGAGGTCGGCGTGGTAGGCGTAGCAGAGGACCCGGGGGTGGCCGCTCAGCGCGTCCAGCACGTGGGTGGTCAGGTCGCCCAGCGCGTACGTGCCGCGGAACTGGCCGCCGCGCAGCACCGCCCGGGTCAGGCCGCTGCCGTCCTGCGCGCCCGGCGCCACCAACCGGACCTCGACGCCCGCGTCCGCGGCCTGCTCGAACACGGTGCGGTGGGGCTGGATCTGCTCGGGGACGTACTGGGACCGGAGATCGACGTGCGCGCCGTCGCCGTGGCGCTGCCAGCGCAGGACGTTGAGGACCTCGTTGTCGTCCGGGGCGAAGGAGTACCCCACCATCCCGTGCTCCCCCGAGGGGCGGCCGGTGCCGAGGGTGGAGAGGCTGGTCGCGGTCGTGGCGGGGAAGCCGGCGGTGATCGGGTCCCGTTCGGCCGCCAGCGAGGACAGGAACGGCGCGTCGGCCGCGTGTGACCGCAGCAGTTCCCATCCGAGGCCGTCGACCAGGAGCAGACACACCCTCGGCGCGCCCGGGAGCCCGAGCACGTCGCTCGTGCCCGGAACGCCCAGGCCCGCCAGCAACGACGGCACGACGTCGGCGAGGGTGCCCGTGCTGTAGGTCGGGAGCAGGAACTCCATGCGTTGCCTCCTTCGCGTTCCATCAGTGATGAAACGCCACGCGTGTCCGTCACCGCCATGTTCCTGCCGATCTTGTGACGGGGTCTGCCGCTGAATGGCGGACGCGTGCGCGAGCCGTCGGGCGGCGCGGGCGGAGACCGTCGTCGGCTCGCGGTCAGGCGAGGTAGTCGTGCACGGGCACGGCCGGGGCGAGCGTGAGGTCGGTGAGCACGTGCGAGGCGGAGACGATCTCCAGGACGGGCAGGTCGGCCAGCGGCGCCATGACGTGGTCGACCAGGTGCAGCCGGGCCGGACCCTCCCACGCCTGCTTCACCGTGATGTCGGTGATCTGGGTGCGCACCAGATCGCAGACCCGCAGGCCGCCGGTGTAGTCCGGGACGGCCTTGACCGCGAACGTCGGCACGGTGATCTGCCGGCGCGCCTCCTCGTGGTCCAGCGGGCGGTGCTTGTAGGCCATCGTCGCGGTCGCGACCCGCTGCGACCCGTAGTCGAGCGTGCCGACCAGGGCGCCGTCCTCGACGAACAGGCGCGGCGACCCGGAGGTCTTGGGGTAGGCCGACAGCTCCCTGCCGGCGAGGATGGCCGCGACGTTGTCGAGGTGCATCGCGTGCAGGTACTCGCCGTCCTCGCCGTCGAACCGGACCGGGATCACCTGCCCCGCCTCGGTGTAGGGGCCGTAGCCGTCGACGTCGCCCATGCGCATGACCTCGAACCGCACCAGCGGCTCGACGACCTCCAGCGGGGCCGGGACGACGGCGCGCAGGGCGTCCGGGTCGGTGCGGTAGACGACGTTGAGGTACTCCCGGTCGAGGAACCGGGTCGCCCGCAGCGGGTACGGCGGCGCCGCCAGCGGTGTCACCGGGGCGCGGAGCAGTTGCTCGGGTCGCATGTCTCTCCTTCGGCGGGGGCTGGTTGACGCGCCCCCTCAAACGAGTACGGTATGTATCGGATACAGGTTGTACTCGTTTGAGGGTGGGGCGCAACCCCGATGTGGCCTCCGGAACACCTGGCCACCCCGCCCCAGCCCGCGCCAGAAGGCCCCCAAAGGAGCGTTCGCCATGAGCTTCGCCGTCCCCACGAACCACGCGTCGCGCCCGGTCGCCGTGATCGGCGCCGGAACACTGGGCCGCCGCATCGCGCTGATGTTCGCCACGCGCGGCGGCCTCGTCCGGATCCACGACCTGTCGCAGGCCCAGCGCGACGCCGCCGTCGACTACGTCGAGCGCAACGTCGCCGAGGTCGCCAGCCGGATCGAGAACGGAACCCCCGGCACGGTGGTCGCCACCGGCGACCTCGCCGAGGCCGTCGCGGACGCCTGGCTGGTCGTCGAGGCGATCCCGGAACGGCTCGAACCGAAGAAGCGGATCTTCGGCGAACTGGACCGCATCGTCGCCGAGGACACGATCCTCGGCAGCAACTCCTCCTCGTACGCCAGCCGGTTGTTCCTCGACCACGTCCAGCGGCCCGAGCGGGTGCTCAACACCCACTTCTACATGCCGCCCACCCAGAACGCCGTCGACGTCATGTCCTGCGGCAGGACCGACCGGGACGTGCTCGACTTCGTGATGGCCACGTTCCCCGAGTTCGGGCTGCACCCCTTCGAGGCCCGCAAGGAGAGCACCGGATTCATCTTCAACCGGGTGTGGGCCGCCATCAAGCGCGAGGCCCTGACCGTCGTGGCCGAGGGCGTCTCGACCCCGCAGGACGTCGACCGGATGTTCGAGGTCAACACAGGTCTTCCTGGCGGGCCGTTCCGGTTGATGGACAAGGTCGGGCTGGACGTCGTCCTCGACATCGAGGAGCACTACGCGGCCGAGCACCCGGAGTACCCGGAGGCGCCGCGCGCGCTGCTGCGCGACTACATCGCCCGGGGACGACTCGGGGTCAAGACCGGCGCCGGGTTCTACGATGACTACCCCGACGCCTGACGAGGAACCCGATGCCGAAGTCGCCCACCAAGACCCGCCCCAGAACGGTGGCCGCCCTGATGACCAGCGCCCGCGCGCTGTTCATCAGGAACGGCTACCACGCCACCTCGATCAGCGACATCTGTGAGCACGCGGGCCTGACGCGAGGCGCCTTCTACTCCAACTACCCCAGCAAGGAACACCTCTTCCTCGCCCTCTACGACACCGAGGTCGACCGCATCCTCGGCGACCTCGAACGCGCCGCCCGCGACATCACCGACGGCGACGCCCACCCCGTCCAGCGGCTCCTGGAGTACCTGGCCGCGCACCGCCGCGACGACCGGCAGTGGTTCCTGGTGTCCATGGAGTTCACGCTGCACGCGGCGCGGAACCCCGACCTGGCCGCCGAACTCGCCCCCCACGAGGACCGTCTCACCACCGGGATCGCGAACCTCCTCGCCCGCCTGCTCCCACAGTCCACACCGGACACAGCGAGGGACGTCGCCCGCCTGGTCACCGCCCTGCACGAGGGCGCCACCGCGCAGGAACTCATCCACGGCGCTCCGGCCACCGCCTTCCGCGCCCGCGTCCTCCCGCACGTCATCGACACCATCACCACGGCCATGACCACCCCCGCCGACTAGCTGCCCCCCACCCACTGTCCTCAAAGGACAGAAGTGGGAAGTGGGAGCCGTGGCGATAGCCAGGCCACTCGGCGACGACTGGTGACCGGCGCGGCGACACTCAGACAGCCGGCTGACCCAGAAGCCGGTGACTCACCCCCGCGTGTGCGGGGCCGACCGGACCTTTCCCACGACGAAGTGGATGTGGTCGCAACCATCCCCGCCTACGCGGGGCCGACGCGGGCGCTGCGTGGCAGGAGAGCGGCTTGCTGGAGCCATCCCCGCGTGGGCGGGGCCGACGGGGGCGGGGGAGCGGGTCGCAGGCCGGACACGGAGCCATCCCCGCGGGTGCGGGGCCGACTAGCCCGCGACGGACCGGAGGTCCGGTCGGGTCGAGCCATCCCCGCGTGGGCGGGGCCGACGCGCCGATCTGCTGGCGGGTGTCGACCGAAACGGAGCCATCCCCGCGTGGGCGGGGCCGACGTGGTCGAGGTCGGTTCGGCCTGCGGGTAGTGGGAGCCATCCCCGCGGGTGCGGGGCCGACATGCTGACCGCCCGGTTTATGAGGCAGGACCACGAGCCATCCCCGCGTGGGCGGGGCCGACGACCGCTGCGCGCCGCTCCAGGAGGAAGGCGGGGAGCCATCCCCGCGTGGGCGGGGCCGACTTCCGCTTGTACGCGGCCTTCGCCCGGTGCCGGGAGCCATCCCCGCGTGTGCGGGGCCGACACCCACCCCGACGAGACCACCGAGGACTAGCCCGAGCCATCCCCGCGTGTGCGGGGCCGACCGGACCCGCCCTGCCGCCCTCCTACGTCGAAGCGAGCCATCCCCGCGTGGGCGGGGCCGACGCGTCGACATACCAGCGCTCGCCAGCGAGGCGCGAGCCATCCCCGCGTGTGCGGGGCCGACGACCCACTGGCGCTTCTCCGGGTTCCACACCGCGAGCCATCCCCGCGTGGGCGGGGCCGACGGCGCGGCATCCGGCCGGTCGGGTCCTCGGGGGGAGCCATCCCCGCGTGGGCGGGGCCGACGCTGAGACCGCAGGCGCGGGGCAGGCGACCGGCGAGCCATCCCCGCGTGGGCGGGGCCGACGGGAGCCCCCGGTGGCAGGCCGGGGGCTCCCCCGAGCCATCCCCGCGTGGGCGGGGCCGACAACCGGTTGCGCTCGAACATCGGTGCCCACCAGGAGCCATCCCCGCGTGGGCGGGGCCGACGGGGGGTGGGTGGGTTTGGGCCGCCTGACCGGGGAGCCATCCCCGCGTGGGCGGGGCCGACTGTCCCACAAGGGAAAACCCCTCCAAAGCCCCCGAGCCATCCCCGCGTGGGTGGGGCCGACTCATGATGGTCAGGGCTCCCTGTCTGGTCTCGAGAGCCATCCCCGCGTGGGCGGGGCCGACTAGTCGGGGCCGCCAATACCCGCGCGGGTCATGGAGCCATCCCCGCGTGGGCGGGGCCGACAACCAGGCGCCCACCTTGTCCCACGGGACGCCCGAGCCATCCCCGCGTGGGCGGGGCCGACTCGACGGTGGGCAGGATGCGCGGGGCGGGAGCCGAGCCATCCCCGCGTGGGCGGGGCCGACTACAGGTCCCGGGCGATCTGCCGCCGCGCCACCGAGCCATCCCCGCGTGGGCGGGGCCGACCTTGCTGACCTGGCAGTTTATCTGGTTGGGGCGCGGGTTTTGACCATTTGCTGTCGCGATCCGTAGGGCGGGCGGGGCTGTTCGTCGCTCCATGATCGCGCACTGGTCGCGCGGTCTCGATCACACCCTCTTGTTTCAGGTAAGGCTTACCTTACTATACGCGTACAAAAAAGGAGCTGTGGACGGAGGACGTGAATGCCACGACGACAGTGGCGGCGAACGCGGACAAGACCCACCCTGCGGTCCCTGTGGGCCGTGGCGCTCGCGGGTGTCCTGATGAGCGCGGCCTGCACCAGCGGGGCGGATGATCCGTCCCCGACCGGGGGTTCGGCGGGCGAGGGGTTCCCCATGTCCGTGCGGCAGGAGTTCGGGACGGCGGAGGTGCCGGCCGCACCGCGCCGCGTGGTGGCGTTGATGCCCACGGACGTCGACGTCGTGCTCGCGCTCGGCATCACGCCGGTCGCGGCGTACCGCGACCAGTTCGGCCAGGACGGCGTGCCCCCGTGGTTGTCGGGGCGGTTGGACCCGGCGAAGACCCGCCTGGTGGACCCGAACAACCTGCCCGTGGAGCAGATCGCCGCGTTGCGGCCCGACGTGATCGTCGGCGGCGGTCCGCTCGTGCGCCCGCACCATGACCGGCTGTCCCAGATCGCGCCCGTGATCGGCTACGAGCGGGGCTACAACGTCGACACCTGGCAGGAGCGCGTGACGTTCCTCGGTCGGGTGCTGGGTGTGCCGGACAAGGCGCGGCAGCTCGTCGACGACACCGAGAAGGCGGTCGAGGCGACCAAGAGCCGGTTCCCGGCGCTGGCGGGTAGGACCTACACCTACACGTTCGCCTACCGGCTCGACCAGATGGCCACGATCGCCGACGACGCCAACCACACCACGCGGTTCCTGCGGCAGTTCGGACTCGCGCCCGCGCCAGCCATGGCGAAACTGGAGGTCGGCCCCGCCGGCAGCCCGGTCAGCCCGGAGATGCTCGGCCTGCTCGACGCCGACCTCGTCCTGGTCGGGTATCCGGGCGCGGACGCGCGCAAGGCCGTCGAGGAACATCCGCTCTTCCAACAACTCGGCGCTGTGCGCCGTGGCTCCTACCTCGGCATCGACATCAACGCGACCAGCGCGCTGCAACACCCGACGGTCGCCAACATTCCTTGGCTCATCGAGCGGATCAGTCCGCTGTTCGCGAAGGCGGCCGGGGGATGACCGAGCGCGGAGTGCACGACAGCACCCACGCCCAGAACCGCGACAAGGGCCAGAACGACGCCCAGGGCCGCGACCAAGACCAAGATCACGACCCAGACCACGACGAAGACGAGAACCACGACCAGGGGCAGAACCAGGGCCGCGACCAAGGCCAGAACAACGGCCAGCGCCACGACCCAGGCCCCGTCCAGAACCAGGGCCGCGACGAAAACCGCGACCGCGACCGAAACCAGGGCCGCGACGAGAACCACGACCGCGACGAGAACCAGAACCTCGACCAGGGCCAGAACCAGAACCAGAACCCGTATCAGGACCGGGAGAAGGACTCCGCCATGACCGAACGCACGTCCACGCCCGTCGCCGAGTTCGGCGAGGAGATCCGGCGGCGGATGGCCGAGATCAAGACCTACGTCGCTCCCGTGCTGCGGGTCGACCAGCTCACGCCGAGGATGACGCGGGTCAGGGTCGGCGGTCCCGAACTCGCCGGCTTCGCCGGCGGCCAGCAGGCCGACGAGCACATCAAGCTGATCTTCCCCGCTCCCGGGCGGAGCGTGCCGGTGCTGCCGACGTTCACCCTGGACGGCCTGCGGTACCCGGAGGGCGTCACCCCGTCGCACGCCCGGAGCTACACCGTGCGCCGCTACAACCCGTTGACCGAGGAACTCGACGTCGACTTCGTGATCCACGGGCACGGGAGGGCCTCGGAGTGGGCCCGGTCGGTCAAGCCAGGCGACCGGCTGGGAATCGCGGGCCCCAAGGGCGGCTTCCTGCCCTCCCCGGACGTCGACCTGCACCTCATGGTGGGAGACGAGAGCGCGCTGCCGGCGATCGCGACGATCCTGGAGCACATGCGGCCCGACGTCCCGGTGCGCGTGATCGTGGAGGTGGCCGACCGCGACGAGGAGCAGGAGCTGCGCACGGAGGCCGCCGTCCAGATCGACTGGTTGCACCGCGAGAGCGCGGGAACGCCCTCGTTGACGGAGGCGGTGCGCGCGATGGCGTGGCCGTCCGGGCTGGTTTCCGCGTGGGTGGCCGGAGAGGCCGGCATGGTGCGCGACCTCCGCCGGCACCTGTTGCGCGAGCGGGGCGTGGAACGGCGGTTCCTGCGGGCGACCGGGTACTGGCGTCAGGGGAGGACGACGGACGAGTGGGCGGCCGAGGACATGGTCAAGCTGCGCGCCGCGTTGGCGGCCGGCAAGGTCACCGAGGCGCAGATCCTCAACGGTGACGTCGACCTCGACGACTGAAGCTCTGTCCATAGTAGACAGAAGACCCGGGCGGGGAGGGATGGGGCGCGGCGCGTCCGCGCCCCATCCGGATTACCGAGCATCGTCAGCCTCGATCGGCGCCCTCAGTGCCAGACGCGGTCGAGGAAGTCGGCGACGAGCGGCGCGATCTCGGGCAGGTGCTCCTCCAGGGCGAAGTGGCCGGTGTCGAAGACGTGGAGTTCGGCCTCGGGCAGGTCGCGGAGGTAGGCGCGGGCCCCGGGTTCGGGGAAGAACGCGTCGTTGCCGCCCCAGGTGATCAGCGTGGGCGGGGTGTGCTCGCGCAGCCACGCCTGCCACCGGCCGTACCGCTCGACGTTGGTGTGGTAGTCGAGCGCCAGGGCCACCTGCGCCTTCTGACGGCCGGGGAGGTCGAGGAAGTACTGGTCGAGCGTCCAACTGTCGGGGGTGAGGAGTTCGGGATCGGCGACGCCGCCCTGGTACTGGGAGCGCGTTCCGTCGAGCGTCATCAGGCCGCGGACGACGTCCTCGGCGCCCGGGGTGTCCGGTCGCAGGGCGACGAACGCGCGCGCGGCCTCCGACAGCCCCTCCTCGTAGGCGTTGCCGTTCTGGACGATCAGGCCCGCGATCCGCTCGGGGTGGTGTTCGGCCAGGCGGAAGCCGACCGGCGCGCCGTAGTCGAAGACGTACATGACGAACCGGTCCAGCCCGAGGCGCTCGACGAAGCCCCGCGTGACCTCGGCGACGCGGTCGAACGTGTACACGAAGTCGCTCGGCGCCTCCGTGTGACCGAAGCCGGGGTAGTCCGGGGCCACGAGGCGGTAGCGGGACCCGAGCACGTCGATGAGGCGGCGGAACTGGTGGGAGGCGGACGGGAACCCGTGCAGGAGCAGCAGCACGGGCGCGTCGGGTCGCTCGGGGAGGGACTCCCGGTAGAAGACGCGGACGCCGTCGACGTCGATGTGGCGATGTGCGGTGCGGGCGATCGGAGGGATCACGGCCAACTCCTTGGACGGGGGAGGACGGACGAGGTCTAACAGCGATCAACCTAATGCGTCAACCCCGTGAAGTACCATTAGGCCATGAGTGGTCTCGTGCCCATGACCGGAGAGCCGCTGGCCCTGGACCTGGTCAACACCCATCCGTCGATCGGTGATCTGCTCACCACCCTGGACGAGCTGAGGGCCTGGGTGACCCTGGAGGCCGACCGGCTCCCGGACGTGGGGACGCGCACGGCCGAACTCACCGACGCGGACCTGACCTCCGTGCGCGCCGTCCGCCAGCACACGGCGACCGCGCTGGAGTTCGCCCGACACGGTGGCCGGCCGCCCGAGGCTGATCTCCAGGCGCTCAACCAGGCCCAACGCGCCGCACCCGCGATCCTCGAACTGACATGGGACGGAACAACCAACGCCGTCCGCCGGCGCACCGGGCCGGTGGGAGCGCAACTCGTGGCCGCGCTCGCCGAAGCCGCCGCCGAACTGCTCTCCGGCCCGGAGGTCACCAAGGTTCGCCAGTGTGAGGCCGAGGACTGCGTGATGTTGTTCCTGCCCGCACACCCACGGCGCCGCTGGTGCTCGGCCGCCCGTTGCGGCAACCGCGTCCGCGTCGCCCGCCACTACCAGCGCCACCGTCAGACCTGAGGCCGCCCACCCGCCGCCGTCTGATGCGCCGTCAACATCACGCAATTGCCGAGCGCGAGCCACTCAGAAGATCACGCGCTGAACCCGTGTCCCTGACATCGCCAGGCCCGACCTTCGCTACTCTCCGTGTTCATGACGGTCGATGCGCGTGATCTTCCCGAGGCTCCCGAGCAGGTGCGGGTGCGCCTGGCCAAGGTGGAGCGGCTGCGGGCGTCCGGGGTGGACCCGTACCCGGCGGGCTTCGCCAGGACGGCGACGATCGGAGAGGTGCGCGCCAAACACGAGGGCCTCGCGCCGGACTCGACGACCGGCGACCGCGTGGCCGTCGCCGGTCGCGTGATGTTGTCGCGGAACAGCGGGAGGTTGTGCTTCGCGACGCTCAGGGACGCCTCCGGGGAGATCCAGGTGATGCTCGCCCTCGACGGGGTGGGCGCGCGGCGGCTGGCCGACTGGAAGTCGGACGTGGACCTCGGCGACCACGTGGGCGTCGAGGGCGAGGTGGTCAGCTCGCGCCGGGGTGAGCTGTCGATCATGGTCGACCGCTGGGCGTTGACGTCGAAGTGCCTGCGGCCGTTGCCCGAGAAGCACCTCGGGCTGACCGACCCGGAGGCGCGGGTGCGCCGCCGCCACCTCGATCTGATCACCAACAGGGACGCGCGCCGCGTGGTGATGGCGCGGTCGGAACTGCTGCGCACCCTGCGGGCCGGCCTCTACGCGCGGGGGTTCGTGGAGGTCGAGACCCCGATGCTGCACACCGTCCACGGTGGAGCGAACGCGCGGCCGTTCACCACCCACATCAACGCCTACGACCTCGACCTCTCGTTGCGGATCGCGCCCGAGCTGTACCTCAAGCGGTGCCTGGTCGGCGGTCTGGAGCGGGTGTTCGAGCTGAACCGGAACTTCCGCAACGAGGGCGCGGACTCCACGCACAACCCCGAGTTCACGATGCTGGAGTTCTACCAGGCGTACGGCGACTACGACGACGGCGTGCTGATCACGCAGCAGCTCGTTCGGGACGCCGCGGTCGCCGTCCTCGGCACGACGGTGGTCCCCACGGCCGACCACGGGGAGATCGACCTCGCCGAGGACTGGCGGCAGGTGACGGTGCACGGCGCGGTGTCGGCGGCGTTGGGGGAGGAGATCACCACCGCCACGGGGGTCGACGAACTCCGCCGGCACGCCGACGCGGTCGGCCTCGACTGGGAAACCCCGTGGGGGTCGGGAAAACTGGTCACGGAGCTGTTCGAACACCTGGTGGAGCACACCCTCGTCCAGCCCACGTTCGTGCGGGACTACCCGGTGGAGACGTCCCCACTGGCGCGTCCGCACCGGGAGAACCCGGCGCTGGCCGAGAAGTGGGATCTGATCGGGTTCGGGATGGAGCTGGGGACGTGCTTCTCGGAGCTGACGGACCCGATCGAACAGCGGCGGCGACTCACCGAGCAGTCGTTGCTCGCGGCCGGCGGGGACCCCGAGGCGATGAGTCTGGATGAGGACTTCCTCGACGCCTTGGAGTACGCGATGCCCCCGGTGGTGGGCGTGGGGCTCGGGATCGACCGGCTGCTGATGGCGTTCACCGGCCTCCCCATCCGCGAGACGATCCTGTTCCCGATGGTCAGGCCTGTTCGCGGGTAGTGCTCTCCTGGTTGGCGGGGCGGTTGAGGAGCAGGTCGGCGGCGCGGCGGAGCACCTGGACCCTGGTGCGCTCGCCGTGGTGGGCGACGAGGAAGTGCTGGCGGATGGCCGCGCAGAAGGCGAGCAGCGCGCGGGCCTCGACCTCGTCGGGGTCGGCGCAGAACGTGCTGATCGTCTCGTGGAGCAGCGCCATGCGTCGCTCGTCCACCCTGCGGAGACGCGCGGCGACCGCCTCGTCGCGCCGCGCCCAGTCCCGGACCGCCAGGTCGATGGGGAGCAGCCGGTCGTTGGAGAAGGTGAGCACGCCGGCGCGCTCAAGTTACAAAACTTGCGGGATGCGCAGGTATTCGCGGCACGCAAGATTGAGCGGGGCGTGCTGACAGTCCCGTGAGGCGGACCGTGCCCAGCCCGCAGGTTACAGAAAGTGGTCGGATGGTCACTAGGGTGCGGGGTCGTGGCACATGACGCGCGCGTTCGCCAGGCCGTGATCCTTGCCGGGGGACAGGGCACCCGCCTCCGCCCCTACACCGACCACCGCCCGAAACCCATGGTCGAGGTCGGGGGCAGGTGCCTCATCGACCACCAGATCGACTGGCTCGCCGCCGCCGGGGTCGAGCACGCGGTGGTCTCCGCCGGGTACCTGTCGGAGGTCCTGGTCGAGCACCTGACCTCCCGGCCCCAACCACTGGTGGTGGAGACGGTGGTGGAGAAGGAGCCCCTCGGCCGGGGTGGGGCGTTCAAGTTCGCCGCCCGCCGTCTCCCGTTTCCCGGGCAGCCCTGGTTCGCCACCAACGGCGACGTCTGGACGCGGTTCTCGCTGGAACGGATGGCCGCCCACCACGCCGAGCGCGGCGCGGTCGCCACGCTGGCGTTGGCGCGCCCGCGCATCCCGTGGGGCGTGGTCGACGTGGACGAGCTGGGCAGGGTGACCGACTTCGTGGAGGCCCCGCCCTCGCCCTACTTCGTCAACGCCGGGATCTACGTCTTCTCGCCCGAGATCGTGGATCTCCTGCCGGACGTGGGGGACCACGAGCGCTCCACGTTCCCCGAGCTGGCCAGGGCGCGGCGCCTGGCGGCGTACCCGATCGACGGCTACTGGCGGGCGATCGACACCGCCAAGGACCTGAAGGAGGCCGAACGGGACCTGGCTTCGACCGCGGAGTGACGGACGAGCGCGCCGAGGGCGGGGGTCGGGGCTCACGGACGGGAAGGCGTCGCGAGCGTCCCCAGAGGACAGTCCACTGTGGATCGCGCAGGGGGTGGGGGTGATCCCTGGCGCGACATCACTCCGCCCTCGGTTCTGCGCATGACCCTCTGGGAAGGCATGGGGATCGCGACCGGTGTCGCGATGGGCACGGCGGCGTTCGTGGTGTCCGTCAGCGGGCTCTGGTGGATGCTCCGCGACGTGGGGCTGACGATTTCTCTCACCCTGCCCTGGGTTCGCTGCTCACCATCGTCACGGGCCATCTGGCTGTGACGCTGGTGTCGTCCGTCACCGCCTCGGCAATGGCGCTGCGGCCGGTACGCCGGCTGCCGTCCTCCCGCTGGCCGGACACGGCGCCCAGCCTTGTCCCGGGTGGACACACCTCCCGGCGCCACCGTCCCCGCTCGACCTTCAGGCGCACGGTCAGCGTGCCGCGCGGCACTGGCCAGCCCGCACGGCGGACCGACGGTGCCGCGGGTGAGCGTCCAGAGCGAGGTCGTGTCGTGACCGGCCTGCATCGTGCTGGCCGAGGACGTCGTGCTGGTGCGGGAGGGCTTGGCGCGCATCCTGGAGTTCCACGGCCGCGAGGTGGTCGCGCGGGTGGGCGCCGCCGTGGAACTGGTGGCCGCGACGCGGAAGTTGGCGCAGGACCCGAAGATCACCCAGGTTCGGATGCCTCCTGGCAACAGCGACGAGGGGCTGCGCGCGGCGTTGGAGCCGCGTCCGGAACAGCCCGACCTGCCGGTACTGGTTCTCAGCCAGTACGTCGAGCAGACGTACACCGCAGAGCTGCTCGGCGCGGAGTCCGCCAGTGTCGGGTACCTGCTCAAGGACCGGGCCAGCGACGTGGAGACCTGGCCCGCGCGGTGCGGCAGGGTCGCGGCCGGTGGCACGGTCATCGACCCGCAGGTGGTGCGGCAGCTACTCGCGCGGAACCGGGAGCGGCCCGCCCTGGCGCGGCTCACCGAACGCGAACGGCGGGTGGTGGACCTGATGGCGCAGGGGTCAGAGCAACGGGGCGATCGCCGCGAGCCTGACGGTGAGCGAGGCGGCCGTGGCCCAGCGCATCGGCACCGTGTTCGACAAGCTCGGTGTTCGACAAGCTCGGCCTGGCCGTCGCCCCCGGCGTCCACCGCCGGGTGCTGGCGGTGCTGACGTACCTGTGCGAGACCTCCTGACCGTCCGCTGACCGCCCGCGAGACCTCCTGACCGTCCGCTGACCGCCCGCGAGACCTCCTGACCGTCCGCTGACCGCCCGCGAGACCTCCTGAGGGTCACTCGGTGGTCAGTGACTCGACGGCCCTGACCAGCGGCGCGAGTTCGGGGTTCCTGGCCTCCTGGTCGAGGGCCTCGCGCAGCGCGGCCTCGTTCGTCGGGCGGGCCTCGGTGAGCAGCCGCAGTCCGGCCTCGGTGACGTCGGTGTAGATGCCTCGGCGGTCGGTCGGGCACAGGTAGCGGGAGAGCAACCCTCTGTCCTCCAGCCGGGAGACCAGGCGGGTGGTCGCGCTCTGGCTGAGCACCACCGCGTCGGCGACCTGGGACATCCGCAGGTGGCCTCCGTCACCCGAGTGCTGGCGGCTGAGCACGTTGAGCAGGGAGTACTCGCGCACGCTCAGGCCGTGCCGCGCCTGGAGGGCGCGTTCGACGTGTGCCTCGATCCGGTTGTGCAGCAGGGACAGGGCGCACCAGCCCTGGGCGAGCCCGGTGGGCGCGGCGTCCGTGGTGGTCATGGCTCCTCCTGCTGCGCGGCGGGCGGCGACTCGACCAGGATACTGCACACCCGCGATAGCCGGCGCTTGCAAGTATCCGCGTGTGCAACTATTGTCTTCACCTGTAACCCGCTCCAGCAATCACTAAGGGTCCTCCTCGATGCCTCTCGCGCTCCTGGCCCTCGCCATCGGGGCCTTCGGAATCGGCACCACCGAGTTCGTGATCATGGGCCTGCTGCCCCAGGTCGCGGCCGACTACGCCGTCTCCATCCCCACCGCCGGCTACCTGGTCACCGGGTACGCCCTCGGCGTCGTCGTCGGCGCGCCGCTGATGACCGTCCTCGGCACCCGCGTCTCCCGGAAGCGCATGTTGATGCTGCTCATGGGCCTGTTCGTCGTGGGCAACGCGCTCTCCGCCCTCGCCCCGGTGTTCGGCGTGATGCTCGCCGGCCGGCTCGTCGCCTCGCTGGCCCACGGCTCCTTCTTCGGCATCGGCTCGGTGGTCGCGGCCGACCTGGTCGCGCCCCAGAAGCGGGCCGGGGCGATCGCGATGATGTTCACCGGCCTCACGGTCGCCAACGTCGTCGGCGTCCCGCTGGGCACGCTCGTCGGCCAGGCGATCGGCTGGCGCGTCACCTTCCTGCTCATCGCCGTGCTCGGCGTGGTGGGCCTGCTCGGCGTCGCCTGGCTGGTGCCGGAACAGCCGCGGGCCGAGGGCGTCAGGGTCCGCCACGAGCTGGCCGCCCTGCGCAACGTCCAGGTGCTGCTCGCGATGGCGATGACCGTCCTCGGCTTCGGCGGGGTCTTCGCCGCCATCACCTACATCGCGCCGATGATGACCGACGTCGCCGGGTTCGCCGACACCTCCGTCACCTGGCTGCTGGTCCTGTTCGGACTGGGCATGGTCGGCGGCAACCTGGTCGGCGGGCGCTTCGCCGACCGCGCCCTGATGCCCATGCTGTACGTGTCGCTGGGCGGTCTGGCCGTCGTGCTGGCGCTGTTCACGCTCACCGCGCACAACAAGATCGCGTCCGCGGTCACCATCGCCCTGATCGGGGCACTCGGCTTCGCGACCGTCCCGCCGTTGCAGAAGCGCGTCCTCGACCAGGCGGCGGGCGCGCCGACGCTCGCCTCGGCGCTCAACATCGGCGCGTTCAACCTCGGCAACGCGCTCTCGGCCTGGCTCGGCGGGATCGTCATCGCCGCCGGCTTCGGCTACACCGCGCCCAACTGGGTCGGCGCGGTGCTGGCCGGGTCCGCCCTGGTGCTCGCCGTCGTCTCGGCCGTTCTGGAACGCAACGCCGCCCGCGGGTCCGGCGCGGACGGCACGGGCGAGCAGGAGCGCGTCAACGTCTGATCGCGGAAGAACCTCGTACTGACCGCCCCCGACCAGCCGACGTGAACCCTCACGCCGTCCGGTCGGGGGCGGTCGGCGTCTCTGGTCAATTCTGGTGAGCATCGCGAGCGCGCAGAAGCGGGTCGGCGTCCACACGAGGATCACGGCGAACAGCAGGCGCCTGGCCTGCGCGTCCACGTCCCGGTTCCCGGCGCACGAAGTCCTTGCGCGCCAAGCGATCGAGCATCGTGCTGGCACCGGCCCTGGTACTGGCTGAATGCTGGCACGGGCAACAATGAGCACTCACATCAGTGCCCGAACGGTCGTGGGGGAAACAGAAGTCGTTCCGTTCCAGAAGCACACTTTCACAGGCCGTGAAAACAGGACACCCGATGGTGGCAGGAAGGTTGCCCAGACGGGTGGGTCGGGCGGAGCGTGTGGGGCGAACGCGTTTCCCGTCCCACCGGAAGAAGTTGGAGGGCCCCGTCATGCGGTCTTCGTGGCGCTTTCTGGTCGTGGCCGCCGTGGGAGCCGTGACCGGTCTGCTGGGCGCCGGCCCGGCGCTCGCAGGAGGAGACCACCCCTCGGAATGCCGAGGAGGGTTCGTCTACTCCGACCGTTCCCACTCCCACCACCGGGAAGTCGGCTCCTGGGCCTACTGCGGCGGAACCAGGTACGACTACCGCGCGGTCGTACGTTGCACCGACGGCGAGTACTACACCGGACCGTGGAGGCACGCCGGCTCCGAGGACTCCGTCGCCTGGTGTCCTGGCCCGACATCGGCCACCGACTGGTTCGTCGAGACCTACTGGGTTTCCCACCACTGAGAGTCGCCCTGCCCGGAAACAGGCGTCCCTGACGGAAGGAAACGGCACCTCGAAGGAAACAACCCACTGAGGCCGGAGAAAACAGCACTCCGAGTCGCCCGCCGCAGCACGAGGGCGCCCCACGCCACCCCGAGCGCCGACGCCGCGAACCCCGCGCTGCCGTCCCCCGCCCACTCCGCCACGGCGGAGGCGCTGCCGCGCGGGGCCGGTCCGCCCGGACCGGCTGACCAAGGTCACTCTGAGGGGCGGCATCCCTGGCTCGATCAGTGGTCGATCCCCGGCTGGCCCCGGCGACCCGTGCGGAGGTTGGTGAGACTGCCTTGCGCAGGACCCCAGGCAGCCGCTCTTCCCACGGGGGTGACGACAGGTGAGACTGTCCCGCGCCGGTATCCGTCCGCGTCGACGACTGATCGTGTTGCTGATCAGCGTGGCGGGCTTGTTGCTTCCGACCACCGCTGCCGCCGCGTCGCCGGGGGCGACCATCGCGGCGGAACACACACCTCTCCACCCCGCGGCGAGTCCCCCCTCGGCCCGCACCCACACACTGACCCTGCCGGCGCTGCCGTCCGCCGAGTCGGAACTGCGCCGGCTCCGGATGTCGCTCCAGCGGGCCGACTTCCAGCCCACCGGCTTCTACCTGCCACCGAACCGCTCCCTGACGGTGACCGCGCATCCCCCCGGCGTCGGGAAGGGGACCAAGCTGGAACTCATGGTCGGCGTCCCCGGCCTGGTGGAGCACGACTCTCCGGAGCAGGAACCTCACTCCGCGCGGACGTATGCCCTTGGCGAGGGCACCACCACGCTGAGCGACCCTCACGGCGGCGTCCTGTCAGTGCGCTACGTGACGGAGAAGGGCTTGTTCGACCGCGCGATCCCGCGCGTCACGCTCCGGTTCGACGAGGCGGCGGAGCCGCTTCCGCTCTACGTGCTGGGCCAGAGTGACGAGCGCGAGTGGCGCGCCATGATCGACCGGACCGAGGCGCCCTACGCGCAGCTCCTGAGTGAGCGGGTGATCGTGACCGCGCGCACCTCCACCTTCCGCGCGCACGCCGAGACGAGCCCCGGCGCCCTGCTGGCGACCTACGACGAGATCGTGGGCGCCGAAGAGGCGATCAGTGGCCTCGACGGGTCGACACCCGCCGACACGCCGACCCCGTTGCGGCACTCCGTGGTCGAAGCCGCCCAGAAGCCCGGCTTTCCCTACGCCAGCGACAAGGTCGTCAGCTTCCCGCCGGACAGCGCCCGCTCGTTCCTCACCGTCGAGGGGCTGCGGGAGTACTGGGGCGGCTGGCACGAGATCGGCCACCACCACCAGCTCAGCACCATGGACTGGCCGGCCATCCAGGAGGTCTTCGTCAACGTCCACTCGCTGGCCGTGCAACGGCGCTTCCTCGGCGAGGGTCCCGGTCCCGAGCACGGCACCCTCCAGGAGTGGGAGAACGCCAAGGCGTTCCTGGAGAAGGTGCGCACGGAGAACCTGGACTTCAACAAGGAACCCGTCGATGACGACGACTACTACTGGTACGCCCTGGAGCGCCTCGTCATGTTCGAGCAGCTCCGGGTGGCCTTCGGCGACGGGTTCTACCAGGAGATCCACAGGGCCGCGCGCCGACAGGACCCCGAGGCCTCCGACCTCGACCGGCAGCGCTTCTTCATGACCGCCGCGTGCGAGATCTCCGGCAGGGACCTCACGGACTTCTTCACGAAGTGGGGATGGGTGAAGCAGCTCGACGCCGACGGCGGCAGGGCCCGGATGGAGATCGCCAACCTCCGGCTTCCCCCGCCGAGGGTCGACCTGTCCCGCACCCCGGTCTACGGGGCCACGGAGTAGCGGCCGCCACGGGGACCGGGACCACGAGACGGCGGTGGCGCGCCCCCGCGGAGTGGCCGGGACTTCCGGTCAGCAGCTCGGGACTTTCGTCCACGGCGCGCCGCCGCCGGCCGAGCCAATCTGGATACAGCGACGGGGACACGCCCCAGGGGCCGGGTCGGGGCCGGCCAGGGGAAGTCCGGAGGTTTCGTCGGGGGAACCGCGTCGCGTCCTCGGACCCGTCCTCCAGGGCTGACGGGCAGAGGTGACGAGGCGGGGGTGGCGGCACGGGGGCCGACCACTCCCGCCTCGTCGTCCCCGAAAGCACGGGAACGCATGGCGATGAAGTCGGGGGCCTCCATGCGCGATCACGGGATACGGCCGGCCCGGTAGTGATCAACAATTCGCCTTGTCCCAGCCCCTGCGGCCGTGACGAACTGGTTCCGGTGCTGCTTTCCGAGGGGCGCACACCGACCGTGTCCGGGCCGAACAACTTCGTCAAGACCTACTGGGGGAGGGGCTACACCACCGTGGCGCAGGCGCTGAACGTTCACTACAAGGCCGAGCACGCCGACAACCCCGTCACCGTGACGACACCGGACGAGGTGCGCGCGCTCCTCGCCGTGGTCAGGGACGCCTACCCGGGCGGAAAAACCCTGTGCTGCTGACCGTGGTCGTCGCCGAGGACCCGTGGAAATCGGAACTCAGCGTCGGAATCGACGGCGACAAGGGCGTCCTGCACTACGCCGGAGAGGACACCCCGCCCCACGGCGTGGACAGCAAGAGTCCGACGCCGACCAGTCCCGCCCCGGTGATCTACAACTACATCTCGGCTGACACCGAGTTCCCCCCCCCTCACGCCGAGGTCCCGTTCCCGGCGGTGGAAGCGGCCGTGATCGAGTACCTCACCACGGAAGGTGACCGCCCCACAGCCGTGGACTGGCAGACCACCGGGTAGCCCCAGCCTCGCGAACCACGCGCGAACCCGTCGGCCCCACCTGTCGTTCTCGGCCGCGCGGATGTCGGTGCGCCACGTGCTACGTTGGGTCTCGGTCGTGGTTCCACGGCCCCGGACGAGTGCGTCGTACCCGGTTACGCGAAGACGACGCGGTGATGTGGTCGCATTGCTGCGGAGGTCGTCATGGCGTGGCTGGTCCTCGTCGTCTCTGGTGTGTTCGAAACGGTGTGGGCCGCGGCGCTCAGCGCGTCCCACGGGTTGTCGAGGCTGGTGCCGAGCGTGGTGTTCGGCGTCGCTCTCCTGATCAGCATGGTGGGTCTCGGGTACGCGCTGCGGACCGTGCCGGTGGGCACGGGCTACGCGGTGTGGGTCGGGATCGGCGCGATCGGCGCCGCCGTGTACGGCATGGTCGCGTTGGGCGAGCCCGCCTCCGTGGGACGGATCGTGTGCCTGGTGTTGATCGTCGCCGGCGTCGCCGGGCTCAAGCTGCTCCACTGACGGAGGTGCGCGCCCTCCCCGGCGGCCTCTTTAGTGCGCTCTCCCCGAAAGATCAAGTTCAGTCGGCGATCTTTCGTGCCGGAACCGTTCTGTCGAGTGATGTGACCGCCCGAACGGGTCCGGTGGCGCTCGGGGTGCGGTATGCACGAGGTGCCGTCGAACGTCGATCCAGACCGCCCGGACCGGACCCCGGGGGAGTCACGTGAGGGCAGGTCGGTGAACGGGAGGTCAGTCACCGATGCGGGTCCTGTCGTCCAGTCCCACCGAGGAACGTCCACTGTTGCGCGTGTTCGTGGTCACCGGGGTCTGCCTGTACCGGGAGGGTCTCGTGGCGGCGCTCGGCAACCGACCGGAGGTCGCCGCGGTCGCCGGAGCGGGAAGCTGCCAGGAGGCGCTGGCCGGCGCGCGCGAGTTCCGCCCCGACATCGCGTTGCTCGACATGTCCATGCGGGAGAGCGCGGAGACCGCCCGCGCCCTCACGCGCCTGGTCCCCTCCGCGAAGATCGTCGGGCTCGCCGTGCCGGAGACCGAGAGCGACGTGCTGGCCTGCGCCGAGGCCGGGGTCGTCGGGTACGTGCCCCGGGACGGCTCGCTCGTCGACCTGGTGGCCACCCTGCGCCACGTGGCCCGGGGTGAGGCGGTGTGCTCGCCGCAGATGGCCGCCGTGCTCATGCGCAGGGTGGCCACCCTGACCAGGGAGCGTCAACCCACTCGGTCGGCGGCGTCGCTGACCAGGAGGGAACGGGAGATCGTCGACCTGATCTCGGCGGGGATGGCCAACAGGGAGATCGCCCGCGAGCTGGGGATCGAACTGTGCACGGTGAAGAACCACGTCCACAACATCCTGGAGAAGCTCGGCGTCCGCCGGCGCACCGAGGTCGTGGGGCTGGCCAGGGCCTGGGCCTAGATCGGCGTTTCCGCGCGGTTCGGCCGCGGCGGTCTCCTGGCGCCACCGAGCCTGGCGCCGCCCTCCGGCACCGGCTCCCACCTTCGGCACCGCTCCAGGGCCGGCACCCTCCACTCAGGACGTTCCGCCCCCTCCGCCCGCACGGGATCTGGTCCCGAGGGAGGGGAGGACCGGGGTCCTCTCCCCGGAGGAGAACCAGGTCGGCTCCCGGCCGCGCCGGCGTCACGGCCGGCGGCGCACGCGGACGATCCGGATCGGTCGGTCCAGGAATGAACCCGAGGGTTCATTGCTCCGAGGGGCGGGGACGCCGTTAGGTGGAGGGGAGGATCACCGTCACGGCATGGGAGACGACGATGACCGAAACCGTGCAGACCCAGGACAAACCGCATCCCTGCCCCCCACCTCCTCCGCCCCGTGTCGATCCCGAGTCCGAACTCCAGAAGCTGCGGGAGCGGGAGGCCAAGGACAAGGTCCTCGTCACCGGCCTCCAGACCGACCTGAAGGAGGTCGGCGTCGCCATCGCCGATCTCGGGAAGAACCGGGACGAGATCAAAAAGGCCTGCGACAGCTACCGGGCCGCCAATCCTCGGAGCAAGGTCGAACAGGCGCACTGCGACGCCGACAAGAAGCTGCTCTGCCTGGCCAAGAAGGTGCAGGAGAGTCTCGGGAAGTCCAGGGCGCACGAGCTGTACAAGTTGTTCGAGAAGTTCGCGAAAGACGTCGCGGACAAGGCGGACGACCTGGAAACCGCGAAGATCGAGCTGAAGGTCGCCCGGTCCCAGAAGCGCGAAGCCGACGAGTACCTCGCGGCCGAGAAGGGCACGTTCCAGAACATGCTGGCCACCGAGGCGAACTCGAAGGCTCCCCTGACCGAGCTGGAGAAGTTGCACAAGGGCATGTACGACGCCATGACCAAGAACGACGCGGTCGAGGCCTACCTGCACTGCAAGGAGATCCTGCGCCGCCACCAGGGACTGCTCGACGCCTACCCGGAGCCCGACTACTTCTGTGTCGACCTGATCAACCAGTGGGGTGTGGTCTACGAGGCGCAGCAAGGGGTGTGGGAGCAGAACAAGGCCTGCCGCGAGGCCGAGGCCAAGGTGGAGGAGCTGACGGTGCTCCTCGACGGCAAGCCCAGCGGATGGCGCACCGATCCGCTGGGCGAGGTGCGCCGTCGCTGGAAGAAGCACCTGGCCACGCCCGTCCCGCCCCCCGAGGGGGAGGCCCCGGCCAACGGCGGGTCCTCTTCGGACACCGGGCGACGGCCCGACGACCAGTCCCACCAGGACGACGCGCAGGCCAGGGACCGCGAACAGCGGCGTGAGGCGCTGCGCGAGGAACGCCGAGCGGCCGAGACCCGCAAGCGTGAGCTGGAGGGCGAGTATCACGCGACGGACGACGAGGAGCGGAAGGCCGCGATCGAACGGGAGATCCGCGACCTCGACCAGCGCATGAGGCAGATCGACGAGGAGGGGGCCGACCAGGACACGCGCGGGCGGCAGGACCGCGGCGCTGAGACGGAGGAGGGCGGCGGAGACACGACGTGAGCGGCGCCCTCGCCCTGTACGCGGTCACCAGGAAACTCCAGGAGCTGATCTACCGCGCGTGCCAGGGCGACACCGTGCTCCGCGGGGTGGTGCTGAGCGAGACGGAGATCGTGCTCGACGACCCCGCCCGCGCGGCCAAGGACGCCGCCAACAAGGTGTCGCTGTGGCTGTACCGGGTCAGCGAGGACGAGTTCGTGCGCAACCACCCCGTCGTCCCCGAGGAGCCGACGCGACGTCAGTTCCCTCCTCTCGCGCTGAACCTGCACTACCTCGTCACGCCGATGACCGGGGCCGCGTGGAGCGACCAGGTCGTGTTGGGGCGGACCATGCAGATCCTCAACGACAACGCCGTCCTGCGCATCGACGACGAGGACAACCAGGTGGTCGACGAGATCCAGGTCCTCCTCGGCCGACCGGACCTGGGAGACCTCACCAGGATCTGGGAGGCGCTGCACGAGCCCTACCGGCTGTCGGTGAGCTACCTGGCCAGGGTGGTCCGGATCGACAGCACCCGGTTCGAGGAGCACCCGATCGTCTGGGAGGCCACGGCGAAGTACACGACCCGTGTCCCGGCGCCGCCCGACGTCGCTGACGTCGAGCCCGTGGACTAGGCCCCGCACAGACCCTGGCGCGACACGACCACGCGCGGCGGACCACACCCCGTGCCCACGCCCGCGCCCGACACAGCGCCCGACATCGAGTCCGACACAGCGCCCGACCCCGCGTCCGGGTCAGACACCGCGACTACTGCCGACTACTGCCGACTGCTGACGACTACTGCCTGAGGAGTTCCGATGCCCGAGTACCTCGCTCCCGGCACCTACGTCGAGGAGGTCCGTGGCGACGTCGTGCCCATCGAGGGGGTGGGGACCAGCACCGCCGGCTTCGTCGGGTTGACCGAGCGCGGTCCCCTCCAGGCCACCCTCGTCACGTCCTGGTTGGAGTACCAACGCTGGTACGGGGACATCGTCCCCCCACGCGTGTCCGTCCTTCCCCTCTCCGTGCAGGGTTTCTTCGCCAACGGTGGCCAGCGGGTCTACGTCGCCCGGATCACGCGGAAGAACGCGGCCAGGGCCGAGCTGACCCTGGAAGGGGACGGCGCGCCGAAGGTCCGCGCCGTCGGCCCCGGCGCCTACGGCAACCGGATCTGGGTCCAGGTGAGCAAACCCAGCATGGGCGGCGAGAAGAAGTTCCGGCTCACGATCTACTACTACCGGGACCGGGTGATCGAGCCGCCGCTGGACATCCGCAAGAACCCGCCCGACGTGACCGAGGAGTTCGACGACCTGAGCGCGGACCCCAAGGACAGCCGGTTCGCCAGCACCGTGGTCAACGCCTCCTCGTACCTGGTGTCCCTGGAATGGCCCACGCCGACACCCGGCCTGCCGACCATTCCCGAGAAGCCCGAGCCCAGGCCGCTCGTGGACGGTAACGACGGCGAGGATCCGTTGACGGCCGAGGAGTTCGAGGGCACCAAGGACCGCACACCCGACAGGTTCACCGGCCTCGGCGCGCTCGCCACCATCGACGAGGTCGCCATCCTCGCGGTGCCCGACGCCGTGAACACCGTGCTCCTGCCGAACAAGGCCGACCGGACCACCGTGGTCAACAAGATGCTCCGGCAGTGCCGCGACCTGCGCGACCGGTTCGCGGTCCTCGACATCGAGCCCGGCCAGTCCAACATCACGGCCAATCCGGCGATCCAGGTGCCGGCGAGGTCGGACTACGCCGCCATCTACTATCCCCACCTGCGCGTCCTCGACCCCACCAGCCGCCAGCCGGTGCTCGTGCCGCCCAGTGGCTTCGTCGCCGGCGTCTACGCCTACAACGACGTGACGCGCGGCGTCCACAAGGCTCCGGCCAACTACGAGGTCCGCGGCATCCTCACCAGCGACATCCGCCCCGGAGAGGGACCACTGGAGTTCACGGTCAGCCAGGGACAGCAGGCGATCCTGAACCCGTTGGGGATCAACGTGATCCGCGACTTCCGGTCGACGGGACGGGGAGTGCGGGTCTGGGGCGCGCGCACCATCTCCGACAACGCGGAATGGCGTTACATCAACGTCCGCCGGCTGTTCACCTTCGTCGAGGAGTCCGTCGACAAGGGACTCCAGTGGGTGGTCTTCGAGCCGAACTCCGACCCCACCTGGGCGCGGGTGCGCCGCACCATCGACACGTTCCTGGAACGGGTGTGGCGTGACGGGGCGCTGATGGGCACCTCCAAACAGGAGGCGTACTTCGTGCGGTGCGACCGCTCCACCATGACCGACGACGACATCAACAACGGCCGCCTGATCTGTCTGGTCGGCATGGCGCCGGTGCGACCGGCCGAGTTCGTGATCCTGCGCTTCTCCCAGAAGACCGCCGAGGCCGCCGCCTGAGCCGGGCGGTGAGTGAGGAGGAACGGCGATGCCCACCGGCCAACGCAACGATCCGTACGCCGCGTTCAACTTCACCCTCGACATCGACGGGTTGTCAGGGTCGCACGGGTTCTCCGAGTGCAGCGGCGCCAACACCGAGCAGGACGTGATCGAGTACCGCGAGGGCACCATGGACGCGGCCGTGGTGAAGATCCCCGGGCTGAAGAAGTTCGGCGACATCACCCTCAAACGCGGCTACACCACCAACCGCGAGCTGTGGGAGTGGCGGCGGGCGGTGCTCCAGGGGAAGGTGGTGCGCCGCAGCGGGCACATCGTGCTCAACGACGAGGCGGGCAAGCCCGCGCTGCGGTGGAAGTTCACCAACGCCTGGCCCAAGCGGTACGCGGCGCCCACGCTCAGCGGCACGACGAACGAGGTGGCCGTCGAGGAGCTGGTGCTGGCTGTGGAGAGCCTGGAGCTCGAACAGGGGGCCAAGTGACCGCCCCGGCCCGCCGGTCCGCCCCCACCGGGGGTGCCCCGCTCGGGACCCACCGCGCGCCCGGTGTCCGTCTGGAGTGGCTGGACGCCGCGCCGCAGTCCCGGGCCGCGGTGCGGACGGACGTCGCGGGTTTCGTGGGGATCGCCGAGCGCGGTCCGCTGCACCGGGCGGTGCGGGTGGACGGCTGGGACCAGTTCCGGGGTGTGTTCGGCGGGCACCTGGCGCACGCCCACCTCGCCTACGCGGTCGAGGGGTTCTTCGCCAACGGCGGCAGCCAGTGCTGGGTGGTGCGGGTCGCCGACCCGGTGACCGCCGCCATGGCCACCGCGTCCCTGCCGGGCTCCGACGGGATCGCCGGACTGACGCTGCGGGCCAGCAGCCCCGGCGGCTGGGGGAACCGCGTGGAGTACCGGGTCGGCCCGGTCGGCCCCGAGCGGTTCACCCTCACCCTCCGGTTCGGCGAGGTCGTCGAGGTGTGGCACGGGTTGTCGGTCCGGGCGGACGCCGTGGGAGGACGGGACCCCGAGCGCGCGCTCAACGATCCGGTCACCGGGTCCCGCCTGGTCACCGTGGCCTGGTCCCGCCCACCGGAGGACGCGCCGCCGCCACTGCCGGGGAACGGCCGGCTCTCCGGCGGCGCTGACGGGTTGTCCACGCTGCGCCCCGAGCACTTCACGTCGGAGACGGAGAACTGGGGGCTCGGCGCGTTGACGAACGTTGACGACGTCGCGCTCGTGAGCGTGCCCGACTGCTGGCCCCGCCGCGCCACCCCCGTGCGTCGACCACGGACGCCACGTGACCTGTGCGGCGCGCTCGCCCCGGTAACTCGTTTCTCCACTGTGGATGGTGGTGAGCCGCCGGCGGCGTTCACCGCGCGGGAGGTCGCCGAACTCCAGCACGCGGTGCTGCGCCACTGCGAGCGACGCGCCGACCGCGTGGCCCTGCTGGACGCGCCGCCGTCGCCCGAGTGCGGGGCGGTGCTGACACCGAACGACGTGATGGCCTGGCGTCGCCAGTTCCGAAGCGCCTACGGCGCCCTGTACCACCCGTGGTTGGTCGTGCTGGACCCGAGGAGCCGGGGCGCCGACACCACGGCCGTTCCGCCCAGCGGTCACGTGGCCGGGCTGTGCGCGCGGACCGACCGGACGATGGGCGTGCACCGGGCGCCCGCCGGCGAGGTGCTCCGCCTCGCGGTCGACACGACGTCCTCTGTGGACGACGACACCCACGGCTCCCTCAACAGCAGGGGAGTCAACGTGATCCGGTCGACCCAGGGGGTCCGTGTGCTGGGCGCGCGGACCCTGGCGGACGCCGACTCCGAGTGGCGGCACCTCAACGTCCGGCGGCTCATGCTCGCGCTGGAGAAGCAGATCACCGCGGACACCGCGTGGACGGTGTTCGAGCCGAACTCGCCCAACCTGCGCGGCGAGCTGGAACGGGTGGTCAGCGGGGTCCTGGAGGACGTCTGGCGGTCGGGGCGGCTGGCCGGGGGCACCCGCGAGGAGGCGTACCGGGTGCGGTGCGACGCCGAGGTCAACCCCGACCGCGAGCTGGCCGAGGGGCGGCTGACCTGCCTCGTCGAGGTCAACCTCCCGGCGCCGGCGGAGTTCGTGGTGCTCAGGGTGGTGCGCACCCCGGCGGGCGTGCAGGTCGAGGAACCGGGGAGCGGCCGTGGTTGAGCTGGGCCGGTCCCGGTACCCGTTCGTCGCGTTCCGGTTCGAGGTCCGCGTCGACGAGATCACCGTGGCCGGCTTCAGCGAGTGCGGCGGGCTGCGGATGGAGACCGAGGTGCAGGACTACGCCGAGGGCGGCGTCAACACCTACGTGCACAAGCTGCCCGTGCGCACCAGGCAGAGCAACATCCAGCTCCGGCGCGGGGTGGCCGACCGCGTGCTGTGGGACTGGTACGGCGAGCTGGCCAAGGGCCTGGTCCGCCGGCGCAACGGCACCATCCTGGTCCACGACGCCGACGGGAGCCGCGTGGTGGCCTCCTGGCACTTCCGCAGGGCGTTCCCCGTGAGCTGGACCGGGCCGGAGCTGGACGCCACGCGGAACCAGGTGGCGGTCGAGACGATCGAGCTGGCCCACGAGGGCCTGGAGCGGAGGAGCTGACGCCGCATGCCGCTGCACATCGAGAACCTGACCAGCCGGGTCCACCTCGACGCGGGCACGCGGTGGACGAAGGCGCAGCTTGACGAGCTGGTGGACCTGGTCAGCGCCCGGCTGGCCAGGGACCAGCGAGAGGCCGCGCGACTGGCCGAGGAGACCGCGTTGCGCCGCGACGCGATGCCGAGCGACCCGATCGCCCGGTGAGGACGCGATGAGCCTGACCAAGATCCATTTCGAGGTGTTGGACAAGGCCGCGGTCGACCGGGCCCGAGGCCTGTCCGACCGGTTCGTCGCCCAGTTCAACCCCACCGACTACACCCTGGTCAAGGGCGCGCAGCTCGCCGAGATCGGCATCCCCGGCGTCGACTCGCCCGTCCTCCAGTTCGTCAGGGGCCAGGACGAGCGGCTGACGCTGGAGCTGCTGTTCGACACCACCGCCACCGGCATGGGGGAGAAGGCCACCGACGTGCGCACCCTGACCCGGCAGGTCTACCAGCTCGTCAAGATCCAGCCGGCCACCCACGCCCCGCCCCGGTTCCGCGTCACCTGGGGCAAGGGCCTGTCCTTCACCGCGATCGCCGAGCAGGTCCAGCAGCGGTTCACGTTGTTCAGCCCCAGCGGCATCCCGTTGCGCGCCACGGTCACGCTGGCGATGCGCGAGTACAAGACGTTGGAACGGCAGCTCGCGGAGCTGAAGCTTCAGTCGCCGGACCACACCAAGGTCAGGGCGGTGCGCCGGGGGGAGACCCTGGCCACGATCGCCGCCAGGGAGTACGACGACCCCCGCGCGTGGCGGGCGATCGCCGACCGCAACCCCGGCGTCGACCCCCGCCGCCCGCGCCCCGGCACCGTGCTGGAGATCCCGCCACTGGCCCCCGGGAGCGCGCCATGACCAGCTCGGCCCAACCGATCTACCCCGGCCAGGACTTCTACGTCCCGACCTTCGAGGTCAACCCGCCGGGCCGGCGGATGGCCAGGGACGTGCTGCACGACGTGATCGACGTCAGCTACGCCGACGGGATCAGCCAGATCGACAGCTTCACCTTCACCGTCAACAACTGGGACGCCCGCACACGCGCGTTCAAGTACAGCGACGGCGCGACCTTCCTGCCCGGGCGGAAGCTGGAGCTGTGGATGGGCTACCGGGGCGGGGCCGGGCTGCGCCGGCTGATGACCGGGGAGATCACCTCGCTGCGCCCCAGCTTCCCCGCCACCGGCCAGCCCACGCTCGCGGTCACCGCGCTCAACGTGCTGCACCGCTTCCGCGACCGGCAACAGACCGTGGTGTACGAGAAGAAGACCGACAGCCAGATCGCCAAGCAGATCGGCGACCGGCTCGGCGTCCAGGTCCACACCGCGCCGAGGAACGAACAGCCCTACCCGTACCTGCTCCAGGACAACGAGTACGACATCGTGTTCCTGCTCGACCGCGCCCGCAGGATCGGCTACGACCTGTGGGTCGAGGAGGAACAGCGGTCCGGCCGCAGCGTGCTGCACTTCGAGCCGTCGGCCGCTCTCCGCCGGGTCGCCTACCGCCTGACCTGGGGGAAGTCCCTGCTGGAGTTCGAGCCCACGTTGACGATCGCCCGACAGGTCAACCAGGTCGTCGTCCACGCGTGGGACCGACGCCTGAAGAAGAAGATCAAGGCCACGGCGCGGCGCGCCGACATCGGCGGCCACGCCGACCAGGAGGTGGAACGCGCCTTCGCCCAACGGGCCGAGGTCACCTCCGTGGTCGTGGCCAACGAGCAGGAGGCGAACCGGATCGCCCAGGACCGGCTGCGCGACATCGCCCACGACATGATCCAGGCCAGCGGGTCCACCGTCGGCCTTCCCGACCTCCGCGCCGGCAGCAAGCTGCGGATCGACGGCCTCGGCCGGCGCTTCGACGGGACCTACTTCGCCACCGGCACCCGGCACGTCCAGAACGACTCCGGCTACCGGACCTCCTTCGAGTGTCGTCGCGAGAGTTGAGGGGACAGCACATGGCGGACCACGGACTGCTCGTCGGCGTCGTCGTCGACCTCAACGACCCGGAGAAACTGGGCCGGGTCAAGGTGAGCTACCCGGAACTCGGCGACGCCCGCAGCGACTGGGCCCGCCTGGTGACCCTCATGGCGGGCAAGCACCGCGGCGCGGTGTTCCGACCGGAGAAGGGCGACGAGGTGCTGGTCGGCTTCCTCCAGGGGGACCTGCGCGCGCCCTACGTCCTCGGCAGCGTGTGGAGCGCGCCGGACCCGCCGCCGCCCGACGACGGCAAACCGTCGGAGAACAACTGGCGGTTCATCACCTCCCGCAGCGGCCACGTCATCCGGTTCGACGACACCAGGGGCAAGGAGAAGATCGAGATCGTTGACCGGAGCGCGAAGCGCCGGGTGACCATCGACAGCGCGCGCAGGAAGGTCCGGATCGAGGCGACCGAGGGTGACGTGGAGATCTCCGCGCCCTCCGGCACCATCCGGCTCTCGGCCAAGACCATCGAGCTGAACGCCACAACCACCGTGAAGATCAACGGCCAGCGCACCGTGGAGGTCGGTGGCGGGACGTCCGTCAAGGTCAGCTCCCGGCTCGGGCTGTCGCTGTCCGCCGGCACCGGGCTGACCATCCGGGGCGCCACCGTGGACATCAACTGAGCGCGTCGTCCACGGACGCCGCGCAGACCGAGGACTGGCGACGACAGACCGAGGACCCACCGCACCAGGCGAACGCGAGAGGGGACCGACCATGGGCAAGCCCGCGGCCAAGCTCGGCGACCGGGTGACCGCGCTGGACACACACCTGATCCAGCCGCCGGGCACCACGCCACCCGTCCCCGTGCCGCACCCGTTCAACGGGATGCTGCTCGGCCAGCTCTCCCGCAACGTGCGGATCGAACGACGCCCCGCGGCGATCCTCGGCAGCACGGCGACCAACATCCCGCCGCACATCCCGCAGGGCGGCACGTTCGTCAAGCCACCCACGAACCAGGGCCGGGTCATCCTCGGCAGCCTCACCGTCCGGATCAACGGCAAGCCCGCCGTGCGCGCCGGCGACCTGGTCATGACCTGCAACGACCCCGTCGACCTCCCGGTCGGTCGGGTGATCGCCGTCAGCACGGTGCGGATCGGCGGGTGAGGCGACGTGGACGGCGACATCCTCGGCCAGGGGCTGGCCTTCCCCATCCGACCGGGACCCGGCGGGGGACTGCGCCGGTCCTCCGGAGCCGAGAAGGTGCGGCAGAGCATCTGGCTCATCCTGTCCACGAGGCTCGGCGAGCGGCAGATGCGGCCCGACTTCGGCTGCGGCGTCCACGACCTGCTCTTCGAACCCAACACCGTCCTGCTGCACGGTGTCGTGGCCGAGAAGGTCAGGACCGCGCTGACCCTGTGGGAACCCCGCGTCGACGTGCTCGACGTGGCCACGGAGGTGCCGGCGGACACGCGGGACTGCCTGCTGGTGCGGGTCAGCTACCGCGTCCGGTCCGACAACACCACGCACAACGTGGTCTACCCCTTCTTCCTGAGCGAGGGCGCCGCCACCGGCGTCGGAGGGAGCGCGGTGTGACGCTGGAGACGCCGAAGCTGGACCGGCGGACCTACGCGGACCTGGTCGCCGAGGCCCACCGCCGCATCCGCCGCTTCTGTCCTGAGTGGACGGACCTCAACCCCAGTGACCCCGGGGTGACCCTGGTCGAGCTGTTCGCGTGGCTGACCGAGACGATGCTCTACGAGCTCAACCAGGTCCCTGACCGGGCCTACCTGAAGTTCCTGGAGCTGGTGGGGCTGCGCCCGCGCCCCGCCCTCCCCGCGCGCGCCGAGGTGACCTTCACCCCCAACCCGCAGGCCGAACGGGTCGTCGTGCCGGCGGGCACGCAGGTCGCCGCCACGGCGGGCGACGCCCTCGTGGTCTTCGAGTGCGACGAGGAGTGCGACCTCGTCCCGCACGCGCTCACCGACATCGTCGTGGTGGACGGGCGCAGCCGCGTCGCCGTCCTGACCGAGGGCGTGCGCCAACCGGGCGCGTTCCGGCCCCTCGGCTGGATCCCCCGTGTGGGCAACGCCCTGTACCTCGGCTTCTCCCCACCGCCCGGGGCGCCGGACAACGCCGCCGGTCGCTTCCCCGCCCGGCTGCGCCTCCACGTGACCCTGCCGCCCTCGGTCCGGGCCGGCCTCGCCCGCCGGTGCTCCGCCCCGGTCGCGGCCGTCGCGCCGGACGTGCGGCTGGTGTGGGAGTACTGGGGCAGGGAGGACGAGACCTGGTGGCGCCCGCTGCCCGTCCTGACCGACGCCACGGCCCAGCTCACCGTCGAGGGCTACCTCACGGTGGAGGGTCCGGGGGCGATCCGGCCCACCCGGGCCGTCGAGGGGATCGGGCCGCGCTACTGGGTGCGGTGCCGGCTCGCTGGTGGTCGCTACCCGAAGGGGCGCGAGCCGGAGATCGAGGGCATCACGCCGAACACGGCGACGGTGCACAACCTCGTCACCGTCCGCGACGAGCTGCTCGGGCAGAGCGAGGGGCACCCCGACGAGTCCTACCGGCTGCTGCACTCGCCCGTCGCCGCCAGCAGCGTCGAGATCGAGGTCCGCACCGACCCCGAGCTGGACCTCGACCCGGCCGCCGAACCGCGCGCGCCCTGGCGGCGCGTCGACGACTTCCTGGCCTCGAAGCCGGGAGACCGACACTACACAGTGGACGGTGCAAGGGGGACGGTGTCCTTCGGCGACGGCCGGCGGGGACGGATTCCGCCGGTGGGCGCCGAGATCATCGCCGTCACCTACCGACATGGCGGAGGCGCGGCCGGGAACGTCCCCGCCGGGGCGATCACCACCCTGCTGTCCGAACTGCCCGGCGTCGACGCGGTCACCAATCCGCGGTCGGCCACCGGCGGGGCCGACCAGCAGTCGCTGGCCGACCTGAAACGGGAGGCGCCGGCCCTCCTGCGGCACCAGCAGCGCGCCGTCACGGCCGAGGACTACGCGGCACTGGCCCGCGCCGTGCCCGGTGTGGCCGACGCGGTCGCCCTGCCCCTGACCCACCCCGAGCACCCAGGGGAGAAGGTCCCCGGCGCGGTGACCGTGGTGATCGTCGCCGACACCGACGACCGACAACCGAAACCCGGCCACGACCTGGTCGCGGCCGTCTGCGCGCACCTCGAACCGCACCGGTTGGTGGCCACCGAACTCTACGTGCGGGCGCCCGCCTTCGTCGTGATCACGGTGGAGGCGACCCTGGTCGTGGAGCGGCAGGACCGCAGGGACGTGGTGTGCGAGCGGGCGAAGTCCGCCGTGAACGCCTTCCTCGCCCCGCTCCAGTGGGAGGGCGAACGACGACGCGCCCGGTTCCAACAGTGGTTCCTGCCCGCCAGGCTGTCCGGACTGCTCGCGGCGGTGCCCGGGGTGCTCACGGTCCAGAACCTGACCGTGCGCATCGGCGACCAGACCGTCGAGGACCTGCTCAAGCCGATCCCCCTCGCGCCGCACGAACTCGTCACCTACGGCGATCACGACATCGACGTCCACGCCTAGCGCGTGACCAGTCACGACCTGACCAGTCAGAAGCCCAGGGCACACGGTGAGGAGGCGCGGTGCGACCACAGCGACCCACACACTGGTTGTTGGACGGCCGGACCGGCTGGCGCACACAGGCGAGCGACGGGATCACCGTCCGCCACAACCTGCGACTCTCCGGAGGAGTGCCGCCCGGCGGAAGCGCCACCACGGGAAGGCCAGCGCACCTCACGGCCCCGCTGGCGGCCGCGCCCTCCCGCGTCCGCCGGACCTACGTCAGGAAAGGGTGGTGGACCAGTCTCCTCCTCGACAGCCGGGTCCACCGGTGCGACTGGGACCGCGTCGCGTTGGACGTCCGACTTCCACCCGGCACGTCGGTGACCGTCGACACCACCACCTTCGACGAACCGCCGGGACCCGACGCGCTGATCGAGTGGAGCCGGTGCGGCGGGCAGGCGGGACAGGCGGTCCATATTGGACGAACCGCGACGGGCGGCGCCGTGGACTGGCCGGTCCGCAGCCGCCCTGGTCGGTACCTCGCCGTCCGGCTGTGCCTGCGCGGCCCCGGGTGGTGCACCCCGCGTGTCCGTGCGCTCCGCGCGCACTACCCCCGCGCGTCCCACCTCGACTTCCTGCCCGAGGTCTACCGGTCCGCCCCCGACAGCCGGGACTTCCTCGACCGCTTCCTCATGTCGTTGTTGGGAGTCTGGGACGACCTGTCCGACACGATCACCCACCTGCCCGCGCTCTACGCACCCGAGTCCGCGCCCTCCTCGGCGATGCTCCGGCTGCTGGCGAGCTGGTTCGGCGTCGGACTGGACGAAGGTGACCTCCACCCGAGGCGGTGGGTGCGGGCCAACCTCGACGTACGGCGGCGTCGGGGGACCCCGGACGCCCTCCGCGCCCTGATCTCCGCGCTGCTCCACTCCCGGTTCGGCATCCGCACAGAAGGCAGCGGGTTCCCTCGCGTGGTCGAGGGGAAAGCTGGCCAGGGCGCCTGGCTGGCGCTCAACATCCCCGGGCAGTCCACGTTGGGCCGGCCACTCCACCTGTGGAGTGAGGCGATGATCGGGCGCCTCCGAATCGGCGCGTACTCCCAACTGGGCAAGGCCAGGCTGCTGAACGCTGGCGATCCCACCAGTGACATGGCCGCCAGCGTCAACACGGTGGGCCAGCGGTTCCAGGTGTACCTCCTTCTGGAGTGGAAGGAGAAGCCGGGCTTGGCGCAGGCCGTCTGCCGCCTGCTGGAGGAGGAGCGGCCGGCGACCACCGAGTACGAGCTGCGCTGGACCAGCGCGGCGCTGCGCGTCGAGGTCCAGTCGACCGTCGGTGTCGACACGGTCGTGGCACTGCCGCGAGTGGAACCCACCCGGCCTGCCGCGTCACCGGCGCAGGACGACGACCCCTGCGCGACGATCTGAGGAGTCGGCATGTCCCAGGACCACAGTGGACATCTGCAAGATCCCGCGCCCCAGGTCCCGCTGCCGGTGACCGAACGCAATCTGTACTACGCCGGCAAGTTCATGACCGCGAACGACTTCGCGGCGGACACCGACTACCTGCTCAGCCGTCTGCGGCTGCACAATCGCGCCTTCCACGGTTGGGGCGTCGTGCACGGGATGACGGTCAAGCACCACCCCAACAAGGACCAGTGCAAGAACTGGGCGGTGGTGGAATCGGGGTGGGCCATCGATCGCCTGGGACGGGAACTGGTGCTCACCCGCAGACAGCCGGTCCGCCTTCCCCTGGGGCCGTCGTCCTGCGGGAGTCAGCAGTCGCGGGACACGCCCTTCCTCCTCTGCGCGGAGTTTGACCAGCGGTTCGCCGAGGAGGTCCCGACCTTCTACGAAGGCGCGGCGGACCCGGACAAGAAGCAGTACAACCGGTACCGGGACGCGGTCAAGCTGCCTACGGCCGACCTGAACACCCAGGACGAGAAACTGGTGCCGCTCGCCAAGATCGTGCCCAGGGGTAACGGGAACTACGACATCGAGTCGGTCGACACCCCGTTGTCGAGGAGGTTGACCCGGGTCACCGGCCTCAACTGGACGCACGGCGGCGAGTCGACCCTCGAAGGGGAACTGCGCGTCGACTTCGAGCGCCCGCTGCGGGCGTCGGAGGACGGCGCTCGCGGGGTGAACCAGTGGACCTTCCTCGCGGAGTACTCCACTGACCCCAAGGAGGCACGCCGGCCCGTCCCCTTCCTCAGACCACCCCGTCTGGACGAGGCGTCCCGCCGAAGCGCCGTCTACGAGGTGCACCCGGACTTCGTCCGACAACTCCGGCCGGGAACGGTGATCCACGTGACCCTGTACTGCGACTTCCTGGAGGACGAACGCGGGTTGGCGGTGGACGGGACGTTCCTGCTGGGGCGGCTTCCCAGCGGCAACGGCACACCGGGCGGCGACTTCCGGAGCTGGTTCGTGGCCAGTGGCGGGCGTGGTGAGGGTGAGGAGCAGCGGACATGACGGACCCGGGCAACACCTCCAACACCCTCGGCGCCTCCACCCACGGGCAGGATGAGGACCAGCGCTCGTCCGAGGATGCGTCGAAGCAGAAGTCGTTCGAGGAACTCACCCGGCCCCTGTTCTTCGCCGGTCAGATGCTGACCGAGGACGACCTGACCACGCTCGTGACCTGGGTCAGGAACAAGCGTTGGCTGGCCTCGCTCCGACAGGGCTGGGGTGTGGTCCGAGGGCTCGAACTGTCGGCCGATAAGGACGCGACGATCAACATTGGTCCGGGGCACGCGGTCACCGCCAACGGCGACGATGTGGTCGTGCCGAAAGCACACGTCGAGGATCTCAGCAAGGCGTGCGGGAGCGACACGTCCTGCGTCGTCGACCTCGTGCTCCGCTACGACGAGAAGTCGTTCCGGCCGACCCGGGGGCTCCGCCCGCCCAGCCCGCACTCCGCTCAGGACAGCACATGCGGGTCGGTCAACGGAGAAGGGGGAGGCGGCGGGGACTGCCACGACTCGCGCATGGCTGAGAAGTACCGCGTCGATGTGAGGCCAGTGTCCGGAGAGGGCGACCTCCCCGACTGGAAGGAGTGGAAGAAGCGTTACGAAGAGGCGGTCCGTCCACTTCAGAAGGCGATCGACGACAAGTTCCCCGCCGACATACCCGTGAACAAACGTCGGGACTGGTTGAAGGCAGTGATGCCGAAGCCGCCACACCGGTACGCCTTTCTCCCCCTGGCGGTCGAGCAGGCGGAGATGTCCGAACGGAACTGTCTGGAACTGCTCCTGTGGATCGTGCTCGAGCAGATCGACCGTCTGGTGCGCGGACCCGTCCCCCCCGAACAGGCCGGCGACGTCCGACTCGGTCGGGTCTGGCTGACCCGGCCGAATGACCAGAGTCTCTGGAAGATCCACGACATCAGGACCACTCGGCCCTATCGCACCCTGTTCGGGTCACCCACGAAACCCGCACCCTCCGGCCAGACCAATCTGACGGAGATCCTGGGCGGCGACATGGACGAGATCGACGGGGTGCTCGCTCAACATGGCGTCACCGTGTCGGAATGGGTTGAGTGGGTTCCGGAGACGAACCAGAAGCTCAAGCAGATGTTCGCGAACGCCCCGTGTGCGGAGAAGGGCGCGCTCGTTCGCCTCAGTTACATCCAGTCGAATCTCTCTCAGGTTCCCAAGGGTCGACGGTGGATCGTGGGCATGACCAATCTCGTCAAGGAGGGGTGACGTGTCACCATCGGTTCGACGTTATGAACGGCCGCGGTACGTGGAGGGGCAGGTCTTGGACGCGGCCATCTGGGAGGGCGAGCGACACTACCGCGCCGAGGCACGCGCCCAACACGACGACAGGGTCCACCCCGACGGAGCGCTCGTCGCCGCGAACCTGATCTCGCCCACCGGCACCACCGTCCTCATCGGACGGGAGGACGCGGCGGTCGCGTTCGCCGTCGACGTTCCCGGCGACGGTGGCCGGCCGACGCGTCGCCTCAGCCTCGGCAGGGACCAGAACTGCGCGGTGACCGGGGCCGTCGTCACGAGCGGGCTGGAGCTGGGCGGCCAGGGACCGGTCTCCTTCGGCGAGCGCCCCTCGCCGCCGTCGGGCTCCGAGCCGTGGCACTGGTACCGGCTCAAGGGCGGAGAGGAAGGTGACGACAAGGCGCCACCACACCCCGAGTGGCGCATCGAGTTGCCGACACCGTTGGCCGAGGGGGTCCTCGACCCGAACCAGATCAGCGTGCGGACGGTCGCGTCCGGTGGGGCTCGGACACCGGTGCTCACCGTCAACGCCGGAGGGGTCACCACGGTCCACGGTTCACTCAAGGTCCACGGGATGATCGTCCTCAACTCGCCACCGGGAACCGCCCCGCCGGAGAACGCGCTCCAGGTGACCGTCCAGCCCGAACAGAGTGAGAAGAACAAGCTGACCGTCACGGTCACCATCACCAACACGGGGCCGCTCCCCGTGCCGCGGGCGTCGATCGTGGTGACCGTCGTGCCGTCCAACAACATCCAGGCGACCAAGGCACAACTCTTCCAGACCAAGCCCAACCTGCCGCCCCGCGGGACCGCCGTCGCCAAGGAGGACGTCCAGGTCTCGGCCACCGGGCCGGCCCGTGTCGTGGCGAACGTGCTCGGTGTGCTGCCGACCCGACAGCTCTGCCACGGGTGCGGCGTCGCCGAGTGGCAGCTCAAGGACAACGCCTGAGGCCTGTCTGACTCCCAGGGAGGGGCACCGTGGACGAGGACCGCGTCAAACGGGTCAGCTACTCGGACGGCCAGGACCTGCGGCTGGAGGACTTCCAGGCCGAACAGGACTACCACGTGCGCATGCGCCGTTGGCACAACCGGACCGGCCACACCTGGGGCGTGGTCGCCGGCCTGAAACTCGACCTCCAGAAGGACAGGGACCGGCTGGTCGTCCTGCCGGGGTTCGCCATCGACGGCTACGGCAGGGAACTCGTGCTGCTGTCACCGGCGGACGTGCCGATCCAACCCAGTGTCGACGAGGTGCGCACCTACGACGTCTGGCTGTACTACTACTGCTACGCCGCCGACCCCGCGCCTCCGGGATACGCCACCTGCCCCCAGAAGAACGTGCCGTGGTCGAACTACTACCGGTGGGTCGAGGAACCACGAGTCCTGGTCACGCCGGCGCAGGGACCGGCCAATCCGGACAAGCCGCCCAAGGTCCCGGAGGGTGACCTCAAACTGGGGCCGATCCACCCCTCACCCGACGAGGCCGCCAAGTGGCCGGTCCTGCTCGCCAGGGTGATGGCCGGAGGACAGCCCGGGCAGTCCTTCGTCGTCGACCACGGAAGCCGGCGCTACGCGGGCGCGCGCGCCGGATCGGTGCGGCATCCGGACGACAACGTGCGCCTGGACCTCACACCGACCCAGACCGAGCCGAAACGCGACTTCGGAGTCGTCCTGCGGAAGAGCGACCAGGACCAGGAGCTTCTGGGCGTCAGCGAGAAGGGGGCGCGCTTTCCCAAGGGGATGTCGGTCACCGGTGAGGTGCGCATCGAGGGTGGCGCCCTGGCCTTCCCTGCTAGGACAGTCGAACCCAAGACACGACTCCCGTGGAAGGTGTACACGGCGAAGGACGCGAAGACCAACAAGCAGGAACTGCGCGTCGAGCTTCCCGGCGACCGCACGAGCGCGCTCGTCGTGGGTTCCTGGTCCGTCGAGAAGAACGGCTTCAGTCCGTTCCTCACCGTCGGGGCGGACAACACCGTGACCGTCCACGGCACCCTGGTCGTGAACGGCAAACTCGAAGGCGGAGTGGGAGCCGCCATGGAGGTGGGGGCGGCCGGGGCGGTCGGGGCGTCCGGGGAAGCCGCCCCGACCGCCCTGCCCACTCCGACCGAGGAGTCGTTGGCCGCGGGCGTCGCCGCCCTGTTCGGGGCGAGTCCCGACCTCATCCCGCAGTTCGTCCACCTGCTGTGGGAACGGCATCAGCACGCGGCGCGGATCCTGAAGGACGTGGTCGGTCAGTACGGCCACGGGCAGCAGGGGGCGTGACCGGTGGACGCCCAGATCGCGACACTGCACTGCGAGTACCTGGTCAACGCGGGTGATCCCCTGGTCGCCGAGCGGGTTCACCAGGTGGCGCGGACGGACCTCGCCACCGCGCTGGAGGCCGAACTCGCCCCGGTGCTCGACGTCGACCCAGCCGTGTACCTGATCCGCGATCTGGTCGCCGAGGTCCGGCTCGACACGCGGGCGCCGAACCTGCCGCGGGAGTGGGCGCGGCAACTCGGGGCAGCCGTCGTCGCCGCGATCACCCACGGCGGACGGGACCACGACGCCGTCGTCCGTTTCGCCGACGAAGCCGCGTACCTCGCCTCCTACCTGCTCGCGCGGGTCAGGGGATCGGCATGGGACGAGTGGTACTACCGTCCGCTGGGCCGGTTCCACCACAGCCCGGTCAGCGTGGTGATCCGTGAGGCGGTGCCCGCCCAGGACGTCGTGCCCGTGCTCGCGGCCCTGCACGGACAGGGCGCGCTGACCGAGGTCCTGGACGCCCTGGACCGCGAGGCGGTGGCGGAACTCGCCTCAGCTTCACAGTCCTCAGTGGACTGTCCTGGAGCGCCGCGCCCTCTTCTGGGACAAGCCTCCACAATGGACCCTCTCGTCGGCGTCGCACTGCGCTTCGCCGACGCCTGTTCGCTGTGGACCGGTACCCGTCAACCAGCGCTGGCCGTCGCCCGGCGCCAACAGCGCCCGTCCTCTCCGGACTGGCTGGACCCCGACTCGTTGTCCGAGATCGTCGCCGATCTCCTGTGTTACCTGGCCGAGATGGGCGCGGTGCGCCTGCCTCCGGCTGAGATCCCCACATCGTTGCGGGCCGAACTGGAGTGGCTGAACCTTCCCCTTCTGGAGGCGCGCCTGCGCCAACGCCCCCACGAGTCGCTCCCAATGGAGCAGAGTCGAGCCAACCAGGAAGAGGAGCGGCGAACAGAGGGGTTTCCTCCTCCTCTCTTCGCGCCCTCGGGCCGACCAGCCGGCCCTCGTACTCGTCGCGATCGTCGTCGAATCGCCGAGCACGCCACAGGGGACGCCGCCAGCGCCACCAGTACGGCCAGCCCGGGAGGTGCGCCAGGTGCTGCCGGTGCGGAGGGTGCGGACGGCGCCGTGGGAGGTGTGGTCCGTGCGCGCGCTGCGGCTCATGTGGGCGGTACCTGCGGTGCCCCCGCTATCGGAGGTATGGCCGGTCCCGCAGCCTTTCAAGGTGCCGCCGGCGGGGACGGCGTGGAAGGTGCTGGCGTTGCGGGGGATGCGGTGCCGGGTGCTGGCGTTGCGGTAGAAGGTGTCGGCGCTGTGGAAGGTGCGGACGGTGCCTGGGGTGCTGCTGCGGCCGGTGCGGTTGGAGGTGTGCCCGGTGTCGGCGCTGCGGCCCGGGCGGGCCGTGCTGGCGTTGCGGTAGAAGGTGTCGGCGCTGTGGAAGGTGCGGACGGTGCCTGGGGTGCTGCTGCGGCCGGTGCGGTTGGAGGTGTGCCCGGTGTCGGCGCTGCGGCCCGGGCGGGCCGTGCTGGCGCCGTGTGGGGTGCTGGCGGTGTGGTTATCGCTGGCGGGTTCGGCGTCAGTGCCCCGCGCCCCGCTGATGCCACCTTGCTGGTGCCGGGACAGGCGGCTTCCCCCTCTCACCTCTACTCGGGCCGGACTGTGAGGCACCCCGAGATCGCGCGCCTGCTCACGCTCGTTCGCCGTGGCAGGGCGAGCCTGGGGGAGCTGGTCCGTGTTCTCCTCGGGTTCGGTCTCCCGGAGCCCTGGGCGGTCGCACTGGCACGCGGGGAGATCACCTGGTCCGAGCTGCCGGGCCGAGCAAGCGGTGTCCCCCGACTCCGCACCGGGACAAGACCGGAGTGGCCGCCACCTTCGGAACTCGACGCGCTCCTGTCCAGCGGTGAACTGAACACGACCTCGGGGTCCCGCCTGGTCACGCCGGTGACGGGATCGGTGCTTCCTGACCTCCTCGACGGAGCCCGGTCGGAAGGTGTGAATTTCGCGCTCGCCACGCCCCTCGTCCCTGGGCAGCCCTCACGTACTCACATCCCGCTGTTCGACGGCGTTTCTCTCACCTCGGCTCATGCCCCGAGCAGCAGCGACGCGGGCCCCGAGACACCAGGAGCAGACGACGGCGTGGCGACGACGCAGCAGAACATCAGCACAGGACGAGAAGACCAAGCGATCGGACCGGAGGAGACGGCCGTGCTCCGGGCACTGCTGCACCTCGTCACGAACGAGGCGGGCGCGGCGGAACTCAGGACACGACTCGCGGCGGCCGGACCAGGCCCCTATTCACTGCTCCTGCTCCGGGCAGCCCTCGCGGCTCGACACCCGGAGTGGGCGTCGAGCCCCGCCGCCGAGGAGATCACGACGCACGTCCTGCGTCGCTGGGCGGAGGCGCTCGCGCTCGCGGGCGGGCGGCCAGCCGTGGCAACCCCGCGACAGGAGGACACGGAACCAGACGACGTGCGGCTGAGGCGGTCGGCGAGGGCAAACACATCGGCCACCAGGGCGCTCGTCGCGTCAGCGTCGACAGCTCGTGGCGTCCCCGAAACTGGGATCGGACACGACGAAACTGGGATCGGACACGACAGCGACGCCGACCGGTTGGTCGCCGCTCTGGTGTCGGCCCGCGCATCGACCGGCACCGACGCGACCGACAGTCCGTGCGCGGGAGTACTGCTCCTGCTCCGAGCGGTCGTGGACCTCCGTCTCCCCGGCATCCTCACCCGGGCCGGATTCGGCCACGCCCTGACCGCCACGCCGCTGGCCCTCGCCACCCGACTCACCGGAGCGCCACCGGACGACCCCGCCGTCCTGGCCTTCGCCGGGATGCCGACCGGTGATCCCGAGGAGTTGCTCCTGCCCTGGTTGGAGATCACCGAGGACGAGAGTGCCGCGATGCGGGACGCGGTGCTGGACGCCGTCCTCGCGCAACGCGTCGTCGACGCTCCTGACCAGCTCGACGACGGCGACGTCCTGGAGGAGGGCCGACTCGGCGTCCCCGAGGCCGACCAGGCGCTCGGCGTGCTGGCGCTCGCCGTGGTGCGGGCCTGGTCCCGGTGGCTCGGGAAGTTCGCCGGATCGAGCGTGCCCTACCTGGTCACCCACTTCGCACGCCGGCCAGGGCGGGTTCGGCTCTCGGAACGAGAACTCGTCGTCGAGCTGGCGCCCGGACCGCTGGACGTCGTGGTGCGCCTCGCCGGCTACGACGCCCCGCTCGCCCACGTGCCCTGGCTCGACGGCCGAATGGTGACCTACCGCATGGAGGCGGCATGACCGAGACCGGCTACCACGACAGCCTCTCCCATCTGCGGGACGAACTCACCCGCGTCTCCCAGCTCCTCTGCGCCGAGGTCGCGGCGTCCAACCAGGACTACGAGTCCGGTGTGGACTCCTCTCCCGAGGAGTACCGCGCCGTCGCACGGGACCTCGCGGGCCGTGTCGCCGAGCGCCTGGCGGCGACCTCGGTTCCCCTGCGGCTGCACACCCTGACCCAACGGTTCGGCCTCGACGAGTGCCACCGGGACGTGCTGCTGTTGTGCCTGTTGTCCGAGGTCGATCCCCGGTACGCGAGCCTGGTCGCGACACTCGCCGACGACGAGGGCCATGACGGTCTGACAGTGCGCGCCGCGCTCGCGGTCGCGGCCCCACACCTGGCGGGCACCAGCCAGGCGTGGAGCGTCTTCGCCCGCGAGGGGCCGCTCCTCAGACACCATCTGGTGGTTTTGGGCCAGGACGGCACGGTGCGTCCGGACCCCAGGATCGCCCGGTACCTGATGGACGACGACGCGCTTGACGAGACCGTTGCCGGAGTGGTCTCCGTGGTGGGCGGACCACCGGGTCTCGCGGATCTCATCCTTCCCCCTGAACTGGACAAGCAGCTCGGCCGGCTCGCCGAGTGGTTGCGTGACGACCCGCGGTCGGTCGTGATCTCCCTGCACGGCCGGCCGGGTTCCGGGCGTCGGTCCGTCGCCGCCGCGCTCTGCGCCGACGCCGGCATCCCCCTGCTGCGCGCCGACGTCGGCCTCGCGCTGCGTCGGGAGTGGCCCGAGGTCGTGCGCCGCTGCTACCGGGAGGCGCGACTGCGGGGCGCCGCGCTGTGTTGGGTCGGAATCGACCTCCTGCACGGCCCCGGGCGGGGTGAACTGTGGACGGACCTCGTCACGGCGGCGGAGGACTTCCCCGGACTCACCCTGCTGACCACGGCCGACGCCCCGGAGGTGACGTGGCGCGGCAGTCGCTTCCTCCACGTCACCCTCGGCCTTCCTGACTTCGAGCAACGCCGTCGCCTGTGGTTGGCCACCCTGCCGCCGTGCGACGCCTGGGAGGAGCCGAGCCCCGACCGCGACCAGGTGGCCACCCGACTGGCCAACACCTTCCGGCTCACGCCGGGGCAGACACGGGACGCGTGCGACGCCGCGCTCACGATCGCCACGCTCCGGGAGCCCGCCGTGCCGCGCCTGCGCCGCGAGGACCTGGACGAAGGATGTCGACGCCAGTGCGGGCACTCCGTCGCCTACGCGCGGCGCATCGAGCCGAGGAGCGAACTCACCCTCGACGACCTGGTGCTGCCGGCCGCGAGCCGTCGCCAACTGGACGAGCTGGTCCAACGCGTCAGCCTGCACGGCCAGGTGCACCACTCGCTCGGCTTCGGGCGGCGGCTCGCCCTCGGCCGTGGCGTCGTCGCCCTGTTCACCGGCGCCTCGGGCACCGGCAAGACCACGGCCGCCGAGCTGCTCGCCCGGCATCAGGGCACCGACCTGCACAAGGTCAACATCGCGGCGATCGCCAGCAAGTACGTGGGGGAGACCGAGAAGAACCTCGACCGCGTCTTCACCGACGCCGAGCACGGCAACGCCATCCTGTTCTTCGACGAGGCCGACGCGTTGTTCGGCCGCCGAGGCACGGTGCGCGAGGCCCGTGACCGCTGGGCCAACCTGGAGGTGTCCTATCTCCTCCAGCGCGTGGAGGAGTTCGAGGGCGTCCTCGTCCTCGCCACCAACCTGCGGCAGAACATCGACTCCGCCTTCCTGCGGCGACTCGACGCACTCGTCGACTTCCCCGTCCCGGACGCGGACGCCCGGCTCCGCATCTGGCGTGGCCTGTTCCCGGCGTCCCTGGCCCCACCGCCTGACGACGACCTGACCGAACTGGCCACGAGATTCGCGGTCGCCGGCGGGTTGATCCGCAATGTCGTGCTCGCCGGCACGTTCCGCGCGTTGGGCGCGGACCCGAGCGCCAGGACGGTCAGCACCCACGACCTGGTCGTCTCGATGGGGCGGGAGTACCAGAAGTTCGGGCTCCCGATCACTCCAGGCGAGTTCGGACAGCGCTTCTACGGCTGGGTCGAGCGCGAGCTTCTTCTCCACGGCGGACCGGAACCGGACGGCGAGCCGCACACGAGCGCCGCTCTCCACAGCAGTCTCAACCCGGACGAAACAGAGTAGGTGGCCATGGGGCAGCAGATCATCTTCGGGTCCGTCACGGCGCAGGGCGAGCCACGCGGCGAGGGGTTCTTCGTCCAGAAGGTCGAGAAGCACACCGGAATGTTCGACGTTCTGTTCGTGAACGGCGCGCACTTCCTCGAACCTCCGGCTGTCGTCGCCACCCAGCTCTACCCGGACGACCCCACCAGCACCACCATCGTGAACACGCTGGCGAACCTGGTCATCCTGGGTGTGACCAAAGACAGGTTCCGCATCCAGACCGGCGCTCCCAACGGGCATCCCCTGGCCAGGGGTTTCAGCTTCGTCGCCGTCGGATTCTCACTCGAATGACCTGCCGGAACAGGAGGAGGACAACGCCGTGAGCGACGAGTTGTACTGGGCAGAGTTCGACGGCAACGTCTGGCCCCGGAAGGGACAGATCGGCAACGCCACGACATCGCACGCGCCCGCCCTGGCCGTCTACAAGGACGTGCTGTTCTGTGTGTTCACCGGGAAGAACAAGGCCCTGTACTGGACGAGGTGGGACGGGAGCAATTGGTCGCCGGCAACGCCGATCTCCACCTTCACGTCTGGCGAAGCACCTGCCCTCGCCGTCGCACACGACAAGTTGTACTGCGTCCACCGAGGGGCCAGTGACACCAAGCTGTACTCGGTGACGTTCAGCAACAACACGTGGGAGTCCGAGAGGATCGAGATCAGCGGAGCGTCCTCGCCCCTCGGTCCCGGCCTCACGGCGTACAGGGGCAACGTCTACTGCGCCTACCAGAAGACGGACGCCGAGGTCGCGCTGTGGGTGAATGACGGGAAACAGTGGAAAGACACCGAAAAGCCCATGAGCGGCGAGGTGAAGGGATCACCCACGCTCGCGGCGTACCAGGCGCGCCTGTGGTGTGCCTACCCGGGGAGGGAGGAGGGTTCCAGCCTGAACTGGAGCACGTACGTGGAGCCGTCGTGGCGTCTCCAGCAGGACTTCCCCCAGTACGTCGACGGCTCGCAACCGGCGCTCTGTGTCTACTCCGGACTGCTCCACTGCTTCCACGTCGACACCGACGGCACGTCGTTGGTGTGGAGCACGTCGCGGGGCGACGGGTGGAGCCAGGACCAGTGGACCGGGCTCGTGTCGAAGACGGCGGCCGGACTGGCCCCCCTGAAGGACAAGCTGTACTGCGTCTACGTGAACCCCTGATCCCACCACCTCCGGCCCAGCACCGACGGGAGACGACGGACATGGACAAGGCGGGGAAGCGGCAGTCCGGACAGGACGGTTCGTCCGTGCGTGATCGAGGCGGGTTGGTGCGGGACGTGCTCCAACAGTCGGGCAGCCCTCTCCCCGCACATGTTCGTGATGACATGGAAAGCCGGTTCGGCGCGGACTTGTCCGACGTGCGGGTCCACTCGGACTCGCTGGCGCACCAGTCGGCCAGGGCGGTCGACGCCCTCGCCTACACGTCCGGGTCGCACGTCGTGCTCGGCTCCGGCGTCGACATGACCAACCACGCCGTGCTCCGGCATGAACTCAGCCACGTGCTCCAGCAACGCGAGGGGCCGGTCCCCGGAACCCCCACCGCCGACGGGCTCGTGATCAGCGATCCCGGCGACGCGGGGGAGCGCGCGGCCCACGCCATGGCTTCCGACACGGAGCACGGGGTTGCGGGCCGCGCGGCTGGCGCGCCGGACGTGAGCCCGGAAGTGCCGGTCGTGCAGCGGGTTCGGCAGTCGACCCGGGAGCGGGTGCCCCGGTACACCCCGGCCGACCACGTCTTCTGGGCGGGACCCGTCTACGGCAGGCCCCAGTCGACGTTCAAGGGCGGAACCAGCGTCGACGTCCAGCTCGGACCGGGCGCCGGAAAGTCCGGTCTGGGCTCCCCACCGCGCCGGGGCGAGTGTACGGCGGTCGAGGATCTCAGCACGCTCTACGGCGACTCCCACCTGTGGATCAAGGGGCATCTGCTCAACGACAACGTCGGCGGCCCGGGGGAGTCGAAGAACCTGACACCGCTGAGCCACAACGCGAACATGGACATGAAGAACAGGTTCGAGAAACCGGTCAAGGACACCATCGACGCGGCGGACTCCCTGGCCGCCGAGACCGCTCCCCAGGGCGGTTTCCGGCACAACAAGCTGTGGGGAGTCCACTACCAGGTCGAGGTGGAGGGGCAGACGTGGCCGGCGGAGAAGGACAAGGCGCTGAAGGCGGTGGGGAAGCAGGTGAAGGCCCGGGCGGAACTGGTCTCCCGGGACCGCGTTCCCAACGCCCCGGACGAACCGCTGCCGGCCAGGCTGCAAGGAAAGCTTCCCTCCGGTGTGGTGGACATCAATTGCGCGCTCGGTGTCGGACTTCCGACCGGCCAGAAGCGCGCCGCGAAGGAAACCGAAGGGCAGCCCCCGGCGAAGCGTGGACGAGGCTCCGGGAAGGGGACCGCGAGGGCGCCAGCCACGGCGCCACGAGTCCAACGCCTGGTCGAGGTGGGTGGCCAGGAGGTGACGGACCCGATCGCGCATCTCCCCGACCCGGCGACGTTGACCGACCGGGGTCGCGCCGTCCTGGACTTCCTCGTCCGGCAGGGACAGGGCGCGGTCCTGAGCGCGACCGACGCGGCCGACCTCCAACGTCAGGTCGAGCAGGTCGCCGCCATGGTCGACCTCGTCCAGGGGATCTGCCGGGAGGGAATTCTCGGTCGGAAGACGTTGGCGGCGCGGAACATCGGCTACAAGGGGTCGGTGGACACGGGGGAGGAGACCGCTCTCGCGGTCAACGTCCTCGACGTCGCGGCGGCCGAGAACCGCGCGAAGGCCGCTCGCGAGGTCGTGGAGCAGTCGCTGACCGTGCCGATGCACGGGAGCTTCAGCGTCGCCATGGAGCAGAAGGGCCGTGATCGGCTGGCGGAACTCCTGCAAGGTTCCGCGTTGTCGATCAGCGAGCAGGAGCTGGAGCAGGCGGTACGGGCCAGGCTGGAGGAAGGGGCCAGGGCCCAGGAGAAGAACGAGCTGGACGAGCTGGAGCGGCGGCTGAGGGACCTGGGCGGTGCGAAGGAGCCTGCGGGGCTCTCCTCGCTGGAAGAGCTGTCCGAACTGGAGGGACTGCCAGAACTGGAAGGGCTGCCCGAGCTGCCGGAACTGCCGGAACTGGAGGCGCTGCCCGGATTGGAAGGGCTGCCCGAACTGCCGGAGCTGAGCGCGCCCAAGCTGGAGGAGGACCCGTCTCTGGTCGCCGCCATGCGCGCGCAAATCCTGCGGGAACTCACCGACAGGGCCAGGGAGGAGCTGTTGCGCAGCCGTCGACACGAGCTGGAAGCCCGGGTGCGGAACACGGCGATGGCGGTGGTGACCGAGCCGGCCGAGCGTGTGGCGATGTCCGGGGAAAGGAGTTCCCTGTACGAGTCCCGTGTGCCCTCGGACGTCCTTCCACCAGGCGAGGGGGGCTTCACGACGCTGATCCTGCCCTCGTGGTGCGAGCCCTACCGGCCGCTCTTCCAGGGCAGTGACTGGCCGGCGGGAGTGGAACTCCGGTTCGTGGGGACCCGGAGCGTCACGGCAAACTACCTCTTCAAGACGCCGGGGGAGGACCACCACTACGAGGTGACCATCGACGCGCCGGACTACGCCGCCGAAGTGGTTCCCCTGCTGGAGAAGTTCGGAACCGTGGCCACCCACATCCTCCGGCTATAGGACGAGCCCGACGCGTCTGTCGTCCCCGATGCTGACCGGCTCCCGTGCGGGACCCCGGACAGGGGCGGCTCTGGCACCGTGGTCTTCGCCGGAGTTCCGCCCCCTCCGGCGGTCACCAGAGCCCGACTACGACCCCGCTGAGGTCCAGCTCTCCCGACCCACCCGCTCCCACTCGCTGGCGGACAGCCCGAGATCCGTCCCCGGCGACGCACTGATCCGGTGCCCGCGTTCAAGAAGATCTACGTCGGTCCGGCGCTGGATGACCCCACCGAGCTGGACTCCCTCCCTGGAGTCTCCGGCCGGCGTGGACAGGTCGCGGTCCGGGTCCTTCGGGTCAGGACGAGGACGTGGTCGGCGGTTCCCCGGTCGGGAAGAAGATGGCGCTCACCAGGTGGGGCCGGCGCTCCGGCGTGGGCCGGTTCCTGGCGCGTGCGGCGAGGGCCGCACCCCACTCGTGGATCATCTCGGCCAGTTCCTCCTGGCTGAGCCACAGGGTGCCCTGCCGGTAGCCCACGGAGTCGGCGGTCGGGTCGGCCCCTGGTCGGTCGAGGTAGGCGTTGAACTCGGCGAGCAGGGCGGCCATGGCCGCCGCGAACCCGTGCCGGTGGTCGTCGAGGGACATCGACGCGGCCCGGTCGGCGTCGATCACGGCACGGTCCTGGCGCAGCCGGTAGCGGCGTTCGACGACGCCGCGCACCCGCCGCTCGTCGGCAACCTCCAGCACCCCTGCCTCGGCCAACAGGCCGACGTGGCGGTACAGGCTCGTCTTGGGGACGTCGGGCAGGCTCGCGCACAGGTCGGAGGTGGTGCGCACGTGCCCGCCGGACATGGCCGAGACGATGCGCAACCGGATCGGGTGCAGGAGCAGGTCGAGCGTGTCCACCTCCCGATTTTCCCATCTTTGGTACTGTTCCCAAAGTTGGGAACATCAGCGAGGGGGCTTGCGATGACCAGGAACACCCCGACCGGCTCCGCCCGGCTCGGCGAGGACGCGGTGATCCCGCTGTCCACACTCGACCCGGCAGGGCCGCTGGACGACCTCGGCTGGCTGGACGAGGTGATCGGCGACGCGCGCGTGGTGGCGATCGGCGAGAGTTCGCACTACAACGGCGAGTTCTACCAACTCCGTCACCGCCTGCTGCGCTACCTGGTCGAGCGGCACGGGTTCGGCGCCTACGCGATGGAGAGCGGCTTCCCCGAGGGCTGGACCACCGACCGGTGGGTGCGCGGCGGGCAGGACGACCAGCTCGGCCACGTCCTGGCCAACGGCCTCACGTCGTTGATGGGGCTGTGGACCCAGATGCGTGACCAACTGGAGTGGCTGCGACGGCACAACCACGATGCCGAGCACCCGGTCGGCTTCTACGGCATCGACCTGGGCGGTTCCAACGCGTCCCCGCTGCCGGCCCTGGACGCCGCGACCGCCTACCTGGAGCGGGCCGATCCCGAGTTCGCACTCGACCCCGGTGTCCGGGAGACCGCGGCCTCCTTCGCCGCCTCCTCCGCGTTCGCCATCCCCACCGCGTTCTCCGCCTACGGAAACCTCGCGGTCGAGAGGCGGGACGCGCTCACCGCCAGCCTCGCCGACCTCACCGCGCGGATGACCGCACGCCGCTTGGACTACGTGCGCCGGACCTCGGCGGAGGACTTCGACCGCGCGCTCCGCTCACTGCGGCTCGCGGTCACCGTGGACTCGTTGTTCCGTGGCATGGCGCGTGGTGACCAGCAGGTGGCGTTCCTCAACCGTGACGCCGCGATGGCGGACACCGTGGAGTGGATCCTGCGCCGGGAGGACCGGATCGTGCTGGCCGCCCACAACGGGCACGTCCAGCGCTGGCCCGCCACCCTGCCCGGCATGCCACCGGTGACGCCCATGGGCATGCACCTGGCCGACCGGCTGGGCGAGGACTACCGGGTCATCGGCACGACCTCGGGAACCGGCCAGAGCCTCAGCGACACCGGGTTCGCCGAGGGCAGGTTCTTCACCGAGCTGGAGCCACCCCGACCCGGCAGCCTCGACGCGCTCATGGCCGCCAGCCACGACGGACTCTTCGCGACCGACCTCCGCCGACTGTCACCGGCCGACGCCGCCACCGTCCTGGCCGTCTCCGAACAGCGTCTGAGCACCTTCTACTGCGAGATCAGCCCGCTGGACGCCTACGACGCCGTGATCCACCTCCCTCACGTCACCGCGGCCGACCCCGACGACGACGCCCTCGCCCACTCGCCCGAGGACGTGCGGGAGGCGTTCGCCCTGTGGCGGCGGCGGTGACGTCCGCGCCGGCGGGGGAGTGTCCTGCCTCCGCGATCAGCGGGCTCGGCTGAGCGGAGAACGTTCGCCTCATCCTCCGGTGGGATCGCCTTCGTCGTGTGCGAGGGCGATCCCACCGCTGCGCGCTGCCACCGAGGCCGAACGCCGTGGTGAACCCGCGTTCGGCCCGTCTTGGGGGCACCGGGGGAGGGACGGGGCGCCGAACCGCGTGCGTTGCGCGTCGGCCGCCGGGTGTTCATGATCAAGACAGGGCTTCGAGCGCGTGCACCGGACCGCGGTGCGGGGAGGACCGTGATGAGCGCACCCGTCCACGTCGTGCCCGCCCGTTCCGGCCGTGCCGTGCGCCTGGCCGCCGGAGCGGTCCTGGACGTCATCACCCCGACCGGCGACCAGGTCGTCGACACCTGGGCGCTGTGCCCGCCCGACCTCGACGAACACCTGTCGATGGAACACACCCGCACCGCGCTGGGCCGACTGTCCGCCCGGCCGGGGGACGCCCTGGTCAGCAACCGCCGCCGGCCGCTGCTGACCCTGCTGGAGGACACCAGTCCCGGGGTGCACGACACCCTCATCGCCGCCTGCGACGCGGAGCGATACCGCCTCCTGGGCTGCGTCGGCCACCACGACAACTGTCACGACAACTTCCACCGCGCGTTGCGCGAGATCGACCTGGCGCCGCCGTCGGCGTTGCCGGCCCCGCTGAACCTGTTCATGAACGTGCCGTGGAGCCAGGACGGCGAGTTGTCGTTCGAGGCCCCGCCGGCCCGGCCCGGCGACCACGTCCGGTTCCGCGCCGAGGTCGACCTCGTCGTCGTGTTGTCGGCCTGCCCGCAGGACGTGCTCCCGGTCAACGGTCGGCAGCTCACCCCCACCGAGGTCCACTACCGCGTCACCGCCGGCTGAGCTGCTCCTGTCCGTTGCCGGCCCGCCCGTCGCGCCGGGTTCCCCGTGACGCGCCGTTACTGTCCTCATTGGACACAGGTGCCGGTGTCAGGGCCGTGGCCGTGAGCCGGTGATGTGTCCGGCTCCGCGCCGGTTGACGTCGACTTTCTCGTGCGCGGGAGTGTTGGGTCGGTTTCTCGGCGGAAAGAACGAGGGTGCCGGTAGTCACCACATTCCGGACGTCCGTCCGAGGAGGGTGAAATCCCCCTCATGGCCCAACGAAAACGCCACAATCTGACCGTGGACCCGCGCTGTCACCCGATCGTGTATCCCGCTCCTGGCGGATACTCGGGAATTGTCCCGCGTCAGTATCGTCGCCCTCGAAATTGATCGCGCGCCACTCGGCGCCATTACCTGAGGAAGGTTAATGGCCTCTCATCGTTTCTTCGCCGCCGTCGTCGCCGTGGGTGTCGTTCTCGCGGGCGCGTCCGCCGTCGCCGTCCCCGCCAACGCCGCCGAAACCGCGCTCGCCGCCTCGCCGAGAGCCCTCAGCCACTTCGACGATGGCAGCTTCGAGACGCCCAAGGTCAATCCGGGCACCTTCCAGTACCTGACGAGCGGCCAGTCCATCGGCCCGTGGAAGGTCGCCAGCGGCAGCGTCGACCTGATCGGCGCCGGGTTCTGGCAGGCCGCGGAAGGGGACCAGTCCGTCGACCTCAACGGCCAGGGCCCCGGCACGGTGTCCCAGACCTTCACCACGGTTCCCGGGACCACGTACACGGTGACGTACTCGCTCGCCGGGAACCCCGGCGGTGTGCCGCTCAAGACGGGCAGGGCGCTCGTCGACGGGCAGAACTTCCAGGACTTCTCCTTCGACATCACCGGCAAGACGGCCGCGAACATGGGCTACGTGACCCGGCAGTTCACCTTCGTGGCGCGCGGTTCCTCCACCACGCTGGCATTCGCCAGCACCACGCCCAACAGCGCACACGGGCCCGTCGTCGACGACGTCAGGGTGCGGGCCTGCACGCCGTGCCCGAACTGCGGCTGAGGCGCATTCTGGCGCTCAGTTCGCCCGGCCGCCGGTAATTCGGTGAATTCACGCTTGACAAAAGGGGCCGAGGCGTCGCGTTGACTCGCGGACGCCTCGGCCCCTCATTCATCTTCGTCTCGCGAGCGGTGCCTACCCGGCTCGCCCGTCGTCGCCGGACGGCGCGTGCTCCGGGTTGATCAGCCACTGAAACCCAGGCCGGGTAGCACGGTGAGGTCGCGGAGGTGGGTCGTCGCGGTGGTCGTACGGCTCGGATGACGATCGGATCCGTGGGCGGCGGGTTCCGCCGATGGGGATACCGCTGGTCAGACTGCGGATCACGAGCGCGGGTCCACACGTCGATCAGTCGCTGGGTTCAGACGACCGCGGTGATGGTCATCGCGACCAGCACGAGCACCAGGAAGCCGACGTAGGCGATCGCGTGCACCCGGTCGGGCACCCGCCCCGCCACGCGCCGGGTGATCGCGATGGTGGGCAGCGAGCCGCAGAGCAGGGCCGCCGCCGCGACCAGGTTGACGTAGCCGACCTGGCCGGGGTGATGCGCCTCCGGCCGCGCCCCCAGCGCGTACACCAGGGTGCCGACGAGGGCGACGGGAACGCTGAGCGGGTTGGCCATCGCCGCCGCCTCGGCCATCGGCAGCCCGCGCCGGCGCAGCAGCGGCACCGTCATGACGCTCCCGCCGACGCCCAGGAAACTCGCGACCGCCCCGATCCCGACGCCGCCCGCCGTGGACGCGAACCGGCTCAGCGGGCGCACCTCCTCGGAGCGGCTCCGGTCGTCGGTGAAACCGCGGCGCACGACGCTGTCGACAACGGTCACCGCGAGGTAGGCGATGAACAGCACGTGCAGTACGGTGTCGGACGCCGAGTTCGCCGCGAGCGCGCCGAGCGCGGAGCCCACGGCGATGAACGTGATCAGCGGGTGCAGATACTCGCGACGCAGCCGGCCGGACCGGATCTGGGTCACCGTCGCCCAGGACGCGTTGACGACCATCACCGCGGTGGAGGTCGCCACAGCGGTGTGCATCGCGTCGGCGCCGGTGGTGGCGGCGACGACGGCGAACACGACCGGCACCGTGATGAAGCCGCCGCCGAAGCCGAACAACACCGTGGTCACGCCGGTCAGACAGCCGGAACCGAGCAGGATCAGGGCGAACACGCGACCAACGTAGGGTCGGCGGCGGGTGGCGCGCATTCGATGATCTGCCAGTCCCCATCGAGTTCGCGCCAGGAGCGCGCGTAGTGTCGAGCCCGTGCGGAACCTGGTGGTGGACGAGGTCGACAACATCGACCGCGCCGTGCTGGCGATCGGCACCGACTACCCGCCGCGGCACCTGCTGCCGGTGCACCAGCACCGCCGCGCGCAGTTGCTCTACGGCGCGACCGGGATCATGCGCGTCGAGACGGCCGACGGGAGCTGGACGGTCCCGCCGCACCGGGCCGTGCTCATCCCGCCCACCACCGACCACCAGGTGCTGATGGAGCGGGTCAGCACCCGCAGCCTCTACCTCGAACCCTCCGCCGTGCCGTGGTTCCCGACGCGCTGTCAGGTGGTGGAGGTCTCGCCGCTGCTGCGTGAGCTGCTGCTCGCCGCCGTGGACCTGCCCGCCGAGTACGACCGGCACGGCCGGGACGGCACGCTGATCGAGCTGATCCTGCACGAGCTGCGCGCCCTGACGCCGCTGCCCTTCGACCTCCCCCTGCCGCCGCGGGCGGAGCTGCGCGAGCGGTGCGAGGCGTTCCAGCTCGCGCCGAACCTCCGGGAGGAGCCGGCCTCCTGGGCCGCCGCCCTGCGCGTCAGCACCCGCACGTTCAACCGGATGTTCCGCACCCAGACAGGGCTGAGCTTCCAGCGGTGGCGGCAGCGCGCCTGTGTGCTGCACGCCATCCGCCTGCTGTCCGAGGGCCAGACAGTCACGCAGGTCGCGACAGCGCTGGGGTATGACACACCCGCCGCCTTCTCCGCCATGTTCCGCAAGCAGACCGGCACCACGCCAAGTTCCTTCCGGCCCGGGTAGCGACTCAGCGATCGTCCACACAGGACAGAACTCGGGTGCGCGCACCACGAACGCCTCTTCGTAATCCCCTCCTTAGCGCAGGTCTGTGACGATATTGACTGGTGACGGTGCCCGACGTGTTCCTACGATCCCGTCGCGTCGTCGGGAGGAACGGGATCATGTGGGTGCGCTATCCGCGAACGTCGCACCTGCCGTGGTCGCCGGGTGCGACGGCGGACGACGTGCGGCTCGCCGACCTCGGCGGGTTCGCGGGGCGCGAGGTCGTGGTGACCGAGAAGCTCGACGGCGAGAACACCACGCTCTACCGCGACGGGCTGCACGCCCGGTCGCTCGACTCGGCGCACCACCCGTCGCGGGCGTGGGTGAAGGCGTTGCACGGCGCCGTGGCGGCGGGAATTCCACCAGGCTGGCGGGTGTGCGGGGAGAACCTGTACGCCCGGCACTCCATTGAGTACCGCGACCTGGAGAGCTGGTTCTACGCCTTCTCGGTGTGGGACGGGGATCGCTGTCTGGGATGGGACGAGACAGTGCGGTTCGCCCGCCGTCTCGGTGTTCCGGTGCCTCGTGTGCTGTGGCGGGGCGTGTTCGACGAGCGCGCCCTGCGCGCGTTGCGGCTCGACCTCACGCGCCAGGAGGGATACGTGGTGCGCACGGTCGACGGCTTCGACCGCGCGGAGTTCGCCCGGTGCGTGGCCAAGTGGGTGCGTCGCGATCACGTGCGCACGGACGAGCACTGGATGTCGGGACCGGTCGTGCCCAACGGGCGTGGTGCTGCGGGTGCGCTGTGGGACGTGCGAGCGGGGTTGCCCGTGGACGCGCGAACCGTGCTCGCCGCGGTCGGCTTCACCGAAGGCTCCGACGAGGTGTTGGCGCGGCTGGACCTGCTGGGCCGCACCGGTGACGCGAGGCTGGCAGGGATCCTCGCCGCTCTGTTGCACGACGTGCCTCGGCCACGCCTGCTGCCGAGGTTGAGTGGAACCGTGGGCATGCGGTTGGCGCGTCGGGTCGCCGATCTTGTCGGGCTGCACTCCGTGTTGCACCGGGTATTTCCGGACGCCGAGCGGCGCGCGGGTCTCGTGCGGTTGAGCGCGGCGGCCGATCTGGGTGTTCTGCACGCGGTCGCGGCAGCCACGGCGCCCGATGCCGACGCGCGAGACCAGGTCGCCTGGTCCGCCCTGCACGCCGAAGACGCCGGATTGCTGGGCGAGGACCCGTTGGCGCATGTGCGATCCGGGCTGCTTGAGGCGTTGCGGGACCACGATGCCGACGTGGCGGACCGATGCTGGGCCCACGCCCGGGAGGCGTTCGCCGCCGGCCGGCTGACCACAGCGGAGGAGGCGGTCGCGCTGACCTGGCGGTGGCGTGCGGGGAGCTTTCCCCGGTTGGTCGCGATGACCGGACCGGCGGGCGCCGGCAAGAGCACGTTCGTCCGCACCCTCAAGGACGTCGACGTGATCTCGTTGGACGACCTGCGCGAGGCCCGAGGCTCACGGTCCGACCAACGGGCCAACGGCGACGTCCTGCGCGCCGGGTTGCGGCGGCTCGACGCGGCGCTGGCGCGCGGGGGAACGGCGGTGTGGGACGCCACGTCGTTGAACCGGCATCAGCGCCAGGTGGTGCGCGACGTGGCGGACCGGCACGGCGCGCTCGTCACGCTCGCGGTGATGGTCGTCGACGAAGAAGAAGTCATGCGGCGCAACGCCGAACGATTGCACGCGGTGCCGGCGGAGGTGGTCGCCGCGCAACTGGCGCGGTTCTCGCCGCCGTACCCGGGCGAGGCACACCGCACCTGGTACGTCGACCGTGACGGGATCGTCGCCGACGTGGCCGGGTCGTTGGACGAGGAGTCGTGATGCGAACCAGCGAACAGATCTACCACCGGGTGCGCTGGGACCCCCGGTTCGACCCGGCCCGATTCGTGCTCGGGATCGCCGCGCGCGGCGCGGAGCCGCAACGGGTGCCGCTGCCGTCGTTCGTGCCGGGCGGCGACGTGCCGTGGCACCGGGTGCTGTTCGTGGAGGCCGACGGCGAACTGGTCTGGGACCGGGCCACGGGCGTGGACCGGATCGACTCCTCGACGGCCGGGCGAGCACGCGCGCCGCGCCGCCTGCGCGCGCCGTTCTTCACCTCCGCGCGGCACTTTTCGTGGGACGGCACGGCGTGGACTCCGGGTGGTTCCGGCGGTGTGCCACCACAGCGGCTGCGGGTGCTGACGTGGAACACGTTGTGGGACCGGTACGACCGCGAGCGGATCGACACGGCGCGCCGCCGTCCCCTGCTGCTGGCGGACCTGGCGCGCGCCGACGCGGACGTGATCGCGTTGCAGGAGGTCGAACGCGACCTGGTGACGATGCTGCTGGCCGAGCCGTGGGTGCGGGCGCGCTACGCGGTCGACGTCCACCCGTCCGGACGGGACGTGGACGACCACGGTCTGGTGCTGCTCAGCCGGGTCCCCGTGCTGGAGGCGGGCCGACACGTGCTCGGGCCGCACAAGGCGGTCGCGGCGCTGGTGGTGGACACCGCGTCCGGGCCGGTGGCGGTGGCGTGCACGCACCTGACCAGCGACCACACCGGAGGCGGCGCGCGCAGGTCGGCGGAGCTGGCGGACCTCGCCGAAGGTCTGTCCGATATGGACTGTCCACTCGTCCTGCTCGGGGACTTCAACGACGGCACCGACCTGCCCGTCCGGGTGCTGGGCGTGCGGGACGCGTGGGCGGAGGTCCACGGAGCCGAGGACGACACGCCGACGTTCGACCCTCGGGTGAACCCCCTGGCGGCGGTCTCGTCGTTGTCCGGCCAGGCCGCACGGCTGGACCGGGTCTTCCTGCGCGGCGACGGGTTGCGAGCGCGGCGGGCGGTGCTGCGCGGCACGACGGCGCTCGTGTCGGACCACTACGGAGTGGAGGTGGACCTCGTGCTGGGGGAGGAGGCGTCGGGCGAGGTGCTCGACGTTCCGCCGACCCACCGCACCGCCGTGGCCTGGCTGCCCCCACCCGCGGTCGCCGACGCTGTCGACGAGGTCCGGCGGCGACACGACCCGGCGTTCGACCGGTGGCCCGCCCACGTCAACCTGGTGTTCGGGTTCGTGCCGGAGGCGGAGTTCGACCGGGCGGTCACACTGCTCGCGGAGGAGGCCGCCGGGATTCGTCCGTTCACCGCGCGCCTGGACGGGGTGCGGTCGTTCGAGCACGGCACGGTGTGGCTCGACCCGGCCGCGGGTGGTTCCGCGCCGTGGGTGGCGTTGTGGGACGCGCTGGCGCGGCGGTTCCCAGGCTGTCGAGGTCGAGGCTTCACACCGCACCTCACGGTGGGTCGCGGCGTCAACCCCGGCGGTGTGGGGCCCTTCGACGCCGAGGTCGGTGAGGTGGTGGTGCTCTCGCGTCGGGGAGACGAGCCGATGCGTCCGCGTGCCACGATCACGCTGGGCTCCGGAGAGGTGCGGTGGCACACGTCGCCGGGCGTGGAGCCGCACCCCGCCAAGGAGGACTCCGAGGTGGTCCGCCTGGTGTCGTCCGCCCTCCCGGACGGTGTCGTGCACGTTGTGGGATCGCGGCGGATGGGGTGCGCGCTCGCGGGCGCGGACCTGGACCTCGTCGCGGTGGTGCCGGGCGAGGTCGAGCTGGACCGGATCGCGGTGCCGGGGGCGACGGGGATGCGGCCCGTGCTCGGCGCGCGGGTTCCCGGCGTGCGCTTCCGGGTCGGTGGAACGGACGTCGACCTCGCGGTGGTCAGCACCCGAATCGATCCGGCTGAGGCCGTGGCCCGGCGCGCCGAGTTGGAGCCGGCTGCCGCCGTGGCGTTGAGCGCGGTGAGCGACGCCGAAGCGGTCCTGGCGTTCGTGGGCCAGCGGTGGGAGGAGTTCGCGTGGTTGGCCTTGCGCGTGAAGGCGTGGGCTCGCGCGCGGGGGCTGGACTCCGCACCACACGGCGGGCTGCCGGGCCTGGCGTGGTCGGTGCTGTCCGCGTTGACGGTCGTGGACGCGCCCAGCCTGGCCGGACGCGACCTGCTGGCCCACTTCTTCGGCACCTGGGCGGTGTGGGACTGGCGCGACCAGATCACTCTTTCGTCCACTGTGGACGCGTCATCGGCGGTGTCGGTCGTGACGCCGTCCGCGCCGTTCCGGCTGTGCACCGAGCAGGTCGGCGAGGGCATGCGGGACCTGCTGACCCAGGAGCTGTACGACGCTTGGGAGATCGTTCAGGCCGGTGGCGAGCCGTGGACGGCGTCGCCTCCGCTCCACCGCCGGCACGCCGCATGGGCCGTGGTGGACGTGCGGGGCGACGACCTCGACGCGGTGAAGGGGCGGGTGCGTGGCCGGATGCGTGCGCTGCTCACGGCGTTGGAGGCGGGCGGGGTGCGCGACGCGCACGCCTGGCCCCGCCCAGCCGAGATCGGCGACGGGTTCGTGCGCTACGCGGTCGGTCTCGGCCGGACTCCGCCCGACCGGGCGCGACTGCGCGACCTCGTGCGGGGCTGGGCAGGAGGTCTGCCCGGAGTGACCGTCGACTGGGCGGACGGCGGTGCGGTGCCAACCCTGCGGTGAGACGGAACCTGGGTCGTCCCTGGGTGCCGCCGGGTCATCACCAGGTTCGTTCTCCCGGAACGCCTGATGTGCCAACCACCATGGCGGCCAGAGCGTTCGGAGCGTGTTCGCACGGGTGCTCGTCGTGGTGGCGATGGTCGCCAGACTCAGCGCGCCGGCCGCTGCCGCAGCGTGGGAAGGGTTGACCTGGGGGACGTGCCCGTTTCGCCTCCTGGAGGAGCTTCACGTGCTTGCTCAGCGCCGAGTCGCTGAGGCCGACAGTGTCACGGACGGTCGCGAACTCCGCTGAACCGACCGCGGCGAGCACCGCGCAGACCTGGAGGCGGTTCGGGGCATGAATCAGCTCGTCGAAGCGGGGCCTGATCATGATGCCTCGCGCTGGTCCCGACGACCGCCATGCCCAGGGGAAGCCGGATGACCCGACGATGCCGTACACGCTCATGGACGAGAAGGCGAACCTGGAGAGCCGCACCGCGGCGTGCCCTGGCGGCACGGGCGCGAAGACGTGACCGGGCGTCGCTGGCCCGACCCGACGCCCACGGAGACCGCCTGACTCGCGTCGGGGCGGGAGTGGTGCCGCGTCCGGGCCTCAGGGGGAGGGGCCAGCGGCGAATCAGACTCCGCGACTCCGCATGACAGGGAAGACCAGCCGCGACGGCGTTGAGCGTCGTCACTGTGTGCATCGGCAGTGACGGTAGGTAGTAGCTGAGCGTGGGTTTCCGCAGGTGGCCGTGGGGGACTCCCCGGCCTGGAATAGATGACGTGTCATGTAGGTTGGGGGGTGTACATGACAGGTCATCCACTCGGAGGGCGAGATGCAGTTCGGCGTCTTCTCGGTCAGTGACATCACCACCGACCCCACCACCGGCCGCACGCCCACCGAGGCGGAGCGGATCAAGGCGATCGTGGCGATCGCGCAGAAGGCCGAGGAGGTCGGGCTCGACGTCTTCGCCCTCGGCGAGCACCACAACCCGCCGTTCTTCTCGTCCTCGCCGACCACCACGCTGGCCTACATCGCCGCGCGGACGACGCGGATCCAGTTGTCGACGTCGACGACCCTGATCACCACCAACGACCCGGTGAAGATCGCCGAGGACTACGCGATGCTGCAACACCTGGCCGACGGCCGGGTGGACCTGATGATGGGCCGGGGCAACACCGGCCCGGTCTACCCCTGGTTCGGGCAGGACATCCGCAACGGCATCCAGCTCGCGATCGAGAACTACGCGCTGCTGCGCCGGCTGTGGGACGAGGAGGTCGTCGACTGGTCCGGGCAGTTCCGGACGTCGCTCCAGGGCTTCACCTCGACGCCGCGGCCGCTCGACGGCGTCCCGCCGTTCGTGTGGCACGGCTCGATCCGCTCCCCGCAGATCGCCGAGCAGGCCGCCTACTACGGCGACGGCTTCTTCCACAACCACATCTTCTGGCCGCCGGAGCACACCCAGCGAATGGTGGAGTTCTACCGCCGCCGGTTCGAGCACTACGGCCACGGCTCGGCCGACCAGGCCATCGTGGGCCTGGGCGGGCAGGTGTTCATGCGCAAGAACAGCCAGGACGCCGTGAACGAGTTCCGGCCGTACTTCGACAACGCGCCGGTCTACGGCCACGGCCCGTCGCTGGAGGAGTTCAGCCGGGAGACGCCGCTGACGGTCGGGAGCCCGCAGCAGGTCATCGAGCGGACGCTGGGTTTCCGCGACTACGTCGGCGACTACCAGCGTCAGCTATTCCTCATCGACCACGCCGGGCTGCCACTGAAGACGGTGCTCGAACAGCTCGACATCCTCGGCGAGGAGGTCGTTCCCGTGCTGCGCAAGGAGTTCGCCGCCCTCAAGCCGGCGCACGTGCCGGACGCCCCGACGCACGCGTCGCGTGTGGCGGCCCGCGGCGGGGCGAAGGACGCCACCGTCTACGCCGCCGCCGACGACGTCACCGGACAGGTCCGCGACGAGGCCCCCGAGGAGGCCCAGACCCGATGAGCACCCGCACTCTCGCCGTTGTCAGCGCCGGGTTGAGCGTTCCCTCGTCGACCCGGCTGCTGGCCGACCGGCTCTCCACCGCGACCGTCGCGGCCCTGCGCGAGCGGGGTGAGGACACGACCGTCACGGTCGTCGAGCTGCGTGACCATGCGCGCGACCTCGCCGACAACCTGGTCACGGGCTTCGCCAACGAGGCGCTGCGCGGCTCGATCGAGGCGGTCACCGGAGCTGACGGGCTCATCGCCGTCACCCCCGTCTTCTCCGCCTCCTACAGCGGCCTGTTCAAGACCTTCTTCGACGTCCTCGACAAGGGGGTGCTGGCCGGGAAGCCCGTGCTGCTGGGCGCCACCGCCGGCACCGCCCGCCACTCGCTGGTGATCGAGCACGCGATGCGGCCGCTGTTCGCCCACCTGCGCGCGATCGCTGTCCCGACGGGCGTCTTCGCCGCCTCGGAGGACTGGGGCGGCGACGGGGGCGTGGATCGGGCCCTGGCCGGCCGCATCGAGCGCGCCGCCGGTGAGTTCGCCGACCTCGTCACGGGTCGCCCGTCGGCGGCCCCGACCGAGGCGCTGGAAGGCCCCTTCGGCGGCACACCCTCGTTCGAGACGCTGTTGCGCGGCGTCTGACGAAGAACGTTCACCCGTAGCGGGGTACAAGGTCGAGGCGCTGTTCGCGCCGGCCCACCCGCAGCCCGCGCGGGCGTGGATCTTTACCGGGGCTGGTCAGGTGGTGACGCGGAGGACGAGCTTGCCGCGTGTGTGGCCCGTCTCGATCCGGCGGTGTGCCTCGGCCACCTCCTGGAGGGGGAGGACGTCCTCGATCTCGATGCGGAGGTCCCCGGAGTCGATCAGCCGCGCGATCTCGGTGAGGGCGTGGCCGTCGGGTTCCACGAGGAAGCCGATCGCCCGCATCCCGCGTTCGCGGGCGCGGTCCGTCAACTCCCGGGACACGCCGGAGGGGACCGCGACGAGCAGGCCGCCCGGTCGGAGGGTGTCGAGGGACCGGGTGCTGGTGTTGTCGTGTTCGTCGCCGACCAGGTCGAGGACGAGGTCGACGTCGTGGACGGTCTCCTCGAAGCGCTCCTGGGTGTAGTCGATGAGGTCGTCGGCTCCGAGACTGCGGAGCCAGTCGTGTTTGTCCGCCCTGGCGGTGCCGATCACGTGGGCGCCGCGCTGTTTGAGGATCTGGACGGCGAAGTGCCCGACTCCGCCGGCGGCGGCGTGGAGGAGCACTCGTTGTCCATTGTGGACGTGGGCGGCGTCGACGACGAGTTGCCAGGCGGTGAGCGCGGCCAGGGGCACGGCCGCGGCCTGGTCGTGGTTGACCGACGCCGGCTTGCGTGCGAAGTGGCGGGAGGGCGCGGTGACGTATTCGGCGTAGGCGCCGGCTTGGCGGGGGAACCAGGGCATTCCGTACACCTCGTCGCCGACTTCGAGGGTGTGGACGCCGAAGCCGACCTCCTCGACGACGCCGGAGACGTCCCAGCCCAGGATGAAGGGCGGGTCGCCGAGCACCTGCGCCATGCCGCCGCCGGACCGGGTCTTGACGTCGATGGGGTTGACTCCCGCCGACACGACCCGGACCAGGACCTCGGTCGGCAGTGGCTGGGGCCTGGCCGCCTCGACGGTCTTGAGGACCTCGGGTCCGCCGAAGGTGTCCTGGCTGATCGCGACCATCGTGCTCACGGGGTCTTCCCTTCCGTCGCGGCGTCACGCGCACCGCTGACGGAGCACGATCGGTGCGACATCGAGGCGCCGCGGCGTCCGTCGGAGGGTGCGCGGTCTGACGGTACTGACACGGGCGCCGCGTTGCCCGGAGGGCGTGGTGCCATCACGCGCTTGGTTGAGCGTGGGTGCGACGAGCTTGTTCTGCGCTCGCCCGTCGCGGACTCGCCTTCTGCTGGTGAACCCGACCACGCCGTGGTGGCAGGGTTCCTCACCCCTCGATGTCAGGACTCACCTCCGCCGACCGCGTCGGCGGTCGACCCGCTCACCGGGCCGTCTGTGGCGCTCCGCGCGCGGAGGATCCCCCAGCCCACAAGCGCCGCAGCCGCAGCGGTGAGCGTGAGGCCAGCGATCATGACCGCCTCCCGGAAGTCCGCTGTCTGCTGGGCGCTCCAGGTCGATGTGGCGATGTCGCCGGTGAACAGCGCCGCGAGGATGGTGCCCGTGACGGCGATGCCGGTGCCCGAGGCGACCTGGGTGACGGTGTCGGTGAGCGCCGTGCCGATCGTGGTCCGGTTCTCCGGCAGGCCACGGAGCACGTTGACCCCGGCGACGACCCCGACCACGCGCATCCCCGCTGCCACGAGCACGAGTGCGATCGCGACCCACAGGTACCCGACACCGCCCAGCAGCCCGTAGACGGCGAGACCGAACACGACCGCCGCCGCACTGAGCCATGCGGCTCGGTCGAGACCAACCCGTCGCACGAACGGCTTGATGAGCGCACCGCCCGCGACGAGGACGATGACCTGCGGCAGCATGCCGATGGCAGCGAGCGCGGGCGGCCATCCCCAGTCGAGCTGCATCTGCAACGTCACCATGTAGCCGAGGCCGGCGGTCGCCAGCCCGGCGGCGGCCTTGCAGGCCAGGCCGCTGGACACGAGCGGACGGGCGACGAGCTCCAGGTCGAGGAGTGGATGACGGGCCGAGCGCTCGCGGAGGAAGAAGAGCGACGCCGTCACAACGGCCCCGGCCGTGGCCGTCCAGGGCGCCCACGAGCCAGCGCCGTCGTTCACGAACAGCGTCGGCGCGACGAGCGCGAGCACGATCGACGCCGTGCCCAGCGCCGCTCCCAGCACGTCCGCTGGGTCGCGGTGGAGGTCAGCGGCCGTGTCCTCGGCGATGCCGACCCGCACACCGAGGATCGCGAGCACGGCGATCGGCACGTTCATCAGCAGCAGGACCTGCCAGGGAGCGATCGCGAGCACGAAGCCTCCGACCGTCGGGCCGATCGCGAGCCCGACCAGACCCACGGTCGAGATCAGCGTTGCCGCACGGACGCGCAGGTCGTCCCGGTCGAACAGCCGGAAGGCCAGCGCCATCGTCCCCGGAGTCGTCATCGCCGCCGCGAGGCCCGTCACTGCCCGGACGACGACGAGCTGCGCCGCGGTGGTGACGAAGGCGGTCGCCAGGCTCGCGACGCCGAGCAGCGCCAGTCCGATGAGCATGACCCGTCGCCGGCCGAACCGGTCGGCTGCCGCGCCGAACGCCAGCATCAAACCGCCGAACACGACCGTGTACGCACCCGTCGCCCACTGGAGCGCGACGGTCGAAGCGTGCAGGTCACGGCCGATCGTGGGCAGCGCGACGTTGAGGATCGAGGTGTCGAGCATCTCGAAGAGGAACACCGCTGACAGTCCGGCCAGCGCTGCCCACGCCGCCCGCAGGGACTGGGGTGTATCAGGGGATCGGACCGCTGGTTGTTCGTGTTCATTCTCGTGAAGCCGGGCGCTCATGTGCGCTCCTTTCGCGGGGGAGTGGTGGTGCGTTTCCTGCGTGAACGCGTGAGTGCGTTCCGTGGTCGGGTGAGGAACCGGCTCCGAACTCGTGCCGCGTCGGAAGCTCGGGATTCAGGCATCGACAAGGCCCGAGGCCGCGTCCAGCAGGACACCTGCGGGTGTCACGGCACGAGGTGAGTGAGGCCAGGGAGAAGTCGGGCCCGACAGCCACCAGAACGGTCTTCGTCGCCCGATGGGGCCGCCGAGCCGTTCTGAGGTGAGCGGACTGGGGTGAAGTCGCTGGGCGGGCCGTTCTGAGTGACCACGCCGAGTGCGAAGGACTTGTGTAGGCGGGCCGGTGAGGTTGGCGCGCTGAAGTCGATGCGCGTCAGGAAAGCGACGATCAGGACGAGTCACGCGCCGCGCATCGGCGGTGTGCTGTGGGGGCGCGCCGGCGGTGGGCGCTGGTCACTGGGCACGAACACCGTTCTACCTCAGAACACCGTTCTGAACAATACGAACACCGTTCCTGTGCTGAGGAACACTGTTCGTCGCTTCGTTAGACTGCCGGCATGTCACCGACTCCTCAGCAACGGCGCGCAGCGCGGCACCAGCTCGCCACCGGCCAGAGCGCTCCCGCCGCCCGGCGTGGGCCGTCCGGCGGGAGCAAGAAGCCGATCACGGTCGACGCCATCATCAGCACCGCGTTGGGCATCGTGGAAAGAGAGGGGTACGAGGCCCTGACGATGCGGCGCCTGGCCACCGAGCTGGAGACGGGACCGTCGTCGCTCTACGCCCACGTGGTCAACAAGGAGGACCTGGACGAGCTGCTCATCGGCCGTCTGTGCGCCGAGATCAACCTGCCTGAGCCGAACGCCGCCATCTGGCGGCAGCAGATCACCAGCGTCTGTGCCCAGTTGCGCGACCAGTACCTGCGGTACCCCGGAATCTCCCAGGCGGCCTTCGCCGCCGCCCCGACCAATCTGGACACGCTGCGCGTCGGCGAGGGAATGCTCGCCATCCTGCTCGCCGGGGGCATCGACCCGCAGGCCGCCGCGTGGGCGATCGACTCGCTGTTGCTCTACGTCAACGCCTACAGCCTTGAGGTCTCCCTCGTGAACAGGCGGCTCAGCCGCGCTGACGACGACTGGGTCGTCAGCCGGGACGAACTCCTGCGTCGTTTCGCCGCACTGCCCGACACCTTCCCCCAGACCAAGCGCCACGCGGCCCAGCTCACCGCCGGAACCGTCCACGACCGCTTCGAATTCACCATCGGCCTGATGCTCGACGGGCTCACGGGTTCACGGTGAGACCCCGTGAACAACTCCGGTGTGGGGACGACGACCCACGTCGTGGCCTGCCCGCTGCTCTGGTGAGCCGGCCAGGACCACGTGCGACGATCACGGCATGGCTGATTTCCTGACAGCGCAACAGATCTCGCGGCGCACCTCAGCCGCGGTGGACGCGGCGGTGGGGGCGGGACGCGATCTCGGACTCACGGTGACTGACGCCGCCGTGCTCCACGACCTGTTCTCCGTCGTTGTCCATCTCGCGCCCTCCCCGGTCGTGGTCCGCGTTCCCACCGTCCTGCCCCCTCTCGACTCCCAGGGCCAGCGCCAGCAGGCGGAACTGGACGTGACCCAGTGGCTCGCGGACCAGGGCACCCCGGTGATCCCTCCCAGCCCCCTCGTGCCCAGGGAGCCCGTCCAGCGCGGCGGGTTCTCGATGACGTTCTGGCAGTACGTCGAGGAGGAGCGGGGCAAGGAACCCGACTACGTCGCGAACTCCGAAATGGTCGCCGACCTGCACGCCGCGATGCGCGCGTACCCGGGTCGACTGTCGTTCCTCTCCGCGGCCGAGCCACGGTTCGTCACCGACAGCCTCGCCCTGCTCGAACGCCGTCCCGACCTCATCGATCCGTCCGATCTGGACCGGGCGCGCCGCGAGTGGGCGGTGTTGGAGCCGCTCGTGCGCTCACGGTCGGCGTTCGAGGAGGCGTTCCCGGGAATCGACCTCCAGCCCATCCACGGCGACTCCCCGTCCGTGAACATCTTCTCCGCTGTGGGCAGGAAGCTCTACGCCGACTTCGAGCTGGTCTCGTTGGGTCCGGTCGAGTGGGACCTCGCCGCTCTCGGACCCGCCTGCGAGGCCGCCTACGACCGGGGTGCGCGGCGCAACGGCATGAGGCCGTTGAACGAGGACGTCCTGCGTTTCGTGAACGCCGTCGGGATGGTGCGGGCGGTCGCCGTCCTCTCGCTCGTGCCGCAACTGCCCGTGTTGCTGGATTACATGAAGCCGGCGATCGACCAATGGCGGGCGACGCCGTTCGCCGGCGGCATGGCCTGAGTGGCCGGATCGGCGGTCGCTCCGGCCGTGCGACGAGCTGGTCGAACCAGGTCGGGATGGGCTGCCGGGCGTTGTTCGCGACCTCGCGTACGACGCCGTCGTCCCCTCCGCTGGGGATCTTGCGCCGCCACTATTCAGTGTTACTATCTACCGGTAGTCAGTGAGACCGAGTAGCAGGGGAGGCGCTCAATGGCGAGCAGATGACGGAGATGCTCAAGGGAGTGCTGGAGGGCATCGTCCTGGCGATCCTGTCCGACCGGCACACCCACGGCTACGACATCACGGCCTGGCTGCGCGACCGGGGTTTCTCCGGCATCGCCGGACCATCTACGCGCTCATGATCAGGTCGAGCAGCGCGGCCTCGTCGACGGGGAGAAAGCCCCGTCCGAGAACCGCTTGCCATGGCTGAGGCGCATTTCCTGAATGCCCAGGGACGCGCGCATCTCGATGAGTTCTGGTGGCTGTCGAGCTTCCTCTCCGAACGGCTCACGTCTGCCCGTATCGACAGCTCGGAGTTGAGTCGGAGGGCGGCAACACCCGCCCACCCGTGCGCGGAAGCGATTGATCAACGCTCTCACGCGCCCACGAAGAAGCGTGATGCCTTTCGTGGGTGTCCGTCGCGCGCGCCTTCCCCAGAAGTCCCAGATCCCCAAGGTTTTCAGTTCATCAGAAAGGACCACAGCATGTTGGACACGAACGGGAGACACCACGAGCCCTCCACGAGCGGCGGTGACGATGTCGAGGCGGGATGGGGAAAGGTCGCCGACGCGTTCCGCGCGAACTTCGAGGGAGACCCCGGCGAGATCGGCGCGGCGTGCAGCGTCTACGTGGACGGCCGCCCCGTCGTCAACCTCTGGGGCGGCCTCGCCGACCGCGAGGCGAACCGACCGTGGGACGAGGACACCATCGTCCAGGTCGCGTCCACGACGAAGGGCGCCACCGCGATCTGCGCGCACCTGCTGGCGCAGCGCGGCGAGTTGGATCTGGACGCCCCGGTGGTCGAGTACTGGCCGGAGTTCGGCGCCCACGGGAAGGACAAGATCCCGGTCCGCTGGTTGCTGTCCCACCAGGCCGGTCTGCCGGTCGTCGACGGGCCGCTGACGTTCGAGCAGGCGTGCGCCTGGGACCCGGTCATCCGCGCGCTCGAGGCGCAGAAGCCCCTGTGGGAGCCGGGCACCGAGCACGCCTACCACGCCGTCACGTACGGCTTCCTGGTCGGGGAGGTCGTGCGTCGGATCACCGGCAGGTCGCTGGGCGCGTTCTTCGCCGAGGAGGTGGCTGGCCCGCTCGGGCTGAGCGCGTGGATCGGCCTGCCCGAGGCGGAGGAGAAGCGGGTGGCCCGGTTCGAGGACGCCGCTCCGTTCACCCTGGAGGAGCTGCTCGCGGGGATGATCGCGACGACGGGGCTCGACGCGGACACGGTCACCGCCTGGGTCAGGTCGATGTGGAGCCCGGACGCGCTCCAGATCCGCGCCGGCGTGCTCGGCGGCGCCATGGACCCCGCGACCGGGTACTTCCGGACGCGCGCCTGGCGCGCGGCGGAGTTCCCGGCCGCGAACATGCTCGCGGACGCGCGTTCACTGGCACGCATGTACGCCGCCACGGTCAGCGAGGTGGACGGAGTGCGACTGCTCGACCCGTCGACGGTCGAGACGATGACGGAGGTCCAGACCGACAAGACGCGGATGCACGGGCTGCCGCCCGGGCTGGACATCCCGGCCGACCGTTCCTTCTTCATGTCGCTGGGGTTCTGGCGGTCCTGCGCACCGATGCCGATGATGGGACCGGGGTCGTTCGGCCACCCGGGCTCCGGCGGTTCGATCGGCTTCGCGGACCCCGACGCGCGCGTCGGCTTCGGCTATGTCACGAATCTCTGGAACTACCGGCCCGACGACACGCGGGCGGCGAACCTGATCAAGGCCGTCCGCTCCTGTCTCGGATGATGGGGAACACCGCGTGACAGCGGTGAACGAGGTGACTCTCGCCCTGCGCCAACGGCTCTGGTGGTGGTGAGCCCCGTTCACTGCGGAGAAACATCGTGATCCACGGGTGGGATCTCGCCAAGGCGACCGGGCAGGACACCACGATCGCGGCCGAGGACGTGGACCGGTTGTGGGCGAAGGCGGAGTCCATGCCGCCGGAGGTGCTGGAGATGATGCCAGATGATCCGCACCCCCGACGCCTTCGGGCCCGGGGTCACGGTGCTGGGCGCGGAGGTGGAGGTGCCCGAGGACGCCCCGTTGCAGGACCGCCTGCTCGGCCTGTTCGGGCGTGACCCGAACTGACCGACAGGTGCGTTGCGGCCCGCCATCCCGCACCGGGTGGCGGGCCGCAACTCCTCGTGCCGGCGCGAGGGTGTGGAGGGTGGGCAGTGCTGCGGTTCGAGGCCGAACGCAGCGTTTGACGCTCTGGTGCTGCGCTGTTTGGTCGCGTGTTCGGCCGTGTGTTCTGCCGCGTGTTCGGCGAGGTGAGCGCGTGCAGGGAATGGCACACGATGCTGCCCAGCCAGGACAGGCTCGTCGTGGGTTCGTCGCTCCTGGCGATGGGGGAGAAGGCCAGGAACCGGGAAGGGCTAGTAGGGCGCGCCCACCCGGCGCCACTTCTGGTTCGGGCTGTCCTTGCAGGTGTACTGGACAACCCTGGCGCCGTCCTCCGTCGATCCCTGAGCCACGTCGAGGCATTTCCCGCTGTGGCGGGCGAGGATCTGGAAGTAGCCGCCACCGAGGTTGGTGATGCGCCACTGCTGGTTCTCGCCCGCACCGCAGGTTCGCTGGGACACCTGCACTCCGTCCTCCGTGGACGAGGACGGCACCGTGAGGCACTTGTGGCTGTGCCGGACGATGACCTGGTGGTAGCCGGTGCCCAGGTCGCGCACCTGCCAGTGCTGGTTCGAGTTCGCGGCGGTGCCACACGCGTACTGGATCAGCCTGGTGCCGTCCTCCGCCGACTCCTTGGGCACGTCGAGGCACTTGCCGCTGTGCCGGGGCCGCAACTCCTCGTAGGCGTGACCCGCGCCGACGCCCTGAACCTCGCCGGTCGCGGTGTCGATCGAGATCCTCGGGTGCCAGCTCATCGACAAAGACCTGGTGGACGGGAAGCGCAGCGGCAGCCAGACGTACTCGGAGTCGTCGTGGGCGCCGTTCCACGCGCCCGCCCACCGGTCACCGAGGTAGAGGTACGAGGTGGTGGCGCTGCCCTGGATCGGCAGGACGAACGCCGACTGCGAGCCGTAGGTGATGCTGTCGCCGAGGTCCACCATCGCGCTCCAGGGACCGGCGATGCTGGTCGCGGTGGCGTACCTGGCCTGGTTGGGCTGCCAGCCGGTGACGCCCGAGGTCACCAGGAAGTAGACGCCGTCGCGCTTGAACATCGCCTGCGCCTCCCGTTTGACGCCGGTGAGGACGGTGACCGGCGCCGGGCCCGCCACACCGAGGTAGTCGGGGGTCAGGCGGAAGATGGCGAGGTCCCTCTGCTCACTGGTCGTCGAGATCAGGTAGGCCGTGCCGTCGTCGTCGCGGAACACGCTCATGTCGTACGACCTGTACCCGAGGGGCTGGAAGCTGCCTCGGTACGTGTACTCGCCGTCCACAGAGGACGATGTAGCCACCCCGACCCTGGACTCGCCGAAGTCGCCCGGCTTCTTCTCCTTGCGCGTCCACATCACGTACTGCCCGGTGCGGGCGTTGTAGATGACCTTGGGCCGCCAGAGGGCGGCCTCCTTCAGCTCGGGCGTCGGGTCCTGGGCCAGCACGTTCTCGCGCCGGAGCTCCCAGGAGCGCAGGTCGGTGGACCGGTACACCGAGACGTGTTGGAACTGGTTGTCGGGAGAGCGGTTCTCGCCGAACCAGTAGTAGTACGCGCCGACCTTGATGATGCCGCCACCGTGGCCGTGGAGGGGATTGCCGGCCGAGTCGGTGAACCCCACACCGTTGGTGATCGTGACCGGGGCGGCGTGGGCGTTGGTCACCACCACGAACGGCAACAGCAGGCTGACACAGATCGCGGCCGCTAGCCCGAGAACGTTCTGCGCCCTGAACATGGCGATGCCCCTTCGTTGAGCCGGACCTACCAACCTGGCCTACGCCAGAGGGAGTGGCAGCCGCCGTCTGGGGGCTGGCCCGCCGACATTCGGGTGACACCGCCCCGCCGCACAATGATCATGTCCTTCGCGGCTCACCTCTCCCCGTGGTTGTGCGGCGTGGGGAAGGTGATTCCGGTGCCAGGGTGCTCCGGTGTCACGGCTGCGAATGACGAGAACGTCGGCGGGGCCGCGGATACCGGCATCGCGGCACGTGAGCGGATCAGGAGCGCAACGTCGTCGAGCCGGGTGGACAGCCCCTGCAAACGCGTGCGCACGTTGAGACAAAGATCGAAACGGTCCTGCCGTTCCACACACACCTCCTTGTCTCACCTGTTCATGTCCGGCAGGACACGGATGTCACACCCACTGGCGAAAAAGGCGACCAACATCAGCTCCGCTCGAGGCGGGCCGTGACCTCGGTGCGATGCGAGCGTGCTGAGGTGGCCCGGATGGAGCGGGGATTGATTTGAGCGTCAGGCTGGGACGGTGGTGAACAGTTCGTAGCTGTGTCCGTCCGGGTCGCACACGTAGACCCCGCGCCCACCGTTGAGGTGGTTGATCGAGCGGTCCCAGCCGTGTTCCGGGCCGGAGCCGTAGGGGACGGTGCCGGCGTCGCTCAGGCGGCCCAGCACAGCGTCGAAGAGTTCGTCGTCGACGAGGAACGCGTAGTGGCCGGGGTGGAACCCGTCCTCGTCGTCGAAGTCGAAGGTGAGTTCGTCGTTGATGCGGACCGGAACGAAGGGGCCGGTCTGTTCGCCGGCCGTGAGGCCGAGCAACCAGGCGAGGAACTCGGCGGACCGCCGCTTGTCGCGGGCCGGAACGATCGTGTGGTTGAGCGTGATGGTCATGGCGCGATAATATATGCGTATCGCATACATGTGGAGGTGTGGGAGTGGCGGGACGCGAGCTGGCGGGAGCCGGGGCGGCGTTGTTCAGCGTGGTGCGGTTCTGGTCACGGCGCTGGGCGCTGCGCGCGGCGGGAGAACCCACGGCTGAGGAGCGCCGCGTGCGGGCGATCATGGTGCTGGAGGCGGTGGACACCGCCGCACGCACGAGCGAGGACGTCTCGGTCTCCGATGTGGCGCACCAGTTGGGCATCGACCAGTCCGGCGCCAGCCGGTTCATCGCCGCCGCCGTCGACGACGGTTACCTGCGGCGCTCCGCCTCGGCCGTCGACCGGCGGCGGGTGGACCTGACCCTCACGCCCAAGGGGCGTCGGCTCCTGGCTGATGCCCGAGCGTGGCAGGAGGAGGTCTTCGCTCAGATGGTCGCGGGTTGGGATCCGGTCGACGCCGCGCAGTTCGCCGGTCACATCCGCCGACTCGCCGACCAGCTCGCCTCGGATGCCGAGCGGCAGTGAGTGAGACGATGCCGTGTCACCGCTTCCTGGGCTTGCCCGTCTGCCTTCCGTCGGCGTTGGACGTGGCCAACCGAGGAGCGGCACGTAGGGGGCCGGGCAAGGCTCCCGGCCCCCTCGTCAGGCCTTCACGATGACGCGATCTCGCAGCGCTGACGGCTCGGGCCTGGAGAAGTCCTCCAGCAGTGGCTCCGCCGCTCGGACACGGGCCAACCGCGCCGGATCGAGCACGGCGCCGACGATCGTCGTCTCGTCGGGTCCGGCCTGGGCGACGACGCGGCCGTCGGGACCCCAGATCGCGCTGCCGCCGCACGCGTTCCACCCGCCCGTGGTGCCGACATGGTTGGACAGCACCACATACACCGTGTTGTCCAACGCGCGGGCGGGCAGCCACGTGCGCGACTCGTGGAAACCGTTGCCGACGCTGAACAACGCGCTCACCAGGTAGGCGTCCGCGCCCGCTCGCGCGGCGGCCCTGGCGTGCTCGGGAAATCCGCAGTCGTAGCAGATGCCCAGGCCGAGCCGCCAGCCGTCGACCTCGATCGTGCACCCGGCCCGACCTGGCTGGAACAGCTCGCGCTCGCTGCGGAACAGGAACTGCTTGTCGTAGCGGGCGACCAGGTCGCCGGAGGCGCCGAACACGAGCGAGGAGATGAACAGCGCGCCGTCTTCGTGCGTGGCGGCGCCGACCACCGCGACGCTCCCGGACTCCCGGCACGCCTCGGCGATCGGGTCGAGGCGAGCGTCACCCGCCGCCACCGCGTAGCGGGTGGGGTCGGACCCGATCAGGTCCGGTTCGTAGCCGCTGAGGAACTTCTCGGGCAGCACGACGACCCGCGCGCCCGCCTCCCGGATGAGTTCCGCGGCGGTCGCCGCGTTCGCCGCGACGTCACCGCGCACCGGACACGCCTGTGCCGCCGCCACACGCAGACCAGTGGTCGGCAGGGAGTTCGAGGTCACGGCCGGGACTCTACAGTGGAGCGAGGACAGGAACGCGTGGATGCCGTGGGCACCCGCCGCGCCGCATACCGCGAGTGCGCGCTCGAAGTCCGGGCGTCATGTCTGTCAAGCTCCCGCTCTCATCTGTATGAAGGTGCTTCCCCGTGGTTGAGGGGAATTCGCGCGCGGAGCGATCACCTCACCCGTGATCATGCCGGGATGGAGATCGACTACCGCTGGCGCGGCGACCTCGTCGACGCCGAACTGGTCGCGTTGACCCTGGCCCACAGGGGACAGGCGGAGCCGGGGTGGTGGGACAGGGTCGCCCGGCACAGCCTTGGCTGGGTGACCGCGAGACTGGGCGACGGGTCCCTCATCGGCTTCGTGAACAACGCCTGGGACGGGGCTGACCACGCCTTCCTGCTCGACACGAAGGTTCGGCCCGACCACCAGCGCCGGGGGATCGGGACCGAACTCGTGCATCGGGCGGCGGATGAGGCCCGACGCGCGGGTTGCACCTGGCTGCACGTCGACTTCGAGGACCACCTGCGCAGCTTCTACTTCGACGCCTGTGGGTTCCGGCCCACGCACGCGGGTCTGATCCGCCTGACCGGCGACACCTCTCTCACCGGTGACGGCGGCATCCAGTCCTGACTCGCCCACGCGGCGCCCTCCCGACCCCCGGGTCCAACGGCGGGCTGCCTTGATAACCAGTCTCGGCGCCGCGTATCAAGCTCCTGTTGACCGTGAGTGCGTGGTGTGGCACCGTGAGTTGCGCCATGCGGTCCGGGCGGTACCCGAACCGACAGCGTTCTCAACCCGATGCGACAGAGCGCGCAGCTCTGCCGATGAAGCTCAGCCGGCTGCCGCAGCACTGGCACGTGATCGTGCTGTCTCGGAGTGTCGAAGCGCTGGCTGTGATGGAGGCATGACATGTCGGTGCGTCAGTTCGCCGCGTACAGGAGCCCGGGAAAGGGTCGCGTGTTCGCACTCCTCGACGACCCGGCGGACACACTTGAGGTCGTGACGACGTTGGGAGCCGACGACCTCGCCCTGACGGACTCCCTCGTCGCGGAACTGAACGCCTACCTCGCCGAACGTGAGGACAAGGCTCTGGACGAGGTGCTGCGTCAACTGCCCGAAGCGGTTCGCAGGGCCGTCACGTCATTCCTTCGTCAGCACTGTGAGCCAGAGCCGGGCACGTACGGCGTGCACGGCGCGATCAGGCGTCTGCGCCTTGTCTACTTCGACGATCGAACTCCAGACTTCGAGGAGTACGTCGACGCGGCCTACATGATCGGACTCGGCGTCCGCGTGACGAACGAGGTCGACCCGGATGGTGAGATCGGCTGGGTCGTGGAGCTTCTGAGCGACGAGCCCTTCGTGCCTGCCAGCGCGGAACCACGGGCCTGGGCTCTCCCCGAGGGCGTCGCAGTCCTGTCAACATGGACCTCCCAGGAGCAGACCATCGGAAACCCCGTCAACGCCACGCTGAGCGTTGCCAGAACCGCGAGCAGGGAAGGGCATTGGGTCCGTTTTCACTCGCTCTCGCGAGAAGAGGGCGACAGCGAGAACGACGTGTGTGTGTCTGAGTTCGTTGTCGACACCTTCGACGCGCCGATCCCAGCCAGCCAGCACTGAAGTGGCATCGAAGGGGTGCCCGATACTCGTCAAGTGCGACGGGGAGCCCCGCTCACGCTCGTCGACAGCCCTGAGGGCTGGCGAAAGGCGGTCCTCCGGCCAGGGAGGACCGCCTTCCGCCGCCCCGCACCGAGGAGCGTTCAGGCAGAGGATGGAACAGTGTGGACACAACCGTCGATGGGAGGACGATCCACAGTAGACGGAGAGTCACTGGGGGATGTGTTTCGTGCGGCACCTCCTTCGCGCGAGGTAGGCCACACCGAGAAGCAGGGCCACGGCAGCAGCCAACCACGGAACCGAGCTGGACGACTCGGACGACCGCGCACCTCGCGGCGCGCCGGACGGCTGGGCCTGCTGCTCCCCAGCCGGGCGGCTGTCGCGGTGATGTGCTGAGCCGGGTTGCTTGTCGGCGTAGCGATCGCGGACCTGCCGCTGGTATTCGCCGAGCGGGACGAACACGCCGACCGCCGACTGCGGCAGGCTGGCCCGTAACAGGCGGACTCCGTCGTCGCTGAGCGCGTACCAACCGTTGATCTGGGGTTCGCTGAGCAACACCGTGTCGGACGGGAGTTGGCCAGCGAGCTGGCGCTCGTCGTCCCCGGAGAGCACGGTGTCCACTCGCCACTCCGTGCCCAGGTGACCCGGGCTGGCCGGGGTGACCTGGATGGTGGCCGTGCCGCCGTTCTGGGCGTGGGCGACAACGGCCACGTAGGCGAGTGTCGCGACGGAACCGACTGTCTCACCCCGGACGAACGCCGGGTCGAGCGCGTAGACCGGAACCCCGGTCGTCTCGACCGTGATGGCGCCCGGGTCCTGGTGACCAGGTCCGCGGAAGTTGCTGCGCGCGTAGCCGATCGCCTCGGTGGAGTGAGCGGCGGCCACCGCGGCGGAAACCTGCTCCGGAGTTGGTGGCGCCCACACCGGTGGCGCCGAGGCCACCGCCGCCGTACCACCGGTTCCCCCAGCCAGGGTGAGGAGCAGCAGGACGAGCGCGCCCAGCAGACGGCCCGCAGACCTGGTCACCGCCGGTCACCGACCCCGGGAGATGTTGGTGACCGTGTCACCCCAGGTGAACTGCTGGTTGCGCAGGAAGCTGTTGTACGACTGGGTCCGGTACCGCTGGTAGGTCGGCCACGGGTCGGCGACGTTCAACGTCTGGTTCGACGAGTCGTAGCCGTAGATCACCTCGGCGTGGCCGCCGCCCTGCGTCCAGTAGATCCCGGCCAGCATGGGCGTGCCGGCGTCGATCTGGCTGGTGATCGTCGCGAAGGACACCGCCCCGCCGGCGCTCCTGGCCGAGAACCCGGTGCGCTGGAAGCCCCGCACGATCTCGGGGATGGTCCCGCCCTGGTTGGGGCAGTTGCCGGCCGAGGTGCCCTTGCCCGCCGCGCAGAACTCCGCCTGCGAGGTGGCCGCGCCGTGGAACTGCTCGATGCTCACGCCGGTCGCGGCCCAGCACCAGTTGGTCTGCTGCTGGACCTGCTCCTGGAAGTTGAGGGTGCGTTCTGCGGGCCCGGCGGCGACCGTTCGGGTCGACTCGTCGAGGCGGAGGTGGCTGTTGTCGCTGAGGGGATGGGTCAGCACCAGGCCGTTCGGCGTCTGGTCGGACGAGGGCGTGGGCTCGGCGCCGGCCGAGGGGGACAGCGCGAGCGTGGCGGCCGCGACGGTGGCTCCGAGGACCAGGGACAGCCGTCCGGTCCTTCGTCTGGACACAGTGGACACGGGGTTTCTCCTTCTGCCACAGGGGAAGGGGTGTCGGACCGCACCCCAGCAGGGAGTGATGACGCTGGCAGGGCGGTGTTCCACCGCCGCGTTCACTCTCGCTCCGCCGGCCAGTCGCGGCTACCTGCGTTCGTCGTAACGTGCTTGAGCCCGACGATTTACATTTGGCAGTTATTCCGCTCGCCGGTCACACGCGAAGGATCGAGACGTGAGCGCGGTTCGCGTCGCGTGGAGCGGCCCGGCGGTAACGGCCCGGTCCGTCACCACTCCCAGGAGATCCGGTAACACCCGGGAGCGGCGTCGGAGAGGGCGAGCTGGACGCAGTGCGACCCGTCCAGCAGCGCCTCGCCGCCCCGCCTCACGTCCTTGTCGCCCGTCACCTGCCAGGCGCAGCGGGACGGCACCGCTCGGGGATCGAAGGCGACTTCGACGTAGTACTCGTGCACTGGGAAACGCAGCTTGTTCTCCCAGTACGTCGACGGGTGAGGTGAGGCCGGGTGCCGCACCTCGTACTCCACCATCAGGGAGTCGCCACGGGCCAGCTCCCGGTCGAAAGCGACAGACGCGACCAGATAACCCTCATCGGGCAGGTATGTCGCGGTGTCGACCGAACAGTGCCGCAGCGGGCGAAGCTCGGGGCTGCGTGGATGTGGGCGGTCGAGCATGCACACGACGGAAAGCCGCGACACCCCGGAACGCGTGGCGCGCAGCACCAGGCGCACGTGCACGGACTGCTCGGCGCCCTGCGGGCTGAGTCGCACCAGGTTGTGCTGGCTGAGCCGGACGAGGTACTCGTCCTCGGACTCCACACTGCGCAACAGCGCCGGTATCCGCGGCTCGGTCGACCACACGGTCTCGGCCGGCAGCCGGCGCTGCCCGTTCCTGCTGAGCCCGCGCGGGCGCGGCGGGCCCAACAGGCAGGTCAGGGCGCCCTCGGGAAGGGCGAGCACTTCTTCCAACAGCGCCAGCGCCATCATCGACTCGGGCCGCTCGGGTCGGCGCCGGCCGGACTGCCAGTGGCTGAGCGTGGCCACGCTGACCTGACATCCCCGCTGGGCCAGACGATGGCGGATCCGCTCCAGGCCGAGTCCGCTCCGCTGGATCGCGGCACGGAGCACCTTCTCGAACGACCGGTCGTCCGCCGCGTCGACGTGTTCCCGCATCTCGTCCGACATCGCCCATCCTCCGCTCCGTCGGAAGTGGCAGCAGTCCGCACAGGCGGCGAGTTCGTTGCTTCCCGTCATGCGTTGAGGCCGGGCGCGGTTCTCACATGCTGGACGCGGCGGGCGAGGTCCGTGCTCCGGGCACACGGCCACGGAATGCGGCGGTTCTGTTCGCTGCCTGGGGCCCTGGCCTCCGAGCTGTTGCGGTCTGCGTGGCGCGCACGGGGTTCGCGAACATCCGACTGTGCCCTCTTCTTCCTCAGAGCGACGGCAGGGGAGCCGAGGCAGGGAGCAGGTCAGCAGGTCCTCGGCAGCACCGAGGCACCCGAAGGGGGCGGCGTGACGGCAGACCGTACGCCACGCGTGAGAAGGTGGCAACACCGACGGCCCAGGGCGTTCAGGAACCTGTCATGGCTCGACGCCGCCGGTTCCTCGCTGGGGAGGAGGCTGCCGCGTCCACGTGCGGCTGCCGTGCTGGCGACCACCGCTCACGATGTGGCGGGTCACCCTGAGCCTGTTCGGGGCGGTGGTCTGCGCGACGACGACCCGAACCGACGAGGTGTCGGCTGAGGTTGTTGTCCTTCGTCGTGCCATGAGGACTGAGCGGGCCGCTGCGCTCCTCCCTCATCGTGGAGCACCTCGCGGCGTTGCGCGGGAGCCTGACCGGCGCTTACAACGCACCGCGCGGGGCCACCGGTCAGCGAGGAGACGCCGCGACCTGGACGCGGTCGGTCTCGTGGTCCGAGAGGAACATGGCGAGTTCCCGCCCCTGCTCGGCGACGTCGGTGCGCTCGGCTCGGGGGAACGGTCGTAGCGGGGTGACGACCACGGTGCCCGCGTCGACGTTCCAGGTCGCGGCGACCCGGCCGTCGACCAGGATGACGCGGGCGCCGGCGACCGACAGGCCGCGGTGGACGTCGTCGATGATCCGCCCACGGTCCTGGTAGCCGAGGATGGCGTTGTCGAACGCCGGCAGGAACCGCACCGGGGCGGGCGTGTCGGGAGCCGGCCGCGGCGCGTCGGGAAGGTCGATCAGCTCGCGGCCGTTCTCGTCGCGGAAGGTGACCAGCTCGTCGTGGATCGCCCCCACCGCGGCGGGCAGGCCGGCCAGGCCGCACCAGGCCCGCAGATCCGCGACGGACGCGGGGCCGAGCGCGGCCAGGTAACGCCGGACGAGCTCCTGGCCGACCGGGTCGGCTCCTTCCCCTGCCGGCTCGACCTCGCGGCCCAGCCACGAGGAGAGCAGGATGTTGCGCACTCCTCCCTTGGCGCGCCACAGCCCGCGCGGCGGCATCTGCGCCACCGGGATGAGCGCGGGGATCAGCATCTCGCCCAGCGCACGCGGCGTCGACGTCGGGAAGCGTGCTGCGAGCATCCGCACGAGTTCGGTCGTCCTCCGGGGCTGGCCGTCGGCCATCACCGCCCTGCCCGCCGCCCCGAGCTGGTCGAGGTCCACCCCGTCCAGGTCGCGGCGGTAGCCGCCGAGGGCGCGTCGGCGCAGCATGGCCTCGTGGCGGTCCGCCAGGCGTCGGTCGACATCCGCCGGCTCTCCTCCGAGGTGTTCGTCGCCCCGGACCATCCCCTGGCCCAGGAACCGGCAGCGTCCGACGCCGTGCCCCGAGCGAGCAGGACGCGGGGGCACCCCACACCCTGTGGGGTGCCCCCGCGCCCTCGTCCACCCAGGCTGACTGTTAGGGGAGTTCCGCCTCGCTTAGGGGTCGACAGGATGGAGTTGTTGCGTAGTAAGGGTGTCTGGGTTTGGGCGGGCGCACTCGCCGCGCCCGCCGTGGCGGCAAGCGTGGCGGGAGCACCGTCCGCGACACAAGAACAGGATGGCCGCCCGCTCGTCCTGCGCGTTGTGTCTACTGTGGACAGATCCGAAACGTGTTCGACATCAGGCGTCACCGCGGGTGAAGGACCAGATCGGACGGGCCTCGGAACTTGAGGGGGATGCTGGCCTGGTGCCAGTGCGGGTAGATCAGTGGTAGCGCGCTCACCGCGTCCAGCCGGCCGATCTCGGACTCGGTCAGTTCCAGGTCGGCGGCCCGGAGATTCTCGACGAGCTGGTCGTCGTCGCGCGCGCCGACGACGAGACTGCTGACGGCGGGCTTGGCGAGCAGGTAGGCCAGTGCGACCTGCGCCGCTGTCGCGTCGCGCTCCTCCGCGACCGACACGATGACCTCGACGGTGTCGTAGAGCTTCTCCACGTCGCGGACCGGAGGCTCGCTCCATCCCGCGAGATGTCGCCCCTGCTCGGGCTGGCGGTCGCGGCGGTACTTGCCGGTGAGCAAGCCTCCCGCCAGCGGGCTCCACACCAGCACGCCCAGGCCCTGGTCCACCGACAGCGGCAGCAGTTCGTACTCGGCGTCCCGGCTCTCCAGGGAGTAGTAGATCTGGTTGCTCACGAAGTGGTGGAAACCATGGCGTTCGGAGATCCCGAGCGCCTTCATGAGCTGCCAGCCGGTGTAGTTCGACACCCCGAGGTAGCGCACCTTCCCCGCCCGGACCAGGGAGTCCAGCGCTTCGAGGGTCTCCTCCAGCGGAACCTGACCGTCCCACTCGTGGACGTGGTAGATGTCGATGTGGTCGGTGCGCAGCCGACGTAGGCTCGCCTCGGCCTGGGCGAGGACGTGGTGACGCGACAGCCCGGCGTCGTTGGGGCCCTCACCCATCGGGAAGCGCACCTTCGTCGAGATCAGCATCGCGTCACGTCGACCCTCCAGGGCCTTGCCGACGATCTCCTCGGACCGGCCAGCCGAATAGGCGTTGGCGGTGTCCACGAGGTTGATCCCTGCCTCCAGACACAGGTCGATCTGGCGACGGGCGCCCGCGATGTCCGTGTGTCCCCAGGAGGACAGGGCGCCGGTGCTCCCGAACGTCGCGGTCCCGAGCGCGAGCACCGACACCCGGAGGCCCGACCGGCCGAGCTGGCGGTACTTCATGACGACTCCCGTCTGCTCATCCACCCGTAGCCGGGGCGAACGCCGGCGCGGGCGGGGCAGCGCGGCGCCCGTGTTCAACCTAGCGCGCCGCCGAGGACGTGGGTGTCGCGAACATGCCAGGATGGGCCATGACTGAGACCCTGGTCTACCTCGCGCGGTGCTATTTCCACCAGGACTACGACCTGCTCGCACCCACCCCTCTCGGTATGGTGGAATCATTCGTCGCCAACGAATGCCAAGACACCGTGAACAACCTGTTGAACGAGATCAACGAACTGTTCGCAACGCGTGTGTCCGAAGATGAGGCGGAGACGCTCTGGATGAGACGAGGTAATTCCTCTACGAGCCGACCAGGAAGTCAGGAATCAGTCACGTCGAGTGGTTGGCGCAGATCAGGGATGTGCTTCTCCGGCCCCTGAAGCCCGAGGAAGCCGGGATCTCGCCGTCTGAATGACGCCGCGACCGCGATGGGGAGGGCACGGGGGCCGGATGGCCCGGGTGCCCTCCCCGGCCGCTCAGATCCGACCGTCGAGGCGCCTCCGCCAGACGGGACACCGTCCAGCCGGGAGGGTCCGACGAGGGTCGAGGCTCACCGCAGGTACCGCTCGGCCAGCATCGTCATGACCTGGTCGAGTCTGCTGAGCTTGCTGGTGTCGGCAGTGGCGTCGGCCGAGCCGCGGGCCGGCCACGCCTGCACCTCGCCAGCCAGGTAACCCGGCTTGGTGATGTCCCCGGTCGTCGACAGGTAGATCTCGTACTGGGTGCCCTTGCTGGCGGTCCACGACACGCCTGGCGCGCCCCCGAAAGTCTTCTTCTGCCGGTTCTGGTACAGGGACGGGTCCTGGCCGAACTGGTCGGGTGCGTAGCGCGGGGTCAGCGTCACCCTGACCGCCACCGCATGGGTGGGCTCGCCCCAGTAGCAGTGGCCGCCGTAGACGATGGGCCGCATCTCCTGACCGAAGACCTGCCGAACAATCTCGTCCGCCATGGAGCAGGTGACGTTCGGGTTCTTGTCCGCTGCGACCATCAGGTCCTTCTTGTTGGTCGGCACTCGGGCGGCGACGTGGGGCTCGCACCCCATCGACGATCCCGCGCTCGTGAAGTCCACGCATGCGCCCGGCGCATCGCCGTCCGGCTCATCCGGACGGAAGGTGAGGGGACGCTGCGGCGCCGCGGGGGACGGCGGCGCGCCCGCGAGGACCCTCATCGCCTCCGCGGCGATGTTCGCGACGTTGTCGCAACCCTGGGTTTTCACCTCGACCACGGCATGCGACGCCAACTTGTCCGAGTTACCCGAGGGACCGTGCGCCCAGCTCACCCAGCAGTTGTCGCCGAAATCCATCACCGCGGCCGTCCTGCCCCCGATCTGGCGTTTCACGTGATTGCCCTGAAGCGGGTCGCTCGTGTAGCGGATCTTGAACCAGACGAACGTGCCGGCCTGCTTCGTGTCCTTCGTGTCCTTCTTGTCCTCCTCCAACCTGCACTCGTCCACCGAGTCCTGGATCGCTGTCGAAACACGCAGGTCCGGCCGCTGGGGGGTGGCGGCCCTGGCCAGGGTGCAACCGTCCCAGTCGGACAGTGGACGCGTGGCGGGGTCGACCTTCAGCGCGTCCGGAGTGGCCAGTCGGGCGGCCGCCGCGCCGCCGAGGGCCCTGGCCTGGGCACACGTGTCACTGGACGTTGACTCACCCCGCCTGACGTCGAGTCTGATCGACAGTGTGAAGCTCACCGGGATGTTCAGCTCGCACGGCGCCTTCTCCTTCTGCTCTCCCCGGAAGAGGTACGCCCGCACGCCGCCGAGCTCGATCGGCTCCGACCGGTAGCGACTGCCGTGGTCGAAGTGATGACCGATCCGCACCTCGGCCTTGTCGCCCCCGTTGCCCAGGTAGTCGCAGGTGTGTGGCCCCTCCGGCACCGAGCGAGCGAACCCGGCCGACTTCGCCGCGGACGGGTCGACCAGGGCACATGCGTCGAGCTGGCGCAGCGCCGAGAGCACGGCCTCGGCCGGGCGGTCGCTGGGCCGTTCCACCGAACCGGAACGACCAGGGCCGAGCGGCGTCCCGCTGACGACCGTCGTACAGGACACACAGGCTGTGAGGGCAAGCGCCATCCACAACCCAACTCCACGAATCCTCAACTCTCCCCCTTGACGCACACCGCTGTCCGGCGTGTTCCAACGGTGCAAGATCATAGGAGACGCCGATCCGCGCCGTATCGGTCATGGCTGACATCGGTGAACGCCAGAATGCCTCGGAGTGACCAGGAACCCGGTCCGTGGCCTGATCCGCTTGGCGCCGCGCCGAGGATCGCCGCGCGACTCGGCACCAGCATCACGCTGACATGACCGGCCTTACCAGCCGAATGGTCGCGGCGGTTTCCCCACCCGAACTCCCAAATCCGGCGGGTTCCCGCTCAGGCGAGCTACTTCCACCCGCTACAAATGATTGTTCGCGGTGTCCCACACCGAGACGTATCACGTCGGCGACGCTTCCAGCACCACGATCCGCGGTCCGCAGCACCGACGGTGACCTACCATCGCTGCCGCCCGGCCGGCAACAACCGAGGACGCCCAGACCTGGGCGACGGCGGCGGGATCGTGGGTTGGCGCACGCCGCCAAGTGGGGGAATCGGCTCGTCTGCCGTGCCCGGTGCTGGTCTGGCGTGGCTACCGTGCCGACCCGTGATGATCAACGCACACGGTGACTCGCCACAGGACGTCGAAAGGAACTGGACCCTCAGCCTGTACGCCGTCCGCGTCGCCGCCCACGCCCTCGTCCATCATCCGCTCCAGCCGGAGCTGGTGCTCGTCTCTCGCACTGTCGGGCGAGACTACTGGCAACTCCCCGGCGGATGCCTCGACGACGGTGAACATCCGCGACAGACCGCGGTCCGCGAACTGAAGGAGGAGCACGACGTCGACATCACCCTCGGTCGGCTTCTGGCCGTCGAGTGGATTCCCGCAGGAACGTTCGGCGTCGACGGCTTTCCTGGTGCCACGTTCGTCGTTTACTGCTACGCCGCCATCCTCCCCGACGCGCGCGTCGGGCAGGACCACGCCGAGATCGCCGAATGGGCCTGGCTGCTGCCCGAGGAGGCAGCCGACCGGATGTCCGAACAGCAACGCGGGTTGATGCTCAACGCCCTCGACGCCGAACGCGACGGTCACACGGCTGAGCTGATCGACGGGCACGCCCAGTGACAACCGCGGCGAAGCTTGGGCTGGACACAGCCCTGTCGTGCCCGGGCTGTGGCCAGACCCCTGACTGAGGACTCCCGGTGGTGTTGCCCGGTCGGCTGGTGGCCGTCCCCTGGACGGGTTCCCAGCCGGGCGGCAGCCGACCTGGTCAGCCAGCATCGACTCGGTGTGCCGTCACGGCGGCGTTGGTCGCGACCCGTCGGGTCACGAGCGAGCGAGGGGCTGGGCATGGCGAGTGAGGACCAGGCGCCACTTCCGCACTACGACGAGCTGACGTTGGACGACCTTCGGCACCGCATCCGCTCGCTGGACGAGGACGCGCTGTCCCGTCTGCTCGACTACGAGCGGGAGCACGCCAACCGGGTCCCCGTCGTGCAGATCATGACCACCCGGTTGGACGAGCTCCGCTCCGGTGCCCAACCTTCTCCCGGTGAACAGCAGGAGACCCAGCCGGCGCCGCACACGCGGGGTGGGTCGCCGGTGGGCAAGGACACGGCCGCGGAACCCATGCATCCACCGCCGCACGGCGTGCCCGGCATGTCGCCTCGCCACACCAAGCCCTGAGGCTCTCGTGGCGAGACTCCGCGGTCCTGACGGTCGGGGACAGGGCCGCGACCGCCCCGCCGCTGGGGCGAACCCAGCGGCGGGGCGGCGCCTTCTCCGACCCCGACGGTCCCGCGTGGTGCACGGTCGTCCGTGGTTCACACGGACACTGACGGCCTTTCGCGGTTGATCACGTCGAGGAGCAGCTTCGCGGCCACCGTCGCCCCGTCGGTGCGCATCGCGCCAGCCACGGCGGCCGCTCGTGCGCTGGTCTCGGGCGCCAGGGCCGTCCTGAGCGTGGCCGACAGGGACTCGAAGGACGGAGTCGGGCCGTCGTGGGCCGCGCCGATGCCCAGTTCGGCCACCCGCCCGGCCCAGTACGGCTGGTCCGTTGCCTGAGGAACCACCACCTGGGGCGCACCGGCTCGCGTGGCCGTCGTCGTGGTGCCCGCGCCGCCGTGGTGCACGACGGCGGCCACCCGGGCGAACAGCGCGTGGTGGTTGACCTCGCCGACGGCGAAGCAGTCGTCCCGGTCGTCGACCAGGGACAGGTCGGCCCAGCCGCGGGCCACGACCACGCGGTGCCCCTGCGCGCGGACCGCCTCGATGGCCACCTGGGCGACATCGGCCGAGGCGTGCATGGGCATGCTGCCGAAGCCCACGTACACCGGAGGTGTTCCGGCGTCGAGGAACGCCACGAGGTCGTCAGGGAGTGGGCGGTCGTCTGGCAGCATCCATGCGCCGGTCTGGACGACGTCCAGGTCCGGTGTCTCCCGCCAGGGGTCCAGGATCGGGTCTGTGGCCAGCCACGGCTGGTCGCCGATGACGTAGTCCCGGACGTTGTCCACCGGTGGCAGGCCGAACGACGCCCGGTTGGTGTTGAGCGCCTCGCCGAACAACGCGTCCACGCTCTGGGCGTCCAGGTCCCACAGCACCCGGTTGTCGGTCACCTCCGGAGGGAACGGCCGGCCCGGGTACGCCAGCGGCGGGTGGTGCGGCGAGGGCAGGGTGAGCTGCTGGAAGGTCACCGACACGGAGCGGATGCCCAGTTTCTCGGCCACGGACAGCGCGCCGGCCGCGGCGGGCAACATGCCGGTCACCACCAGGACGTCACATCCCTGGGCTGCCGCCGTGACCACCTCGAACTGGTTCGCGATCAATTCGGCCGCCTGCTGGGACAGGGACGACGGCGGTGGCGCCGCGGCTGTCAGCGCGCGTGCCGACGGGCCGACCGGCACCAACGACACGCCGACGCCGGCGAGACGTCGCGCGAAGTCCTCGTCCGGCGGGGCGCACATCCGCACCTCCGCGCCGAGTTCCCGCAACCGCACCGCGAGCCCCACCAGTGGTTCGACGTCCCCGCGTGACCCGTACGTCGACAACAACACACGCATTTCCGCGACTCCCGTTTTCGTGGGCTTTGGCTTCGGCCGGCGATTCTGCGGCAGGGCCGGGGTCTTGCCGCAAGCCCCCCTGTGCGCTATAAGTTGAGAGTGGAAAGAGGGGTTTTCTCCTCTTTCCTTCACTCGGGCTTCGCGGTCGCGTCGTCAGGACACCGGGACGCGAGGGTTCCCGGTGGTGATCAGAAACCGCCGCCCAGGAGCCCCCTGGCGTCAGGGCCTGCAATCCCTGAATTCCGAGTTGTTGTCGAGCGTTCTCACGGACCTGTCTCGGCAGTCATCCGTGCCGCCTGCTCGTGCTGGGGCTCGCGTGTGTGCCCGCGTACAAACCGGCCCCGGAGGTCTACCTGGAGGCGGCACGGCGGCTGGCCGGTTCACCCCGGATCCTGTGTCGCCCTGGAGGATTCCCTGCTCGGCGTCGCCGCCGCGAAGGCCGCCGAGATGACGGTGGCCGCCATTCCCACCCCTGCGCGCCGATCCGGTGAAAGTCCTCGCCGCGACCAGGATCTGCGGCCCGCTGTTCAGCCGCGTCCACGGCCGGCGACAGCTCCTGACGGACCTGGAACGCGAGACTGACGCCTTGAGGAACGCGTGGTGAACCTGACGGCGATCGAGGAGTTCCGCCTCCCGACCGCGGGTACGGCGACGGTGCGGACGCCGGGTAGCCACACAGGACGTCGGCGTCCTCTCTCCCATCCAGAAGACGACCGTCCAGAGCGCGGCGAGGTTGACACGGCACTCCGCCCCCAGTGTGCTGCTCCGCGAGGCCAGGAGACGCCGGGCCGACCTCGTGCACGGATACGAGTGGTTCCCCGCGGTGGAGGCCTACCTCGGGCCGCACCTGCTGTTGGGCGTGCCGATCGTCACCACCGTCCTGTACATGACGCTCACGTCCTTCCTGCCCCGGTGCGCGCCCCTGGTCGTCGGTTCCGAATCGCTGCGCGAGTACGCCGTCGAGCAGGGTTTCGTCGACGTCACGGTCCTGGGGCCCCCGGTCGACGTGCGGGGCGATCACCCCGGTGTGGACGGCGGGAGCTTCCGGGCCGAGTACGGGTTGGAGCCGGACGTGCCGCTCCTGGCGGTGGTTTCCCGCCTGGCGCGTTCGATCAAACTGGAGGGGATCCTCACCGCCTGCGACGTGTGGCGGGGCTCAGTCGAGATGGCCGAACCGTCCAGTTGGTCATCGTGGAAGACGGGCCGGTGATGGGCCACTGTCCAACAACGAGCCACGCGAGCCAACGGCACTGCGGGAAGACAGGCCGTGGTGCTCACCAGCCCACGCCCCGCCTACGCGGCCGCCGACGTGGTGCTGGGGGAGTTCCGCGTTGCGGCGCATGGCGTTCGCCAAACCCGTCATCGTCCAGGGTGAGTGGGGTTTCTGGCGCCTGCGCGAGCCAGCGTCCGTGCGTGATGGTGACTTCTACGGACTGGGGACCGCCGCTAGACCGGGGTGCGGCTCTCAGGGAGTTCCTGACTGTCCTCTTGCGGGACTTGGGGCGACGCTGCGCACTCGGCGGGTTCGGTCGACGACTCGTCGTCGACCGGTGCAGCCTTCACTTCGTGTCCGCCCGACAGGTCGAGATCTACGAACGCGCCACGACTGTTCGGCGTGCACCGCCCGGCTTGCCGTGGAACGTAGCGCAGTTCCCGATGAAGGACTCACTGGAACGGGTGACGTGTTGCTCGTGCTTTCGCGTCGGCATCCCTCCTACGTAACCTGGAGGAGTGAATGATCACGACGAGACGCCGGAGACGGAGGTGTCCGCTGATCCGTGGTCGGCTCTGCTGCCGGGGCAGGAGCTCGTTCCGGCCTACCTCACCTCGCGGTTCGCGGCGCAGTACCGGGTGATCGTCGACGTTCTGCTGGCCGAGCAGGACACGAGCCTGACCGGTCTGTCCTATGACGAGGTGGCCGCTGGCGTTCGCGCGCACCTCACCGGGCAGGTGCCGGCTGAGGTCGTCGACCGCCTGCTCGCCCCGGACGTGCTGCACCTCGACGCGCGGCTGGAGCGTTTGGTGCAGTGGCGGGTTCTGACCCGGTGGCAGGAACCTGCTCGTTCCGGGGAGGACTTCCTGCGCCGACGTGACCGGTACCAGCTCACGCCGAGAGCCGCGGGATTGCACGTCTTCTGGTCGTCGGTCGACGACACCGAGAAGGCCGGAGGTGACCTCACCCTCGCGCCGCGTGCGATTCACGAGCGGCTGACCGCGTTCGCCGAAGCGATCCGCAAAGCGGCCTACACCCACGCGGCCACGGAATTCCAGCAGGTCACGGCAATGCACGAGGCGATGGCCAAGGCCGCGCGCGGGTGGCAGAGCACGTTGGCGCACGCCTTGTCGGGAGGACCCGACCCGGCCAAGCAGGATCTGTTGTGGCAGACGTTGCGCGCCTACATCGGTATGTGGGGCGAGCAGGTCGACGTCCACACACCGCGGATCGCGGAGCTGGTGGCCGAGCTTGACCCGCTGTTGACCCCTGAGGTGTGGCGCGCGTGCGTTCGCGCCGCGTTGGGCGGCGAGGCGGACGACGAAGTGGTGGCCTCCCAGGCACATCACTGGGAACGCACGTGGGTGGCTCTCGGCTCATGGTTCGGTGACAGCGACAGCCAGGCGCGGAAGCTGCGGCGTCAGTTGCGTGATCTGATCGCCCCGTGGGCCCGCAACATGAACCTCCTGCTGGACACCGGCGGCGCGGTCACTCGCCGGGCGGAACTGCTGGCCCTGGCCGTCGCCGTCGAGCGCGCTCCCGACGACGAGAGCGCTTGGCGGATCTGGGACACCGCGGTGGGCGCGTTCTCCGCGCGCCACCTGCTGTTGGCGGCGGACTCCGCTGACGACAACGACCTGAGCTGGACGACCGCCTCGCCCGCGCCGGTCACCGCCCGGTTCCGCGAACAGGGTGCGCGCGCCGCGGTCGGCAGGCGGACCAAGATCCCGGACTACTCGACGGGCAAGAGCGCCGCCCGACGGGCCAGGCTCGCCGCTCTGGCCGCACGGAGCGGCGCCGAGGCGGCGTTACGTCGGCGTTCCGGGACGCACCTGGCCGAATGGGGCGAGATCACCGACGCGGAACTGGACCTGCTGCTGGAGTTCGTCAGCGTGGTGCGGCGGACGCGATCGGAGACCGCGGTGACCGGAGACGGCCGGTGGCGCATCACGTTGGGTCGACCAGCGGACGCGCACCACACCACGAGCCTGCGCGCGAACAGCGGCAGCATGACGACCCTGAACTGGTACTTCGAGATGGAGCCCGCGTGAACCGCGACGCGGCTGAGCGGCAACGGGCGTTCACCGCCCTTCTGCGCTCGCCGGTGCTGGACCGGCGCACCCACCCCGACGTGTGGCCGCTCGTACGGGTGCACCGGGTGGCGCTGGGCGAGTGGTTCACCCAGCGGCTCGGTTACCGACTGGTGGTGACCGACTCCGCCGCCCGGTTGTTCCGGTTGCCCGTTGACGGTGTCGTCGTCGCGCCCCGACGGTTCCGGCCACCGACCCGTCGGGTCCTCGTGCTGGCGATCCTCGCTGCGGCGGCGGCCGAGGACGCCGAGGACATCACCACCACCCAGGACCTGTCCGACCGGGTCCGGGTGCTCTCCACGCACGAGGACGTCGGGCTCGCACCCTATGACCCCGACCGGTACGCCGAGCGCACGCTGTTCGTCAAAGCCGTTCGCCTGCTGGTGTCGATGGGGGCACTGCGGCCGATTGGTCGTGACGACGAGGAGCGGCGAGAGGGGTGGGCGCACCATCGTGATGCGATCGGCGGCGCGTACGAGGTGCGCCGTGAGCTGTTGCTGCGCCTGGTCGACCCCGCCTCGCTGCGCGTCGCTCTCAGCGGGGGGCGCGACGACGGACCGCCCCACGAGGCGGCTGCGCGGATCGGATTGATGCGCAAACTGGTCGAGCTGCCCGTGGTCCTGTACGAGGACCTCACCGACGCCGAGCGGCACTACCTGACCAGCCAGCGCCACCGCGTCCTGACCTGGTGCGCGGAGATGACGGGGTGGGTGGTCGAGCAGCGCGCGGAGGGGATGGCGCTCATCGCCGCCGACGAAGCGGACACGGACCTTCCGTTTCCGCGGCAGCGCGCCGCCGACTTCGCCGCCCTGATGGTGCTGGACGAACTGGTGCGCACGCACGGTGCGGGTTCGGTCGTCACCGCCGACGACCTCCGTGCGGCAGCGTCCGAGGTCCGGGCGCGTCACGCCAAGGCGATGACCAACGAACTGCGTGTGGGCAACGCCGTGGAATCCACGGCACGGGATCGGCTGGGTGCGCTGGACCTGTTGCGCCCGACTGGAATCCCGGACACGTGGCGGTTGACCGCCGCGGCAGCGCGCTTCCGCGACCCTCGGGTGGTGGCCGTGAACGCGAAGCTGGACGAGGAGGACGAGGGTTGACCCGACCGCGACCTGACCGCGAGCGCTGGCTGGCGGCAGCGATGAAGGGGGGCCTCCCCGAGCCGAGCCTCCACCGCTGGCAGCCGTTGCGCGTGGGCATCCTCAACCTGTGGGAGTACGACCAGGCGGAGTTCTGGTTCGCCGACGGGCGTCTCGTGCTGCGCGGGGGCAACGGGGCGGGCAAGACCAAGGTGCTCGAACTGACGACCCTGATGCTGCTGCGCGGGGAGATCGGCCCGTCCGTGCTCGACCCGTTCGGGTCCCAACACCGCACCATGCGCTTCAACCTGCTGCCCACGGGCGAGGACGACGACCCGCGTCCGCCATCGGACGCGGGGTTGGGGTACGCCTGGGCCGAGTTCGGCAGGCTCGACGACGACGGCACGGCGCGGTACTTCGTCTGCGGTCTCGGTGTCAGCGCCCGCCGGGGCAGCGGCACGTCCGCGGTGACCCCGTGGCACCTGATCACCCACCTGCGCCCGGGACGCGATCTCCAGTTGTCCAGGGCGGGCCGGCCGCTCGACCAGAAGGAGCTCAAGAAGGTTCCCGGCGTCACGGTGCCCGACAGCGCCGCTCGCTACCGCGAGAGGCTGGCCTCCGAGCTGTTCGGTCTGGGCTCCGACGCCTACGACAACCTGACCGAGCTGCTCAAGCAACTGCGCAAACCCAAGTTGGGAGAACGGCTCAACCCCGCCAGCCTGGCGGAGACCCTGCGTGCGGCCCTGCCACCGCTCGCGAGCACGGAGATCACCCAGCTCGCCGACGGGTGGGACAACCTGGAGAAGCTGCGCACGGCCGTGGAACAGATCCGCGGCGCGGCTGTGAGTCTGGCGGCGTTCGTCCGCTACGGCTGGACCCCTTGGGCACGCACCGTCGTGCGCCATCGCGCCGACGCGCTGACCGCGGCGACCACCGAACTGGACCGCACCACCAAAGACCGCCGGGCCGCGGAAAACGCGCTGGCCACCGCCCGCGGTGAAGCCGACGAGCTGAAGGAACGCATCTCCCAGGTGCGAGCGCAGCGGGACGACCTCGGCACGGAGCTGCGCGAGCTGCTGGACAGCCAGGCGTTCCAGGACGCCATGAGCGCGGCGAACCGCGTCGAAGGGCTTCGTGAACAGCTCGGTTCCCTGACCGGACAACTCCGGGGAGTCGAAGAGCGCCACACCGAGGCGGCTGAGGACGTGGCGAAAGCCGCCGAGACCGAGAAGAGCGCCACTCGTGCCGCTGAGCAGGCCGAATCAGAGGTGGTACGGGCGGCCGAGCGGGTCCGGGCTGCCGGGCGCCTCGCCGGACTGGACCAGTCGGTCACACGGCACCTCGCCGCGCGCGACGTGCCCGCGCTGCGCGCCGACCTCTCGGTCCGACGGGAGCGCTTCGCCCGGTTGCAGGAGCTCCGTGCGGTGTTCGAGCGGGCCGAGTCGGCCGTGGCGAGGTCGGCGGACCTGCTGGCCGACCGGGAGTCGGACCTGAACGAGGCCGTGGAGCGGCGGGAGTTGGCGCACGAGGGCGTCGAGGCCGCGGTCGACACGCTGTGCAGGCAGATCAGGGAGTGGAACGCGAGCGTCGTCCTGGCCAAGGCGGACGAGCACGTCGTCGAGCAATGGTGCGACCTGGTGGCCGAGTTGACCGCGGTGGACCCGTCGAGGACTCCGGCCGAACAGCGCGGCTCCTCACCCGTGGCGGCGATCACCAGGCACGTCAACGAGGTTCGCGACACCTTGAGCGCGCGGCGCACGGCACTGGTGCACGAGCGCGCTGAACTCGTGGCGGAACACGACCAGATCACGGCGGAACTGGCGGCGGTACTGGACCGGGCGGAGCGCCCACCGGCCCCTCCGGACACGTGGCGCCGTCGTGATCGGCCGGAGCCCGACAGTGGGCTGGGCGCGCCGTTCTGGCGGTGCGTCCAGCCCGTCGGTGAGTTGTCGCCGGACGAGGTGGACCTGCTGGAGGCGACCCTCGCCGCCGCGGGTGTGCTCGACGCCTGGCTGAGCCCTGACGGCGGGTTGACCACCGCGGCAGGCGTCGAGCAGGCGGACACGGTGGTGGTGCGCGCGGGGGAAACCCGAGCTGATGCGAATCTGACCGCGGTGCTGGAACCCACTTCCGCCGGCGGTGTCCCGGAATCCGTCATCCGCGCTGTGCTCACCGCGATTGGCTGGCACGACTCCCGCCCCGACAACGATGCGACCGGAACCTGGCTGGCGGCCGACGGCACGTGGCGCTGCGCCGCTCTGTCCGGGCGCGCCGAAGTCGCCCGACCCGCCTCCCACCTCGGTGCCACCGCCCGTGAGTCCGCCAGGCAGCGGGAGATCCACCGGTTGCGGACCCGACTGGCTGAGTTGGAGGAGACGGCCAACGCGATCGCGGCCAGGGTCCAGGAACTTGAGGACGACCTGCGGCACCTCGGCGAGGAGATCGCGAGGCTGCCGGGAGAGCGCGTGGTCACCGACGCCGTCACCACGCTGCGGGAGAGGGAACGGCAGGCAGCCGACAGCGAACGCAAGGCGGCCGCGGCCATGGACACCCACCGCGTCAACGAGACGGCCAGGGACACCGCGTGGGCGGCGTTCTCCACCTACGCGAGCGAGCACGCCTTCCCACTGGACGATCTGCCCGTCCACGACGCGGCCTTGCAGGACTACCGCCATGCCGTGGACGAACTGGCTCGGCGCAAGGAATTGCTCGACCTGCGGGCGGCGACGTTGGCGCAGGCGCGAAGCGGTTTCGCCACCGCACAGCGCAGGCTCGCCGGTGTCGATGGCGAACTGAACGCCCTGCGTGGGCACAAACGACAGGTGGAGGTTCGACTGCGCACCGCGCAGGAGGCGCTCACCAGCGATGTCCGCGCGCAGTTGGACCGCCGCGCCGAGCTGGACCGCCTGGTGGAGCGGGTCGGCCGTGAACTCGACGAACTCGGGGAGCGGCTCACCAGCGCCCGGATCACGGTCACCCGGGCCGAAGAAACCCTCGGGCGGCACGAGGAACGCCGTCAGACCGCCGAACGCAGGCGGGATGCCGTGCTCGAAGCGTGGTGGGAGGTGTACGACGCCGGTCTCGCGCAGCCCCTCGGTCTGGCGGAACCTGAGCGCCGAAGCGTGGAATCCGCGCGCGAGTCGACCCGCGCCGCGCGCCGCGAACTGCCGGAACCGGGTGATGTGGACCGCGCCTGGCGGCACTGCTACAGCAGGCTCGAAGCACTGCGGCAGGAGCTGCTGCCCGATCGCGACGCCCGGGTGCTGGAACCGGAGCACGACGGCGCGCTCCAGCGCGTGGCCGTCCTGGCCGACAGCAAGACCGGCTGGCAGGCGCCCCCGGCCGCCGCGGACCTGCTCGCCAACCAGGTCCGCGAGCAGGAGAACGCGTTCGACTCCGAACAGCAACGGGTGTTGACCACCCTGCTCGGCTCGACGTTCATCGAGCACCTCAAGGACCGGTTGGACTACACCGCCCGGACCTTCACCGACATCAACAAGCAGTTGATCAGCCACCCGACGCGGCACGGCAACGCCGTGCAGTTGAAGTGGGAACCCGATCCCACCGACCCGGACGCGGGCACCGTGGTGGACGCGCTGACGCAGGGCTACCACCAGCTCTCGCCCGCACGTCAGGAGACCGTGCGCTCCTTCCTCGCCCGCAAGATCGACGCCGCCAGGGCGGACGCGGCGGCCGGGGGCTCCGCCGACTGGCGGGAGCAACTGTCCACCGCCCTCGACTACCGCGGTTGGCTGAAGATCTCGTTGCAGTACCGGCCTGGTCCGGCCAGCCGGTGGGTGGCGTTCGACGCCGCCAAGCACGGCGCCAAGTCCGGCGGCGAGAAGGTCGTGCTGCTGTCCCAGCCGCTGTTCGCCGCCGCGTTCGTGGCCTACAACGCGGCCGGTGGGCACGCCCCGCGCTGCGTGTGGTTGGACGAGGCGATGACCGGGGTGGACGAGGAGATCAAGGCGTCGTTCATGGGCCTGACGGTGAGCTTCGACCTGGACGTGATGCTGACCGCCCACGACGAGTGGTGCAAGTACCCGACCGTCCCCGCGGTGGCCGTCTACGACTTGGCCAGGCACAAGGGTCTGCCCGGTGTCGACGCCGTTCCGTACCTGTGGTGCGGCGGCGAGTGGACCAGCGTCCCACTACCGGCCTCCGACCCACGCGCCGACGAGGCGCTGTTGGCGACGGACGGCCTGTTCGCCGAGGCGGACGCGGAGTGACGGCCACGATTCCGCCGGGTATCGAGGACTGGGCGCACCTGCCAGGTCCCGCGGCCGTGCTCGACGCCGTCCACACCCGAGCCAGGCGCGGACATCGCACCGAAACAGGAACGCTCACCACCCTCGCGCTGACCGCGGAGCAGCGTCGGCAGGTCGCGCTGTTGCTCGGCACGCGGTGGGAGCTGACCGGCAAACCCGTCCGGCTCCAGGACCTCGCGGCGAAGCTCTCCGAGCACCACCTGACCGTGCTCGGGTTGGTCGAGGCGCTGCACGGCAGGCGGATCGAACCGGACAGGGCTCACCGCGACCGCGCACAGGCCGAGGCAGCAAGCGAACGAGAGCGCGCCGCCGCACACCTCGTCAGCGCGGGTGTGTCCGCGTCCGCGGTGGAGCAGTGGCTCGCGGACCCCGGTTTGCCGAGGCCAGGCTCAGGAGCGCTTCAAAGCCTGGCTGAACAGGTGGCGAGCGTCATCGCCCGGCTGCGTACCACGGGCAGGGGGACACGACTCGCGCAACTCGCCGCGGACACCGTGCACGACGCGCATGCTCTTGACGCCGACCGGCTGCTGGGGCGCGGGGTGGCCCGTCTCCTGGCGATCGTGCACGGACTTCCCCGACCACAGCGAGCCGGCAGAGCGTGGCGCGCGGCGTGGGCCGGGGCCGGAGTGGTGTGCGACGGGGTGTCCTCCCGCGTGCTGGCACTGAACCTCCCGCTGACCGGTGAGTCCCCGGCTGCGAGGTTGTGCGCCGCCGCTCTCGGCGAGCCTGTCTGGCTGACCCTGCGTTCCCTCGCAGGGAACTGGACCGCTCCCGCGGTCGACGTGTTCGTGTGTGAGAACCCCACCATCGTGGAAGCCGTCGCCGACGCGCTCGGCCCGTCGTGCCCGCCATTGGTGTGCACGGACGGAATCGCTTCTGGTGCCGCGCTGGATCTTCTCGCCTGGCTCACCGCTGCGGGCTGCACGATCCACGCGCGTGCGGACTTCGACCCGGCGGGGTTCACGATCGCCGACCAAGTGCTTTCTGTGGCGCCCGGTGCCCTGTCGTGGCGCTTCGACACACGTACCTATGCCAACGAGTGCGGTCTGAGCGTTCCTCACGGCACTTCTGGTGATCTCGCGACTGCGGTCCAGGAATTGCGGCTCGCCTACGACCACGCACGCATCCCGGTGCACGAGGAACGTGTGCTCGGTCTGTTGTTGTCCGATCTCACGGCAGAAACCGACGTTTCCGACTGACAGGATCCCAACCCCCACATGTCCCTCGCGAAAGGACACGCCCCGCGGGCCGAATCGCTGCTGACCGCGTGCCCCGGACGTGCTTCGACCCCGTCTCCTGTCGACGTTCGCGGAGATCAAGACTCTGGCCGGGTGGACCGCCACCGCTGATCTCGGAGTCCTGACCTTCAGCTCGCGGGCAAGTGTGAGGCGTCAGTTCGCCGATGAGGATACGGCAGTGGATGCCAGTAGGTAGGCGTCATCTGGCGTCCGTGGTTCGCGCTGCGCTGTGTCGTCGCGGACGTCAGCGGTGACGTGTCGGTGTGTTCTGAGGTGTTCTTCCCTTGTGTGCCGGGGAGTTCCAGCACTGTGGTGAGGGTTGCCGCGGGTCGTGACGGTGGGTCGCTTCCCGACTGGTCGGTGGTGGTCGTGGTCGGTGGTGGTCGTGGTGGGTGGTGGTCGTGGTGGGTGGCGCGAATCGGGGCCCCGGTGTCGCCGAGGATGCCGTGCTGGGGTCGGACCTCGGACACGTGTCCAGAACCAACCTCGACGCGGCCGGGTTCGGCCACACCCTGCACATCCTGGAAGGGAACGCCGCAGAGGGCAGGAACTGGAATCAACCGAGATCCCCACGCCAGCGGCAGGCCCGGCGATCCTTTCCTGCTCGCGGACCAGGCCTGACTCGTCACAGGCTACGAAGCCGGGCGTCATCACGGGAGCAGACGTGAACTCCCACCGCCAGCGCGGCCTCGGTTTTCGCCCTGCCGGGCTCGGGAATGTCCGGCGGCTTCGGCATCCAGGGTTGAAAGCCTGGCGGGCAGGGGTACATCCGTGCGCGTCGAGGGCCCGCCTTAGCGTCCCGTCCGGCCTACGAGGCTGGTTTCCGGGGCTTGTGTTCACCTGTGTCGAGTCTTCGATCCTGCGTCGCGTTCAGCCATTTTCGGCCTCCCTTGCTCGTCGAGGACGCGACTGGTCGGATGAAAGTGAACTCGATACGAGTTTGAGTTTGGGCTCCGTGGACGATCTTGTCAAACATCGGTGGGGGGCGGCGTGGGCCGTTGTTCCCTGGACCAGAACTCCGAAGCGAGCATCAAAGTTGAGAGGGATGAGGAACAGCGCGCCGCGACGCGGGGCCTCTTCACCCGGTACGCCACACCATGCCGCCGGCTGTAGTGGCATGCGCAAGAGCACCTTCGCCCGGCTCGCGAATCACGTGGGGGCGGCTGCCGGGAGGTTGCGGACCGAGCGGGCGGCGAGCGGGGTGAGCGCGACGACCGCGAACGCGATTCCACACCAGAACGCGACCGGCGCGCCGCCCCAGCGCGCGGCAACCGGTCCGATCAGGAGTTGGCTGACGGGCATGGTGACGTAGGACAGCAGGTCGCTGTAGGACGAAACGCGTGACAGCGCATCACGCGGCACGTGCTGCTGTAGCGCGGTGTCCCAGGCGATGCCCAGCGCGGTGAACCCCATGCCCGAGACGAGGGCGCTCGCCAACAACACCGGAACGTCGGCGTGCAGCCCGAGCGCGACCAGAGCGAGCCCACCGACGGCGCCCGTCGCCAGACCAGCACGCAGTGGATGGCGGAGCGTCACACGACACATCACCACGCTCGTCACCAGCAACCCGATCGCGCGAACGCTGAGCACCACACCCCACAGCGCCTCGCCACCGCGCTCGCTGGTCAACTGTGGACCGAGAACCTGCCAGGCCCCGAGGTGGACCAAGTTGATCAATCCGCAGGACAGCGTCACGATCCACACCCACGGGATGCCGAGGAACTCCCGCCAGCCGTCCCGGATGTCGGCGAACAGGTGCCCGCGTCGGACCGCGACCGTCGAGGCCGGGAGCCGGGCGAGGAGTCCCGCCGCGGCCAGGTAGCTGAGCGCGTCGACCGCGATCGCCCAGCCGCCGCCGACCCCGACGACGAGCAGAGCGGCGACGGTCGGGCCGAGGATCTTGGTGGCGTTCCTGGCGGACGCGAGCAGCGCGTTGGCCCGCTGTAGATCGTCGGGTGCGACCAGTTCGGGCACGATGCCGCGCAACGCGGGCGAGGCGAACGCGTCCAGCGCGCCGTTGGCGAGTCCGAGGCCGGCGACCAGCGGCAGGTCGTACCGGCCGGTGATCAGCACTGCCGCGACCGCGCCCTGCGTGATGCCCGCACCGAGATTGGCCGCGACCAGCACGGCGCGGCGCGAGTACCGGTCCGCGACCGCGCCGCCGACGAGCAGCAGCGCCAGATGTGGAACGATCTGCGCGGCGAGCACGACGCCGAGGTCTCGGGGCCGTCCGGACGCGTCGAGCACGGCAAGGGCGAGCGCGACCGGGTTCATCGCGCTGCCCAGCAGCGACACCAGGCGACCGAGGAAGAACCCACGGAACGGTGGCGTGAGCGTTCTGGACAGGAAGCGCGAGGTCGGCGGCACAACGTCACCGTGACGGAACAGGTGAGGTGCGGGCTAACCTTGCGCCAAACACCGCAACCATAACCGTGCCGACCGAAAACACCACACCTGCCGCACCATGAGTTGATCCAGCGAGGCCAACGCGCGCCATGACCCTGCTCCGGCTCAGCCCAACCGCGCTGTCCCGCTGCCGCTTCGCCGTGTCTCCGCTCGCGGAGACGATCGGCGCGCTGATCACCCTGCACCGTCCCGGCCCTGACCCCTGGCACCAGCCGTGGCACGGGGACAACCAGTCCGAGTACCGAACGTGGCTGGCGCGGGACCCGGTCGCCGCCGGTCTGCTCGGCTTGGTCGCGGCGACCAAGCGCTTTCCCGACCTGGTCGCGCTGCCTCCGAAGGACGGCATGCGCACCCGACTGGCCGACGAACTCGCCGAGGTCGCGGCCCACTCCGACGAGCACGTGCGCGCGACCGTCGCCGAATCCGTCACCGCGAGCTGGGAACCGCAGGACACCGCATGGCTGGAGCTGGACGGGCTCGGTAGCCGCGTCGCGGCGGTGCTGGCGGAGGGATTCCATCGCTTCGTCGCTCCCGACTGGGCGCGCCGACGCGCGGTGCTGGAACGGGACATCATGTACCGGGCCGGGCTGCTCGCCGCCTACGGCTGGCAGCACGCGGTCGAGACCATGAGGAACCGCTCGGTCTGGGTCGGCGAGAACGCGATCCGGTTCAGCGACCAGGACTGGCCGGACCGCCACATCGACGCGGAGGGCTTGATCTTCGTGCCGAGGACGACCGCCGGTGGCTGGTGGACGTGCGAGCGGCCGCCGCGTTACGCGCTGGTCTACCCGGCACGCGGGGTCGCCGCGCCGGCCGCCGCACCACGAGCGGACCCGCTGGCCACGCTACTCGGCGGTGGGCGTGCGCGAGTGCTGCGTGAACTCGCCCGTCCGGCGACGAGCACCCAGCTCGCGCACGCCCTTGGCGTGTCGCTCGGCACGGTGAGCGCGCACCTCGCCGTCCTGCGGGAGGCGGACGCGGCGACCAGGACGCGCGCCGGCCGCAACGTGGTCTACCTGCTCACCGAGCGGGGCGAACGGCTGGTCGCGCTACTCGAAGCCGAACCGGCCGAGCACGGCTGAGAAGCCCGGTTACGCGGACCCAGGCCCCACCCAGGTTACGTCAACGCGGGGCACACATCGTCCACAATGGACAAGGTAGGGCTGCCACCTGTCGCGCTGGCGCGGGTAGCGAGAACCGGATAACAGCTCGCCGAGCTGTCAGCCTCCCGGCCTGGGGCGCGCTTTCAACGCCACACCCACGCGTCGGCCAGGTCGGCATGCCGCTCAGCCCATTCGCCAATGTCGCTGACCAGCTATGACGCTGTGCTTTGGGGTTCACCGCGGGGAGGGCCTGGCCTTCGTCCGATGCCACAAGCTGCGACACCGGTGACGTGTGGTCCGCCGCCCACGCGTCCTCGCTGGCGATCTCGAACGATCCCTCCGCGCCGGCGGTCGGACCCACACCGGCGAAGCCTTCGGCCACCCGCTCGACCTGGGCGGCACCTACGTGCACTGGACCCAGCCCCACGTGTGGCGTGAGCTGCGACGCCACGAATTCCCGCTGGCCGCACCGCTGGAGATCGACAAGGTCTACTGGCTGGCGGACGGCGCGGTGCGCTCCGGGACCCAGCTCGACCACAACGACGCCGTCGCCCCGCTCATGGCACGGTTCTTCGCCGCCGCCCGAACCCGGTTCCCGCTGCCGTATGACCTCACCGCGGTCGACAACGGCGACATCGAGGAGGAGACGGTCGGCGACCGGCTCGACTCACTGGACCTGTCCGCGTACGACAGGGATGTCCTCGACGGGGCGCTGGCCATGCTGGCCCCCAGTCCCGACGAGCAGGGCGTGGAGCAGATGCTCGCGTGGGCCGCCACGACCTTCGGCGACTGGGGCGCGTTCCTGGAAACCGCCGGCTCCTGGCCGATCGAGGGCGGAACCCGCCGGCTGATCACCGCCATGCTCGGCGAGTCAGAAGCCGAGCTGCGCCTGTCCACGCCGGTCGTCGCGATCGAGGACGACGGCACCCGCGTCCTGGTGACCACGCGTTCCGGCGAGCGGATCCACGGCCGCGCGGCCGTCGTCGCCCTGCCGCTCAACACGCTGGGCGACGTCAGGATCGCCCCCGAGATCGCGCCGCTCGCGCGTGCCATGGTCGAGCGGAAGCACCCGATGCGGACCGTCAAGATCTGGGCCAGGGTCAGGGGCGCGGTCGAGCCCTTCGCCGCCCTGGCCCCGGTCGGCCAGAACCCGATCAACGCCGCCAGGGTCGAGCACCGGCTCGACGGCGACACCCTCGTCGTGTGCTTCGCCTCCGACGCCGACGCCCTCGGCGTGAAGGACCGCGAGGCCGTGCAGGCCGCGCTGCGCGCGCTCGTCCCCGGGATCGAGGTGCTGGAGACCGCGGGCCACGACTGGGTCGACGACGAGTTCTCGCAGGGGACCTGGGCCCACCACCGGCCCGGCGACCTCACCCAGGCCGTCCCCCTGATGCGCCAGCCCCACGGACGTGTTCACTTCGCGGGAGGCGACATCGCGTCGCTGGGCGTCGGCGGGATCGAAGGCGCCATCGAGAGCGGCGCCCGGGCCGCCCGGAACGTCGCGGCGGCGCTGGCCGACGGCCGCCACTGACCCTGCCTCGACCAGAGGGTCTCCGCCGTCGACGGCTCGTTCCTCCACTCAGGACACGGCCCTCGCCGTGCCTGGGTGGGGGAGAGGCTATGGAGATCTTGTCACCGTCGAGGGTTGACCTCGATGCAGCGACAACCTCGCACCATGGCGGGCATGACCACCGGAACCAGTGCGGCCGAGGCCACCGGACCACGCACCTCGCGCGACGACAAGGGCGGGACCGGGGGGACCGGCGGGGCCGGCGACACGACGGTGCCACGACCACGATGTCGTGTCCTTCGACCTCAGGGGGCCACGGCCTCTCCTCGGCTGCGGACCAGTACTCCTTCGACGCGTTCCTCAGATGCTCGGTCCCGGCGACGATGTCGGCGTCGGTCTTCCTGCTGCCACGTCGACATGTCCTTCCAGTCCTCCCGTACCCGGGCGCTGTGGTCATCGTCGACAGCCCGGACGGGTCGCTGTTGGCATGGCCTGCTGTCCCCCTCCTGGGCCCTCACCAGCCAGATTTGCAGAGAATGCTCACCTGGATGATCTCCAACCTGCCCGCCCGCACCGCTTCGGCGTCCTCTGTAGACAGACCCTCGGCGGGCACCTTCCCCGCTGGCAGGCGGATGCCGCTGCCGAAGATCCCGCAGCCGTCGATCGGCCCCTGGGGCCGTTCCGTCTGTCGTTCCGGGTCGAAGAAGGGGTGCAGCAAGGGTCCCTTCACCAGGGCTTCGACGTTCCCGGTGGTGGGGGCGCCCACGAAGTAGGCGGTCAGGAAACGCCGGTCCTGGACGTTCTCGAACTGACGTCCGCCGAGGCGGTGCTCGGCCACACGGACCTGGCCGAGCACCGTCTCCATCTTCCCGTCAACGCTGGGGGCGGTGGATATCAGGAGCCAGAGGCCGCCGCTGACCAATGCCACGAAGAGACCGATCCCCATCAGGACGCCCACCGTGTTCGTCAACAGTCTCGCCTTCATACCCCTGGTCCCCCTACCTCGGGCTGCACACGTACACACCGCGCGGCACGTGATCTTGTCACCCTCACGCGCGCTTCGTCGATGGCCTGTGCGCGGTCCTCTTCGTCGGTCTGGCTGTTTCTCGCTGTGGTGTCGCTGTGACACGTCAATGCGAGCGAGGAGCGCCTCGTCCTCCTCAACCTTGCCGGAGGGCAGTTCCCACAGGCCGGGGAGGAACTCCTCGTCCGGTCGGCGCTGGAGCACGAGCACGCTTCCCCCGTGATCGATCACTGATCGATCACGGCGCCGACCACCGCCCGGTCGATCCCGTCCGCGGCGTCCTTCGCCACGAGGGTCTGGAGTCCTTCGGTGAGGCTGTTCGACACGCTGCTCCCATGGTGCGAGGCGGTGGTAATCGGTCAGAACACTGGTGATCGCCGTGGTAGAGGTGCCCACCAGTTGATCACCGTCATGGGGATGCGGAGCTTGAGGGCGCTCCCGCACAGGCGCTTGGCGACGAGAACGCGGCGACGCGATCGATAGGGAGACCGTCCGAGGTCCACGGGTCAAGCGACCAACGTGAGTGGGGCGCGGTGTTCGGCGCGAGCAGGACGTCTCGGCGCGCTCGGTCCGGTGTCAGTGCTGGGTGAAGGTGGGCAGTTGGAGTGCGGAATGGGCCGGGCGGCCGGTGTCGGCGGGCAGCGAGGTGAGCTTGAGGAGGGCGGCGTTGCGTTCGGCCAGGGCTTCGGCCGTGTTGGGGAACATGCTGGCGTTGCCTTCGGTGACCAGGGCCTGGTTCAGCTCGACGAACGGTCGGGTGCTCCGTTCGTAGGCGGCGAACGCCCTGGTGTGGTCGGGCGCCGTGGCCAGGTGGCCGGCGAGCATGTACGCGCCGACCAGCGCGACGCTGGTGCCCTGGCCGGTGAGGAACGAGGGGGCGAACGCGGCGTCGCCGACGAGCGCGACCCGGCCGGACGACCAGCGCGGCAGGTGGATCTGGCTGACGACGTCGAAGAAGAGGTCGTCGGAGTCGCGCATCGCGGCGACCATGCGGGGGATCTCCCAGCCGTCGTCGGCGAAGACGGAGGCGACCAGGTCGCGCTGGGCTGCCGGGTCGCGGAAGGCGTGGAACGGGGGCTCGGGGAGGGCGAAGCTCAGGAACCCGTGGACGTTCTCGCTCTCGCCCAGGGCGTAGAGGACGGCGGCCCGCCCAGGGGTGTTCCACAGGACGCCCTCGTGGGACAGGCCCAGCTCATTGGGCATGGTGAAGCCGGCGAAGCAGTAGCCGAGGTAGCGGTGGAACTGTTCCTCGGGGCCGAGGACGAGGGATCGGACCACGGAGTGCAGACCGTCAGCGCCGATGACGAGGTCGAAGGTGCGGCGCGCGCCGCCGCGGAAGGTCACGTCCACGCCGTCGGCGTGATCGTCGAGGGCGACGATGGTGTCGTCGAAGAGGAATTCGACGTCGTCGCGGACGGCCGCGTACAACAGCTCCGCGAGGTTGCCTCGGCGCACCTCCAGGTCACGGCCCTCGACGCCGCCCGCGACAGCATCGGGTCGGACGGAGGTGATGACGCCGCCGTCGGGGTGGAGGAAGGTGATCCGCCGGGTGCCGACGTGGGTGGCCCGCAGGTCCGGCAGCAGGCCCATCCGGTCGACCACGTCCAGCGCGGTACCGCGGATGTCGATGGCGTAGCCGCCGCCGCGGAGGGCACTCGCCTTCTCGACGACGGTGACGTCGAAGCCGTGGCGGTGGAGCCAGTAGGCGAGGGTGGGGCCGGCGACGCTGGCGCCGGAGATCAGGACGGTGCTCATGCTGCCCCTCAAGGCCGTCTAGCTAAGTTAGGTATCTTTTTCGGGGGTGCGATGATGCCCGTCGCGAGCGGGCGTCCCCGCCAACCGTATAGCTAACTTAGGTATGTAAGAGGTGTGATGAGCGACACGGACGACCGTCGGCCGAACCTGTCGGCGGTGCTGCCACCGCTGATGCGGCTCGGCACCGCGCTCAACCGCAGCGTGGTGCGCGAGCGGGCGATGGAGCGGGTCGGCATCCCGCTGGACCGCCCGGCGATGACGGTGCTCGTCACCCTGCGGCTGGCCGGCCAACCGCTGCGGGTCGGCGAGATCGCGGCGCGCATGCAGGTCGTGGGGCCCCACGTCACGCGGCACCTGCACGAACTGGAGCGTCGCGGCCTGGTCCGCCGGGTCGCCGACCCCCACGACCAGCGCGCCCGCCTGATCGAACTGACGCCGGACGGGGACGCGGCGGCCGGCCGCTACCTCCGGACGGTGCTCGACTGGTTCGCCGACGCGCTGGCCGACTGGTCCGAGGAGGACCGCGAGACCTTCGGCCGCCTGCTCACCCGGTTCGTCGACGACGTCTCGGCCCGCATGGCCCGCCTCGACGACGAGTCGGCCCCCTGAAGGCCGGGTCCGCGAGAGCGGGCCGACGGGGGAGCGGGATGTCGCCATCTCGTGCGACACCGTGGGGGCGACACCAGCGACGTCTACCGCCAGGGCCTGCGGGAGTACCTTCGGCGCGGCAAGCCCATCGCGGCGACCGAGTTCGGCTGCTGCACGTACCGGGGCGCGGCCGAGTGCGGCGGTCTCGGCTGGACCATCGTCGACTACGAGGCGAACCCGCCCCGCCTCCACGGCGACTACGTCCGCGACGAGGAGGAGCAGACCCGCCACCTGCGCGAGATGGTGGCGCTCTTCGACGAGGAGGGCGTGGACACCGCCTTCTGGCACACCTTCGCCAGCTACCAGTTCCCGCACCACCCGGACCCGCGCTTCGACCTCGACATGGCCTCCTACGGGGTCTGCAAGGTCATGCCCGACGGCAGCCTCGCCCCGAAGCGGTCCTTCCACGCCATGGCCGAGACATGCCGGTGAAGCGCTGCACGGCTCCCCGGTGAACACCACGGCCTTCCCGGAAGGTCGTGGCCTGCGGCCAGGGCGAGGACATCATTGGACTCCTGTGGGCCCGGCGTTCACCAACAAGTGGAACGACCTCACCCCCGCCTGCGCGGGGAGGACAACCACCGTCTCCACACGGTCAGGCTGGCAATCGGCTCACCCCCGCGTGCGCGGGGAGGACGCATACCTGTCGCCCGGCGGCGGGCTGCTGGCCGACTCACCCCCGCGTGCGCGGGGAGGACACCCACTCAGGCACCGTGATGTCCGGAATGCTGGACTCACCCCCGCGTGCGCGGGGAGGACCCGTCCACGGCAGCCTTCTGTGTGGGCGTGAGGGACTCACCCCCGCGTGCGCGGGGAGGACCCTTCGCGACCTGGGCTAATGCAGGGTCGTTACCGATTCTTGATCTCGGGTGGGGTGGGCTGTGGTCATGGCTTCAGGAAACACTACCGGTGGGCAGGACGTGAGCGCGGGGGGTCGTGAAGCGTAGGCGGGCGTGATCAGCGGACGAGGTGGTGGAGAGCCTCATCGGCGGTGGCGGGCGCGTCCGAGGGCGGCGGCCGCGGTCAGTGGAACCAGCAACACCGCGCCGATGAGGAACAACGAGGAGTAGAGGCCTCGGGCGGCGCTGTCGGCGGCCAGGGCGGAGGCGAACGCGCTGCCCCCGTACAACGAGACCCCGAACAGAGCGATGCCGGTGGCCCGCGCGGCCGGAACCAGCTCGGTGGCCCAGGACTGGATGGTGGAGTGCAGGAACGACCAACCACCACCCAGAAGCAAGGCCGTGATCACCAGCGACGGCGTGGACAGGCTGACGGCCGCCGTCGTGTAGGCCAGCACGGCCAGCGTCCCGCCGACGACGATGAGCACAACCGGTCCGAGCGCGCCCGCCACGCGCCGGACGATCCGGGCCGAGAGCATGGCTCCCACTCCGTACAGCGCGGAGACGGCTCCGGCCACTGTGGACGGTACCCCGCGTGACTGCATCGCGGGCGCCAGGTAGGTCAGCAACCCCAACAACACCATGCCCTCGACGAACGCCACACCCATCACGTACCACTGCCACCGCGAACGCAGCGCGACCCGCATCGGCGCGACCCAGGAGGTCAGTGGTTCCCGCTCCGGCTCGGGCAGCCGGCGCAACGCCACGGCCAGGTACGCCGCGACCAGGCCGGGCAGCAGGAAGACCAGCCGCCAGCTCACCGCGTCGGCCAGCGCACCGGCCACGAGGGTCGCCAACGCCGTGCCCAGCGCGAACATGGTCATCAGGTCACTCAGGTACCGCTGCCGGGCGCCGACGGGCACGGTGTCGCCCACGTAGGTCAGCGTGGAGGAGATCGCGGCGGCGAAGAACGCCCCCGCCACGGCGCGGGCCACGACCATCGCGGTGACGGTGGGCACCGCCGCCGAGACGATCGCGGCCAACGCCGCTCCCGCCAGGGACCGGCGCAACACCCAGATCCGGCCGAGACGGTCGCTGGCCACGCCCCACACGGGCTGCATCAGCCCGTAACAGAGGAAGTAGGCGCTGGCGGCCAAGGCCACGGTGGACAGTGGGACGTTCCACTGTGCTCCGATCAGCACCAGCATGGGGCCGATGGAGAAGCGATCGAAGTTGCTGATGAGCCCGGCTGCGCGCAGCAACCAGAACGACCGGGTCGACAGCCCGAGCGGAGCGGATGTCGCGGTCATGTCGGTGAGGCCCTCCTTTCGCGACAGGCTTCCCCCAGCTCAGCAGCGATCGGAGGAAGGAAGGGCGCTCAACCGGTTACCAACACTGACAGCTTCCGCGCCCGCCCGTGCCGCGCGGGAGCACCGCACCGTCGGGACTATCCTTGTTCGCGCAGAGCCCGGAGGGAGACCGTGACGACCACGCCCCGTGAAGAACTCGGCGCTTTCCTCCGGTCCCGCCGGGAACGCCTGACCCCACAGCAGGTGGGCCTTCCCAGCTCCCCGCGACGCCGCACGGCCGGGTTGCGGCGGAGCGAGGTCGCGCAGATGGCGGGCATCAGCACGTCCTGGTACTCCTGGCTGGAGCAGGGCCGAGTGCGCACGTCGGAGCAGGTTCTGCGGTCCCTGGCCAGGGTGCTGCGGCTCGACGCCGCCGAGACGGCGCACGTGCTGTCCTTTGTGGAAAGCGGGCCCAAGCGCCGGAAGCCGTCGCGTTCGGTGTCACGCAACCTCGCGTCGCTCGTGGACGCGTTGACTCCGAACCCGACCGTGGTCATCGACCCGCACTGGGACATGCTGGCGTGGAACCCCGGGTATGCCGCACTGTTGACAGATCCAGCGCGCCTGCCACCACGACACCGCAACCTGCTGTGGCTGGTGTTCCGCTGGCCACCCTGCCGACAGTTGCTCGTCAACTGGGAGTCTGAGGCACGCACGCTGCTCGGGCAGTTCCGCGCCAACGCCGCGCGCCATCCCGACGACCCCCGGTTCGCGGAGATCGCCCGGGCCGTCGTCGAGGACCCGGACGGCGCCCGCTGGTACGAGCGGCGGGAGACGGCCGCCTACCACCCCGCGATCCGCCACTTCCGGCACCCGATCGTCGGTGACCTGCGTCTGCGCTACGTGAAACTCGCCGCCGTGGACGAACCCGGCCACCACCTGCTGACCTATCTGCCCGACGACCGTGCCGCCGAGGACGCGCTCCGAGTACTTCTCACCGAAGCGGACAACCGAACGACGACCGGGTGAAGAGCCCGAAAAGGACTCCGCATACCCCACCGCGCTCGTCGTCGAGCGCCCAACGTTCGGCCCCCTCCAGTTTCCCCGACCACGGGATCAAGTTCGACGTCGACCCTGACCAACGGGTCGCGGCGCTCGTTTGGGTCGGCCCTGGCTTCGATCATCCTTGGATGACGCTGTCCAACACCCCCTGCCGAAGGTCGACCTGTATCAGGACCTCGGTACCGGCCTTCTTTTCCCTGCCAACGCGGCGATCACCCTCGACCAGCTTCGGGCGGCTGTGCACGAGTTCCACGAGTCAGGTGGACACCGGCCAACCTGCGTGGAGTGGCAGGAAGCCGACGGATTCTGAGGGGAGCGGGGAAGCCAATGAGGCAACGGCCGGTGGGACCATGTCCCACCGGCCGTGTTCTTCGCGTTCAGTGCCCGCGTCGCCGACCACACTGATTCCGCTGGTGGCGTAACCGTTTCCCAGCGCGCGGCCGTGGACCTACCGTGGTCGTATGCGCTCACCGATGACTGGGACGGCGGCCGGTGTTCCCTTCACCGCGCTGCCGCCGGCCGACGACGGCCCCGCGCCGCTGATCGTCACCTGGCACATGCTCGACGCGCCGAGGTCGGACGCCGCGTTCGCCGCCGCGCTGCCGATGAACGACCTGCCCGCGTGGCGGGTGCACCTCGGCATGCCGATGTGCGGGGCGCGCATGGTCAACGGCAGCATGGACGCCGGCCTGGAGCTGATGCGCGAGGACGTCCTGATGTCCTTCCTGCACCCGTTCGTCCGCCAGGCGTTCGAGGAGTTCCCGGCCGCGCTGGAGTCGATCCGCGCGCAACTGCCGGTCGATGACGGGCCGATCGGCGTGCTCGGCGGCTCGCTGGGCGGGGCCGTCGCGCTGCGGGTCCTCGCCGAGACCGAGATTCCGATCTTCGCGGGGGCGGTGGTGAACGCCGCCATCCGGATGCGGTCCGTCGTGGACCTGTTCCCCGGGGACTACCCGTACGACGCCGAGTCCGAGAAGGCCGTTGACAGCCTGGACTTCATCGCCAAGGCGGACGCCCTCGCCGCCCACGCGCCGTTGCTGGTCGTCAGCGGTGAGTTGGACCACCCCGGGCTGCGTGCCGACGCGATCCGTCTGGTCGAGGCGATGGGGGAGCGGGCCGAACTGCTGTCGATCCCCGGGTTGGCACACCCGCTGGCTGAGGAGCCCGGCATCGAGCCCGCACCCCAGCTCCCCATCGCCCGCGAGGTGGACGCGGGCCTGACCGCGTGGTTCCGACGCCACCTCACGCCCGCGGGCTAGGGACTGTCCGACACGCGTAAACTGCACGACTGGAGGCGCGTTTCCTTGTAGGACAAGGAAGTCTCGTCGTTCCGAGGTGCCACGTTGGACCGCGTCCGGGCGGTGTGGCGGACGAACGAGGTTCTCCACGAACCGGCATGTTTCATGCGCTGTCGCAGTCGCAAGCCAAGGGGCCGCCGTGACATCGTCGCGGCGGCCCCCTGACGAGACGAGGGTCGGGAGCCCCGAGGTCGAGGAAGCGAGATCACTCCTGCTTCTTCCGGCCACGGCCGATCCGGGTATCGCGGTCGGCCACATACCACTCCACGTAGCGCGCGGCCTCCTCGCCGTCACGCATCAACACCCTCCGGCCCTTGGTCGGCTTCATCCACTCCCGCACCGAGGGCCTCACGCTGTCAAGCTCCAGGTATTCGTAGACCTGCTGCTGGCTGTACAGCGGCAGGTTCCCGAACCGGCTCGCGGCGTGAACAGCGCCGAGAGAGGGTTGTCCGGCACCCCCACCGGCTTGCGCAGCAGATCGAGAACGCGGGCCTCTGTCATCCTGGTGGCCTCGGCAACCTGAGCGGCCGACAGGTACGAACTCGCCAACCGCGGCTCGCTCGCCACATCAGGCACCCCCTCGGCCCAGGCCCGCCACCAACAGGGCGTCCTCTCGATCGCTGGCCGCACCACACGGCAAGTGATCACGCCTCGCGATGCATGGTTGTTGAGCGGACAGGAACCCGTGGGCTCGGGGATGTCCCGGCGCGTCACGGATTTTCTTACGTACCCCTAATCAAATCGTTCACTGATGTTCCGTCCTGCCCTGGTCGAGCACAGTCGACCGGCGTGACCTCCCCCCTGCGACTGCCTGAGGTCACGCGCCGCGCGGACCAGGTCCGCCGGCGAGGCAGAGATGGAGTTCCCCGCATGCGTTCCCAGCACGGTTCCCCGGCGAGAACATCCGCCCTGGGCCTCGCGGCCGCCATGGTGGCCCTCGGCCTGGGCGCCGCCCTCGCGCCGCACGCCACGGCGGCCGAGGGCGAGATCCGCAACGCCAACACCGCCGACTCGGTGCCCGGCAGCTACATCGTGCACTTCAAGCGGTCCGCGACCTTCGACGCGGCCCAGGTCTCGGACAACGCCCAGCGGCTGGCCGCCCGCTACGGCGGCAGGCTGACGCACGTCTACGACGTCGTGGGCGGGTTCGCCCTGGAGGTCGGCGAGGCGGCGGCCAGGCGCCTCGCCGCCGAGCCCTCGGTCGAGTTCGTCGAGCAGGACACGGTGGTCAGGGCGTTCGGCGTCCAGCCCAACCCGGTCTGGAACCTCGACCGCGTCGACCAGCGGGACCAGCCGCTGGACCGGAAGTACGCTTACCCGGGCAGCGCCGGCGAGGGCGTCACCGCGTACGTGGTGGACACCGGCGTGGACGTCAACCACTCCGAGTTCGGAGGCCGCGCGAAGAACGGATACGACTTCGTCGACAACGACACGGTCGCTCAGGACTGCCACGGCCACGGCACCCACGTGGCCGGGACGATCGCCGGCTCGACCTACGGCCTGGCCAAGAAGGCGACGGTCGTCGGCGTCCGGGTGCTGGACTGCTCCGGCTACAGCCGGGGCAGCTCGGTGGAGCAGGGCCTGAACTGGGTGGCCAAGAACGCCGTGAAGCCCGCGGTGGTTAACATGAGCCTCGGCGGCTCGGCCAGCGACTCGTTGGACCGCGCCACCCGCACGGTGATCAACGCCGGCGTCACGGTCGCGGTGGCGGCGGGCAACGAGAACCGGGACGCCTGTCGGGTCTCGCCGGCCAGGGTCGGTGAGGCGCTGACCGTGGCGGCCAGCGACTCCGCCGACAAGCGGTCGATCTGGCGGGCGCCCAGCTCGGCGTCGAACTACGGCCGGTGCGTGGACCTGTTCGCCCCTGGCAGCAACGTCCTGTCGGCCAGGCCGGGCGGTGGCACGGCGTCGATGGGCGGGACCTCCATGGCGACGCCGCACGTTGCCGGGGCCGCGGCCCTGTACCTCGGCGCGTCCGGAAACGCGGGCAAGTCGCCGTCGGAGGTCGCCGACGCCCTGCTGACCGCCACGACGCCCAACAAGATCAGCGACGTCAAGGGCTCGCCGAACAAGCTGCTCTACACCGGCTTCCTGAACGACGGTTCGTCGCAGGGCCGGTGAGACCGGGGCGGTGAGACCGGGCCGATGAGACCGTGCGGTCCGCAGCTCTCCTCGCCACCCCGGTGATCCCCGTCGAGGACCGCCTCCCGGATTCCCGAGCCGGGTTGTCCACACCGGTTCCTCGAAGAACGCCCGTCCGCTGAACCGCGTGCCCGCCTCTCCCCGCCCACCGGTCCGGGCACGGCGTGGGAAGCAGGACCGCGTTCGGAGCAGCCACCCCTGCTGACTGCTCCACGGGGAGCGACCCCGTCGGGAGGTCGGATCGAACCGACCTCCCGACGGGGTTGTGGCCTTTGTCGTGCGGATGACAGAAAACCTGTCGAGGCGGATCAGACGCTGTTACGCTGACGCCTCTTCTCTGGGGTGTGTGAGGCGTGTCACCGCGCGAGCGGCGGGCGGTGGCCGCCTCGGGTCGTCTGTCGGGCGCGGGGCCGGTCGGGTCGGATCAGCACGACGAACGACGCCGGGGAACACGACAGGCCGACGGCGTTGTGGAGTGTGACATGACGTTGGCGCACACGGACCCACGTTCCTGCTCGCCGGTCCTGGTCGGTCGCGACGAACAGTTGGCCGCCGTGTCGGCCGTCGTCGCCCGGCAACCCTCGGTCGTGTTCGTCAGCGGCGAGGCCGGGGTGGGCAAGACCCGACTGCTGCGCGAACTCCAGCGCAGGGCGGACCTGGCGCCGCTCCGGGTGCTCACCGGGTGCTGCCAACCCCTGCGCGAGCCCTTCCCGTACGGGGCGGTCCTCGACGCGCTCCGCACGGCCGGCGCGTACCTGGACCGACGTCGGCTCAGCCCGGTCACCGGGGTCCTCGGCCCCCTGTTGCCGGAGATCGCCCGATGCCTGCCGGAAGCGCCCGACCACGCGGAGGACCCCCGCCACCGGCGACACCAGGTGTTCCGCGCCGTGCGGGAGATCCTGTCGGCGCTCGGACCCGCGCTGCTCGTGGTCGAGGACGTGCACTGGGCCGACGACGGCTCACGCCAGTTGCTGCGGTTCCTCCTGTCCGATCCGCCGCCGACCCTGACCGTGCTCATGACCTACCGCCGCGAGGACGCGCCGGACGGCATGCCCCTGGGCGCCGCCTACCTGCCGCCGGCCGGGGTCACCACCCTCCTGCTGGAACTCCGCCCTCTGGAGGTGGCGCAGGTCGGCGAACTCGCCGCCGCCATCCTCGGGGTCACCGAGGTGCCCTCGGACTTCGCGGCGCGGCTGCACCACCGCACCGCCGGCATCCCGTTCGTCGTGGAGGAGACGTTGCGCGCGATGCGGGGTCCGCTCGGCACGGTCGACGTCAACACCGCCACCGCGCGGCGACTCCTCGACTCCCTCGAAGTGCCCGCGCTGTTGCGGGACGCCATGGCCGAGCGTCTCAACCGCCTGCCCGCCACGGGCAGGCGCGTCGCACAGGCGGCGGCGGTGCTCGGTGTTCCCGCCACGGAGGAACTCCTCGCCGACATCGCGGCGATGTCGCCCCAGCGGGCGCGCACCGCCGTCACGCGAGCGCTGCGCGCGGCCGTGTTGCACGAGGTGGACAACACCCGCTACGGGTTCCGGCACGCCCTGGCCCAACAGGCCGTCTACGACACGCTCAGCGGCCCCGAACGGAAACTGCTGCACGCGCGGGTGTTCACGGCCCTGTCGCGGCTGGAACCCCCGCCGTTGCTCCAACTGGCCGAACACAGCCGCAGGGCGGGGATGGTCGCGGAGTGGTTGCGCCACGGCGAGGCCGCGGCCGACCACGCGGCCCAGATGAGCGACGCCGCCACCGCGACCCGGCTGTACCGGCAGCTCCTCGACGAGACACCCCACGCGTCCGACGTGGACAGACTGGCGATCAAACTGGGACTGGTGGCCCGACACGGGCTGGACCAGCACGACCCGCGCGCCGCCCTGGAACGACTCCTGGGCGATCCCCGCCTGTCGGTCGCCGCGCGCGGCGAGGTCCGGCTGAACCTGGGCCTGCTGCTCGTCCGTCAGGCGCAGGGACTGCGACAGGGCCTGACCGAGATCGAGACCGCCGTGCGGGAGCTGCGGGAACGACCGGACCTGGCCATGCAGGGACGGACCGCGCTGGCGCAGCCGTTCACCGGGACCACGCCCGTCGACTTCCACCTGCGGTGGATCGGCGAGGTCGAGGCGTTCCTGACCGGGTGTGACGACGACGCGTTGCGGCTGGCGCTGCTGGCCAACCACCTGGCGTCCCGGCTGTCGGTGGGGGACCCCGCCGTGCTGGACGAGCTGGACCTGCTGCCGGAGGACTCGCCCGAGGTGACCGACCGCCGGCACCTCGTGCGGGCACACGCGAACCTGGCCGACGCCTGCCTGCTCACCGGGCACTTCCCGTTGTCACGGCGGTTGTTGGAGAAGGCGTTGCGCCTGGCCGTGGGCGCGGGCGTGCCGTTCATCGTCGGCACCGCGCAGTCCACCGAGGCGCGCCTGGACTGGTTCACCGGGAACTGGGCGGGCCTGCGGGGGCGCGTGGTGCGGCTCATCGAGGACTACCGCGAACTCCTCCCGCTGGCCGGCGAGCTGTCCCTGGTCCTGGGCTGCCTGGCGATGGTCAGGGGAGAGTGGGAGGCGGCCGGGCGGCACCTTGCCGACACCGGGCTGCGTACGCCGGACAACGCCATCACGCCGATCGTCCTGAGTGGATACGCCGCGCTCGTCCGCCTGCACACCGCGCGGGACCGAACCCGTGACGCCTGCGCGGAAGCCGACAGGGGAGTGGAGATCCTGCGTGGCAAGGGCGTGTGGGCGTGGGCCGGGGAACTCGCCCCGGCGGCGGTGGACGCCTACTGCCGAGAAGGGCGACAGGACGAGGCTGAGAAACTGGTGGGGGATCTGGAAACCGGCGTCGCCGGCAGGACCGCTCCGCTGGCCGCCGCCGCGCTGCTGGCGTGCCGGGGAATCCTCGCCCAACATCGCGGGGAGCGCGAGGCGACCGACCTGTTGCGCGCCGCGCGCACGGCCGCCGACGACCTGTCGCTGGTGTACTACTCGACGCTGCTGTCCGAACGGATCGCCATGGTCTCCCTGGCCGGCGACAAGACGTCCGCCGTCGCCGACCTCGCCGCCGTGGCGGACCGGTTCGACGCCATGGGCGCCAGCGTCGACGCGACGCGGTGCCGGAAGGTGTTGCGGTCCGGCACCGCGTCCCCATCGCGACGCGGCCGGCGTGGCTACGGCAACGCGCTGTCGCCCCGGGAGCAGGAGGTCGCGCGGCTGCTCCGGCAGGGCCACACCAACCGGGAGATCGCGGAGTTCCTGTTCCTGTCGCCCCGCACGGTCGAGCAGCACGTGGCCCGGGTTCTCCACAAACTGGGAGTCAGGACACGAGCCCAGTTGATGACGCGGCGTGGTGAATGATCTGTCGGTGGTGCCATGATTGCGGCCACTGTGGACGATTGTGTCGCTGTGTCGCCGGTGTCGTTCCGTGGAGCGACCGGCCTCGGTGACGAGTCCACCTTTGCCGGTGCTGGCGCCTTTGCCGGTGCTGGCGGCAGCCCTGGGCCTCGCCCGGCGATCTGTCGGACGCTCGGTTGCGTCGACCGTCCGCCCGCCGGGCGAGGCCAGGCACGCCCTGCTACCGGGCTTGTCGGTCAGCAGTAGAGGTTGCCGCCCGGGTCGACCCCGAGGATGCGGGCGAAGTTCCGGTAGGCGTTGACCCGGCTCTCCACCTGGGCGGGGTTGCGCCCGTCGCACTCCAGCGCGCCGTTGATGCTCCGGATCGTCTCACCGAACCCGTTGCCGTTGACCATCGCGTCGTGCGGGGTCATGCGGCCAGGGCCGCGCTGGGTGTTCCAGTACCAGAGCGCGGTCTTCCAGGACACCGCCGCGTCCCGCTCCACCAGCCACGGGTTGTTCAGCAGGTCGATGCCGAGGGCGTCACCGGCGGCCTTGTAGTTGAAGTTCCAGCTCAACTGGATCGGGCCACGACCGTAGTACGCGGCCTGTCCGGCGGGGCAGCCGTAGGGCTGGTTCCGGTCGCAGTAGTGCGGGTAGTTGCCCGTGTTCTGCTCCACGATGTGGACCAGACCGCCGGTCTCGTGGTTGACGTTGGCCAGGAACGCCGCCGCCTCCCGCTTCCTCGTGGCGTCGTCACCGGTCCTGGCGAAACCCGGGTAGGCGCTCGTCGCCGCCGTCAGGCCCTGGTAGGTGTAGAAGGCGTTCCGGCTCGGGAACATCTGGTTGAACTGGGCCTGGCTGACCACGAAGGACGTGTTGCCCCCGCCGCCGTCGCAGCGGTACGGCTCCCAGTACCAGGTGCTGATCGTCGGGTCGTAGCCCGGGTTGGCGTGCTTGGCGCGGTAGTACAGGCCGTTGGTGTACCGCACGATCGCCCCGGACTCGTACCACTGGCCGGCGACCCAGTTGGGCGCGGTGCACGCCGCAGCGGCCTCGGGCGTCTCGGCGGCCGAGGACACCGAGGGGGCACCGACGGCGAGCACGAACGCGGTGGCCAGGGCGGCTAACGCTGCGAGGAGGCGCTTTCTCAACACTCGACCACTCCTTGTCTCTGGCGGCGCCGTGTCGCAGGGGGACACGGTCCATGTCGCAGGACACCCCGTTTGGTCTGAACCAGTCAAGGGTGGAGAGGGGTTTCCTCCACGAACCGGCCCACTCGGCCACCTTGCCGCGGACTGACCAACGGGTCCTCCTACTCCTCGCCGGCCGCCCCGCACCGCCGCGACACCGCCACTCGGCGGCATCCTGCCCCCACCGAACGGTGGCGCGCTCCTCCTATCTGTTCAGCGACCACTTGGCGTCGCCGTCCTTGACCGACCCGTCGTCGTAGGAGCCTGTCGCGGGGTTCGGCCACCTCCCGCCGGGGAAGGCACTGGTGTCGATGGTCTCGCCGTGGAGACCGATCAACTGTTGGGCCTGGGTTCCCAGCGTGGCGGTCAGCGCCCCCACGGAGGCCCAGACCAGTCCGCTGGTGACCCCGGCCTCCTCGACCACCAGAGCGGCGCCCGCCCAGGAGAACACCGCGGAGCCGAACGCCGCGATCGCGGTGGCCATCGCCCCGACGAACTTCACCACGATCACCGCGATGGGTTGACGAATCCCGGGAGGTACCAGCGGTCGACCGCCTCGTTCGCGGCCCTCGGCACCTCTCCGATCTTGTGCCCCAGATCCTCCATCCCACTGTTGATCCTGTTGATGGTCGCGGTGAACTGCGCCTCGCTGAAGCCCATGACCCCCCAACACCCCCTCGTCCGTCGTCCGCTAGTAGATGTTGCTCATTCGGTGCACGCCGGCCGCCTCTTCCTCGTCATAGGTGTTCGCCACCGACCGGAGGGTGTTGGCGAACTCGGCCATGGCCGTGGCCGCCTCACTCGACCTGGCGGAGACCTGGTCGAGCACCTGTCCGTAGGCGTCGAAGATGACCTGGAACGGGCCCGCCTCGACGCGGCTGAGCCGCAGGACGTCCACCATCGACGGAATCCTCGCCATCTGGGCCGCTTCCTCGTCCCAGATCCTCGCCTCGTCCCGGAGGAGGTTGGTCGAGCCTTCACCTGGTCAGCGGTAGGCGTCATCCCCGTTCATCCCCTCGGTCGACGAGTCCGTGCTGGTCACGCGGAAGAGCCATCGCCTCGCCGAACAGCGTGTCGAGGGTTCCGGCGGGTTCCGGGGCCGCTGTACTCCTCGCCAGTTCGTCCCTGGCCGTGGCGAGTGCCTCGCTGAACGCGTTCACCAGTCTCGCGCTGGTCTGGTCGGCGACCCACCGCTCGTCCACTGCGCATGACGTCATCCCGGTCGAGGACAGCGTCATGATCAGCTTGCCCGTCCGATCCGTGCCGAGCACGGTGTCCGGCGTCGGTGGCGCAGCGAAGGTGTCCCAGTTGTCGTACAGCCGCAGAACGTCCTCGGTGACTTCGCTCAGCGGGCGAGGTGAGCGGGTCGCGACAGGTGTGCGGAACGCCGGCGGAACCTCGTCGTCGCCTGCCGAGAGGCCTTGCTCGCTCTCAAGTCGTTCCGCGCGCTCCCGCCAACCATCATCGGCTAACGATCTCGACCAGGCCTCCATCCGCTGGGCGATCGCCACCTGAACGGCCTCCATCGCCGCCGGGGCGAGTTCGGCGGGGGAGAGGCGATGTGCCGAAGACGGCGCGTTCGGCCGCGCTCGGGCTTCCTACCCAGACCATGAGCGTTGTCGCGAACACAACCTCGGCCACTTTCGGTCGTTCGCACGCCTGTTCAACGTGGGTTGGTGGCGTCGGAGTCGGCTTCTCCGCTCCTCTTCCTTCACGCCGCCGAGATCCCCGAGTGCCCTGAATCCTCCACACAGGACATTCGAACGTGGTTTCTGCTTCTCTCGGCAAACATTTCCGTGGCGAGCGTGTCCACTGCTCTGAACCGCACCGGCCACTCGTCTCACAGGGTTCTCCTCTGATGTCCGCCAGCCCCGCTGCTGGCCGACACGAGGTACTCGGGGGCCTCACTGGTGGCGTGACGAGCGGCGAGGTGGGCACCGGGGTCTTCCGGTGCCCACCTCGTTCCTGGTTGTTTCGGGCGGTCGTCCTCAGCTCGCCGGGTTCTGCGCGGCCAGCTTCGCCTCGATCTTCTCCAGCCGGGCGACGATGTCGTTGATGCGGTTCTGCTCGTGGTTGAACTGTTCGCCGTTGAAGTTCTCGCCCTCAACACCGGCCGACATGCGCAGCACGCGGTTGAGCAGGCGGTCCCACTGCCACTGCGGGATGTTCGCGAGGTTCTTGTTGGCCAGGATCTCCTCGATCTTCTGGAGCCGGCCGATGATGTCGTTGATGCGGTTCTGCTCGTGGTTGAACTGCTCGCCGTTGAAGTTCTCCCCCTCGACGCCCGCGGACATCCGCAGCACGCGGTTGAACACCCTGTCCCACTGCCACTGGGGCACCTCGGCCATGTCATCCCTCGTCTCGTCTGCTTCGGCGACGATCTGCTCCCAACGCGGCAGCTTGCTCATCGCGTCTCGGGCGTAGGGGGTGTCCCCCGGTTTTCCTGTGTTGTACCGGCTGAACGCGTCGCGAACGCCGCTGGTCCTGACGTAGTCGGCGAGGATCTCGAAACCCACCCGGATGTTGATCTCGGGTCGCCAACACCCGCCGAGCTGGTCCGCCCGGTCCTGGATCCCGGGATAGGTCAGTTGCGCGGGTCCGACGCCCTGCGCGCCGCAGCGCGACCGGTTCCGCAGGTAGTCGCGGTAGTTCTCCTCCGTGACCGGTCCGCCCACCGGGCCGCACCTGACCTTGTCGTGCCCGTAGACGTTGCGTCCGCCACCGGACTCCTTCATCAACATCACACATCCGACGGCCAGCGACAGCCGTGCCCGCTCCGCCTCGGCGACGGCGATTCCCGCCACCTCAGGCAGAATCCCGCCGCGGATGATCGCCGCTTCCTTCGTGACCATCCGCTTCCCTCACTCCAGGCGGGACAAGATCCGGTCCAGTCGGGCGACGATGTCGTCGATCTGGCGCTGCTCGTGGTTGAACTGCTCGCCGTTGAAGTTCTCCCCCTCGACGCCCGCGGACATCCGCAGCACGCGGTTGAACACCCTGTCCCACTGCCACTGAGGCACGTCTGCCATGTCATCCCTCGGTTTCGGTTTCCACCAGGTCGTCTCCTTGCGGGCGCCGGCCCAGGAGAAGCTGAAGTGCACGTGGTCGGTGTGCGGGGACGGGCCGGTGTAGCGCTTCCATCCCTCGCGCGCCTGGTTCGCCGACCAGATCCGACCGTTCCAGATGATGTACATGATTCCCCACCGGCGGGCGAGGGCGTGCTCGTTGCCGTGCCTGTCGGTGGAGAGCAGCCAGTCGAGCAGGTCGTTGGCGATGTGCGCCTGGCCGTTGGCGTTCACGCCCCAGTCCCAGGCGCGCCCTTCCTTGTGCTCGCTCCTCCCGCCCACGCCGCAGGCGCGGACGATCCCCATGTTGCTGGTTCCCCGATAGGTCGCGAGCACGAGGTCGCGAAACTCCTCCACTCCCGGTTTGGCTCTCGGGTCGCAGTCCCGCTGCGGCTCGTACGGGGCGTAGCCGTCGATTTCCGGCCCGAACTCCGGCGTGGTCGGCGACACGGGAACTCCTTTCCTGTCCGGCGGACCTCTTCGCTGTCTCACGGCGCCGCGCGAGTCGGACACGATCTGGAGAAGAGCCCGATGTGTCGTCGTCCTGGGGCGGCGGCAGCGCCACTGGTCGGTGCGGACCCTCTCGTCCGCGTGTGAGGCCCAGCCTGCTCGCCGACTCCGCTGGGGAGGTCCCTCCCCGGGGGGATTCGTCCCGTACCCGAGGAGGATTCGCGCGATACGGCGAAGCCGACCGCCCTGAGCGGTCCGGAACGCGCCTTCCTCGAATACGATCTTGCCGCTCGGTCGGTCCCCGCGTTCCGCTTTCAGGACCCGGGGAAGACGAGGAGGCACCGCAGCCGCGACCGAAGACGCCGAGGAAGCACCGAAAGCGCAGCTATCCGACCAGAGGTGCGGCTGCACGGTCCTCTACGGCTCCGTGAACCTCAAATCCCACGTGGAAGATCTTCAGGCTGGGCGAGCGGCAGCTTCGCGCCGCCGCCCAGAAGAGCATGGGACAGCACCGGACGCCCGCCGGGCCGCGCCGCTGGGCGGGGCCGGTCACGCCGTGACGTGGCAGCGGCCGGAGGCCACGATCTCGTTGATCAGCTCCGCGAGGCGGCGCATCCAGGACTCGGGGCCGAGGAACATGCGGTGGGAGATGACGAAGCCAGCCGCGTCGGCCGCGTGTTCGGCGGCGGGGCAGCCGTCGTTGCGGTGGTCGATCGGGTTGACCCGGAACAACGGGCGGCGGTAGACGGGGTCGAGATGGCCTTCGTGGGCCGACATGCCCTCCGCCGACAGGGCGCGGACGAGCAGGTCACGGGAGAGCCCCTCCGCGTGCTCGGGGTCCAGCCGCATCGGCAGCGAGAACAGGCTCCACCGCGTCACCTCGGGGGGCGGGGCCACGGCGACCACGGCCGGCCCCAGCAGCTCGGGCGTCCTGGCCACCGCGACGCCCCTGACGTAGCCGAGGGAGGCGTCCAACGTGTCGCCCCGCCAGGCGCTGCGCTGCCTCGGCGAGCAGTCCTCGGCCAGGGCGACGGTCGCGTCGACGATCTCCCCGGCCACCTCCTCGGTCAGCCCGCCCGTGACGCAGCCGGTCGCGTGCCCTGTCTCTGCGGAGTGAGAGGTGTCGGGGGAGAGCGGCATGACCACCTCTGCCGCAATCGTCTCACGCCTTCGGTCCGTGGCTCGTGGCCTCCGTGGAAACGTCGGAGCCAGGTGTGTTCCTGATGGGAACAGGCGCGTGTCCGGGTGACTTCCTGTGCGTGGCTCTGTCGTGGGTTCCACCGGGGGGGCTTTTATCGCTTTGACCGCGATGGTTTCAGTGCTGACTAAAATGAACCACTCAAGCGACACCCGAGTGCGGACAGAGCAACGCAGCAACGAAAAGACAGCCAGGAGCAGAGCGGTTGACCACGGCAGCCTGTTCCTGGGCGTCCTGGCCGGCGGTCCTTTCAGTCCACAGTGGACCGAGGGGGTCGGGGTTGACGATGGTGGTGGTGAGATCCGGGCGCCGCCGGGTGTCCGACGAGCACGGTGAAACGCGTTCTGTGGCAGGGCTTGATGTCCGGACTGGCGGGTGCAGCCGTGATGACGTTGGGGGAGAAGCTGGAGCAGTGGGTCACGGGACGACTGGATTCTTCCGTCCCGGGCAGGTGGCCATGCACTTCGGTCAGGGCGCGCTGATTGGGGTCCCGCGGTCGGTCATGGCGCACTCGGGTCTGCGCGGGCCGCAGACATCCGCGATGTTCGCCGTGGTGCGGTTGACCAACGATCAGATCCTGGAGAACGCCACCGGTGTCGGCGCGCCGCCCCCGACGTGGCCCCGGCGGGAACTGGTGGTGGATCTGCTGCACAAGGCGGCGTTCGCTCTTGCCACGGGGCTGGCCGCCGACCTGTTGGCCGCGCCGAGTGGTCCCGGCCCTGGTCAGCGGCACGCGAACCTTCGCCCCGGCCGTCACGCCGACGTCGGCCGGCTTCCTGTGGGAGTGCCCTCCTGACGCTGGAGGACTTCGTGTCCCGTCTTCTGCTTCTCATGTGAGCGCGGGGAGGCGATCGTCCAGGTTCACTGCCGTGCGCGGTCCTGGTGCGGGCCGGGGGAGCGGAGGAGCGCGGCGTACAGGGACAGGCCGGGGCCGAAGGCCAGGGCGACCGCGGTGTCGCCCTGGCCGAGCCGGCGGGTGCGGAGAACCTCGTCGAGGACGAGCAGCACGGTCGTCGAGGAGCAGTTCCCTCGTTCGGCCAGGACGGACCGCGAGGCGCTCAGGGCGTGCGGGGGCAGGGACAGCTCGTCCTCGACCAGGCTGAGGATGCGCGGGCCGCCAGGGTGCACCGCCCACGCCCTGACGTCGGGGACGTCGAGCCCGTGGCCGGCGAGCAGGCGTTCCACCGTGGGGCGCAGGTGCTTGGCGAGGAGGTCGGGGACCCGGGGGGACAGTCCCATGCGGAACCCGAGGTCGGTGATCTCCCACGTCATGTGGTCGCTGGCGGTGACGTCGGTGTGGGCGGCGACGTCCAGCAGCTCCAGTTCCCTGCCGGTGGTTGGTCGGGCCGGGGTCGCCGGGCGGACGACGAGAGCGGTGGCCGCGTCGCCGAACAGGGCGTGGGACACCATCTGTTGTCGGTCGGTGGTGGGTCCCTGGAGGTGCAGCGAGGTGAGTTCGACGCACAGCAGCACGGCGGGGCGGCGGTGGGTGGCGACGTAGTCCGCGACGCTTCTCAGCGCGGGCAGCGCGGCGTAGCAGCCCATGTGTCCGATGAGGACTCGTTGTGTGTCGGGCGGCAGGTCCAGTGACGCGGCCAGTCGGATGTCCAGTCCTGGTGTGCCGTAGCCGGTGCACGAGGCCACGGCGAGCAGGCCGATCTCGTCGGCTCCGGTGCCGGCGTCGGTCATGGCCAGGGTGACGGCGCGGTGCCCGAGGGGGTGGGCCTCCTCGGCGAAGCGGCGCATGCGTCGGCTGGTGGACCAGCGGGAGAGGTCCTCGGCCAGGGGGTTGGCGACGGCGTGCCGGCGTCGCACGCCGGAGGCGGCGAAGATGCGGCGCGCCACCTCGCGGGGCAGGAAGTGGTGGTGGAAGAAGCCCTCCCACAGGGCGTCCTGGGTGATGGCGCCGGGCAGCGCCACTCCCCAGCCGGCGACGGTCGGGGTCACCACCGTGCCACCTCGGTGTCCTGTTCGGGGTTCCCGCCGAGGGTGGCGACGCCGAGCCAGTCGGCGCAGACGTCGGAGGTGGCTGGTTGGAGGGCTCCGCAGCGGGCGTCGCGGTAGAGGCGTTCCAGGGGGTGGCCGCGTCGGGTGGCGCTGGCGCCGGCGGCTTCCAGCAGGGATGAGGCGACGGTGTGGGCGGTGTCGCCGGCGAGCAGTTTGGCGCGCCAGATCCAGCGGTTGGTGTCGGGTTCTCCGGGGTGGTGGGTGACGCGTCGGGCGGCTTCGGTGACGGCGAGGCGGGCGGCGGCGATGGCCGCGTCGGCGCGGCCGATGCGGGCGCGTACCGCGGGGAGTGTGTGGAGTGCGCGGGCGTGGAGGTGGTCGCGGGCGGCGTGCAGGGCGGCGCGGGCGACGCCGACGTAGACGGCCGCGTAGGAGGCGACCAGCCACTGGGGCATGACCTGGGCGAGGGGGAGGGCCAGTCCCTCGATGCCGCCGAGCAGGGCGTCGGGTGCGACGTGGGCGTCCAGGTGCAGGTCGTGGCTGCACGTGGCGCGCATGCCGAGGGAGTCCCAGGTGGGTTCCACCCGGACGCCGGCGTCGTGGGGGACGAGGAAGTAGGAGATCTTGGGTTCGGTGCTGGTGGCGTCCCGGGCGGCGACGAGGTAGGCGTGGGCGTGCCCGGCCGCGGACACGAAGGTCTTGCTTCCCCGGATGTGGTATCCGCCGTCGTGGGGGCGGTAGGTGGTGGTGACGCGGGACAGTCGCGCGCCGGTGCCGCGTTCGCTCATCGCGACGGCGTAGAGCGCGCCTCGCGCGGCGTGGGCCAGCAGCCGGTCGCGGGTGGTGAGGAAGTGGTCGGGGACGTCGAGTTGGCGGAGGAGGTCGTCGGGGGTGTGGGCGAGCGCGCCGGTGACGGAGGCGTGCATGTTGAAGATCAGGGCGGTGGCGCCGGCTCCGGTGCCGAGTTCGAGGGCCACGTCGGCGTAGTCGGCGAAGGTGGCGCCGCATCCGCCGAGTCGGGTGGGGGTCATGAGGCCGAGTAGGCCGTGGGCGCGCAGGTCGGCGAGGTCGGCGTGGGGGAACTCGCCGGTGGCGTCGTGTTGTTGCGCGCGGGCGGCCAGGTGGGGGACCAGGACGCGGGCGCGGGCCAGGGCCGTGGCGGGGTCGGTGGGTGGGTGGAGGGGTGTGGCGGTGGTGGTCACGGGTTGTCACTCCTCCCTGCGTCCGCGCCCCTGGAACAGCACCGCGGTGGTGGGGGTGGGCACCATGCGGACCGAGGAGCGTCGCCGGGCGGTCCAGGCGAGCAGGTCGGTGAGGGCGGGGCGGATGCCCCGGATTTCCAGGTGGACGCCGTGGCGGGCGCATTCGTCGAGGAGGCGTCGCCGGTTGACGAGCAGGGCGGGGTCGTGGACGCCGCGCGGTGCGAGGCCGGGGAGTCGTTCGGCGATCTCGATGGCCAGCCACCGGCACAGGGCGGTGTCGGCGAGGGTGTCGAGCACGAGCAGGCCGCCGGGGTGGAGCAGGCGGCAGGCCTCGGCGACGGCGCGGGGCAGGTCGGGCAGGTGTTCGAGGATCTCGCCGGCGACGACGACGTCGGCGCAGCGGTCGGTCAGGGGTGTGGTGAGGACGTCGGCCTGGACGGCGGTGACGCCGTGGGCGCGGGCCTGTCGGAGCGCGGTGGGCGACTGGTCGACGCCGATGTGCCGGTAGCCCTTGTCGGCGAGGTGGGGTGCGAGTAGGCCGGCTCCGCATCCGAGGTCGACCAGCACGGCGCCCGGTCGGGTGGCGCGGGGGATGAGGTGGGCGCGGGCGGCGGCGAGCCAGTGCAGCATCGCGAAGGCTCCGCGGGGTCGCCACCACTGGTCGGCGAGCCGCTCGTAGAGCAGCGGGTCGTTGCGTGGTGGGGCGGGGCGCGCCGTGGTCGCCGTTCGGCGGCACATGGGCTCAGGCTGGCACGCTTGCCGGTGTGCGGCATCTCCTCCTGACCGGGGTGGCGTTGGTGCGCGCTGGTCATCCGTTGCCGTCCGCGACGGTCACCGTGGTCACCGCGGGGTTGGCTGCCGCCACTGGTCGTCCCTCGGGGCAGGTGGCGGTGGTCGCTGTGGCCGTGTTGGCTGGTCAGTTGTCCGTGGGGTGGCTCAACGACCTGGTGGACGCGCGTCGCGACGCCTTGGTGGGGCGGCGGGGCAAGCCGGTGGCGAGCGGGCGGGTGGCGCCGGCGCTGGTGTGGTGGGCGGTGGGGGTCTCCGCGCTGGTGGCGGTGGGTTTGTCGTGGGTGTCGGGCGCCGGCGCCGCGCTGGTTCACCTGGTCGCGTTGGCCTCGGCGTGGGCGTATGACCTCGGGTTGAAGGCGACGCCGGTGTCGGCGGCCACCTACGCGGTCTCGTTCGGGTTGCTTCCCGTGTTCGTGACGTTGGGTCTGCCCGGGGCTCCCGTGCCGCCGCCGTGGCTGGTGTGCGCGGCGGCGGCGCTGGGGTGCGCCGCGCATTTCGTCAACGTGCTGCCTGACCTGGCTGATGACCGGGTGGTGGGGGTGCGGGGTCTTCCGCACCGGCTGGGTGCCCGGGTCAGCCTGCTGGTGGCCGTGGTGTTGGTGGTGGTCGCCACCGTGCTGCTCGTGGTGGGGCCGGGTGGGGGTGCGGGCGGTGTTCGGTTGGCGGCGTTGCCCGTGACCGGGGTGGTCCTGGGTGTCGGGCTGGTGTTGCACCGTCGGGAGCGGTCGCGGGCGGCGTTCCGGGCGGTGCTGCTGGTGGCCGCGCTGGATGTGGGGTTGTTGTTGTCGGCAGGGGGGCTCGTGGTCGGGGCCGCGCACGAGGTGCGGGGCCCCGACCCGAGGTGAGGTCGGCGGCTACGGCCGGGGCGGGGCCACCGCCGCGAGGGCGTCGACGCTGCCGGACATGATCGTGCGGACGTGGTCGGTGATGTGGGGCGGGGGCCAGTCCCACCAGGCCAGCTCCAGCAGGCGCTCGACGTCCTCGTCGGAGTACCGGCGGCGGAGGAGCCGGGCGGGGTTGCCGCCGACGACGCCGTAGTCGGGCACGTCGTCGACGACGACCGAACCCGACGCGATGATCGCGCCGTGTCCGATCCGGACGCCGGGCATCACGAGGGCCTGGTAGCCGATCCAGACGTCGTTGCCGACGACCGTGTCGCCCCGGCGGGGCAGGTCGGTGATGAGGTCGACGTGCTCGGCCCAGGCGCCGCCCATGATGGGGAAGGGGAACGTGGAGGGGCCGTCCATGCGGTGGTTGGCGCCGCCCATGATGAACCGCACCCCGGTGGCCAGGGCGCAGAACTTCCCGATGACCAGCTTCTCCGGCCCGTAGTGGTACAGGACGTTGCGAGTCTGGAACGCGGTGGGGTCGTCAGGGTCGTCGTAGTAGGTGAACTCGCCGACCTCGATCAGCGGGGACGTGACCACCGGTTTGAGCAGCGCGACCCGGGTCTGTTCGGGCATCGGGTGGGTCACGGTCGGGTCGGGCAGGGCAGCGGGCGTCACGGGCTGTCTTCCTCACGTGCGACGAAGGGGCGCGTCATGATCGCCAATTTGCGCGCCGGTCGTCTTTCGGAGGCGGGGCGGTGCGCGTCGAGTCGCGTCGAGTCGTCAGTGGGTGCCTCCGGGGGCAGGACGGAGGAACCCACTCAGGACTCGCTCACCCGACGTTGATGGTGATCCCCTCGATGCGGGCGTGCTGGCCGGTCTCGCCGACGAACACCGAACCGCCGCACCGCAGGCCCTGCCAGCCGGTGTGCGCCATGTGGGCGTTGGCGCAGACGTTGCCGGTGCTCACGCCGAGGACGAGGCCCTCCATTCGGAGGTACTGGCCGGTGGTCCCGACGGAGAGGGTGTCGCCGTCGTTGGCGCAGCGGGTGGCCTGCCAGCCCATCTTCTCCACGTGGGCCTGGGCGCACAGGCGGCCCACGCCGGACGCCCGGATCTCCAGCGCCTCCAGCCGCAGGGACCGGCCGGTGGTGCCGGCCAGGTTGCCGTCGCAGGTCCAGCCCTGCCAGCCGATGCTCTCCACGTGCGCGCGGTAACAGACCGACGGGGCCGCGCTCGGGGCGGCGGGCGCCGCCTCGGCCAGCGCCGGGGCGGCGGCCGAGGCCAGGAGCAGGAGCGCGCCCGCGGTGGTCCCGGCCGCTCTGGCCAGCAGGTTCACGGGTTTTCTCGCCATGATCTGTTCCTTTCTGGTGATGACAGGAGGTGCTCCGGGTCGACGGTCGGCCCGGACGACAAGTCCTATCGCGAGAGAGCGGGTTGTCGTCGATCTTTGACGGAACCCTGAAGGGTCCCGGGCGGTGGGCGGGCCTTGTTCCTCCATAGAGGACGGTTACCTGCCGTGCCGTCGGGGAACTCCGATGTCGGTGAGGATCAGGTCGTTGTTCTCGGGCAGCGCGAAGGGCGCGGGTGGACGCGTCCTTCGACCGTCCCGGTTGGTCACGGGCCTGTTCGAGGTGCTGGCGCGTCTGCGGGGCGCGCGGGCGCTTCATCCCCGAGGTGTGTTCGTCGGCGGGGAGCTGACCGTCGCGGCGCAGGCCCGTCTGCCGGTTCCCGCCGGGACGCGGCCGGTGGTCGCCCGACTGTCCAAGGGGGTCGGCACCGGTGGGGGCAGGGCCGACGTGCTGGGGCTGGCGGTGCGCGTTCCGCCGTGGTCCGGTGTGGACCGCCCGTGGGATCTGACGCTGTCCAGCACGGGCGGCGCCCGGTTCACGTGGCTGCTGCCCGTGCTGGCCCGGCACTGGGGGCGCGCCAGTTTCGGCAGCATCGTGCCCTACCGCTTGCGGGGGCGGCGGGTGTGGTTGGTCGCCGTGCCCCGGGATCTGGACCCGGACGCACCCGCGTCACTGGACTGGGTGGCGCGCCGGGTGGGGGAGCGGCCCGCGCGGTTCACCCTGCATGTGGTGGGCGCGGGGCGGTCCGGCGGGAAGGTCGCGGACCTGACCCTGCACACCGTGCTGGTGGGCGCGCACGTCGACGAGGTGTGCTTCGACCCGGTCGTGAACTGCCCGCCGGAGATGCCGCTGTGGCCGCGGTGGCTGCGCCGCCTGCGGTTGTTCGCCTACCGGGGGAGCCGGCGTGGCCACCACGCGCCTGAGGCCGCGCTCCACGCCCTGCCCCGCCCGTGACGCGGGGGCGACGACGGCACGCGCCGCCGCCCCCGGGTCATCAGTCATCGCGGGTGTCTGGTCACCCAGGCCTTCACGTGGTGGTTCAGCGGTGGCGCAGCAGGGTGGTGGCGATGGCGACCTGGGCTGGTTCCAGCGCGGTCCTGCCGTCCTCGATGTCCCACAGCGCGTTCTGGAGGACGCGGCCGAGGGTCCAGCCGGTCGCGCGCCGCCGGTCCAGGTCCAGCGCCTCGGTCAGCACGTCGAAGCGGCGCAGCACGGCGCGTTCGACGTCGCCGGAGGCCACCACCTCGTCCCACCGGTTGTCCATCGCGGGCAGCAACTCGAACCCGGGGTCGCCGGCCAGCGGCTCGGGGTCGATGGCCAACCAGGGCTGCCGCTGCCCGGCGAGGACGTTGTCGTAGTGCAGGTCCCAGTGCAGCAGGCGGTCACCGGGCTCGGCGACCAGCTCGGCCACCGCCGCCGCGCAGGTGCGCACCAGCCGCTGCTCGGCGGGGTCGCGCAGCGGCGGCACGGCCGGGGTCTGGTCGAGCATGGCGGTGGCGATGTCGGACAGCCGCCGCACGCCCTCGGGAGCCCGCACCGCGGTCAGGCGCGCCATCAGGTCGGCCAGGATCGTCATGGCCTCGTGGTCGTCGGCCACCGAGGACAGGGTCCGGGTGGCGTCGAGCCGTTCCAGCAACTGGGTGCCGCTGTCCTCGTCGTACTCCAGCAGGCGCACGATGCCGTCGCCGCTCCAGGCCCGAAGGCCGGTGGCGGCGTGGGCGGTCTCCTCCCGGAGCTGCTGGAGTTTCAGGACGGCGGGGGTGCCGTCGGCGCGGAGCACGGGCAGGACGAGTGAGGCCATGCCGTGCGCCGCTGCACCGTCGGGCCGCAGCGCCCAGCGCTCCAGGAAGTGCCCGCCGAGGCGGGGCAGCTCCGCGACCCAGGCGCGCTCGGCGGCGCCGTTCGCGCCGTAGGCGGCGGCGAACGCGTCGGGCACGGCGATGAGGGGCGACGTGGTCAAGGGGTGAGTCTCCTTCGTGGATGGTGAACCGAACGTGAACGAAGGAACTCACCGGCGGTGCCCGTCCGAGGGGTAGTCGTCAACGCATGTCACCAATCTAGCCGAACATGATCACCCGAAGTACGGGGGAGAGGCACCACACTTCGTGTTCGACAGTGGCTCCGCCCAGGGGGGTGCGGCCACCCCCGCACCCGGACCTGCGGGGACGCGGCGCGCGGGGTGTCAGGGGCGTTTGCCCACGCCGGTGACCAGCTCCCGCACCCGGCCGCCCCGCGCGTCCGGCAGCAGCGGCGGCGTGGGCAGGCCGGCCTTCTCTTGGAGGCCGTGCAGGAACTCCTCGATGGCCTCCCGCGCGCTGTGCTGGGGCGACCAGCCCAACTCGGTGCGGGCCCGCGTGGTGTCCATGATCGGCAGGCGCAGCACCGCGTCGAGAAGCTGGGGCGAGGCGGGCAGCAGGTGCAGGTGCCAGGCGGCGGCCACGGCCGCGCGCAGCACGGGCGTGGGCACCCGGACCGGGCGGGCGTGGAGGATGTCGGCCAGCAGCTCGGGGTCGACCACCGGCTCGGCGGCGAGGTTGAACGCCCCGCGCACCGGGCGCAGCGCGGCCAGCCGGTAGGCCTCGGCGACGTCGGCGGTGTGCATGGCCTGGAACCGCAGCCCGGGCAGGTTGGGGACGATCGGCACGGTGGAGCTGCGCACCAGCCGGTTGGGCAGCAGCGGGCCGGCGAACAGGCGGCGCTGTTCGCTGGCGGACTCGCGCTTGAAGATGAACCCCGGGCGCAGGCGGACCACCCGGGTGTCGGGATGCGCCGACTCGAAGGTGTCCAGCACCCGTTCCAGGTAGGCCTTCTCCCGCGTGTAGCCGGCGGTGGGCCAGCCGTGGGTCGGCCAGGTCTCGTCGACCGGCTGGTCCTTGGGGCCGGGGGAGTAGGCGCCCACGGAGGAGGCGTGGACCAGCGCCGGCACCTGCGCCCACGCGGCGGCCTCGAACACCCGGATGCTGCCGTGGACGTTGACCCGCCAGGTGGTCACCGGGTCGTGGGTGGGCTGGAACAGCCACGCCAGGTGGATGACCACGTCGGCTCCCCGGAACAGGGTGAGCAGGTCGTCCTTGGTGATGTCTGCCCGCGCCCACTCGATCTTGGGGGCCCGCCAGTCGGGCAGGCGCCGCGCCAGACCGAGGACGGACCCCACGGCCGGGTCCTGGCTCAACGCGGCGACGACGCTCGTTCCGACGTTCCCCGTGGCGCCGACGACCACGACCCTGATGCCGCTGGTGCCTGCCCGTCCCTCGGTCATGCCGCGCTCCTCCGGTCGGTTCGCCCGCGTCGACCGGCCGTCGACGCCGGAGGGACTGCCGCCCCACGGGTCGGTGTACCCGAGCGACGCCCCGCCGACTCCTCCCCGGCGCGCACTCGGCCGGGCGTCAGTCGTCGGGCGTGGAGGTCGGGGCGACGGGCGGGAGGCCGTGGCCTCCGGCATAGACCGATCGGGTGCGCGGTGGGCGAGTGCGTTGGAGGAGGGCGGTGGCGCGCAGGGCCGCGTGCACGGCCAGCTCCGTGGCGCGGGCGACGGAACCGACACCGACGGCCTGACGCAGCGGCGGATCCAGCAGCGCGGGGCCGACGCGACGCATCACGGGACGCAGCGCGCGCGGGACCCGGTCTTCCAGGAGTCGTTGCGAGGCGCGCATCAACTCCTGGGCTTCGGGCGTGAACGCGACGTGCGCCGTCTCGTAGTCGTCGAACCAGCGCTGGAACGCCTCGACGGAGTCGGGGATGCCCTTCAGGCCCATGAGACGACCCAGTCGGACGTGGAAGTGGTGGGCGGCGCGCGTCTCGACGTCGGTGAGGGGACGCCACCCGTAGCGGGCGATCCAGCGCAACGGGACGAACAGGGTGGCGCCGAGAACGTAGAGGTAGTCGTCGTGGGTGGCGCGCAGGCCCCGGTGGGCGAGGTTGAGGCGGCGCAGGGCGGCCCGTCCGCTGGGGTGGTCGAAGCCGTGCTCGATGAGCGTGAACATCACGGCGCCGGTGGCCTGGGCCCGGTCGCGGGTGTGGTGGGTGATCTGGCCGGTTGAGGCGAGGACCCGTGCGATGCGGGGGATGCCGTAGGTCCGGTAGAAGGCCAGGTTGAGCCCGAGGTGGGCCAGCCAGGGGAACTCGACCAGCATCGTCGTGCGGTAGATCGCGTGGTGGTCGCGCTCCGGGTCCAGCCGGGTGAGGTGGTGCAGGTTGCGGTAGCGGTCGGTGCGCACGTGCCCCCCGGGAAGTCGCCTTGACGGCGGCAGTGTTCGTGCGCGGCTCATCCGTCGTCAACCTCCCCACCCCGTTGCCCCGCCCTCCAACAAGCAGTCCGCGCTTCTGTAACTATCGTTTCAGTGTCAACTAAATTTGATGACCTCCAAAGAGCCAAGAAGACCCAAAAGCAGCAAGGACAGAGGAGCAAAGAACCCCGAGAACAGGCCGTGATGGGTGATCAATCAGCCCTGGGCTGGTCGGAGTGGCTCGACGTTCTCAGTCCAAGGGCGGCAGGGGCTGGCCGGCCGGCAGGACCGGACTGAACCGCAGTTCGTGGGCGAGACCAGCCAGCCAGTCGGCGACCCTTGCGGGACCGGTGCCCACTGGCCAGGTCTGGTTTCGCAGGTCGCACGCCGTGGCGGAGAGCATGTCGGCCGCCAGTTGGTGTGCGACCTCCTCGGCCGTGGCGCGGTCACATCTGGTGAGGCTCTGGACGACCCCGACGCGAGACGCGAGCCTCCCAGGTCGTGATGACGTTGCGTCGCGGCCTCATGACGGTGAGTCTGGTTCCGCGCACCGCAGGAGGGGCACGGGTCCTCCGCGGGCACGGCCCCACATCCCACGCAACCCTGCTTGCGGGGCTTGGTCGCCGGCGGTAGGGGCTGGGTGATCGAGGTCGTCCCGACGGGATGGCTTGACGCGGGGGTAGGGCGACCGAACGCGCGGGGTGACTCCGCGGTCGGGAGCCACCCCGCGCGTGCTGGTGTGGGGGTCAGGCGGATGTCGTCAGGCGGGGGCGGGCGGCGAGGACCACGGCGCCGCCGAGAACCGCGAGGGCCAGCAGGGCCGAGCCGAAGAGGGTGGCCCCGGTGGTGAGGCCCACCGCGTCGCTGAGGTAGCCGGCCGCGACGGGCAGGGCGCCGGCGGGCAGGTAGCCGCCGACGTTGAAGGCCGCGTTGGCCTCGGCGAGGCGGCGGGGTGGGACCGAGGAGTTGAGCAGGGACAGGCCGCCGAGCTGGCCCATGCCCTGGCCGGCTCCGGCCAGGAGGGCCGAGGTGACCAGGGGGGCGACCGCCTGGGTGTGCACGGCGGTGACGAGCGCGGCCATGCCGAGCGCGGTGCTCGTGGCCCCGGCGAGCAGGATCGTGGTGCGGGGCAGGGCGCGGACCGTGAACTGCACGGCGGTGGCGGTGGCGAACATCGCGAAGGCGAGGGTTCCCGCGACGGTCCTGCTGGGGGTGTTGAGCAGGGTGGCCAGCACGGACGGGCCGAGGGAGACCACGAAGGACGTGGCCGTGATGCCGGGGGCGAACACGGCGATGCCCAGCGCGAGGCGGAGGCCCGCGCCGCGGGGCACCCGGGGTACGCGGATCCAGGCGCCGGTGGTGGTGGTCGGGCGTGGCACCGGCATGCGCAGGGTGGCGAGCAGCGCGGTTGTCAGTAGGACGGCTTCGACGACGAAGACCGTGGTGGTGGGTGCGGGGAGGGTTTCGGAGAGCAGGCCGGCGAGGAAGGGGCCCAGGCCGGCGCCGAAGACCATGGCGGTGGAGGCCAGGAGGGCGGCCAGGCGTTGGCGGTGTGGTCCGGCGACGTCGGTGACCGCGGCCATGCCGGCGGAGACGACGGCGCCGACGGCGATGCCGGTGAACAGGCGGGCGATGAGCAGGGCGGTCACGGTCGTGGCGGTGGCGAAGATCGCGCAGGCGAGGAGGGAGAGGGCGAGGGCTGGCAGCAGCACGGGTTTGCGGCCCCAGCGGTCGGAGGCCACGCCGGAGACGAGCAGGGAGCCCAGTAGTCCGACGATGTAGCAGGCGAAGACCACCGTGAGGGTGCCCTTGGAGAAGCCGATGTCGTGTTGCCAGAGCACGTAGAGCGGTGTGGCGGCGTTGGACAGGACGAAGACGGCGGTCACGGGCCAGGCGGCCAGCCAGATCCAGCGGGCGGGTGCTGGTGGCGCGGCGGTGTTGGTCTGCTGGTCTTCGTGCTGTTCGGGGTGGGTTGTCTTGGCGAGTGTGGTTGCGCTTCGCGGCATGGTCGCCCCCAGGCAGGCTTGTACGAGTTGAGTCGAACTTAGCACCTAGTACGATCAGACTCGTACAGCAGAGCGCGGGGACAGAGGAGGAACCGACATGCCCGTGACCGGTCGGCCGGTGTCGGAGATCGTCAGGGAGCTGCCGGAGCCGCCCGGCCTGCCGGACCCGCTCCCCGAGCCTGCGGCCGAGGACATCCGGCTGGAGCGGGTGATGGCCGCGCTGAGCGATCCGCTGCGGCTGTTCATCGTGCGCAAGCTCCTCCTCGACCGGGAGGAGTTCGACCACCCCTGTGGCTGGTTCGGGCTGGACCGCCCGAAGTCCTCGCTGACCCACCACTTCCGGGCCCTGCGCGACGCGGGTGTCATCCGGCAGCGCCAGTACGGGCTGGAGCGGCGGAGCCACGTCCGGGTCAACGACCTCGACGCCCGGTTCCCCGGTCTGGTGGAGATGATCGCGGCCTGGAGCCCGCGCGAGGACTGAACGGCTGCTCAGGTCTCGCACCGGTCTGCCGTCGGCCTGCCGTCGGGAGCGGCGAGGGGCGTGGATGCGCCAGGCCGGCCGCGGACGCCGAACCCCGAGGGGTGCGGCGTCCGCGGCCGGCGGCGGTCAGGTGCGGGTCATCCCGACTGCTGGCCCATGGCCTCGCTGATGTCGTTGGGCGAGTTGAAGTTGTCGCGAGGCAGGTTCCGCAGGGTGTCCAGCACGTTGTCGTCCGCGCCCTGGGACTGGGCCGCCTTCACGACCTCGTCCTTGGTGGCGGGGTAGTCGATTCCCTTGAGGAACTTCTGCACCTGGATCGGGTTCACGGCCATGCTCACCGAGTACCCGGCGCCGCCGTGGGGAAGTCCCACTCCTTCAGGGAACGCTCGGGAACGCGTGCCGGCGGTCGTGGGCGCCGGGCGGCCGACGTTCAGTTGGTGCGGTCGGCCCAGCCCGGGGGCAGGTCGCCCGGGGCCACGGAGATCACCGAGTCGTCGTCGGGGCCGACGTACTCGTCGAGGGTGATCGTGGCGAACTCGGGGACGACGTAGATCGGGTAGGTGGGTCCCTGGTCGCGGTAGGCGCGCATCTGGTCCAGGTGGTCGTTCTGGAAGCAGACGGTGCGTTCGCCGTGCTCGCGGATCCAGTGCGGGAAGAAGATCACGCCGTGCAGGCGGCGCCGGCCGGGCATGATGTTGACCGCGACGGAGGTGCCGGTCGGCTCGGTCCAGGACACCTTGTAGCTGTCGTCGTCGAGCTGGACCAGGTCGACGTCCTGGTCCTTGACCCACCGGCCGCCGACGTGGCCGCTGTGGATGCGGTAGTCGATGGTGTGGTCGTTCTTGACGTACATCTCGTACTGCCAGCCGTTGGCGTAGGTGTAGACGAACCGGTGGCCGACGATCCCGGAGAGGTCCTGGGGCGGGACGGGGTTGGCCGGGTTCGTCGGGTGGGCGGTTGTGGTCATGGGGTGCCTCCTTGCTGTGCTGTTGGCGGCGCGCCACCGACCCCTCGATTTTGCCTCAAAATAGTTTTGAGCCAAAAGTGAGTTGGCGCACGGGCAGGGAGCCAGCGAGCCGCCGACGCCCGAGTCGCCGCCGTTGCCGCCCTGGTCACGGCGACTCAGGCTGGAGGCATGACGAGACCGTCCATGGATGAGCAGTGGTGTCTGGGCGACGTGGTGCGCGAGCTGCGGGACCGCCGCGCCCAGCTCGGCGACGACGTGCCGGTGGTGATGACGTGGGAGCCCTACCTCGGTCTGGCCGTGGTGGGGGTGACGGTGGCGGAGGACCAGACGGTGTGGCTCGGCGCGTCCGCCGAGGCGGAGCCGATGCGGCTGGGCGCGCTGGTCGACCGGCTTCTCGACCTGGAGCGGGAGGAGGGGCGCCGGCCTGACGCCCAGGTCGCCGTGGTCGTGGTCGAGGGTGACCACCAGGGGAGGACGGCGTGCGTGGTCGGGGTCGACCAGGAGGACGGACCCGACGGCCGCCCCCGGCTGGTGGTGCGCGTCGCGGCACGCCCTGCCAGCCACTCCCGCTGACAACCCACTGTCAACCCGCTGGCAACCCACGCGCATCGCGGGGTGCCTGAGCGGCCCTGGCGACCGGAGCGCGCCGGCCGCGGCGGTCGGTTCAGGACGAGATCGGTCGGTCCCGGTGCTCCCAGCACAATGACCGCATGGACACCGCGACCGAGTTCGGCCGTCTGTTGGGGCCGCTGCGGCGGGCCGTGCTGCGCACGCGACGGGCCGAGGGGCTTCCCGACCTTCCCGAGGCGCAGATCGAGCTGCTGCGTGTGCTCGCCGAGGCCGGCACGCTCACCCCGGGCGAGGCCGCGGTCCGGCTGAAGGCCGCGCCGTCGACCGTGAGCAACCTGGTGCGGACGATGGTGGCGGCGGACCTGGTGGAGCGCACCCCGTCCACCACCAACCTGCGCACGGTCCACCTGGCGGCGACGCCGAGGGCCCTGGACATGCTCGACCGCTACGACCGCATCAGCACCGCGGCCCTGCGGCAGGCGCTGGACAGCCTGAGCCCGCGCAGTCGTCAGGCGGTCGAGCGGGCGATTCCCGCGCTCGCCGAACTCCTGGTCGCGTTGGAGGGTCAGGCTTCGGGCGGCGGCAGAGCCTGACCACGGGGGAGGGGGCAGCGGCGGCGCGCGACCGGGGGCCGTGGTCGCGCCCGGCCGGCGCGCACGCGTCGTCCTCCCCGGGGGTTGGTGGTCAGGCCCGCTTCGGCTCGAAGTGCAGTGCGGTGATGCCGCAGTCGAACGCGCGGGCGTTGACGAGGCGAAGCCGGTGGTAGCTGCCGAGGTCGGGGAACACGGGCATGCCGGAGCCCAACGCGACGGGGTTGACGAACAGGTGGAGTTCGTCGAGCAGGCCCTCGGCGATCAGGCTGGACACGAGCGTGCCGCCGCCGTAGGCGATCATGTCGCGACCGGGCTGGGCCCTGAGCCGGTCGACGATCTCGCGGAGATCACCCCCGGCGACGGTGGCGTTGTCCCACGGTGACTCGGTGAGGGTGTTGGAGATGACCACCTTGGGGGTGTTGTTCATCTTGTCGACGCTCTCCTGCGGCTCGCCCTCCGGGCCCGAGGCCCACGCGGGGATGAAGCCCTCGGCCAGTTTGCGGCCCAGCACGATGCAGTCGACCGGTTCGGTGAGCGCGTCGACGTGGGCGTTGAGGTCGTCGGACCACGGGAGCGTCAGCCAGTCCATCTCGCCGTTCGGGCCGGCCATGTAGCCGTCGACGCTGGTCTGGACCTGGAGCTTGAACGTGCGCACGGTGGGGTTCCTTCCGCCGGTTCGGGTTCGCTGTCGGGTGTGGACGGTTGCTGGTCCGGCCCCGCGTCTGGGCGGCACGCTACCCACCCCGGCCGACAGAACGGCGTCGGCGACACCGCCGGGACCAGGTGAAACAGCGACCTCGCCTCGTTGTCGCCCCGTCGTGTGCGCGGCAGGCGTCCACTCGCGACGCCTGGCCGTGGACCGACCCGGAGGACACCCCCCGGGCTGATCTAGGCCAGGAACTGGCCGAGTTGGCTCCTGGCGTCGTGATCGTGAACCACGAGATCCGTTCGTTCCGCGTCGAGGTCGCCGAGGCCGAGCTGGGGGACCTGCGCGTCCGTCCGGCCCAGACGCGGTGGCCGCGGCAGCCGCCCGGCGAGGGCTGGAGCCGAGGAGTGCCGGTGGCCGTCCTCCGGGACCTGGCCGAGTACTGGCGCGACGGCTACGACTGGCGCGCGCACGTGGCGCGGCTGTGGGTGGAGTTGATGCGCCGCCTCGGGTACCAGCGCCACGGCGTGCGGACCTTCACCAACGGCTGGCACGACTCCCCAGTCGCGGCGCTGGCCTGGATGGCGCAGAAGTTCCGCGAGTTCAACGCCAGCGGCAGGCCCTGGGAGGAGGTGATCGACCGGGACGCGTTCCTGACCAACCTGAGCCTGTGCTGGTTCACCGGGACGTTCGGGTCCTCGGCGTGGCCGTACTTCGACGGCAGCGGGTTCGCCTGGCCGCAGGGGCAGAAGGACGTGCCGACCGGGGTGTACAGCGGGCCTCCCGGCATCCGGCGGCTCGCCGAACGCCACAACGCCACAACGCCATCGTCCACTGGCCGGAGGACAACCCGGGCGGCCCCCACTTCGCGGCCATGGACCAGGCCGGCCCGCTCGCCGCCGACATCGGGGCCTTCTTCGCGAAGCTCCGCTGACGACCCCTCGCGGCGGGCGCGGCACGCGATTGGCGTGCCGCGCCCGCCGCGTCGGCTGATGACTCGCCGCTGCCGCTCAGGACCTCGGCGAGTGCGTGACCGGCCGGGGGAGTCAGCCCCACCGCCGCATCGCGGGTTTCTCCACGAACACGTGCAGTGCCCACGCCAGCAGCACCGTCACCGCCAGGCTCGCCCCGACGAACAGCAGCAAGCCAGGAACGCCGTAGGACTGGTCCTGGCCGACCAGGCGGCGCATGGCGGCCAACACCGGCAGGTGCGCCAGGTAGAAGGCGAAGGAGATGCGGCCCAGCCAGTCCATGGCCGGTGTGCTCAGGAAACCGCGCCGTCCGGCCAGGTCGTTGCGCGCGGCGGCGGCGATGGTCAGCATCACCGGCACGATCGTCACCGCCGCGAACGCGTACGCCTTGGGCACGAACAACGCCACCACCGACGCGGCGGCCAGCAGGGCGGCCGACCAGCCGAGGGACGGCCCGGTCCAGCGGCCCGCGATCACCATCCGCGCCAGCACGATCCCCATCACGAACTCCAGCGCCCGCACCGGCGGGAACACGTACCCCAGCCACACCTGGCCCGACGGCGACAGGGTCAGGTCGCTCACCACGGCGACCACCACGACCGCGCTGACCAGGGCGACCAGCGTCAGACCCGACCGGCGCGGGGGAACGCGGCCCAACCAGCACAGCAGGAGGGGGAACATCAGGTAGAAGAACAGCTCGGTGGAGATGGACCAGCTCGGCCCGTTGCCGGCGACGGTGAACCGGTAGTCGGGAATCCAGCTCTGCACCAGGAACAGGCCGGGCACGTCCGCGGCCGAGGTGCCGGCGCCGGTCAGCAGCAGCACGCCGAGCGGGTAGGTCGCCAGGTGCAGCGGGTAGATCTTGACCAGCCGCCGGCGCCAGAAGCGGCCGACGGTCTCCGGACGTGCCGACCAGGTGAGGATGAAGCCGCTGAGCACGAAGAAGAACGACACCGCCGTCTGCCCCAGCGTGCCTACCAGGAACAGGTAGGTCGAGCGGATGTCGGGGTCGGCGGAGACGTGTAGCAGGTCGATGCCGTAGGGCAGGTCCTCGGCCTGGATGGCGAGGTGGAACAGGAACACCGACACCGCGGCGACCGCGCGCATGCCGGTGAGCGAGGGCAGCGCGGGTCTTCGCACGTCGTCGGTGGTCACCCGGTGCTCGTGGAACGTGATGGTCATCGAGACCTCTCCGTGTGGGGGAGGGGACGGACCAGGGAGGGGCCGCGAGAGATCGCGGCCGAGAGGGTGCTTTCGGTCCCTGGACCGGTCGCGCTCGGGCAGCGCCCGGCAGCCGGTGATCGGGTGAACCTGGCCGTTCGCGCCCGCATTCCCCGCACGGCAAGGATTTTCTGGTTGTCACCCGATTGTCGTAACCCGTTGGCAGTGGCGGCCGCTCAAGGCGCTGCCGTGGACCGTCTCTTATGGACTGGGCAGGGACCCGCCCGCCCCTCAGAGTGCTTTCCAGTTTCGGCAAAACCGTTGAGGTGTCGACTGGGCGGCCCGTTACGGTGGCGCCACGTCTGATGGGTTCGCCGGTGCGCGACAGGCGTCACCGGGGCGCGGCAGCGCGCGCCCCGGCAGCTTGCCTCACCCAGAGGAGGTCGGAAACCACGATGTGACAAGGGGTTCTTCTCTCTCCACATGGGACAGTCCAGACTGGACGGAGCGTGGCAATGCCATCTCGTCCTGACGGGAACCTGCCACGATCCCACGCGACCGCTCATCTCCGGAGGCGTGCGGAGGGCGCGGGCTGTCCTGGTGACGAGGCAGCGCAAGTCCGACCTTCTCGATCACGGCCTGTTCGCCGGTGTAGCCGTCCGGCGCGGGAGCGCGCTCCGGCCTCGCCGCTGGCCGCTGACGCCAGAGGGGGAGGGGCGTGGGCGCTCATCGCCGGCCTGGGGAGTTCGGCCTACACCAGGGCGGGCGCGGCGGGCCTCGGGGCTCAGTCGAGAAGGCTGGTGAGCACCCGGGCCAGCGGTCGGGGGTGCTGCGGGCCGAGATGAGGGGCGTCCAGCGTGTGGACGTCGAACCGGTTGCGCGGGGTCGCCTGGTCCGCTTCGGCGATCATCCGGTCCTGGAGCGCCGGGGGAAGTGCCCGGTCACGGGCGCAGCGCACGTAGGTGCGGGGGATCCGTCCCCAGGTCGTGGGCGCGCCGCGGGCGTCGTCGGTGCTCACGGCCCACACTTCGTCCGGCTCCATCGTGTTGAGGGCGGCCAGGAAGGCGGCGTCGTCCCAGTCGTGGGCGAGCGCGGCCTTCGCGGCGGTGAGGAAGCCGCGGTCCGCGCTCCGCCAGTTGGTGCGGGTCACCCGGTTCTGGCCGGGTCCGTCAGGCTGGGGATCGCGGTCAGCGACGAGGTCGCGCCCTCCGGGGTGGCGGTGAAGCACTCCAGGACGCTGCGGAGCCGGACGCAGCAGAACGCCGTGACGTACACCAGTCGCGCGATGAGGTGCGGGATCTCGTTGCCGACCCGGGTGATCGTGGCGCCGCCCATGCTGTGTCCGACCAGGATGACCGGCCCGTGCGCGGCGACCCGGCGCACGATGCGCGTGACGTGCTCGACGTTGTCGGCCAGGCGCAGTCTGGCCAGGGGCGACGGGGCGGCGGCCAGGGACGCGAGGTCCTGCGGGGCCTGGTAGGAGGGCGGGAAGTGGGCCGCCGGGCCGTGCCCGGGGAGGTCCACGGCCAGTGCCCGGTGACCGGCCATCGCCAGTTCGGCCACCAGCGGGGCGAAGTACCCCGCGTTGCCGTTGGCGCCGTGCACGAGCACGAAGGTCGGCCGACCCCGGGCACTCCACTCCCGCGCGCCGATCACGGCCGCGCCGATCACGGCCGTGCCGAGGAAGCCGCGACGGGACAGCTCAGCCACGAACGGTCCTCCTCCCGGGCCGACGGCGCACCAGCGCGTGGCCGAGCAGCGCGACACCGAGCGCGCCCACCACGAGATCCGACCAGCCGGGTGCGCCCGCCGACCGGAGCAGGCCCGAGACCCCGAAACTGGTCTGCCACAGCGCTTCGGTGACCGCGGACCCGAACCCCTGGACCAGCAGGACCACCCCGAGCACCCACTGGAGCGCCGAGCCGCTGCTGCGCCGTGCCCTGTCCGTCCTCTGCGCCATCTGGCGCCCTCCCTCGTTCCGATGCATGTGTATCGGAACGCTAGCACGGTTCCGATACACATGCATCGGTAAGGTGTGGTCATGCCGAAACAGGTGGACCACGACAGCCGGCGACGCCACATCGCGCAGGCGGTCTGCGAGCTGATTGGCCGGCGCGGGCTGGAAGGCGCGACCCTGCGCGAGGTCGCGGCGCAGGCGGGGGTGTCCATGGGCGCCGTGCAGCGGTGTTTCCGCGCCAAGGACGAGATGCTGGTCTTCGCGCAGGAACACGTGAACCGCAGGATCACCGAGCGCGCCCGGGCCCGGATCGCCGAGTCCCCCCAACCGGGATCGGTCACGACCATGCTGGAGCAGACGCTGGTCGCCATGCTGGCGGTCGACGGCGAGGACCTGCTCGACGCGCGCGTCTGGATGGCCTTCACCGCGCAGGCGACCCTCGACCCCGCCCTCGCCGAAGTCCAACGCGGCCACTACGCCGGACTCACCGAACTGCTCACCGTCCTGCTCCGCACGGGCCAGGAGAGCGGGCAGATCAGGGCCGAGGTCGAGCCCGAAACCGAGGCGGAGGCGCTCATCGCCCTCGCCGACGGGCTGACCGTCCAGGTGCTGCTCGGCAGGCACAGCCCCGAGTCGGCACGCGCCGCGATCCGCCGACGCACCACCGCACTACTGCGGACCTAGGTCGTGTCCGCAAAGCTGGTGTGGCGGATCTGGTGTGATCCCGAGGCGTGCTCCGCAGGCACGCGTCGACTGTGGTCACGGACCGGAACCCTGACGACGTTGGTGTCGAAGGTGCGGGCGATTGGCGATCTCGGCCGGAGGTGTGGGGCAGCTCCAGCACCATGCCGCCCACCAGCACGCGGCCGGTGCCCGCCGCGCCTCCGCGCCCCGCAAGGGGGAGGACACATCGGGCGGCGGGCATGGTGAGCCAGGCGATCACGCCATCAGCCGTCTCGGCCAACAGCGTCTGCACGTGCTCCTTGTCTCAGTCTTTTGGCACGATGATTTCAGTGTCAACCAAATTTATCACCTCCTAAAGACACAAAAGCAAAACAACAAGAAAGGCAAAGAAGGGGAAAGAAGGAGCCCCGGCCGGCGCTGGCTCGGGTTCGGCTCAGCCGCGCAGTCGGACCGGCAGGGCGATGAGTCGGCTGCCCTGGATGCCGCCGAAGTCGATCTGTCGGAGTTCGGCGAACGGGACGGCGAGGCGGGCGTGGGGGAAGTCCGCGCGCAGGACCTCCAGGACGACGCGCAGTTCCATCTGCGCCAGGTGCGCGCCGATGCAGTAGTGCGGGCCGGCGCCGAAGGTGAGGTCCTGCGCTCGGGGCCGGTGGGGGTCGGTGTTGATGCCCTGGATGTCGACGAGGATCGGGGCGTGGGCGGGGATCCTGGTTCCGGCCAGCTCGATCTCGCTGGTGGTGAACCGCCACAGGGTGAACGGCGCGGGTGGGTGCAGTCGCAGGGTCTCCTCGACGACCTCGTCGGCCGCGCCCGCCACGGCTGCCTGGTCGTCGCCGAGGGCGCGGGCGATGAGGAAGCCGAGGGACGCGTCGGTGGTGAGTTGACCGGCGAAGAGCAGCGCGAAGATCAGGTAGCGCAGTTGGTCCTCGGTGACGTGGGTGGGGAGGCGGTCGCGGAGTTCGGCGGCCAGGCCGTGCCGGCCCTCGCGCAGGGCGGTGGCGGCCAGGTCCATGAACGCCGCCACCGCGGTGGTTCGCTGGTCGACGTCGTCGGTGATCATGAGCCTGCTGGCCGCCATGGCCGCGTCGACGTGCTGTCGGGGAACGCCTAACAGGTCGCACAGGACGGTCAGGGGGAACCGCGTGGTGAAGTCGGCCATCAGGTCGACGGTGTCACCGGTGGCGGCCAGCGCGGTGAGCAGTTCCCGCGCGGTCGCGGTGATGTCCTCGGAGAACTGGCCCAGTCGTCGCGCGGAGAAGAGTGGGGCGTGGGCGCGGCGCAGCTCGGCGTGGGCCTGTCCGTCCAGTGTGGTGAGTGAGAGTCGTTCGTCGGCGCGGGGTTCCAGGCCGGCGGTGTGAGGGTTCCAGCCGTGCGGGGCGCAGGCGGGGTCCTTGCTGACGCGGGGGTCGGTGAGGACCTTCCTGGCCAGGGTGTCGTCGGTGACGATCCAGGCGGGGCCGCCGGCGGGGGCGTCGACGCGGACGACGGGTCCGGTGGCGCGGAGCGCGGCGTGGAGGGGGCGGGGTGGTGTGGGTGGGCGGACGGTGGTGGCGAAGGGGTCGATGCCGGCTCGGGGTGCGGTGGTCACGAGGCCTCCTGCGGAACGCCGGGCGGGTGCCCGGGGGTTCGTGCGAGCGGCCGTCAGTATCACCGGGTCAGCAGTCCTTGATCGACCGTTTCGTGATCACCTCGTGTTCTGGCCGTTATGTCCTGTGGCGGTGGGGAGCGGGCCGGCTCGGCCGGCTCCGTGTGTTCACCGGTGGCGGCGTGGCGCGCGCCGCGACGGCTGTGGGGAGCGGGGTCGTGGGGCGGGTCAGGACGGTGGCGGGCACATCAGGATGGTCAGGTCGCAGAGGAGGAAGTCGCTCTGCGCGTGGGTGCCGGGCGCGGGGAGCCGGATGTCGGCGATGCGGGTGGCGAGGTCCTCGATGAGCTGGTCGAGGTCCGCGAGTTCCGTGATGGGGTTCACCGGGTTCTCCCTCCCTGGTGGGCCGACGGCGTCCACTGCGGACGGTGGGCGCGTCGGGTGTCTTCACTGTCGCCCAGGGGGCGGGGAGTCGCCCGGTGATCATTTCGCCCTGCGGGGTGAGCGGTGGCGGGCCAGGTGGGTTGTCCACCGGTGGGCGGTGGGTGCCGGGCGGTGGGATGTGCCGTCGACGAGCGGCCGATGGCGTGGGGGCATGCGGGTGCTGGCCCGGCCGACAGACGTCGTGGTGGGTGTCGACGGCCTCGGTGGTGTCCTGACGGCCGTTGATCAGTGAGTTTGGCCGGGGTCGGATCGGGTGGACCGTCCACTGTGGACCACAAGGTGGCCGGGGTGGTGCCCCGCCCGCCGCGAACCCATGACCCCAAGAAGGGTGTAGTCATGACAAAAGGTTAGTGGTTGCACTTTTGAAGTGACTGTGGTCTTCTGGGGGTGCGTCCGGAGCACCGGCGCACCCGGAACGGAAGGACCCGCACCATGCGCTCTCCCCGCATCGCCGTCATCGGCGCCGGCCCCGGCGGCCTGGCCTGCGCCCGCGCCCTCCAGGCGCACGGCCACGCGGTGACCGTGTACGAACGGGAGACGTCCCGTCACGCCCGCTGGCAGGGCGGCACCCTCGACCTGCACGCCGACACCGGCCAGGCCGCCCTGCGCGCGTTGGGGCTGTACGAGCGGTTCCGCGACCTGGCCCGCCCCGAAGGTCAGGAGCACCGCGCGCTCGATCCCGCCACCGCCGCCCTCCGGCGCCACGACCGGCCGGGGGCCACCGACGACTACGCGCCCGAGATCGACCGGGGTCAACTCCGGACGCTGCTGCTGGACTCCCTCGCCGAGGGCACCGTCGCCTGGGGGCGTGCGGTCAGCGGGGTCACCGCGCTCGGCGACGGCGCTGCCCGGCTGCGCTTCGCCGACGGCGTGACCGAGGACGTCGACCTGGTCGTCGGCGCGGATGGCGCCTGGTCGCGCGTCCGCCCCGCGGTCTCCGAGGCCACCCCCGCCTACCTCGGCACCTCGATGGTGGAGACCTTCCTGGACGACGTCGACCGCCGTCATCCCGCCCTCGCCCGCCTGGTCGGCGACGGCACGATGGTCGCCGAGTCCGACGGGCGGAGTCTGTTCGCCCAGCGCAACAGCGGTGGCCACGTCCGCGTCTACGCGTTGCTCGACGTCCCGCTGGACTGGCACGTCGCCGCCGGTCTGGAGCTGGACGACACCGCGGCGGTGCGCGCGCACCTGCTGGGGCTGTTCGACGGTTGGCACGACAGCCTGCTGGACCTGTTGCGCCACAACGACGGCGGGTTCGTCAACCGCCCCCTGCACATGCTGCCCGCCGGGCACGCCTGGGAGCACGTCCCCGGCGTCACCCTGGTCGGCGACGCCGCCCATCTCATGCCGCCGTACGGCATCGGGGCCAACCTCGCGCTGCTCGACGGCGCCGACCTCGGGCAGGCCCTGGCCAGCCACGCGGACCTCGACGAGGCCGTGCGCGCCTACGAGAACACGATGCTGCCCCGATCGGCCGCTGCCGCCGCGGCGTGCCTGGAGCTGTCCGAGGCCTTGGCCGACGACGTGCCCGTGGACGTCGACGCGGTGCGCCGGTACCTGAACGACCGGGCCCTCCACTCCCACGCCCCGGACCGCGGGTGAGGGCGGACCCGGTCGACACCGGCTGCGCCAACGACGCCATCACCGCGCGCTCGGCCTACGGCAGGCTGATGGGCACCCCATCGTCCTGGTCGAACTCCGGTACAGCCCCCGCTGCACCACGGCGTGGGCGCGGGTCACCACTTTGAAGATGCCGCCCTGCCGCCCGGCGGGGGACCACTGCGCCCTGGCGGTCGTGCACCGCAACAGCGACGGCCGGGAGTACCGCTGCGAGACCCTGAGGGACCAACGGGGCTGCTACACGCCCCAGCTCAACAACAACGGGGTGACGTCCTACGCCGTGGGTTTGCTGCCTACGGCCCCCCACACCGCCTACGCGCAGACGGACTCCTATCTGCTGTCACGTTGACGGACGAGCCGTGGGTGCCCACCAGCAGACCGGTGGCCACCCACGGCTCGTGGCGGAGGTCAGCGGTCGGCGCGGGGCAACCCGCCGGTGGCGTTGGCAGGCTCGGCAGGTTGGGCGGGTGACGGCGTGCCGGGTTCGGGCAGGGAGCGGAACAGCAGCCAGGCCAGGGCGGGCATCGCGATCAGCGGGATGAGGGCGACCTGGAGGGAGGTGGCGTCGGCGACGGCGCCGAGCACGGGGCTGGCCAGGCCGCCGATGCTGACGGTCAGGCCGAGGGTGATGCCGCTGGCGGTGCCCACGCGGGTGGGCAGGTAGTCCTGGCCGAGGGTGACCTGGAGGGAGAACGGGACGTACAGACCGGCGGAGGTCAGCGCCACGAACACGAAAAACGCCGGGCCGGGTATGAACACGACGCCGGCGACGGCGACCACGGTGAGCAGGTAGGACCAGCGCACGACGGTGACCCGGTCCCAGCGGTTGGCCAGGTTGCCGCCGATCACCGTGCCCACGGCGCCGCCGAGGTAGAGCACGACCAGGGCGGCGGTGCCGGCGGGGGTGCCGCCGCCGGTGCGTTGGTGGGCGTAGAGCGCCAGGAAGGTGCTCAGGCCGGTGAAGGCGATGGAGCGGCAGACCACGGCCAGTGACAGCCGCACGAACGAGCCCCTGTCGTCGTCGCGGGTCGGGGCGGCGGCGGTGGAGCCGGGCCGGGTGGTGGCGCGGAGGGCGCGCAGCGCGGGCAGGCAGAGCACGCCGCCGGCCAGGGCGGGGATGACCAGCAGGGGGGACAGGCGCAGGCCGCCGGTGGCGACCACGACGGCCACCAGCAGGGGCGCCAGGGCGAAGCCGATGTTGCCGCCGAGGGAGAACCAGCCCATGGCGGTGTGGCTGCCCCGGCTGGCGAGACGGGCCACGCGCGCGGCCTCGGGGTGGTAGGCGGCCACGCCGATGCCGGACAGGGCGGCGAATGCCAGGGTGAGGGGGTAGGAGCCGGTGACGCCGCTCAGCGCGATGCCCGCTCCGCCCAGCAGGGTGCTCGTCGGGAGCAGCCAGGGCATGGCCCAGCGGTCGGTCAGCGCGCCGAACAGGGGTTGCGCCACCGAGGACAACAGGGACGCGGCCAGCACCACGCCCGAGGCGGCCGCGTAGGTGTAGGCGCGTTCGGCGAGGAAGAACGGGACGAGCGCGGCGACCGCGCCCTGGTAGACGTCCACGCAGGCGTGCCCGACCGCCAGCAGGATGATCGTGTGGTTTCTCGGCACGCCCGCCATGCTCACCGCCGGCCGGGTTGTCGTGCTTTCGTTAACCTGCCAAGCGATGACGAGAATCCGCCACGAGCCGGTCGCGCCGACCCGCAGCCAGCGGCTGCCGTCGGGGTCCACGATCGACCCGCACCGGCACGACGACCACCAGATCGTCTACGCCGCGCGGGGTGTCCTGGCGATCACGACCGACGCGGGGTCGTGGGTGGTTCCGGCGACCCGGGCGATCTGGGTGCCCGCGGGGACGGTGCACGCCCACGAGGCGCACGGGGATCTGGAACTGCACCTGGTGGGCCTGCCGGCCACGGACAACCCGCTGGGGCTGGAGGAGCCGTCGGTGTTGGCGGTGGGGCCGTTGTTGCGGGAGCTGATCCTGGCCTACACCCGCGCGCCGCGGGAGGACAGCCCGGAGCGGAGTCGGTTGCGGGCGGTGTTGCTGGACCAGTTGCGGGCCTCGCCGCAGCAGCCGGTGCACCTGCCCGCCCCGAGGGATCCTCGGCTGCGGGCGGTGTGCGCGGCGCTGCGCGCCGATCCGGCCGACAACCGGACATTGGCCGCGTGGGGCAAGCAGGTGGGTGCCAGCGACCGCACGCTGTCGCGGTTGTTCCAGACCGACCTCGGGATGGGTTTCCCGCAGTGGCGCACCCAGCTCCGGCTGCACCGGGCGCTCGTGCTGTTGGCCGAGAACACTCCGGTGACGACCGTGGCACACCAGTGCGGGTGGTCGTCGGCCAGCGCGTTCATCGACGTGTTCCGCCGCGCCTTCGGCCACACCCCGGGAGCGCACCAACGCCAGTGAGGGAGACGACGAACGTCATCTCGTGGGGCGGGGAAGGTGGGCGGCGGCCTGGGTGACGCGGTCCAGCAGCGCCTCGTCGCGGGTGCCGGTCAGGGGTTCGGACTGGGCGATGACCGTGGTGGCGCCGTCGGTTCGGGCCCGGTAGAAGCGGCCGGTGAACCGGGTGCCGGCGTGCTGGGGCAGTTCCTGGGACAGCTCGGTGATGTTGCCACTGCCCTCCCGGTCGGCCAGCTCCTTCAGAGCGTCGGCGCTGGCCCGGTCGGGCATCTCCGCCCAGGCGACCGCCACCAGCACGCGGTGGCCCTGTTCGCTGGCCTCGTACAGGGCGCGGGCCAGCGCCAGGCACGGGGTGGTGTCGAGGAACCGCTTCACCTCGCCGTAGGCGTGGGCGCCGCAGGGCAGGGCGTGTGAGACGCCGATCGGGGCGAAGGTGGGGCCTACCTGCTGGGCGGGGGCCGCTGTCGGCTCCTCCTGGCTCCCCTCGCGGTGGGTGGCCAGGAGAGCGCCCACGCCCAGGAGGAGGGTGAGGGGGATGAGGGCGAGAAGTCCGGCTCCTCCGCCACCTCGGCGCGGGGCGGAACGCGTGTGCGCCCGGACCGTCGTGCCGTCCCGCCTGGTGTACCTCCGGACGTTGACCACGGCATCACTCCCTGGTGAGGGGGTCGCCGACGGTCCTTCGGCCCGGGGCGTCGCCGGCCTTCCTTCCGCTCTCCCCGTTGTCGCGGGTGAACCAGCGGCGACGGGGAGAGCGGTCCCGTGTTGATCACTGTCATCCTGCCGCGTGGAGTGGCGAGCGGCGCTCACTCACACGGGTGTGATCACCAGCTGGTCGCGGCGTGGCCTGGAAGGGGCGAGGCTGCCGGTTCTGGGCGTGCGCGTCGGGCTGCGGGGGCGCAGGGTGGGGGCGCAGCCCCGCCGCCGCGACGAGGAGCACCGCCATGGGCACCACCAACGACGACGCCTCCGCCGACACCGTCCTGTCCATGCCCTCGGACCACGAGGTCGTCCTGACCCGGGTCTTCCAGGCGCCGCGTCAGCGCGTCTTCGACGCCTTCACCCAACCCGAACACGTGCGGCACTGGCTGCTGGGACCGCAGGGGTGGCGGATGCCGGTCTGCGAGATCGACCTGCGCCCCGGCGGGAGCTGGCGGCACGTCTGGCGCAAGGACGACGGGACCGAGATGGAGATGAGCGGGGAGTACCGGGAGGTCACCCCGCCGGAACGGATCGTCAACACCGAACGGTGGGGCGGGGACTGGCCGGAGACGGTGAACATGGCCATCTTCACCGAGGACGCCGGCCGCACCACGGTCACCGTCACCATCCGCTACCCCTCGCCACAGGCCAGGGACGCCGCCCTGGGCACCGGGATGAAGGACGGCGCGGCCCAGAGCTTCGACCGCCTGGCGAGCTACCTGCACACCATCGCCTGATCCCTGTCCAGGGCAGGCGCGATGACGGCTCAAAGCAGTCGCGGATGCGTTGGAGATCGGCGATCTGCTCGTCCCTGCGGGCCTTCTCGGCGCGCAGCCGCCCTCGTGACTCCGGGTTGCTCCTCGTGGCCTCGACGCACGGAAGCGGGTCGCGGATCGCACGGCCGGATCAGTTACCCCGGGCGAGGACGTGGTCGAGGTAGCGGCGCGCTGGACCCCCGCGTGTGCGGGGACGACGCCCGTCCCCGGGCGCGGGCCAGGCGCGGGATGGAACCACCCCCGCGTGTGCGGGGACGACGGCGATGAGTCTTGCGACGGTAGCCGCTGGCACGAACCACCCCCGCGTGTGCGGGGACGACCACGACTGGACTGGGCCGCCACCGGCACGATGGGAACCACCCCCGCGTGTGCGGGGACGACACTTTCTGACGTGGCACTTTATCGCGCGGAGTCGCGGGTTTCATCCAGTTGGTTTCGCGTGTTCCCGGCGCTGGGCTCGGAGCGGGGAGCCGGAGCGTCCTCCTCGCTCCCCGCCGGGGCGTGGGACTGGCCGGGATCTGGTCAGCGTTCGCCGTGGGTGGTCCGGCGGGCCTCCGCGGCGGCGCGCCACTCGGGGGCGAGCACCGACCAGATCTCGATGTCCTGCCGCTTCCCCCGGTACGGGTAGCTCTCCCGCAGCACGCCGTCCCTGGTCATCCCCAGTCGTCGGGCCACGGCGATGCTGGGCTCGTTCTCCGACGACACGTGCCACTCGACGCGGTGGATGCCCCGTTGCTCGACCGCCCAGTCGATGACCAGGCGGGCGGCCCTGGTGACCAGGCCCCTGCCCGCCGCCGAGGGCTCCAGCCAGCAGCCGACCTCGGCCGTGCCCCGCGCGAGGTCCATCGCCGGGATGACGATCCCGCCGACCAGCGCGCCGTTCCACCAGATGCCGTGGATCCGCCCGGTGTCGGCCAGGGTCCGGTCGGCGTAGCTCTGGAGGTAGGCGCGGCTGGACGCCAGGTCGGTGACGAGGTCCGCGAGCGGGACGTGCTGGGCGATGAACTCCCGCCCCCGGTCGATGTGGGCGAGGAATTCCTCGGCCTGCCAGGGTTCCAGCGGGCGCAGCTCCGCGCCGTCCTCGCCCAGGGAAATCGCGTACATCGCCACACTCCGTGATCACTGTCGGCCGCTCGTGCGAAGGATCTTCGCATGCGGGTGACATCGGTCGGGCGGCAATTTCGGTCCGCGTTCGGCCGGCAGGGCGCGCGCGGGGCCGAGTCCACTGTGGCCGGAAGAGTCGGGTGTGCCCCGGGGATCGCGGGTGACCGATCGTGATCAGTCCAGTGTGCACGGTCCCGCCCGGCGATCTCTTGCTGATGCGGCAACGAAGTTTGTCGACCGGGGCGGGCGGGGCGCAGGGTTCGCGGCGGAGGTGGTCGCCGTGACGGGGACGGAGAACGTGTCAGCCAAGGACTCGGTGGACTCGGTGTACGACGTGGTCGTGGTGGGAGGGGGCGCGTCGGGTCTCAACGCCGCGCTGGTGCTGGGCCGGGCCCGGCGACGGGTGGCGGTGGTGGACGCGGGCCAGCCGCGCAACGCCCCGGCGGAGCACATGCACGGGTTCCTGTCCCGGGACCGCACCTCGCCCGCCGCGCTGCTGGAGGTCGGCCGCCACGAGGTGGCCCGCTACGGCGTGCGCCTGGTCGAGGGCAGGGTGGACCAGATCGAGGCGGTCGCCGGCGACGGGGAGGCGCCCTCGTTCCTGGCGCAACTGGCGGGCGGGCCGGTGCTGCGCGCCCGTCGGGTCCTGGTGGCCACCGGGCTGCGCGACGAGCTGCCCGCCGTCGCCGGCCTGCGCCAGCGGTGGGCCAAGGACGTGCTGCACTGCCCGTACTGCCACGGCTACGAGGTGCGTGACCAGCGGATCGGTGTGCTGGGCACGGCCGAGGGGTCGGTGCACCAGGCGTTGCTGCTGAGCCGGTGGTCGGAGGACGTGGTGTTCTTCCCGCACACCCTGGGGTTGGGCGAGGAGGACCGCGAGCGGTTCGCCGCGCTGGGGGTGCGCGTGGTCGACGGCGAGGTCACGCAGTTGGTGGCGCACGGTGACCGGCTGCGCGGGGTCGAGATGGCCGAGGGGCACGTGGTGACCCGGGACGCGTTGTTCGTCGCTCCGCGCATGGTGCCCCACGACGCCCTGCTGACCACGTTGGGTTGCCGGACCGGCGCCGACGGCTGGGTGATCACCGATCCGTCGGGGCGCACGAGCGTGCCGGGGGTGTGGGCGGCCGGCAACGTGGTGGACCAGCGCGCCCAGGTGATCACGGCGGCGGCCCGGGGCGCCGCGGCGGCGATCGCCCTCAACCATGACCTGCTGGAGGAGGAGATCGCGCAGGTCATGGTCGCGCGCCGTGGCGCGTCGGCGGTGGCTGTGCGCTGACCTCGCGTGAGCGGTGTCGAACTGGGGGTGGGGTGGCTCGGCCGGTGCGCCACGCGCCGCGCCGAGCCACCCCGAGCTGAGCGTCCGCTCACTCCGGGCCCCCGCGCGCTTGACCTTGACACTGTGACAAGGTCTTGGCTGCTGCGCAGGAGGTGGTTCCCATCCACTCGACACCCAGCAGTTCACAGGAGACCCGCCTGCGTGAGGCGTTGAGCGCCGGGAGCTCGTCGACGCGCCTCCAGGCGGTCATGGCGATCGGCACGCGCCCCGACCCCGGCCTGGTGGACGCGCTCGTGGCGCGGTGCGCGGTCGAGCCGAACTTCTTCGTGCGCGAGATGCTCACCTGGGCGTTGACGCGCCTGCCCGCGGAGATCACGGTCCCTCGTCTCCTCGCGGAGCTGCGGTCCGAGCGCGCCCAGGCCCGCGGCCAGGCGCTGCACACGCTGTCCAAGATCGGCGACGGCGGCGCGTGGCCCGCGATCACGCGGTCGTTGCTGCACGACGCCGACGACGAGGTCGCGCGGAGCGCGTGGCGTGCCGCGGTGGTGCTCGTGCCCGCCGGAGAGCGCAGGGGGCTGGCCGAGGACCTGGCGGCGCAACTGGGGCGGGGCGACCGGAACGTGCGGCTGAGCCTGAGTCGGGCGCTCGTCGCGCTCGGGGACGTGATCGAGCCGATCCTGCGGGCGGCGCAGGCGAGTGAGGACCCGGCGGTGCGCGCGCACGCCCGCGCGACCGAGCGGCTGTCGCGCGACCCGGACTCCGGTTTCGACCTGGCCGTCGACGAGGCGAAGCGGATCGTCGCGCTCGGTCGCGAACCCGGTCGGGAGCCCGATCAGGAACCTGGCCAGGAGCCCGGGGAGGGGCCAACGTGTTGATCGGGGAGGTGGCGCGCCGGTCCGGGGTGAGCGCGCGGATGCTCCGGCACTACGAGTCCCTCGGGCTGGTGCGCCCCACCGGTCGCACGGTGGGCGGCTACCGCGAGTACTCCGAGGAGGACATCCAGCGGATCTTCCACGTGGAAGGGCTGCGGTCCCTGGGGTTGTCGCTGCGGCAGGTCGCACGCGCCATGGACGACCCGGCGTTCACACCGTCCGCGCTGGTCGGCGACCTCATCCTGCGGACCGAGGACCGGCTGAGGCGGGAGCGGGAGCTGCTCGACCGGCTCCGGGCGATCGACGGCTCGGCGCCGGCGGACTGGCGGGGCGTCCTGCGCGTCGTGGAGCTGCTGCGCGGGCTCGACTCGCCCAGCGCGGCGCGCCGACAGCAGGCCGTCCTGGCTCCGGCCGAGGACGTGCCGGTTCCCGCCGAGGTGTTGGCGCGGGCGGTTCTGGCCGAATCCGATCCGCACGTCGCCGGCGCTCTGCGGTGGGCTCTGGCGCGGGCGGGCGCCGACGGGGTGGCCAGCGTGGCCGCCGGTCTGCGCGCGGAGGAGGTCGACGTCCGGCGGCGTGCGGTCCTGGCGATCGCCGAGATGCCCGGTGACGAGGCGGCCGCGGTGCTCGTGGACGCGCTCGGGGACTCCGACGCGACGGTGCGCGCGCACGCGGCGGTGGCCCTGGGCGGGCGTGGTGAGGCCGCGGCCGTGCCGGCGCTGGTCGAGATGGTGGTCGGGGGCGTCAACGACGTCGAGGCGGCCGAGGTCCTGGGGGCGTTGGCGCTGGACCCCGGGCGCGCGGAGCGGATCATGAGCGCGTTGGTCGACGCGCTCGCCGCGCACACCGCGGACTCCGCCGTGCGGATACGCCTGACCCAGGCGTTGGTCGAGATGCCGGCGGCCCTCGCGCGGGACGTCCTGCGGTCGCTGGCACGGGACGATGATCGGGCGGTCGCCCTCGTCGCCTCGGCCCTGGTGGGCGTGCTCGAACGGCGGTCCCATGAGGACGGAGGGTGACGAGCCGGGGTGGTGACCACCCGGTCGGCGTCTCCTCCTTGCCTAGAGGGTTCTCAGGGGGAGTCGAGGTACTGGGCCAGCCCGTGGCCCAGTGACCAGTCCGCCGGTTCGTTCTCGGTCAGGGTGACGAACACGTTGCGGGGTTCGGTGCCGGCGTACTCGTGGGCGAGTTCGGCGATCCGCCGGTACAGGGCCCGCTTCCGCTCCTGGGTGCGGCCGGAGCGCAGGGTGATCGCGATGTACACGATGCCCTCGTCGCGGGGCACGCCGAGGTAGTTGTCGTACCGCAGGGTGCTGGTGACGCCGTCGTGGCTGACCAGGACCTGGAAGTGGTCGTCGGACGGGATGCCGAGCGTCTCGACCAGGGCCTCGTGCACGGCGCGGCCGAGCGCGTCGAGCTGGTCCTCGTCGGCCCGCAACGCGTCGATGCGCACGAAGGGCACGGTGGTGGTTCTCCCCTCGGGTCGATGGGGTCGGCGATGATCACCGGGCGGTTCCGGGAACCCCAACCATGATCATACATACTAGTAGGTACAGAAGGGTGGTCGTGGCGAGCCCGGGCTGGTGGTCATCCGCCGCGCATGCGTGACCTGCGGAGAGCACGGCGGGCTCGCGGCCGGTCAGAGACCGAGTTTGGTCACCGCGTTGTCGTCCAGCGGGTTGGCCACCCGGATGTAGCGGTGGACGGTGCGCGGGTTGCTCCACCGCCCCTGCCGCATGATCTCCCGGTCGCTGGCGCCGCCCAACGCGGCCTGCGTGGCGAAGCCGGCCCGCAGCGAGTGCCCGCCGAACAGGTCCGGGTCCAGACCGGCGCGCTGGGCGTAGCGCTTGACCAGCTCCGCCACGGCCGCGCCGGACATCGCCTTACCGCCGATCCCGCCGTGCCGGTTGATCCCCGGGAACAGGGGACGGCCCTGGCCGTCGGCCAGCCAGGTGCCGTCGAAGCCGTGGCAGCGGTGCACCGCCCGCTCCTTGACCTGTCCGTGTTCGACGTACTCGCGCAGACCCGCCGCGCCGTGTTCGGCGTGGATCTCCAGCAGCTCCACCCAGGCGGCGAAGGCGCACACCGGGCAGGTGTGGGGGCGCGCGCCCCGAGGCAGGACCACCCGCTGCGCCCGCACGCCGCTGGGGTCGGTCTTGGTCACGGCGAGGTCCACCAGCAACACCGGCTCGTTGGTGCCGGGGTCGACGTGCACGACGACGTCGTCGAGGGTGAGCCCGGCCAGCTCGCCGCGGCGCAGCGCGCCGGCGAAGCCGACCAGCAGCACCAGGCTGTCCCGGCGGCGGGCCGGCTCGCCGGGCCAGCCCGGGTCGGGGCGTTGGTCCAGCAGCTCCTCCAGCGTGTGCAGCAGGACCGGCCGTTTGCGGTGGGGTCGGGCGCGGCGGGTGCGGCGGATGCCGCGCAGGGTCAGGCGCACGACGTCGGCGCGGGTGGGGGAGGGCAGGCCGTTGGCGGCGTGGACCGCGGCGATGGCGGCGGCCTTGCGTTCCAGCGTGGCCGGGCTGAACGCCCACCGGGTGGGGCCGGTCTCGCCGGAGCGGGGCGGTCGGCGTTCCTCCGCCGCGGCGGCCAGGTAGACGGCGACGTCGAGGGGGTCGGCGGGCAGGGCCTGTCGTCCCTCGGCCGCGCACCACGCCGACCAGGCGATCCAGTCCGACCGGTAGGCGCGCAGGGTGTTGGGGGACTGGGACGCCTGGAGGTAGCGGCCCAGCGCGGCGGCCTGGTCGTCGTCGAAGCGGGCGCGCACCGCCGCGAGGTGCTCGGTGTCGATCAGCACGCTTCCGGCGCGGCGCTCCAGCGCCGCCCGCACCGGCTCGGGCAGGGCCTGCGGCGCCGTCGGCGAGCCCCCCACGCTGCCTCCTCCGACGTGTCAGTGATGATCAGGGACAAGCTTGTCATCACCGGATCGACCCCACACGTCAGGTCGTTTCGGTCGCAATTGTTCGGTGATCGCGCCCCCTGGGGCTCGTGGAGCTGGGCGCTGAAGGAGCCGCCAGCGGTCGTCTCCGGGGCTCGTCCCCAGGGTCTGTCCGCAAAGCCCGATGAGCAGGATGGCCAGTTCGATCATCCCTCAGCAGGAGACGGCGGTCCTGTCCTCGCGGATGACGAGAGCACGGAACCCCGCGAACCCGGTCGAGGCGGCGTTCGACCACCACGGTGCGGCGTGGGTAGGCGGCGGGGTCCCACGCTGCGGAAGCGGCCGATGGCATGTCCTCCTGGCTCACGGCGCCCACCGCACGATCCGCCCTCCCCCCTGGGTGAGGGACGCGGAGGTGCGGCGGGCGGCGGCGGGCCGGTGCGCATCGCACGACGCTGGAGTCGAGGCGAGACCTCCCGGTCAGGTTCCTTGATCGCCTCGGCGATCACCCGCACCCGCGCCGCCAGAGTGGTCAGGGCGCGGGTGCGCGGCCACCGCCAGAACCGGTTTGACCGTCTTCCACGGCCCCTCACGTTCCGGCAGGCCACATCACGCCCATCCTGGCCGTGAACAGCACCCGTTGATCACGCGACGCCTCATCCACCCGTGGGTGTCCCTTCGCGTCGGAGGCGGGCAACAGCGGCTCGCTCGCCTCGCCGTCGCTCGCCGGTCACCTCGTGCCGGTCACCTCGTGCCGATGAGCACGCCCCGGGAACACACCAGATCAGCCACACCAGCTTGAGCACAGACCTAGGCCCACCGTCGGATAGGGTTCGAGCAACGCCCGCGCGCGCCGCGACAGAGCGGCGTCATCCCGGATCCCACGGCGCGCGGATCCTGCGACTCACGCCCGGCGATCGCGCACTCCCGATCGCGCACTCCGCGAGCGGCTCGCCGAGACCGTCAGCCTTGCGGCGAACTCACCGACGTCCGCGTGCGGGCCGCGCGCGCCTGGCCGTCCAGCACGAGGGAATCACCCGCCGCCTCCGGCGCAACGCGCTCAGCGGCCCCTGCTGAAACCGGGCGCGGGCACCGAAACCTCAGGCACACCAGGCAGATCCCTCTCACGAACAGAATCGAGCTGACAATGACGTGGTCGATACCCCGCATCACCACCGGCGACGAACGCCGTCTGCTGGAGGCCATGCTCGACCGGAACCGGGCCGAGTTGGTCAACACGGTGCGCGGTCTGTCCGACGGGGACGCCCGCCGCCGGCTCGTCGCGTCGCCGACCACCCCGATCGGACTGCTCAAGCACGCCGCGGTCGCCGAACGGATCTGGTTCCAGCACGTCCTGGCCGGCCTGCCCAGGAGCGAGTGCGACGGCGGCACCACGGCGGGCGACGCCAGTTTCGTCGTCGCCGACGACGAGACCGTGGCCGACGTGATCGCCGAGTTCGAACGCGCCAGCGAACGCTCGCGCGTGATCGCCGCCGGGTTCGACCTCGACCACACCACGCCGCACCCCGACCTCGGCGACGTCAACCTGCGGTTCGTCTACCTGCTCCTGACGGAGGACTTCGCGCGTCACGCCGGCCACGGCGACATCCTCCGCGAGCAGATCAAGCATCCCGCCGCGCCCACCACCGACGGTGCGGAACAGCCCTGACCGCGTCGCCCTGCGCCCCTGTCAGGGACGTGGGAACGCGGAGCGCCCCCGCCGGGGTGCTCGGCCTGCCTGAGGTGGGTCGAGGACCCCGGCGGGGCAGCGTCACGCCGTGGCCGAGCGTCACGCCGTGGCCGTCGGAGTGCGGCTCACGCCGTGGTCGGCGCGGTGGTGCGCGCGTAGTGCTCGGCGATCTCGTCGCTGGTGGTCAGCCACACCCCGGGGTGGTTGACCACGTACTCCAGCGCCTGGTCCAGGTACTTGTGCCGGAACGGCTGGTTGATGACGAACGGGTGCAGGGCCAGCGCCATCACCCGGCCGCTGGTCGCCGAGTCGGCGTAGAGCTGGTCGAACTGGTCCTTGACGATCTGGACGAAGTCCGGGCCGCTGAGGCTCTTGCCGAGGAACAGGGAGATGTCGTTCAGCTCGATCCCGTAGGGCACGCTCAGCATCCCCGGGACGTTCAGCCGGTACGGCTGGTCGTCGTTGCACCAGTCCAGCACGTAGGTCAGGCCGAGTTCGGCGAGCAGCGCGGGGGTGTTGAAGGTCTCGGTCAGCGCCGGGCCCATCCAGCCCCGGGGGCGTCGGCCGGTGGCCTTCTCGATGGTCTCCACCACGTCGGTGAGGTAGGCGCGTTCCTCCTCGACGGTCATGTCGGCCTGGAAGGTGGAGTTGTCCCGCCCGTGGGCCACCCACGCCCAGTCCCTGGCCGTGCCTGCCTCGATGATCCGCGGGTAGTGCCGGCAGACCTCGGAGTTGAGCAGCACGCTGGCGCGCAGGCCGTGCCGGTCGAGGGTCTCGATCAGTCGCCAGACGCCCACGCGGGGGCCGTAGTCGCGCCAGCCGTAGTTGAGCGGGTCGGGGGCCAGGTCGACGGTGCCGCCGAAGATGCTGGTCGAGGGGCGGTCGACCTGGTAGTGCTCGATGTTGGCGCCGACGTAGAAGGCGACCCTGGCCCCGTTCGGCCAGTGGATGGGCTCGCGGTCGACGATCGGGCTGTAGTCGTAGAGTTGGTTGTCCATCCTTCTCACCTCGTGTCCGCTGGGGTGTCGCGGTCGAGGAGGATCCTGAAACCTTCACATTGATGTGAAGGTCAAAGCGCGCCGGCGTGAGCCCCGGCACACCGCTGGTCGCCATGCCCCGCGCGTGTTCGCGCCCCGCCCTTGCGCCCCGCCTAGTGGCCCCGCGTGTCCGCTCCTGGCCGCGTTCCCCGCCTCAGGTGACGCCTTTTCGGTTGGGTCCCTCCCCGGGATGTGCCAGGGTGACGGTCCCGACTGATCGCCTTCCCCACCGCCCCGCGCCGACCCCGGCAGTGCGGGGCGGTGGCGCGGCACGTCCTGGAGGGGCGCATGACCACCCGACCGTTCCGTTTCGGCGTCACCTTCTTCACCGGCGTCTCCCGCGCGGACTGGCAGGCCAGTGCCCGGCGGGCCGAGGACCTGGGCTACGACGTGGTCCTGGCGCCCGACCACCTCGGCATGTCCTCGCCCTTCGCGCTGCTGGCCGCCGCGGCGCAGGTCACCTCCCGGGTGCGGCTGGGCACCTTCGTGCTCAACGCCGGCTTCCACCGGCCCGCGCTGCTGGCCCGCGACGTGGCGAGCCTGGACCAGCTACTGGAGGGCCGCCTCGAACTCGGGTTGGGCGCCGGCTACGCCGCGCACGAGTACGAGGCCGCCGGCCTCCCCTTCCCGCGCGCCGGAGAGCGCGTGGACCATCTCGCGCGCACCGTCGCCGAGCTACGCCGGCTGCTGGCCGACGAGGGGCACCAGCCCACGCCGGTCCAGCGCCCCACGCCGCCGATCCTGGTGGCCGGGCAGGGCGACCGGCTGCTGCGGGTCGCCGCGCGGCAGGCCGACATCGTCGGCATCGCCGGCGCCCTGCCCCGCGACGAACACGACACCGGGCACGCCGCGCTGGCCGACAAGATCGCGGCCGTCCGGGCCGCCGCCGGGCCGCGCTGGGCGGATCTGGAACTGAACCTGCTGGTCCAGGCGGTGCTGCCGGACAGCGAGCCGCACCCCGACCTGTCGTTCCTGCGCGGGTTCGCCCCCGGGCTGAGCGACGAGCGGATCCTGGCGCTGCCCGGCGTGCTGCGCGGCAGCCCGGCGTCGATGGCCGACACGCTGCGGGAGTACCGCGAGACCTACGGGCTGAGCTACTTCACCGTGACCGAGCCCGGCATGGACGCCTTCGCCGAGGTGATCGCCCAGCTCCGCTGACCACCACGCCGGTCGAGGACCGGTCGTCCGCGCACCGGGATCAGCGACAGGGAGGGGAGCACGGGTGTCGGCGGGGAGTGGAGGACCACGCGACCGCGTCCTCGGCGCTGACGGCGCTGAGGGTGTGGTCGGGGATGACGGTCGTCGGTCGAGCGGGGAGGCGTGGCGGTGAGGCGGGCGCTGGTGGACCTGACGCCCCTGCGGATCTCCCCGGCGTTCCGGCGACTGTGGATCGGCCGCGTCGTCTCGTCGCTGGGCGGCCAGATGACGGTGGTCGCGGTGATGTTCCAGGTGTGGCGGGAGACGGGCAGCACCGTCTGGACCGGCGCGGTCGGGCTGGCGCAGGCCCTGCCGGTCATCGCGTTCGGCCTGTTCGCCGGGGCCCTCGTCGACCGCTCCGACCGGCGTCGGGTCTACCTGGTCGCCACCGCCGGGCAGGCCCTGTGCTCGGTGGCGCTGGCCGTGCAGGGGTTCCTCGGTCAGGTCCCGGTGGCGGTGGTGCTGGCGTTGGTCGCGGCGCAGTCCGGGTTCGTGGCCATGGGCGGCCCCGCCTTCCGCTCCTTCATCCCGCACCTGCTGCCCCGGGAGAACGTGGCGGCGGGGTTGGCGTTGAACGGGATCGCGTTCCAGGCCGCCATGCTGGTCGGCCCCGCGCTGGGCGGACTCGTCCTGGGCTGGTGGGGCGTTGGCGGCTGCTACCTGGTCGACGCCGTCACCTTCGTCGTCGCCTTCGCCGGGGCGCTCGGGTTGCCGCCGATGCGCCCGGAGGGCGAGCCGGCCCGGCCCGGACTGGGCGGGGTGCTGGACGGCCTGGCGTTCCTGGTGCGCGACCCGGTGGTACGCGCCGCGTTGCTCACCGATCTGGCCCTCACGACGCTGTCCATGCCGATCAGCCTGTTCCCGCTGGTCAACGCCGAGCGTTTCGGCGACGACCCCCGCACGCTCGGGCTGTTCCTGACCGCGATCGCCGTCGGCGGCGTCCTGGCGTCGCTGATGTCGGGGACCTTCACCCGACTGTCCCGTCCCGGTCTGGCGATGCTGGGCGGGGCGGTGGTGTGGGGCGCGGCGCTGGCCCTGTTCGGGCTGTCGGCGAACCCGTGGGCGGGGTTGGCGTTCCTGGCGGTGGCCGGCGCCGCCGACACCGTCACGGTGGTCTCGCGCGGCACGCTCGTCCAGCTCCACACCCCCAACGCCCTGCTCGGCCGGGTGGGGGCGGCCGAGCAGATCGTCGGCAGGGCCGGGCCGGACGTGGGCAACATGCGGGGCGGGCTGGTCGCCGACGCCACCTCGGGCACGGTCGCGCTGGTCAGCGGCGGCGTGATGTGCGTGGCCGTGGTCGTGGCGCTCGGTCTGACCACGCCCGCGCTGCGCCGGTCGTGGCGCCCGGGCGACCAGCCCACACCCGTCACGTGACGGCGGGGACGTGCCGGAGGCGGTTGGGGTGTGCGCTGCCCGGCGCTCAGAGGCGGCCCACGACCTTGCGGGGCGTGATGCGCACGACCACGCGCTGCCCCTCGGTCCCGGCCGCCGGGTTGAACTCGGCGTACTTGGTGCCGGTGTACTTCACCGACAGCTCGTCGATCAGCTCCTGGCCGCCCTCGGGGGACAGGGTGGCCTCGCCGCGGATCTCCGCGTAGACGTAGGGGTCGTCGAAGGGCTGGACCACCACCGTCGTCCTCGGGTCGCGGCGCAGGTTGCGCTCCTTCTGGCGCCCGACGGTGGTGGAGATCAGGATGTCGTCGCCGTCCCGCTTCGCCCACACCGGCGAGGCCTGGGGGCTGCCGTCGGGCTGGAGGGTCACCAGGGTGACGAAGGTGGGGGCGTCGAGCAGTTCCTTGAGGCGCTCGGACAGCACGGTGGCCATGGATGTCCTTTCTCGCGGCGTCGGGTTGACGTACCTTCGCCCCGATCCTGCCTCAGCGCGCGAACGCGCCGCCTCTGGCCTGGGGTGACGGGCGTGTGATCCGCCCTCTGTCGCATCGACGAGCGCCACGGCGCGTCCTGGGCGCCCTTCCGTCTCGCTCATATCCGGGATGGCTTCCCGAATAGGGAGACGAGGTGAGGGGGAGACGGCGGGGACATGGACGTCCGCCTCGCCCACCGGCTCGCGCGGTTGCGGGCGGAGCACGGCTGGTCGCTGGAGGAGCTGGCCCGGCGCGCCGGCGTGAGCCGCTCGACGTTGTCGCGCCTGGAGCGCGCCGAGATCAGCCCGACCGCGTCGTCGCTGGGCGGGCTGTGCACGGCCCACCGACGGTCCCGGCTGCTGGCCGAGGTGGAGGCCGAGCCGCCACACCTGGTGCGGGCCGGCCAGCACCTGGTGTGGCGGGACGAGGCGTCGGGCTTCACCCGCCGGTCGGTGTCCCCGCCGCATTCCGGGCCGCGCGCGGAGGTCGTCGAGGGCGTGCTGCGGTCCGGCGCGGACATCATCCACGACGAGCCGTCGGTGCCGGGACTGGAGCAGCACCTCTGAGTGCTGTCGGACATGGTGGAGATCACCGTGGGCGGGAGGGCGCAGGAGGTCCAGGCCGGGGACTGCCTGCGGTTCCGGTTGGGGGCAGACTCGGTTTTGGTGCCAGGGACCCGAGCCGGTCCGCTATGCCCTGGCGCTGGTCCTGCCCTGATCGTCATCGTTGTTGTCGGTTGTCGTTGTCGGACAAGGGAATCCTGTGCGCACCGTCGTTCGTCTGTCCTCTGAGGACTTCTCCTTGGCCGTGTCGGACCTGGCCGACCTGCTCGTCGACGTCGTCACGGTCGGGTCCTCCCTCGGCTTCCTCGCCCCGGTTCCTCCCGGGAGGGCGGACGGCTCGGGACGCTGTCCTGTGTCCGCGGCGCGTCCGCTCGCGGAGATCACGGGGTGTGGCGCAGGCCGTTGAGCACCACGTCCAGGCCGGCGTCGAACGCGCGGTCGCGCTCGGCGCGCGAGAGCAGGTTGGCCTTGCGGGCCTGCTCCTCCATGGTGAACCCGTTGACGTAGCTGGTGATCACGTCCGCGCCGGTCTCGGCCGCGCCGGCGTCGCGGCCGGTGGTGAGCAGGATGTCGATCAGGCGGTCGAAGAAGGCGCGCGCCTGGGTCCCCGGCGCGCCCATGCTGGCGACGACCCTGGCGCCGTCGGGGTGGGCGAGCATCGCCTCGCGTTGCGCGCCGGCGAGCGCCCGGAGCTGGTCCGGCCAGTCGGCGTCGGGCAGCGGGGTCGCGGCGGCCTCGGCGATGATCCGGTCCGCGACGGCGTCCAGCAGGGCCTGCTTGTTCCGGTAGTGCCAGTACAACGCGCCCACACGGACGTTGAGCCTGGTCGCGAGCCTGCGGGTGGTCAGCTCGTCCAGCCCCACCTCGTCCAGCAGCGACATCGCGGCGTCCAGCACCACGGCCTGGGTCAGCGGCATGCCGCACAGTCCACCACAGCCCTTGCCCACCTGAACAGCGCTCAAGTATCTTGAACACCGCTCAATTGAACAACGCTCAAGAGGAGTGGTCGTGCGAGTCGTGGTGATCGGCGCGGGGCTGGGCGGGCTGGCACTGGCCCAGGGCCTGCGACAGGCCGGGATCGAGGTCGACGTCTCCGAGCGGGACGCCGGCGTGCACGCGAGGTTCCAGGGCTACCGGATCGGGCTGTCCGAGGTGGGCGTCGCGGCGCTGCACGGTTGCCTGCCCGCCTCCTCGCACCCCGTGCTCGACGCGATCACGGGGGATCTGGCCGGCGACCGTGTGGTGCTGGACCACCAGCTCCGCCGCGTCGGCGACCTGGGGCCGATGACGGCGCTGGCCGCCGACCGGCACGTGTTGCGGCACCTGCTGCTCCACGGCGTCGACGTGCGCTTCGACCGGAGGTTCACCGGCTACCAGGTGCGACAGGACGGACGGGTGGACGTCCACTTCGCCGACGGCGCCACGACCACGGCCGACCTGCTGGTCGGCGCGGACGGGATCGGCTCGGCCGTGCGGGCCGCGCTCGCCCCCGGGATCGAGCCGGAGGACACCGGCATCCGGTTCGTGCTCGGCCGCACCCCGCTGACCGACCGGTTCGCCCGACTGGTCCCCGGGGCCGGCACCGTGGTCAGGGGGCCGGGCCTGACCCTGATGCTGGGCCTGATGCGGTTCCGGGTGCCGCCGCGCCAGGCCGCGCCGTGGCTGCCGGACACCGCCGACTACCTGCGGTGGGTGTGCATGCCCGACTCGCCCCGCCCGTTGCCGGAGCTGGTGGAGGGATGGCACCCCGACCTGCGCGAGGTCCTCGACGCCACCAGCGCCACGCACACCACCCACCTGTCGATCAGGGTCGTCCGACCGTCCACGCGGTGGCCGTCGGGGCCGGTGACCCTGCTCGGCGACGCCATCCACGCCACCTCGCCCAGCGGCGGCAACGGTGCGAACACCGCGCTGCGCGACGCCGACTTGTTGCGGCGCAAGCTGATCGACGTCGCGCGTGGGCGGATCAGCCTGCTGGACGCGGTGGAGGACTACGAGCGCCAGATGTTCGACTACGGCGCGGAGGCCGTCGCGCGCAGCCTCGACGCCCTGCCGGCGTTCCTGCCCGGCCGGGCCGACCAACCCCGGGTGTCTCCTGTCCGGTCGTGAGAACCGGTGGTCCGGCCACCGCATCCCGCGGTGGCCGGACCCCTGTGGCATCAGCGCGCCGTGACCGTGGCGGCTTCGCGCCGGGCTCGCGCGCCCCGCGCCGCGGCGGCGAGGACCAGCGCGAGGGCCACCAACACCGCGCTCACCCACAACGGCGAGCGGTAGCCCAGCCCCGCGTCGAGGACGAGTCCACCGAGCGCCGGCCCGAGCACGGCTCCGACGTTGAGCGCGGCCGTGGCCAGTCCGCCGGCCACCGTCGGCGCGCCCGCCGCCGCGTAGAGCACCTGCGAGATCAACGTCGACCCGACCGCGAACGACAGCGTCGACTGGACGAGCATGAGCACGATCGCGGCGCCCGCGCTCCCCGCGGTGAGCGCGAACGCGGCCCACCCCACGAGCAGCGCCGCCCCGCCGGACACCAGCAGCGCGACCGGGTGCGTGTCGGCGAGCCGGCCGCTGATCGCGACCCCCGCGAACGAGCCCACGCCGAACAACGCCAGCAGCACCGGCACCCACGCGGCCCCGAGCCCGGCGACCTCGGTGACCAGCGGCGCGAGGTAGGTGAACGTGCAGAACGTCGCGCCGTTGACCAGGGCGGCCAGCAGCAGCGTCACCACCAGCCGCGCGCTCCGCAACGCCCGCAGCTCGCCACGGAGGCTGGGGGCGGCGGGGGAGTCGGAGGGCCGCCTCGGCACCGAGAACAGGATCGCGATCACGGCCGGGGCCGAGAGCAGGGCGACCGCCCAGAACGCCGACCGCCATCCCCACATCTGACCCAGCACGGCCCCGGCCGGGACGCCGGCGACACAGGCCAGGGTGGTGCCGCCGAGCAGCACCGAGGTGGCCCGCCCCTTGGCGTTGGCGTCGACCATGCTCGTCGCGGTCGCCAGGGCCACCGCCAGGAACCCGGCATTGGCCAACGCCGCGACCACCCGCGTGGCCAGCAGCACCGCGAAGGTGGGGGTGAGCGCGCCGAGCACGTGGACGAGCAGGAAGGTGACCAGGAAGCCCAGCAGCGCTCCGCGAGGGGACCAGCGCAGGCTCAGCATCGCCACCAGCGGCGCGCCGACGACCATGCCGGCGGCGAACGCCGAGGTCAGCGTTCCCGCTGTCGCGAGGGAGACGCCCAGGTCGTCGGCGATGCCCGGCAGGAGACCGGAGAGCATGAACTCGGAGGTCCCCTGGGCGAAGACCGCCAGTCCGAGCAGGTAGAGGGTGAAAGGCACGAAAGACTCCGCAACCACGTCAGGGATCGACAGGGCAGCGGCGAGCCGCGCGCGACGACGACCCACGGCGTCGGCGGACGGCGGGTGGGCGTTCGGGCGCGGGGCTACCGCGAGGCAGGAACCGTCGACGTCACGACAGGACGTGCGACGCGAGAAAGACAGCCCGTACTACGGCGATCCGGTGGCGATGGTCGCGGCCCGTGGCGGCGTCAGCGGCACGCGGGCATCACAACGACGTCAGGAGAAGCCACCGGACACGGCCGGTGGCTAGCGTCTTGACGCTTCGGGGCTGGACACGTGGGCAGCCTAGACAGGCCGACCCGGTCACGTCCACGGATTTCGTCGCGGTCCTGTCGACCGGGCGCCGGAACAGGGCGCGGCCGAAACCCGCGCACCCCTGGGAGATCGGGCGTAGAGACACTGTCCGCCTTTGTCACGGTGACGAAACCCGGAGCGGGGGCGGAGGTCGAAGAAGGGCCTCCCAGGAGGTCCACTATGGACAGTCGAGCGGCGGTGGGCCCCACCGTGGACTCCGTGCACGTGACGGCCCCCGAAGGGTCAGGCCATCGCCCCGCCCTCGCCGCCCACCACGACCGTCCACGGCCGGATCGACCACGACCGGACCAGGCCGTGGCGCACGTACGGGTCCTGCTCGACGAACCGCTCGACCACCGACGGGTCCTCGACCGACCACACGAGCACCGCCCGGTCCACCGGATCGGCCAGGGCTCCGGCGAGAACCAGGTCGCCGCGCTCGTGGGCCTGGCGGGCCAGCGCGAGGTGTTCCGTGCGGTACTCCGCCCTCCGCCGCACGTAGTCATCGACCACCACGTACTCCAGAACGAAATGCGCCATCCGTTGGTCCTCCTCACCCCGCCGCAGCCGTCGCGGCTCCATCCAGACGTCACTGCGAAGCCGCCATACTTCCAGTCACCTTCGAGCGGCCGTCGGTGAGTTTCCCGCGCCAGGCAGCCGGCGCCCCACCTGTGTGGACTGGGGACACGGGTGCGCGTCCTCGGCTCGCAGCGGTCGGAGTTCTCGCCGGGGAAGAGCCGTTGGCCTGACCGTGGCGCGTTTCCTGTCCGCAGCGCGCCTAGTGGACCCCACGCCACGTGGATCATCGACTCCACCCCGGTCGAGTGCGGCCGGTTCCGCCCCACGGTCACACGCTCCGTCGTCGGCGACACACCGGGCAGGACACAGTCGGCCCAACGCGGTCAGTGGTGCGTGAGCGTGAGGAATGAGGGCCTCCTGTGGCTCGGTGGGTGATGACGCAATCCACACCGAACCCGGAGGCCCTCCCTCATGCCACGATCATCCGACTACGTGTCGGGCCGTTCGCAACCTCTCAGGACAATAGACCTAGGCGTTGCTCGTGGACGGTCGACGGGCGGAACCAGCCCTGGTCGCGGGGATCTCCCCTTCGCGTCGGGTGAGGACCAAGGGCTCGTCCTCGGTGATGGCGATCGTGTGCTCGGAGTGGGCCGTGCGCGAGCCGTCGGCCGAGCGGATGGTCCAGCCGTCGTCGTCGTAGACGATCCGGTCGGTCGTCTGGGCGAACCAGGGTTCGATTGCCAGGGTCAGCCCCGGCCGGAGCTTCAGGCCGCGGCCCGCCCGGCCCTTGTTGGGGATGTGGAGGTCCTCGTGCATGGTGCGGCCGATGCCGTGGCCGCCGAACTCGGTGTTGACCGGGTAGCCGTAGTCGCGGGCCACCGCCTCGATGGCCGCTGAGATGTCACCCAGGCGGTTGCCCGGCCGTGCCACCTCGATCGCGGCCTCCAGCGCCTCCTCGGTGGCGCGGATGATCCGCAGGTCCTCCTCGGCGGGGGTGCCGACGATGATCGTGCGCGCCGAGTCGGCCGCCCAGCCGTCGATGCTGACCGCGAGGTCGGCGGTGAGCACGTCCCCGTCGCGCAGCACGTAGTCGTGGGGCATGCCGTGCAGGACGGCGTCGTTGACCGACAGGCAGATGACGTTGCGGAACGGGCCCCTGCCGAAGGACGGCGCGTAGTCCCAGTAGCACGACTCGGCCCCGCGCCGTCTGATCATGCCGCGCACGTGGTGCTCCAGGTCGAGGAGGTTGACGCCGACGTCGGCGAGCCGGCCGACCTCGGTGAGCACCTCGGCGACGAAACGCCCGGTCACGTGCATGCGTTCGATCTCAGCAGGGGTCTTCAGTTCGATCACGAGTACCTCACGTGCCTCGGGTGCCGGTATTTCTATACCGGCACCCTAGTCCTTGGCGGTATAGAAATACCAGTTGCCCTGGTGTGGCCCCATCAAACCGCTCACGCCGGAGCAGGCCGAAGCTGTCCTCTGTGGACGGTCTGGCTCGACCGAAGGGTTCGACTCGTCCTGTGTGTCTGATGGTCGCCGGAGGGGGGCCGGCGGCCGTACCTGTCCCGCGCTCACCACGATCCGCGCCCACCACTGAGCTGGTGGTGGCACCGGAACAGCCACACGCTCGGGCGCGCCTGGCGACGTGCCGGGCGCGCGGGGTTCATGAGGTGGGGTGGGCGGCGGACCAGCCGTGTTCGAGGAGGGCGAAGATCTGCTCGGCGGCGGCCCTCGGGTCGGGGTGGCCGCCGATGAGGTCGTGGGCCTCCAGGGCGAAGCGGGCCAGGGCGGCGCAGGTGACGTCGTCGGCGGGCGCGCCGACCTCCTCGGCGATCGCGTGGGCGAGGGCGGTCTGGTGCCGGGTCCACATGCGCCGGGCGTACTCGCGCAGCGCGGGGGTGTTCTCGACCAGGTTGTGGAAGGCGGCGAGTTCGGGGCTGTCGGCGGGGACCGTCCGGTCCAGGATGTGCTCGCGCAGGGCCTGGGGGACGGACTGGCCGGGGGAGCGGTCGCGCACGGCGGCGACGAGCGCGGTGCGCAGGTCGTCGTCCATGTCGAAGACCAGCGCCTCCTTGCTGGGGAAGTGCTTGAACAGGGTGGTCACCGACACGTCCGCGGCGTCGGCGACGTCCTTGACGCCGACCTGGTCGTAGCCGCGTTCGAGGAAGAGCTGGAGTGCGGCGTCGGCCAGGGCCTTGCGGGTCATGGCCTTCTTGCGTTCCCGGCGCCCGGTCGGTTGGCTCACGGGCCCACCGTACCCGACGGTTGAGCTGGACCAAAAGTTAAGCCGTTGCACTTTTTGATCGGGTCTGCTTTTCTCGGGGTGGTCCGGACCTCGACGACCACGCCATCCCCAGTGAGGTGCCCATGACATCCGTCCACGACCGCCGCATCGCCGTCGTCGGCGCCGGCCCCGGCGGCCTGACCTGCGCCCGCGTCCTCCAGATGCACGGCCACCCGGTCACCGTCCTCGAACGCGACACGTCCCCCGACGCCCGCGCCCAGGGCGGCACGCTCGACCTGCACGAGGACACCGGGCAGGTGGCGCTGCGCACGGCCGGACTGCTCGACCAGTTCCTGGCCGTCGCCCGACCGGAGGGGGAGGAGATGCGGATGGTCGACGCCGCCACGGGCGAGGTCCTGCTCCACCACCAGCCCACGCCCGGCGCGCCGGCCAGGCCGGAGATCGACCGGGGCCGCCTGCGCGGTCTGCTGGAGGCCTCCCTCGCCGACGGCACGGTGCGCTGGGGCCGGGCGGTCCGCGAGGCCATCCCCCAGGACGACGGCACGTGCCGCCTGCTCTTCGCCGACGGCTCCACCGAGGACTTCGACCTGGTCGTGGGCGCCGACGGCGCCTGGTCCCGGGTCCGTCCGGCCGTCTCGGACGCCACACCCCGGTACAGCGGCGTCGTCTTCGTCGAGACCAGCCTCGACGACTGCGACACCCGGCATCCGGCCGTCGCGCGACTGCTCGGTCAGGGCACCCTGATGGCCAAGGCGCCTGGCAGGGTGCTGACCGCCCAACGCAACAGCGACGGTCACGTCCGGGTCTACCTGGTGTTCCGGGACGCGCCGGACTGGCACGTCTCCGCCGGACTGGACTTCGACGACGTCGACGCCGTGCGCGCCCACATGCTGCGCCTGTTCGACGACTACGCCGAGAACCTGCTGGCGCTGGTCCGGGAGCACGACGGCCCGTTCGTCAACCGCCCGCTGTTCGCCCTGCCCGTCCCCCACGTGTGGGAGCACGTCCCGGGCATCACGTTGCTCGGCGACGCCGCGCACCTGATGCCCCCGCTGGGGCTGGGCGCGAACCTCGCGATGGTCGACGGCGCCGAACTGGCCACCGCGCTGCTGCGCGAAGCCACCGTCGACGACGCCGTCCGCGCTTACGAGAGCGTCATGCTGCCGCGCTCCGCCGAGGCCGCCAAGCTTTGTGGCGAGGGCTTGGAGACGTTCGTGCCGTCGGACGGCAGCATCGGCTGGACGGGCGCGCCGTCGTGGGACCACGCCCGCTGACCCCGTCCGGGAGCTGGTGGTGGGTCGCCGCGATGCTGGTGGCGACCCACCACCAGGCCCGTCACCACCAGCCGTTGCAGCGGCGGGCGAGGCTGTCGCACACCCGGAAGAGCACCCTCTTGCGGTTCTTGTAGCTGCCGGAGTGTTTCGACCTCGTCACGTGTCCGTCCTCGGACCGCTCCAGGTAGCTCTTGGACGGCAGGGACGACGGGCCGTTGGGCCACCACCTGCCGTCGTAGGCGTTGCCGCGCCGCTCCCAGCTCTTGCACAGGGGCAGGCTGCCGCCGGCCGGTCCCGACAACGTCGTGCACGCCGTGGCGGGCCGCGCCTCGGCGGGCTCCGGCGCGGCCGCGGCGGGCGCGGCCAGCAGGACCGCCACTCCCACGACCGCGGCCGCGACACCGGTGATCCTCGTGGTCGTCGAACGCATGGACACCTCTTCCTGTCCTGGCGTGAGAAGAGTTCGGGCCTCGGCGCCGCCGGCCGGCACGCCGGCGACACCGAGGTGGGGCCGAGTGTGTGGGGAGCGGCTGGTCCTTCTCGGCCGTTTCGGGGCGGTTCAGCGAGACGGAGCAGCGGCGTTGCCCGCGACGGGGCACGGGAGGAACGCCGGGACGGCCCAGGTCGTGGCCGACGGTCGCCGAGCCGGCGTTCGGGTGACCGTGTCGTGGGCCGTGGTCACCCAGGTCGCGGGCCTGGCGGTGATCCACCCGTTCTGGTCAGCCAGATCGCCGGTGTTCCCTGCGACCATCGGTGGGGTGACCGTGGTTCCGCTGCCTCTGCCCGGCATGCCACCCCCGCCCGGGTCGGCGTCACCGACCGGCGTCCCGGGGGAGAGCTGGCAGGCGGACCAGTTCCGGGAGCGTTCCGGGCTCCGCATCCACGACAACCACACCGTGCACGCGATCACCTGGGTCGCCGACTCCCGGGGGATCGAGATCCCGGTCCCCGCCTGCCACGTCGGCGCGTTCGGCGCGTGGGAGTGGTGGCGGGTGTACACGCCCACCCACGACCCGGTGACCTGCCGCCTTCCCGGCTGTCGGACGACCCGGGACGAGTTGGCGGCCGGGCAGCTACGCCTGTTCTGAGCGGGAGGGCACACGACGCGACGGGTGGCCCGCCCCAGGTGGGCCACCCGTCGCGTCGCCTCCCCGCTCAGCTCTTGTCCACAGTGGACGTGTCGCGGATCAGGGGCAGCAGCGCGAGGGCGGCCAGGGCCAACACCAGGTTGCCGACCAGGGTGACCGTGAAGGCGTGGCCGACCGCCGCCGGCGCCGCCGTGTGCGTCGTGCCGCCGAGGGCGGCGGAGAAGACCAGCCCGAGGACGGTGACGCCCAGCGACATGCCCACCTGGCCGGCCGTCTCCACCACACCGGCCGCCGCTCCGGCCACGCGCGCCGGCACCCCGGACAGGGCGGTGCTGACCAGCGGGCTCACCCCGAGCCCCTCGCCGAGGCCGATGACGGCCAGCGCGGGCATCAACAGCCAGCCGGTCAGGCCGTCGCCGGCGGCCCAGGCGGTGACCAGCAGCGCGAGGGTGCCCACGGCGTTGACCGCGTAGCCGAGGGTGAGGGTGTGCCGGCCGAGGCGGGCCTGGAGGCGCGGCGCCAGCAGTGAGGCGACCGAGAAGGTCACCGCGAGCGGGGCGAAGGTGAGGCCGGCGGCCAGCGGCGAGTAGCCCATGCCGTTCTGCAACTGGAGGGTCAGCACGAAGAACAGCCCCGCGTTGCCGGCGAAGAAGGCCAGGGCGATCGCGTTGCCCGCGGAGAAGGTCCGCGACCGGAACAGGGCGGGGTCGACCAGGGGGCTGCCGCCCCGCGCGGCCAGCCGGCGCTCCCAGACCAGGAACGCGACCAGGGTGGGGACGGAGGCGGCCAGCGAGAACCACGTCCACGTCGGCCAGCCGGCCTGCCCACCGACCACCAGCGGCACGGTCAGCAGCAGGAGCGCGCCGCTGAGCAGCCCGACACCGGTCACGTCCAGACCGCGTCCCCTCGTGGTGGCGCGGGCCGAGGAGGACAGGGTGCGGCGGGCGCCGACCAGGGTCAGCAGGCCGACGGGCACGTTGACCAGGAACACCGTGCGCCAGCCGAGGCCGAACAGGTCGAGGTGGATCAACAGCCCGCCCAGCACCTGCCCGGCGACCGAGGCCAGCCCGATCGTCGCGCCGAACGCCGCGTACGCCCTGGCCCGCGCGGCCCCGGTGAACGCGGTCTGCAACACGGCCAGCACCTGCGGGTAGAACAACGCGGCGCCCACGGCCTGGGCCACGCGGAAGACGACCAGCGACACGGGGTCGGGCGCGAGGCCCGCGGCCAGCGAGGCGAGGGTGAAGGCCCCGGTGCCCAGCAGGAACAGCCGTCGCGCGCCGAACAGGTCGCCGAGGCGGCCGCCGGTCACCAGCAGCAGCCCGTAGACCAGGACGTAGCCGCTGATCGACAGCTCGACCTGGGCGAAGCTCGCGTGGAGGTCGTCGCGGAGGGAGGGCACCGCCACGTTCACCACGAACGAGTCCATGATCGCCATGAACGTGCCGGCCAGCACCACGAGGAGGGTCCCCAGGCCCCGACCGGAGATCCGCTCCGCGCCGACGGGCGGCGCGGTGTCGGCCGGTGGGGCGGTGCCCGCCCGCTCCCGTGGCCGGCTCGGGGTCTCGATCGTCACGCTCATGCTGCTCAACTCCCAGGTCATCGCGGGGGAACACCAGAAACGATCGATCAGCGCGGGGGTCGGAACAACGACGAAGCGAGAAAGGATCAATAATCCACGGTTATGGATGCGCGGATGCCGGAGCGGTACGAACTGGAGGCGTTCCTCGTGCTGGCCGAGGAACTGCACTTCGGGCGCACCGCCGAGCGGCTGCGGCTGTCCCAGGCCAGGGTGAGCCAGACGATCAGGAAGCTGGAGCGGGGGATCGGCGCTCCGCTGTTCGAACGCACCAGCCGTCGGGTGTCGCTCACCCCGATCGGCGCGCGACTGCGCGCCGACCTCGAACCCCTCTACCGGGGGATGGGCGAGGCGATCGGCCGGGCCACGGCCGCCGCGCGCGGCGTGGACGGCCTGCTGCGCCTGGGGTTCCTGGGCGCCGGAGCGGGCGAACTCACCCCGCTGATCCTGGACACCTTCCGCGCACGGCACCCCGGCTGCGAGATCCAGATGCGCGAGACCCACTTCGCCGACCCGCTGGGACCGCTGCGCGCCGGCGAGGTCGACGTCCTGCTCACCCGGCTTCCCGTCGAGGAACCGGACCTGACGGTGGGGCCGGTGGTGTTGTCCGAGCCACGCGTGCTCGCGGTGCCCGCCCGACACCCGCTCGCGCGCCGGAGGACCGTCTCGCTGGAGGACCTGGCGGGCCACACCGTGTTCGGGGTCGCCGGGCCGGCGCCCGACTACTGGTGGGACTTCCACGTCCCGCGCTCGACGCCGTCGGGCAAGCCCGTGCGCCGGGGTCAGGACGTGGCCACCTTCCAGGAACTGCTCGCGTTGATCGCGGCGGGACAGGGGATCTCCCCGGTGGCCGCCTCCGTCGACCGCTACTACGCGCGGCCCGACATCGTGTTCGTGCCCATCGACGACGCGCCGCCCACCGACGTGGCGGTCGTGTGGCGCACGGCGAACGCCACCGCGCGCATCCTGGCCTTCGTCCGCGCTGTCGAGGACGCCGTGCGCGCGCACGGTGGGCCCGCCCGGCACTGACAGGCGTTCTGTCGCCGGCGGTCGGGAATCAACCGGGGGTCGCCCGGGTTCGCACCGTGCACTGATCATCTCTGACGAGAGGGAGCCGCCGTGCGAGCGATCCGCATCCACCGTCGTGGCGAGGGCGTGGACGGGCTGGTCCTGGAGGAGGCGCCACACCCGCACGCCGCCGAGAACGACGTGATCGTCAAGGTGCACGCGGCCAGCTTCACCCCCGGTGAGCTGGACTGGCCGGGCACCTGGACCGACCGTGCCGGCCGGGACCGCGCCCCGTCGATCCCCGGCCACGAGGTGTCCGGGGAGGTCGTGGAACTCGGGCTGGGCACCACGGGGCTGACCGTGGGCCAGCGGGTGTTCGGCCTCACCGACTGGACCAGGGACGGCGCCCTCGCCGAGTACGTCGCCGTGGAGGCCCGCAACCTCGCGCCGCTGCCCGCCTCGATCGACCACGTCCAGGCGGCGGCCCTGCCGCTGGCCGGCCTCACGGCGTGGCAGGCGCTGTTCGACCACGGGAACCTCGCGGTCGGGCAGACGGTGCTGGTCCACGGCGCCGGCGGCGGCGTGGGCGCCCTGGCCGTGCAGCTCGCCGGCCAGGCCGGCGCGCGGGTCGTCGCGACCGGCCGCGAGCGGGACAGGGCGACCGCGCTGGAGCTGGGCGCGGAGGTCTTCGTCGACCTCGACCGGGAGCGGTTCGAGGAGGTGGGCCAGGTGGACCTGGTGCTGGACGTCATCGGCGGCGAGATCCTCGACCGCTCGGCCGCGGTGGTCCGACCCGGCGGCACCCTGGTGACCGTCGCCGCGCCGCCGAAGGTGCGGCCGGACAACGGCCGCGCGGTGTTCTTCGTCGTGGAGCCCAACCGGCAGCAACTCGTCCAGCTCGCCCGCCGGGTGCGGGAGGGCGTCATCCGTCCGATCGTGGGTGCCGTGCACTCGTTGGAGGAGACGCGGGAGGCGTTCCGCTCCAAGGCCGGCCGCCCCGGCAAGGCCGTGATCAAGGTCGTCTGAGGACCGGGGCGTCCGCGCGGTCCTCACCGCGCCGTCGGCCCGCCGGACGGGATCCGGCGGGCCACACCGTCCACAGTGGTCACTCCTTCCCCGGGTCTTGGCCTCGCCGCGCCCTCGCGGTACCCGTGGTCACGGCGTGATCTTCGTGATCCTCGACGACAAGGAGTGGACATGGCCGTCTCCCTGGTCAACCCCGACGGGCTGCCCCAGGTCAGCGTGTACCGGCAGGTGGCGGTCGCCACCGGGTCGAGGCTGGTCTTCGTCGCCGGCCAGGTGGCCCGCGACGCCGACGGGCGCAGGGTCGGCGACGGCGACCTCGCCGCCCAGGTCGAGCAGAGCTACCTCAACGTTGGCACCGCCCTGGCGGCGGTCGGCGGCTCCTTCGAGGACGTGGCGAAACTGACCATCTACGTCGTCGACTGGACTCCCGACAAGATGCCCCTGTTCCGGGACGGGCTCGCCAGGGCGAGCGCGAAGCTGGGGGTCAGCCCGGCCGCGCCGGCGACGCTGGTGGGCGTGGCCGCGCTGGCCGAGCCCGACCTGTTGGTCGAGGTCGAGGCGGTCGCGGTCCTCGACTGAGCGCGAACCCAGCGCGGAGGGTCCGCACCTCCCGCACGGCGGCCGAGCCGGCCACGGTGATCGTGTGAGGTGACCAGGTCGGTGGTGTCGACGCGGAACTCCGCGTCGACACCACCACTGTCTGCTTCTCGTCCTGTCTCTGTCACAGGGCTTTCGGGTCTGGCGTACCGCCCAAGGTTTTCTTCAGGACCGGGGGCTTGAGGAACATCGGAACGAAAACTGGCGCCAAGCCCGCACCGGCTCTGGTCGCCGATCAACGCGGAGCTGGCTGCGGGCGGTTCCTGAAGTGATTCCGCGGAGGGCACCGGTCGTTGAGCTGGTCGCGGGTGAGTTGTTCGGCGTCGAGGACGGCCCGGGAGGCGTCGGGGTCCCACCACCGCGGCAGGGCGGTGTCCAGCTCACGGGCCTGGACGGGCAGATCCCGCTGTTGCCCACCGTGGCCGTGGACCGCACGGCCGGTACGCCACCGGCGTTGTGGGCCAGCGGCTACCAGTGGTCACCGGCGTCGACGGTCAGCGCTCCAGGAGGAATAGGACTAGACGAGTAATGCGTAACTGGGGTTAGTGGTCGTAGGCGGTCAGGGAGCGGGTGACGGGCTGGCCGGTGGCGCGGTTGTGCCAGATGGCGGCCGTTAAGGCCAGGAGTCGTTGGGCGATGCGAACACCGACGCCCTCGATGGTGCGCCCGCCGTGTTGTTCCAGGTCGAGTTGGCCTTTCAACGTGTCGTTGACCGACTCGATCAGCTGGCGGACGGCCTTGAGCAGCGGCTCGCCGGGATGCGGGGTCCGGTTGCGGTAGGACGGTCGGATCAACCGGACCCCGCGCTCGGCGAGGAAGTGGTCGAGTTCGCGGG
>NZ_JAMTCP010000002.1 GCF_024171885.1 Streptoalloteichus tenebrarius | reverse complement strand
TTGAGATCCAGCACCGGCTGCTCCAACGGCGGCGACAACCGCTCCTTCCCAGACCCACCCGACACCGACGAACCCGAACCACCACCCGAAGCACTCGGCTGACCCGCCACACTCGACGAACAGCCAGCAACCAGGGCCACCAAAGCAGAACCCGCCACCGCCGACACAACAACCCGCCGCACACTCAACCCCTCTGCCGCATGATGTTGGCCTGCTCCGCCTCACGGTAGGCCTTCAACGACGCCTCCAGACTGGCGATCGTCGCCTTGATCGCTTTCTGGTAGGCCAGGTTCGCCTCGTAATGGCAGCCATCCTTGCCCACCGCGACCTTGCTGATCTCCTGCGCGGCTCGCCGACTGTGTGGGTCCTCGGCTGGCGGGTCCACAGTGGCAAGCCTCCTCGCCTGCTCGTTGATCGCAGCCAACTCCTTCAGGACCGCCCTGAGATCGTCGATGAGCTGCTGGGCGTGCTCCGGGTCCACGCTGAACTTGCCGCCGCCCGCGACCACCGCTCCACCCGCGACCGCCTCACCCACGGCACCCATCACGGGCAGACCGGCGGTGAACGAGATCCGGTCCAGGAAGCTCTCTGACATGACTTGTCCCCTCGTACACACAAGATCCGCAGGGCAGTCTCGCACAGGGGGCAGCCGCGAATGTGACGTTTCGTGGCGAGATGGACCACAAGGAGTAGCGCACACGGACGCGCCCCGCCGGTTGGGGAACCGGCGGGGCGCGTCAGGAAAAGGTGTCAGCGAACGGAAAGCGGCAAAGCGGTGGGGTGAACCGGGGCCGGCAGATCCGACGAGCCGGTGAGGAAGCTGTCCACGGCGTGCGCCACGGACCGGCCCTCGGCGATGGCCCACACGACCAACGAGGCGCCGCGATGCGCGTCGCCGCAGACGAAGACGCCGGGAGCGGTGGTCTGCCAGTCGGCGCCGCAGGAGATGGTGCCGCGCCGGCTGAGCTGGATGTCCAGCCCGTCCAACAAGGCCATCGGCTCCACGCCCTCGAAGCCGATGGCGAGCAGCGCCAGGTCGCAGGGCAGCTCCTCGACCTCGTCCGAGACCGGGATGACCTGGCGGCGCCCCTCGGCGTCCTTCTCCACCCGCACCTTCCGCAGGTGCACGGCGCGCACGTGTCCGGCGTCGTCGCCGACGAACCGTTCCACGGCCACGGCGAACTTCCGCTCGCCGCCCTCGTCGTGCGCGGGGTAGCTGCGCAGCACCAGCGGCCACACCGGCCACGGCGACACCGCGTCGTCCCTGACGTGCGGGGGCTCGGGGTACTGGTCGAGCTGGACGACGCTCGCCGCGCCCTGCCGGTGGGCGGTGCCCAGGCAGTCCGCGGCGGTGTCCCCACCGCCGATGATGACGACGTGCTTGCCGGCGGCGCTGATGGCGGGCTCACCGTCGCCCTCGCAGAACCGGTTGGCCGGCACCAGGTGCTCCATCGCGAGGTGCACGCCGGTCAGCTCCCGGCCGGGGACCACGCGGTCGTCCCTGCCGCGCAGCGCGCCGACGGCGAGCACGACGGCGTCGAAGCCGGCCCGCAGCTCCTCGACGGTCAGGTCGACGCCGACCTCGCAGTTGGTGACGAACCGCGTGCCCTCGGCCCGCATCTGGGCGAGCCGGCGGTCCAGCACCGACTTCTCCAGCTTGAACTCCGGGATGCCGTAGCGGAGCAGGCCGCCGAGCCGGTCGTCCCGCTCGAACACGGTGACGTCGTGGCCCGCCCTGGTGAGCTGCTGCGCCGCGGCGAGGCCCGCCGGGCCGGAGCCGACGACGGCGACCCGCCGGCCGGAGGAGACGGCGGCCGCCCTCGGCCGGACCGTGCCCTCCTCCCACGCGGTGTCGGCGATGGTCTGCTCGACCCGCTTGATGGTGACCGCGCCGCCGGCCAACGGGGAGATCGCCAGCACGCAGGCCGACTCGCACGGCGCGGGGCACAACCGCCCGGTGAACTCCGGGAAGTTGTTGGTCGCGTGCAGCCGTTCGCTGGCCGCCTCCCACTGTCCACGTCGGACGAGGTCGTTCCACTCCGGGATCAGGTTGCCCAGCGGGCATCCCGCGCTTCCCGAGTGGCAGAACGGGATTCCGCAGTCCATGCAGCGGGTGGCCTGGGTGCGCACCTGCTGGTCGCGCTCCTCGCGGGGCAGCTCCGCGGAGACCTCGCCCCAGTCGGCGATCCGCTCGGCGACCGGGCGCTTGGCGCCCTCGGCCCTGGCGTGCTTGAGGAAACCGTACGGGTCAGCCACGGGACGCCTCCATCATCGCCTCGTCCTCGTCGCGGCCCTCGGCGCGCGCGATGCGCACCGCCTCCAGGACGCGCTGGTAGTCGCGGGGCATGACCTTGGTGAACGCCGCCGAGCGGCGGGGCCAGTCCCCCAGCAGCGACGCGGCCACCGCGGACCCGGTGAACCGGTGGTGGCGCTCCACGACCTCCCGCAGCCAGCGCAGGTCCTCCGCGCCGAGCGGCTGGAGCTCCACCATGTCGCCGTTGACCCGCACCGGGTCCAGGTCGAGCACGTAGGCGATGCCACCGGACATGCCCGCCGCGACGTTGCGCCCGGTCGGCCCGAGCACCACGGCCCTACCGCCGGTCATGTACTCGAAGGCGTGGTCGCCGACGCCCTCGGCCACGGCGACCGCGCCGGAGTTGCGGACGCAGAACCGCTCCCCGACCCGGCCGCGCAGGAAGATCTCCCCGCTGGTGGCGCCGTAGCCGATGACGTTGCCGGCGATCACCTGCTGCTCGGCCCGGAACGGCGCGTCCGGGTGCGGGCGCACCACGATCCGCCCGCCGGACAGGCCCTTGCCGACGTAGTCGTTGGCGTCGCCGACGAGGTCGAGGGTGACGCCGCTGGGCAGGAACGCGCCCAGCGACTGGCCGGCGGAGCCGGTCAACGTCACGTGGATGGTGTCGTCCGGCAGCCCCGACCCGCCGTAGCGGCGGGTGACCTCGGCGCCGAGCAGCGTGCCGACGGTCCGGTTGACGTTGCGCACCGGCAGTTCCAGCCGCACCGGGCGCGCGTCCTCCAACGCCGCCTCGGCGAGCTGGATGAGCGTGCGGTCCAGCGCCCGGTCCAGGCCGTGGTCCTGCTCGCGCACCCGGCGCGGCGCGGTCCGGTACGGCGTCTCCGGCACCTCGAAGATCGGCCGCAGGTCCAGGCCGCCCGCCTTCCAGTGCTCGACGGCCTCGTCCACGTCGAGCAGCTCGGCGTGTCCGACGGCCTCGTCCAGCGAGCGGAAGCCCAGCGCGGCCAGGTGTTCGCGCACCTCCTCGGCCACGAAGTAGAAGAAGTTCTCCACGAACTCGGGCTTGCCCGTGTAGCGCTTGCGCAGCTCGGGGTTCTGCGTGGCCACGCCCACCGGGCAGGTGTCGAGGTGGCAGACCCGCATCATCACGCAGCCGGCGACGATCAGCGGCGCGGTGGCGAACCCGTACTCCTCCGCGCCGAGCAGCGCGGCGACCACGACGTCGCGGCCGGTCTTCATCGCGCCGTCGACCTGGAGCGTGATGCGGTCGCGCAACCCGTTGAGCAGCAACGTCTGCTGCGTCTCGGCGAGGCCGATCTCCCAGGGCGTCCCGGCGTGCTTCAACGACGTCAGCGGCGAGGCCCCGGTGCCGCCGTCGTGGCCGGAGATCAGCACCACGTCGGCGTGCGCCTTGGCCACGCCGGCCGCGACGGTGCCGACGCCGACCTCGCTGACCAGCTTCACGTGGACCCTGGCCCGCTCGTTGGCGTTCTTCAGGTCGTGGATGAGCTGGGCGAGGTCCTCGATGGAGTAGATGTCGTGGTGCGGCGGCGGGGAGATCAGCGAGACGCCCGGCGTGGAGTGCCGGGTGCGGGCGATCCACGGGTACACCTTGTACCCGGGGAGCTGCCCGCCCTCGCCCGGCTTGGCGCCCTGCGCCATCTTGATCTGGATGTCGGTGGCGTTGACCAGGTACTCGCTGGTGACGCCGAACCGCCCGCTCGCGACCTGCTTGACGGCGCTGCGGCGCTCCGGGTCGTACAGCCGCTCCGGGTCCTCGCCGCCCTCGCCGCTGTTGGAGCGCCCGCCGAGCCGGTTCATCGCGATCGCCAGCGTCTCGTGCGCCTCCCGGGAGATCGACCCGTAGGACATGGCGCCGGTGTTGAACCGCCGGACGATCGCGCTGGCCGGCTCGACCTCCTCGATCGGCACCGGGGGGCGCGCGCCGTCGCGGAACCGGAACAGGCCGCGCAGCGTGCCGCCGAGCCGCGACAGGCGGTCGCACTCCTCGGTGTAGCGGCGGTAGACCTCGGTCTGCCGGGTCCTGGTGGCGTGCTGGAGGAGGAAGACCGTCTCCGGTGTGAACAGGTGCAGCTCGCCCTCGCGGCGGTAGGCGTACTCGCCGCCGACCTCCAGCCGCCGGTGCACCCGGTCGGTCGGGTTCTCGGGGTGGGCCTTGCGGTGCCGGGCCGCGGCCTCCTCGGCGAGCACGTCCAGGCCGACGCCGCCCAGCTTCGAGGTCGTGCCGGAGAAGTACTCGTCGACCAGGTCCTTGGACAGGCCGACGGCCTCGAACACCTGGGCGGCGGTGTAGGCGCCGACGGTGGAGATGCCCATCTTGGACATCACCTTCAGCACGCCCTTGACCAGCGCGGCCACGTAGTTGCGGACCGCGCGCCGCGGCTCGATCCCGGTGATCATGCCCTGGGCGATGAGGTCCTCGATGGTCTCGAAGGCCAGGTAGGGGTTCACCGCCGCCGCGCCGAAGCCCAGCAGCAGCGCGACGTGGTGCACCTCGCGGGCGTCGCCGGACTCCACGACGAGGGCGACCTTGAGGCGTTCCTTGGTCCGCACCAGGTGGTGGTGCACGGCGGAGACCAGCAGCAGCGACGGGATCGGCGCCATGCGGTGGTCGGAGTCCCTGTCGGACAGCACGAGGATGCGCGCGCCGGCGGCGATCGCCTCGGACGCCTCGCGCCGCACGCGCTGGATCGCTTCGGCCAGCGCGCGGCCGCCACCGTCCACCTCGTACAGTCCACTGAGGACGGTGCAGGCGAAGCCGGGCAGGTCGCCGTCGTCGTTGATGTGGATGAGCTTGGCCAGCTCGTCGTTGTCGATGACCGGGTAGGGCAGCTCGATGTGCCGACAGGAGGCGGGCCCGGGTTCGAGCAGGTTCTGCTCGGGTCCCATCACCCGCGACACCGAGGTGACGATCTCCTCCCGGATCGCGTCCAGCGGCGGGTTGGTGACCTGCGCGAAGTGCTGCTTGAAGTAGTCGTAGAGCAGGCGCGGCCGCTGCGACAACGCGGCGACCGGCGTGTCCGAGCCCATCGAGCCGATCGGCTCCGCACCCGCGGTCGCCATCGGCGTGAGCAGGACCCGCAGCTCCTCCTCGGTGTAGCCGAACGTGAGCTGGCGCCGCACCACCGAGTCGTGGCTCTGCACCACGTGCTCACGGTCGGGCAGGTCGGCCAGCTTCAGCAGGCCCGCGTGCAACCACTCGTCGTAGGGCAGCGCGGCGGCCAGCTCGGTCTTGACCTCGTCGTCGTCGACGATCGTGCCCTTCGCGGTGTCCACCAGGAACATCCGGCCCGGCTGGAGGCGGCCCTTGGCCACCACCTGGTCGGCGGGCACGTCCAGCACGCCGGTCTCGCTGGCGAGCACCACCCGGTCGTCGGCGGTGCGCCACCACCGCGCCGGGCGCAGGCCGTTGCGGTCCAGCACCGCGCCGACCAGCGTGCCGTCGGTGAACGTGACGCAGGCCGGACCGTCCCACGGCTCCATCAGGCTGGCGTGGAACTGGTAGAAGGCGCGCCGCGCCGGGTCCATCTCGACGTGGTTCTCCCACGCCTCCGGGATCATCATCAGCACGGCGTGCGGCAGGCTGCGGCCGCCCAGGTGCAGCAGCTCCAGCACCTCGTCGAAGGAGGCCGAGTCGGAGCCGTCGGGCTGGCAGACCGGGAACAGCCGGGACAGGTCGCCCGGGATGAGGTCGCTGGCCAGCAACGCCTCCCGCGCCCGCATCCGGTTCCGGTTGCCCCGGATCGTGTTGATCTCGCCGTTGTGCGCGACGAACCGGAACGGGTGGGCCAGCGGCCACGACGGGAACGTGTTCGTGGAGAACCGGCTGTGCACCAGGGCGATCGCCGTGGCCAGCCGCTCGTCGGTGAGGTCGGGGAAGAACACCGGGAGCTGCCCGGTGGTCAGCATTCCCTTGTAGACGATGGTCCGCGCCGACAGCGACGGGAAGTACACACCGCAACCGGCGGTGACGCTCTCGTGCTCGGCGCGCTTGCGCAGGCAGAACGCCAGCCGGTCCAGGGCGAGGCCGGCGGGGACCGGCGCGTCGGCCAACTCGGCGCCCTCGGGGTCCTCGGGCAGGTCGGCCCCCGCCACGAACAGCATGGCGAAGTGCGGCATGCACGCCCTGGCCGTGGGGCCGACGCCCGCGGCGTCCGGGTCGACCGGCACGTCGCGCCAACCGAGCACGCGCAGCGACTCCTGCCCGGCGATCTTCTCGACGAGCCGGACGGCGGCGGCGCGCTCGTCGGGGTCGGCGGGCAGGAACGCGATGCCCGCGGCGTAGCGGTGCTCGCCCTCGGCGGTCGGGGGCGGCAGCGCGACGCCCAGCCGCGCGGCCTCGGCGCGCAGCAGCTCGTCCGGGAGCTGGAGCAGGATGCCGGCGCCGTCGCCGCTGGTCGGCTCCGCGCCGGCGGCGCCGCGGTGCTCCAGGTTCGCCAGCGCGGTGAGGGCGTCCACCACGATTCCGTGCGACCGGCGGCCACGGACGTCCGCGACCATCGCGACCCCGCACGCGTCCCGCTCCTCGCGCGGGTCGTACAGGCCGGTCGGGCCGGGGATGGCGGAGAAGATCACGGCAGACCTCCTTCGTCGTCCTCGGGCTCCGCTCACCGGAGCGGAGCTCCATGGGTGGGGGTGGACGGGACGACGATGGCCCGCAAGGAAAGGCCCGCGACGACGATCGCGGGCGATGTTGCGGCGACTGTAACAGCCGCGAAACGCCAAATCACCCCTTCATGAGTGATCCTCACCATGCGGGTGTAACGATTCGAGCGACGCGACCGACAGGGCACCCGACACACGCCCCGCCGCGGACCGAGGGTCCGAGCGGCGGCGGCGTGCCCTCGACCACCCTACGCCCTGATAGCGTTCCCCCGCCGGCCAGCGGGGGGAGGCGAGCACTCCGGCCCTGGTCGGCGGCGTGTCGCGGCAGCGAAGCCGGTGCGAGTCCGGCGCTGTCCCGCAACTGTGAGGGCCGCCCCGCGCGTCGCCCGAGCCAGGTCGCCTGCCCGAGCGCCGACACCGAACCGCTCCCGGAGCAGGGGTGTGGTGTCCGCCGCCTCGTCCGCGCGGGCCAGCGCCCCGCCCGCCGACCCACCATCGAGGAACCATGACCGGCCACTCCCCCCGTCCCGGGCGCCGCGCGCGCGGCCGTCGGCTCGTCGCCGGCGTCGTCGCCCTGCTCACCCTGGTCGGGCTGACCGCCTGCGCCAACCGGGAGCAGGCGGCCGACCCCAACGCCACCGGCTCCGCCACCACCTCCGCCGGCGCGTTCCCGGTCGAGGTGTCCGTGGCCGGCGGCAAGCCCGTCCGGCTGGAGAAGAAGCCGCAGCGCATCGTCTCGCTGAGCCCCACCGCCACGGAGATGCTGTTCGCGGTCGGCGCCGGCAGGCAGGTCGTCGCCGTGGACAAGCTGTCCAACCACCCCGCCGACGCGCCCAGGACCGAGCTGTCCGGCTTCAACCCGAACGTCGAGGCCGTCGCCGGGCACAACCCCGACCTGGTGGTGGCCTCCGACGACCGCAACAACCTGGTGGCCGGCCTGGCCGCGGTGAAGGTGCCGGTGCTGCTGCTGCCGGCCGCGAGCACCCTCGACGGGACGTACGAGCAGCTCAAGGCGCTCGGCAGGGCCACGGGGCACGCGGCGGAGGGCGCCGACGTCGCCCAGCGGACGCGCGCGGACGTCGAGAAGGTCGTCAAGGACACCCCGAGGCCGAACCGGCAGCTCAGCTACTACCACGAGCTGGACAGCAAGCTGTTCTCGGCGACGTCGAGGACCTTCATCGGGCAGGTCTACAACCTGTTCGGCCTGCGCAACATCGCCGACGCCGCCAACTCCGCCTCCGGCGACTACCCGCAGCTCTCCGCAGAGCACGTGGTCAACGCCAACCCGGACCTGATCTTCCTGGCCGACATGGAGACCCCGCAGGCCGTGGCCGCCCGGCCGGGCTGGCAGGACCTGGCCGCCGTGCGCGGCGGCAACGTCGTGTCGCTGGACCCCGACACCGCCTCCCGCTGGGGCCCGCGCGTCGTCGAGCTGGTCCGCCAGGTCGGCGCGGCGGTCGCCAAGGCCGGGAAGTAGGCCACCGGCCGGCGGGGTGAGGGGTAGGTCGCCCCCCACCCCGCCGGCGAGCGGCCACCAGCGATGACGACGTCCACCCAGACACCCGCCGGCCCGACGGGCGCGCGCCCGCTGCCCAGGGCCACCCGCCTGGCGGCCCGCCACGTGGCGCTGACCGTCCTGCTCCTCGCCGCCGCCGTCGCCCTCTCGGTGCTGCTCGGCGCCATCGACCTCGGCTGGCGCCGGGTGCTCGCCGAGGTGGTCGCGCAGCTCACCGGGGGCACCTCCCCGCTGTCCGAGCGCGAGGCGGCGATCCTGTGGCAACTGCGGGTGCCCCGGGTCGTGCTCGCCGCCCTGGTCGGGGCGGCGCTGGCCGGGTCGGGCGCGGCCTACCAGGGCGTGTTCCGCAATCCGCTCGCCGACCCGTACCTGCTCGGCGCGGCGGCCGGGGCGGGCCTGGCGGCGACCCTGGTCATGGTGGCCGCCCCGGGGGCCGGCCACGGCGCGCTCGGCCCGGTGCCGCTGGCCGCGTTCGTCGGCGCGGTCGGGGGTGTCGCGCTGAGCTGGGCGCTGGGCCGCTCCGCCGGCAACGGCACGGCGACGCTGGTGCTGGCCGGCGTCGCGGTGAGCGCGTTCCTCACGGCGGTCCAGACGTTCGTCCAGCAGTTGCGCAGCGAGACCCTGCGCGAGGTCTACACGTGGATGCTCGGCGGGCTGGGCACGACCGGGTGGGACGAGGTGCTCGTCGTGCTGCCCTACCTCGCGGTGGCGGCGGTGGTGCTGTGCCTGTCCGGCCGCCTGCTGGACCTGCTCGGCCTGGGCGACGAGGAGGCCGGCGCGTTGGGCGTGCGCCCCGCCGTCGTCCGGGTCGTGGTGCTGGCGGCGGCGTCGCTGGCCACGGCGGCGGCGGTCGCGGTGAGCGGGCTGATCGGGTTCGTCGGCATCGTCGTGCCGCACCTGGTGCGGCTGACCACGGCCGCGAGCTACCGGGTCGTGCTGCCGTTGTCGCTGCTCGGTGGCGCCGGGTTCCTCGTGCTGGCCGACACGGTCGCCAGGACCGTGCTCGCGCCGGCCGAGCTTCCGGTCGGGGTGGTCACCGCGTTCGCCGGCGCGCCGTTCTTCGCGCTGGTGCTGCGCAGGGCGAGGGGACGCGCGCGATGACCGGCTCCGAGGGCGCTCCCGCCCTCCAGCTCCGGGGCGTCAGCGCGGGCTACCGGGGCCGGTGGGTCGTGCGGGACGTCGACGTGACGGTGCCGTGCGGCGCGTGGGTCGCGGTGATCGGCCCGAACGGGGCGGGGAAGTCGACCCTGCTCAAGGCCGCGGCCGGGCTGGTGGACCACACCGGCGAGGTCCTGCTGGCCGGCCGGCCGCTCGGCGCGATGGGGCGCGCGGCGCGGGCCAGGGCGGTCGGCTACGCGCCGCAGACCCCTGAGCTGCCCGAGGGCATCACCGTCACCGACTACGTGCTGTTCGGGCGCACGCCCCACCTGGGGCCGCTGGCCAGGGAGAGCCGCGCGGACCTGGAGATCGTCGCCGACGCCCTGGCCCGCCTGGACCTGGCCGACCTGGCGCACCGGCCGCTGCGCACGCTGTCCGGGGGCGAGCGGCAACGCGCGGTGCTGGCCCGAGCGCTCGCGCAGCGGGCCGACCTCCTGCTGCTCGACGAGCCGACGACGGGGCTGGACATCGGTCACGCCCAAGCCCTGCTCGACCTCGTCGACGAGCTGCGCCGGGCGGACGGCACGACCGTGGTGAGCACGCTGCACGACCTCACGTTGGCCGCCCAGTACGCCGACGAGCTGGTCCTGGTCGACCGCGGCGCGGTGGTCGCGGCCGGTCCCCCCGTCGAGGTGCTCACCGCAGACCTGTTGGCCGCCCGCTACTCGGCGCGGGTCACGATCCTCACCACGCCCGACGGCACTCCGGTCGTCGCCCCCGTCCGCTGACAGTCACACCGACAACGCCGCTTGGTGATGCGCCTGAGGGGGCGACCTCTACCGGGCGTCTTTCCCAACCTCCACTCAGTCGGGCGACCCCGCACCTCCCGTTTCTGTCAGTGCCCCATGAGACGTTTGAAGTGGGGGGTTCCCCATAACTAAACCCTGTGTATATCGAAAGACTGTGTCGACCCAGGGTCTCAGGTCGCTGACCTGGAACTTGGGGGCTATCCGGGCAGCTTCACCTAACTCGGAAGCACCGCTGATCGGTAAGGGAAATCGAGGAGGACGGGCCGTCCCGCGAAGCGGGAGGCAACCCCTCCATCGCTGGAGAGCGATCACACGATGAGGGCGTCGTGGTTTTTCACTCGCACCGGTGACACCGAATCTCCCGTTTTTGTCGGACCTCCGTGAGATGTTTGAGATGGGGGTTCCCCCAATACTGAACTCTGTAGTGGACAAGAGACTGTGTCGCGGCGATGGCCGGGCGATCATGCGGAGGCTCCCACGAGGAGAGGGCGGGATCGCCGTCCCCCAGGGATGGCGATCCCGCCCTCGGCGGGGGCGGCCCGGCGTCAGCGGGCCGACACGGGCTCGGCGGAGCCCGGCGTCAGCGGGCCGACACGGGCTCGGCGGAACCTGGCGTCAGCGCGCCGGCACGGGCTCGGCGGCCCGCCCGGCCGGGCCGGATCCGCCCTCGGACCCGGAGCCACCCTCCGGACCGGTCCCGCTCTCCTGGTCGGCGCGGCCGGCCCGCTCCTCCGCCTTGAGCAGGGCGTCGACGTCCACCAGTTCCGGCCGCTCCAGCACCGCGCGCAGCCGGTCGAGGTCCAGCGCTCCCTGCCAGCGGGCGACGACCATGGTCGCCACGCCGTTGCCGACCAGGTTGGTCAGGGCGCGGGCCTCGGACATGAACCGGTCGATGCCGATGATCAGGGCGATGCCGACGACCGGGATGGTGTCGCCGAACGCCTGCAACGACGCCGCGAGCGTCACCAGGCCCGCGCCGGTCACCCCCGCCGCGCCCTTGCTGGACAGCAGCATGAACAGCAGCAGGCCGAGCTGGGTGCCGAGCCCCACCTCGTGCCCGGTGGCCTGGGCGATGAAGATCGCGCCCATCGTCAGGTAGATGCAGGTGCCGTCGAGGTTGAACGAGTAGCCGGTGGGGATGGTCAGTCCCACCACCGACTTCTGGGCGCCCGCCGCCTCCAGCTTGACCAGCACGCGCGGCAGCACGGACTCGCTGGAGGACGTGCCGAGCACGATCAGCAGCTCGTCCTTGAGGAAGCGCACGAACCGCACGACGCTGAACCCGACCAGCCGGCACACCACGCCGAGCACGACGAACACGAAGATCAGGCAGGTCAGGTAGAACGCGCCCATGAGATAGGCGAGCTTGGTGAGCACCTCGTTGCCGTACTTGCCGACGGTGAACGCCATGCCGCCGAACGCGCCCACCGGCGCCGCGTACATCACGACCTTGATCACGCCGAACATGACCTTGGCCGTGGTGTCCAGCGCCTCGACCACCCTGCGGCCGCGCTCGCCCATGCCGGAGACGGCCACCGCCACCAGCACGGCGAGCACGAGCACCTGGATGAGCTGGTTGTCGGTGAACGCGCCGAGGAACGACTTCGGGACGAGGCTGAGCACGAACCCGGTGATCCCGCCGGCCTCCGCCTCGCCGGCCTTCTTGATCGTCTCGGCCGCGGCCTTCTCGTTGACCGCGATGCCCAGCCCCTCGCCCGGCCGCAGCACGTTGACCACGACGAGCCCGATGGCCAACGCCAGGGTGGTCATGACGGTGAAGTAGCCGATGGTGCGCAGGGCGAGCCCACCGGCCCTGGCGAGGTTGCCCAGTCCGGCGATGCCCACGACGACCGTGCAGAAGATGGTCGGCGCGATGACGATCTTGACGAGGTTCACGAACAGGTCGGCGAGCCACTTCATCTGCGCCGCCTGCCGCGGGAACCCGATGCCGACCAGCACGCCCAGCGCGATCGCCACGAGCACCCAGAAGTACAGGTGTCGGTAGAACCGCCGGCGTGGCCCGGTCGCGCCCACGGGGGTGCCGCCCACTGCTCCTCCTCACGTTCCGCGAGTGGTCTCCGGCGGGAGATGCTCGTGACACCCGTCTCAGTGCGGCAAGTCACACACCCGAAACTTGGGACCGCTCTGACGTTGCCGCAACCGGCGCGTAACCGGAGGGTGGGGCGGGCCGGCGGCGAGGGGCCGGCGAGGTGGTCCGCTCAGAGCCGCTCAAGCTGGTCGTGGGCCCACGCGGTCACGAACCCGCCGGTGTCCAGGCGCACCCGGCACTGGACGTCGACCCGCAGACGGGGCGAGTACGCGCGGCGCAGCGACTGCCCGTCCGCGTCCGCGACCGGCGGGGGCGGGCCGAAAACGATCACCCGCTCGGTGCGCTGCACGGTGCCCTCCAGACCCGCCGGCAGCCAGCAGTCCTCGGTGAGCGGCAGGTCCACGACGAGGCGGCAACGATCTCCCTCGCGGAACACGTCCCAACGTCCCTTCCCCGGTCCGGCTGACGCCGACCACCCGTCCGGGACCGAGCGGCCGATCGTCCTTCATCCCTGACGACGCATGGTGCGCCCGGACGTTCCGCGAGGGGGACCCCAGCCACCCGAACAGCGCAAGCGCCCGCCGCCGGACTAGCCTCCGCCGGGTGGACGGAAGGCGGGTCACGCGCCGGAGCCTGCTGCTCGGCGCGGCGGCGCTCCCCGCGCTCACGGCGCTCACAGCGCTTTCGGCGCTCGCCGCCTGCTCCTCGCCGACGCGCACCGCGCCCGAGGAGCTGGTGCTGACCACCGGCCCGGAGGGCGCGGTGTTCCGGGAGATCGGCGCGGCGCTGGCGGCGGCGCTGGCCGACCACCTGCCGGGGACCAGGGTGCTCGCCCGGCCGAGCAGCGCCTCGGTGGAGAACCTGGCCCGGTTGGCCGGTGGCGAGGCCCAGCTCGGGCTGGCGTCGCTCGACGCGGTGATGACCGAGCCCGGCCGCTGCCCGCCCGGCCTCGGCGCCGTCGCCCGGCTCTACGACAGCTTCCTGCACCTCGTGGTGCCGGCCGGCTCCCCGGTGCGGGCGTGGGGCGACCTGGCCGGCCGACGGGTGGCGATGGGCCTGGACCGGTCGGGCACCGCGTTCACCGTGCGGCGCCTGCTGCCGCTGACCGGGGTGCGGTTCGAGGAGCTGCTGCTCAGCCAGGCCGACGCGGCGGGCGCGCTGGCCGAGGGGACCATCGACGCGTTCCTCACCCTCACCGGCATCCCGACGCCGGCGATCAGCCGGCTCGCCGAGCGCGCGCCGATCCGACTCGTCCCGCTGGCCGGCGAGGCGGTGGCCCTGGCCAACGCCCACCCCGGCCCGTACGTCCCGGCGACGATCCCGGCCACGACCTACCCCGACGTCCCGCCGTGCCCCACGGTCGCGGTGCCCAACCTGTTGCTGGCGCGGGACGACCTGCCCGCACCGGTCGTCGAGGTGGTCACCGCGACCGTCTTCACCGACGCGGCCCGCATCGCCGGCGGCCACCCGGAGGCGCGCCGGATCAACGTGCGCACGGGCATCGCGACCGGGCCGGTGCCCCTGCACGCCGGAGCGGCGGCCTGGTTCCGCTCGGCCAAGCGCTGACGCGAGCCGGGCGGTCAGCGCCGGAGCCGCACGACGACCTCCAGCCCACGCGGCGACGCCGGGCGCACGTCCAGCTCCCCGCCGGCGGCGACCACGAGATCGGCGACGATGGCCAGGCCGAGACCGGTGCCCGGCACGTTCTGGTGCCGAGGCGAGCGCCAGAACCGGCGGGTCGCCGCCGCCCGCTCCTCCTCGTCCAGCCCGGCGCCGTCGTCCACGACCCGCAGGTCCACCCCGTCGTCGCGGACGTCGGCCCGCACCTCGACGCGGCTGCCGCCGGACAGGCGCACGGCGTTGCCGACCAGCTCGTCGAGCACGCTGCCGAGCCCGCCGGGCGGCGCGAGGGCCGTCAGCCCGGCCGGCACGTCCGTCACGAGCGCCATGCCGGCCCGCTCCGCCTGCGCCCGCCACCCCGGCTCGTGCGTGGCGACGAGGACGTCCAGCTCGACCGGCTCGGCCGCCGCCGCGCTGTCCAGCCGGGTCGCGGCCAGCAGGGCGTCGAGCACGCGCCCCATCTCGGCGGTCTCCTCCACCGCGAGCCGGTGCGCCTCGCGGGCCGCCTCGCCGGTCAGGTGCGGCTCCAGGTTGTCCACGGCCAGGCGCAGGCTCGCCAACGGGTTGCGGAGCTGGTGGGAGGCGTCGGACACGAACGCCCGCTGCCGGCGCAGCGCGCGGCCCACCACCTCGACCATCGTGTTGAACGAGCGGGCGAGCCGGCGCAGCTCGGGCGGGCCGTGCACGTCGGCGCGCGCGTCCAGCCGGCCGCCGGCGACCTCGGCCGTGGCCTCGTCCAGCCGCCGCACCGGGCGCAGCACCCACCACGACACCGGCCAGGCCGCCGCCACCATGGCCAGCACCGGGACCAACCCGACCAGCGCCAGCAGGCCCCACTCCCGCCACACCTGGCCGCGCAGCCCGTCGGTGGGCGAGACGGTGACGACGGCGGCGACCACCTCGCTGTCCCTGCCGACCGGCTCGACCACCGCGAGCGGGTCGTCCCGCCACGGCCAGCGCACGCGCGGCGCGTCCGGCCGGTACCCGGCGAAGGCCGCGTCCAGCCCGGCCACGACGTCCGATGTGGACAGATCAATGCGGTCCCGTGAGGACAGCAGCACGCGGCCGCCGGGCGCGACCAGCGCGGCCGGGATGCCGTACAGCTCGTCGTACCGCGCCAGCTCGTCCCGCAGCGCGGCGGTCCTGCCGGAGGCGAGGGCGTTCTCGGCCAGCGACGCGAACCGACCGGCGTCCGCGAGCCGGTCCAGGTACGTCGACTGCGTCTCCCGCTGCGCCACCGCGATCGCGAGCGGCACGCCAAGTGCACCGGCCAGCAGGACCAGCAGCGGCAGCAGCACGAGCAGCAGGCGGCGCAGCATCTAACCGTCCACTGCGACCAGTCGATAGCCGACGCCCCGCACGGTCTCGATCCGCAGCCGGCCGCCGAGTTTCCCGCGCAGCGCGGCGACGTGGGTGTCGAGCGTGCGCGAGGGCGCCTCCCACGTGGCGTGCCAGACCTGGTCGACGATGTGGTCCCGGAGGACGACGCTGCCCGCGCGGGCAGCGAGCAGCGCCAGCAGGTCGAACTCCTTGCGGGTCAGGGACAGCGGCTGGCCGGAGACGGCGGCCGTGCGTGCCCCGGTGTCCAGCTCCAGCTCGCCGACCCGCAGCACGGGGTGGTCGGGGGCGGTGGCCCGTGCCGCCCGCGTCCTGCGCAGCACGGCCTCGATCCTGGCCAACAACTCGGCCGTGCCGAACGGCTTGACCACGTAGTCGTCCGCGCCGCTGCGCAACCCGGTGACGCGCTCGCGCTCCTCGCCGCGCGCGGTCACCGCGATCACCGCCGTGCTCTCGCTGCGGCGCAGGCGGCGCAGCACGTCCAGCCCGTCGACGTCCGGCAGCCCGAGGTCGAGCAACACGACGTCGGCCGGAGCGGCCCGCAGAGCGGCCGCGCCGGTGGCGACCCGGCGCACGTCGTAGCCGGCGTGCCGCAACGCGGTCACCAGGCCCCTGGCCACCCGGTCGTCATCTTCGACGACGAGGATGCGCATGGTCGTCGATCGTATGCAATCGTCGAGCTTTGCCCGGCACGCATCGTCCGCGATATCCGAACAGGCCCCGATGACACTCGTGTGCGACAGCCGAAGCGATCCGACCTGGTCCTGGTCGGTCGTCCACGCTCAGGGCCCTGGTCGGCCTCGTCGATCGTCCGCGACAGCGGTCCGGGAACCGGCACGGAACGCATGCGACATCCGCCCTCCGGCTCCCGGACCGCCATCCTGAGAAAGCCCCCTGCCCGCTCAGGTCGTCGGGCCACCGGCCCCCGATCCGGGCTTCTGGTCGCCGCCGTGCTCGGACAGCGTGTCCGCGCGCTCGGCGGACCGCGGCGCGCCGCTCGCCGTCGGCTCGGTGGGCGCCGCCATGGTGGGCGTGGCTTCCTCCGGCCGGTCGGCTCCGCCGGCGGCGCCGGTGCCAGGCTCGGAGCCAGAGCCAGAGCCAGAGCCGGAGCTGGAGCCGGAGCCGGAGCCGGAGCCGGAGCCGGAGCCGGAGCCGGAGCCGGACAGCGTGGCCGAGCTGGCGGCGCCCTCGTCCACTCCGTCCCCCTGCGCGGGGGTGTCGCCACCCGCCGCGTCCGCGCGGACGGCCGACAGGTCCTCCCTCGACCCCCGCACGAGCAGCAGGTAGGCGACGGCGGCGAGGAAGACCACGATCGAGGTGATCACGTTGATCCGCTGGCCGAGCACCATCCTGGCCTCGTCGGTGCGCATCAGCTCGATCCAGAACCGGCCAGCCGTGTACGCGGCGACGTAGAGGGCGAACACCCGGCCCCTGCCCATGCGGAACCGGCGATCGGCCCAGACCAGCAGCAGGGCCACGCCCAGGTTCCACAGCAGCTCGTACAGGAACGTCGGGTGGACGACCTTCTCCGGCGTGTGGTTGAGGGCGACGCCGCCGAGCGGGTCGTCCAGCCCGGTCGCCTGGTCAACGCGGTGGTAGATCTCCAGGCCCCACGGCAGGCTCGTCGGGCCGCCGAAGAGCTCCTGGTTGAAGTAGTTGCCGAGCCGGCCGACCGCCTGGGCGGTCACCAGGCCGGGCGCGATCGCGTCGGCCACCACGGTCAGGGGCACGCCGCGCCGGCGGCAGGCGATCCACGCGCCCACCGCGCCGAGCGCGACCGCGCCCCAGATGCCCAGCCCGCCCTGCCAGATCTTCAGCGCGTCCAGCGGGTTCTTGCCGTCCCCGAAGTACTTGTGCCAGTCCGTGGCCACGTGGTAGAGCCGCCCGCCGACCAGGCCGAACGGCACCGCGAACACGGCGATGTCGGTGATGGTGCCCGGCTCGCCGCCCCTGGCCGCGAACCGCTTCTCCCCCCACCAGATCGCCACGACGATGCCGGCGATGATGCACAGGGCGTACGCCCTGATCGGGATCGGGCCGAGGAACCAGACGCCGCGGTCGGGGCTCGGGATGGTGGCGAGGAAGGCCGTCAAGCTCACGGCCCCACCGTAGCGACCGCGGCGCGCGCCCCCGCACGGCGGACTCGTCCGCCGTCGCAAATCGTTACTGACCTGCCCACGAGAGGCCGAGGGTCACCCAGAACAGCGTCCCCGGCGGGGTCGCGGCACGCGCGACCCCGCCGGGGGAACCAATGGACAAGGGCGCTTCTCAGTCGCTCCGGAGTCCCAGCGACGCGACGCCCACGGCGAACCGCCCGGTCTCACCCGGACGTGGGGACCTGGTCCCGCACGCCCTCGGCCAGCTCGGCGGCCAGGCCACGCACGGCCGCGTCGCCCTCCGCCGCCTTCGCGACGAACGCCGAGCCGACGATGACCGCGTCCGCGAACGCCGCGACCTCGGCCGCCTGCGCACCCGACCGCACACCCAGCCCGACGCCGATCGGCAGGTCGGTGTGCGCGCGGGCGCGGCCGACCAGGGCGGGAGCGGCGTTGCTGACCGCGTCCCTGGCCCCGGTGACGCCCATCGTCGACGCCGCGTACAGGAAGCCGCTGCTGGCGGCCGCCGTGCTGGCGATCCGCTCCTCGGTCGAGGACGGCGCGATCAGGAAGATCCGGTCCAGGCCGTGCTCGGCGCTGGCGGCCAGCCAGTTCCCCGCCTCCTCCGGGATCAGGTCCGGGGTGATCAGCCCGAGCCCGCCGGCCGAGGCCAGGTCGCGGGCGAAGGCGTCCACGCCGTACCGGTGCACCGGGTTCCAGTAGGTCATCACGACCGCGTGGCCCCCGGCGGAGGCGACCGACTCGACCACGGAGAACAGGTCACGCAGCCGGAAGCCGTTGCGCAGGGCCTCGTCGGCGGCGGCCTGGATGGTCGGCCCGTCCATCACCGGGTCCGAGTAGGGCACGCCGACCTCGACCAGGTCGCAGCCGGCGTCGAGCATCGCGGCCAGGGTGCGGCGCGAGCGCTCGACGGTGGGGAACCCGGCCGGCAGGTAGCCGACCAGGGCGGCGCGGGCCTCGGCCCTGGTGGCCTCGAAGAGCTGGTCCAGCCGCGACATCAGGCCTCTCCCCGCTCGTTGCTCCCGGCGGCGGTCTCCGAGCCGGTCAGCCCGAACCAGGTGGCCGCCGTGTCGACGTCCTTGTCGCCCCTGCCGGACAGGTTCACCAGCAGCACGGCGTCCCCGCCCAGCTCCCTGCCCAGCTTCAGCGCGCCGGCCAGGGCGTGCGAGGACTCGATCGCCGGGATGATGCCCTCGGTGCGGGACAGCAGCCGGAACGCCTCCATCGCCTCGGCGTCGGTGACCGGCCGGTACTCGGCGCGGCCCTGGTCCTTCAGCCACGAGTGCTCGGGGCCGACACCCGGGTAGTCCAGGCCGGCGGAGATCGAGTGGGCCTCGGTGGTCTGGCCGTCCTCGTCCTGGAGCAGGTAGGACCGGGCGCCGTGCAGCACGCCGGGGCTGCCGGCCGTGAGGGTCGCGCCGTGCCGGCCGGAGTCCACGCCCTCGCCGCCCGGCTCGCAGCCGACCAGCCGCACCCGCGGGTCGTCGAGGAAGCCGTGGAAGATGCCGATCGCGTTGGACCCGCCGCCCACGCAGGCCACCACCGCGTCGGGCAGCCGGCCGACCTGCTCCAGCATCTGCGCCCTGGCCTCCACACCGATCACGCGGTGGAAGTCCCGCACGATGAGCGGGAACGGGTGCGCGCCCGCCGCGGTGCCGAGCAGGTAGTGGGTGGTGTCCACGTTGGTCACCCAGTCGCGCAGCGCCTCGTTGATGGCGTCCTTCAGCGTCCGCGAACCGGTCGTCACCGGGACCACCTCGGCGCCGAGCAGCCGCATCCTGGCCACGTTCAGGGCCTGGCGCCGGGTGTCGACCTCGCCCATGTAGACGACGCACTCCAGGCCCATCAGGGCGCACGCGGTCGCGGTGGCGACGCCGTGCTGGCCCGCGCCGGTCTCGGCGATGACCCGCTTCTTGCCCATCCGCCTGGTCAGCAACGCCTGGCCCAGCACGTTGTTGATCTTGTGTGAGCCGGTGTGGTTGAGGTCCTCGCGCTTGAGGAACACCCGCGCCCCGCCCGCGTGCTCGGCGAAGCGCGGCGCCTCGGTCAGCAGCGACGGCCGGCCGGCGTAGTCGCGGAGCAGCCGCTGGAACTCCCCGACGAACGCCGGGTCGAGCCGCGCCTTCTCGTACTCCGCCGCCAGCTCGTCCAGCGCCGCGATCAACGCCTCCGGCATGAACCGCCCGCCCCAGGGCCCCCAGTGCCCGCGCTCGTCCGGGTCGTGCGGGGTCGGGTGCAGGGCGCTACTCATCGGCATCTCCTGACTTCGTTGACTCGCGACGCCCGCCGCCCGGCCTAGCGGCCGGGGCGCGGGCAGGCCGGATGGGACCCCGCCGTCACCAGTTGGGTGACAGCCGTCCTCGGGTCCTCACTGGTCACCAGGCCCTCGCCGACCAGCACGGCGTCCGCGCCGGCCCCGGCGTAGGCCATCAGGTCGCTGGGCCCGCGCACACCGGACTCGGCGATCTTGAGGATCTCGCTGGGCAGGCCGGGGGCGATCCGGCCGAACACGTCCCGGTCGACCTCCAGCGTCCGGAGGTTGCGGGCGTTGATGCCGATCACCTTCGCCCCCGCCTCCAGCGCCCGGTCGGCCTCCTCCTCGGTGTGCACCTCGACCAGCGCCGTCATCCCGAGCGACTCGACCCGGTCCAGCAGCGACACCAGCGCGTTCTGCTCCAGCGCCGCCACGATCAGCAGCACCACGTCGGCGCCGTGCGCCCGCGCCTCGTGCACCTGGTACGGGGTCACGACGAAGTCCTTGCGCAGCACGGGGACGTCCACCACGGCCCGCACCGCGTCCAGGTCGGCCAGCGAGCCGCCGAAGCGCCGGCGCTCGGTCAGCACGCTGATCATCCGCGCGCCCGCGGCCTCGTAGTCCCTGGCCAGCGCGGCCGGGTCGCCGATGGCGGCCAGCGACCCCTTGGACGGGCTGGCCCGCTTCACCTCGGCGATGACGCCGACGCCCGGGGCCAGCAGCGCGGCGACGGCGTCCCTGGCCGGCTCGGCCCGCGCCGCCCTCTCCTTGATCGTCTCGAACGGGACGAGGGCCTCCCGCTCGGCGAGATCGGCCCGCACCCCGTCGATGATCGCGTCCAGCACGCTGTCGTGCTGCGTGGCCCGCTCGCTCACGCGGCCTCCCCCTCGGCCATGGCGGTCGCGCCCGGGACGGTCGCCCCGAACCCCGCCGAACACCCGCTCCCGGCCGCGGCGGGGCGCCTCCGTCCTGGGCTCAGCGGGCCGGCCGCACCCAGGCCCGATGTTCGCTGGTCGCGCTCGCTCACGACACTCCCCTTCCCCGCCGCCGGGTCGCCTCTGGATGCTAACCCCGGTCATCCCCCGGTCCGGGCACCGGGTAGCCGAATCCGCCCTGCGTAGCAAGGCCCTTCCCCCTCCCGGCGGCACGCGGGGCCCCTGCTCCGAACACCCTTACCCGATCGGCGCCCCCGGTGGAGGCGGAACCGGGAAGACCGCGAGAAACAAGATCACCCAGGTCGCGCCCGGCGTCCGGTCGGTCGCGCCCCCGCCGGGGCCGCGGACAGGGACGAGCATGATCATCGCCAGGGTCGCCTCCGGAGAGGCCCGCGGGCCGGCCGGCGTCGGTCCCGGGGCCGAACCCCGAGCCGCCCGACGCTCAGTCGGCCTGGTCGCGGGGTCCGTTCGTGGGGTCCTCCCCGGCGTCGAGCGCGTCCCACATCCGGCGCTGCGGGTCCATCGGCGGCGCGCCAGCCGAGGGCGCCCGGTACTTCTCCCCCATCCGCGGCATGCGGTGTCCGCGCAGCACGAGCACGACCCCGGCGACCACGACCGCGCCGGCGCCCACGCCGGCCAACGCCAGCGCCCACGGCCGCTGCGCCTCGGCGGAACGGACCTTCTCCGCCTGTTGCGGGCTGAGGCGGGCGGCGCTCCCGTGCCCCTCATCCGCCTGGAACCCAGCCTGGAACCCAGCCTGGAACACCGTCAGCCAGAGCACAGAGGCGGCGATCACCGCCAGCAGCGCGCCGAGCACCCGACGCACCCACCCGCCCGTCGCCACCACGGCGGCGATCCCGGCCAACGCCAGCAGCGCCAGCGGCACCAGAGCGGGGCTGTGCTCATCGCCCTCCCGCAGGGCGACGGTGACGGCGCCCCCCGGCCGCTCCTCGACGAGGGCCGTCCAGGCCAGCCGCGAGGAGCCCCACAGCGCGCCGGCAGCGAGCACCAGCAGCAGCACGACGACCCACATCGGACGTCGCGCCGCACCGCGCCCCTCAGGCGTCGTGCCCGCCGTCTTCCCGGTCCCGTCGACCATCGGATTCCGTCTCCTCACCGTGGTGTCCCGCTCCTGGGCCACCCCGAAGCATGAACGTCGCCCCCACGACGAGGTGTGCCGCGGCCCCCACGGTGACGAACAGACCGAAGAACTGCCCCCACGTGTGGAGGACCTCCGCCTCGACGAACCGCCCCTGCGACAGCACCTGGAGGCCGGGTGGGGCCGTCAGCGCGGGCCAGAGCTGCTCGCACCACACCGCGAGGCCGAACACCACGAGCAGCGCGCCCACCAGCCTGGCCGGCCAGCCGAGGAACCGCTCGGGCAACGGCAGCCAGGGCACGGCCTGGAGCACGCCCGCGACCATCAGGAGGACCCCGAGCAGCGCGCAGGCCAGCGGGACCCAGCCGTCGCCCCGCCCCGCCTCGGCCACGACCGCGACGTCCAGCGGACGGTACTCGAACCAGCCGAAGTCCTCCTGGGGTGCCAGCGGACCGAACACGCCGAACACCATGGCCACGGTGAGCCACAGGAGCAGCGCGCCCGTGGCGGCGAGCAGCACCCCGAGGACCGGCCTCGCCCTCCGGGGGCCGGAGGGGACGGACTCAGACACCCCGGTCGGCCTCCGGCACCACGACCGCCGCGCCGTTCGACCCGTTCGACGGAGCGTGCGCCCGCTGGCCACCCCCGTTGACGTCGGCCCCGCCAGTGCCGTCGCCGTCGACGCCGCCGTCGACGCCGTCAACCGGCAGCAACGGCACGGTCGCGGCCAGCCGGAACGTCTCCGCCGTCGCGACCGCGTTGAGCACGGCCCGTGCCTTGTTCAGGCACTCGGTGTCCTCGGCGACCGGGTTGGAGTCGGCGACCACGCCGGCTCCCGCCTGCACGTGGGCCACGCCGGCGCGCACGACGGCCGTCCGGATGGCGATGGCGGTGTCCGCGTCGCCCGCGAAGTCCAGGTAGCCGACCACGCCGCCGTACAGGCCGCGCCGGGTCGGCTCCAGCTCCTCGATCAGCTCCATCGCCCTCGGCTTGGGCGCGCCGGAGAGGGTCCCGGCGGGGAAGCAGGCCGTGATCGCGTCGAACGCGGTGTGGCCCTCGGCCAGCTCGCCGGTCACCGTCGACACGATGTGCATGACGTGGCTGTACCGCTCGACGCGGAAGAAGTCGGCGACGCGCACCGAGCCCGGCCGGCAGACCCGGCCGAGGTCGTTGCGGGCCAGGTCGACGAGCATGAGGTGCTCGGCCCGCTCCTTCTCGTCGTGCAGCAGGTCCTTCTCCAGCAGGAGGTCCTCGTCGGGGTTGTCCGACCGCCACCGCGTACCCGCGATCGGGTGCGTGGTGGCCCTGCCGTCGCGCACGGTCACCAGGGCCTCGGGGCTGGACCCGACGATGTCGAAGCCGTCCAGCCGGAGCAGGTACATGTACGGGCTGGGGTTGGTGGTGCGCAGGACCCGGTAGACGTCGAGGGCGTCGGCGGTGGTGGGCAGGTCGAACCGCTGCGAGACCACGATCTGGAAGGCCTCGCCGGCGCGGATCGCCTCCTTGGCGCGCTCCACCGCGGCCTGGTAGTCCTCGGCGCTCCGCCGCCGGGTGAACCGGGGCGGCGTCGCGGTGAAGGCGACCGCGCTCGGCGGGGCCGGCGTGCACAGCGCCCTGGTCATGGCGTCGAGGCGGGCCACGGCGTCGTCGTAGGCGGCGTCCACCCGCTCGTCGGTGTCGTCCCAGTTCACCGCGTTGGCGATGAGGGTGATGGTGCCCTCGTGGTGGTCGAGCGCGGCCAGGTCGGTGGCCAGCAGCATGACCGTCTCGGGCAGCCCGAGGTCGTCCTCGGCCAGCTCGGGCAGCCGCTCCAGCCGCCGCACCGCGTCGTACCCGACGTAGCCGACCATGCCGCCGGTCAGCGGTGGCAGCCCGGGCAGCGGGTCGGTGCGCAGCGCCTCGACCGTGGCGCGCAGGGCCTGGAGCGGGTCGCCGCCCGTGGGCAGCCCGACCGGCGGGTTGCCCACCCAGGTCGCCTCGCCGTCGACGACGGTGAGCGCCGCCGCGCTGCGCGCGCCCACGAAGGACCAGCGGGACCAGGAACGGCCGTTCTCCGCCGACTCGAACAGGAAGGTGCCCGGACGGTCGGCGGCCAGCTTGCGGTAGACCCCCACCGGGGTCTCCCCGTCGGCCAGCAGCCGCCGCACGACCGGGATCACCCTGCGGTCCGCGGCCAGCGCGCGGAACTCCTCGCGGCTGGGCGAGACCGGACCGACCCCCAGGGCGGCGCGCACGCCACTGCCATTGGCGCTGAGCATGCGGGCCATTCTGCCGACCCAGGGTCACCCGTCGGCGGCAGGCCCCGGGTTGGGAGCCCGCTTCCCACGAACTGGAACGGACGGGGAACCCACGGGACCCGACGGGGAGGCTCGGGCTGGCGGCCGGCGTTGACCGCGCCCGATTCGACGACCTACCTTTTCATTCCCTGTTGAAAAGGGCGAACGCCCACACCTGGCGGGCAGGAGCGCGCCGCGCCGCCAGCCCCTGCTCCCACGGAAGCCGCGCGTTCACCGGAGATGATGACAACGTGGTTGGAGGCGCTGAGCACGGCGACGTCCCCTGGACGGGCGACGCGCGGAACGACGCGGTGGACGGACACGACGAGGCGGGGCAGCCCGGGGTACGGGAGCCAGCGACCGACCGCGGCCGCGGCGGGGGCGCGGGCGCGGGCGCGGCGGGGCACAACCACGTCGGGGCGACCGACGCGACCGCGGGCGGACCAGCCGACAGGGCGCCTGACGGAGCGGCTGGCGCGACGACGGACGGGGCGCGTCCCCGCCGACGGGGACGCCGCCCGGCCGGGGAGGACACGCGCGCCGCCCTGCTCGACGCCGCCAGGGCCGAGTTCATCGAGCAGGGGTTCGACGGCGCGACCGTGCGGGCGATCGCCCGCAGGGCCGGCGTGGACCCCGCCATGGTCAACCACTGGTTCGGCGGCAAGGAGGGGCTGTTCACGGCCTCGGTCATCCGACTGCCGATCCGCCCCAGCGAGATCATCCAGCGCCTGCTGGCCGGCCCGGCGGAGTCGGTCGGGGAACGCATGGTCCGCACCTTCCTCACGGTGTGGGACAACACCGGCGGCGGTCAGTTCACGGCGTTGGTCCGCAGCGTCGCCGGCACCGAGATGGCCGCCACGGCGTTGCGGGAGGTGTTCGTCCGCAAGGTCTTCGCCCGCGTGATCGCCGAACTGGGCATGGACCGGGGCGAGCTGCGGGCCACGCTGTGCGGCAGCCAGATCGTCGGACTGGGCATGGCCCGCTACGTGCTGAGGCTGGAACCGCTCGCGTCCGCCGACATCGAGACGGTGGTCGCCGCGATGGCCCCGAACCTCCAGCGCTACCTCACCGGCGACATCGGGACCGCCGGCGCCGGGCCGTCCGACGGGTGAGGCCGGGGAGGGCGCACACCGAGAGGGCCGCCGGATCGATGATCCGGCGGCCCTCTCGTGTAGTAGCGGGGACAGGATTCGAACCTGCGACCTCTGGGTTATGAGCCCAGCGAGCTACCGAGCTGCTCCACCCCGCGTTGACATGGAGAACACTACACGAGCCGGTTCAGGAATCCAAAACGGGGGTGCCGCCAGCGGCGTCATCGCTGGTCAGTGCCGATTTCTCCGCCTCGGTCCCCGACTCGGCGGACAGCAGGACGTCGGTGTCGAAACACGTCCGCGTCCCCGTGTGACAGGCCGCGCCGACCTGGTCGACGACCAGCAGCAGCGTGTCGCCGTCACAGTCCAGGCGCACCTCGTGCACGTACTGGGTGTGGCCGGAGGTCTCCCCCTTCACCCAGTAACTCTGGCGGGACCGCGAGTAGTACGTGGCGCGGCGCGTCGTCAACGTGCGCCGCAACGCCTCGTCGTCCATCCAGGCCACCATCAGGACCTCGCCGGTGCCGCGCTGCTGCGCCACCGCGCACACCAGACCGTCGGCCGTGCGCTTGAGCCGACCGGCGATCGCCGGGTCCAGACCAGGACCGCTCACCGGGCCCCCATCTCCTCGTGGTCCGCCCCGTCCCGCGCGGGACGGGTGTTGAGCAACACGAACACGTACACCTGGGACGCCGCGAGCACACCGGACAGCAGGCGGGCCCACCACGCCCCGCCGCCGAGCGCCAGCAGCAGGTGCAGCACGCTCGCGACGGTGGCGACCACCATCCCGACGATCCGGGCGGCGCGGCGCCCGGTCAGCACGGCCACACCCGCGCCGACGCCGAGCGCGGCCAGCACGGCGGGCAGGGCGACGACGTCCGCCCCGCCCTCGGCGGCCCACCGCCCCACGCCCAGCGCGAGGAACACCAGACCCGCGGCGGCCAGCAGCGCCCCGGCCACCCGCAGTTCCAGCGGGGAGCCGGACAGCCGGCTCACCGAACCTCCACCCCGGCCGCCCGCAGGGAGTCCTTGACCTCGCCGATCCTGAGCTGTCCGAAGTGGAACACGCTGGCCGCGAGCACCGCGTCCGCGCCGACCTCGACAGCCGGCGCGAAGTGCTCCAGCGCGCCCGCGCCGCCGCTGGCGATCAACGGCACGTCCACGACCGCCCTGACCCTGCGCAGCATCTCCAGGTCGAAGCCGGCCTTGGTGCCGTCGGCGTCCATGGAGTTGAGCAGGATCTCGCCCACGCCCAGCTCCTGGCCGCGCGCCGCCCACTCGACCGCGTCGATGCCGGTGCCGCGCCGGCCGCCGTGCGTGGTGACCTCGAACCCCGACGGCGTCGGCCGCTCACCCTCCGGCACCCGGCGCGCGTCGACCGACAGCACGACGCACTGGGCGCCGAACCGCTGCGACGCCTCCCGCAGCAGCTCCGGCCGGGCGATGGCGGCCGTGTTGAGGCTCACCTTGTCCGCGCCGGCCCGCAGCAGGCGGTCCACGTCGTCGGTGCTGCGCACCCCGCCGCCCACGGTGAGCGGGATGAACACCTGCTCGGCGGTGCGGCGCACCACGTCGAAGGTCGTCTCCCTGTCCGAGGACGACGCGGTCACGTCGAGGAAGGTCAGCTCGTCGGCGCCCTCCGCGTCGTAGGCGCGCGCCAGCTCCACGGGATCTCCCGCGTCGACCAGGTTCGTGAAGTTGACGCCCTTGACCACCCGCCCCTGGTCGACGTCGAGGCAGGGGATGACACGTACGGCGACCGCCATACCCCCAGCCTACGGCCTCGTTGTCGCGCCCCGACGGGTGTCGCCCCCTCCCGGCCCGCCCCCGCGCGGCGGGCAACCGCCGGGACCTGCGCCACCGAAGATCCACAGTGGCCGGACCCGCCGGCGCGGGACCCGATCACCCGCTCCAGTGGTCCACCCCCACTCCACCCGGCAGAGCGACACCGGAACACGCCGAACTGTCAGACCCCCGTGAGACGTTGAAAAAGGGGGGTCCCCCTACTACAGGCCTGGAGTCGCGCGCGAGGCTCGGTGATCCACTCGGCCCCTCGGGTCGCGAGCCGCCGAAGTCGATCCCTGGGCGAGATCCCGCGATCACCCTCAGCCGGGGCCAGAAGACGCCTCACCGAGTTCCGCGCGTTCCTGGTGGGCGTCCGCGCCAGGACGGCGACACACGGCCGGAGACACGAGAACCCGTCGTGCGCGGGGTCCGCGCACGACGGGTTGACGATCATCGACAGGATCGGGGAACGCCGGCCGGTCCACCCGACCGGGCGTCCACAGTGGACCAGGGGTCAGAGCGCGCGCACGGCCGCCAGGGCCTCCGGCAGCGTGAAGGCGCCCGCGTACAGGGCCTTGCCCACGATCGCGCCCTCCACGCCCAGCGGAGCCAGCTCGGCCAGCGCCCTCAGATCGTCCACACTGGACACACCACCGGAGGCGACCACCGGGGCGTCGGTGCGCGCGCAGACCTCCCGCAGCAGCTCCACGTTCGGGCCGCGCAGCGTGCCGTCCTTGCTCACGTCGGTGACGACGTAGCGGGCGCACCCGTCGCGGTCCAGGCGCTCCAGCACCTCCCACAGGTCGCCGCCGTCCGAGGTCCAGCCCCTGGCCGCCAGGCGGTGCCCCTCGGCGGTGATCCGCACGTCCAGGCCCACCGCCACGCGCTCGCCGTGCTCGGCGATCGCCCGCGCGCACCACGCGGGGTCCTCCAGCGCCGCCGTGCCCAGGTTCACCCTGGCGCAGCCGGTGGCCAGCGCCGCCCTGAGCGACTCGTCGTCGCGGATGCCACCGGACAGCTCGACCCGCACGTCGAGCCGGCCGACCACGTCGGCCAGCAGGTCGCGGTTGGACCCGCGGCCGAAGGCCGCGTCCAGGTCGACCAGATGGATCCACTCGGCGCCGCCCTCCTGCCAGGCGAGGGCGGCCGCCACCGGGTCGCCGTAGGAGGTCTCGGTCCCGGCCTCGCCCTGCACCAGGCGAACGGCCTTGCCGTCGGCCACGTCGACCGCGGGGAGCAGCGTGAACGTCACGGCACCACCCTAGGCGGTCCACCGGCTGGGAGGCCGCCAGGGTCCGCCCACGTCACGCCGCCTCCCCCCTGTCCGGTGAATCCTGTCCGGTGAACTCTGTCCAGTGAACCCTGTCCGGTGAACCGCCACGCGTGGCGCCGGCCGGGGCTCAGCCCAGGGACTTGATCCAGTTGCCGAGCAGGTGCGCGCCGGCGTCCCCGGACTTCTCCGGGTGGAACTGGGTGGCCGACAGCGGGCCGTTCTCCACGGCGGCGACGAAGTCCTCGCCGTGGCGCGCCCAGGTCACCAGCGGCGGGCTGAACGGCGGGTTGGTCTCCAGCTCCCACCGCCGCGCGGCGTAGGAGTGGACGAAGTAGAAGCGGGTGTCCGCGTCGAGGCCGGCGAACAACGTCGACCCGGCGGGCGCGCGGACGGTGTTCCAACCCATGTGGGGCAGCACGTCGGCGCGCAGGCGCTCGACCGTGCCCGGCCACTCGCCGCAGCCCTCGGCCTCGATGTCGTGCTCCACGCCCCGCTCGAACAGGATCTGCATGCCGACGCAGATGCCGAGCACCGGCCGGCCGCCGGCGAGGCGTTCGCCGATGATCCGCTCGCCGCGCACCGCGCGCAGCCCGGTCATGCAGGCGGCGAACGCGCCCACACCGGGCACCACCAGGCCGTCGGCGGCGAGCGCCGCGCGATGGTCCGCCGTCACCTCGACGTCCGCGCCGACACGGCGCAGCGCGCGCTCGGCGGAGCGGAGGTTGCCGGATCCATAGTCCAGTACGACGACACGGGCCACCTGACCAGGCTAGCGCGCGCCGAAGTGGATCGAGGAAGCGCCGCGCGCCTCCGTCGGGCAGTGTCCGTCGGGCAGTGTCCGCCGGGCGGTGTCCGCCGGCGGCGATTTCGTCCGCCTGCGATCTGAGTGTCCTGGCGCGCCCGAGGTGACAAGGGCACGCCGCCGGCAACCGGTGTTGGGGTGTGTCGGAGCGGGACTGGTTATTCCCCTTGGCGGTTGCCGACGGCGTGCGGTCCGTGGTGGTGATGGGCGGTCAGGACGGGAAGTGCGCGAGAACGGAAGCGGCCGCGACGCCGTGCCGTGTGACGCCGGTCATCCGACGCGTCAGCGACGGCGGGACCTCGTGGCCGGCACCCTCGGCCTCGGCGGCCTCGGGGCGCCTCGTTCTCGCGATCACCGCCACAGCGTGCAACCTCGACCTAACTAGAGGTCAAGTCGTAGGCTGCGAACCCATGGGGAAGCTGCCTGACCTGCTCACGATCGGCGACGTCGCCGCCCGCAGCGGCGTGCCGCACACCGCCCTGCGCTTCTACGAGGAGAAGGGCCTGATTCGGGCCGAGCGGACGGGCGGCAACCAGCGACGTTACCCCCGCGCCGTCCTGCGGCGACTGGCGTTCATCCGGGCGGCGCAACGGGTCGGCCTGTCCCTGGAGGACATCCGGGCGGCGTTGAGCGCGCTCCCCGACGGCCGCACACCCACCAAGGCCGACTGGGCGCGGCTGTCCCGGCAGTGGCAGGAGGAGCTGGACGCCCGCATCGACGCCCTGCACCGGCTGCGCGGCCGCCTGACATCCTGCATCGGCTGCGGCTGCCTGTCGTTGAAGTCCTGCGCCCTCCAGAACCCCGACGACGAGCTGTCGGAGTACGGGCCGGGCGCGCCGAAACTGAAGCCTGCCGTCGAGGGCGGGATCTGACCACGCGCACGGCCCACCCACTGTCCGCCCACCGCGGCACCGACGGACGCGCTCCGCGCGACACGCTGGTTCCCACTCGGCCGTCGACGACGATCCCGTCACGACAAACCGTTGGCTTGGCCGGAATCATCGTGCTGCGCTGGGAGACATGGAGAAGGACCACCTCGTCCGCGTCTCGAAACAACTGTCCCAGGTCCTGCGGCACCGGCCGGAGAGCCTCGGGTTGACCCTGGACCCCGCCGGCTGGGTCGCGGTGGACGACCTGCTGTCGGCGTTGGCCCGACACGGACGCGCCTGAGCCGCGACCAGCTCGCCGAGCTGGTCGCGGCCAACGACAAACACCGCTTCGCCTTTGACGAGACGGGACGCCGCATCCGGGCCAACCAGGGCCACACGGTCCCGGTCGACCTCGGGCTCCCCGTCGCCACCCCGCCGCCGACGCCGTTCCACGGCACGGTGGAGCGGTTCCTGCCGGCCATCCTGCGCGAGGGGCCGCGCCCCGTGCGCCGGCACGACGTGCACCTGTCCGCCGACCGCACCACCGCGACCCGCGTGGGCCGGCGACGCGGCGAGCCGGTGGTGCTCCGGGTCGACGCCGCCGCGATGACGGCCGCCGGGCACGAGTTCCGGGTGAGCGCCAACGGCGTGTGGCTCACCCCACGCGTCCCGGCGGCCTACCTGACCAGGACGCGGTGAGGCGGCGTCACATCATCCACAGCACCGCGCCGACCCCGGCCAGCACGGCCGCGACCGCCAGCAGGCCGGCGAAGACCTTCATCGACTTCCACATCACGTAGGCGCCGCCGACGAGGAAGCCGGCCAACGCCAACAGCCCGATCCAGATCCAGTCCTTGGCCACCCAGAATCCCCTTCCGCCGTCGCGGGACGGCTCAACTCCCGTCCAGCAACCCCTTGGTGGAGGGGACGACACCGCCGAACCGCGGGTCCGGCTCGACCGCGGCGCGCAGCGCCCTGGCGATCGCCTTGAACTGGGCCTCCGTGATGTGGTGCGGGTCCCTGCCGTGCAGCACCCGCACGTGCAGGGCGAGCTTCGCGTGGAAGGCCAGCGACTCGAAGACGTGCCGGTTGAGCACCGCCGGGTAGTTGTTGCCGATGACGAAACCCGCCACCGACTCCGGCTCGCCCACGTGCACGCAGTACGGCCGCCCCGACACGTCGACCGCGGCGTGCGCCAGCGTCTCGTCCATGGGGATCCACGCGTCGCCGAAGCGGCGGATGCCCGACGCGTCGCCCAGGGCCTGCCGCAGCGCCTGGCCCAGCACGATCGCCACGTCCTCCACCGTGTGGTGGGCGTCCACCGGGATGTCGCCGGTGGCGCGGACCGTCAGGTCGAACGCGCCGTGCACGCCGAACGCGGTGAGCATGTGGTCGTAGAAGGGGACGCCGGTGCTGACGTCCACCTTGCCGACGCCGTCGAGGTCCAGCTCGACCAGGACCGCGGACTCCTTCGTGGACCGTTCCACCCGACCCGTGCGGCTCACCGGCTGACCTCCGTGCCCGTGCTGGGTTCCTCCGCGCGGAGCAGGTGCTCCGCGGCGACTTCCTTGCTGGCGGCCAGGAAGGCCTCGTTCTCCTCGGGCGTGCCCACGGTGACCCGCAGGTGCCCGGGGATGCCCACGTCCCTGACCAGCACGCCCCGGTCCAGGTAGGCCCGCCACGCGGCGTCGGCGTCGGCGAACCGCCCGACGAGGACGAAGTTCGCGTCGCTGGGCACGACCGAGAAACCCGTGCCCGACAACGCCTCCGCGACGCGGTCCCGCTCCGCGCTGAGCCGGTGGACCGAGGCCAGCGTCCGCTCGGCGTGGCGCAGCGCGGCCCGCGCGGCCGCCTGGGTCAGCGCCGACAGGTGGTAGGGCAGGCGCACAAGCTGCAACGCGTCGACGACCGCCGGGGCGGCCGCGAGGTAGCCGAGCCGGCCGCCGGCGAAGGCGAACGCCTTGCTCATCGTCCGGCTGACGATCAGCTTGTGGCCCAGCTCGTCCAGCAGCGCCACCGCGCTGGGTTGGCTGGAGAACTCGGCGTAGGCCTCGTCCACCACCACCAAGCCGGGCGCGGACTCCACGAGCCGGCGCAGGTCCTCCAGCGGGAGCGACTGGCCGGTGGGGTTGTTCGGGCTGGTCACGAACGTCACGTCCGGCCGGTGCTCGACGAGGAGCTCGGCGGCGCGCGCGACGTCGAGCGAGAAGTCGGCCCTGCGCGGGGCCGGCACCCACTCGGTGCGCGTGCCGGCCGCGATGATCGGGTGCATCGAGTACGACGGCTCGAAGCCCAACGCGGTGCGGCCCGGCCCGCCGAAGGCCTGGAGGATCTGCTGGAGGATCTCGTTGGACCCGTTGGCCGCCCACAGGTTCGCGGCGGTCAGCGGCACGCCGGTCGCCCCCGACAGGTAGGCGGCCAGGTCCCCGCGCAGGGCCAGCGCGTCCCGGTCCGGGTAGCGGTGCAGCGTCCGCGCCGCCTTCTCCACCGCGCGCGCGACGTCGGCGACCAGCTCGGGCGGCGGCGGGTAGGGGTTCTCGTTGGTGTTCAGCCGGACCGGTACGTCGAGCTGGGGCGCGCCGTAGGGGGTGCGGCCCCGCAGGTCGGCGCGCAGCGGCAGGTCCTCCATCCGGACCCGGCCGGCGGCCGGGGCGGCGCCCGACCCGGTGGTCGGGCCGGTGTGGGCGTCGGTCACGGTCACGCCCCACCCCTCGCGGCGAACCGGGCGGTCACGGCCTGGCCGTGCGCGGGCAGGTCCTCGGCCTCGGCCAGCGCGACCACCTTCGGCGCGACCTCGGCCAGCGCCTCGGCCGTGTACTCCACGACGTGGATGCCGCGCAGGAAGGTCTGCACGGACAGGCCGGAGGAGTGGCGCGCGCAGCCCCCGGTGGGCAGCACGTGGTTGGAGCCGGCGCAGTAGTCGCCGAGGGAGACCGGGGCGTAGGGGCCGACGAAGATGGCGCCGGCGGCGCGGACCCGGCCGGCCACCGCGCGGGCGTCCCTGGTCTGGATCTCCAGGTGCTCGGCGGCGTAGGCGTCGACCACCCGCACTCCGTCGTCCACAGTGGACACCAGAACGCAGCCGGACTGCGGGCCGGTCAGCGCGGCGCGGACCCGCTCCGCGTGCTTGGTCGCGGCCACCTGGCGCTCCAGCTCGGCGTCCACCGCGTCGGCCAGCGCCTCCGAGGTGGTCACCAGCACGCTCGCCGCCAGGGTGTCGTGCTCGGCCTGGCTGATCAGGTCCGCCGCCACGTGCGCCGGGTCGGCGGTGTCGTCGGCGAGGATCGCGATCTCGGTCGGGCCGGCCTCGGAGTCGATGCCGACCAGCCCGCGCAGCAGGCGCTTGGCACCGGTCACGTAGATGTTGCCCGGCCCGGTGACCATGTCCACCGGGGCCAGCTCGGCGCCGTCGGTGTCGACGCCGCCGTAGGCCAGCAGCGCCACCGCCTGGGCTCCGCCGACGGCCCAGACCTCGGTCACGCCGAGCAGGGCGCACGCGGCCAGGATCGTGGGGTGCGGCCGCCCGCCGTGCTCGGCCTGGGGCGGCGAGCAGACCACGAGCGACTCGACGCCGGCCTCCTGCGCCGGCACCACGTTCATCACGACACTGGACGGGTAGACGGCCAGGCCGCCGGGGGCGTAGAGGCCGACCCTGGCCACGGGGGTCCACCGCTCGGTGACGGTGCCGCCGGGCACCACCTGCGTGGTCACGTCGACCCGGCGCTGGTCGGCGTGCACGCGGCGGGCGCGGGCGACGCACTCCTCCAGCGCCTCGCGCACGGCGGGGGCCAGCTCCTCCAGCGCCCTGGTCAGCTCCTCGACCGGCACCCGCACCGAGGACGGGCGCACGCGGTCGAACCGTTCGGCGAACTCCAGCGCCGCCGCGACGCCACGCTCCCTGACCGCCTCGACCACCGGCCGCACCTGATGCAGCACCGCGTCCACGTCCACCTCGGCGCGCGGCAGGGTCGCACGCAGCTCGACGGGGGAGGGGACACGACCGCGCAGGTCGGCACGGGTGAGCATGGGCGTCCTCGGAGGTCGGGGGCTGGACGGGTGCGGGGGCGCCGGCCCTCGCGGATCGACGCTCCCACCAGGGTAAACGGTGCCGCCGATCGGCCGAGCGGGCATATCAGTGGCTGGGAGTCACCTTGGCCACTCCTGTGGGTGAGCGCCATAACACCTGGTCATTGCAGATTCGGCGATCCCTTGCCACGCACCGTGACCGGGCCGCATTCTCCGTGCACGACCCTGCCATGACTCTCCGTCAACGATCGGAGGCATGATGTTACCCACGCGTCGCAGGCTGGTCGCCGCGGCGGTCGGCGCCTGCCTGTCCCTGCTCGTCCCGCTCTCCGTGGCCGGGGCGGACGCGCGCTGGGCGGCCGGCACGCCGTCGTCGGGGACGGCGGTGGCCGACTCGGGACGGCCCCACGACCTGGCCGTCTACCAGGTGCACGGGGCCACGAGCCCCGAGCAGCGCACGACCATCGCCCGCACGGGTGTCGACGTTCTGGGGGTGGCGAACGACCGGGTGACGGTCACGGCCACGCCGGAGCAGGCGGCGGCCGTCCGGGCCGCGGGCTTCCGGACCGAGCTGGTCGAGCGGGTCCCCGGAGCGGACGGGCCCACGACGCTCGACTTCCCGCCCAACGACTCGAACTACCACAACTACACCGAGCTGACCGCCGAACTGCGGAACACGGCGTCCTCGCACTCCTCCATCGCGGCGCTGTCCAGCGTCGGCAAGTCCCACCAGGGCCGCGACCTGTGGCTGCTCAAGATCAGTGACAACGTGGCCGTCGACGAGGACGAGCCCGAGGTGCTGTTCACCTGCAACCAGCACGCGCGCGAGCACCTCACCGTGGAGATGTGCCTGCGGATCGTGCAGCGGTTCACCACCCAGTACGCCACCGACCCGGCGATCAAGAAGTTCGTGGACACGCGGGAGATCTACGTGATCTCCAGCGTCAACCCCGACGGCGCCGAGTACGACGTGGCCTCCGGCCGCTACCAGGGCTGGCGCAAGAACCGGCAGCCGGCCGGCGGCTCGGTCGGCACCGACCCGAACCGGAACTGGGGCTACAAGTGGGGCTGCTGCGGCGGCTCCAGCGGGAGCGCGAGCAGCGAGACCTACCGAGGCCCGTCGGCCTTCTCCGCGCCGGAGACCGCGCGCGTGCGGGACTTCGTCAACTCCCGGGTCGTGGGCGGCAAGCAGCAGATCACCGCGCACATCGACTTCCACACGTACTCGGAGCTGATCCTCTGGCCGTACGGCTACACCTACGACGACACCGCGCCCGGCCTGAGCGCCGACGACGCCAGGACGTTCAGCGCCCTGGGCCGGCAGATGGCCCAGACCAACGGCTACACGCCCCAGCAGTCCAGTGACCTCTACGTCACCGACGGCTCGGTGAACGACTGGATGTGGGGCCAGCACAAGATCTGGTCGTACACGTTCGAGATGTACCCGCGCAGCAGCAGCGGCCTGTCGGGCTTCTACCCGCCCGACGAGGTCATCCCGCGCGAGACCGCGCGCAACGACAAGGCCGTCGACCTGCTGGTGTCCTACGCCGACTGCGTTCCCCGCGTGATCGGCAAGACCTGCTGACGGCTGGTCTTCTCCCCCGCCCGTGCGGCACGCGCGCTCGGCGCGTGCCGCACGGGCGTGCCCGGCGTCCCGCGCGGGGCGGGGCGGCGGGGCGGACCGCAGGACGCCCGCCTCCCTCCGCCCGCCGAGATCACCCGCCTGTGGCCCCACGCCGAGGCCGAAACTGTCAGCCCCACGCGAGACGCTAGAAGTGGGGGGTCCCCCTACTACAGGCCTGAAGTCGCGCGCGAGACGAGCACGACTGTCCACAGAGGACTCACAAGTGCGTAGCCCGAATCACCAGAAGGCCGCGCATCGCGGGGCCGAGCACCGCGGGGCCGCGCACCACGGGGCCGCGCACCACAAAATCGAGCGTCAGGCGCGTGACGCACAGGTGTGAGGATGTTGCATGGTGCCGCAGGACGCCCGCTTCCCCTCCGCTCACCGAAATCACCCGAGCGCGGCCCCTTCTCGAAGCCAGAACTGTCGGCCTCACGCGAGACGCTAGAAGTGGGGGGTCCCCCTACTACAGGGCTGGAGTCGCGCGCGAGGCCAGGAGGACTGTCCATAGAGGACTCCCAGGCGCTGCCCCGGACCACCAGAAGGCCGAGCAGGGCTGGGCGCCGAGCGCGCCCAGGGGCGCGCTCGGGGAGCCTCAGCGTTGGGGACCCTGGCTTCAGGAACCTCGGCTTCAGGAACCTCGGCTCCGGGAGCCTCGGCTTCAGGAACCTCGGCTCCCAGGAGAACCTCAGCGGAGGTCGGCCACGGCCGCGACGAACTCGTCGACCTGCTCCGGCGACACGAAGTAGTGCGGCGAGGCCCGCACCACGGCGTCGAGCCCGCGCCGGGTCATGTCCAGCAGGGTCGACGAGACCCGGCTGACGGTCACGGTGACACCCCGCTCCCGCAGCGTGTCCCGCACCGTCTCGGGCGACATGCCGTCGACGGTGAAACTGACGATGCCGCAGCGCTGCCGGCCGAGGTCCCGCACGGTCACCCCGGGCAACGCGGAGAGCCCGGCACGCACCCGCTCCGCCCGCTCCACCACCGTCGCGGCGATGGCGTCGACACCCAGCCCCAGCGCGTACCGCATCGCCGCGACGAGTCCCAGCCGGTCGGCGACGTTGTACTCCCACAGCTCGAAGACGCGGGCGTCGGGGCGCAGCCGCGCCTGGTTCGGCGCGATCCAGTCCGCGCCGTGGTGGTCGACCAGGTAGGGCCGCAGCAGCCCGGCGGCCGACTCGCGCACGGCGAGCAGGCCGGTGCCGCGCGGTCCGCGCAGCCACTTGCGGCCGGTCACCGACACCATGTCCACGTCCAGCTCGTCCATCCTGACCCGTAGCTGGCCCACGGACTGGCAGGCGTCGAGCAGGACCAGGGCGCCCACCTCGTGCGCGGCGTCGGCGACCTCGCGCACCGGGTTGACCAGGCCGCCGTTGGTCGGCACGTGCACCAGCGACACCAGTCGCACGCGCTCGTCGAGCAGGTCCCGCAGCGCCTCGACCGACACCGCGCCGTGCTCGTCGGAGGGGATCGGCTCCACGGTCGCGCCCACGGCGGCGGCGCGGTGCAGCAGCGCCACCGCGTTGCCGGCGTACTCCGCCTCGGTCACCAGCACGCGGTCGCCCTCGGCGAGCGGGACCGCGGCGAAGGCGAGGTCCCAGGACCGGGTGGCGCTGTCGGTGAACGCGATCTCCTCGGGCCGGCAGCCGAGCAGGTCGGCGGCCACGCCGTAGCCGGCCTCGATCTCGTCGATCCGCTCCTGGGCCGCGCGGTAGCCGCCGACCTCGGCCTCCCGGCGGAGGTGGCCGACCACCGCGTCGAGGACCGGTCTGGGCGGCAGCGAGGACCCCGCGCTGTCCAGGAAGACCTGGTCACGGCACGCGGGCGTGTCGGCGCGCACGGCGTCAAGATCGATCACTGGTCACCCTCCTGTCTCACCACACCGACCCCCGCCACACCGACCCCCGCCGCGAGGCGCCCCTCGGGGCCGCTCACGGCGCGAGACGCATCACCCTGTCGGCCCACACCCCGAGCAGGGAGTCATCGTGGCTGATCGCCAGGACGCCCGCGCCGGTGGACTCGACGTGCGCGTTGACCACGCGCACCAGCGCGGCGGTCGTGGACGCGTCCAGCATCGCGGTCATCTCGTCGCAGACCAGGTAGCGGGGGCGCAGGGAGAGCGCGCGGGCCAGGCAGGCCCGCTGGAGCTGGCCGTCGCTGACCTCGTGCGGGCGCCGGCGCAGCAGCTCGGCGGTCAGGCCGACCTGGTCGGCCAGCTCGTCCACCCGGTCGGCGACGTCCCCGGCGCGGCCGCTGGCCAGCATCGGCTCGGCCACCACCTCGCGGAGCGTGAACCGGGGGTCGACCGACAGTCGCGGCTGCTGGAACACCACGCCGACCGCGGTGCGCTGCTCGCGCGGGGCGGCGTGCCGGAACCGGCGCACGGGCGCGCCATCCAGCCGCACCTCGCCCGCCCACGGCGCCAACAGCAGCGTGAGCACCCTGGCCAGCGTGGACTTGCCGCAGCCGCTGGGCCCCGCCATGCCGAGCACCTCGCCGGGGCGGACCTCCACGTCCACCCCGGACAGCACGGGGTGTCCCCTGGTGTAGCCGGCGACCAGGCCGGCCCCGGTCAGCACGGGCGGCGGCACGCGACCATGCGGTCGTCGTGCCGGACCAGCTCGGGCCGCCCGGTGCAGCGCTCGTCGCGGGCGCCGAGCAGCGCGCAGCGGGGCGCGAATGCGCACCCGTCGGGCAGGGCGGTCAGCTCGGGCGGGTGCCCGGGGATCGGCGTGAACCCGCCCTCGGGCAACGCGGCCAGCAGCCCGGCCGTGTAGGGGTGCCACGGGTCGTCGAAGACCCGGCCGGCCGGTCCGATCTCGACCAGGCGGCTGGCGTACATCACGGCCACGTCGGTGGCCACCCCGCGGGCCGCCGCCAGGTCGTGGGTGATCATCAGGACGGCCCTGCCCTCCTCGGCCAGGCCGGCGAGCAGGTCGACGGTGCGGTCGACCAGCGGCCGGTCCAGGCCGGTCGTGGGTTCGTCGGCGAGCACGACCGGCGGGTCGCCGGCCAGCGCCAACGCCACCGCGACGCGCTGGGCGGTCCCGCCGGACAGCTCGTGCGGGTACCGGTCGAGCACCGCGGGTTCGAGGCCGACGCGTTCCGCGAGGTGGTCGACCAGCCCGGCCGGGTCGTCCAGCCCGGGCCGCAACGCCCGCACCGCCTCCAGGAGCTGGCTGCGCGCCGTGCGCACCGGGGTGAGGTGGGTGGCCGAGGACTGCGGGACCAGGCCGACCAGCCTGCCCCGCACCCGGCCGGCCAGCACGCTCTCCGGCGCGGACAGCAGCTCCACCCGCCCACCGTCCTGTGTGGACAGTGTTGCCGTCCCCCTGAGCTGGGCGTTGCCCGGCAACAGGCCCAGCAGGGCCGAGGCCAGCACGGACTTGCCGCAGCCGCTCTCCCCCACCAGCGTCAGCAGTTGGCCGGGGCGCAGGTCGAAGGACGCGTCGGTGACCGCGCGGACCTCGCCGCGCCGCCCGCCGCGGCCCAGCAGGAAGCGGACCGACAGCCGGTCGACGCTCAACAGCGGCGTCGCCGCGCCCAGCGGGGCCTGCCTCGGCTCACGCGCGGTCGTGGTCACAGCGCCAGCTCCGATCGACGTCGGGGAACCAGCCGGTCCCGCCAGGTCGCCGCGACGCCCGACACGGCGAGGGTGGCGACGATCAGCAGCACCGAGGGCAGCACGACGATCCACCACGCGCCCAGCAGCACCGCGTCCCTGCCGTCGCCGAGGATGTTGCCGATGCTGGCCATGTGCGGCGGCAGGCCCAGCCCGAGGAAGCTCAGCGCGGTCTCGTGCCACACCGCGTGCGGCAGCAGCAGGACCGCGGAGATCGCGGCCTGCGGCACGACCGCCGGCAGCAGGTGCCGGCGCACCACGCGCCACCGCGAGGCACCGCCCGAGATGGCGGCGTCGATGTAGGGGCGCTGCCGCAGGGACAGCACCTCGGAGCGGACGATCCTGGCGACCGTCGTCCAGTGGGTCAGCGCGATCGAGGCCACCACGGCCGTGAGGCTCCCCCGGTACAGGGCGACGATCACGATGCCCAGCAACAGGTGCGGCACGGCGTTGACGGTGTCCACCAGGCGCATGAGCAAGCGGTCGGTCCAACCGCCGACCGCGCCGGAGACCGCCCCCACGACGGCGCCGAGCATGGTGGAGACCACCGCGCACAGCACGGCCACCAGCAGCGACACCCGCAGTCCCGCGAAGGCCAGCAACAGCAGGTCGCGTCCGGTCTCGTCGGTGCCGAACAGGTGGTCGGGGCCGGGGGGACGGCGCACGGCGGCGTAGTCGAGCACCCGCTCGTCCAGCCCGCCCAGCCACGGCAGCAGGACCGCGCCCACGGCGAGCGCCGCCAGGGTTGCCGCGCCGACGATCCAGCGCAGCCGGGCCGCCCGGCCGGAGCCGATTGAGGCGCGCGGGGTCCCGGCGCGGCGGCGCGCGGCCGACCGCCACGCGGCGGGGGCCGTCGGCCCACCGGCCGAGGGAACAGAACTGTCCTCTGTGGACGACGTCACCAGGTCAGCCATCGGTCGCCACCCTCGGGTCGAGCAGCGCGGAGGCCACGTCGGCCAGCAGCGAACCGAGCAACACGGCCACCGTCGCCAACAGGGTCAACGCCGCGAGCAGCGGGAAGTCCACCGCCAGCGCGGCCTTCACCACGGCCGAGGCCACCCCCGGCCACGAGAAGACCTCCTCGACGAGCACCGCGCCGGTGACCAGCTCCGGGACCCGCGCGCCGACCAGCGCGACGAACGGCAGCAGCGCCGTGGGCAGGGCGTGCCGCAGCACGACCACCCGCTCGGCCAGACCCCTGGCCCGCGCGCCGGTCACGTGGTCCTCCGCCAGGGCCGCCAGCAGCGACTGCCGCACGTGCAGCACCAGCCACGGCGACTGCGAGATCCCCAACACCAGCGCGGGCAGCACCAGGTGCCGGGCCACCTGGCCCGCGCTCGCCTCGGCCCCCGCGTCACTGAGCCCGGCCACCGGCAGCCAGCCCAGGCCCAACGCGAACACCGCGATCGCGCCCAGCGCCAACACGAACGGCGGCACGCCCTCCAGCGCGTGGCCGACGGCCGTCACCACCCGGTCCAGCCAGCCGCCCTGACGCCACGCGGCGGCCACCCCGAGCAGCAGCGCCAGCAGCACCGCGACCACCAGGGCCACGCCGACCAACAGCAACGTCCACGGCAGCCGCTCGCCGACGACGTCGGCCACCGGCTGGCGGAAGGACCGGCTGTTGCCAGGGTCCCCGGTCAGCAGCCCGCCGGCCCACCGTCCGAACTGGACGATCACCGGGTCGTCCACGCCCAGCTCGGCGCGCACCCGCTCGACGTCCTCCCGGGACGCGTTGAAGATCTGCACGCCGTAGTACTGCTTGACCGGGTCGAACGGGGAGAGCGCGCCGAGGGCGAACACGGCCCCGCTGACCAGCACGAGCACCGGCACCGCGAAGAGGAGCCGCCGGCCGACCAGGGCCGCGACGGCGCGGGCGCGCGAGCGTCCGGCGGCGCGGGACGGGCCACGCCGGCCCCGTGCGGCCGCCGGCGTGGCCCGACCTGTCGCGCCCTCGGTCATCGCTTGGGCGCCCATTCCTGGAGGTTCCACCACGGGCCCCAGGTGAAGCCGTGGGTGTGCGGCTCCACGACCTCCTGGTAGCCCGTCCAGCCCTCCCGCACCACGTAGGTGTGGTCGAGGAAGACCAGGAACACCATGCCGGGGTCGGCGACGTAGGCCCGCTGGAACTGCTTGTACGCGGCGACCCGCTGGGCGGGGTCGGTGGTCCGCCGGCCCGCCTCCAGCGCGGCGTCCACCTCGGCGTTGCGGTAGGAGCCGGGGTTGTTGAACCCGTTGGCCGCGTAGGAGGAGTGCAGCAGCGGGTAGGCCTTCAGGTCGGGGTCGAGCGGGTTGCCGCCGCCCAGCACGAGGGCGTCGTTGCCCATCCTCGGCTCGATGGCCTCCCAGCCGAGGCCCTCCAGCGCGACCTCGACACCCACCGCCTTGGCGTCCGAGGCGAAGGCCTGCGCGAGGTCCTTGCGGACGTTGTCGCCGGCCGGGTACATCAGGCTGAACTTCGCACGCTGGCCGTCCCTGGCCCGCACCCCGTCCGCGCCCCTGACCCAGCCCGCGGCGTCGAGCACGCGCTCCGCCTCGGCCTTGTCGTACCGGAACTGGGCGGAGGGCTCGACGAACTCGGGCAGCGCCTGCGGGATCAGGGTCGACGCGGGCGCGCCCTTGCCACCGAGCAGGGCGTCGATCATGCCCTGCCGGTTCATGGCCAGGTTCAGCGCCAGCCGCATCGCCTTGTCGCCGGTGACCGGGTTGGCCGAGGGCAGGACCACCGTGCGGTAGTCGGCGCTCCTGTGCGTCACGACCTGGTAGCCGTCGACGCCCTCGAAGGTCTTGGCCAGGTTCGGCGGCAGCGGGCCGCCGTCGAACTCGCCGCCGCGCATGCGCTGCGCGCGCGTGTTGTCGTCGATGGCGAAGACGACGGTGACCTTGCGGATCTTGGGGGTGCCGTGCCAGTAGTTGTCGTTGGCCTCCAGCACCATGCGCTCGCCCTTGCGCCACTCGGTGAGCCGGAACGGGCCCGTGCCCACCGGCTTGGTGCCGATCGGCGACCGGTCCTGCGGCTCCGGCTTGGCCAGGGCCTCGCTGGGCAGCACGCCCAGCACGAGCTTGTGGCCGAAGGGCGCGTAGGGGTGGGCGAGGTCGAACCGCACGGTCAGCGGGTCGACCTGCTCCACGTTGGTGATCATGGACAGGTTGGAGCGGATGGTGGAGGCGTAGGCCGGGTCGAGCGCGGCCCTGTAGGTGGCCACCACGTCCTCGGCGCCGAAGGTCGAGCCGTCGTGGAACCTGACGTCCTTGCGGAGCTTGACGGTCCACGACCGGCCGTCGGCGGAGGGCTGGGGCAGCTCGGCGGCCAGCGCCGGCTCCAGGCTGCGGTCCGCGCGGTAGGTCAACAGCCCGTCGAAGATCTTGGACACGCCCTCCTCCCCGTAGCCGAGCAACGGGTTGAGGCTCTCCGGCTCGTAGGCGTCGGCCAGCGTGAGCTGGTCCCGGTCGCGTCCGGAGTCGGGGTTCGACGGCGTCGAGCAGGCGGCGACGGCCACGGCGGCCGCCAGGGCCGCGGCGCCCGGCAGGAGTCGGCGGGGGAAAGGCACGCGCAGACCCTAGATTCCGTTGCGAAGCACTTGCAACAAGTCTGCTGGTCGGCGAAATCCGGGTCTTGTCAGCCGCTCCCCGGCTCAGGTGACGAGCAGCACCCGCAGCCCCGCCTCCAGGTGCGTGGTGATCGCCGCGCCCGCCAGGACCGCGTCCCCTTCGGCCAGCGCGGACAGGATCGCCTCGTGCCCGGCCAGCGCCTCCTCCCTGCGTTCCACGGTGCGGTAGAGCGCGGCGGCCGCGCACCGCACCTGACGCGCGCGCAGACCCTCGTAGACCTGGGCCAACAAGCTGTTGCCCGTGCCCGCCACCAGGGCGGTGTGGAACCGCTGGTCCCACTCGGCGAACGAGCGCACGTCGGCGGCGTCGAGCAGCGTGCGCTGCATCTCGACCGCGTGCCGCATCTCCGACAGCGGAGCGGAACCCGTGACCAGCACGCGCTCGGCGGCGTACCGTTCGAGCACGCCACGCAACTCCATCAGCTCGGTGACCTCGCGTCCGGTGACGGGCGCCACGTACGCGCCCCGCTTCGGCACGAGGCGCACGAGGTCCTCGGCGGCCAGCAGCAGCAACGCCTCCCGCACCGGGGTGCGCGAGACGCCGACCCGGTCGGCGATCTCCTGCTCGCTGACGAACTGGCCCTGGAGCCGGGGATCGGTGAGCACGGCGTCCTTGAGGAACTCGTACGCGCGTTCCCGGCCGGAAGTCACCCGCGCCCCCTACTCGTGCCACCGATCCCTGAGAGAGGCTAACAACAGTCGGTCATCGTATGACCACCGCGAGTGGAGGAGGAGCCAGTGCAGATCGGGCTGTGCCAGATCGTGTCGACGCCGGACCCCGAGGCGAACCTGCCCCTGGTGCGCGACGGCGTCGCGGCCGCGGCGGAACGGGGCGCGGAGGTGGTGGTGTTCCCCGAGGCCACGATGGCCTGCTCGGGGGCCAGATGGTCGGAGCTGGCCGAGCCGCTGGACGGGCCGTGGGCGGAGCGGGTGCGCCGGATCGCGGCCGAGGCCGGCGTCGTGGTCGTCGTCGGGATGTTCACGCCGGCCGGGGACGGGCGGGTGCGCAACACGCTGCTCGTCACCGGGCCGGATGTGGAGACCCACTACGACAAGATCCACCTGTTCGACGCGTTCGGGTACCAGGAGTCGAAGTTCGTCGCGCCCGGCGAGCGGCCGGTGACGTTCACGGTCGCCGACGTCACCCTCGGCGTGGCGACCTGCTACGACGTGCGGTTCCCCGGGCTGTTCACGGCGTTGGCGGAGCAGGAGGCCTCGGTGGTCCTGCTGCCGGCGAGCTGGGGCGCGGGCCCCGGCAAGCGGGAGCAGTGGGAGCTGCTGGTGCGGGCGCGGGCGTTGGACTCCACGTCGTGGGTGGTGGCCTGTGACCAGGCGGACCCGGTGACGGTGGGGCGGGAGCCGGTCGGCGCCGCGCCGTGCGGCATCGGGGTGAGCACGGTGGTGGACCCATGGGGTCGGGTGCACTCCCGGCTCGGCACGGAGCCGGACTGCCTGGTCGTCGACATCGACCCCGGTGTGGTGGAGGAGGCCAGGCGGACCAATCCGGTGCTGGCGAACCGCCGCTTCTGAGGAGGCCTCGACCGGTTCGCTGTGCGTCGGGGCCCCACCCGGTTTCCGGTTCGAGGCCTTGCCCGCTTTGAGCCCTTGGCCGGTTCGAGGCCTTGACCGGTTCGAGCCTCGCCTGGTTCGAGCCTCGTGCGATTCGGGGGTTCGAGCGGTTCGGGATTTCGAGCGGTTCGAGCCGTTCCCGGCCTCCGCGCGGCACGGGTGTCTCCGTGCCGCGCGGAGGCGGACGGCAGTTCCGCCGCGCCTCTCCCACGCCTCAGGTCTTCCGACGCGTGCTCCGCACGAGCGGACCCGCAAAGATCTCTGACAGAGATCACCAGGCTGATCCCGGCCAACGGCGCTCCCAGTGGCCGCCCGCCGTCCTCCCGGGGGGCGACACACCCGCCGCCAACGCCTCCCACCCCGGTACAGCCCCCACCCGCCCGGGGGGCGACCCCGCGTCGAGCCTATCGACAGCCCGAAGGCCGCACAAGGAACGAAAGCGCCACTGTGGACAACTCTGGACACTGTGGACAACTGCGGGCGGCCGTCCCACGACAGAGGGCTGACGCCAGGTGTCCCGCACCCGACGCCAGCCCCCTCACCAGGCATGACTCCACGCCCCGCGCCCGACCTCACATGTCAAGGCCCAGATCGAGCGACGGACTGGAATGCGTGAGCGCGCCGACCGCGAGATAGTCCACCCCGGTCTCGGCGTAGGCCCGGGCGACGTCCAGCGTGAGTCCGCCGGAGGCCTCCAGCCGCGTCGGCACGCCCGCCGCGTCCCGCCGCCGCACCGCCTCGGCGCACTGCGGGACGGTGAAGTTGTCCAGCAGCACCTCCTCGGCGCCCATGGCGAGCACCGCGTCCAGCTCCGCGAGCGTGGTCACCTCGACCTCGCACGGCAGGCCCGGCGCGTGCTCGCGCGCGGCGGCCAGCGCGGCCGTGACCGACCCGGCGGCCACGACGTGGTTGTCCTTGATCAGCACCGCGTCGCCGAGACCCATCCGGTGGTTCACGCCGCCACCGCAGCGCACCGCGTACTTCTGGAGCGACCGCAGGCCGGGCAGCGTCTTGCGGCTGTCCCGGATCGCGCACCCGGTGCCCGCGACCGCCTCGACCCACCTGGCGGTCGCGGTCGCGATCCCCGAGAGGTGGCAGACCAGGTTGAGCGCGGTGCGCTCCGCGGTCAGCAGGCCCCGCACCGGCGCGCGCAGCCGCAGGGCCACGTCGCCCGGGGCCAGCCGCTGCCCGTCGACGCCCCGCTCGACGACCTCGTAGTCGCCGACCACGACGTCCAGGACGGCCAGCGCGACCGGGAGGCCGGCCAGCACCCCGGGTTTCCTCGGGCTCATCACGGCCTCGGCCACGGCCTCCGCCGGCACGGTGGCCTCGGTGGTGACGTCCGGCCCGTACCGGAGGTCCTCGTCCAACGCCTGGCCGACGACCCGCCGCACCTCGGCGGCGTCCAGCCCCACCCTGCCCAGTTCCGCGACGACCCCAGCGGAGAACCCGCCAGAGGAGCCGGAGGAGGACCCTGTGGCGGCCCCGGTAGAGAACTCGCCCGTCATGCCGCCCCTCCCAACGCCACGGTCTCGAAGAACGCCAGCCGTCCCGCCGCGTCGAGCCGGATCGGCAGGCTGCGCCGCCACGCCTCCTCGGTGCGGGGGAAGTCGGTGCGGACGTGGCAGCCGCGGGTCTCGGTCCGCTCCAGCGCCGCGGCGACCAGCGCCCTGGCGACCATGGCCAGCGCCGCGTCCTCCACCTCCTGATGAGTCCGAAGTGGACGGTGCACGGAGTGCGCGTCCAGCACGGACTCCGCCTCCACCAGGCCCGAGGCGTCCCTGCCGATGGCCGCGTACCGGCTCATGGCCCGCTGGAGCGCGGCCCGCTCCACGACCGGGGCCGCCGGCAGCTCGGCCGGCTCGGCCGTTCTCGGGTCGGCGAGCCGCCCCGCCGCCAGGTCGGCGGCGACGGCGCGGGCCGCGCGGGCGCCCACCACCAGGCCCTCCAGCAGGCTGTTGGAGGCCAGCCGGTTCGCGCCGTGCAGGCCGGTGCGCGCGACCTCGCCGGCCGCGTACAGGCCGGTCACCGAGGCTCGACCGTCCACAGTGGTCACCACACCGCCGCAGGCGAAGTGCGCGGCGGGCGCGACCGGGATCGGGTCGACCGCGGGGTCGACGCCCGCTGCCCGGCAGGCGGCGTGCACCGTCGGGAACCGCCGCCGGAAGGCCTCGCCCCCCAGGCGCGTGGCGTCCAACAGCACGTGGTCCGCGCCGGTGGCGACCATCCTGCGGGTGATCGCGGCGGCCACCACGTCCCTCGGGGCGAGGTCGGCCAGCGGGTGCACCCCGGCCATCACGCGCGCGCCGGTGTGGTCGACCAGCACCGCGCCCTCACCGCGGACGGCCTCGGTCACCAGCGGGCGACGGCCGTGCGCGCCAGCGCCCGTGAACAACACCGTGGGGTGGAACTGGACGAACTCCACGTCGGCGAGCGCGGCGCCGGCCCGCACCGCGAGCGCGAGGCCGTCGCCGGTGGCCACCTCCGGGTTCGAGGTGGCCTGGTAGAGCTGCCCGACGCCTCCGGTGGCGAGCAGGACGGCGGGCGCGCGCACCGCGCCCGGCACGCCATGGGCGTCGAGCACCAGCAAACCGGCGACCTCACCGGCCGGAGTGCGCAACGCCTCCACCGCGATGTGCTGCTCCAGCACGGGGATCCGCCCGTCGCGCAGGGTCGCGAGCAACGCGCGTTCCACCTCGGCCCCGGTGGCGTCACCCCCGGCGTGCACGACGCGGAACGTGCTGTGCCCGCCCTCGCGGCCCCTGGCGAGCCTGCCGTCCTCCTCGGTGTCGAAGCGCGCGCCGCCGCGCAGCAGGCGCTGCACGGCGGCCGGGCCGTCGGCGAGGATCGCGGCCACCGCGGCCTCCTCGCACAGCCCGGCGCCGGCGACGAGGGTGTCGGCGACGTGCCGCCGCACCGAGTCGCCCGGCTCGTGCTGGCCGGGCAGCACGACGGCCACGCCGCCCTGCGCCCAGGGGGTGTTGCCGTCGCCCGCACCGGCCTTGGTCACCACCAGCACGCGCAGTCCCAGCTCGCGGGCGGTGATGGCGGCGGTCAGGCCCGCCACGCCGGTGCCGACGACCACCAGGTCGGCGCCGGCTTCCCAGGAGGGAGTCATCACTCCCCGCCCCCCGGCTGGCCGATCGCGATCATCCGCTGGACCGCGCCCCGCGCGCGCTCGGCGACGTCCGGGTCCACGTGGACCTCGTCCCGCCCCTCGCGCAGCGCGCGCAGCAACGCGGCCGGCGTGATCATCTTCATGTAGCGGCAGGCGGCCCTGTCGTTCACCGCGCGGAAGTCGATCTCCGGGGCGGCCCTGCGGAGCTGGTGCAGCATGCCCACCTCGGTGGCCACGAGCACGGTGCGGGCGCTGGTGCCCCTGGCGGCCTTCACCATGTCCCCGGTGGAGAGGATCTTCACCCGGTCCTGCGGCACGGTGCCCTCGCCCGCCAGGTACAGCGCCGAGGTCGCGCAGCCGCACTCGGGGTGGATGAACAGGTCGGCGTCCGGGTTGGCCGCGGCCTTCTCGGCCAGCTCCGGGCCGTTGATGCCCGCGTGGACGTGGCACTCGCCGGCCCAGACGTGCAGGTTCTCCCTGCCGGTCTCCCGCTTCACGTGCGCGCCGAGGAACTGGTCGGGGCAGAACAGCACCTCGCGGTCGGCCGGGATCGACCGCACCACGTCGACGGCGTTCGACGAGGTGCAGCAGACGTCGGTCTCCGCCTTCACCTCGGCGGTGGTGTTGACGTAGGAGACGACCACGGCGCCGGGGTGCTCGGCCTTCCACGCCCTGAGGTCCTCGGCGGTGATCGAGTCGGCCAGCGAGCAGCCGGCGCGCTCGTCCGGGATCAGCACCGTCTTGGTCGGGCTGAGGATCTTCGCGGTCTCGGCCATGAAGTGCACGCCGCAGAAGACGATCGTGTCGGCGTCGCTGTCCGCCGCGATCCGGCTCAGCGCGAGGGAGTCGCCGGTGTGGTGGGCGATGTCCTGGATCTCCGGCAACTGGTAGTTGTGCGCCAGGATGACGGCGTTGCGCCGCTCGGCGAGCCGCAGCACCTCCTCCCGCCACGCCGCGTCCGGCCGGACCCCGTCGTAGGGCTCCAGCGCCGAGGCCCGCCCCACGGATGCAGTAGCGGCCATCTCGTCCTCCTCGCGCTCCTTGCGGGGCACCCCGCGCCCGGCGGCCGCGACGCGGCGTGGCGGACCCGGTCCCTGCGGCCGGTTGGCCGTCGCCCCGGTTTTCGACTTAGGATCGAAAACGTGGGTGATGGTATCAGCCGTTCGGGTGGTGTGGAACACGAGGTGCTGGCCGCGGTGCTCCAGGTGAGAGCCGGATCACTCCAGGTCATGCTGTGGCGACGGGCGCTGGAACCGCACGCGGGCCGCTGGTCGCTGCCGGGCGGGCGGCTCCGCGCCGACGAGGACGTGGAGGCGTCCATCCGCCGCCAGCTCGCGGAGAAGGTCGACGTCCGCCGGCTGTCCCACGTCGAGCAGCTCGCCGTGTTCAGCGCGCCCGACCGGGTGCCGGGTCCACGCGTGGTCGCCACGGCCTTCCTCGGCCTGGTCCCCTGCGACGTCGACCCGGAGACACCAGGGGACACCGCGTGGCACCCGGTCGCGGCGCTGCCCGAGACCGCCTTCGACCACGGCGCGATCGTGCTGCGGGCCCGCGACCGCCTGCGGGCCAAGCTCTCCTACACCAACCTCGGCTTCGCCCTCGCGCCCCGCGAGTTCACCGTCTCGGCCCTGCGCGAGCTGTACTCCGCCGCGCTGGGCTACCGGGTGTCGGCGACCAACCTGCAACGCGTGCTGTCCCGCCGGGGCCTGCTGGAGCCGACCGGGCACACCGCGCCGCCCGGCCCGTCGGGGGGCCGGCCGGCCGCGCTGTTCCGGTTCACCGGACGGGGGTTGGCCGTGACCGACCCGTTCGCGGTGCTCAGGCCCCCGAGAAGCACACGCTGAGCAGCGAAATGGTCATCCGGCCGGCATTCGTCCGGGCGTCGTCGTAACGTGAACGGGTGGCCGAGACGCTCCCGTTGTTCCCGTTGGGCACCGTGCTGTTGCCCGGGGCGTCACTGCCGCTCCACGTCTTCGAGCCCCGGTACCGGCAGCTCACCGTGGACCTGATGACCGAGGTCGTGCCCGACCGCCGGTTCGGCGTGGTCGCCATCCGGCAGGGCTGGGAGGTCGGCGCGGACAACGTCGAGTCGCTGCACGGGATCGGCTGTTCGGCCACGCTCCGCGAGGCCCGCCGGCTGCCCGACGGGCGCTTCGACATCGTCGTCACCGGAGAACGCCGGTTCCGACTCCTCGACGTGGACGACACGGCCGCGCCGTACCTGGTCGGCTCCGTGGAGTGGCTGCCGGACACCGCGCCGACGCCCGAGATCACCGAGGCGGTGCCCGCGCTCGCCGAGGCCGCCAGGGCCGCCCACCGCCGCTACTGCGCGATCGCGTGGTCCCGCGAGGACTGGCAGGAACCGCCGCCGGAGACCGAGCCGGGCGACCTCGCCCACCTGCTCGCGGCCGACTGCCTGCTGAGCACCGAGGACCGGCAGCACCTGCTGGAGCAGACCTGCCCTGCGCTGCGCCTGCGCCTGATCCGCCGGGTGCTGCTCCGGGAGGCCGGCCTGCTCCGCCTGCTCCGCGCCGTCCCCGCCCCGCTCTCCGACTTCGCCGACCTCCCGTCCCGCAACTGAGCGGCCCGGCGAGGCGTCCCGGCAAGTCGGCTCGACGATGCGGCCCGGCGATTCAGCCCGCGACGGCCACTGGGCGAGGTGACACTGGACCGGGGCGACGCCGGACCGGGGCGACGCCGCGGCGGGAGGCCCGGCGGCGCCCGGGCGCTCAGACGCCGACGGTCCCGTCGATCCCCTCACGCAGGAAGTCGGCGTGCCCGTTGTGCCGCGCGTACTCCTCGATCAGGTGCAGCATGACCATGCGCAGCGACAGCTCCTCCCCCGTCCGGGGGTGGCGCCCGGTCACGTCCAGTGACTCCGCCTCGCGTTCGATGCGGCGCGCGTGCTCGATCTCGGCCTCCCACGCGCCGAACGCCTCGGCCCGCGTCGCCCCGGTGTCGTCGTAGGCGACCTGGTAGTCGCCGTCCTCGGACCAGACGAGCGGGACGTCCTCCTTGTTGATCACACGGCGGAACCAGGTGCGCTCCACCTCGGCCATGTGCCGCACCAGCCCGAGCAGCGACAGGGTCGAGGGCGGCATGGACCGCCGGCGCAGGTCGTCGTCGGAGAGCCCCTCGCACTTCGCCGCCAGCGTGGCGCGATGGAAGTCGAGGTAGCCGCGGAGCATCTCGCGCTCGCCCGCCAGGGGCGACGGACCGGTTCGTTCGATGGGCACCATGGACTCCTTCGGCAGACGACCCGACGACGCATCACGATCTTCGAGCGGGGTCCCGCCGAACAACTCGTTTTCCTTGATGCCACAACGACCCCGGAGATCACCCACCCAGGGCGATCTTCCACGGTTCCACCCGGAAGAGCGACCGACGACGGCCCGAACTGTCAGACCCCCGTGAGATGTTCGAAATGGGGGGTCCCCCTACTACAGGGCTGTAGGCACCGGCGGCCTGGACCCTCCCGCCCCACGGTGAGCCGACCCGACCCGCTGAGATGGGCCACCCGGATCTGACCTGACCAGCGGGTTCCGGTAACCAGCGGGTTCCGGTAACCAGCGGGTTCCGGTGGCCGGCGGGTTCCGGTGGCCGGCGGGTTCCAGTGATCAGCGACATCTCAGGCGGTCAGTGGCGCCTCAGGCGACAGTGGCCCTCAGATCGTTCAGTGGCACCAGGCGATGAGCGGCACCTGAGGCGATCAACGGCGCCTGAGGTGGCCAGGGGCGCGGCCCCGCCGCACGAGCGCTCAGCCGAGCCGGCGCCCCAGGTCGTCGTGACCGTTCCACGCCGCGCACGCGCCGTAGGCGAGGAGCGCGGCGAGGGGCTGGGCCAGCACTACCCAACCCGACTCCAGACGCGGCGGGTCCCACAGCAGGGCTCCGACACGGTGGAGATCGCCCAGCGGGTAGAGCCCCTCGGCGAACGACAGGCCCGTGCGCAGGGCGAGCCAGGCCGCCACCAGCGACCCCAGGGCGGCGGCGAGCATCACCACCGGACCCCTGCGCTGCCGCAACAACCACACGGCACCGCCGGTCACCAGACCGACGGCCAGCGTGAGCAGCAGGAACACCGCGAGGTCGTCGAACCGGTGGTAGCTCTCCAGCGGCAGCGGCGCCAACCGCTCGCCCTGGACCACGCGGACCTGCTGCGGCGGCGCGAGCCGGGACCACAGCCACCCCACCGGAAGCCCGACCAACGCCACCGTGGACAACACGCTCACCGCCGGCATCAGGTCGCGGCGCACCACGACCCTCGGCCGCGCGTGGTGCCACTCGGCGGGCGGCAACGCCTCCGGCCCCCGCTCCGCCGGGACCACCCCGTCCGACTCCACCCGGCTCTCCGGCGACCCCACCGGCTGCTCCGGCACGCAAGACCTCCCGTCGGCCCACCGCCCGACCCCCGTCGGGCATCCCGGACCCTAGTGTCGCCCGTGCCCACCCCGCTTCGTCGGGTGGCGGGGCGACACGTTCAGGCGGTTGGGGCGTCCGACATCGCCGAGCTGGTCGTCCCGTGCGCGCTGCACCGGGCCGTCCACCCCGCCGGCGTCACCTGCACCACCATGCGCCGCGCGCAGCGGGAGCAGTACCGGGGCGGGTCCAGCACGCGCCGACGCTGGCAGGCCTCGTGCCGTCCCTCCCCGGCCGCCCCGCCGCACCAGGAGCAGAAAGCCTCGCTCACCGCGCCCTCACAACGTCTCGTTCAGCGCCTTGATCGGCATCCGCAGGTCCTGGAGCATGTCCAGGTCCTGCTGCGCGGGCCGGCCCAGGTTGGTCAGGTAGTTGCCGACGATGATCGCGTTGATCCCGCCGAGCATGCCCTTCTCCGCGCCCAGGTCGCCCAGGGTCAGCTCCCGGCCGCCGGCGAAGCGCAGCATCGTGCGCGGCATCGCCAGCCGGAACGCGGCGACCGTGCGCAGCGCCTCGGCGCCCTCGACCACCTCGAAGTCCTCGTACGGGGTGCCCGGCTGCGGGATGAGGAAGTTCATCGGCACCTCGTCCGGGTCCAGCTCGGCGAGCTGGGCGGCGAACTCGGCGCGCTGCTCCACGGTCTCGCCCATGCCGATGATGCCGCCGCAGCAGACCTCCATCCCGGCCTCGCGCACCATCCGCAGCGTCTCCCAGCGCTCCTCCCAACTGTGGGTGGTCACCACGCTGGGGAAGTGCGAGCGGGCGGTCTCCAGGTTGTGGTTGTAGCGGTGCACGCCCATCGCGACCAGCTCGTCGACCTGCTCCTGGGTCAGCATGCCCAGCGAGCAGGCGATCTGGATGTCGATCCCGGCGGCGCGGATCGCCTCGATCCCCGCCCTGACCTGCGACAGCAACCGCCGGTCCGGGCCGCGCACCGCGGCGACGATGCAGAACTCGGTGGCGCCGGTGGCCGCCGTCTGCCGCGCCGCCTCCACCAGGCCAGGGATGTCCAGCCACGCCGCCCGCACGGGCGTGGGGAACCTGCCGGACTGCGAGCAGAAGTGGCAGTCCTCCGGGCAGCCGCCCGTCTTGACCGAGACGATGCCCTCGACCTCGACCTCGGGGCCGCACCAGCGCATCCGCACCTCGTGGGCGAGCTGGAGCAGCTCCTCCAACCGGCCGTCGGGGAGCCGCAGGACCTCCAGGACCTGCTGCTCGGTCAGTCCCTCGCCCCGGTCGAGCACCTGCTCCCTGGCGACGGCGAGGATGTCCCCGGCGCCGGGTTCGACGGCGGTTCGCTCAGCGGCTGCGGTCACGGCTCTCCCCTGTCGTCGATCCTGTCGTCGATGCGGTTGGCGCTGTAGTCTGCCGCACTCTCAGGGCCTGTCGATGCGGCATGGATCACTCTCCAAGAAGACCGACGCGACACTGTGGACGGCGCACAACCGCCGGTCACACCGAGAATCGAGCGGCGAAGTCCTCGGCGTCGAACTCGCCCCCCAGCTCGGGGGCCAGCCACCGGCGCGCCGCGGCGAGGAAGTCGGCGGGCGGCAGCTTGCCCATCCCGGCCGGCAGGACGCCGAGCAGCGGGACTCCGGCCGCCACGGGCAGGTCCACCAGGTTGCACCGGGAGGCGAGGTCCGGCTCCTCCGGCCAGCTCCCGACCACCACGCCCGCGCAGGTGATCCCCCGGTGACGCAACGCCTCCGCGGTGAGCGCGGTCGCGTTGAGCGTGCCCAGCCCGGCGGTGGCCACCATCAGCACCGGCGCGCCCAGCGCCCACGCGACGTCGGCGAGGGTGCCGCCCCGGTCGTCGAAGCGGACGAGCAGGCCGCCCGCGCCCTCCACGAGGACCAGGTCGTGCCGCTCGGCCAGCTCGGCGGCGGCCGCCGCCGCCATGGCCGGCCGCACCGGCGGCAGCCCGGAGCGCCGGGACGCGGTCTCCGGGGCCAGGGGGTCGGGGTAGCGGGCCAGCTCACGCCCGGTGACCGCGCCGGCGAGCGCGGCCACCTGGTCCACGTCGCCCGGCTCGCCGGGACGCACGCCGGTCTGGGCCGGTTTGAGCACGGCCACCGACCGGCCGGCGTCGACCGCCAGGGCGGCCACGGCCGAGGTCGTGACGGTCTTGCCGATCTCGGTCCCGGTTCCGGTGATCACGAGGAGATCCACGGCCAGCCAGGCTACGTCCTCTGGACGGCGGCCCCCAACGGGTAGCGTCGGGCCCCATGAGCGACAACCAGGTCGTGATGTACGGCGCGGAGTGGTGCGGTGACTGTCGGCGCGCGAAGGCGTGGCTGCGGCGCAACGAGGTGCCCTTCACCGAGATCGACGTCGAGCACGACGAGGCGGCGCGGGAGCGCGCGGTGGAGCTGTCCGGGCGGCGCAACATCCCGGTCGTGGTGCTGCCGGACGGCGCGATCCTGGTGGAGCCGACCGACGCCGAGCTGGCCGCCGCGCTTCTGCCCGGCGGGTCCTCTCAGCCCGGGGCCTGACGGCAGGCCCGTGGTGGCGTCGTCACGCCGGCGCGGCCGCACCACCCGCGGTCGAGCCGCCCGTTTCCTCGGCGCCCCAACGGAAACCCACCCTCAGGACAGCCCCCACCCGCCCTGGGGGGCGTCCCCGCGACCAGCCTAGCCAGCACCAACCCCGCCCCGCATCACAAGACCGCGGGCCTGTGGACAACAGGCGTTCCACCCATCGCCCGGCCAGTGGTTCAGCGGAGTGATGTGGATAAACCCCGGGGTTTCTGCGAAAACCCTTTGACACAACGGAAAATCTCTGTCCACGGAAAAATCTCTGTCCAGAGTGGCCGGCGGCGCGCCGGGCCCGGGAGCGTCCCGGCGCGTCCCGGCCCGGCGCGCCGCCGGCCATCGGCTGGGCCAGCCTCGGGGAGCGGCCCGTCAGACGACTCACCAGGCGGCCCAAACAGATCACCCATCAAGAGATCGGACAAGTCGCCCGCCAAACAGCCCCAGAGATCACCCGCCAGGAGATCCGGCAGGCCCCCGTCGAGCGACCAAGAGATCACCTGTCAGGCGGCCCGGCGGGCAACCCACCGACCCCGCAAACGGCCGGCGATGCCCCCGACGGCCCCACAGATCATCCGACAGACGACCCGACGGACCAGCACAGACACCAGGTCGATGCCATCGGGCGCGCACAGACGACCTGACCGGCCGCCCTGGGCGCCCAGGGCGCCGAAAAGCGCGCCAGAGCGCCGTCAACGTCCCCTGGCGGCCCAGCGCGGTCACCCCACAGCCGCGGCTGCCACCACCGCCGCCGCGATGCGCGCCACATCGTCGTCGTCGGTGACATAGGGCGGCATCGTGTAGATCAGGTCGCGGAACGGGCGCAGCCACACCCCCTGGGTCACCGCCGCCTTCGTCGCGGCGGCCACGTCGACGGGGTGGTCGAGCTGGACCACACCGATCGCTCCCAGCACCCGCACGTCCGCCACCCCGGGCACCTCGGCCGCCGGGGCGAGACCGGCGCGCAACCCGGCCTCGATCCGCCGCACCTCGCCAGCCCAGTCCTGGCCCAGCAACAACTCCAGCGAGGCGTTGGCGACCGCCGAGGCCAACGGGTTGCCCATGAACGTGGGACCGTGCGCGAGCACGGGGACCGCGCCCCTGGAGATCCCGTCGGCCACCCGCGTCGTGCACAACGTCGCCGCCATGCTCAGGTAGCCGCCGGTCAGCGCCTTGCCGACGCACATCACGTCCGGCGCGACGCCCGCGCCGTCAGCCGCGAACAGGTCGCCGGTGCGCCCGAAGCCCGTGGCGATCTCGTCGAAGACCAGCAGGACGTCGTGCGCGTCGGCCAGCTCGCGCAGCGCCCTCAGGTAGCAGCCGCAGTGGAACCGCATGCCGCCCGCGCCCTGCACCCTCGGCTCCACGACGATCGCCGCCAGCTCCCCGGCGTGCCGCTCCACCGCCTCCGCCAGGCGCGCGACGTACGCGGCGTCGGGGCCCGCGCCGCCGCACGTCGCGCCGGCCGGCGGCTCGTCGACGAACACCTGCTCGGGCAGGACCCCGCGCCACAGGCCGTGCATCCCGCCCTCGGGGTCGCACACGCTCATCGGGTGGAACGTGTCGCCGTGGTAGCCGCCGCGCCAGGTCAGCAGGCGGCGCTTCTCCGGCCGCCCCAGCGACCGCCAGTACTGGAGGCACATCTTGACGGCGACCTCCACCGACACCGAGCCGGAGTCGGACAGGAACACGTGCCGCAACGGCTCCGGCGTGATCTCGACCAGCCGCGCGGCCAGGCGCACGGCCGGCTCGTGGGTCAGCCCGCCGAACATCACGTGGCTCATCCGGTCGAGCTGGCGGCGCGCGGCCTCGTCCAGCGCCGGGTGCCGGTAGCCGTGGATGGCCGACCACCACGAGGACATGCCGTCCACCAGCTCGACCCCGTCGGCCAACCGGAGGCGCACCCCGGCGGCGGACTCCACGACCAGCGGCTCGTCGACGCCCGGCATCGGCCCGTACGGGTGCCAGACGTGCGCGCGGTCCAACGCCAGCAGTTCCTCGGGTCGCATGGGCCAGCAGACTACGGGCCTTCCCCTCGCCCGAGGCCGTCCCGGCGGCGGGGATCACGCCAGAACGCGCCGTCCCCGCCCTCCAGTCGACGCCGCAGCAGCAGCCGGCGGCCCACCAGCTCGGCCAGGAGCAGGGCGTGGTCGGTCGGGACCAACAGCTCCCCCGACGTCGTGCTCAGCAGCACCGCCGGTCCGGGATCGGTGAACAACGGGCGTCCCGCGCGGTCGCTCGTCCACGGCAGCGGTGGCTGCTCCGGCGGCAGCACGGTGGCGCGTGCGGACCGCACGGCCCGCAACGGGATCTCCTCCCCCGCCGGACCGCCCCCACCGGGTTCCCACACCGCCCACGACACCCGGTCCGCCGCGAGCACCACCCGCCCTTGGCACACGCCCCGCAGGGGCAGCGCGACGGTGAAGGCGCTCGCGCCCAGCTCCGGCGACAGCGGAACCAGCAATCGACGTCGCGCCACCGCCGCCAGCACCACGGCCGCCACTGGGAACGCCGGCACGAGCGCCCACGTCCACGCGCCACCGCCGACCAACCCGACGGCCGGCCCGACGCCCAGCAGCGCCAGCAACATCCCGGTCCTCGCCGCCCGGTTCCCCCACCGGTCGGTGTCCCACGGCAACTGGTCGCCGCGCAGCGCCACGACATTGCCCACCAGGGGCGCCACCACGGCGAAGGCTGGCAACGAGGCCCACCAGGAGGTGGAACCCCGTTGCCAGCCACGGACGAGCACGAGGATCACGGTCGCCGCCACCCCGAGGGCGGGCACGCCCAGCAGCGACCACCACAGCAGGGGCCGTGCCCTCGTCCAGCGGCGCGACACCACCGCGACGACGTCGGGGTCGACCGGCCCCGGCACGGACACGGGCACCAGCGGCACGCGCAGCAGGCTAGCGAGCCGCGCCCTGCTCGCTACCGCGCGTTAACCTCGGCGGGCGTCAACCGAACCGGCAGTTCGACCAGCCCGCGCATGAGCTGGCTGTCCCGCCACCGCAGCTCCCGCCCCGGCGCCAGCTCGATCCGGCCGAACCGGGTGAGCAGGTCCCGGAAGGCGATCTCGGCCTCCAGCCGCGCCAGCGGCGCGCCCAGGCAGTAGTGGATCCCGTGCCCGAACGCCAGGTGCCCGCCCAGGCCGCGGTCGATCACCAACTGGTCCGGGTCCCCGTACCGGTCGCCGTCCCGGTTCGCCGAGCCGAGCGAGACCAGCACGACCTCCTCCGCCGGGATCTCCACCTCTCCGATCCGCACCGGCTCGGCCGTCACCCGGAACGTGGCCATGTTGACCGGCGACTCGTACCGCAGGAACTCCTCCACCGCGCTCGGCAGCAGGCCGAGGTCCGCCCGCAGCCGCGCCATCTGGTCGGGGTGCCGCAGCAACGCCAACACCCCGTTGGCGATGAGGTTGACCGTCGTCTCGTGCCCCGCGACCAGCAGCAGGAACACCATCGCCAGCAGCTCGCGCTCGGAGAGCTGGTCGCCGTCGTCCCTGGCGGCGACCAGCGCGCTGAGCATGTCCTCGCCCGGCTCCCGGCGCTTGCGGTCGATGAGCTGGACGAGGTAGGCGACCAGGCCGCTCTGCGCCCGCTCGAACTCCTCCGGCTCGCTGTTGGTCACGATCGTGTTCGACCAGGAGCGGAAGGCGTCGTGGTCGGCGTCCGGGATGCCGAGCAGGGCGCAGATCACCGTGATGGGCAACGGGAAGGCGTAGGCCGTCAGCAGGTCGATCTCGGAGTCGGGGTTGATCCCGTCCAGCAGCCCGGCGCTGATCTCCTCGATCCGGGGCCGCAACGCCTCCACCCGCCGCGCGGTGAACGCCTTGCCGACGAGGCGGCGCAGCCGGGTGTGGTCCGGCTGGTCGCTGTTGAGCATGTGCTCGATGATGGACTCGTCGAGCACGCGCACCCCGCCCCTGATCTCCAGGACCTCCCGTATGCGGCGCGCGTCCTTCGACAGGCGGGGGTCGGCCAACGCGGCCCTGGCGTCCTCGTAGCGGGTGACCAGCCACACCGACAGGCCGGTGGCCGTGACGGCACGGCTGACCGGCGCCTCGCGACGCAGCCGGGCGTAGAGGGGGTACGGGTCCTGGACGAAGGCCGCGTCGAGCACGGTGTGGTGCATGGGCTCCTCCGGGTCGTGCGGTGAGTGAACACAGTTCACTCGCAAAAACGGCCGAAGGCGAGGCCCCAGTGCCGACCAACCACCAGATGACGCCGAACGGCCCAGCAAGAACGGATGGGCAGGGGAACGCGGACACCGCCACTCGCAGCAAACGGGCGACGCCCCGCAGGCGCGACGACGGCCCCGTGTGCCGGCGTGAGAACCCGACCCGGAAACGAGAACGCCCCGGGAGACCCCACGCGGTCTCCCGGGGCGTTCGCCGACCCCGCTCAGCCCAGGCACCCCGGACCGAGCAACGCCTTGAGATCACCCATCAACGACGGCGACGGGCTCACCCGCAACGCCGAGTCCACCCGCAGCATCGTCGTCCGCTGCCCGTTGACCAGCTTCAGGTGCACCTCGGTCGTGCCGGGGTGCGTCTTGAGCACGTCCTTGAGCTTCACGATGAGCGGCTCCGTGCACTTCGCCGCGTGCATCTTGATCCGCAACGCCTGCGTGCCCGCGTCACTGAGATCCGGGACCACCAGGTCGTTGGCGATCAGCGAGACCCGGTCGTCCCGCTTGGTGACCCTCGCCTTCACCAGGACGATCGCGTCCTCCACCACGTTGATCGAGTGCACCGTGTAGCTCTTCGGGAAGAACAGCACCTCGATGCCACCCGCCAGGTCCTCCAACTGGCACGCGGCCCACGGCTCGCCGTTCTTGTTCACCCGCCGCGTCACCGACGCCAGGATGCCGCCCACCGTGACCTGGGCGCCGTCCGGCACCGAGCCCTCCAGGATGGTGGCGATCGGCGTGTCCGACTGCGCGGTCAGGATGTGCTCGACGCCGTTGAGCGGATGGCCCGACACGTACAGGCCCAGCATCTCCCGCTCCAGCGTGAGCTGGTGCTTGGCATCCCAGTACTCCTCGGGCACCTTGACGTCGAACACGCCCCCCACGTCGGGCGCGTCGTCCCCGCCGAACAGGTCGAACTGGCCGACCGCCTCAGCCCGCTTGGTCTCCATCACCGCGTCGATCGCGTCGGCGTGCACCAGGTGCAGGCCCTTGCGCGGGTGCCCCAGCGAGTCGAACGCGCCCGCCTTGATCAGGGACTCGACGACCTTCTTGTTGCAGACCTGGGCGTCCACCTTGCGCAGGAAGTCGGAGAAGTCGGTGAACTTCCCCTTCTCCTTGCGCGCCTTGATGATCGCGTCCACCACGTTGGCGCCCACGTTGCGGATCGCGCCCAGCCCGAACCGGATGTCCTCCCCGACCGGGGCGAACTCGCGCTCGGACTCGTTGACGTCCGGCGGGAGCACCGTGATCCCCATGCGCCGGCACTCGGCCAGGTAGATCGCGGACTTGTCCTTGTTGTCCGAGTTCGTGGTGAGCAGCGCGGCCATGTACTCGGCCGGGTAGTTGGCCTTCAGGTACGCGGTCCAGTACGCGACCAGGCCGTAGGCCGCGGAGTGCGCCTTGTTGAACGCGTAGTCCGCGAACGGGACCAGGATGTCCCACAGGGTCTTGATCGCCTCCGGCGAGTAGCCGTTGGCCAGCATGCCCGCCTCGAAGCCGGTGAACTCCTTGTCGAGGATCTCCTTCTTCTTCTTGCCCATCGCCCGGCGGAGCAGGTCCGCCTGTGCCAGCGTGTACCCGGCCACCTTCCGCGCGATCGCCATGACCTGCTCCTGGTACACGATGAGGCCGTAGGTCGTGTCCAGGATCTCGGCCAGCGGCTCCGCCAGCTCGGGGTGGATCGGCGTGATCTCCTGCTGGCCGTTCTTGCGCAGCGCGTAGTTCGTGTGCGAGTTCGCGCCCATCGGGCCGGGCCGGTAGAGCGCGATGACGGCGGAGACGTCCTCGAAGTTGTCCGGCCGCATCAGGCGCAGCAGGTCGCGCAGGGCGCCGCCATCGAGCTGGAACACGCCCAGGGTGTCGCCCCGGCTGAGCAGCTCGTAGGTCTTCTTGTCGTCCAGCGCCACGCTGGCGATGTCGATCGTGCCCTTGCCGTTGAGCTCGATGTTGCGCAGGGCGTCGTCGATCGTGGTCAGGTTGCTCAGGCCCAGGAAGTCCATCTTCAGCAGGCCGAGCGTCTCGCAGGTCGGGTAGTCGAACTGCGTGATGATCGCGCCGTCGTTGGGCCGCATCCAGACCGGGATGTGGTCGGTCAGCGTCTCGGAGGACATGATCACCGCGCAGGCGTGCACGCCGGCGTTGCGGATCAGGCCCTCCAGGCCGCGCCCGGTGTCGATGATCTCCTTCACCTGCGGGTCGCTCTCGTAGAGCGCGCGCACCTCGGCCGCCTCGGCGTACCGCTTGTGCTGGGGGTCGAAGATCCCGGACAGCGGGATGTCCTTGCCCATCACGGCCGGCGGCATCGCCTTGGAGATCCGGTCGGCCACCGCGTAGCCGGGCTGGCCGTAGAGCACCCGGGCCGCGTCCTTGATCGCCGCCTTGGCCTTGATCGTGCCGAACGTGATGACCTGGGCGACCTTGTCCTCGCCCCACTTCTGCGTGACGTAGCGGATCACGTCGCCGCGCCGACGCTCGTCGAAGTCGATGTCGATGTCGGGCGGGCTGACGCGGTCCGGGTTGAGGAACCGCTCGAAGATCAGTCCGTGGGCCAGCGGGTCCAGGTCGGTGATGCCCAGGGCGTAGGCGATCAGCGCGCCCGCGGCCGAGCCGCGGCCGGGGCCGACCCGGATGCCGTTCTCCTTGGCCCAGTTGATGAAGTCGGCCACCACCAGGAAGTAGGACGGGAAGCCCATCTGGAGGATGACGCCGATCTCGAACTCGACCTGCTGGCGGTGCACCTCGTCGATGCCGTTGGGGAACCTCCGCCGCATGCCCTCCCAGACCTGCTCGCGGAAGTACTCGCCCTCGGTCTTGCCCTCCGGGATCGGGAACCGCGGCATGAGGTTGCGGAACTCGAACATCCCGGTCGTGTCGACCTTCTCCGCGATCACGAGGGTGTTGCGGCACCCCTCCTGCCACGCGTCGGAGGAGTCAATCGCCCGCATCTCCTCCGGCGACTTCAGGTAGTAGCCCTCGCCGTCGAACTTGAACCGGTTCGGGTCCTGGAGGGTCTTGCCGGTCTGCACGCAGAGCAACGCGTCGTGCGCGTCCCGGTCGTCGGCGTAGGTGTAGTGCGAGTCGTTGGTGACCACGAACCGCAGGTCCAGCTTGCGGGCCAGGTCCAGCAACCCGTCCCTGACCCGGCGCTCGATCTCGATGCCGTGGTCCATCAGCTCGACGTAGAAGTTGTCCTTGCCGTAGATGTCCCGCCACGCGGCGGCCGCCTCCAGCGCCTCGCGCTCGTGGCCGAGCCGCAGCCGGGTCTGCACCTCGCCCGACGGGCAGCCGGTGGTGGCCATCAGCCCGGCGGAGTGCTGGGCGATCAGCTCCCTGTCCATCCGGGGCCACTTGCCCAACTGGCCCTCGATCGAGGCCAGGCTGGAGACCTTCATCAGGTTGTGCAGGCCCTCGTTGGTCCTGGCCCAGATGGTCTGGTGCGTGTAGGCGCCGCTCGCGGAGACGTCGTCGGCGCGCTGGCTCGGGTCGCCCCACCGCACCCGCTCCTTGTTGAACCGCGAGTCCGGGGCCATGTAGGCCTCGATGCCGATCACCGGCTTGATCCCGGCCGCCGTCGCCTGCTTGAAGAAGTCGTAGGCGCCGTACATGTTGCCGTGGTCGGTGATCGCGGCGGCGGGCATCCCCAGTCGCTCGCACTCCGCGAACATGTCCTTGAGCTTCGCCGCACCGTCGAGCATCGAGTACTCGGTGTGGACGTGCAGATGGACGAACGAGTCACCGGCCACGGGCAGGGGCCTCCTCACAGGTCGGGTGCGACGTCCGGTGCCGCCGACGCGGCGCGGGAGGTGGGACGGGGGCGGGCGGCGCGACACCGCGGGTCCCCGACCGGCGCCGTCGGCTGGGCCCGGTCAGCCTAACGCCGGACCGGATCGGGCCAACGGAGGCCGGCCGGCGGCCCGTCCCGCGAGGTCGTCCCTGTCGTTCCCTGCCATGCCCCCTGCCTACCCCCGACCCCCGACAGGACCAGGGGTCGTCGGCGGGGCACCGGGCCGAGGTCCCCCGAAATAGTGGCGTCCATGGCCGTGACCCGCCCCAGGGGCCCGGTCGTGACCTGCCCGCCTCCGGTCTTCGACCAGGGATTTTTCTCGTTCGGCACTGAAGTCATCGGACCTACTGGCCGAGCCGTTCTCACAGGCCGCCCGGCGGCGCGGGGGACCCGGCGCGCCCCACAGACGGGTGCGCTGTGAGGGACATGGTCATGTCTTGGCCGGGCGTTGCCACGGGGGACGGGGCAACCGGGTAGCGTGCGCTGCGTGGTCGCGCCGGATCCCGTGGACACCCGCCTGCTCGCCCTGGTCGCCGAGGCCGGCCGGATCGCCGTGCACGACATCGCGGCGCGGGCCGGAATGGACGTCCGGGAGGTCGCCGCCCGGCTGGCCGCGCTCGCCGCGAGCGGCCTGCCGCTGGTCGTCGGCGTCGAGTGCGATCCGAACGGCATCCGCGCCGCGCTCGCGGCCGCCGGCGTCTGGGGGTACCAGCAGCAGGTCTACCCCACCGGCCAGTACCCCGTGCACACCGGCGCGTACCCGGTCCACACGGGCCCGTACCCGACGCCCCAGCAGAGCGGCCCCTACCCGGCGCCTCCCGCGCAGTACCCGCAGCCGATGGCGCACCCCCAGCACGTCGTCCCGCCCACCGGGCCGTACCCCGGGGTGCAGCCCGGACCCCCGAGCCAGCCGTTCCCCGTCGCGGCGCCCCAGCCACCCGCGCCGCCCATGGCCCATCCCCAGCCCGTGGCCGCCGCTCCGGCCACGCCCGACCCCATGAGCACCTGGGGGCCGCCCCAGAGCGCGTCGTGGGCCAGGGGCGACCAGCCGCCGCAGCAGCCCGCCCCCGGCCGCAACGCCCCGCCGGCGGCGCCGGCCCCGCGCACCGGCAAGGTGGGTTCCACGCTGGAGACCGAGGGCCTGGAGGGCGAGCGGCTGGCGATCCAGCTCGTCGAGGTCGTCGACCCGGCGGACTTCCTGTTCACCGCGGCCGGGTACCGGCTCCAGGAGGGCGAGCGGGCGGTCGTGGTGCACACCGAGCTGACCAACAAGGGCACGACCGCGTTCTCCTCGCTGCCCGACCTCTACCTGGTGCTGGTCGCCGCCGACGGCACGCCGGTGGCCAAGGCCCCGGTGTCGCTGTCGAGCCGGCCGCCGCACCGCATCGGCGTGCAGCCCGGCGAGACGGCCGGCGGTCACACGGTCTACGTGCTCCCGGAGGACACCGACCTGGTCGCGGTCCGGTGGAGCCCCCGGCCGGATGACGAGCAGCGCACGCTCACCTGGTCGCTGGCGGAGTCCTGACCACTCTTCGCGTCAGGTTCGCGACGTCGCCCTCACCAGCCCCCGCATGACAAGGGCGGGGCGCCGGCCCGTCGGCCAGCGCCCCGCCCTCCTCGTCGGTCCCACCGGTCCGCGGAGCCGGTGCTCTGCTGGTTGTCAGTACTCCTCGCGCAACAGGTCCAGCGCGTGCTGGAGGTCGTGCGGGTACTCGCTGGTGAACTCGACCCAGCGGCCGTCGGCGGGGTGGGCGAAGCCGAGCGTCCGCGCGTGCAGCCACTGCCGGGAGATCCCGAGCCGGCGGGCCAGCACCGGGTCCGCCCCGTAGGTCAGGTCGCCCACGCAGGGGTGGCGCAGGGCAGCGAAGTGCACCCGGATCTGGTGGGTCCGGCCGGTCTCCAGCCGCACGTCCAGCAACGACGCCGACCGGAACGCCTCGGTCACCTCGTAGTGGGTGACGCTCGGCTTGCCCCCGGCGACCACGGCGAACTTGTAGTCGTGCTTGGGGTGGCGGTCGATCGGCGCGTCGATCGTGCCGCGCGTCGGGTCGGGGTGGCCCTGCACCAGCGCGTGATAGCACTTGGTGACCGTGCGCTCCTTGAAGGCGCGCTTGAGCACCGAGTACGCGTGCTCGCTCTTGGCGACCACCATGACCCCGGTGGTGCCGGCGTCCAGGCGGTGCACCACGCCCTGTCGCTCGGCCGCGCCGGAGGTCGCGATCCGCACGCCGGCGGCGGCCAGGCCGCCCACGACGGTCGGCCCGGTCCAGCCCGGGCTGGGGTGGACGGCGACGCCGACCGGCTTGTCCACGACCACGATGTCGTCGTCCTCGTGGAGCACGACCATGCCCTCGACCGGGACGGCGGCGACCACCGTCGGGCGCTCCGGCGCGGGCAGCAGCACCTCCAGCCAGCTTCCCGCGACCAGCCGGTCGGACTTGCCGGCGGGGCGTCCGTCCACCAGCACGTCGCCCGCCTCGGTCAGCGTGGCCACCGCCGTGCGCGACAGCCCGAGCAGCTTCGACAGCCCGGCGTCCACCCGCATGCCGTCCAGCCCGTCCGGGACGGGCAACGTCCGTGAGTCCCTCACCGCGTGGCCTCCCGACCGGTCCGCGTCGCTTCCCCGTCCCTGGTCCGGCTGCCGTCGTACTCGCGGCCGAGCAGCGCCATGAGCACCAGGGACGCGCCGCCGACCACGATCGCCGAGTCGGCCACGTTGAACACCGGCCAGACGCTGCCGTCCGGGGCGAACAGCGACAGGAAGTCCACCACGTGGCCCCGCATCGGGCCGGGCGCGCGGAAGAACCGGTCCGCCAGGTTGCCGAGCGCGCCGCCGAGCACCAGGCCCAGACCCAACGCCCAGCCGGGGGACCGCAGCCGGGGCGCGATCCAGACGATCCAGGTGACCACGCCCACCGCGATCAGGGTGAGCACCCACGTCATGCCGGTGGCCAGCGAGAAGGCCGCGCCCGGGTTGCGCACCACCACGAGGTAGAGCGCGCCGCCGAGCAGGCGCACCGGGGGCTCGCCCTCCAGCCGGGCCACCACCAGGACCTTGGTGACCAGGTCGAGCGCGAGCGCCGTCACCGCCGCGGCGGCGAGCAGCGCCAGCCGGCGGGGCGGCAACGGCCGTGCGGTCCCGCCGTCGCCGGCGGAGGGGGGGCTGCCCTCCCGGACAGCGTCCGGACTGGTGTCCTCTGAGCTCACCCGGCCATTGTCCCTGAGCCGCAGCCGGGCCCGACGTCGCCCGCGTCACCGGTGACGAGGGCGGGCAGCGGGCGGGGGTCGGGGTCGGGCGTCCAGCGGCCCGCCACCAGGCGGTAGTCCCAGCGCGGGCCCCGCCGCACGAGCTCGTCCAGCGCGGCGAGGAGCCGCTCGACGTGCTCGGCGGTGGTGCCCAGGCCGACGCTGGCCCGGAGCGCGCGGCTGACGCCCACCTGTCCCGGCGCCGCGCCCTGGTCGTCGGAACCGAGCCGGCCCAGCAGCGCCCGGGTGGTCAGGTGGGCGCAGAACGCGCCGTCCCGCACGCCGACGCCGTGCTCGGCGGACAACGCGGCGGCCAGCAGGCCGGGGTCGACCAGCCCCGACCCGTCGGGAGCGGACACGACGAAGGACACGACACCGACCCTGGGGTGGTCGGCGTCCCACAGCGCGAGCTGGCGGACGCCGGGGATCGCCGCCAGGCCCTCCCGCAGCCGGTCCACCAACGCCTCCTCGTGGACCGCGATCGCGTCCCAGCCGTGCTGGCGGAGCGCCTGGCAGGCGACGGCGAACGCGTGCACGCCCACCACGTTGGGCGACCCGGCCTCGTGCCGTTCGGGGGCCGCGGTCCAGGACACGCCGAGCCGGTCGCCGAGGTCGACGACCTGGCGGGTCGCGCCGCCGCCGACCAGGTAGGGCTCGGCGGCCCGCAACCAGTCGACGCGGCCCACGAGCGCGCCCGCGCCGAACGGCGCGTAGAGCTTGTGGCCGGACAACGCGACCCAGTCGACGTCCCACTCGGCGGCCAGGAGCGGGCGGTGCGGCGCGAGCTGCGCGGCGTCGAGCGCGACCCTCGCCCCGTATCGACGGGCCACCGCCGCCAGCTCGGCCACCGGCCACACCTCACCGGTGACGTTCGAGGCGGCGGTCAGGACGACGAGCCGGGGGCCGACCGGGCAGTCGGCGAGCGCGGCGTCCAGCGCGGCCACCGCCTCCTCGGGCGAGGCCGGAACGCCGAGCCGGCGCACCTGACGGCCGCGCCACGGCAACAACGCCGCGTGGTGGTCGGTGTCGAAACGGAGAACGGTGGTGCCCTTCGGCAGGGACCGGGCGAGCAGGTTCAACGCGTCGGTGGTGTTGCGGGTGAAGACGACAGCCGCGTCGGAAGGCGCCCCGACGAAGTCCCGGACGACGTTCCGCGCCTGCTCGTAGACGCGGGTGGAGACCTGGGAGGCGAAGCCCGCGCCCCGGTGCACGCTGGCGTACCAGGGCAGCAGCTCGTCGACCGCGCGCCGCACCAGCTCCAGACAGGGGGCGCTGGCGGCGTGGTCGAGGTTGGCGTACCCGACCTGACCACCGGTGACCAGCGGGACCTCGGGGTGGGCGACGACCGGCGGGACCGACGTGGGGACCGACGACACGAGCGCGAGCGACGACACACGACCTCCTCGGGGAGTCCGTCCGGACCCGCGAGGGGTCCGCGCTTGCCCGGCGCACCCCGCGCCGGACCAGGTCCTCACCCGGGGCACCCCACCGCGGTTGGAGGGTTGCCGGCCAGCGAGCCGGGGCTTCGCGCTGGCGCTCATGACCTTGATCAGCAGGTTAGCGGAGGTCCTCCCGCCACGGCCGCCCGCTCCCGGATGACGGGACGGGAGACGTCACGCCAGGGGCGGGGTCCGGGCAGGCTCCCCGCCACCAGCGAACCCACCACCCACGAACCCGACACGAGCGCTGCCCCTCCGACGGCGGCCAGCGGCCGGTTCAGCCACCGGTTCAGCCACCGGTTCAGCCACCGGATCAGCCCGCCTCGCCGGCCTCGCCGCGCCACCGCGCGTACCGGCCAGCGCGGTCCACGGCGCGGATGCGTCTCTCGGTCGCGTCCCTGACCGCCTCGGTCGCCACCACGAGGAGCTGGTCGCCCTCGGCCAGCCGGGTCGTCGGCTCCGGCGTGAACCCGGCGTCCCCGCGCACCACGAGGCTGACCGTCGCGTCCGCCGGCAGCCGCAGCTCGCCCAGGTACACGCCGTGCAGCTTGGAGCCCGCCGGGATCCTGACCTGGAGCAGCACCGCGCGCAGCTCGTCCAGCGGGGCCGCGTCGACCTGGACCTCCTGCACGCGCCCCCGCTGCACCAGGCCCAACCCCCTGGCCAGCACCGGCAGCGTGCCGCCCTGGAAGAGGGTCAGCAGCACGACGATCACGAACACGACGTCGACGAGGCGTTGCGCGTCAGGAACGCCCTCGGTCAACGGCACGAGGGCCAACACGATGGGCACCGCGCCCCGCAACCCCGACCAGGACAGGAACACCTGCTCGCGCCAGGGCATCCGGAACGGGAGGACGGCCGTCAGCACCGAGAGCGGCCGGGCCACCAGCAACAGCACCGCCCCCGCCACCAGCGCCGGCACCACCACGCCGGGCAGCCGCCCCGGCGAGGCGTACAGGCCGAGCAGGACGAACAGGCCGATCTGGGCCAGCCAACCGAGGCCCTCGGCGAAGGACAGGGTGTCGCCGCGGTGCGGCAGCCGCGCGTTGCCCAGCACCAGGCCGGCGACGTAGGTGGCGAGCAGCCCCGAGGAGTGCAGGCCCTGCGCCGCGCCGTAGCTGAGCACGCAGACCCCGACCGTGGCCAGCGGGTACAGGCCGGTGGCCGGCAGCGCCGCGCGCCGCAAGGCCACGGCGCCCACCAGACCCAGCCCGACCCCGACGACCGCGCCCACCGCCAGCTCGTAGACCACCTGGAGCGGGGTCCACCAGCGCAGCGGGTCGCCCGAGGCGAGCAGGATCACGGCGAGGAACACCGGGGCGTCGTTGAGGCCGGACTCCAGCTCCAGCGCGCCGGCCAGCCGCCGCCCCACGCCGACGCCGCGCAGGACGCTGAACACCGCGGCCGCGTCGGTCGACGACAGGACCGCGCCCCACAGCAACGCCGTGCGCCAGTCAAGGTCGAGCAGCAGGTGCAGGGCGGCCCCGGTGACGCCGACGCTCACGACCACGGCCACTGTGGACAGTGCGAGGCCGATGCCGAGCGCGGGGCGGACGGCGCGCCACCGGGTGGTCAGCCCGCCCTCGGCCAGGATCAGCACCAGCGCGGCGATCCCGAGCGCCTGGGTCAGCGGCGCGTCCTCGAACCGGATGCCCAGCCCGGCCTCGCCGAGCAGCAGGCCGATGCCCAGGTAGAGCAGCAGCGAGGGCAGTCCCAGTCGGACCGACACCTGGACCGCCAGCACAGCCAGCAGGACCACCGCGGCGCCGATCCCGAGCACGGCCGACAGACCCGTCACCCCACCTCCCGGTCACCTCGCCCTGCCCTCATTGTGGGGGCCTGTCCGCCGGGCGACCCGGTCCGAAGTGGACACGCGCGACGCCGCCCCTGGCGCCTCGGAGCGGGGGTTCCCCGACGCCGGACCGGAAACATCACCAGGAGTCGAAAACATCAGGAACGGCCGGGCGTCGGCCCGGGAGGGGCGTTCGGAGGGGGCGACCGAGCCCGTCCGGACGCCCGCCGAGGAGTCGTCGGCGAACCAACAACCGCGAACGGCCAACCCCTGGGCCTGGCGAGCCGGCAGCGCACCACCACCCGGTCTCCGGCCAGAACCCGATCAACGGCCGACCAACGGTCCGCCCGCCGGCCCGGACCACCCCACCGAGGTCAGCCCCCACCCGTCCCGGGGGGCGAGCCCCGCTCCAGCCTATCCGCCACACCCCGGCGCCGAAAGCACAAGATCGTCCCCTGTGGACAACTCAGGCACCTGGGGACAACTCGATCCTCGACAGAGGGAAAAGACCCCACCACAGGGCGAAAGAAGACAAACCACCGCCGAAGACCTTGACTTCGTGGATCACCAGCGCCGAACACGCGGACGTCAGAACGAAGATCATTCGACACCGCTGGCGCATCCCAGACGACCGGCGGACAGGCCCAGCACCTGGCCGTGAGCGCCCGCGACCGCGCTCATACCCGCGACAGCACGCGTGCCGTCGAAACAACGAACCCGAAGGGCACCACGGGGAACCATGACGATCGATCGCCGAACCAGGCCGGCCGAACCAGGCGGGCCAATCCGTGCGCCGCCGGTCCATGCGCCGCCGATCCGTGCGCCGGCGCTCACCCGCCCCACCGCGCGAAGACCTCGGCTGGGTGAACCTGCCCGGTTCACCCAGCCGAGGATCACCTCACACCTTGGCGACCGCCACCCGCACCGGGGCGCCCTCGCCGACCGTGCCGTCGAACGCGCCGTCCCCGGCCGGGCCGTAGGCGACCGAGTCGGCCAGCGTCTCGGCGGCCAGGAACTCCTGGTGCGCCCGCACCGCCTCGGCCACGTCCTCCGGCAGCTCCAGGGTCACCGCGATCCGGTCGGAGACGTGCAGGTCGGCCGCCCGCCGGGCCTGCTGCACCGCCCGCACCACATCCCTGGCCACGCCCTCGGCCGCCAGCTCCGGCGTGACCTCGGTGTCCAGCACCACCAGGCCGCCACCGCCCGGCAGCGCCGCGGCCGCGCCCGGGTCGGTCGAGACCAGCCGCTCCTCGTACTCGCCCGGCAGCAGCTCGATCCCGGCGGCCACCACCGCGCCGGCCTCGGTCCGGCTCCACTCGCCGGACTTCACCGCCCGGATGACCTTCTGCGTGTCCGCGCCCAGCCGCGGGCCGCACGCCCTGGCGTTGACCGTCAGCTCGAAGTGGCCGTGCGCGGCCACGTCCGGGGTCAACACGACCTCCCTGACGTTCACCTCGTCCCGCACCAGCTCGACGAACGGCTCCAGCGCGGCGGCGTCCGGGGTGGCCACGACCAGCCGGGCCAGCGGCAGCCGCACCCGCAGCTTGTTCGCCTTGCGCAGCGACAACGCCGACGAGCAGACCTGTCGCACCTCGTCCATCGCGCGCACCAGGGCGTCGTCGGCGGGCAGCTCGTCCGCCGACGGCCAGTCGGCCAGGTGCACCGACCGGCCCCCGGTCAGGCCCCGCCACACGACCTCGGTGGTCAGCGGCAGCAGCGGCGCGGCCACCCGGGAGACGACCTCCAACACCGTGTGCAGGGTGTCGACGGCGTCGCGCTCCCCCGCCCAGAACCGGTCGCGGGACCGCCGGACGTACCAGTTGGTCAGGACCTCCAGGAAGTCCCGGACCGCCGCGCACGCGCCGGACAGGTCGTAGGCCGCCAACGCGGCCGTGACGTCCCGCACCAGGTCGTGCGTCTTGGCCAGCGCGTAGCGGTCCAGCACGTGCCGGGAGTCCGTCCGCCACGTGCCCTCCACGCCCTCGGCGTTGGCGTAGAGCGCGAGGAAGTACCACGAGTTCCACAACGGCAGCACGGCCTGGCGCACCGCGTCCCGGATGCCCCGCTCGGTGACGACCAGGTCACCGCCCCGCAGGATCGGCGAGGACATCAGGAACCAGCGCATGGCGTCCGAGCCGTCCCTGGCGAACACCTCGTTGACGTCCGGGTAGTTGCGCCGGGACTTGGACATCTTCTGCCCGTCGTCGCCGAGCACGATCCCGTGCGCCACGCAGTTGCGGAACGCGGGCCGGTCGAACAACGCGGTCGCCAGCACGTGCAGGGTGTAGAACCAGCCCCGCGTCTGGCCGTTGTACTCGACGATGAAGTCGCCGGGGAAGTGGTGCTCGAACCACTCCCGGTTCTCGAACGGGTAGTGGACCTGGGCGAACGGCATCGAGCCCGACTCGAACCAGCAGTCGAGCACCTCCGGCACGCGGCGCATCATCGACCGGCCGGTCGGGTCGTCCGGGTTCGGGCGCACCAGCTCGTCGATGAACGGCCGGTGCAGGTCCGCGGGCCGCACACCGAAGTCGCGCTCCAGCTCGTCCAGCGAGCCGTAGACGTCCGTCCTCGGGTAGTTCGGGTCGTCGGAGACCCACACCGGGATCGGCGAGCCCCAGTACCGGTTCCGCGAGATCGACCAGTCGCGGGCGTTCTCCAGCCACTTGCCGAACTGGCCGTCCCTGATGTGCTCGGGAACCCAGTTGATCCGCTGGTTCAGCTCGACCATGCGGTGCTTGAACTTGGTCACCGCGACGAACCAGGACGAGACCGCCTTGTAGATCAGCGGGTTGTCGCAGCGCCAGCAGTGCGGATAGCTGTGGTCGTAGGTCTCGTGCCGCAGCACGACGCCCCGCCGCTTCAGCTCCGCGATGATCGGCTTGTTCGCCTCGAACACGTGCGTGCCCGCGTACTCGGGCACGAGCTGGTTGAACTCGCCCCGGGAGTCCACGGTCTCGACGACCGGGATCCCGTAGGCGGTGCACAGCAGGTTGTCGTCCTCGCCGAAGGCCGGCGCCATGTGCACGACGCCCGTGCCGTCCTCAGTGGACACGAAGTCGCCGGGCAGCACCTGGAACGCCTGCTCGGTGCCGAAGGTCGCGGTGTCGGCGAGGTAGTCGAACAGCGGGGTGTACCGCCGGCCGACCAGCTCGGAACCCCGGTGCCTGGCCACGACCACGGGCTGCTCGCCGAGCTCCCGCGCGTAGGCCCCCAGCCGGGCCTCGGCCAGCAGGTACCGCTCCCCCGGCGCCTTGTCGGTCTCCACCACGACGTAGTCGACGTCCGGGCCGACCGCCAGCGCCAGGTTCGACGGCAGGGTCCACGGGGTCGTCGTCCACGCCAGCGCCAGCTCGCCAGACTCCAGCCGGAAGCCGACGGTCAGCGCCGGGTCCTGCCGGTCCCGGTAGACGTCATCCATCCGGGTCTCGGTGTTGGACAGCGGCGTCTCGCACCGCCAGCAGTACGCGAGCGTGCGGTGCCCCTGGTAGATCAGACCCTTGTCCCACAGGGTCTTGAACGCCCACATGACGCTCTCGGTGTAGTCCGTGTCCAGCGTCTTGTAGTCGTTGTCGAAGTCGACCCACCGGGCCTGCCGGGTCACGTAGTCCCGCCACTCGCGCGTGTAGCGCAGCACCGACTCGCGGCACGCGGCGTTGAAGCGCTCGACGCCCATGGCCTCGATCTCGGACTTGTGCGTGATGCCGAGCTGCTTCTCCGCCTCGACCTCGGCGGGCAGGCCGTGGCAGTCCCAGCCGAATCGGCGTTCGACGCGACGGCCGCGCATGGTCTGGAACCGCGGCACCACGTCCTTGACGTAGCCGGTCAGCAGGTGGCCGTAGTGGGGGAGGCCGTTGGCGAACGGCGGGCCGTCGTAGAAGACGAACTCGTTCTCGCCGCGCGTCCCGGCCGCCCTGGCCTCGACGCTGGCCTGGAACGTGCGGTCGGCCGCCCAGTAGCCGAGCACGTCCTCCTCGAGCTGCGGGAAGGAGGGCTGGGCCGGCACGCCCTGGGCGGAGCCGGACAGCGGGACCTTGGGGTAGGCCATCGGGTGGTGCTCCTCGCGGTCTCTTGCGTCGCTCGCACGAGCACCGGATCACTGCCACCGGTGCCCACACGGGGACGACACGCCCGTTCGGGCGTCCCGCGGTACCACCCCGTTTGCCGCCGCGGCGCACCCCAGTAGTGGGTGGGCCGTGACGACCTCTCGTTGCCGGCTGTGACGGGCCGGTCCCGTCCGGTTCTACTGGGGCGCGCCACCGCTCGTCGCGGGACGTGCCTGTTCTTCCGGAGGCTCCCCGGTGATGGCCGGATCAACGCCTTGTACGTCCAGAGTAACCGGTGCGGGCAAATCGCTTCACCGTCACGGACCAAGCCCACGCCACCGCCCCCGGACGGACGCCCCGCGCGGCGACGGCGAGGCGTCCCCCGGTGTGCTCAGTGCTCAGTGGACGGTGTGCTCGGATCGAGCGTCGACAGCCCGGCGCCGGCGGGTCAGCACGGCGTCCGGCGTGCAGAGCGCGCACGGGGTGAAGCCCAGTTCCCGCGCCTCCCTGACGGGCAGCGGGATCGTCGGTCGCGCGCCCAGCCACCCGCAGTCCGCCAGGTGGTACCGGGGGCGCTCGTCCACGACCAGCACCTCGTCGGCCAGGTCGGCCACGGCGAGGGCGTCGGCCGCGTCGGTGTCCTCCTCGGCGGGCTCCGGGTCCGGGTCGGCGGCCGCGCCTCCGCGGGCCGTGCCCGGCGCGTCGTGGGCGCCCCCGCCCTCCCGATCGAGGGCGGCCGCCTCCTGGTCCGAGCCCTTCGCACCCGAATCGGGTGATTCGCCGACCTCGGGCGCGGAACCGGCGGGCGCGGGGCCCTGCTCCACCGGGATCGGGACGGCCCCGGCCGCCACGCCGACGGCGTCGACCGTCGCGGCTCGGCCGGACAGGTCAGCCGAGTCCCGCACAGGGTCGGCGAGTGGACCGGTGGTCCCCGAACCGGGCGCGACGCCCGGTTCGGGGTCGCCCGCTGCCACTTCCCCGTCGGCAGCCGGCCGCTCCGATCCACTCGCCGTGTTCCTGGGGGCCGCCGCCCTCGCCGCGCGGCGGGCAGCGACCCGGCGCCGGCGCAGCGCCCACTCCACCAGGAGCAGCGCGCCGGCGGCCAGGCTCGCCGCCACCGAACCCCACGCGAGGGCGGCCTGCCCGGTGGCCAGCGCCACCACCAGCAGCCCGAAGGCCGCCAGCACCAGCACCAGGACGCCGAAGATCACGCCGTCGTGCTTCCCGTCGTCCGTCGCGGCCGGCCGGGCCGGCCTCAGCCGGCCTCAGCCGCGCGGGTGCCGAACGAGTACCCGCTGGTCTGGCTGCCGCTGGTCCGGCTGTCCGTCGGCGCGGCGGAGCCGCGGTCCTGGAGCTCCTGGAGGGTGGACTCGAGGAACGTCTTCAACCGGGTGCGGTACTCCCGCTCCAGCGTGCGCAGCTCGTCGATCTTGCGCTCCAGGACGTTCTTCTCCTGGGTGATGGTGCCCATGACCTCGGCGTGCTTGCGCTGCGCGTCGCGCTCCAGCGCGGTCGCCTTCTCCCTGGCCTGCCGCTCCAGGGTCTCGGCCCTGCTCCTGGCCTCGTTGAGCATGGTCTCGGCGCGGCTGCGCGCGTCGTTGACCATGGCGTCGGCCTTGGTGCGCGCCTCCGACAGGAGCTGCTCGGCCTTGGCGCGGGCCTCGGACACCATGCTGTCGGCCTCGGCCTTGGCCTCGCCGGTCAGCCGGTCGGCCATCTCCTGGGCCAGGCCCAGGACCTTGGCGGCCTGCACGTGGTGGTCGCTGCCACCCGGCGAGGTCTGCTCGACCGCCGAGGGCGGGGGCACCGGGGCCAGGCGACGGGGCTCGTCGACCGCGCGCGCGCCGACAGGAGCCGCGGCGGCCTTGGCCCGCGCGTCGTCCAGCTCGGCCCGTGCGCCGTCGAGCTGCGTCTCGAGCTGCTCGATCTTCTGACGCAGGTCGTTGTTCTCCTCGATCAGCGTGGCGAGCTCGCTCTCGACGAGGTCGAGGAAGGCGTCGACCTCGTCCTCGTTGTAGCCCCGCTTACCGATGGGAGGCTTGCTGAACGCGACGTTATGGACGTCAGCGGGGGTCAACGGCATCGAAAGATCACCTCACGCACTCCTCGGCTGCGGGCACCCGGGCTCCCCGTCACCCAGGACTCACCAGTCGCATCAGTATGAACACGACCAGCAGCAGCACCATAATGGACAAGTCCAGACCGACCCCGCCGATCCGGACCGTCGGAATCACCCGACGTGCCAGCAGGACCGGCGGGTCGGTCACTGTGTAGATGGTCTCCAACGTGACCGCAACCCCTCCGGACGGACGCCACTGGCGAGCGAACGCCCGGACGAGCTCCACGACGACGCGCGCCGTGAGCAGCAGCCAGAAGAAGAAGAGCAGGTAGTAAAGGACCAGCCGGACCGGTTCCACTCCTCAACTCTGCCATCCCTCAGCTCCGGTGGAAGAAGGCACCCTCGGCGAGGCGACGCTTGTCCTCGGCGGTCACGTCCACGTTCGGGGGTGAGAGGAGGAACACCCGATTGGTGATCTTGTCCATCGACCCGCGCAGCGCGAACACCAGTCCGGCCGCGAAGTCCACCAGCCGCTTGGCGTCGGCGGCGTCCATGTCGGTCAGGTTCATGATCACCGGGATGCCCTCCCGGTAGTGCTCCCCGATCGTCCTGGCCTCGCTGTGGCTGCGCGGGTGCAGCGTCGTGATCCGGCTGAACGGGCCGGTCTGCTCCACCGGGCGCGCCGGGGGAACCGGCTCGCGGGCCGGGTCCATGGCGAGCGCGCCGCGCACCGGCGGGTCCGCCATCGGGCCGGGGGCCTCCGCCCAGCCCCGCCGTCCCGCGCCGCGCTCGGGCTCGTAGGCCGGGTCGTCGACGGGCTCCGGCCGGTAGGCCCCGCGTCGGAAGCCCCGGCGGTGCCCGCCCACCCGGTCCGTGTAGGGGTCGTAGTCCTCCGGCTCGGCGACGTAGTCCCCCCGGTAGTCGCCCCGGTACCGGTCACGTTCGTCGGCGTAGGCGTCGACCTCGTCCGCGGGGACCATCCCGAAGTAGGCCTTCAGCCTCTGCAGCGCGCTCATGCCCTTCCTCCGCGACTCCCCTGCGTCGGCGTGCGACAGCCGCCACCCCGCTCCACCGCCACGTCACCGACTTCCCTCGTACCGCTCAGGGCGAGGCTAGCCCCCGACCGCCCAGCAGCGCTGTTCCGACACGCACCCAGGTCGACCCGTGGGCTATCGCCTGTTCGAGATCACCGCTCATGCCGGCCGACAGCTCGACGGCCGTGGGGTGATCGTTCCTGAGCCGGTCAGCGGCGGTGCGGAGGGCGGAGAAGGCCGCCTCCGGCGCCATCCCGAGGGGCGCCACGGCCATCACGCCCCGCAACATCAATTCACCCGATTGCGCGATCTTGTCGGCGAGCGCGGGCAGCTCCGGTAGCGGACAGCCACCACGCGCGGGGTCGCCGTCGATGCTCGCCTGCACCAGCACGTCCAGCGGTCCGCCGCGCTCGCCGGCCTCCCTGGCGGCGGCCACCGCGCGGGCCAGCGCCTCGGCCAGCCGGGGGCTGTCCACGGACTGCACCATCCCGGCCCACCGGACGACGGCCCTGGCCTTGTTGCGTTGCAGGCGGCCCACCATGTGCCAGCGCACGGGCACGGCCGGCCGCAGCGCGGCCAGCTCGCCCGCCTTCGGGCCGGCCTCCTGCTCCCGGTTCTCCCCGAACTCGGTCTGGCCCAGGTCCGCCAGACGAGCGACGTCCTCGGCGGGGAAGGTCTTGGTCACCGCCAGCAGGCGCACCTCGGCCGGGTCCCTGCCGGCGGCGGCGCAGGCCGCCGCGATCCGCTCCCGCACCCGGGCCAGCGCCCCGGCGATCTCGGCCGTCCTGTCGTCGTCCCGCCCCTCCGACTGCGCGCTCACGCCCGTCCCTCCTCCTCGGCGGCGACCTCCTCGGGCTCGAACCAGGTGACCGCCGCGAGTCGCCCGGTCGTGCCCTCCCTGCGGTGGCTGAACAGGACCCGCTCCTCCACGGTGCACCGGGGGTCGAGCCCGATCCGCGCCACGCCCGCGTCCGCGAGCTGTCGCCACAGCCCGGCCCGCAGGTCCAGCCCCGGGGAACCGGAGCGGGTGCGGCAGGCGCTGCCGGGCAGGTGCTTCTCCACGTCGGCCTGCATGGCGGCCGGCACCTCGTAGCAGGCGCCGCACACGGCGGGCCCGAGCAGGACCTCGACGCGCTCGGTGCGGGCGCCGAGCCCGCGCATCGCCTCCAGCGCGGCCGGGACGACCCCGACCCGCGCGCCGACCCGTCCGGCGTGCACGGCGGCCACGACGCCGGCCTCCGGGTCGCCCAGCAGCACCGGGACGCAGTCGGCGACCAACGCGACCAGGGCGAGGCCGGGCTCGGCGGTGACCAGGGCGTCGGTGGCCTCGGCCGGCCGGTCCAGCGGGCCGTCCACCACGGTCACCGTGCGGCCGTGCACCTGCTCCATCCAGACCAGCCGGGACGGGGGCAGCCCGATCCCCTCGGCGAGCCGGCGACGGTTCGCCGCCACCGCCCCGGGGTCGTCGCCCACGTGGTCGCCCAGGTTGAACGTGTCGTACGGCGGCCGCGAGGCGCCGCCCTCCCGCGTGGTCACCACGCGACGAATCCGCACAGGATCTCCCGACCCGGTCGTGTTGCTGTCGTCCGTGACCCTACCGAGCCACGCCTCCCGGCCCCAGCGTCGCCGATCACACACGCGACGGGCAGCGGACCGGACGCCTCTGGCACCCGGCCCGCTGCCCGCGGTGGTGGTCTCTGACCGGCTCGGAACCCGTCCTCGCGTGAACCTGCCGTGGGTCGACGGAAGTCCGACGGAAACCGACGCCGACTAGCGCCGCATGAAGGGCGGAACGTCCACGTCGTCGTCGGGGTCGTCCTCGACCGGCGTCGGCTGCGGCGCCAGCCCGTTGCCGACCACACCCGAGCGCGGCGTGGGCGACGGCCGCGGCGGCAGGCCGCCGACCGTGCCGCTCACACCGGTGGTGGTGTGGTGGACGGGCGGGGTCGGGTTGGACGGTCCCACCGGCGGGGTGGGGTTCTGCCCCATCGGGCCGTGGCCCATGCCGCCGTGCCCCAGCGCGTTCGGCGCGCCGGCGGCCGGCGCGCCCGAGGGCACCCCCGGCGCCGGCTGCTGGCCGACATCCTGGTGGCCCGGTGGGCCGCCCTGCGGCGGGCCGGCCGGGGCGGCGGGTCGGCCGACCGGGGCCGGGTCGAGCTTCTTGTGGGTGGGGGTGCCGCCGTCGAACCCGGCGGCGATCACGGTCACCCTGACCTCGTCGCCGAGCGAGTCGTCGATCACGGTGCCGAAGATGATGTTGGCCTCGGGGTGCGCGGCCTCCTGCACCAGCGAGGCGGCCTCGTTGATCTCGAACAGGCCGAGGTCGGAGCCGCCGGCGATGGACAGCAGCACGCCGTGCGCGCCCTCCATCGAGGCCTCCAGCAGCGGCGAGTTGATCGCCTTCTGGGCCGCCTGCACCGCGCGTCCCTCGCCCCTGGCCGAGCCGATGCCCATGAGCGCGCTGCCCGCGCCGGACATGACGCTCTTGACGTCGGCGAAGTCCAGGTTGATCAGACCGGGGGTGGTGATCAGGTCGGTGATGCCCTGCACACCGGACAGCAGCACCTCGTCCGCGGAGCGGAAGGCGTCCATCAGGCTCACGCCGATGTCGCCGAGCTGGAGCAGGCGGTCGTTGGGGATGACGATCAGGGTGTCGCACTCGTTGCGCAGCGCCTTGATGCCCTCCTCGGCCTGGTTGGCCCTGCGCCGCCCCTCGAAGGAGAACGGGCGGGTGACCACGCCGATGGTGAGCGCGCCGAGCTTGCGGGCGACCGAGGCGACCACGGGAGCGCCGCCCGTGCCCGTGCCGCCGCCCTCGCCGGCGGTCACGAACACCATGTCGGCGCCCTTGAGGACCTCCTCGATCTCCTCCTTGTGGTCCTCGGCGGCCTTGCGCCCGACCTCGGGGTTGGCGCCGGCGCCCAGCCCTCGGGTCAGCTCGCGGCCGATGTCCAGCTTGACGTCCGCGTCGGACATCAGCAGCGCCTGGGCGTCGGTGTTCACCGCGATGAACTCGACGCCCTTGAGCCCGACCTCGATCATGCGGTTCACGGCGTTGACGCCGCCACCACCGATACCGACGACCTTTATCACCGCGAGGTAGTTGTGCGGGGGCGTCATCGGGTCCGCCTTCCTGATCGTGGCTCCTGCTCTGGTGCTGCGCTGGTCGGCCGGAGTCGGTCCGGCGCGCGTCCCACCCCGGACCGAACCCTCGACCTCGGCGAGAGGCTCAGAGTGATGTCGACTCCCTAGCTGTCGGTCCGGACCGTAAGCACCGCGTGGTCCGCGGTCCAGCAACCACGCCGCGTGTCGGCCCAGGTCTTCGACACTGTGCGCGATCGCTCACTCCCCGGTCACCCCGTCGAGCAGCTCACGCACCACGTCGAGGTGCCCCGCGTGCCGTGCGGTCTCCTCGACCATGTGCACGAGCACCCAGCGCACGGACACGGTACCGCCGCGGAAGGCCACCTCATGATCGAGGGCCAGCCCCGCGGCGATCTCGCGACTGACTGCGTACTGCGCAGCGTAGTCGGTCAGGAGGGACTCCAAGGTCGTTTCCGGGGCGGGTCGCCAGTCCGCGTCGAGGTCCTCCTCGGTCCACGGCGCCCGGTGGGGCAGGCCGGCCAGCACGTGCTCGAACCAGTAGTGCTCCACCCAGCGGAGGTGCATGACCAGGCCCGCCGCGGTGGTCAGCGGGGAGGGCAGCACCGACCGGTGGGCCAGCGCGTCGGACAGGCCGGCGCACTTGGTGTGGATCGTCGCCCGCAGGAAGTCGAGGAACCCGCCAAGGACGGCGCGCTCGTCGCCGGTCGTGGGCGGGTCGGTCCGGGTGATCATCGTCATGGCCGGTGACTCTGCCCCGCCCGGCCGGGGCGGCGCGAACGGAATTGGCGCCCGCGGCCTGGCGGACCCCTGATTTTCCGGACCGGAAAGACACGTCTTGACAGGATGGAAAGTCACGGGGTTGTCTTTCCGACATGGAAAGACACGCGTCCGCGCCGACGGTCGAGGAGGCGAGGGCCACCCTCGCCGAGATCGACGAGGTGCGGGTCGCCACGGCGAGGGCGACGGCGACACCCCGCTGGTACTGGGCCGCGGTGGCCACCCTCATCTCCTCGGCCGCCCTCATCCAGCTCCTCCCGCCGACACCGAGGATCGCGTTGGCGGTCGTCCCCGGTCTCGCCACGGCCGCGCTCGCGCTCACCTACCAGCGACAGGTCGGGGTGAAGCTGAATAGCTGGCGCCTGCGCCGGATGCGGCTGCCGATCGTCGTGCTCGTGGCGGGTTGCCTGCCGCTCATGGCCGTGGGAGCCGTCGGGGACCACGTCTTCGACGCCCCGTGGTCCTGGCTGGCCAGCGGAGCCCTCCTGGCCGGTTGGACGATGGCGTGCGCGACGTGGATCGAGCGCCGGTGGGAGTCGGCCGTGCGGAGCGCGACGTGAGGCGGCCCCGGTGAGCGCGACCACGTCCCCGGCACGACGCGACCAGCGCCCCGACGCCCTCCAGGGCGTCCGGGGCGGGGAGCCGACGCCTCCGGTCCGGCGACACCAGGGAGCGGCCGGTGAACCCGAGCCCGAAAGGATTTGACCCGATCGTGCACGCGCCCCACCGGCTGCGGATCTGCGCCCTGCTCGACGCGGTGGACGAGATGGAGTTCTCCGTCGTCCGCGACACCCTCGGCGTCAGCGACTCCGTGCTCAGCAAGCAGGTGGCCGTCCTGTCCGAGGCCAGCTACGTGGAGCAGCGCCGCGCCGTGCGGAACACCCGGCAGCGGGTGTGGCTGCGCCTGACCACCCAGGGCCGCAACGCCTACCACCACCACGTGGCGGCCCTGCGGTCGATCATCGGCGACTGAGCGGGCCGCCCCCGGCGACGCCGCCCCGCCTCAGGCGACGGTGGGCAGCTCCGGCGCGGAGACGTCGTAGACCGTGCCAGGGCGGGTGAGCAGCGCGGCGAGCACGGCGGCCTTCCGCTCGGAGTCGGCGCCCCCGCCCCACCGCACCTCCCTGCCAGCCGACAGGGTCAGCCGGACGTCGCTCGGCGACCTGGCGGTGACGGTCAGGACCTCCTGCCGGACCTTCTCCGGGACGCTCACCAGGACGCGGACCCCGGCCGCCGTCGCCGGGTCGTCCGGCGCGGCGCGCTGGACCACGAGCTCGGGCAGCCCCGCCGCGCCCTCCGGCGCGGCGGCGTAGGCCAGCCCGGTGCCGTCCACCAGCTTCGGGCCGTCCGGCTCCTTCACCACCGCCACCGGGGTGCGCTCGACCACCTGGAGCACGACGGTGTGCGGCCAGGAGCGCCGCACCTCCACCGAGGCCACCCTCGGCAGCTCGCGCACCCTCGCGGAGACGCCCTCGGCGTCCAGCCGCGCCAGCGGCGTGCCCTCGGCGATCGCGGCGCGGCTCCGCACGTCGTCCGGGCTGAGCACGCTGACCCCCGCGACCTGGACCTCCCGCACGCCCAGCAGCGGCGAGAAGTAGACCACGGCGAGCGCGCTCAACACCGCGAGCGCGCCCACGGCCACCAGGAGCCCCCGCGACACCCTGGTCCGCCCGGTCCCTCGGCCCCGGCCGGCCTGCCGACGCGGGGCGGCCCGGCCGCCGCCGGTGGTCCCGCGCCCGCCGCCGCGGGTCCGGCGGGCGCCCGGGCGCGTGCCCCGCCCCCGGCCCCGCGGCGCCGCGCTCACCGGAGGGCCTCCCCCGGCGAGCCGCCGTCACCCTCCCGACCGGCCGCCTCGCCGGCGTCCGCCGTCGGGCCCCCAGGGGAATGTCGACGGTCCAGCTCCGCCAGCAGCTCGGGGCCGAGCATGGTCACGTCGCCCGCGCCCATCGTGATCACCAGGTCGCCGGGGCGGGCCAGCGCCGACAGCAGCGCGGGGACCCGCTGGAACGAGGGCTCGAAGCGCACCCGGCCCTCGGGCAGCGGCACGGCGTCGGCCACGAGCTGCCCGGTCACCCCGGGCTCCGGCTCCTCGCGCGCGCCGTACACGTCGAGCACGACCACCTCGTCGGCCAGGCCGAGCGCCGCGCCGAACTCGGCGGCGAAGGTCCTGGTCCTGGAGTACAGGTGCGGCTGGAAGGCGACCAGCAGCCGCCCCTCGCCCGCCACCGGGCGGGCCGCGCGGAGCTGGGCCTCCACCTCGGTCGGGTGGTGGGCGTAGTCGTCGTAGACCCGCACGCCCCCGGCCACGCCCTTGAACTCGAACCGGCGGCGCACCCCGCCGAAGGCGGCCAACCCGGCGAGCAGGCAGTCCCGCTCCGCGCCCAGCTCCAGCCCGGCCAGCAGGGCGGCGAGCGCGTTCATCGCCATGTGCTCGCCCGGCACCGCGACCCTGACCTCCAGGCGCTCGCCGTCGAGGTCGACCACGACCACGCCGCCGGCGCCCGTCGGCCCGGCCGGCTCTCCCAGCTCGCTGGAGCCGTCGGCGCGGTAGTCCAGCACGCGGGCGGAGCCCGGCCCGGTCGCGTGGCGGCCGTACCGGCGCACCCGCAGGCCGGCGGCCTCGGCCCGGTCGGCGAGCGCGGCCGCGCCCGGGTCGTCGGCGCAGACCACCAGGACGCCGCTGGGCTCGACGCGCTCCAGGAACCGCTCGAAGACCGCCGTGTAGGCCTCGACGGTGCCGTGGTGGTCGAGGTGGTCGGCCTCGACGTTGGTCACCACGGCCACGGACGGCGAGAAGACCAGGAAGGAGCCGTCGCTCTCGTCGGCCTCGGCGACGAACACGCCGCCCTCGCCGTGGTGGGCGTTGGCCCCGGACTCGTTGAGGTCGCCGCCGATGGCGAACGACGGGTCGAGCCGGCACCGCTGCAACGCGACGGTGAGCATCGAGGTGGTGGACGTCTTGCCGTGCGTGCCCGCGACGCACGCCACCCGGTGCCCGGCCATCAGCGCGGCCAGCGCCTCGGCTCGGCGCAACACGGTCGCGCCCCGCTCACGCGCGGCGACCAGCTCCGGGTTGTCCTGTCGGATCGCGGTGGAGACCACCACCGCGGTCGGGGCCTCGCCGAGCTGGTGGACGTTGCTCGCGTCGTGGCCGACCGCGACGACCGCGCCCTGCGCGCGCAGGGCGAGCACCGTGCGGGACTCCTTGGCGTCGGAGCCGGACACCTGGGCGCCCCTGGCGAGCAGGATGCGGGCGATGCCGCTCATGCCGGCGCCGCCGATGCCCACCAGGTGCACCCGGCGCAACACCTCGGGCAGCCCCGCCGCGGCCCCGTCGGGTCGGGGAGTCGGGAGGACGGTCACCGGGCCATCACCTCGAGCACGATCCTGGCGAGCTGGTCGGCGGCGTCCCGGTGCCCGCTGCCGCTGGTCGCCGCGCTCATCGCGGCGAGCCGGGCCGGGTCGCGCAGCAACGGGATCACCACGTCGACGATCTTCTGCGTGGTCAGCTCGGCGTCCGGCACCAGCAGCGCGCCGCCGGCGTTGACCACCGGCTGCGCGTTGAGCGCCTGCTCGCCGTTGCCGTGCGGCAGCGGGACGAACACCGCGGGCAGCCCGACCGCCGACACCTCGGCGACGGTCATCGCGCCCGACCGGCACAGCACCAGGTCGGCGGCGGCCAACGCCAGGTCCATGCGCTCCAGGTAGGGCACGGGCACGTAGGCCGGAGCCCCCGGCTTGTGCTGCACGGCCACGCTGTTCTTCGGGCCGAACGCGTGCAGCACCCCGATGCCGGCCTCGGCCAGGGCACCGGCCGCGCCGGAGACGGCGGTGTTGAGGGTGCGCGCGCCCTGTGAGCCGCCGAACACCAGCAGCGTCGGCGCGTTCTCGTCGAGCATGAAGTGCCGACGGGCCTCGGCGCGCAACGCGGCCCTGTCCAGGCTGGTGATCGAGTGCCGCAACGGGATGCCGATCACCTGCGCGCCGGGCAGCCCGCTGCCGGGCACGGCGGCCAGCACGCGCTCGGCGAACCGGGCGCCGACCTTGTTGGCCAGGCCGGCGCGGGCGTTGGCCTCGTGCACCACGATCGGCAGCCGGCCCCGCGCCGCCAGGTACGCCGGCAGCGCCACGTACCCGCCGAACCCGACGACCACGTCCGCGCCGACCCGCTCGAAGACGTTCCTGGTCTGCTTCACCGCCGACCGCACCCTCAGCGGCAGCCGCAGCAGCTCCGGGCTCGGCTTGCGGGGCAGCGGAACCGGGGGGATCAGCTCCAGCGGGTACCCGCGCGAGGGCACCAGCTTGGTCTCCAGCCCCCGCTCGGTGCCCAGCGCGACGACCCGCGCGTCCGGCCGCAGCCGACGCACCGCGTCGGCCAGGGCCATCGCCGGCTCGATGTGGCCCGCCGTGCCGCCGCCGGCGACCACCACGCAGGGCCCACCCTGCACGGCGCCGCCCGGCCCCTGAGCCGGCGCGGCCCCGTTGTGCCCAGTCACTACCGCTGTCCTCCTTGTGCTGCTCCGCGTCTGCGCTGCTCCGGCGGCGCGCCTCGTCGGCCGCGCCGCCGCTCGTCCAGTGGGTGCACGGCCGCGCGACCCACGCCGCCGGTGGGCCGGCCGGCCCGGTGGGGCGGTCGGCCGGCCGGGGCCGGCGGGCGGTGCGCCCTGGCCCTGCGGGCCGGCGGCCGGTAGGGGTCCGGCATGGGCAGGCGCAGCCAGCGGCTGAACCGGTCCTGTCCCTGCGACCGCAGGGCCGACACCGCCTCCGGCTCGTGCCTGGCGAAGTTCGCCAGCATGCCGAACACCAGCATGGTGGTGACCACCGAGGTCCCGCCCGAGGAGATCAACGGCAGCGTCAGCCCGGTGACGGGCAGCAGCCCGACCACGTACCCGATGTTGAACGCGGCCTGGCTGACCAGCCACACCGTCACCGTGGCCGCCACCAGCCGGATCCAGGGGTCGGTGTTGCGGGCGGCGATGCGCAGGCCGACGTAGGCCAGGGTGGCGAACAGGCCGAGCACCACCATGCAGCCGACGAAGCCCAGCTCCTCGCCGATGATCGCGAAGATGAAGTCGTTGTGGACGTTGGGCAGGTAGTCCCACTTGGAGCTGGCCCTGCCCAGCCCCTTGCCGAAGAAGCCGCCCTCGCCCAGCGCGTACAGCGCCTGCCTGGCCTGGAAGCCCTTGCCCTCCGGGTCGGCCTCGGGGTGGAGGAACGCGGTGATCCGGTCCATCCGGTAGTCGGCGGTCATGCCCAGGATCAACGCCCCGGAGACCGCGCCCAGGCTCATCACGGCGAACAGCCGCAGCGGGGCGCCGGCGAACCACAGCAGGGCCAGCGGGATCACGCCGAGCGCGATCGTGCCGCCGAGGTCGGGCTGCATCATGACCAGCGCGAACATCAACAGCGCCGCCGGGAGCAGCGGCACGAGCAGGTGCCGGTACTGGTCGAGCAGCGCGCGCTTGATCACCAGGATGTGCGCGCCCCACATGACGAACGCGACCTTGGCGAACTCGACCGGCTGGAACGACAGCGGCCCGATCTTGAACCAGCTCCGGGTCCCGTTGATGTCCTTGCCCACGAAGAGCACGAGCACGAGCAGGACGACGCCGGCCAGCATGGCCAACGGGGCGAGCCGCCGCATCACCCGAGGTGGGACGCGCAGCGCCACCCAGAACAGGACCAGGCCGACACCGCAGTAGATGAGCTGCTTCTGGAACACGACGTAGGTCGTGCCGCCGTTGGCCAGCGACTCGATGCTCGACGCCGAGTACACCATCACCAGGCCCAGCGCGGTGAGCAGCCCGAACACCGCCAGGACCAGGTGGAAGGAGGTGAGCGGGCGGGCCAGCCACGCCGTCAGGACGGCCCGCGGCGAGGCGGGGCCCGCGCGGCGGGCCCTACCCGGCTCGGCACGACGCGGCACCGGCGATCACCGACCCGGTCCCGACGGGCCGGCGGTCTCGGTGGTCACCGCCCGCACCGCCTCGGCGAAGGCGCGCCCACGGTGGGCGTAGTCGGTGAACATGTCGAGTGACGCCGCCGCCGGCGCCAGAAGCACAACATCACCCGGTCGGGCCAGGCCCCGGGCGGCTCGCACCGCTTCCCGCATGGCCCCATCGTCACCCGTGGTGACCTCGTGGACCGGGACCCTCGGGGCGTGTCGCGCCAACGCGGCCGCGAACCGCGCCCGGTCGGCGCCCATCAGCACCACCCCGGCCAGTCGGGACGCGACCCCGGCGACCAGCTCGTCCACCGAGGCGCCCTTGAGCTGCCCGCCGGCCACCCACACGACCCGGTCGTGGGCGTGCAGGGACGCGGCGGCGGCGTGCGGGTTGGTCGCCTTGGAGTCGTCGACGTAGCGGACGCCGTCGACCTCGCCGACCAGCTCGGCGCGGTGGGCGGCCGGCCGGTACGCGCGCAGGCCGGCCCGCACCGCGTCGGCCGGCACGCCGTGGGCGCGGGCCAACGCGGCGGCGACCAGCGCGTCGGTCAGCCCCGGCGGGCCGCCCGGCCGCACGTCGGCGACCTCGGCCAGCGCCTCGGCGTCGGCGAACGCCCGGTCCACCAGCGCGTCGCCGCGCAGGCCGAGCTGGCCCTCGGCCGGCTCGGCCAGCGTCACGCCGACGCGCCGGGGGGCGGGCGACCCGGCCAGCAGCGAGGCCGCGACGGGGTCGTCCACCCCGGCCACGGCCACGTCGCCGACGAGCACCCCCGCCTTCGCCCGCGCGTAGGCGTCCATCGAGCCGTGCCAGTCCAGGTGGTCCTCGGCGACGTTGAGCACGGCGCCGGCCGCCGGCCGCAGCGACGGCGACCAGTGGAGCTGGAAGCTCGACAGCTCCACCGCCAGCACCCGGTGCCCCGCGCGGACCGCGTCGACCACGGGCAGGCCCACGTTGCCGCAGGCCACCGCGTCCAGTCCCGCCGCGCGCAGGATCGACTCCAGCATGCCGACGGTGGTGGTCTTGCCGTTGGTCCCGGTGACGGCGAGCCAGGTCGCCGGGCCGCCGGCCGCCCCGGCCCTGGCCCGGTCCAGCCGCCAGGCCAGCTCGACCTCGCCGATCACCTCGACGCCGGCGGCCGAGGCTGCGGCCAGCAACGGGGTGTCCGGCCGCCAGCCGGGGCTGGTCACCACCAGCGCCGTGCCGGCCGGCGGCTCGGTCAGGCCGACCACCAGCTCCGCGCCCTCGGCCTGGAGCGAGGCCAGCGCGGCCAGCCGCTGCTCGGCCGCGTCGGTGACGGTCACCCTGGCGCCGGCGGCCAGCAGGGCCTCGGCGGCGGAGCGGCCGGACACCCCGGCGCCGGCCACCAGCACCGGGGAGCCGGCCAGCCCCGGCCAGCCGAACGCCTCAGCCATTGAAGATCCCCGCCGCGTCGGCCCACTCGCTGTAGAACAGGCCGAGGCCGAACAACACGCAGATCCCGGCCATCAGCCAGAACCGGATGATGATCGTTGTTTCCGCCCAGCCGGCGAGTTCGAAGTGGTGGTGGAACGGCGCCATCCGGAACAACCGGCGTCTGGTCGTGCGGAACACCGCGATCTGGAGCACGACCGACAGCGCCTCGACCACGAACAGCCCGCCGAGGACGATCATCAGCATCTCGGTGCGGGTGGTCATGGACAGGCCGGCGACCAGGCCGCCCAGCGCCAGCGAGCCGGTGTCGCCCATGAAGATCTTGGCTGGGGCGGCGTTCCACCACAGGAAGCCGATGCAGCCGGCCATCGCCGCCGCGGCCACGACGGCCAGGTCCAGCGGGTCGCGCACGTTGTAGCAGCCGGGACCGAACTGGCCGGGCACGCCGCAGTCGTAGCGGTACTGCCAGAAGGCCACGAGCACGTAGCCGGCCAGCACCATCGCGGAGGAGCCCGCGGCCAGGCCGTCCATGCCGTCGGTGAAGTTCACCGCGTTCGACCAGGCGCTCACCGCCAGGTAGCAGAAGACGATGAAGCCGACGGTGCCGAACGAGATGACCGCGATGTCCCTGACGAAGGACAGGTGCGTGGAGGCCGGGGTCAGGTCCCGCTCGTCGGGGAACCGGATCACCAGGATCGCGAAGATCACCGCGGCCGCGAACTGGCCGACCAGCTTCGCCGTCTTGTTCAGGCCGAGGTTGCGCTGCTTGCGGATCTTGATGAAGTCGTCGAGGAAGCCGACCAGGCCCAGCGCCGAGGTCAGCATCAGCACCAGCAGGCCGGAGGCGGTCGGCCCCTGCTTGGACACCGTGAGGTGGGTGGCCGCGTAGCCGGCCCACATGGCGAGCAGGATCGCCACGCCACCCATGGTGGGCGTGCCCCGCTTGCTCTTGTGGCCCTCCGGCGCCTCCTCCCTGATCTCCTGCCCGAAGCCCTGGCGGCTGAACACCTTGATCAGGTACGGGGTGAGCAGGATGGAGACGACCAGCGCGACCGCGGCCGCGACGAGGATGTCCTTCACTCGGCCCCCTCCGTCCCGGCCAGCAGGTCCCGCGCGACCCGCTCCAACCCGGCGGCGCGGGAGGCCTTCACCAGGACGACGTCACCCGGTCGCAGCTCGGCGCGCAGCAGCGCGACGGCCGCCTCGACGTCGGGCACCAGAACCGACTCCTCTCCCCAGGACCCTTCCCAGCACGCGCCCTGGTGCATCGGGCGCGCCTGCTCGCCGACCACGACCAGCCGGCTGACGTTGAACCGCACCGCGAGCCGGCCGATCTCGTCGTGCTCGGCGGCGCTGCGCTCGCCCAGCTCGGCCATCGGGCCCAGCACGGCCCAGCTCCGGCGCCCCCTGGCCATGGCGACCAGCGTCTTGAGCGCGGCGCGCACCGACTCGGGGTTGGCGTTGTAGGCGTCGTTGACCACGACCACCCCGTCGGGGCGCTCGGTGACCTCCATCCGCCAGCGCGAGGCGGGGCGGGCGGCGGCCAGCTCCTCGGCGACCCGCTCCAGGTCCGCGCCCAACTCCAACGCCACCGCGACGGCGGCCAGCGCGTTGCCGACCTGGTGCTCGCCGTGCAGGCCGAGCCGCACCCTGGTCCTGCCGACCGGGGTGACCAGCTCGAAGCCGGGCCGGCCCAGCTCGTCCAGCTCGACGTCCTCGGCCCGCACGTCGGCGTCGGCGGACTGCCCGAAGCGCACCACCCTGGCCGACGTCCGCGCGGCCATGGCGGACACCAGCGGGTCGTCGGCGTTGAGCACCGCGACCCCGCCCGCCTCGGCCGACGGCAGCGCCTCGACCAGCTCGCCCTTGGCCTGGGCGATCGCCTCGCGCGAGCCGAACTCGCCCAGGTGCGCCGAGCCGATGTTGAGGACCGCGCCGATCCTCGGCGGGGCGGTCCGGCACAGCGCGGCGACGTGGCCGACGCCGCGGGCGGACAGCTCCAGCACGAGGTGCCGGGTGTGCTCGTCGGCGCGCAGGGCCGTCCACGGGTGCCCCAGCTCGTTGTTGAACGAGCCGGGCGGGGCGACGGTGGGGCCCAGCGGCGCGAGCAGGCGGGCGATGAGGTCCTTGGTCGAGGTCTTGCCGGACGAGCCGGTCACCCCGACCACGGCCAGGCCGGAGGCGGTCAGCCGGTCGACGACGTGGCGGGCCAGCGCCGCCAGCGCGGCCAGCACCGCGGCCCCCGAGCCGTCCCGGTCGCCGGCGAGCACGTAGGACCGGTCGGAACCGGCGGCCACCGGCGGCACGATCACCGAGGGGGCGTCGACCTCGCGGCCGGCCAGCACGCCGGCCGCGCCGGCGGCGACCGCCGCGGCGGCGAAGTCGTGCCCGTCCACCCGCTCCCCGGGCACCGCGACGAACAGGCCACCCGGCGTCACCTTCCTGGAGTCGAACTCGACGGCGCCGACGACCTTCTCCGTCCCGTCCGCCCGGTGCAGGCGGCCGCCGACCACCGCGGCGATCTCGGCGAGGCTGAGCTCGATCACGCGCCCTCCCCGCCGGACCGCGGCGCGCCGCCCAGCCGGGCCCTGACGGCCTCGGCGAGCACGGCGCGATCGGAGAACGGATGCACCACTCCTGCGACCTCCTGACCGGTCTCGTGTCCCTTGCCCGCGACGACGACCACGTCACCGGGGCGGGCGCGCCGCACCGCCTCCGCGATGGCCTCCCGGCGGTCGCCGATCTCGACGACCTCGCCCCGGTCGGTCGCGGGCAGCTCCAGCGCGCCGGCGAGCATGGCGGCCCTGATCGCCGCCGGGTCCTCGCCGCGCGGGTTGTCGTCGGTGACCACCAGCAGGTCGGCCCCGCTCGCCGCGACCCTGCCCATCAGGGGCCGCTTGGCCGTGTCGCGGTCACCCCCGCAACCCAGCACAATGATCACACGACCGGGTCGGCCGGCCCGCTCCCGCTGGGCCCGCACGGCGTCGAGCACCGCGGCGACCGCGGCCGGCTTGTGCGAGTAGTCCACGACCGCGGTGAAGTCCTGGCCGAGGTCCACCCGCTCCATCCGCCCTGGGACGTCCACTTCGGACAGTCCACGCGCGGCGTCGGCGGGGTCGACGCCCACCGCGTGCGCGCAGGCCAGCGCCAGCAGGGCGTTGGCGACGTTGAAGGTCCCCGGCAGCCGCACCTCGACCGGCGTGCGCCGGCCGTCGGGGCCGACCGCGGTGAAGGACTGGGCGCCCGTGGCGTGGGAGACGACGTCCACCGCCGTCCACCCGGCGTCCTGACCCGCCACAGTGGACACGGTGATCGTGTGGGGGCGGACCAGCCGGCGGCCCCACTCCCCGTCCACGCACACCACCTCGCGCTCGGACCGGCCGTCGAACAGCTTCGCCTTGGCGGCGAAGTAGTCCTCCAGGTCGCGGTGGAAGTCCAGGTGGTCCTGGGAGAGGTTGGTGAACGCGCCAACCGCGAAGCGGGTGCCGGCGACCCGGCCCAGCGCCAGCGCGTGGCTGGACACCTCCATGGCCACGTGGCTGACGCCACGCTCCACCATGGACGCGAACAACGCCTGGAGGTCGGGGGCCTCCGGCGTGGTGAAGGCGCTCTCCATGCGCTCGCCGGCGATGCGGGTCTCCACCGTGCCGACCAGGCCCGTGGTGTGGCCGGCGGCGCGCAGCGCGCCCTCCAGCAGGTAGGTCGTGGTCGTCTTGCCCGAGGTGCCGGTCACGCCCAGCACCCTCAGCCGGGAGGACGGGTTGCCGTAGACGTGCGCGGCGAGCCCACCGACCACGGCCCTGGGGTCGGCGCACACCAGCACCGGGACCCGGCCGTCCCTGACCGGGGGGGCCTCGCGCAGCGCGGGGCGGGCCGCGCCGGCCTCGTCGGTGAGGACGGCGACGGCGCCGGCGGCCAACGCCTGGTCGGCGAAGTCGGCGCCGTGCGCCCTGGCGCCGGGCAGGGCGGCGTAGAGGTCGCCGGGACGCGTGTTCTGGGCGCGCAGCGTCACCCCGGTCACCGGCGTCGCCGGGGCGTCGGGGCCCTGGCTCACCACCCGCGCGTCCGCCAGCCGGGCGAGTTCGGCGACGGCGGTCGGGGTGACGTGCGACGGGCGGGGCGGGGCAGGCGCGACCTTGCCAGACAGGACGGGGGGCACGTCGCGGAAGGCTACCGGCGCACGGCGCGTGACCGCCGCCACCGGTGCCGCACACCTCCCTCCATCGACGCAGGTCGGCGCGACCGGGCCGGGCACGCGCCCATGCCACCGCGCCGACGGGGTGGTGGTTGTTATCGATCCTTTATCTTCGCCGGTCGGGCCGGAGCCCGGAGCCGGGCCCGGCTCAGCCCACGACGAGCTGTTGCACCGGCCCCGGCTCCGAGGTGGGGATCTGGAAGCGCTGCGCCAGGTACGAGGCGATGTCGTGGAACAGCGGCGCCGCCGACTCGCTGTAGGGCGTCCCGGTGGGCGCGTCCAGCATCAGGCCGACCACGAAACGGGGGGCGTTGGCCGGCAGGATGCCCGCGAACGTGATCCAGTGCTGCGAGGTGCTGTAGCAGGCGCACGTCTTGTCCACCTGCTGCGCGGTGCCGGTCTTGCCGGAGATCTGGTAGCCCTCCAGCGCCGCCTGCGGGCCGGTGCCGCGCTGGCCCGGCGCGTCCTGCACCACCGCCCGCAGCATGTCCCGCACGGTGCGGGCCGTCTCGGGGCTGACGACCTTCACGCCGTCGGGTCGCTTCGTCTCCTTGCGCTGGCCGTCCGGGCCGATCTCCGCCCGGATGATCCGGGGCGGCACGCGCACGCCGTCGTTGGCGATCGCCTGGTACATCCCGGCCATCTGGAGGACGGTCATCGACAGGCCCTGGCCGATCGGGAGGTTGCCGAACGTGCTGCCCGACCACTGCTGCCGGGCGGGCACCACCCCGGCGCTCTCCCCCGGCAGGCCCACGCCGGTGGCCTGGCCCAGCCCGAACCGGCGCAGCATCTCGGCGAACCGCTCCTCGCCGACCTGCTGCGCCACCTTGATCGTCCCCACGTTCGAGGACTTGGCCAGCACGCCGGTGAAGGTCATGCGCATCGGACCGTGGGCCCAGGCGTCCCTGATCTGCCGGTCGGCGACCTGGATGGCCCCCGGCACGTCCAGGACGGTGTCCGGCCGCACCAGGCCGTACTCGACGCCGGCCGCCGCCGTGACCACCTTGTTCACCGAGCCCGGCTCGAACGGGGAGGACACCGCGGGGTTGCCGAGGCGGGGGTCGTCGTTGCTGAGCTTCTTGAGGATGTCCGGGTCGTTCGGGTCGAAGGTCTTGTCGTTGGCCAGCGCGTACACCTCGCCGGTGTGCGCGTCCAGCACGACCGCGCTGCCGTTCTTCGCCCCGGACTTGCGGACGTAGTCGGCCAGCATCCGCTGCACCTGGTACTGCACGTCCGAGTCGATGGTCAGCTCCAGCGTCGACCCCGGCGTGGCCGGCTCGAGCTGGCGCTCGGTGCCCGGGATGACCATGTCGTCGTTGTTCAGCGCGGTCTCGACGACGCGACGGCCGTCCCTGCCGGCGAGCAGGGGGTCCTGGAGGTTCTCCAGGCCGAGCAGGCCGCGGACCTTCTGGTCGTTGGGGTTGTCCATCCGCCAGTTGGCGAGGCCGATGATGTTGCTGGCCGGCTCGGCGCCCGGGTACTGCCGGACCTCGCGGTACTCCTCGCCGATCTCGCGGAACTTCAGGCCCTCGCGGATCTGCCGGGCCTGCTCCGGCCGGACCGAGTCGGCGAGGTAGAGGAAGCTCCTGTCGCTGCGCAGCTTGGCCAGCAGCTCCTGCTCGGGGAACTCGTCGCCGAGGACCTCGTGCATGCCCTTGGCGATCTGCTCGGTGCGGCGGTCGGCGTTGAGCTTGGTCCGCTCGATCGTCTCCGGCTTGTCCCACTCCTCCCTGAGCTGCTTCGGCAGCACGTAGAGGGCGCGGCGCTCCTCGCTGAGGGCGAGCTGGCGGCCCTCCCTGTCGGTGATCGCGCCGCGGCGGGCCGGGATCTTCTTCGTGGTCAGCCGCTGCTGCTGGGACTTCTGCGACAGGGCGTCGGCCTCCAGGCCCTGCACCTGCACGAGCTTCACCCCGGCGAGCAGCAACGCCACCACCAGCAGCGTCCGCCCGACCACGAGCCGGCGGCGGTGGTGCCCCGAGCCGGCCGGGGGACGCGCGGTGCGCACGCCCCGCACGGGACGACGACGTGGTGCCGGTCCGTTCGCCCGCTGCATCATCCACCTCCCTGGTTCTGGCCGTTCGGCGTCGGCTGGCCCTGCTGACCCTGCTGCCCCTGTTGTCCCTGCTGGCCGGGGTTCGCCGGCGGTGGCGGGGTGGCGCCCGGCGCCGGCGGCGGCGGGGACGCCGGCGGCGTCGGCGAGCTGGACGAGGGGGGCGGGGGCGAGGTGGCCGGTTTCGGCTCGCCGCGCACCTCCACCGAGCCGTCCGGCCGGACCACGAGCCAGGCGGGATCCGGCGCGGGCACCATGCCCAGCTCCCCGGCCCGGCGCGCCACGTCGGGCGCCGACTCCCGCTGGGCGACCTCCCTGCGGAGCTGCTCGGCCTGCTCGGCCAGGTCCCGCGCCTCGCGCTGGGTGTTCTCCAACCGGTAGGAGTACGCGCCGGCCGCGGTGGACAGCCACAGACTGGCCAGCAGGCCGGCCGCGAGCAGGCTCATCACCAGCAACACGAACGGTGCCCTGGGCACCACGCCCGCCGCTCCCGGCGGCACCACCCGCAACCACCGCCGGCTCAGCGGCACGCGGCGGGCCTGGCCCCGTCGGGCGCCGGCGCGCTGTCCCGTCCGCTTGGCGCCGCCGCGCTGGCCGGTCCGGTCCTGGGCGCGGTCGCGGGCGCCCGCGCGCCCTCGCGCGCCGGGGTCGGGGACGCGTGCCGGCGCCGTCACGTGTCCTCCCCGAGCCGTTCCGCCGCGCGGAGCCGCACCGAGGAGGCTCTCGGGTTGGCCGCGATCTCCTCGTCGCTGGCCGGTTCCGAGCCCCGCACCAGGAGACGGAACTGCGGGCCGTGTCCTGGCAGCTCCACCGGCAGGCCCGGCGGGGTGCGGGAGGTGGACCGCTCGGCGAGGGCTCGCTTGACCATCCGGTCCTCCAGCGAGTGGTAGGACAACACGACGATGCGGCCGCCGACGGCCAGCGCGTCCAGCGCGGCCGGCAACGCGCGCCGCAGGACCTCCAGCTCGCCGTTGACCTCGATGCGCAGGGCCTGGAAGGTCCGCTTCGCGGGGTGGCCGCCCGTGCGCTGGCTCGCGGCGGGCACGACGTCGTACAGCAGCCGCACCAGGCGGGCGCTGTCGCGGAACGGCTCCTTCTGCCGTTCCCTGACGATGGCCGCGGCGATGCGCGAGGCGAACCGCTCCTCGCCGTAGTCGCGCAGGATCCGGGTCAGCTCCGCCGCCGAGTAGCTGTTGAGCACCTCGGCGGCCGTGATCCCCCTGGTCGGGTCCATCCGCATGTCCAGCGGGGCGTCCTGGGCGTAGGCGAAGCCGCGCTCGGCCTCGTCGAGCTGCATCGAGGAGACGCCGAGGTCGAACAGCACGCCCCGCACCTCGGGGATGCCGAGGTCGGCCAGGGCCGAGGGCAGCTCGTCGTAGACGGCGTGCACGAGCCGGGCCCTGTCGCCGAACGGGGCCAGGCGCCGGGCGGACAGCTCCAGCGCGTGGGGGTCGCGGTCGAGGCCGACCACGGTCAGCTCGGGGAAGCGGGTGAGCAGCGCCTCGGTGTGGCCGCCCAGGCCCAGCGTGGCGTCCACGCAGACCGCCGGCCCGCCGGCCAGCGCGGGTTCGAGCAGGTCCAGCACCCGGTCCAACAGCACTGGGACGTGCCGGGGCTCGTCCCCGTCGCGGGTCACCCGAGCCGGCGCCATCACGGTCTCCTCCCCGGGGGTCGGCCCCCGGTCCTCGTCCCGCCCCCGACGGCGCGGCGCTGCCGGCGCCGGGGACCTCACTGCGTTCTCTCGTTCTGCGTGTTCGTTGGGCGTCGCCGGACGCCCTGCCGCCCCGTCTCCGCCGTCCCGCGTCACGGCGGGTCGTCGGAGGTCCGAGCGGGCCGTCGTCCGCCGTCGTCCGGTGGTGCGGTCAGGGCGGTGGTGCGTACCCCGTTCCTCGGACGTCCGAAACCCGCCGGCCGTTGGCTCGGCGGGTCGTTCCTCTCTGTGATCTCCACCGGGACCGGGCCGGCGCCGGGTCGCCCGACCGTGCCACCGGGGCAGCACAGTACGGGCATGCCGCGCGTCCGGGGGCGGAATCCGGTGAAGGACGGGCCACCCGTCGCGCGCGGACGGGCGGTGTCGGGTGAGGAGAGCGCCACGAGGTGGGGAAACGCGACGAGCCCGTGGGGACGGGTGTCCAGGAGGGGCCGGCTGACCGCCGGCCCTGGTCGCCCGGGGCCCGCCGGTCAGAAGGGGGCGACGCCGGGCCGCCGGGATGTCCTCGCTCCGGGTCGTGCTCCACCGCTCCACCCTGTGCGCTCAGTGTGAGGGGCTCTCGGTGTGAGGGCTCTCAGTGTCAGGGGGCTTCCGTTCCGTTGGGCGCTCTGTCGCGCGCGCCGGGCGCCGTCGCTCGCGCGGCCCGCCTGTCCGGGCCTCCCCCGCCCCTCGTCCCCCGGCCGCGCGTCGGGGCCTGCCCTCGTCGCCGCGCTCGACGGGTCGGTGTGGGTGAGGCGGCGACGTCGGAGAGACGGCGGCCTCGGAGACCTCGCGGACCTCGGAGAGCGGAGACTTCGAGGACCGGAGACCTCGCGGAGCGGTGGCCTCGAGGAGCGGTGGCCTCGGCGAGGCGGTGCGCCTCGGAGCGCGTCCCGGATGTCGTCGGGTCCCCGCCCGCTCGTCGGACCTGGCGCCGGGGAAGGTGCGCCAGGGCCGGTGGACCGTCGCGCCCAGGATCACCCGGTGGCCGTCCCGCCCACCGTCCCTGTTGCTGGACCGCCAGGGCTTCTCCCCTCCGCGCCGGAGCGCGGGGCGGGTCACCGCTGGCTGGTCGCCGCAGGGCGGGGACCGGGTGGGAGCCGCCTGCGCGGCACCCGGGAATCCGAGGAGCGCGGCCCGCCGAGCGGACCGAGGCCGAACGACACCCGAGCCGTCCGACCGGCGAGATCCCTCCCGTTCACGACGTCCGCCGACACCGACGTGGAGGACCAACGACGTCCACGCCCGTCCTCGACGAACGCCTCCCCTCGACCACCTCGGCAGTCGGGAGGGACGGAGAACGACCTCACCCGCCGCGCACGCGACGCCGTCGCCGCGCGCCGACCCGGTCAGAAGATCCCGGGCAGCACCTCCTCCCGCGCCCGCGCGTAGCTCTCCTCGTGTTCTCCGAGGTAGCGCTGCCACGCGGCGGCGTCCCAGATCTCCAACCGGGTGATCGCCCCGATGACCACGCACTCCTTGGTCAGCCCGGCGTAGCGCCGCAGCTCGGGAACGATCGTGATCCGGCCCTGCCCGTCCGGCCGTTGCTCGTCGGTGCCGGCGAACAGGTAACGCTGGAAGGCGCGAACCGCCTCGTTGGTGAGGGGGGCCTCGGCGACCTTGCGGGCCATCTGCTCGAACTCGGCGCGCGGGAACACGTACAGGCAGTGGTCCTGGCCCTTGGTGACCATCAACCCCCCTGCGAGCGCGTCCCGGTACTTGGCCGGCAGGGTCAACCGACCCTTGTCGTCGAGCCTCGGGGTGTGGGTGCCGAGGAACACGGCTCCCACCTCCCCAACCGAGCCAGGCCCCCTCCCGAACCCGTATCGGCCGGCGGGACCCCCGTCTGCCCCACCGCCCGCCACAGTACCCCACTTTTCACCACAGTCAACGGGAACGGCGGCCACAACCGCCCGATCAGGTCGACGTTTCCGCAGCTCAGCGCGGTGGGGCCCGAGTGGGGTGCGGTGGGGAGGGCCCGACGCCGCCGCCGACGCGGACCGGCCAGGAGCAGCCCCCGCGGGGCCGCTCGGCGGGCCTCGCCGCGCCCGCGCGGCCCGCGCCCGACCGGCCGCCGTCGGGGCCGCCGACCAGCGTTGCTGGCACGCGGGGCCGACCGTGGGGGAAGGTGGGGAACGAGGCGTCCCCGGCGGGGAGGCTCCGGTGGCTCGGCCGAACCGTGGGACGTCTCGCCGTGGTTTGACAGACTTCTCGGCACGCTGCCCGAGGTGACCGCGAGTTCCGCGCGCCCGCGCGGGCCGACCGGTGGGGCGAGGGCGGGCGCCGCAGCACAGGAGGACGCGTGACGTCAGGTTTCCCGCCCGCCGCACCCCAGGGGCCCGGCGGCAACGGCCGGCGGCCGGCCGAGGGCCATCCCGGCGAGGCCGAGCTCGCCGAGCTGCACTCCGCCGTGCAGCGGATCGCCGCCAACGTGGAGCGGGTCCTCGTGGGCAAGCCCGACGTGGTGCGGATCGCGCTCGTGACCCTGCTGGCCGAGGGGCACCTGCTGGTGGAGGACGTGCCGGGCGTGGGCAAGACCTCGCTGGCCAAGGCGCTCGCGCGGTCGATCGACTGCTCGGTCAGCCGGATCCAGTTCACCCCCGACCTGCTGCCCAGCGACATCACCGGGGTCTCCATCTTCAACCGGCAGGACAACGAGTTCGAGTTCCGGCCAGGACCGGTCTTCGCGAACATCGTGGTCGGCGACGAGATCAACCGGGCCTCGCCCAAGACCCAGTCGGCGCTGCTGGAGTGCATGGAGGAGCGCCAGGTCACGGTGGACGGGCGGACCCACCCGCTGCACGCGCCGTTCATGGTCATCGCCACCCAGAACCCGGTGGAGATGGAGGGCACCTACGCGCTGCCCGAGGCCCAGCGCGACCGGTTCACCGCCCGGGTCTCGGTCGGCTACCCCGACCCGCAGGCCGAGCTGGCGATGGTGGACGGGCACGCCGGCAGGGACCCGCTCGCCGAGCTGCGGCCGGTGTCCGACGCCGCGCAGGTGCGGGCGTTGCTGTCCACGGTGCGCCGGGTGCTGATGTCCAAGGACGTCCGGCGCTACGCCGTCGAACTGGTCTCGGCCACCCGCCGGCTCCCCGAGCTGCGGCTGGGGGCCTCGCCCAGGGCCACGTTGCAGCTCGTCCAGGCGGCGCGGGCGCACGCGGCCCTGGCCGGCAGGGACTTCGTGGTGCCCGACGACGTGCAGGCGGTGGCCGTCCCGGTCCTGGCGCACCGGCTCGTCCTCACCCCCGAGGCGCAGGCGGCCCGCCGCTCCCCCGCCGACCTCGTCCGCGGCCTGGTGCACCAGGTCCCGGTGCCGCAGGGGCCGGGGGCCCAGCGGCCCACCGAGCCCTCCGAGTGGCTGCGGGACCTGCGGGGCGCGGGCTCCGCGAGCCACTCCGCGCGCCCGAGGACGCCCTAGGTGCGGCGCGCGCTGTCCGGTCTGACCACCCGCGGGCGGTGCCTGCTCGCCGCCGGCATCGCCGCCGCGTTGTGCTCCCTGGTGCTCGACGAGCGGGACCTGCTGCGCGTCGCGGTGTTCCTGGTGATGCTGCCGGTGCTGGCCACCGCGTTGGCCGCCGGCGCGCAGGTCCGGTTGCTGGCGGCTCGCGCGCTGGTGCCCGGCAGGGTCGCGGTGGGCGCGGACGCCGAGGTGCGGCTGGAGCTGCGCAGCGCGGGGCGCGTGCCCGCCGGCGGCCTGTTGCTGGAGGACGGTGTGCCGTACGCGCTGGGCGGACGCCCCCGCTTCGTGGTCGAGCGGCTGCCCAGGAACGAGACGACTGTCCTCACCTATCCCCTGCGGCCCGTGCAGCGGGGCGTGCACCACGTCGGCCCGCTGATGGCCAGGGTCACCGACCCGTTCGGCCTGGCCGAGTTCGAACGCGAACTCGCCGGGCACGGTCGGTTGACCGTGGTGCCCAGGGTGGTGCCGCTCAGCGGGGTGCCCACCGGCTCCGGCCTGGGCGCGGGCGAGGACGGCTCGCTGCGGATGCGCAGCGGGCAGGGCGAGGACGACGCGGTGGTCCGGCCGTGGCGGCAGGGCGACGACATGCGCAAGGTGCACTGGCGTTCGACCGCCCGGCGCGACGAGCTGATGGTGCGGGTCGAGGAGCGGCCGTGGCGCGGCGGCACCACCGTGCTGCTGGACCGCCGCAGCGCCGCCCACCGCGGCAACGGCCCGACCTCCAGCCTGGAGTGGGCGATCTCCCTCACCGCGAGCGTCTGCCTACACCTGCAACGGCACGGCCACGACGTGCGGCTGGTGACCGAGACCGGAGCCGTGCTGGCCGGGACCTCGGCCAACGGCGGGCACGTCGGGGACGTGGTGCTGGACGCGCTCGCCGGGCTGACCCCCTCCCACGGGCGGGAGATGGCCTGCGGCAGCGATCCCGGCGGCGGCCACGAGCTGGTCGCCGTGCTGGGCGCGACCACGCCGGCCGCCGCGGCCGAGCTGATCCGTTGGCGTCCGCGCGGCGCGCGCAGCCTGGCCGTCCTGGTCGACGTGGCGGGATGGGCCACCGGCGGCGAGGAGAAGGCTCCCGCTCCCGAGGAGGCGGCGCGCCTGTTGCGGGGCGCGGGATGGCGGGTGGCGGTCGCCAGGGTCGACACCACGATGGCGGCCGTGTGGAGCGAGCTGTGCCGGCCGAGCGCGGTGTCGCCGGAGATGGCGGCCAGCCCCGGGGGGAGGACGTGATGAGCGACGGCGCGCGACGCCGCGGCGCGCGGATCCCGCTCGCGCCGGTGGCCGCCGCCGCGGCGGTCGTGGGCGCCGCGACCGCGTTGTCCGGGGTGCTCGCCGGCGGCCAGTGGCTGGCGTTCGTCACCGTGGCGGCCGCCGTGGTCGCGGCCAGCGGCATGGCCCTGCGCGCGCTCCGGCTGCCCGCCCTCGGGGTCGCGGTGGGCCAGATGGTCGCGTTGTGCTGCCTGCTGACCGGTCTGTTCGCGCAGCACGCCGTTCTCGTCGTGCTGCCGAGCCCCGCCGTCGCCGGGGAGCTCCAGGAACTGCTGCGCCAGTCCGTGGAGCAGGTGCGGACGGGTGTGCCGCCGGTGGCCTCGACCCCGGCGATGATGTGCCTGGTCACCGTCGCCGTCGGGCTCGTGGCGATCGTGGTGGACACCCTCGCGGTGGAGGCGGAGGCGCCGGCGGCCTCCGGCCTGGTGCTGCTGTGCGTGTTCGCCGTGCCCGCCTCGCTGGCCGACGAGCTGCTGCCGTGGTGGTCCTTCGTGCTCGGCGCCCTCGGCTTCGCGGTGCTGCTCGCCGCGGACGGCCAGCACCGCCACCAGGAGTGGCGGGGACGCGTCGGCGCCTCCGGCGGTGGGCGGTCCGGCGTGGCGCCGACGGCGACGGCGATCGGCGGTCTCTCCGTGGTGGTCGCCCTGCTCGTCGGGTCCAGCATGACGTTCGTCGGCACCGCGGGGCGCCTGCCCGGCGCGGACGCGGAGGGCGGCGGGGACGGGTCGACCGGGATCGGGCTCCAGCCGTTCACGTCGCTGCGCGGCCAGCTCGACCGCGGGCGACGGGTCGAGCTGTTCCGGGTGCGGGGGCTGGACGAGAGCCGGTACCTGCGGGCCATGACGCTGCGCCGGTTCGAGCCGGGCAGGGGGTGGGTCCTGGACGGGGTCGGGGAGGGCGTTCCGGTGCGCGGCGCGCTGCCCGCCAGGGAGCCCCGCCCGCCGGGCAGCCGGGTCGTGGCGGTGGACATCGAGCCGCTGGGGTACCGGGACTACTGGCTCCCGGTGTACGGCGTGCCGCTGGCCCTGCCGGAGCTGGACGGGTCCTGGCGTTACGACAGCACGGCCGGGGCGGTGTTCTCGCAGCGCAACCAGCGGCCCGAGCGGTACGTCGAGCAGGCGGTGCTCACCAACCCCAGCCCGGAGCAGCTCCGGGGTCTGCCCTCCGGCGCGACCTCGGTGGACCCCGCCTACGTCGAGCGGCCCGAGGTCGACCAGAAGGTCGTCGACCTCGCCCGCCGGATCACGCTCGACGCCCGTTCGGACTTCGACAAGGCCCTCGCGCTCCAGGACTATTTCGTCACCCCGGCCAACGGGTTCCGGTACAGCCTCCAGACCGCGGGCGTCGGCGGCGACGCCTTGACGGACTTCCTCTTCCACGGCCGGGCCGGCTACTGCGAGCAGTACGCCTCGGCGATGGCGGTGATGCTCCGGGCGCTCGACGTGCCGAGCAGGGTGGCGGTCGGCTTCACCGCGGGCACGAGCGCCGGCGACCACCGGGTGATCACCACCGACGACGCGCACGCGTGGGTGGAGGTCTACTTCCCCGGCCAGGGGTGGACCATGTTCGACCCCACCCCGCTGGACAACGACCGCAGGGCGACGCCGCCCCACCTGGGCACCGGGGCGCCGACGACCAGCGGCACGCCCGCCCCGACCACGACCGGCGCCGCGCCGACGTCGAGCGCCGCCCCGAGCGGCACGGCCGGGGCGCGGCCGAGCGCGACCCCGGGCCCCGTCGGCCAGCGGGCCGGAGACCGGGCCGCGGTCTCGGCGCCGCCGCCCCCGGTGCGGTACTCCCTGAGCGGTCTCCTCGGCGTCCTCGGCGCCCTCGCCCTGCTGTTGCCGGTCGTGCTCGCCGTCGTCGCGACGAGGGCGGCGCGCGGGACGAGAGCCGGGAGCGCGACGGGCTCGCCGACCGTGGTCAGCGCCCGCGCCGGCGGACCGGCGAGCTGGGCGCTCGGCGGGGCGCTGCTGGTCTTCGCGGCGCTGGCCGGGCTCGCCCCGGCGTCCTGGTGGCCACCGGTGTTCGTCTGGTCCCTGCTCACGGCGCTGCTGGTCGCGCTCGCGCTGGGCGCCCTGCCTTCGGTGCTGCGCGACGCGCAACGCCGGGCCCGGCTGGGGGCGGTGGCGGCGGGTGGGCCCGGCGCGACCGAGGCGGCGTGGCAGGAGCTGCTCGCCGAGTCCTGGGACCGGGGCGCTGCGGTGTCGGGCAGCGACACCGTGCGGGGCGCGGCGCGGAAGCTGGCCCGCGAGCACCGCCTGGACGAGGCGGGTCAACGCGCGCTGCGCGTGGTGATCACGACGGTGGAGCGGGACTGGTACGGCGGGCAGCCGTCCAGCGGCCAGGAGCTGCCCGCGGCGGTGGGCGAGGTGCGGGAGAGCCTGCGCCGCAACGCGCCCCTGGCGCTGCGGGCGAAGATCCTGCCCCGTTCGGTCCTGCGTCCCCGCGGGCGGCCGAACGACGGCTGACCGTCAGGTCACGCCGGGCGGCACCTGTCTGTCGTCGCCTGAGGACGTCTCCTGGGGACCGCGGCGCACGGCGTTCGCGGTCCTCGGGGGACAACGGAGAGTCGGCTGTGGAGGCACCGGCGAGCGCGGACGGCACGAGGTCCGTCCAGAGTGGCTGGACGTGGGCTCCTCTCGCCACCAACGAACTCCCGCGCCCCACCCTCCCCCAGGTCAGCCCCCACCCGCCCTGGGGGGCGAGCCCCGCTCCAGCCTATCGGCCGAAACCCCGCCCGAGAACCTGAACACCGCCCGCTGGGGACAACTCCGGGGGATGTGGATAACTCGGGCCTCAGAAGGGTGAGACCAGACAGGAATGTCTGTCGACCGTGGTCCACTGGAAGGTTCGCCGCCACCGCATCCCCGCGAGATCACCACGAGGGGCACCACCGCCAGAGGGCGACGCCGAGAGCGACACCGGCCCGCCTCCGAGCCCGACCGTGTCCAGAGCCTCGGGCGGGAGAACCGAGCACGACGAAACACGGACGACGAAACACGGACATGACAAAACGGGCGTGCCGGGGAAACCCGGACACGCCCGTCGCTGTCCCGACCTACTGGTCGTCCTCGAAGCGACGGCGGAAGCGCTCCTCCATCCGTTGGGCGAAGGAGCTTCCCCGCCGTGGCTTCGCGGCCTCCGCGGGGGCGTCGTCGTCGGGCGCCGGCTCGCCGCGCCCCAGCGCGGTGAGCGTGAACACGGCGCCGCCGAACATCACCAGGAAGCCCAGCACGCTGATGACCGGGATGTCGGCGAGCTGCACGGGCAGCGCCACCCCGAGCACCAGCAACACCAGGCCCAACACGAACAGCGCGACACCCTGGAGACGTCGACGCCGCGACGGCCGGTGGAGCTGGGCGCCGCGCACGGTCGATGCGAACTTCGGGTCCTCGGCGTAGAGCGCGCGCTCGATCTGCTCGAGCAGTCGCTGCTCGTGCTCGGAGAGTGGCATGGCTCCTCCTCCGGCACAGCGGTCGCGGGCGCCGGGTGATCACGGTTGCCGCCGGACCCGGCGGGCACCCCGCCTTGGGGGCGTCACCGTCGAGGATACGATCCGCGCGGCGCGGCGACTACCCGGTCCCACCCTCACGTTTCGCGCTGTTGCCCACTCCACCCTCTCGGGGCAGCAAGGAGGCGGGCCGTACCGCCGAAAGGCCGAACTTCGTCCTGGCGACGTCCGCGGCGCGTTCCGCGTCCCGCCACCCCCGCTCCGGCGCGTCGAAGGTGAGCTGCTCGACGGCGCGCGTGGCGTCGAGCAACTGCTCCACCCGCACGCCCACGAGCCTGATCCCTCCCTCGGGCACATGGTTGTCGAACAGGTCTTTCGCCGTGGCGTACACCTCGCGGGCCACGTCCGTCGGCACGGCCAGGGTCCGCGACCGCGTGATCGTGGTGAAGTCGGCGAACCGGACCTTGATCGAGACAGTGCGGCCGCGCAGCCCGCGCCCCCGCAGCGCGGCGGCCGTGCGCTCGGCGAGCCGGAGCAGTTCACGGCGCAGCGTCGCCCGGTCGTACAGGTCCGTGTCGAACGTCTCCTCCGCGCCGACCGACTTCTCCGCCGCGTCGGGGACCACCCGGCGGTCGTCCCGGCCGTTCGCCAGCGCGTGCAGGTGCTCCGCGGCGGCGACGCCGATCACCCGTCGCAACCGGGGCAGGGGGCAGCGGGCGACGTCCGCGACCGTCTCCAGGCCGACCCGCCGCAGTTGCTCGGCCGTGCGCGCGCCGACGCCCCACAACGCCGAGACGGGCAGCGGGTGCAGCAGGTCGAGGACCCGGTCGGCGGGCACGACAAGCATCCCGTCCGGCTTGGCCATGCCGGAGGCGAGCTTGGCGACGAACTTGGTCGACGCGACGCCGACGGAGCAGGTGATGCCGTGCTCGGCCGCCACCCTGGCCCTGATCGTGGCGGCGACGCCGGCCGGCGTGGCGCCCATGCGCCGCAGCGCCCCCGCGACGTCCAGGAACGCCTCGTCCAGGCTCAGCGGCTCCACCAGGGGTGTGATCTCCCCGAAGATCGCCATGACGCCGCGGGAGACCTCCTGGTAGCGCCGGAAGTCCGGAGGGAGGTAGACGGCGTGCGGGCACAGCCGGCGCGCGTGGGCGGTGGGCATCGCCGAGCGGACGCCGAAGGCCCTGGCCGCGTAGTTGGCCGAGGAGACCACCCCGCGCGGCCCGACCCCGCCGACGACCACGGGCCGGTCCCGCAGCTCGGGCCGGTCGCGGACCTCGACGGACGCGTAGAAGGCGTCCATGTCCACGTGCAGGATGACGCAGCCGGTGTCGTCGGGCGGTGGATCCCCCGGCGCCGGCCGCAAGGCCCTGGGCAGGTCGCCGCTGCGCCCCACTCCGACCACTCCCCGACACCCTCGAACGCCCGTTCGACGCGTGGTGCAGTGTACGTCCGGTCCCCGACGATCCTCCTCCACCAGGGACTCTCCCGCCCGCTCGCGCCCCGCACCGGGGAGACCATCGCCACGTGCCCGCGCGCGGCTCGGGCCTGGCGGTGTCGCGGGGCGGGTTGCGAGGATCGGCCGGGAGGAGATCATGACCGTGACCGGGGGCGGCCGGGCCGGCCGCACGTGCCTGAGCGCCGTGGCCGTCTGCGGCCTGGCGATGATCTTCGACGGGTACGACCTGGTCGTCTACGGGGCGACGCTGCCCACCCTGAGCCGGCAGTGGTCGCTGTCGCCGGAGCAGGCCGGCGCGATCGGCAGCTACGTGCTGGTGGGGATGCTGCTCGGCGCGGTGGTCGTCGGCACTGTCAGCGACCTGGTCGGCCGACGTCGGACGGTCCTGCTGTCCGTCGTCTGGTTCTCGGCGGCGATGCTGCTGTGCGCGGTCGCGCCCGACCCGACGACGTTCGGCCTGCTGCGGTTCCTCGCCGGCCTCGGGCTGGGCGGGATGATGCCGACGGTCAGCGCGTTGGCCGTGGAGTACGCCCCGCCGCGCCACCGCAACCTCACGTACGCCACCGTGTTCTCCGGTTACGCCGTGGGTGGCATGGCCTCGGCCGGGTTGGCCCTGGTGCTCCCGCAGGACGCGTGGCGGCTGATGTACGCGCTGGGGGCGCTCGCGCTCCTGCTCGTCCCCGTGGCCCTGCGCTGGCTGCCCGAGTCCATCGACTACCTCGTGGCGCGCGGGCGGCTGGCGGAGGCCGTCAGGGTGGCGGACCGGTTCGGCCTCGCCCGGCCGGTCGCGCGCGACGTCGTGCCCGAGCCGCCCCGGGCGGCGGTGCGCTCCCTGTTCGCCGGTCGGGCGGCGCTGGCCACCACCGCGTTCTGGGCGGCGTCGTTCTGCGGCCTGCTCCTCGTCTACGGGGTGAACACGTGGCTGCCGCAGATCATGCGCGCCGCCGGCTACCCCCTCGGCTCGTCGCTGGCGTTCCTGATGGTGTTCAACGTCGGGTCGATCGTGGGCTCGGTGGCGGGCGGGTGGAGCGCGGACCGGCTCGGCTCGAAGGCCCTGATCACGACGGCCTTCCTGGTGGCGTGCGGCGCGATCGGCCTGATGGCCGCCGGTCCCCCCGCGGCGGTCCTGCACGTGCTGGTCGCGCTGGGCGGGTTCGGGACCATCGGCACGCAGAACCTGATCAACGCCTACGTGGCCCGGTACCACGCGCCGGCGCGCCGCGCGACGGCGTTGGGCTGGTCGTTGGGGGTCGGTCGGCTGGGCGCGATCTGCGGTCCGCTGGTGGGCGGCCTCGTGCTCGGCTCCGGACTGGGGGCGGCGTGGAACTTCGTCGTCTTCGCCGCGGTGGCGCTCGTCGGCGCGCTGGCGATCGTCCTGGTCCCCGCCGCCGAGGACGAGGGGAATCCCGCGCCCGCGGTGTCCGCGGCGCCCGCCGCGCCGGTGGCGGCGGGCGAGGGCTCAGGCTGAGCCGCGGCGGCCCAGCGCGTGCAGGCGGCTGGCGACGTCGCGCAGCGGCGACCGGGTCGCGGCCGCCAGCTCCAGGTCCGCGAGCGCCTCGGCGGCGCCAGGGGCCTCCAGCACCGCGCCGGGCACGAGGTCGTGGAGCACGCCGTGCCCCTGGAGCACCTCGACGGTGAGACCGGCCCCGCCGACCAGCTCGGCGAGCCCCTCGGCGTCGAAGCGGCGCAGCACCGGGTCGTGCGCGCCGACCCGGCCGCTCGGGTCGTCGAGCAGCCGCCGCGCGTCGCCCAGCCGGCCGGCCATGGCGCGTCCGAGCACCGCCGCGTACCGGTTGGCCACCAGCACCGACACCGCGCCGCCGGCACAGGCCGCCGCGGCCAGGGCGGCGACCGCCGCCTCCGCGTCGTCGACGACCTCCAGCACGCCGTGCCCGAGGACCAGGTCGACGCCCTCGTCCGGCACCACCTCGGTCAACGCGTCGGCGTCGCCCTGCACGGCCGCGATGCGACCCGCCACGCCGGCCTCCTCGGCGCGACGCCGCAGCGTCGCCAGGGCGTTCGGGCTGGAGTCGATCACGGTGACCAGGCAGCCGGCGGCGGCCAGCGGCACCGCCCACACCCCGCTGCCCCCACCCACGTCGAGCACCAGCGGGTCCGCGCCGTGCCGGCGCTCGCGCGCGGCGACGAGCTCGGCCTCCAGCACCCGCTGCACGGCGTCGGTTCGCATGACGGGAAGCCTATTCGACCTGGGGCTCGCCCCGGCCCGAGGCCCGCGCGGCGCGACCGAGGGGTGAGGAGTCGGACGGTTCCCGGCGATCTCCCCTTAGGCTGCTGGCCGTGCATACGGTGGCCGTGCTGAGCCTGAAGGGTGGCGTGGGCAAGACGACCGTGGTGCTGGGGCTGGCCTCGGCAGCGCTACGGCGGGGCGTCCGCACCCTGGTCGTCGACCTCGACCCGCAGTGCAACGCCACTGCGACGTTGGAACCGGCCGAGACCGACGCGAGCCTGTCGGACGTCCTGGAGGACCCGAAGCGCTCGGTGCTGGAGGCCGCGGTGGCGCCCAGCGCCTGGGGCGAGGGCCTGGACGTCCTGGTCGGCTCCGAGGAGGTGGAGGGGCACAACGACCCCGACCCTGGCCTGCGCCGGCTCAGCCGGCTGGGCAAGGTGCTGACCAAGATCAACGAGGTCGCGGCCGACGGCGACCTCCCCTACCAGCTCGTGCTGCTGGACTGCCCGCCGTCGCTGGGGCAGCTCACCCGCTCGGCGCTCGTGGCGGCCGACCGGGCGCTGCTGGTCACCGAGCCCACGATGTTCGCCGTCTCCGGGGTCCAGCGGGCCTTCGAGGCGGTGCAGGCGGAGCGGGAGCGGCACAACCCCGACCTGCAACCGCTGGGCGTCGTGGTGAACCGGGTGCGCCCGCGCTCGCACGAGCACCAGTTCCGGATCAACGAGCTCCGGGAGATCTTCGGGCCGCTGGTCATGCCGGTCGCGTTGCCCGACCGGCTGGCGGTGCAGCAGGCGCAGGGCGCGTGCATGCCGATCCACCAGTGGGGCACGCCGGGCGCCCGTGAGGTCGCGCTCGGCTTCAACCTGCTGCTGGCGCGGGTGCTGCGGTCGGGCCGACGGCGCCGCTTCGACCCTCTCGACGACGGCGGTTACGGGGCGCACGGCGCCCATGACGACGGGGCCGACGAGGACGACGCGTTCGACGACGAGGAGCTGGAAGCATGACGGGCGCGGCGCTGACCGCCTACGTCGTCGCCGCCCTGCTGATGGCGGTCAGCCCCGGCCTGGACACGATGTTCACGCTGCGCTCGACCGCGCTGGGCGGGCGCCGGACGGGACTGGCCGCGGTGGGCGGGATCTCGCTGGGCTCGGTCACCTGGGGCCTGGCCAGCGTGGTCGGCCTGACCGCGCTGCTGCGCGCCTCCCAGCTCGCCTACGACGTCATCCGGTACGCGGGGGCGGCCTACCTGCTGTGGCTCGGCGCGAGCGCGCTCTGGCGGTCGTGGCGGGACCGCGGCCGCGCGGAGACGGCCTCGGACGCGGCGCGGGGCCCGCGCGGTGGCATGCGGCCGCTCGGCGCGTTCCGCTCGGGTCTGACCACCAACCTGCTCAACCCGAAGGTCGGCGTGTTCTACATGTCGTTGCTGCCGCAGTTCCTGCCGACCGACGGCAGCGGGACGACCGGGTGGGCGCTGCTGCTCATCGCCATCCACGTCGGGGCCGGCGCGACGTGGCTGGCCGGCGTGACCTGGCTCGCGGCCAAGGCGCGCGGCCTGCTGGCCCGCGACCGCGTGAAGCGGTGGCTGGACCGGGCGATGGCCACGGTGCTGATCGGCTTCGGCGTCCGGGTGGCGCTGGACGGACGGTGAGCACCCCCTGATGGCTCCCACGCCTGTCGGCCCGACCCGACACACTTGAGCCGTGCCGGAGGGCGACACCGTCTACCTCGCCGGCCGGCGACTGCACGCGGCGCTGGCCAGGCAGCGCCTGACCAGGGGTGAGCTGCGGCACCCCCGGCTGTCCTCGGTGGACCTGGCCGGCCGGGTGGTGCTGGGCGTCCACTCGGTCGGCAAGCACCTGCTGTTCCGGTTCGACGACGGGACGACGCTGCACACCCACTTCCGGCTGGACGGCGCGTGGCACCTGTACCGGCCGGAGGAGCGCTGGCGCGGGCCGACGCACCAGGTGCGCGCGGTGCTGGCCAACGAGCACCGAGTGGCGGTGGGGTTCCGGCTGCACGACATGGCGCTCGTGCCGACCTCGGACGAGTGTCGCCTGGTCGGGCACCTCGGCCCCGACCTGCTGGACCCGGCCTGGGGTCGGCAGCAGGAGGACGAGGCGGTGGAACGGCTGCTGCGCGACCCCGACCGGGAGATCGGCCTGGCCCTACTGGACCAGACCGCCGTGGCGGGGCTCGGCAACCTCTACAAGACCGAGGTCTGCTTCCTGCTCGGCGTCACGCCGTGGACGCCGGTGTCCGACGTGGACGTCCGCTCTGCCGTCCGGTGGAGCCGCAAGCTGCTGCTCCGCAACGCCGCCCGCCCCGAGCAGTCGACGACGGGCGAGCTGGGCCGCGACGCCCAGCACTGGGTCTTCGAGCGGACCGGGCGGCCGTGCCGGCGGTGCGGCGCCCCGGTGCGGTCGGCGGAGCAGGGCTCCGGCCTCCGGGAACGGGTGGCCTACTTCTGCCCCACCTGCCAGCACGGGCCACGACCCTGACGGACGGCCGCCGCGAGGCGGTGGAGCAGCAGCAGCGGGTCAGAAGCGGCGAGAGCGGCGGCAGTGAGTCAGCGGCGGCGGGTCACGAGGCGGTGACCGGCCTGAGCCGGCGCAGCAGCGGGTAGAGGACGATGATCCCGAGCGAGCCCCAGGCGATCCCGCCCAGCTCGAGGCCCCCGACGGTCAGCGTGAGGTTGCCGATGCCGGCGATCAACGCGGCCGCGACGACCATGAGGTTCACCGGTTCGGTCAGGTCGACCTTGTTGTCGATCCAGATGCGCACGCCGATGAGCCCGATCAGGCCGTAGAGCACGAGCGTCGCGCCGCCGATCACCCCACCGGGGACGGTGAACACCAGGGCGTTGAACTTCGGCGAGAAGGACAGGACGATCGCGGACACCGCGGCCACGACGTAGGCCGCCGTGGAGTACACGCGGGTGGCGGCCATGACGCCGATGTTCTCCGCGTAGGTGGTGGTGCCCGAACCGCCACCGAGTCCGGCGAGCGTGGTGGCCAGTCCGTCACCGATCAGGGCGTCACCCGCGGCGCCGTCGAGGTTGCGCCCGGTCATCGCGGCGACGGCCTTCACGTGGCCCACGTTCTCCGCCACCAGCACGACCACCACCGGCAGCACGAGGAGCACGACCGAGGGCCGCACCTGCGGGGTGGTCAGGTGGGGCAGACCGAACCACGCGGCCTCGCGCAGCGCGTCCACCCGCTGCGGGTCCAGCCCGCCGGTGACGGCGGCGAACCCCCAACCGAGGACCACGCCGACCAGCACGGACACCCGGGACAGAAGGCCCCTGCCGAGCACGCCGACCCCGAGGATCGCGGCCAGCGTGACCAGCCCGACCAGGGGCTGGGCGGCGAAGGACTGGGTGGCGGCGGGCGCGAGGTTGAGCCCGATGAGCGCCACGACCGCGCCGGTGACCACCGGCGGCATGACGGCCTCCAGCAGGCGCACGCCCAGCGCCTTGACCGCGACGCCGACCGCGACCAGCGCCAGGCCCGCCACGAGCACGCCGCCGAGCTGCTCGGCGGGGCCGGCCCCCGCCTTCTGCGCGGCCGCGAACGGCGCGAGGAAGGCGAAGGACGAGCCCAGGTAGCTGGGCACCCGGTTGCGGGTGATGGCGAGGAACAGCAGGGTGCCGATGCCCGAGAACAGCAACGTCGTGGTGACCGGGAACCCCGTGGTGACCGGCACCAGCAGGGTCGCGCCGAACATCGCGATGACGTGCTGGAGGCCGAGGCCCACGGTCAACGGCCAGCTCAGCCGTTCGTCGGGGGCGACGACGGCTCCGTCGGCCACCCGACGTCCGTCGCCGTGCAGGGTCCACAGCGCCACACGGCCCTCCCGTGTTCCGGTTCGCTCAGGGACGCTCGGCGGGGAGCGATCCGGAGCTGGAAGGTACCTGTCCACCACCCGAAATGACGAAAGATCCGGAACGGTGGCGTGACAGCAGCCTGAAAATCAACACGAAGAGTGTCGATCTGCTGACCAATGGTGCTCGCATTCCGCTGGGGAATGAACCCTGGTTCGGGCATGGCAGGTGCGTTGAGCACCTGGCCCGACAGGACGCGCACCAGGAATGTCAGGCCCCGGGGCCACCCTGCGAAGCGTGACGGGAAGACCGAAGAGGACCTGACGAGACCTCCGCGAACTCCCAGGCCTGGCAAGGACTTCCGGCGGGCGAGCCGCCACGCGCGCCGGAATCCGTTCTCGCTCACGAGATCCGCGACAACGACGACAACGACGACAACGACGACAACCAGGGTTCCGCGAATGCGACGAGATTCGAGCAGGGAGGCCGGGATGAGTGACGAACGGCACGGGAACAGTTGGGAGACGACCCGCCCACGGGTTCGGGCGGGGCGCCTCTCCTGGTCCGCGCCGGCATGGGACGGCGCACGCTATGAGATCGAGCACATATGGAGCACGTCGCGTCCGCGACGAGGCACAGCACCGCAACCGCCCGGCGCTCGCCCTCGGGTCAGACCGTGCCGCGTCCCAGCTCCCGGAGCGCCGCCGCGAGACCGGCCAGGCGGTCGGTGGCGTCCGCGAGCGCTTCGCGCGGTCCACTGGCCGCGCTCGCCGCGACCGCCCGTCCCGCGGCCGCGACCAGACGGCCGTAGTCGTCCACGCCCTCGTCGAGCTGCGCCCGCAACCGGGTCGCGTCCTCGGCCAACGAGGCCCGCTCCGACGCCGGGGCCGCGTCCCTGGCCAACTCGACGGCGCGGAGCCGGGCCGCGACGCCACGCAACGCGCCCGCCGCCTCCGCAGCCGACGTCCGGGTGTCCTCGACGGACTCCGACGGGACCGCGGCGACCCCGTGGGCGCCGGGAACGGTGAGCTGCCGCAGCAGCTCGGCCAGGCTCCGCTCGGCCCCGGCCAGCCGCTCCATCGGCTCCCTGGCCAACGAGCCGGGCGGCGGCATCTCCGGTGGCGGCGCCGCCGCCTCCGGCAGCGGCGTGCGGTGCAGCCGGCGCGAACGCAGGCCGGCGCTCACCGCGAGGGCGGCGAACAGCGCGGTGACCCCGCCGCCGCCGATGACGAGGGTTTCGGGGGCCTGCGCCAGGGCGACGGCCGTGGTGGCCCCGCCGGTGATCCCGGCGGTCCACCCCCGGAACCGGAGGGCACGGCGCGCCCTCCGGCGCTTCCTGAGGGCACGGGCACGCGGGTCCTGCCACGCGGCCATCTTGCCGCGCAGCCCGTCCACCACGGCGCGGCCGACCTGGCCGACGACCGGCGCGGCGGCCTGGACCGCCTGCCGGGCCGCGTCCACGTGGGGGGCGGGAGCCGGCGCCGGGGCGCCGGACCCGCGGAGACGCTCCTGCCGCCGCTCGGACAGGTGGCGACGAACGTGCTCCCGCACCTCGTCGTGGTGCTGGCGAACCTGCTCCCGCCATTCGCGCCTGGCCTGCCGGGACAGCTTCCGCCACTCGTCCTTGGCCTGACGGGAGATCTCCCGCCAGTCCTCCCGCGCCCCCATCGCGACGTCCCGCCCGCTCAGGCCTGACCGGGCTGCGGGTGCTGCTGGGCGTTGGGCTGGGGCTGGGCCGGCAGCGGGGCGGCGGTCTGCCCGCCGGTGACCTGGCCGGCGGCGCCGGCGCCCGAGGCCAGGGAGCCGCCGTGCAGCGAGGCGCGGATCTGCTCCAGGCGCGAGGCGCCCGCCATGTCGATGGTCGACTGCTGGACCTCCAGCATGCGGCCCTGCACGGAGTTCTGCGCCAGCTCCGCCTGGCCGACGGCGGTCGCGTACCGCCGCTCGATCTTCTCCCTGACCTCCTCCAGCGACGGCGTGTTGCTGGGGGCGGCCAGCTCGGTCATCTGCCGCAGCGAGGAGGACACCTGCTCCTGCATCTTCGCCTGCTCCAACTGGCTGAGCAGCTTGGTGCGCTCGGCGAGCTTCTGCTGGAGCACCATGGCGTTGCGCTCGACGGCCTGCTTGGCCTGCTCGGCGGCGCCCAGCGCCTGGTCGTGCAGGACCTTCAGGTCCTCGACGCTCTGCTCGGCGGTGACGAGCTGGGTGGCGAACGCCTGGGCGCTCTGCTCGTACTGCTGCGCCTTGGTCAGGTCGCCCTGGGCGCGGGCCTGGTCGGCCATCACCAGCGCCTGCCGGGCCGAGGCCTGGAGCTTCTCGATCTCCCCGAGCTGCCGGTTCAGCTTCATCTCCAGTTGGCGCTGGTTACCGATCACGGCGGCGGCCTGCTGGGAGAGCGCCTGGTGCTGTCGCTGCGCCTCCTCGATGGCCTGCTGGATCTGCACCTTCGGGTCGGCGTGCTCGTCGATCTTCGACGAGAACGACGCCATCAGGTACTTCCAGAACTTCACGAACGCGTTGGCCATACCTCCGCCTGCCTTCTCCCCTACTTGCCCGATCCCGCGAGGCGTGTCGACCGGACAACGTGCTGGTTCCGGTGCTGGTTCCATCGTGTCAGGTGCGCGTGGCGCGTTCCACCGACCCCGGGATATCTCAGGGTTCTCCCTGATCTTCGTCACCGACCGACGTCGGTCCCGTCGCCGAACCGCCCCCTGTCGGGTGAGCGGAGGGGAGAGGCGTCGCCGAGTGACGAACAGTGATCACCCGCACACCGGAGCACCACTCGACCGTGGGTGCACCCCGACGCTCACGCTCGGGTCACCGGCCCACTGACGGAGCGTGAGCGCCGGAACGACCACGGCGGGTGGGCGGTCGGCCGACCGCCCACCCGCCGTGGTCACGAGACGGGACCCGCCCCACCGGGCTCAGGCCGCCACGATCACCTGCTTGCAGGTCGCGTTGAGCTGCTTGCCGCCGCCGAGGGACGACGGGCCGATCGTGGCCGGCAGCCGGTGGCTGAGCATCGGCTGCAACCGCAGGTCGGCGAGGTCGGTCCCGACCACGGCCGGCACGAGCTTGCCGACCTCGGTCTCGCCCTCGCGCGCGGCGGGCGCCTCCCGGCCCTCGCCGACGCCGGCCGCGGTCGGCAGCGCGGGCACGACCGGCTCGTCCCTGCGGATGTCCAGGGCGACGTTGTTGAGCAGTTCGGACAGCGGCAGCTCCAGGGCGGTGCAGATCGCGGCCAGCAGCTCGCTGGACGGCTCCTTGCGCCCCCGCTCCACCTCGGACAGGTACCCCAGGCTCACACGGGCGGCACGCGAGACCTCCCGCAGTGTGCGCCGTTGGGCGGTGCGAGTGCGGCGCAGCCGCTCGCCGATCGCCTCGCGCAGCAACAGGGCCATCGCGCGCCTCCTTTCGGCCGGGCGCCGTCCGAGCCGACGCCCGTGTCGACCACGTTACCGATCGGGCCCGACGCGCACAGCGAGATCACCCAACCGTCCGCCCAGGGCGAACGGTCCGCACGCGGCGTGACCGCCTCGCCGAGGGCGGGGACACACGCCATACCAACGCCCGGGTGGGTCGCGTCGTTCCCCGACGTCATGATGATCACCCTGTTGACGGCTCGTGAAACCACCCCCCCACCACACGCGGTGACGCGGGTCGTCAGCCCAGCGCGGTGGCCAGCGCCGCCAGGGCCGCGCGGACGGCGCCCGCGCGCACCGCCTGCCGGTCACCACCCAGCGTCACGGTGCGGACGGTGACGGAGGACGGCCCCGCCAGCCCGACGTGCACCGTGCCCGGCCCGACCCCGTCCTGGGGATCGGGGCCGGCCACCCCGGTCAGCCCCAGGCCCCAGGTGGCGCCGCAGCGGCGGCGCGCGCCGACCGCGAGCTGGGCCGCCACCTCGGGGAACACGGCCCCGTGCCGGTCCAGCAGGTCGGCGTCGACCCCGGCCAGCTCGGACTTCAGGTCGGTGGCGTAGACGACCAGACCGCCGCGCACGACGGCGCTGGCGCCGGGCACCGCGGTCAGCACCGCGCACACCAGCCCGGCGGTCAGCGACTCCGCGGTCGCGACGGTCTCCGACCGCTCCCTCAGCCTGCCGACGAGCCCGCGCAGCTCGGCGTCGGGCAGCCCGACGAGCCCCGGCAGCGGTCCGAGGTCCGAGGTGGCGCCGGGGCCGTCCCCGCCGGGGGCGGTCACGACGCGCCGGTGGTGGCCCGACCCGCCGCCCGGAGCCGCACGGCCCGCACGACATAGTCCAGTCCAGTGACCACCGTCAGGAGTACGGCAATGCCCATGGCCACGACGAGTAGCGGGTCGACCGCGTCCGGCAGGGGCAGCAGGTACAGCCCGATCGCGATCACCTGGGCGAGCGTCTTCGCCTTGCCGCCCCGGCTGGCCGCGATGACGCCGTGCCGGATCACCCAGAACCGGAGCAGCGTGACGCCCAGCTCCCTGACCGCGATCACGATCGTGACCCACCACGGCAGCTCGGCCAGCATGCTCAGCCCGACCAGGGCGGCCCCGGTGAGCGCCTTGTCGGCGATCGGGTCGGCGATCTTGCCGAAGTCGGTGATGAGGCCGTGCCGGCGCGCCAGGTCGCCGTCGATCCGGTCGGTGATCGAGGCGACCGCGAACACGCCGCTGGCCACCAGCCGCCAGAGCTGGTCGTGCCCGCCCTGGGCGAACAGGGTCAGCAGGAAGACCGGAACCAGCAGCAGGCGGGTCATCGTGAGCACGTTGGCCACGTTGAGCAACGGCACCTGCCGCTGCGGCGCCGGCGGTCCGGAGCCCGAGGGGAGCTCCGCCGGGTGGTCGCCCGTCCCGGCGCCGGGACCGCTCACGTCCGGTCCCTCGGCAGCACCTCGAGCGGCTCGACGACGAGATCGACCCCTGCTGCCTCGACGACCCTGGCGCGGACGAGGTCGCCCACGGCCAGGCCGGAGCCGCCCGTGACCACGCACTCGCCGTCGACCTCGGGGGCCTGGTGCGCGGCCCAGCCGAGGCAGTCCTCCTCGTCGCTCTCGGCCTGGCCCACCAGGACCTCGACCTCCTCGCCGACGCGCTCCTCGGCGCGCTGCGCGGTGACCTCGTCGACGAGGGCGGAGATCCGCGACACCCGCTCGGCGACCGTGTCCGCGTCCAGCTTGCCGTCGAAGCCGGCGGCCTCGGTGCCGTCCTCGTCCGAGTAGCCGAACACACCGACCGCGTCCAGCCGGGCCTCGGTCAGGAACCGCTCCAGCTCGGCCAGGTCCTCCTCGGTCTCGCCGGGGAAGCCCACGATCACGTTGCTGCGGATGCCCGCGCGGGGGGCGAGCCCCCGGATCTGCTCGATCAGCGCCAGGAAGGAGTCGGTCGAGCCGAAGCGCCGCATGCGGCGCAGCACCGTCTCGCTGGCGTGCTGGAACGACAGGTCGAAGTAGGGGACGACGTCCGGCGTGGTCGCGATGGCGCGCACCAGCCCCGGCCGGGTCTCGGCGGGCTGGAGGTAGGACACGCGCACCCGGTCGATCCCCGGCACGGCGGCCAGGCGCGGCAGCAGCCGCTCCAGCGCGCGCACGTCGCCGAGGTCCTTGCCGTACGAGGTGGAGTTCTCGCTGACCAGGAACAGCTCGCGCACGCCCTGCTCGGCCAGCCACGCGGCCTCGCCGAGCACCTCCTCGGCCGGGCGTGAGACGAACGCGCCCCGGAACGACGGGATCGCGCAGAACGAGCAGCGCCGGTCGCAGCCGGACGCGAGCTTGAGGGGGGCCAGCGGGGAGTCGTCGAGCCGGCGGCGGACCGGGCGGGCGCCGCCCACCCAGCCGTGGCCGGGCAGCGACACCTCCTCGGCGGCCTTCGGCCGCTGCACGGGCGTGATCGGCAGCAGGGTGCGCCGGTCGACCGGGGCGTGCGACTCGACCTTACGGCCGGCGAGCACGTCCTCCAGCCTCGACGCCAGCGTCGGGTAGTGGTCGAAGCCGAGCACCGCGTCGGCCTCGGGCAGGTGCTCGGCGAGCTCATTGCCGTAGCGCTCCGCCATGCAGCCCACCGCGACGACCTTCGCCCCGGTGTCGGCCGCGCTGAGCACCGTGTCGACCGAGTCCTGCTTGGCGGACTCGACGAAGCCGCAGGTGTTGACGACGACGACGTCGGCGTCCTGGTCGGCGTCCACCAGCTGCCAGCCGTCGGCGCTGAGCCGACCGGCGAGCTCCTCGGAGTCCACCTCGTTGCGGGCACAGCCGAGGGTCACCATGGCAACGCGACGGGAGTTGACAGGGGTAGACACGCCGTCAGGGTAGCCGGCGCACCCGGGCCCCCCGGAAATCGCGGTCCAGAACGACCTCAACCAAGCGCCAGACGCCGGTCGAGGGGTTGGTGTGCGCCTGCCCGTGGGCGGGCGTGATGTTCTTCGCCCGTTCGATCGCATCCATCACGTGCGGCTGAAACACGGCGAAATCGAGGTTGTTCTTCTTGTATCCCGGTACATGACGCCGCAGCGCATCGCGCACAGCCTTCTCATTCGAGAACGGCGACGCGCAGGCTACGAAGTGCAGCAAGAGCCAAACTTCGAAGCAGGGATTTGAAATGGCCAACACCACTCCTCCCTCTCGTGCGGCGGATATCGCCCCCTCCAGGTCGTAGTGGTCGACGTCCATGACGCACCAGACCTCGTCAAAACCTCCGGGGTCCTGCTCGCGCAGCTTCCGCGCATACGCGACAAGCTGGTCGGGAGAAGCCTTCTTAGGCTTGACCGCGAGGGCGACAGTCGGCGGCTTCAATGATCGCCGCAGACCATCGAAGTAGTCCAGCTCGGTCCGCTCGCCGCAGCTAACAATTAACACACGAGACGCCGGCTGACGGCGAGGCCTCGTGTTGCGATGCTGCGAGTTCTCACGCCTGACCATCAGCGCCCCCGAACAAGCCGGAAGAGCGCACCGCCTCGACGAAGTCTTCCGCTAGAATGTTAGGAATGGCACCGTAGCTGCCACCCAGGTACCGCCGCTCCGCGTTCTCCCCGGCACGAGGCTTGAACTCGGTCAACGGGAAGAGCACACTGGCTCCTGAATCATTCTTCTCGACGAACCACACCTCGTCCCGCTTCAGCACCTCCTCGCCAAGGACAGGGCTCAACAGACTCGTGTCGTGGGTGTTGAACAGCAGCTGCGCACCCTTCGGATTGGTCACCTGATCTCGGAACAAGGCGACGAGGCGCGCGGTGAGTCTGGGGTGCAGGCTCGAGTCGATCTCGTCGACGACCAGCGTCGATCCTTCTTCCAGACAGGTCAGCGCAACAGGTAGCAAACTGAGCCAACCCTGGGTCCCCTTTGACTCCTCACCCAGGTCAAACAACGCTCCAGGCCCATGAGCGAACAATAGGCGGCGCCGGTAGCGTGGTCGGCTGTACATCCGGGCCCTAGCACGGAGTTGCTGCTCAAGGTCCTCAAAGAGCGACTGTTGGGACTCGTTCTGACCACCGGCGTCACGACGATCCTGGAGCATGGCGAGCTCCTGTTCGACTCGCCAGCCCATCTCCCGCCACGTAGGGTCCTCCTCTCGGAGCACAAGGACATCGGTAATACCGAGGTCGGCGAGTTGGAGTAACTCGACGAGGAGGCGCTGACGCTGTGGTGATCCATCAATGAATTTCACCGCGGTGTATTCCGTGGACTGCGCCCTCCCTGGCCCACGAAAACTAACCCCCCGAAGGAACCATTCGTAGACGGGAAGCAGCGGGTCAAGATTCGCTTTCGCGGCGAGACTGAGGAAGAGGGCGTTTGGGCGCAGCAGGTCTTCGAGGACCTCCGTCTTCCCTCGCTGGGTCGGCACTGTGCTCCCGAAGCGCAGCTCTTCCCCTCGCCGTTCGAAGACAATGCGCCTTCGCTTCTCCGGGTAGCTGAAGAGCCACTCTTCGACGACCATCTCGTTATCGACCTGGAAACCGTAGGTGTACCGGATACCGCCCAGGAGGAGCTCGACCACGAAGGTCGATGCTTCTTCTGCGGCACGCGGGTCAAGCCGAAACGGGCGTCTCGGCACTCCGTCGAGGGGCTGCCAGCCGTCGAAGGACTCCGTCACAGCTCGAACCATGAACTGGAGGCCGTCCAGGAAGTTGGATTTTCCGGCCGCGTTCGCCCCGTAGATGGCGACCACGGGGAGCACGGCCCGCCGCTTGTCGTAGGCCGGCAGGAGGAGGAGCTCCTGTTCGTCCCAGATCGATCGGTGGTTACCGAGCCGGAAGCTCCGTAGCATGGGAAACACCTCCCCGACAGCAGCTTCAAGGCTTTCTGCGCAAGTAAACCGCATCAACCGGCCTGTAGCTCCTCGACTGAGACAGCTTTCACCACTCTGATACTCCCGCGACACCCGGACCGGGCGCGGTCTAGTCTCTCCGCCGTGCCAGATCAACCCGCGTTCGTGGTGCGCAGGGCCCGGACGAGCGACGTACGAGCGATCAAGGCCCTGGTCGACCAGTACGCCGGCGAGGTCCTGCTCAGCAAGCAGCTCGTCACCCTCTACGAGGACGTCCAGGAGTTCTGGGTGGCCGACGGGGGCGGGCGGATCCTCGGCTGCGGCGCGCTGCACGTCCTGTGGGAGGACCTGGCGGAGATCCGCACGGTGGCGGTGGACCCTTCGGTGAGGGGCCGGGGCGTCGGGCACGCGTTGGTGAAACAGCTCGTCGACGTCGCCGTGGACCTCGGGCTGAGCCGCATCTTCGTGCTCACCTTCGAGACGGCGTTCTTCGCCAGGCACGGGTTCGTGGAGATCTCCGGCACCCCGGTGGCGCCCGAGGTCTACGAGGAGATGCGACGCTCGGCGGACGAGGGCGTCGCGGAGTTCCTGGACCTGCCCTACGTCAAGCCGAACACCCTCGGCAACAGCCGGATGCTCCTGGAACTCCCCCGCTGACCACGCGCCGTCGCCTTCCCATCACCTGATCTTCACTTCCTTTGCTCCCTTCGGGGGTGCCACACCCCACAACGGAAGCGCTACGAAGTCGGATGGCTTGATCAACGTCGTCCGAAAGGGATCACCATCGTGGCCGCTTCCCCTGCCTCCGCGCGCCCGCGGCGCGCCTCCCGCGGCTCGCTCGTCGCGCTCGTGCTCGCCGCCTGCGCCTCCCTGTTCCTCGGCGTCGGCACCGCCGAGGCCGCCCTGACCCCCGCCAAGCTCAAGAGCGTCACCGACGAGTACCTGTTCTCGAAGTCGCTCTCGCAGTTCGGCACGCTCCGGAACCAGCGCCCGTACTCCGACCAGCTCGACTGGTCCTCCGACGGCTGCTCCAAGTCCCCGGACGCGCCGCTCGGCTACAACTTCCTGCCCGCCTGCCACCGGCACGACTTCGGCTACCGCAACTACAAGAAGCAGAGCCGGTTCTCCGAGGCCAACCGCAAGCGCATCGACGACAACTTCCACAACGACATGTACGCCATCTGCGGCAGTAGCTGGACCTGCAAGCGCACCGCCGACGTCTACTACAAGGCCGTCCGTGAGTTCGGCGGCAGCGGCGCCACCATTGCCCAGATCGTTTCCAGCGAGTCCGTCCAACGCGAGGCGCGCGTCGCCGCCGCGGCCGACTGACCGCACGTCCGGATGGGGCGCGGGCCCCAAACCCGCGCCCCATCCCCAGTTCTGACCACGAAGCATCTGCCGTCGCCGTCTCCCGTCGAGCAGCGATTCCCTCCGCTGAGGCTCCTCCGCTCGAACACCGAGCGTGAGAAATGCCAGACCTAGAGTGACACCGTGAGCGGCAACGTGAGGAGCTCCGGTCGCGAGGACTCCGCATCCGACCGGCCCCAAACCGTCTGGGATCTCTTACGCAGGAATCCGGGTCGCCTGGTGGCGACGTCGTGGCCCTGGCGGTGCCTGTGTTATCTGCTTGCCTCGCCTCTCGTCGCGCTGGCCTGGGTGCTCTGCGCATGGCCGCTGGGCCCGTGGGCGGCCGTTCCCCTGGGCGGGGTGGAGCGGTGGCGGCTGGGCTGGATCGATGTTTCCGCCCGTCGTGCAGCACATCACGGCTCGTCTCCCGCGAAGATCCGCTGGACTCGACCACGAGGCCGTGACCTGTGGCTGCTGTGCTTCTACGGCCTGCTGCTGCTTCCGCTGAGCATCGTGGACATGGCTGTCGTCGCGACAGTCCTCGCGGTTCCCACGGCGCTGGTGCTGGCGCCGTTCTGGTTGTGGCTGGCTCCCGCCGAACCACCAGAGGTCTACTCCTGGCTCCACGTTCGCGCGGAGTCGACGGTCAGCCAGGTCTGGGCGTGCCTCGCGGGGCTCCTGCTCACGGTGGTGGCGCTGTACGTGGTCACGGCCTTCGCGGCTGGGCGGGGCCACCTCGCACGACTTCTCCTGATGGGAAGCCGGGAGGAGCAGTTGGGCCGCAGAGTCCGCCAGTTGTCCCGGTCCCGTTCCCGGATCGCGGCGGGGTTCGAGCTGGAGCGGCGGCGTATCGAGCGCGACCTGCATGACGGAGCACAACAGCGGCTGACGTCGCTGGTGATGAAGTTGGGGCTGCTGCGCTTCGATCTCCGGTCAGGGAAGGAGCCCGACCCCGCTCTGCTCGACAGAGCGTACGAGGAGGCGCGACGCGCACTGACCGAAGTGCGGGATCTGGTCCGGGGAATCTACCCGGCCACGCTGAGGGAGGAGGGACTCGGTCCAGCGTTGACCGAGGTGGTCGAGGAACTGCCCCTTCCGGTGGAGACGCGGCTCGACCTCCGCGAGCGTCTCGACGAGACGGTGGAGTCCACTCTCTACTTCGCCGTCTGCGAGGCGCTGACGAACGTCGTCCGGCACAGTCGCGCGCGGTCGGCGCGACTGGACGTCACCCAGGAGCGGGACCTGCTCGTCGCGCTGGTGGCCGACGACGGCGCGGGTGGCGCGGACCCGAGCCGGGGCACGGGACTTCTCGGGATCATGGACCGGGTGGAGGCGATCGGTGGGACCGTCACCGTCAGCAGCCCGAGCGGCGGCCCGACCGTGGTGCGAATGGAGGTTCCGTGCGGATCCTGATCGGCGAGGACTCCGCCGTCCTCCGCGAAGGCATGGTCCATCTCCTGCGCCGTTTCGGCCATGAGGTCGTCGCCGCGGTCCGCGACGCTCCCAGCCTCGTCGCCGCGGCGACCGAGCACGCGCCGGACCTGTCCGTCATCGACGTCCGGATGCCGCCCGGCTTCACCGACGAGGGGCTCCGGGCCGCGCTGGAGATCCGGGAACGCGACCCGGACGCGAAGATCATGGTGTTCTCCCAGCACGTCAACCACCGCTACGCCACGGAACTGCTCGGCGCGGGGACCGGCGGAACCGGGTACCTGCTGAAGGACCGGGTGGGGGACGTGGAGGAGTTCGTCACCGCGTTGGAACAGGTCGCCAACGGGAGGTCGGTCATCGATCCGGAGGTCGTGCGTCAACTTCTCGCCCGCCGCCGGCGTTCCTCCCCGATCGCCTCACTCACACCACGTGAACGGTCGGTGCTCGCGTTGATGGCCGAGGGGAAGACGAACTCCGCCATCGCCCGGTGTCTGAGCGTGAGCGATGCCACCGTGGCCAAGCACGTCAACAGCATCTTCGCCAAACTCGACCTGTCCCGTGGCGAGGACGAACATCGACGGGTCCACGCGGTATTGACCTACCTCCAATCCCCGCCGTAGGCGCGCAACGCGCTCTTCGCGACGGCGCGGCGCCGAGAACGACACGTTCCCACCGACGCCCGCTAGACATTCCCCGCTGCCTCAGCAATTCACCTTCATGTACGGGGATTTTCCGCATCGCCCGCACCTGTTCCACAGGGGACTTCCCCATCGTCACTCCCCCATTCCCCGGACACTCCTCTCGCCCAGTGCGTGCCAGGGATGAAACGACCGAATGGCGCAGCAGACCACCACTGTCTCTTCAAGTGCTGAGCCTCGACGCTCAGTCGCGACGCCAATGCTCCGCACAGGTGCGGATGAACCGCAGTAGGGCAGAGAACGACAGCGCGCCGATGTGCCCTCCATTCGGAGGTAGGGCGTGTACCACCCCTGTCTTCACCCCTGCGTGGATGTGGAGGGAGCAGGTTTCTGGTGCCCTTCATCAGCGTGGACAGGGAACTGGAACATTCAGAGGAGGATCGATGGGTGAGGGCGAGCACACCTCCGACTCCACGCGTTCACGGCCACGAGTGACGAGCCCTGTGGCCTACGCCCACGCTGTCCGGAAGGTCTACGGCTCAGGGGACTCCGCGGTGGTCGCTCTCGCCGGGGTGTCCGCCGCGTTCCACCAGGGAGAGTTCACCGCGATCATGGGCCCCTCCGGGTCCGGCAAGTCTACGCTCCTCCAGTGCATGGCGGGGCTCGACCGCCCTGACCAGGGACAGGTGGTCATCGCGGGCGAGGACGTCACGGCGCTCCCCGAACGCCGCCTCACCGCGTTCCGCCGTGACAGGCTCGGCTTCGTCTTCCAGGCGTTCAACCTGATCCCGACGCTCACCGCCCGGGAGAACATCACCCTCGGCCCCCGGCTCGGCGGCCCGGAACTCGACGAGCGGTGGCTGGCCCAGCTCGTGCACGTGCTGGGGTTGGCGGACCGCCTCCACCACCGCCCGGCCGAGCTGTCGGGGGGACAGCAGCAACGCGTCGCCGTCGCCCGCGCCCTCGTGCACCGACCCGACGTGGTGTTCGCCGACGAACCCACTGGCAACCTCGACTCCCGAACGGCGGGTCAGGTCCTGGAGTTCGTGAGACGGGCGGTCACGGAGTTCGGGCAGACGGTCATCATGGTGACCCACGATCCGGCGGCCGCGGCCCACGCCGACCGTGTGCTGTTCCTCAGGGACGGCGCGTTCGTCGACGAACTGGTGAGCCCCACCAGTGAGAAGGTGCTCGCGCGGCTGGCGGTGCTGGAGGGCCTGTCGTGATCCTGATGGCCTGGCGCGGCCTGCGCTCCCGCTGGATCCCCACCCTGGCGTCGCTGTTGGCGGTGATGCTCGGGGCCGGCCTCGGAACCGCGGCGCTCCTGATCCAGGAATCAGCCACGTCCGCCGCCGCCCGCGGCGAACTCAGCGCCTGGCATCTCCACGCCACCGACATGGTGGTACGACTGGCGCCAGAGGTGCGGACCACGGGGGGCTTGTCGCACGAACTCCGGGAGCAGCGACGTCTGAGCCCGGAACAACTGAACGCGCTGAACGGCGTGCGGGGAGTGGAATCGGTTGCCGGGGAAACGGCTTTTCCCGCCTTCGTTCTGGCGGGAGACCGGATGCTCGGCGACTCCCGTACCCGGTCCTGGGGGCACTCCTGGTCCCTCGCGCGAGCGGAGCCGGCGAACCTCGTGAGGGGCGAACCGCCGCGCGGTCCGAACGACCTGGCCGTGGACTCGCGTGTCGCCTCCGAAGCCGGACTTCACCTGGGCGAAACGGTACAGGTCGTCACCTCGGGTGGCCGGCATGAACACCGGCTGACCGGGATCGTGGAACGTCAGGGGGAAGGGTTCGAGCACGCGCTGTTCTTCGCTCCCGCGACGGCGGTGCGACTCGGGGGCCAGGCGATGGTGGCGTTCGTGTCCCCGCGGCCCGGCGTCGATCCAGCGGACCTGGCGAAGCGAATCCAGGCAACGCTTCCCGAAGCCGAGGTCCTGTGGGGGGAGGAGAAGGGCCGAGGGCTCACCCTGGATCCCCGCGCCCAGTTGTCGGGAGGAATGGGACAGTTCCTGGGCACGATGGCCGCGGTGTGTCTCGTGATCGCGGCTTTCGTCATCTCGAGCACGCTGTCGGTCTCCGTGTCCCAACGACGTCGAGAGCTGGCACTGCTCCGCGCCGTGGGCGCCTCCTCGGGGCGGGTGCGCGCACTCGTCGTCGGGGAGGCTGTCCTGGTCGGTGGACTAGCGGGAGTGGCCGGAGCCCTCGGAGGAGTGGGCCTCGCGTCCGCGGGCCTGAGGTTCTTCGCCAACCAGGGCCTGATCCCACGCTCGCTGCCGCTGACGCCTGATCCGACATCCTTCCTCGCCGGTGCGGGAGTCGCCGTGGTGACGGCCGCGGTGGCGGGAACACTGCCCGCGTGGCGGGCGTCGCGAATCGAGCCCGGAGAGGCTCTTCGCGCGGCGGAGCTGCCCCCACGACGAACTGGTGCGGGACGTCGGCTCTGGGGCTTGGTGTCCCTCGCGGCGGGAGTCGGCCTGTTGTTGGTGTCAATGGCGGTGGCCGCCCCGGTGAACACCCCTCGCGGCGCGATAGCCGTGTCGACGTTGTTCGTGTCCGTGCCCTTCCTCCTGCTGGCTGTCGCGCTGCTGGGGCCCGTCCTCATCCGTGGGGTGGTGGGTGTGGTCGCGGGGCCGCTGCGGACCTGCTTCGGCGGCTTCATGGCCTCCCGCTCCGTCCAGGCCGACCTGCGCCGCGCCGCCGGGGTCGCTGTGCCGATCACGGTCATGGTGGCCACCGCGTCGATCCTGCTGTTCCAGGACTCCACCACCTTCGTGGCGAAGTCACGGAACTACGGGCAACGACTCGAGGCCGATCTGGTCGTCGCCGGACCCCACCAGGTCGGTGTGCCCTCCGTGATCTCGGATCGGTTGGCGGGCGTGCCGGGTGTGCGCGCCGCCTCCGGCGTGGTCAGCACGCAGATCTTCGTCGTGGGCCAGAACGACGAGGCCTCGTACGCCGAGGCGATGGGAGTGAGCCCCAACGCCATCTCCCAGGTGTTGCGCCTGCCTGTGGTCTCGGGATCGTGGTCGGCGTTCACGGAGGGAACCCTCGCGGTCTCCCAGGAGACCGCGACCACCCAGGGGTGGAGCGCGGGCGGGAACATCAACTACCGGCTTCCTGACGGCACACCGGCAACGGGCAGGGTCGCTGTCGTCTACGAGTCCGACGCCACCTTCGCCAACGTCCTGCTTCCCCGGTCGGAATTGCTGCCGCACCTTCGAGAGCCGTTCGACACCGCCGTCTACATGACCCTCGCCAGCGGTGTCGACCGAGCGACGGTGGAGCGGGAGCTGCGCCGGGTCATCCACCCTGTGCCCGGTCTGGTTCTCACCTCGCGATCGGAGCATCTGGAGCAGATGGCGGCACAGAGCACGGGTGACAACTGGATCGTGTCGTTGTTCGTCGTGCTCATCGGCGGTTATGCGGGGATCTCCGCCATCAACGTCCTGGTCGGATCGACGAACGGACAGCGACGTCAGTTCGCCCTGCTCCGGCTGGCTGGTGCGCGACGGGGGCACGTTCTGTCCTGGGTGACCGTGGAGGCCGCCGTCTCGGTGGTCACGGGGATCCTGTGGGGCAGCCTGATCTCGGGCGCTGTGATGTGTGGATACGCCCGTCTCCTCACCGGAACGTTCTGGGTTCCCCTGCCGCTGGCGCCCTACCTCCTGATCTGCTGCGCCGCCGTGGCGGTGGGAATGGTGGGCAGCCTGGTGCCCGCTCGGCTCGCGATGCGGGCGCGCCCCCTGGAAGCGATGTCCACAACCTGATCTGTCTCGATTCCATCCACGCGTGGCGGGGCCCGCCCGAACTCGTTCGGCACGCCCCGCCACGACGTCTGTTGTTCGTCAGCAACACGTCGGCGACTCCCGCTTCGTGACGACCGTGCTGCCGCACGCGACCACGGTCGCCTCGTGGACATCAGCTTGGACGGGAGAAGACAGGCCTGGACACCCGTTTCACCTGAGGTTCTGTATTCCGGGAACGGAGTCATAGGACGTCCGGGCCACGTCCACACAAGGCGTTTCCCTCTCGCCACCGGTGAGCCGCCATCCTGATTGGCACGACATCACAAGGAGCCCTGGTTCATACGGCAGCCTGGGAGCGTCCAGCGCTATCTCGCCCTCGCGTACGGCCTCATCCGGGCCGGGCTCACCCCGTTGGAGACGACCCAAGCGGCGGACGTGGGCGGGTTCAGCGGAACGCTCGACGTCAAACGTCGCATCAGCAACCCGCACCCGACCTATGCCGAGCTGAACGACCGGTCCTCAGGGGGAGGATCGGACTCCGCGCCGGCTCGAGGACGTGGTCCCGGAACTCCGGCGGCTGGACGATCTCGAAGTCCGCGCCGACCTGCGGGATCGCGAGCTCGACGCTCGGCGGACGCCGACCGCGCGGACGCCACGACGTCGGTGGCGGGCCGGAGCGGCGGCCAGTCGGTCGCCGACGAAGGCCGCGGCGTCCGCTCGTCGCTGGCCCTGCGGTCCACACCCCGAGGGCGACCGCCACGCCTTCTCGTCGGTGAGCAGCGGGGGCGGCATGGGCTCGACCGGCCCGCAGTGGGGGCCGCCGCGACCGGAGTGGCCACCACCCCGTAGCCGAGGCCGCGCGACCGGCCGATGTCGCGTCGCGGGGTCCGCTCGCTCCTGGTTGGACGGGCCAGATCGGCGCCGAGTCAGAACCGGATGATCCGCAGTAGTGACAGCGACCGCGGCGTTCAGGCGCAGATCACTCAGAGAGCCAATGGCCCTGAATGGGAAAGCGGTGAATGGGACGGAACCGGAACCACTGGCTTCCCACGGGATCGCCTGTGCCACCGTGACTGGTTACCCGGATGAATCAACAGGCGCCTGGGCCCGACTGAGCCTGGAACACGTGTGGCACATGAGCGCCTGCGGCGCACATGTGCCACGTTTTGGTGTCCGAGGGGGGACTTGAACCCCCACCCCCTATACGGGGACTAGCACCTCAAGCTAGCGCGTCTGCCATTCCGCCACCCGGACCGGCGTCGCGGCTGTTCGCCGCGTGCTCGCCAAGAATATACGAAACGGGGGCGAGAACCAAAATCGGCAGGTGAGGCGGGGGGCGCGCGGCCGGCGCGCGCCCCGCTCCCCTACTCCTCGCCGTCGGCCGGGCCGCCGCCGCGAAGCGTCCAGAGCAGCCCGTCCAGCTCGTCGGGCTTGACGAGCACCTCCCGAGCCTTGGAGCCCTCGGAGGGGCCGACGACACCGCGCGTCTCCAGCAGGTCCATCAGCCGGCCAGCCTTGGCGAAGCCGACGCGCAGCTTGCGTTGCAGCATCGAGGTCGAGCCGAACTGGCTGGTGACGACCAGCTCGGCGGCCTGCACCAGCAGGTCGAGGTCGTCGCCGACCTCGGGGTCGATGTCCTTCTTCTCGCCGGGCTTCGCGCTGGTGACGCCCTCGGTGTAGTCGGGCTGCGCCTGCTGCTTCGTGAACGAGACGATCTCGGCGATCTCCTCGTCCGAGACGTAGGCGCCCTGGACGCGCACGGGCCGGCTGGCACCCATCGGCAGGTACAGGCCGTCGCCCATGCCGATCAGCTTCTCCGCGCCCGGCTGGTCGAGGATGACCCGCGAGTCGGTGAGCGAGGACGTGGCGAAGGCCAGCCGGGACGGCACGTTGGTCTTGATCAGGCCGGTGACGACGTCGACCGAGGGCCGCTGGGTCGCCAGCACCAGGTGGATGCCGGCGGCCCTGGCCTTCTGGGTGATCCGCACGATGGCGTCCTCGACGTCGCGCGGCGCGGTCATCATCAGGTCGGCCAGCTCGTCGACGATGGCGAGGATGTAGGGGTAGGGCCGGTACACCCGCTCGCTGCCCGGCGGCGCGGTGATCTCCCCCGACCGCACCTTCCGGTTGAAGTCGTCGATGTGCCGCACCCGGTTGGCCTGCATGTCCTGGTACCGCTGCTCCATCTCCTCCACCAGCCAGGCCAGCGCGGCGGCGGCCTTCTTGGGCTGGGTGATGATGGGCGTGATCAGGTGCGGGATGCCCTCGTATGGCGTCAGCTCGACCATCTTGGGGTCGACCAGGATCATCCGCACCTCGTCGGGCGTGGCCCTGGCCAGCAGCGACACCAGCATCGAGTTGACGAAGCTGGACTTGCCGGAGCCGGTGGAGCCGGCGACGAGCAGGTGCGGCATCTTCGCCAGGTTCGCCGTGACGAAGTGCCCCTCGATGTCCTTGCCCAGCCCGATCACCAGCGGGTGGGTGTCGGACACGGCCTGCTCGGAGCGGAGCACGTCGCCGAGCCGCACCATCTCGCGGTCGGAGTTGGGCACCTCGATGCCGACCGCGGACTTGCCGGGGATGGGGGCGAGCAGCCGCACGTTGTCGGTGGCCGCGGCGTAGGCGATGTTCTTGGTCAGCGCGGTGATCTTCTCGACCTTCACGCCCGGCCCCAGCTCGACCTCGTAGCGGGTCACCGTCGGACCCCTGGTGAAGCCGGTGACCTGGGCGTCGATCGAGAACTGGTCGAGCACCCCGGTGATCGCCTCGATCATGGCGTCGTTGGCCCTGCTGCGCGCCTTGGGCGCGTCGCCCTCGGTGAGGAGCGTGGTGGGCGGTAGCTGGTAGTCGCCCTCCACGACGCGGCCGAGCGCGGGGCGCTCGGCGGGCCGGCTCGCGGCGGCGGGCGGTGTGGCGGCCTTCACCTGGCTCGCGCGGGGCCTGGCGGGCCGGGCCGGTTCGGCCGGCGGTGCCGGTTCGGCGCCGAGGTCGTCGAGGCTGAGCTGGTCGGCCTCGGACTCGGCCATGGCCGCCTGCCGCCGACGGGAGGGGCGACGCAGGCGCGTCGTCGGCGCGTCGGCCGCCTCGTCGGCGGCGTCGTTCACCTCGTCGTCGTAGCCGTCGTCGGTGTCGTCGTCATGGCCGCCCCGCGTGAGCTGCCGCAACCGTTCGGGGACGTCGCGCACGGGCGTCCCGGTGAGCACGAGCACGCCGTAGGCGGCGACCAGGATCAGCAGCGGCCCGGCGACCCACAGCGACAGGTAGCGGGCCAGGGGGTCGCCCACCAGCGCGCCGAGCGCGCCGCCCGCGTACATGCGGTGGTCGTTGTCGGCCGGCATCCCGGAGAACTCGTGGAACAGGCCGAGCGCCGACAGCACCAGCAGCAGGGAGCCGACCACGCGACGGGGGCGGGCCTCGGGCCGTGCCTCGCTGCGCATCAGCACGATGCCGAAGGCGAACAACGCCAGCGGCACGGCCACCGCGAGGGCGCCGACGGCGCTGCGCACCGCCCGTTCGATCACCAGGCCGACGGGGCCGCCCGCCCGCCACCAGACGCCGGCGGCGGTGATCATCGCCAACGCGACGAGTCCCAGCGCGAGGCCGTCCCTGCGGTGCGCGGGGTCGATCTCCCGCGTCCGGCCGACCGCGCGGACCGCGCCGCCGACACCCTTGGCGACCAGGTTCCACGCCCTGCTGATCGCGCCGCCGCCCCCGGAACGACCGGAACGCCGCGGCGCGGCCTTCTTCCCGCGCGCGGCGGACGCCCTAGCGCCACCCCTGCCCTTGGCGGAGGCCTTCGCCGACGACCGGGCGGCCGGCTTCCCGCCGGTCCGCGCGGACTGACCGGCCTTGCCGCCGGCTCCCGTCCGCCCGCCGGACCTGGGCGAACCCGACCGCGCCCCGCTCCCGCCGCGGGCTCGCGACGTGTTCCCACCCTTCGTCGACGTGCGGCTCCCCATACCCCCCACCGTAGTCGCGCCCGCCTCCCCCGTCCCACCGGTCACGCCCGTTCCGACCGGAGCCAGGGACGAATTCGCGGTCGGGCACCACGACGGGGGCACGACGTGCCATGCTGCACCCGCCATGGTTGCCCTGCCTTCGCTCCCGAACGAGCCGACACGCCGGCTCGCCCCGCGCCGCACCCGAACGCCGAGGCTGTGGCGGTTCCTCACCCGCGTCGACCAGGCGCTGGTCGCGCTGACCGGCCGCCTGGAGGTCACCGGAGACGTGCCGGCCGAGCTCCGGGGCCGACCGCTGCTGATGGCCGCCAACCACATCGGCGTCTTCGACGTCTTCGTGCTGATCGCGGCATGCCGACGGATCGGGGTGTCCCCCCGGTTCATGGCGACCGCCGGCCTGTTCGACACCCCGGTCCTGGGCTGGGCGCTGCGCCGCTCCGGCCACGTCAGGGTGGACCGGGGCAAGGGGAACGTCACCGAGGCGTTCGACCGGGCGGTCGCCGCGCTGCGCGACGGCGACCCGGTGCTGCTCTACCCCGAGGGCCGGATCAGCAGGGACCCCGGGCTGTGGCCGGAGCGCGGCAAGAGCGGCGTCGCGCGGATGGCGCTGGCCGCCCACGTCCCCGTGGTGCCGGTGAGCCAGTGGGGCGCGCACGAGGCGGTGTACTGGGGCACGCTCACGGTCGAGGGGTGGTCCGACGTCAAGCCGTTGCTCACCTCGTGGCTGCGGGCGCTGCGCGCCCGGCCCACCTTCCGGGTGCACTTCGGCGCCCCGGTCGACCTGACCGGGCTGGACGCCAGCCGCCCCGGCGACGCGGTGCGGGCGCGCGACCGGATCATGCGGGCGATCACGGCCGGGTTGGTGCCGTTGCGGGCCAAGGAGCCGCACCAGCCGGACTTCCACGACCCGACGCGGCCCACGGACGGCCACAGCCCCTGGAAGCCCTGACCGGCCCGCCCGGCCGGCGCGGGCGTCATTCGGTTTCCTGGCTTCCCGGGTTCCGACCAACCGAACACGCACGGACACGAGTGAGGCGGCGCGTTCCTGACGCGCCGCCTCACTGTTCGTCAACTCCGCCCCAGCGGTCAGGGCGCCCCGACCGGCAGCACGGTCGGCACGATCATCGGGCGCCGCCGGTAGGTCTCGGCGACCCACCGCCCGACCACGCGGCGCACCGCCTGCGCGATCCGGTGGGTGTCGGTGATGCCCTCCGCCTCGGTGCGCGACAGCTCCATCTCGACCAGCGGCACCACGTCGTCCAACGCCTTGGGGTCGTCGGAGAAGCCGCGCCCGGAGATGGTCGGCGGCGCGACCGCCCGCCCGCTGTGCGACTCCACCACCACGGTGATCGCGATGAACCCGCCCTCGCCCAGGATGAGCCGGTCCGACAGGGTGGACTCGCCGACGTCGCCCACGGAGAGCCCGTCGACGTAGACGTGCCCGACCTCGACCCGGCCGGTGATCCGCGCGATGCCGTCGACCAGGTCGACGACGACGCCGTCCTCGGCCAGCACCACGCGGTCGGCCGGCACGCCGGTCAACCGGGCCAGCTCGGCGTTGGCCCGCAGGTGCCGCCACTCGCCGTGCACCGGCATCACGTTGCTCGGCCGCACCGCGTTGTAGAGGAACAGCAGCTCGCCGGCGGAGGCGTGCCCGGACACGTGCACCTTCGCGTTGCCCTGGTGCACCACCCGCGCGCCCAGCCGCGCCAGCCCGTTGACCACGCCGAACACCGCGGTCTCGTTGCCGGGGATGAGCGAGCTGGCCAGCACCACCAGGTCGTCCTCCCGGATGCGGATCTGCCGGTGCTCGCCCCGCGCCATCCGGGACAGCGCGGACAGCGGCTCGCCCTGCGACCCGGTCGAGACGAACACGACGCCGTGGTCGGGCAGGGTCAACGCCTCGTCGATGTCCACCAGCAGGCCGTCCGGCACGGACAGCAGGCCCAGCTCGGTGGCGATGCCCATGTTGCGCACCATGGAGCGCCCCACGAAGGCCACCCTGCGGCCGTGCGCCGCGGCCACGTCGAGGATCTGCTGCACGCGGTGCACGTGGCTGGCGAAGCAGGCGACGATCACCCGCTGCCGCGCCTTGCCGATCACGCCGTCGAGCACCGGGCCGATCTCCCGCTCCGGCGTGACGAACCCGGGCACCTCGGCGTTGGTCGAGTCGACCAGGAACAGGTCGACGCCCTCGTCCCCCAGCTTCGAGAACCCGGCGAGGTCGGTGAGCCGGCCGTCCAGCGGGAGCTGGTCGAGCTTGATGTCGCCGGTGTGCAGCACGACGCCGGCGGAGGTGCGGATGGCGACGGCCAGCGCGTCAGGGATCGAGTGGTTGACCGCGAAGAACTCGCACTCGAACGGTCCGTGCTGGCTGCGCTGCCCCTCGGTCACCTCGACCAGCACCGGGCTCTGCCGGTGCTCGCGGCACTTGGCGGCGACCAGCGCGAGGGTGAACCGGGAGCCCACGACCGGCAGGTCGGGGCGCAGCTTGAGCAGGAACGGGACCGCCCCGATGTGGTCCTCGTGCCCGTGCGTGAGCACCAGGGCCTCGATGTCGTCGAGCCGGCTCTCGATCGCCCGGAAGTCGGGCAGGATCAGGTCGACGCCGGGCGCGTCGTCCTCGGGGAACAGCACGCCGCAGTCGACGACCAGGAGGCGGCCGTCGTGCTCGAAGACCGTCATGTTCCTGCCGACCTCGCCGATGCCGCCGAGCGCGACGACCCGCAGGCCGCCCTCGGGCAGCGGGGGCGGCGGGGCGAGGGGGACCAGGCCGTCGGGTGCGGGCCTCATCGGCCTGTCACCCCCGTGCTCGTCGCCGCGCCGGGCGACGACGCGCCGACGGCGCCCAGCACCTCGGTCAGGGTCTCCACCTGCTGCTCGGTGGCCGGCAGGAGGGGCAGCCTGGGGTCGCCGACGTCGAGTCCGCGCGCCCGCAGGGCCGCCTTGGCGAAGGTGACGCCGCCCATGGCCCCGAAGACCTCGTAGACGGGCAGCAGGCCGTGGTGGATCTCCCTGGCCGTGACCACGTCGCCCGACTCGAACGCGGTGAGCATGCGGCGGAGCCGGTCGGCGACCACGTGGCCGACCACGCTGACGAAGCCGACCGCGCCCACCGACAGCCACGGCAGGTTCAGCACGTCGTCGCCGGAGTACACGGCCAGGTCGGTCTCGTGGAGCACCCGGGAGCCGGCGGTGAGGTCACCCTTGGCGTCCTTGACCGCGAGGATCCTCGGGTGCTCTGCCAGCCGGAGCAGCGTGTCGACCTCGATGGGGACGACGGAGCGCGGCGGGATGTCGTAGAGCATCACCGGCAGCTCGACGGCGTCGGCGACGGTCGTGAAGTGCGCGAGGAGCCCGGCCTGCGGCGGCTTCGAGTAGTACGGCGTCACCAGGAGGAGGCCGTGGGCGCCGGCCCGCTCGGCGGCGCGCGCCAGGTGGACGCTGTGCGCGGTGTCGTAGGTGCCCGCGCCGGCCACCACGGTCGCCCTGTCGCCCACCGCGTCGACCACGGCGCGCACCAGCTCCGCCTTCTCGGCGTCGGTGGTGGTCGGGGACTCGCCGGTGGTCCCGTTGAGGACGAGACCGTCGTTGCCCAGCTCCACCAGGTGCGCGGCCAACTTCTGTGCCCTGTCCAGGTCCAGTCCGCCGTCGGCGGTGAACGGGGTGACCATGGCGGTGAGGACCTGGCCGAAGGGCCGTCCCTCGGAAGCTGTCGGACGTGCGGTCATGGCCATGACGCTACCTCGAACTGGGTGACCTTCATCCACTGCACCGCGTGGTGTCGCCCGGCTGCGGGCCTCGGGCGCTTGGTCGGGTGCGGGGGGGCGCACGGCTGCCGTCTCACAGGCCCCGGCGCAGGCCCCGCACAGCCTGGACGTCTGCCTGGTCGCCCTCGAACTCCACCTCGACGGCCTCCCGTCCGAAGGCGTAGAGGAGCAGCTCGCCGGGAGCGCCGACGACCGTGACGGCGCGGGGGCCGCGGCGGGCGAGGACCTCCTCGCCGTTGGGTCGGCGCAGGGCGACGCCGACGGGGCAGCGCCGGAAGGTGAGCCGGCCGATCCGGGCGAGGGCGCGCCACGCCATGGCGTCCCTGGCCGGGTCGGCGGGGCGGGGAGCCCAGCCCTCCCGCGCCCGGCGGACGTCCTCGTGGTGCACGAAGAACTCCGTGCCGTTGACCGCCTCGTCGACGCCGGGGATGGCGAACGGCGACCACCGGGGCGGACCCTGCCGCAGGGTTCGCACCAGCTCGCCCCACGGTCGGGACGCGAGCCGGCGTTGCACCAGCGCGGTGTAGCCGGCCAGGGGGCGGAGCACGATGCCGGGCGAGGCGTCCGGCCGTCGTTCGCGCAGCACGAGGTGCGCGGCGAGGTCCCTGGTGCGCCAGCCGGCGCAGAGGGTGGGCTCGTCGGGGCCGACGCGGTCGAGCAGGTCGCAGAGCTGACGACGTTCGTCACGGGCGACACCCATGTGATCACCGTAGCGCCGCGGTCCCCCGACGCGCGGAAGGCGGCGCCCAGCACCGCCCGGGTGCCGGACACCGCCTTTCACGTTGTTGTCAGGCGCGGTTGTCAGGCGCGCCCGATCAGGCCGGCCCGCGCACGTCGTGCCCGGCCACGTCGTGCCCGGCGGAGCGCAACGCGGCGACCGCGCCGTCGAGGTCCTTCTCCCGCACGAGCACGTGGTCGGTGTCGAACGTGGACACCGCGAACAGGGAGATCCCCGCCTCGGCCAGGGCTCCGGCCAGGTCGGCGAGGATCCCGGTGAGGGCGAAGTCGAGCGGGCCGCGCACGGTGAGCACCCGCCAGTCCCCCTCCACCCGGGCTCCGGCCGGCGCGTGCGCCTCCGGGCACACGACCGACAGCTCGTCGACGGTCCTGGTCACCGACACCAGGCCGGCGGCCCGCCACAGGTCGGCCGGCACGGGGTGGTCGGGCGCGAGCCGCGCCACCGCGTGCCGGCCGGGCAGCACGTCGAGCGTGAGGCCGGGCACCCGGCTCAGCCCTCGGTCACGAGCGGGCTGGAGGCGACCTCGGTGCCGTCGGCGAGCGTGGTGATCTCGAAGTCGGCGAACACGTTCGGCGCGGCCTTCTGGAGCTGGCGCAGGCACTCGATCGCGAGGGCGCGGATCTCGACGTCGGCGGCCTCGGTGGCCCGCATGGCGACGAAGTGCCGCCACGCCCGGTAGTTGCCGGTCACGACGATGCGGGTCTCGGTGGCGTTGGGCAGCACCGCGCGCGCCGCCTGCCGGGCCTGCTTGCGCCGCAGGGTGCCGTTGGGCACGTCGGCGAACTTCTTCTCCAGGTCGACCAGCAGCTCGTTGTAGGCGTCCTGCGCGGCCTGGGTCGCGGCGAGGAACTTGGCGTGCAGCTCGGGGTCGGAGGCGATGACGTCCGGCTCGACCATGGCCGCGTCCTTCTCGGGGACGTAGCGCTGGGAGAGCTGCGAGTACGAGAAGTGGCGGTGCCGGATCAGCTCGTGGGTGAGCGAGCGGGAGACGCCGCTGATGTAGAAGCTCACCGAGCCGTGCTCCAGCACGGACAGGTGGCCGACCTCGATGATGTGCCGGATGTAGCCGGCGTTGGTGGCGGTGGCGGGGTTGGGCTTGCGCCAGGACTGGTAGCAGGCGCGGCCGGCGAACTCGGCCAGCGCCTGACCGCCGTCGGCGTCGGTCGACCACGGCACGTCCGCCGGCGGGAAGAACTCCGTCTTGGCGATCAACTGCACCTTCGGCGACACCGTCTCGACCACGGCGATCGTCCCCTTTCTCCCCCGGCGGCCCACGCACGCCGACCTCGCGACTTCGGCGACAAGGCAGGTTACGGCGTGCCCCGGACAGCACCGAAATCGCCACCGTGTGCGGCGACGCACAGTCACGATCACCGACGGTGACACCAGAACTGATGTCACCCGATCGCTTGACCGACGTCATAGATGACGTCATAGTGACGTCATGGAACTGGAGCCGTACGTCGCGCAGATCCGCGAGGGGCTGAGCACCGCCGTCTCGGCGGCGGACGTGGAGGTCCAGCGCACCGCCGCGGTGCTCGCCGGAGCGCTGGAGCCGGCCGTGCGGCTGGCGTTGATGACCGCGTTGTCCGACCTGGCGGCCGAGGTGACGGCCGCGTGGGACGACGGGGTGGTGGAGGTCCGGCTCGACGGCAGGGACGTGCGCGTGGTCGTCACCCGCACCGACCGCGAGGCCGAGGAGCCGGACGGCGCGGAGGCCCCGCCGCCACCGCCGCCACCCGACGGGGGTGACATCAGCCGGATCACCCTGCGCCTGCTCGACGAGATCAAGACCAGGGCCGAGCGGGCCGCCTCCGCGCAGGGGGTGTCGCTGAACACCTGGGTGTCGCAGGCGGTGCAGGGGGCGTTGCAGGGCGCGCAGGGCCGGTCGGGGCGGCCGCCGCGCGCCGAACGCCCCGAGGACCATGGCCGGCCCGGCAGCCGCGTGCGCGGCTGGGTCGTGGGCTGACGGGCGAGGGGAGCGAGCGGATGACCACGGGAACGACGCCGCCGGACCACGGGATGGCCCGGCAGGAGAGCTACGCGGTGCCCGGACCGGCCGAGGTGGACGTCACCATCGGCGCGGGGCGGGTCGAGGTGCGGCTGGGCGAGGACGCCGAGGTGCGGGTCGAGGTGCGGCACGCGCCCGAGGCCACCGGGCCGTTCGCGTCCGGCCTCACCGGACTGGTGAGCTGGGTGACCAGCCAGTTCGGCGGCCGGGACGGCGAACCGGCCGACGCGGCCGCCGAGGCGGTCCGGCAGACCAGGGTCGAGCTGACCGGGCACCGGCTCGTGGTGCGCACGCCCAAGGCGCTGCCGCTGAAGATGGTGCCGGTCGCGGTCACGGTGCACGCCCCGAACGGGTCACAGGTCGCCGTGCAGAGCGGCACCGCGGACGTGACGGTCAGCGGCACGGCGCAACGGCTCGACGTCGCCACCGGCACCGGGGACGTGGCGGTGGAGCGGGCCGAGGGCAAGGTGTCGGTGCACACCGGCTCCGGCGCGGTGCGGCTCGGCCCGATGCTCGGCGGCCTGCGGGCGCGCACCGGCACGGGCGACCTGGAGGTGTCCTCGGTCGACGGCCCGGCGACCCTGCTCAGCGGCAGCGGCGACGTCTGGGTGGGCGCGGCGCGGGCCAACGTGACCGCGCGCAGCGGCACCGGGGACCTGACGATCGCCGAGGCCGCCACCGGCCGGATCGAACTCCAGACCGGCTCCGGGGAGATCCGGGTCGGCGTGCGGGAGGGCGTGGCGGCCGAGGTCGACCTCAGCTCGGGGTCCGGATCGGCCCGCAGCGAGCTGCCCGTGCTGGACACGCCGCCGGACACGCCGACCGCCGTCTGGCTGCGGGGCAGGAGCGGCTCCGGCAACGCCGTGATCACGAGCGCGGCCGGTTGAGACGCCGCGCCGGCTGATCCACGTTGGTTCACGTCGGTTGGTCCGCGTCGATTGGTCCACGTTGATTGGTCCGCGTCGGTTGGTCCACGGTGATTGATCCGCGTCGGCTGGTCCGGCGCGTCGCTGAGGGCGTGGCGCGGGGCGGCTTCTGGGGGTGCCGCCCCGCGCCACGCCGTGTCCCTTCCGATCAGGCAGGGCGGAAGACCGGCGACGCGGAGAACGGGACCGGGGGTCAGGGAGGCCGGGTCAGGAGAGCACGGCGCGCAGCGGGGCGACGAGGTCGCCCCGCTCCCCGACCACCACGTCGGACAGGCCCAGCCACTCCGCCATGAGCCGCAGCTCCCCCGCCAGCTCCGTGGCCACCCGCCCGAGATCCACCCCGGGCTCGGCGAACGCCCCGGGCACCCGGAGCACGCCCGCCGCCCGGTCCGCCTTGAGGTCCACGCGGGCCACCAGGTTCTCGTCCAGCAGGAACGGGAAGACGTAGTAGCCGTGCACGCGCTTGGCCGCCGGCACGTAGATCTCGATGCGGTAGAAGAAGTCGAACAACCGCTCCGTCCTGGCGCGTTCCCACACCAGCGGGTCGAACGGGCAGAGCAGCGCCCGAGCGGTCACCTTCCTGGGCGTTCGCGCGTCGCGGTGCCGGTAGGCGGTGTGCCGCCAGCCCCGCACCTCGACCGGCTCCAGCACCCCCTCCTCGACCAGCTCCGCCACCGCCCGCCGACACGCGGCGGGCCCGAGCCGGTAGTAGTCCCGCAGGTCCGTCTCGGTGCCGATGCCCAACGCCTCGGCGGAGCGCGCCACCAGCTCCCTGGTCGCCTCGGCGGGGTCGGGCTCGGGTCGGGCCAGGACGGCGGAGGGCAGCACCCGCTCCGGCAGGTCGTAGAGCCGCTCGAACCCCCTGCGGGTGCCGGTGGTCAGCTCCCCCACCGCGAACAGGTGCTCGCAGATGACCTTGGTGTCCGAACGGTTCCACCAGGTGCCCCCGCCGCGCCGGCCCGGGTCGCCGAGGGCCTGCTCCAGCCCGCCGGCGCCGATCGGGCCGAGGTCCTTGACCGCGGTGAGCACCTCGTCGACCAGCCGGGGCGACCGCTCCACGACCGCGCGGACGTGCGGCCAGTCCTTCTCCGCGTACCTCCGCATCCGCCACCGCAGCAGCGGCCAGTCCTCGACGGGCACCAGGCTCGCCTCGTGGGCCCAGTACTCCACCAGCAGGCGGGGCCGGCTCGCCCGGTGCGACCACGCGGCCTCGTCCAGCAACGACGGCGCGTACGCGCCGAGCCGGCTGAACAGCGGCGCGTAGTGCGCCCGCACGGCGACGTTCACCGAGTCGAGCTGGAGCAGCTTGGTGCGGCCCAACACCCGCTGGAGGTGCCGCCGGGTCGGCGCTCCCGACGGTCGCGGGTCGGTGAAGCCCTGCGCGGCCAACGCGATGCGGCGGGCCGTGGCCACGTTCATCGTCTGCACGACTCGGTGATGGTGCCAGCCTCCACCGACACTTCCGGCGCGGGACGGGACCGGCCGCGCCGCCGTTCCGCGCTGACCACCAGGACCACGGCGAGGACCACGAGCAGGCCGCCCACGAGCTGCCGGGTGTCGAACCGCTCGTCCGCCACGACCACGCCCAGCAGGACCGCGATCACCGGGTTCACGTAGGCGTAGGTGGACACGGTGGACACCGGGAGCACGCCGAGGACGTAGACGTAGGCGCTGAAGGCGAACACCGAGCCGACGAGGGCCAGGTAGGCGAAGGCGAGCCACGACGACGTGCTGATCGCCCCGACGTCGATCCGCTCGCCGCGCGCCCACCCGCTCACCGCGAGGACCAGGCCGCCGACGATCATCTCCACCGCGGACAACGCGAACGGGTTCGGCGGGACCGGGAGCCGGGTGGTCGCCACCGAACCCACCGACCAGCCGAACGCGGCGAGCAGCACCAGCCATGGCGCCCACCACGCGGACCCGTGGGTGCCGGTCGCCTCGCCGCCACCGCCGAGCACGAGCACCGCGAGCCCGCCGAGCCCCACGGCGACCCCGACCACCGTCACGGCCGAGGGCCGCTCGCCGAGCGCGAGTCGCAACACCACGACGTAGAGCGGGACGCAGGCCACCAGCAGCGCGGCCAAACCGGAGGCGACGTACTGCTCGGCGACGGTGACCAGCCCGTTGCCGACCGCGGGCAGCAGCACGCCGACCAGCGCCGCCGTGCCGAACTGCGCCTTGGTCATCCGCATCCCGCGGGGCCCGGAGATCAACAGCACCAACAGGGCCAGCACCAGCCCGCCGACCAGGAACCGCGCGCTCGCGCCGAGCAGCGGCGGCGCGGACTCCACCAGGAACCGGATGGCGAGATAGGTCGACCCCCACACGACGTACACCACGCCGAGCGCCGCCCACGCCCACCACGACACCGCGCTCCGACCACTGGTCTCGTTCGACGTCATCGGGCCAGACTGACACGATCAGGTGACTCTTGTATCCCCCGTTTCCGTCACTGTTTTCCTGTCACCGGCCCTGGTTCTGGCCCTGGCCCTGGCTCTGGTCCTGGTGCCGATCCCGGGCTTGATGGCGGTCCCGTTCGCGGTCGCCGGCGTGACGCGCCGGGCTTCCGCGCCGACGAGGAGCGCGACCGCGACGACCACCAGTCCCCCGCCCACCATCTGCGAGGCCAGGAGCCGCTCCCCGGCCACGGCCACGCCGAGCCCGACCGCGACGACCGGGTTGACGTAGGCGTAGGTGGACACAGTGGACAGCGGCAGGGTCCGCAGCGCCACGGCGTGGGCGGTGAACGCGAGCACCGAGCCGAACGTCACGAGGTACAGCCACGCCCACCACGAGCTGGCGCTGACCGCGTCCAGCGTGATCCGTTCCCCCGCGACCAGACCGGCCGCCACCAGGACGCCGCCGCCGAACACCATCTCCGCGGCGGACTGCGCGAACGGGTCGGGCGAGACCGGAAGCCGGACGGAGGCCACCGAGCCGACCGCCCACGCCAGGGCGGCCACGACGACCAGCGCCGGCCCCCACCAGGCCGTGCCGTGGGTGCCGCCGTGTCCGTCCCCGGCGGTGACGAGCACCGCGAGGCCGACGAGCCCGACGACCACACCGAACACCGTGCCGACCGGAGGGCGCTCGCCGAGCGACCACCGCAGCAGCACGACGAACAACGGGACACACGCCACGAGCAGCGCCGCGAGCCCGGACGCCACGTGTCGTTCCGCGACCGCGACCAGCCCGCTTCCCAGAGCTGGCAACAACAGTCCGGTCAGCGCGGCGCTCCCGAGCCACCGCGGCCGCATCCGCAGGGCGGCCGGTCCCGAGACCACGGACAGGATGGCGGCCAGGAGCAGCCCGGCGACCAGGAAGCGAGCGCCGGCGGCCACCATCGGCGGCGCCGACGAGACCAGGTACCGCATGGCGAGGTAGGACGACCCCCACACGACGTAGACCACGCCGAGCGCCAGCATCCCCTGGCCCCGCAAGGACTTCGCCCACCTCGGGACAGCCCCCACCCGCCCTGGGGGGCGAGCCCCGCTCCAGCCTGGCCCGCGCGCTCCCCGCGCCCCACCCCGCGAAGCCGACCTGTGGACAACTCGAGCGCCTGGGGATAACTCGGTCCCCCGGCCGGGGGAAGGACTTGCGCACACGTCGGGCCCGCCTCTCACATCACACCGGCCCCGTGCCCCTCGCACCGGCCACGCTGGCACACACGACGCCCTCGGCGCTGGGGCCGTTCGTGCGGCGGCCGGCGTCGAATCCGTCACCGCGGGGTCACGAGTCAGGACGGCCGCGCACCGGAGCCGACCGCGCCTCGCGGGAGCCTCCGGCATCTCCCGAGGTCGCACGGAAACGACGGAGGCCACGGGAGACCACGGGAGGCCGACCGCTCGGCTGATCGGCCCACGTCGATCGGCTCTGCCGGGCCCGCCTGTCGTCGCTGCACCCTGCTCCTGCCGACTTCGGCGGAGCACGGCGCGGGCCGCCGCACCCCTGCCACCAGCGCGCCGGCTCCCGATGCGGGGAGTCATGCCCATGCGAGGGAAGAAGAGTCGGGCGTCCCGTTCCGGAATGCTGGTGGCCGCCGTGGTTCTCGGGATCGGCGGGTTACTGGCCCCGCCGGCGTCCGCCGCCGGCGACAGCCCCGGAGACACCACGCCGTTCATCGTCGGTGGTGGCACCGTGAGCCAACAGAAGCCGTGGATCTCGGCGCTGCACAACAACGGCGGATTCACCTGCACCTCCTCCGTCATCGCGAAGCGATGGGTGTTGACGGCGGCGCACTGCGTGGAGGGCAACGGCAAGTACTCGGTGCGCGTCGGCTCCCTGGACCGGGGCTCCGGCGGCACCACCGCGAACGTGTCCAAGGTGGTGCGCCACCCCAACTACAAGTGGCCCACGGCCGACATCGCGCTGCTCCAGCTCGACCGCGACGTCAACACCACCTACGTCAGGCTGGCCACCAACGCCGACCTCGCCGACGGCAAGGCGGTCACGCTCTACGGCTGGGGCTCGGAGAAGGCCGACTGGAGCGGGCCGCTGCCCAGGAAACTCAAGTACGCCAACGGAAACGTCACCAAGGTGTCCTGCTCGGACGTCTCCGCCACTCCCCGCGTGATCTGTACCAAGACCGACGGCAGCGTGGCCGGCGGCGACTCCGGCGGACCCGCCGTGGTCCGTGGCGCCGGCGGGCAGGAGATCCAGGCCGGGGTGTGCGCGGTCGGGCACCGCCCCGCCGGCAGCGGCTGGGCCGGCTACACCAACGTCGCCGCGTTCCGGGACTGGATCCGGAGCCACGCGGGCGTCTGAGGCGTCCGAGGCCTCCGGCGGGCGTCGGCGGCGCGACGGCCGCCGACGCGCACGGACCCGCGCCGGCCCCCGTGGCGCCTCCCTCCCACGCGCGGGCCGGCGCGGCCCCGCCTCCGCACCGGAATCGCGGAGCCGGGGCCGACAGGTTGGTGGGGCCGACAGGGCCGTACACGGGACCGGACGTGACGCGCACTACGTTGGGGCGCATGGCCATCGCCGCGGTGCGGCCCGCCGAGCCGGCGGACGTCCCCGAGATCACCCGTGTCCAGCTCGCGACCTGGCGGACCGCCTACGCCGGGCTGCTGCCCGACGAAGTCCTCAGTGGACTCGACGCCGCCGGCGCGGAACGGGCGTGGCTGCACGCGGTCACACACGGCCCCGCCCTGGTCTTCGTGGCCACCGAGGGCGACTGGACCGTGGGGTTCTGCGCGGCCGGACCCGCGCCCGAGGACGAGGTCGCCGGCGCCGACGGCGCGCTGCCCGCCGACGCCGCGACGACGGTCCTGGTCAGCGCCCTGCTCGTGGAGCCGAGGTGGGGTCGACGAGGGCACGGCGGACGGCTGCTCGCGGCGGCGGCGCACGCGCTGCGCGACCGGGGCGCGACCCGGGGCGTCGTGTGGGTCCCGGAGGCCGACAGCGCCTCGCTCGGCTTCTACCGGTCGGTGGGCTGGGAGCCGGACGGGACCGTCCGCACCCTGGACGCCGGCGGGCGGACGCTGCGCGAACTCCGGCTGAGCGGGAGCCTGGAGCTGACGCTGCGAGCGTGAGCCCCGCCACCCCGGCGACTGCTAGCCTCCGGTCGGACGACACAGCCGACGATGGGGGCGCCGGTGCTGGTGTGGGTGGGACTTCCCCTGAGCACGTTCGGGGTCGCGGTGCTCTCCGCCGTGCTCCCCGTGATCAGCATGGAGGTCTACCTCGTCGGCGTCGTCCTCAAGGCGCCGGAGTTACCGTGGTGGTTCCTCGCGCTGGTGGTCGCGGTCGGCCAGATCGGCGGCAAACTCCTCTACTTCTACGCCGGCCGCGGTTCCCTGCCGCTCCCTCGCCTCCTGCGGCGCAAGGCGCGGACGCCGGGCCGGTGGGCCAGGTGGCTGGACCGCTTCCGCGAGCACTGCCAGCGCCGCCCGGCGTGGAGCGTGGTCCTGTTGCTGGTCAGCGCCGTGGCGAGCCTGCCGCCGTTCGCCGCGACGTCCGTCGTGGCCGGGATGGCCAACATCGCCCCGACGACCTTCGTCGCCACCGGTCTGGTCGGCCGGTTCGCCCGGTTCGGCGCGCTGGCCGCCGCCCCGGCCCTCTACCTGGACTGGATGACCTGAGCCGAGGCCGAGGGGTGACGGCCGGTTCCCCGGCGGCCACCCCTCGCCGTTCACCGCCCGGTCAGCCGATCCGCCGCACCGACACGACCGTGGCGTTCCACGGACAGAACCGGTCGCCGGTGAGGATGCCGTTCTCCACGTCGGAGGGACGGCCGTCGCAGACCTCCATGGTGAAGTCGGCCCACGCGAAGTCCTTCGGGTCGATGTGCCAGGTGTAGCCGGTGTTCACGTCGGCGCTGCCCCGCACGATCCGGCCGTTGGGGATCTTCGGCGCGTTCGGGTCGCCGTCCCGCAGCCGCAGCGCGATGTCGATGTCGGCCTGCTCGACGAGCCGCACCCGGTAGACCTCGTCGCCGGCGGTGCGGATGGTGGCGACGTACTCCGGGGCGGGGGTCGCCGCCGCGGCCGCGCCGGGGACGACCGCGCCGAGCACGGTCGCGGTCACCACAGCGAACTTCGCCGTCTTGCGCACAGTCGTTCTCCTCGCGTCGGGGCCCGTCGGATCGCGACGGGCCGGGGATCGACGCGGGACACCCTGCCGACCAAGATCGCAAACACGGTATGACACCGGTCATACACTTTCAGTGAGCACCGTCATGTAACGTTCCCGACATTCCGGGACGAACCTCCTGACCCTTCGGTCGGCGGTGTTGCTAGCCCAGTCGCATGACGACAGCCGGACGATTCCACGACAGCCAGTAGGCCCGAGCCCGCGCCAACCCCTTTCGGGGCGACATGACCGGTGATGTTCGTGGGAAAGGCTTCGGCAACGGAACGGACAGAGGATTGGCGAGTGCCACTCGCGCCGTGGAGACGCGATGAGTGAAGGAGCCGAAGGGACGGCCCCGGTTCGCCGTCCGCCCTCATCGTCCCGAAACGTCTCGCCCACGACCCTCGACGCGGCGCGCATCAGCTCCTGGCCAGCGTCAGACCGACGAATCGTGCTCCTGACCGTCTGGCGGAGAACTTGCCCGCGCGAGACAGCGGAGGTGGCCCGAGCACGTCGCGCCTGGCGACGCTGCCAGGAGGAACGGCACACCGTCGAGGAACGATGAGCGACCGCACAGACTGGGCGCGCCGACGGAATCATCGGACGGCGGGCCCGACGGCACGCGCCGCCTACCGCCGTGGCGTGGTTCGAGGCCGGGAGAACCGTGCTCACCCTCGTCGTCCTGGAACGGCTCGCCACGGCCCTGAGGCAGCGCTCACCGTCCGGGTCAAGCCGCGACCACTCGCCGGGTGAACACGGGGCGGGCCAGGATCAGCCGGCGAGCTCCAGCGCGCGCCGCATGGTCTCGCGGGCACGCCGGCGGTCCCCCGCCATGTCGTAGGCCTCCGCCAGCCGGAACCAGCACCGCCAGTCCTCCGGGGCGCGCTCGACCTCGGCCCTGCGCTCGGCGAACCAGGCGTCCGCCGCGTCCCGCTCGACCCGGCCGGATGGCAGCCTCGGCAGGTGCGCGGTGTCGGGCAGCCCGCCCTCCTCGGCCAGCCGCCGGGCCAGCCGCTCGGTCCGCATCCCGAACCGGAGGTTCGCCACCGCGATCCACATGCCGATCAGCGGCAACGCCAGCACGGCCGCGCCGAGCGCGATCCCGACCGGGTCCCCGGTGCGGAACAGCGCGACGGCGCGGCCGGCCAGCATCACGAAGTAGACCACCAGCACCACGGTGACCAGCAACGCGACCGAGCGGGCCGACATCATCCTGCGGGTGGTCACCGGCGTTCAGAGCTCCAGCATCGATTCCAGGCCGACGGTCAGCCCCGGCCGGTTCCGCACCTCGCGCACCGCGAGCAGCACGCCCGGCATGAACGACCGGCGGTCCAGCGAGTCGTGCCGGATGGTCAGCGTCTCGCCCTCGGTGCCGAACAGCACCTCCTGGTGCGCCACCAGGCCCGACAGCCGCACCGAGTGCACCCGCACCCCGTCGAGGTCGGCGCCCCTGGCGCCGTCGGTCTCGTGGGTGGTGGCGTCCGGTGCCGGCCCCAGCGACGCCTCCGCCCTGGCCTTGGCCACCAGCTCCGCGGTCCGGGCCGCCGTGCCGGAGGGCGCGTCGGCCTTGCGGGGGTGGTGCAGCTCGATGATCTCGACGGACTCGTAGTACCGGGCGGCGAGCTCGGCGAACCGCATCGACAGCACCGCGCCGATGGCGAAGTTGGAGGCGACCAGCACCCCCAGCTCCGGCCGGGCCTCCAGCCAGGACCGGACCTCGCCCAGCCGCTCGGCCGTCCAGCCGGACGTGCCGACGACGCAGTGGATGCCCCGGTCGACGCAGAACCGGACGTTGTCCATCACCACGTCCGGGTGAGTGAAGTCGACGACGACCTCGGCTCCGGCATCGGCGACGTCGGACAGCCGGTCGCCGGAGGACGCCACGGCCACCAGGGCCATGTCCTCGGCGGCCTCCACCGCGCGGCAGACCTCGGAGCCCATCCGGCCCCTGGCCCCCAGGACGCCGACCCGGATCGGCTCGTCCGCGGAACGGGCGCTGGCGGTCATCGCATCACCTCGTGCACCTCGGCTGGCAGGTCGTCGGGATGAGCGTACGGGCCGACCACGGCGGCGCTGAGGGGGCGTCGGAGCAGCTCCCGCGCCAGCTCCGCGACCTGCTCCGACGTCACCGCGTCGATGCGCTCCAGGGTCTGCTCGACCGTCAGGTGGTCGGCGTAGTTCAGCTCGCCCTTGCCGATCCGCGACATCCGGGACCCGGTGTCCTCCAGCCCGAGCACCAGACCGCCCCGGAGCTGCCCCCTGCCCCTGGCCACCTCGGCCTCGGACAGCCCGTGCGCGGCGACCTCGGCGAGCACCGCCCTGACGACCCCGGCGACGTCGCCGAGCCGCTCCGGCTGGCAGCCGGCGTACACGGCCAGGCTCCCGGTGTCGGCGTAGGAGGCCACCGACGAGTACACGGAGTAGGCCAGGCCGCGCCGTTCCCGGACCTCCTGGAACAGCCGGGAACTCATCCCGCCGCCGAGCGCCGCGTTCAGCACGCCCAGGGCGAACCGCCGCTCGTCGTGCCGGTCCAGGGACCGCACCCCGAGCATCAGGTGCGCCTGCTCGGTGTCGTCGGTGTGCAGGGAGAGCCGCCGGGCGCCGACGACCCTGGCCCGCCCGCGGCGCGGCGGCGCGGGCGCGGCGTCGCCGGCCAGCCGGTCGCCCAACGCCGCGCGCACCAGGCGCAACACCTGCGCGTGCTCCAGGTTGCCGGCGGCGGCCACCACCATGGTGGGCAGGGCGTAGCGCCGACGGTAGAAGCGGTAGAGCGCGTCCCGGCTCATCGCCGAGATCGACTCCTCGCTGCCCAGCACCGGCCGGCCCAGCGGGTGGTCGCCGAGCAGGGCCGTGCAGAACGCGTCGTGCAGCAGGTCCTCGGGGTCGTCGTCCCGCATGGCGATCTCCTCGAGCACGACGCCGCGCTCGGTCTCCATGTCCTGCGGGGCGCACACCGCGTCGAAGACCACGTCGGTGAGCAGGTCGACGGCCAACGGCAGGTCGCTGTCGAGCACGTGCGCGTAGTAGCAGGTGTGCTCCTTGGCGGTGAACGCGTTCAGCTCACCGCCGACCGCGTCCATCTCCTCGGCGATCTGGACCGCGCTGCGCCGCGCCGTGCCCTTGAAGAGCAGGTGTTCCAGGTAGTGCGCCGCGCCGGCGACCGAGGGCGTCTCGTCGCGGGACCCCACCCCGACCCACACGCCGACCGAGGCCGAGCGCACCCCGGGGATCCGCTCCGTGATCACCCGCAGGCCGCCGGGCAGCACGCTCCTGCGCACCCCGCCGCCCTCGGCGCGCTCCAGGACCCGCGTGCTCCCCGGCCGCTGCTGGTGGCCGGGACGACCACCGGTCGTCCTGGTCCGGGACCCCGTCACCGCCATCACCGCACCGCTTCCATTCCCGGTCCCCGCACCGCGTTCCGGGGACCGCGCGTCCGGTCGGCGTCCGTGGTCGGGACATCGCCCCGCCCGTCCACGAACGACCGCCTCCTGCCTTCGAACCCGCGGGTCAGGGAAGCACACGCGCCAGGAGCGCCCGGGAACCGGTCCCGGCGCCGGCCGCCGCGCCTCCCCACCCACAACACACGACCGCGGGCGCCATGGGCGCCCGCGGTCGTGGTGTCCGGGTCACTCGGACTGGGCCTCCGGGGTCTCCTCCGGGACCAGGACGAGGCTGATCTTGCCGCGGTTGTCGATGTCGGCGATCTCCACGCGGAGCTTGTCGCCGACCTTCACCACGTCCTCGACCTTGGCGATCCGCTTGCCGTTGCCGAGCTTGGAGATGTGCACCAGGCCGTCCTTGCCCGGCAGCAGCGAGACGAACGCGCCGAACGCCGCGGTCTTGACCACGGTGCCCAGGAAGCGCTCGCCCACCTTGGGGAGCTGCGGGTTGGCGATCGCGGTGATCTTGTCGACCGCGGCCTGCGCGGACGGGCCGTCGGCCGCGCCCACGTAGACGGTGCCGTCGTCCTCGATCGTGATCTCGGCGCCGGTCTCCTCGGTGATCGAGTTGATCATCTTGCCCTTCGGGCCGATGACCTCGCCGATCTTGTCCACCGGGATGTTGATCGTGGTCACGCGCGGCGCGTACGGGCTCATCTCGTCCGGCCGGTCGATCGCCTCGGCCATCACCTCAAGGATGGTCAGCCGGGCGTCGCGGGCCTGGGACAGCGCCTGGGCCAGCACCTCGGACGGGATGCCGTCCAGCTTCGTGTCGAGCTGGAGCGCGGTCACGAAGTCCTTCGTGCCGGCCACCTTGAAGTCCATGTCGCCGAAGGCGTCCTCGGCGCCGAGGATGTCGGTCAGCGCGACGTAGCGGGTCTCGCCGTCGACCTCGTCGGACACCAGGCCCATCGCGATGCCCGCGACCGGGGCCTTCAGCGGCACACCGGCGTTGAGCAGCGACATGGTGGACGCGCACACCGAGCCCATCGAGGTGGACCCGTTCGAGCCCAGCGCCTCGGAGACCTGGCGGATCGCGTAGGGGAACTCCTCGCGCTTGGGCAGCACCGGCACCAGGGCCCGCTCGGCGAGCGCGCCGTGGCCGATCTCCCGCCGCTTCGGCGAGCCGACGCGGCCGGTCTCGCCGGTGGAGAACGGCGGGAAGTTGTAGTGGTGCATGTAGCGCTTGGTGGTCTCGGGCGCCAGGGTGTCCAGCGTCTGCTCCATGCGCAGCATGTTCAGCGTGGTCACGCCCAGGATCTGGGTCTCGCCGCGCTCGAACAGCGCCGAGCCGTGCGCCCTCGGGATCACCGCGACCTCGGCGGCGAGGCTGCGGATGTCGGTGACGCCGCGGCCGTCGATGCGGACCCGGTCGCGCAGGATGCGCTGGCGCACCAGCTTCTTGGTCAGCGACCGGAACGCGGCGCCGATCTCCTTCTCGCGCCCGGCGAGCTCCGAGTCCTCGTCGGCGACCAGCCGCTCCAGGCAGAGCTGCTTGACCTCGTCGATCCGGCCCTCGCGCTCCTGCTTGCCGGCGATGGTCAGCGCCTCGGCCAGCTCGGCGCTCACCGCGTTCTCGACCGCGTCGTAGACGTCCTGCTGGTAGGCCAGGAACACCGGGAACTCCGCGGTCTCCTTGGCGGCCACCTCGGCCAGCCGCTGCTGGGCCTCGCACAGCACGCGGATGAACGGCTTGGCGGCCTCCAGGCCCTGCGCCACGACCTCCTCGGTCGGCGCGGGCGCGCCCTGGGCCACCAGGTCGATGGTGCGCTCGGTCGCCTCGGCCTCGACCATCATGATCGCGACGTCGTCGCCGACGATCCGGCCGGCCACGACCATGTCGAACACGGCCAGCTCAAGCTGCTCGTGGGTCGGGAAGGCGACCCACTGGCCGGCCTCGCCCTCGGCGCCGGGGACCAGCGCCACCCGGACGCCGCCGATCGGGCCGGAGAACGGCAGGCCGGCGAGCTGGGTGGACGCCGACGCGGCGTTGATCGCCACCACGTCGTAGAGGTCCTGCGGGTTCAGGCTCTGCACCGTCACCACGATCTGGATCTCGTTGCGCAGGCCGTCGACGAACGACGGGCGCAGCGGCCGGTCGATGAGCCGGCAGGTCAGGATCGCGTCCGTGGAGGGCCGGCCCTCCCGGCGGAAGAACGAGCCGGGGATGCGGCCGATGGCGTACATCCGCTCCTCGACGTCCACCGTCAGCGGGAAGAAGTCGAAGTGCTCCTTCGGCTGCTTCGAGGCCGTGGTGGCCGACAGCAGCATGGTGTCGTCGTCGAGGTAGGCGACGACGCTGCCGGCGGCCTGCCTGGCCAGCCGGCCGGTCTCGAAGCGGATCGTGCGGGTGCCGAACCGGCCGTTGTCGATCACGGCGGTGCTCTCGTGCACCTGGATCTCCGTCATGGGTACTCCTCGTCTCACGGGTCGTGCGCCGCCGCCGCGCGCGGGGTCACGGTCCGGACGAGGCCGGTCTTCGATCGAAGTCCCCGGGGCGTCGGTGGCCGCGTCGACAGGTGTCGAGGGCCGGCCCGGGAACCACTACCGAGGACCGGCGAACTGGTCCCCCGTGCGCGTCTGCGCCACGTCCCTGCGGTTTCAGTTATGGGCCGAGGGGGAGCGACCGTGCGGCCACTCCCCCTCGGAGCCTGTCAACGGCGCAGGCCGAGCCGCTGGATCAGCGACCGGTAGCGCTCGATGTCCACCTTCGCCAGGTAGTTCAGCAGGCGGCGGCGGCGGCCGACCATCAGCAGCAGGCCGCGACGCGAGTGGTGGTCGTGCTTGTGCACCTTCAGGTGCTCGGTCAGGTCGCTGATGCGCTTGCTCAGCAGCGCGACCTGGGCCTCGGGGGAGCCGGTGTCGCCCTCCTTGAGGCCGTACTCCCCGAGAATGCTCTTCTTCTGCTCGGTGGACAGAGCCACTGGCGTGTTCTCCTCTTCGTTCCTGTGCCGTGCGAACGGGTGGGCGGTGTCACCACCGGCCATCCCGCACCCGAAGGGGGGACCCATCGGGTGAGACGGTCACGGCCGCCACGGACCGCAGCCGGACCCAACAACCGAGGGTAGCAGGCGGGAGCCTGAACACCCGGACAGCCGAGCGGCGCGTCGCCCACTCGGCCGAAGGCCACCGGGCGGCGACGCGCCCCGAAGGCGCAGGCCCCGACCGGCCGGAGCCCACGCCGACCGGGCCGACCGCGCCGACCGGCGCCGACCATGGCCGGTCACGGTCGATCACGGGCCGACGGCACGGGAGCCCCGGGCACACCGGCGTTCTCCAGCAGGGTGCCCCGACGCCGGGCCCGGCAACCACGAGGAGGCAGGCCGGCGGGCGGCGTCGCCGCGAGGCGTCGTCCACCCGGTCGGGTGGTCACCCGTCGGTCGGCTCCTGACCGGCGAGCGGAACGCGCGCCAGCGGCGTGTAGGTCGAGCCGCTCCGGCCCAGGTCGCTGCGCACCAGCAGCACCTCGCGCGGCGACCACCACGGCCCGGCGTAGCTCGACAGCAGGTCACGCGCGGCGAGGAGGTCGGGCCGGGCGCCCCACCACCGCGCCACCGTCAGGTGGGCGCGGAAGCCGTGAGGGTTGCACCCCGCCACCTTGGCGAGGCCGGACAGCAGCCAGGCGTCCCGTTCGTCGCGCGGTTCGACGCCGACCCACAGCACACCGCGGAACACCCCGCTGCCGGCGAACCGCACGGTCGGGGCCTGTGCCTTCGGGGCGCGTCGCCGCAGGCGGTCGACCTGCTTGTCCCGCGCGGCCTCGTCGGACTCGCCGTGGAAACACAGGGTGAGGTGCCACCGGTCCGGCGGCGTCCACCGCAGTCCCTCCGGCGGGTCGGCCATCACCGGGCGCAGCGCCGACGCGAGGTCCTCGACCGCCGACTCCGGCGGCCACACCGCGGTGAACAGCCGCATCAGTGCGCCCTACCCCTCCTGCGCCGCGCGCCGCAGCAGGTCCGACAGGGCGGGGAAGCGCGCGGCCAGCAGTTCGGCGGCCGCCGAGAGGTCGTCGGCCGACCGGGCGTGCCGCCGCAACGCGGCCAGCGCCGCCTCGTCGTGGTTGCGCTCGGAGACGGGCAACGTGTCCCTGCCCACGGTGGGGCGGGAGGCCCGCACCTCCTCCAGCGCCCGCTTGAGCGCCTCCTTGTCCCCCGAGGCGACCTCGGGGGTCAGCACGCGCCGCTCCAGCATGACCATCCTGGCCAGCACGGCGGGGTTGCCGATCTTGGCGCGCCGGCCGCTCATCACCTGGCTGAGCATGGGCGCGCTGATGCCGAGCACGTCCGCGAGCTGCGCCTGCGAGACGTCGAACGCGACGACGAGCCGACGCACGCGGTCCCCCAGTGGCTCGCCGTACCACTCGCGCTGGAGCGCGAGGTTGCGCTGGACGATCTTGTATTCCTCCACCCTCGTCTCTCCCCGTGGCGGTTTCTCGCAGGCCAGACGCCCGCATCCTGCCAGGTGCCGACGCGGGCCCGAGGGCGATCCCTGACTTGGTTCGCAAGTGCACTCAGTTGGGCGCGCCGGCGGTGGGGCCAGACCTCCCGGCCGAACCCGCTCGGCCCCACCCCTCGCCTCGGCCCCGCGCGGCGTCAGCCCTCGCCGGTCGCGAGCACCTGGCGCGTCCGCTCGACGTCCCGGCGCATCTCGTCGATCAACGCCTCGGTCGTGGCGAACCGCTCCATGCCGCGCAGCCGCGCGACGAAGTCGAGGGCGACCCGCTCGCCGTAGAAGTCCTCGTTGACGTCGAGCACGTAGGCCTCGACCCGGCGCTCCCTGCCGGAGAACGTCGGGTTGGTGCCCACGGACACCGCCGCGGGCAGCGACCGGGTCACCGCCGGCTCGCCGTGCCCCACGTGGATGAACCGGCACGCGTAGACGCCGTCGGCCGGGATGGCGGCGAAGCGCGGGGTCGACAGGTTCGCCGTGGGGAAGCCGAGGTCGCGGCCCCGGCCGTCGCCCCGCACGACGATGCCCTCCAGCCGGTGCGGCCGGCCCAGGGCCCGCGCGGCGGCGGCCACGTCGCCCGCGTCGACGCAGGACCTGATGTAGGTGGAGGAGAAGGTGATCGCGCCGCCCTCGGCGCTGTCGCTGACCAGGCCCGCGCCCTCGGTGACGAAGCCGAACCGCTCACCCAGTCGGCGCAGCGAGGCCACGTCCCCCGCCGCCCGGTGGCCGAACGTGAAGTTCTCCCCCACGACCACGGCGGCGGCGTGGAGCCGGTCGACCAGCACCTCGTGGACGAACTCGTCGGCGGGGACGCGGGAGAGTTCGGGGGTGAACGGCAGGACGCAGAACACGTCCACGCCCAGCTCCTCCACCAGCTCGGCGCGCCGACGCAGTGTGGTGAGCTGCGCGGGGTGGCTGCCGGGACGGACGACCTCGGCCGGGTGTGGGTCGAAGGTCATCAGCACGCAGGGCAGGCCCCGCTCCCTGGCCATCCGCACGGCGCGCCCGATGAGCTGCTGGTGGCCCCGATGGACGCCGTCGAAGACGCCGATGGTGACCACACACCGCCCCCACCCGCCGGGCAGGTTCTCCAGTCCACGCCAGCGCTGCACGACGAGCAGCCTAGATGTTCACCGGGACGGCGGTACGCGCGCGCCTGCCGTGCGTGGGCCCCGGAGCGCGCGGGCCGGGGGAACGACGACGGGCGCGCGACCCCTGAAGGGTCGCGCGCCCGCTGTCCAGGCGACGGCGCCGGGTCACATACCGGCGAACACCACCACGGGACGGGCGGCGCCGCCCTGCTCGTTGACCAGCGCGACGACCCGGCCGTCCGGGCCGAACACGCCGTAGGTGCCGAAGATCCCGGCGGCCGGCAGGCGCTGCCCGTGCGCGACCGCCACGGCGTCGTCGGCGTTGACGTCCCGGCGCGGGAACGCGGCGGCGACGGCGGCGTCCATGTCCAGGCTCAGCTTCGGGTCGGCCTCCAGTTGCTCCAGGCTCCTGGCCACGGCCAGGCCGAACGGGCCCACCCTGGTGCGGCGCAGGGCCACCAGGTGGCCACCGACCTTCAGGTCGGCGCCGAGGTCGCGGGCCAGCGCCCTGACGTAGGTGCCGGAGGAGCACTCCACCATGACGTCGAGGTCGGTGTAGGTGCCCTCGTGCCGCATGGCGAGCAGGTCGAAGCGGTGCACCGTGACGGGGCGGGCGGGCAGGTCCACCTTCTTGCCGGCCCGCACCAGCTCGTAGGCCCGCTCACCGGCGATCTTCACCGCGCTCACCGCGCTGGGCACCTGGTCGATGTCCCCGGTGAGCCTGGCGATGCCCCGCAGGACCTGGGGCTCGGTGACGTGGAAGGCGTTGGTCTCGCTGATGACCTCGCCCTCGGCGTCGTCGGTGGTGGTGGCCGCGCCCAGCCGGATGGTGGCCAGGTAGCCCTTGCTGTCCAGGGCGAGGTGGCCGAGCAGCTTGGTGGCGCGCTCGACACCCAGCACCAGCACGCCGGTCGCCATCGGGTCGAGGGTGCCCGCGTGGCCGACCTTGCGGGTTCCCAGGATCTTGCGGACCCGGGCGACCACGTCGTGCGAGGTCATCCCGGAGGGCTTGTCCACCACGACGAGGCCGGGCGGGACGGTGGGACGGGGTTCGTGCTGACGGGTGGTGCTGTTGGCGACTGCGGACACGGCGGACCATCTTCCACGACGCTTCCGCGGCCGCCGCACCGGGTGTCCCCTTTCCGGGGCAACCCGTTGCGGCGGCACGGAATGGGCTTCGACGAACGTTACGCGGCGGCCAGCGCCGGCTGGGCGGCCGGCAGCACGTCCCAGCGGGAGGGCCGGAGCCGGACCGGGACCTCCTCGCCCCGCGCCTCGGCGGCGAACACCACCGCGCGGGCCCTGCGCCACCACACCGCCGTGCGCCAGGTGCCGAACGCCAGCACCGCGGCGACGGCCAGCAGGGCGACGCGGAACGCCGTCTCCTGCCCCAGCGGGGCGACCAGGTCGAGCAGCACGCCCACGGACAGCGCCGCGACGGTGGTGGCCACGAAGCCGCCCACGTTGACCACGCCGGTGGCCGTGCCGACCCTGCGGAACGGGTTGTAGTCCCTGGCCAGCGCGAAGCCGATGGCCGAGACCGGCCCGCCCATCGACAGCAGGACGAACACCGCGCCCAGCACCGGGACCGGGAGGTGACCGGGCCAGGTCAGCAGCAGCGCCCACGCCGCGCCGGTCGCGCTGAGGAAACCGGTGGCCACGAACATCCGCAGCTCGGGCCGGCGGGCGGTGAACCCGCCGACCAGCGGGCTGCCGACCAGGCCGCCGACGACGAGCAGCGACAGGACGCCGCCGGCCGCCTCCTGGCTCAGCCCCTGCGCCCGCACCAGGTACGGGAAGCCCCACAGCAGGCCGAGGGTCGAGGGCACGACGGTGGTGGAGAAGTGCACCCAGAAGCCGAGCCGGGTGCCGGGTGTGCGCCAGGAGGCCAGCACGCGCGCGGCCACCTCGCGGGGGTAGATCGGCTCGGGCGCGGGGACCGGGGTGCCCTCGGGGACGTCGCGCAGGTTGGTGACCGCGCGCACCGAGTACGCCGCGGTCAGCAGGCCGGCGGCGAGGAACGACACGGTCCAGCCGACGCTGTCCAGCATCAGGGTCAGCGGGACGGTGGCCGCGAGGTTGCCGGCGGCGCCCAGGACGCCGGACAGCGACACCACCACGGCGTAGCGGCGGGCCGGGAAGTGCGCGGCGACCAGGCGCAGGACGCTGACCCAGGTCAGGGCGTCGCCCACGCCGAGCACGGCGCGGGCGGCCAGGCCGAGCGGGTAGGACGAGGCCACGGCGAACAGGGTCTGGCCGACGCCGAGCAGCAGGGCGGCGGCGGTCAGCACCCTGCGGGGGCCGAAGCGGTCGACCAGCAGGCCGGTGGGGACCTGCATGGCGGCGTAGACGCCGACCTGGAGCACGGTGAAGGTGCCCAGCCCGGCGGCGCCGACACCGAAGCGCTCCCCGGCCTGGAGGCCGGCGACGCCCAGTGACGTGCGGTGGAACATGGCGATGAAGTAGATGGCGACGGCGGTGGACCAGATCAGCCACGCCCGTCGAGTCGCGCGCTCGACCGGCAACGGTTCTCCTTCGGGGATTGCACGGGGATGTCGGGGGAAGGGTGACGGGAGCGCGCGGACCACACCGGCCGGCTCCATCCGGTCATCGGATGACTTTACCGATTTGTTAGCGCCGGGACCTCGTGTCCTGTCCCACAAAAAGCTTGATCATCGGCGGGGAGGTGGACTAGACGCGCACGGCGCCCACGACCGCCCACCGCCCGGACCGCGCCCGGACGAGCACCGCGACCAGCCGCAGCAGCATGAACGCCGCCAGACCGATCCAGATTCCCGTCAGACCCCAGTTCAGCGCGAGTGCGAGCCACACCACGGGGAGGAAGCCCACGACGGCGGCGCCGAGCGTGGCGTTCCGCAGGAACGCCGCGTCCCCCGCCCCCAGCAGGACCCCGTCCAGCGCGAAGACCACACCGGCCACCGGCTGCAACGCCACGAAGAACCACCACGCGTGCGGGATCTCCGCCAACACCGCCGCGTCCGGCGTGAACACCCGCGGCAGCGGACCGGCCAGCGCGGCGAACACCACCCCGAGCGCCACGCCGAACACCAGGCCGTACCGCGTCACCTGCCAGGACACCGCCCGCGCCCGCCGCTCGTCCCCCGCGCCCAGCGCCGCCCCGACCAGGGACTGCGCCGCGATCGCCAGGGAGTCCAGCACGAGGGAGAGGAACGTCCACAGTTGGAGCACCACCTGGTGCGCGCCGGCCGCGGCGGCCGAGGTGCGCGCGGCAACCGAGGCCGCCGACACGAAGCACGCCTGGAACGCCAGGCTCCGCAACACCAGGTCCCTGCCCATCCCGAGCTGCGCCCTGATCCGCGCGAGGTCGGGCCGCAGCGGCACCCGCTCCACGAGCAGGGCCCGCACGAAGAACCCGGCGCTGATCACCTGGGCGAAGACGTTCGCGACGGCCGAGCCGACCAGCCCCCACCCCCACACGTGCACGAGCAGGGGGCACAACAACGCCGACAACGCGTTGCCCGCCAGCACGTAGCGCAGGGGGCGCACGGTGTCCTGGACACCCCGCATCCAGCCGTTGCCGGCCATCGTGACCAGGATGAACGGCGTACCGAGCAGGCCGATCCGCAACCACCGGACCGCGGCGTCGGCGACCTCGCCCTCCCCGGCCAGCACCCGCGCGAGCGGTCCGGCCAGCACCTGGCCGACGAGCGCGAGCACGACGCCGACGACCACCGCCAGCCAGGTGGCCTGGACGCCCTCGGCCACGGCCTCGGCGCGTCGGCCCGCGCCGTGCAGGCGGGCCGCCCTGGCCGTCGTGCCGTAGGACAGGAACGTCAACTGGGTGGACACCTGGGTCAGCAGCACCCCGCCCACGGCCAGCGCGGCGAGCGGCACGGCGCCGAGGTGGCCGACGACCGCCGTGTCCACCAGCACGTACAGCGGCTCGGCCGCCAGCACCCCCAGGGCGGGGACCGCGAGGCCGAGCACCGTGCGCGCGGACACCCGCTCGGGCCGCTCCACCATCCGTCCTCCCGACCTCGCCGCACGCACCAGGGCGGCCCCTCGTCGAAGGGGCCAGCAGCCCAGGTTACGGGCGAGGAGAGGAACAGTCACCGAGATGTGGACCGCTCCGAGACAGGAGCGTCAAAGATCGCGCCAGCACCACGGACGGCCTTCCGGCAAGGCCGCGGAACGGCCGCTCCTGCCGCCCGCGGTCACGCCGCCGGACCGACAGGAGCCGACCTCCAGCGCCTACAGCTCGGGCGCGCCGTCGAGGGCGTCCCGAAGCGCGGCCAGGACCCGCTCGGCCGGCCCCTCCGCGGTGAAACCCGCGGCGAGCCGGTGGCCCCCGCCGCCGAGCGCCTGCGCCGCCGCACCCACGTCGATCTTCCCGACCGCCCGCAACGACACCGACCACGCCCCGGACGCGGTCTCCTTCAGCACGGCGGCGACCTCCGCCTCGACCGTGGTCCGCACCAGGTCGACGACGCTGTCCACCTCCTCGCTGCGCAGACCCTCGGCGTCGGCCAGCCGCACGGTCGCGTGCACCAGGCCGAGCCCGCGGGCCGCGTCCCGCTCCAGCCGCGCGCCGCCGAGCACCGTCGACAGCATCGCCAACCACCCGAAGGGGTGGCTGTCGAGCAGGGGGCGCGTGGTGGCCTCCGGGTCCACCCCCGCCGAGAGCAACCGGGCCGCCAGGACGTGCGTCTGCGCGCTCGCGTGCCGGAACGACCGCGTGTCGGTCACCAACCCCGCGTACAGGCACCGCGCGATCGGCTCGTCCAGCGGCACACCCAGGGCGTCCAGGAGCCGCGCCGCGAGGACCGCCGTCGCCTCGGCCCGGTCGTCCACGTAGTGGTGGGTGCCGAACCGCGTGTTGGACGCGTGGTGGTCCACCACCAGCACCTGACCGCCGCCGTCGGCCGCCGCGGCCACCCGGCCGCCCAGCGGACCCAGCCGCTCCACGCTGCCGGTGTCCATGACCACCAGCAACGGCGGCGCGGCCGGCACCTCCGACGGGGGCACCAGCAGACCGGCCACGTCCAGGTCCCGCAGCGACTCCGGCACCACGGCCGGCTCGCCGAACGACACCCGCACCACCGCGCCCCGCCGGTGCAGCGCCAGACCGACGGCCAGCGCGCTGCCCAACGCGTCGGCGTCCGGGTTCACGTGCGCCAGCAACGTCACGTCCGACGCCTCGGCCAGCAACCGGGCCGCCGTCGTCAGCTCGCCGGTGGCCGGGTCCGCGCCCAGCACCCGCACGCCGCTCGTCTCACCGCCCAGCTCACTCACCTCCGCGCCACCGCCCCTCAGACGTCACCCGGTGTCCCGCCGGTCACCCGACGGCGCCCCGCGGGCCACCCGCCCACGGCGGACCGCTCGTGGACGAGTCCATGATCCCCCACGAACACCTCCGCGCTCAGCGTCGCCCACCGCACGCCGACAGGTCCACCCGCCGCACCGGCGACGCGGGAACCCACCCCGCCCCGCGGGGCCGGCTCCCGGTCTCGGCGGCTCAGGCGCGGCCGGTCCCCTCGGTCTCCTCGTCCTCGTCCTCGTCGCGGGGCGCCTTGTACGGGTCGGGCTCGCCGGCCGGCTCCGCGCCGGCCGCCAGCCGCGCGACCTCGGCGTCGGCCTCCCTGGCCTTGGCCAGCAGGTCGTGGATCCGCCGCGCGTCCTCCGGAACGGTGTCCGCGACGAACGTCAGCGTCGGCGTGAACCGCACCCCGGTGCCCTGGCCGACCATGCCCCGCAGCACGCCCTTGGCGCTCTCCAGGGCGGCCGCGGTCGCGGCCCGGTCGGTGGCGTCACCGAAGACGGTGTAGTAGACGGTCGCGTCCCGCAGGTCGGCCGTCACCTTGGCGTCGGTGATCGTGACCATCGCCAGTCGCGGGTCCTTGACCTCGTGCTCCAGCCCGGACGCGACGATCTGCGCGATCCGCTTGGCCAGCTTGCGGGCGCGGGCCGGGTCGGCCACGGCGCTCCTCCCTCTTCTTCCCAGGATGTCCGAAAGTCGGTGCGGGACGGCGGCGGCCGCCACGGCCACCGCCACCCGACGGGACCGGGACGACTACTCGTCCTCCGGTCCCAGCATGCGCTGTCTCGCCGACAGCAGCTCAAGTTCTGGCCGCCCGGCCACCAGCCGCTCGCACGCGTCGAGCACGTCCCGCGCGTGCGCCGCGTCCGGCGACACCACCGCGACCCCGAGCAGGGCCCTGCGGTGCAGGTCGAGATGACCGGCCTCGGCCACCGAGACCTCGAACCGGCGCCGCAGCTCCGCGACCACCGGCCGCACCACCGAGCGCTTCTGCTTCAACGAGTGGACGTCGCCGAGCACCACGTCCAGCTCCAGGACGCCGACGTACACGTTCCCCCCGTCCCACGAGCGAGCGGGCCCCGGGGCCGGTCCTCGACCGACCCCGGGGCCCACCACGTCAGCTCCGCGGCTTCTCGCGCATCTCGTAGGTCTCGATCACGTCGTCGACCTTCAGGTCGCCGTACGAGCCGAGGGTGAGACCGCACTCGTAGCCCTCGCGGACCTCGGTGACGTCGTCCTTGAACCGCCGCAGCGAGGCGATCGGCAGGTTCTCGGCGACCACCACGTTGTCCCGCAGCAGGCGCGCCTTGGAGTTCCGCTTGATCTCGCCGGACAGCACCAGGCAACCGGCGATCGTGCCGAACTTGGAGGACTTGAAGACCTCGCGGACCTCGGCCCTGCCGAGCGCGACCTCCTCGTACTCCGGCTTGAGCATGCCCTTGAGGGCCTTCTCGATGTCCTCGATCGCCTGGTAGATGACCGAGTAGAACCGGATCTCCACGCCCTCGCGGTTGGCCAGCTCGGTGGCCTTGCCCTCGGCCCGGACGTTGAAGCCCAGGACGATGACGTTGTCCGCGATGGCGAGGTTGATGTCGCCCTCCTTGATGGCGCCGACACCGCGGTGGATGACGCGCAGCTCGACCTCGTCGCCGACGTCGATCTTCATCAGGGCGTCCTCGAGGGCCTCGACGGTACCCGAGTTGTCACCCTTGATGATCAGGTTGAGCTGGCTGGTCTCCTTCAGCGCGGAGTCCAGGTCCTCCAGGCTGATCCGCTTGCGGGCGGCGCGACGCGCGTTCTCCGCCGCGCGCTCACGGGCCTGGCGGCGCTCGGCGATCTGCCGGGCGACCCTGTCCTCCTCGACGACCAGGAAGTTGTCGCCGGCGCCCGGCACCGAGGTGAAACCGATCACCTGGACCGGACGGGACGGCGTCGCCTCCGTGACGTCCTTGCCGTGCTCGTCGAGCATCCGCCGCACGCGGCCGTAGGCGTCGCCGCCGACGATCGAGTCGCCGACCCGCAGGGTGCCGCGCTGCACCAGGACGGTGGCCACCGGACCACGGCCCCGGTCGAGGTGGGCCTCGATGGCCACGCCCTGCGCGGGCATGTCCGGGTTGGCCCGCAGGTCCAGCGCCGCGTCCGCGGTGAGCAGGATCGCCTCGAGCAGGCTCTCGATGTTCGTGCCCTGCTTGGCCGAGATGTCGACGAACATCGTGTCGCCGCCGTACTCCTCGGCCACCAGCCCGTACTCGGTGAGCTGCTGACGGATCTTGGCGGGGTTGGCCCCCTCCTTGTCGATCTTGTTCACCGCGACCACGATCGGCACCGAGGCCGCCTGGGCGTGGTTGATCGCCTCGACCGTCTGCGGCATGACGCCGTCGTCGGCCGCGACCACCAGCACCGCGATGTCCGTGGACTTCGCGCCACGGGCACGCATGGCGGTGAACGCCTCGTGACCGGGGGTGTCGATGAACGTGATCAGCCGCTCGTTGCCGTCCAGCTCGGTCGACACCTGGTAGGCGCCGATGTGCTGGGTGATGCCGCCGGCCTCGCGCTCACGCACGTTGGCCTTGCGGATGGTGTCGAGCAGGCGGGTCTTGCCGTGGTCGACGTGACCCATGACGGTGACCACCGGCGGCCGGGGCGCGAGGTCGGACTCGTCGCCGTCGTTCTCGCCGTAGCTGATGTCGAACGACTCCAGCAGCTCGCGGTCCTCGTCCTCGGGGCTGACGACCTGGACCTGGTAGTTCATCTCCTGGCCCAGCAGCTCCAGCACCTCATCGGAGACCGACTGGGTGGCCGTGACCATCTCGCCGAGGTGGAACAGCGCCTGGACCAGCGAGGCCGGGTTGGCGTTGATCTTCTCGGCGAAGTCGGTCAGCGACGCGCCGCGCGGCAGGCGGATGACCTCGCCGCTGCCCTTGGGCAGCCGCACGCCGCCGATCGACGGCGCCTGCATGTTGTCGAACTCCTGGCGCTTCTGCCGCTTCGACTTGCGGCCACGCCGGGCCGGACCGCCGGGACGGCCGAACGCGCCCGCGGCGCCGCCGCGGCCGCCACCGCCACCGGGACGGCCACGGAAGCCGCCACCGCCGGCCGGAGCGCCGCCGCCGCCACCCGGACGGAAGCCGCCACCGCCGCCACCGCCACCGGGGCCGCCGCGGAAGCCGCCGCCACCGCCGCCGCCACCGGGGCCGCCGCGGAAGCCGCCGCCACCGCCACCCGGACGGCCACCGCCGCCGGGACGACCGCCGCCGCCACCGGGACGACCACCGCCGGCGCCGGCCGGACGGGCCGGACGGGGCGGCATCATGCCCGGGTTGGGCCGGGGCGGCATGTTGCCCGGGCTCGGACGCGGGCCGCCGGAGCCGGGAGCGCCGGCGCGCGGGCCGGGCGTCGGACGACCCTCACCGGGACGGCCGCCGCCGGGGCCGCCCTGACGCTGGCCGGGACCCGGACGCGGGCCGCCCTGCGGACGCGGGGCGGGCGCGCCGGAGCCGACGCCGAACGGGTTGTTGCCGGGACGCGGCGCGCGCGGGCCCGGCTTCGGGGCCTGCGGGCGCGGCGGGACCACGCCGGGGGCGGGAGCGCCGCCGCCCTGGCCCTGGCCGCCGGAACGCGGACCCGGCTTCGGGCCGGGACGCGGGCCGCCGCCCTGCGGGGCCTGCGGCTGCTGCGGAGCCGGGGTCGCCGGCTTCGGAGCGGCCGGGGCCGCCGGGGCCTGGGCAGCGGGGGCTTGGGCGGCCGGAGCCTGGGCAGCGGGGGCCTGGGCCGCCGGCTGCTGCGGCTGCGGGGCCGGCTGCGGCGCGGGCGCCGGAGCCGGCTTCGGGGCGACCGGACCCGGCTTGGGCGCGGCCGGACGCGGACCCGGCCTGGGGCCGGGCATCGCGCTGGGCCGCGGGGCGGCCGGGGTCGCCGGTGCGGCCGGCTGCGCGGCCGGGGGCTGCGCGGGCTGCTCCTGCCGGGCGGCGGGAGCGGGAGCCGGGGTGGGCGCCGGGGCCGGCGGTGCCGCCGGGGCCGAGGGCGCCGCCGGGGCCGAGGGCGCCGCCGGGGCCGAGGGCGCCGCCGGTGCCGGTGCGGGTGCCGCCGGCTGCGACTGGGCGGCCGGGGGCGCCGGCTTGGGCGCGGCCGGACGCGGGGCCGACGGGCGGGGCCTGCCCTCGCCCTTGCCACCGGCCCTGGGGAACGCGTCGCGGAGCTTGCGGGCGACGGGCGCCTCCACCGTGGAGGACGCCGACTTGACGAACTCTCCGAGCTCCTTGAGCTTGTTCAGGACTTCCTTGCTCGTGACTCCGAGCTCTTTCGCGAGCTCGTGCACGCGGGCCTTGCCTGCCACTGCTCTCCTCATCTGGGGAGGCCGGGCGGCTTGTCCCGCTCGACCTCGTACCTACCGTCGAAGCGCGTTCATGGCTTCAGCTTCACGGCTGATTCATGACGGGTCGACCTGCTTCCTGATCTGCCTGCCGGGCGCGGGGACGTCCCGCGCCGGTCAAGTCCCGAGCCGCTGTTCGAGGTGCTCCCGCACGGCGGCGGCGTCGAGCGGCCCCGGCACGCGCAGAGCGCGCGGGAACGCTCGCCGCCGCTCCGCGAGCCGCAGGCACTCCGGGTCGGGGTGCAACCACGCTCCCCGCCCCGGCCGCCCGCGTCGGGGGTCGGGGACGAGAGACCCGTCCTCGACCACCACGCGCAACAGCTCGGCAGCCACCGCCCGGAGGCGGCAACCGACGCACGTCCGTACTGGACCGGTGTGCACGGATTGATGCTCCCAGGCGTGTGAACCAACAAGAGTTTAGCGCTTGACCTTCACTCGACCGAACCGGCCGTCGACGCGCCCGCCTCGGCCGCCCCTCCACCGGTCGCGGAGGGGTCGGCGTCGCTGCGGATGTCGATCCGCCAGCCGGTCAGCCGAGCGGCGAGGCGGGCGTTCTGCCCCTCCTTGCCGATGGCCAACGAGAGCTGGAAGTCCGGGACCACGACCCGTGCGGTCTTGGCCCGTTCGTCCAGCACCCTGACGGAGACAACCTTCGCCGGGGACAGCGCATTCCCGACGAAGGTGGCCGGGTCGTCCGAGTAGTCGATGATGTCGATCTTCTCGCCGTGCAGCTCGCTCATGACGTTGCGCACACGCGCGCCCATCGGACCGATGCACGCGCCCTTGGCGTTGACCCCGGCCACCGTCGACCGCACCGCGATCTTGGAACGGTGACCGGCCTCACGCGCCACCGCCGGGATCTCGACCGTTCCGTCGGCGATCTCCGGCACCTCCAGCGCGAACAGCCGTCGCACCAGGTTGGGGTGCGTCCGCGACAGCGTGATCTGCGGACCCCGCACGGTGCGGGACACCCCCACGACGTAGCACTTCAGCCGCGTCCCGTGGTCGTAGCTCTCGCCGGGCACCTGCTCGGCCGGCGGGATCACGCCCTCGGTGTCGCCGATCTGCACCACGACCATGCCCCGGGAGTTCGCCCTGGCGTCGCGCTGCACCACCCCGGCGAGGATCTCGCCCTCCTTGGCCGAGAACTCGCCGAAGGTCTTCTCGTGCTCGGCGTCCCGCAGCCGCTGGAGGATCACCTGGCGGGCGGTGGTGGCCGCGATCCGCCCGAAGCCCTCGGGCGTGTCGTCCCACTCCTGGGCGACCTCGCCGTCCGGCCCCAGCTCCTGGGCCAGCACCCGCACCACGCCGGTCTTGCGGTCGATCTCGACCCTGGCGTGCGGGTAGTGCCCCTCGGTGTGCTTGTACGCGGTCAGCAGCGCCGTCTCGATCGCCTCGAGGACGGTCTCGAAGGGGATGTCCTTGTCACGCTCGATCGCGCGCAACGCCGCGATGTCGACGTTCACCTCGACTCCTCCTCGTCGACCGTGTCCGGCGCGCCCTCCGCGCCGTCCTCCCCGGCATCGCCGGGACGCTGGGACGCCGTCCCGCCACCCAGCAACGCCAGGTCGGCGGCTGCCGGCTGTCGGAACTCGATCTCCACCGTCGCCCTGGCCACGTCCTGGTAGGCCAACCGGCGCAACGCGCCGTCGACCAGCAGGACCACGCCCTCCTCGTCGGCCTCGCCCACGCGGCCGGTGAGCTGGCCGCCGTCGGCGAGCCGCACCGCGACCAGCCGCGACCTGGCGCGTCGCCAGTGTCGGGGCCTGGTCAGCGGACGGTCCACCCCGGGGGAGGTCACCTCCAGCGTGTACGGCCCCGCGAGCAGGTCGTCCCTGTCGTCCAGGGCTGCGGACACCGCGCGGCTGGCCTCGGCGACCTCGTCCAAGCCCACGCCGTCGTCGGAGTCGACGACGACGCGCACCAGCCGGCGACGGCCGGCGGGCTGCACGTCGAGCAGCTCCAGGTCGAAGCCGACGGCCTGGACGGCCGCGCGGACGACCGGTTCGAGCTGCGCAGTGAATTGATCACGCGCCCCTGCGCGTGCGTCGTGGTCACGCGCGGCGCGCGGTGGCTCACCGCGCGGCGGGCTGGACACGTTGTCTCTCCCCGATGGTCTCCTGGTGCAGGCCGACACTCGCCGCGGGCCCGACGGCTGCCGGTCCCACGACGACGGGCGACCGACGCTGCACTCCGCCGGCCGCGGTCGCCCAGCGTAGCGCGTCACTAGGCCGGCCAGGGCAGTGCCGATCACGCGCCGTCCGCGCACGACCGCCACGATCGCCTGGCAGGATGACGGACCGTGACCCTGGAACCCTCCCGTCCCGGACCGCTGCCCCGGCGGCGGTTCCTGCTCGCGGGCGTCCTGGCCATGGCGGCCGCCCCGCTCGCGGCGGCCTGCACGTCGACCCCGCCCCCGCCGCCCGGCCCCGACCCGCTGGAGCCGTTGGCGGCGCGGGCGCGGGCGGACGCCGCGCTGGCGAGGGCGGTCGCGGAGTCGGTGCCGGGCGCGGGCCAGGACCTGGTCCAGGCCGCCACGGCGGTGGCCGCCAGCCGGAAGGCGCACGCGGAGGCGTTGGACCAGGAGATCCAGCGGGCGCGCCCCGTGACGGGCTCGTCCGCCCCGTCGTCCTCGTCGGGCGTCCCGACTGCCCCGCCGACGGCCGCCGAGGCCAAGGCGGCGCTGGTGGAGGCGCTGACGGCCGCCGAGCAGGAGGCCAGGGCCCTGGTCACCACGGCGCCCAGGCACCGGGCGGGCCTGCTCGGCTCGGTGACCGCGTCGTGCGCGAGCCTGCGGGAGGTGTTGGCATGACCTCGCCGAACCCCGGTCCGTCCGGGCAGTCCAGTGCGAACGGCCCCCAGCCCCGGCCCACGGGCGAGGCCGTCGAGGCGGTCCAGCGGGCGCTGGCGGCCGAGCACGCCGCCGAGTGGAGCTACGGGCTCGCCGCGGTGTTGGTGGCCAAGGAGATGGAGAAGACGGCGAGCACCGACCTCGCGGCGCACCGCACGCGTCGGGAGGCCACCGAGCGCATGCTGCGGGACGCGGGCGCCACGCCCGTGCCGCCGCAGCCCGCCTACCAGCCGCCGAAGCCGGTGACCGACGCCGCGTCGGCCACCGAGTTGTTGGTCACAGCCGAGACGGACACCGCCGGCGCGTGGCGCGCGGTGCTGGAGCGCACCGACGACCAGGGGCTGCGGCAGTTCGCCCTGGACGCGTTGACCTCGGCGGCGGTGCGGGCGACGCGGTGGCGGCGGGCGGGCCGGCAGAGCCCGCTGACCGTGCCGTTCCCCGGCCAGCCCGGCTGACGCCCGCGGCCCCCTTCGCCGGGGCCGCGCCCGAGGCCGCCGAGGCCCTCCTGACGCCAACCGGGGGCGCCGAGGCGCGGTGCCCTCAGTTGGCGTGCTTGTGGCCGATCCGCAGGGAGTCCTGCGCGATCCGACGCAGGAGCGTCTCGTCGCTGCGGTCGACGTCGAAGAAGTCGGCCTCGGCGATGACCACGGCGCGGCCGTCCTGCGCGGCCGCGTAGCCCGCCCGCGTCAGTTGGGAGGGGCCGTTGGGCACCTGCTTCCCCTCGCGGAGCAGGTCGTTGATGTTGCCCGTGTTGTCGGTGTCGGTGAGCGCCTTGAGGGCCACCGCGCCGTCGGTGTCGGGCATCCGGACGACCGAGAGCGCGACGACGACGTCGGCGCCCTCCTTGCTCTTCGTCGTCAGCAGGAGCTGGACGAGCTCGTCGCAGGGTCTGCCGGAGAGGAAGTCCTTGACCTTGCCGTAGGCGTGGGCGGCGCAGTTGGTGTCGCGCTGCTCGACCTGCTGCGTGAACTCGTACTCGCCCTGGGCGACGGTCGTCGCGGGCACGGGGGTTCCCGGTGTCTCGGCGCCGCGGCCGGCCAGGAGCAGCCACAGGCCGCCGGACAGGGTCGCGACCCCGACCAGCCCGGCCAGGGCCAGCCCGATCCGCAGGCCCCGGCCGGCGCGGCTCGGGGCGGGCGGCGGCGCCGGTTCCGGCTCGTCGGCCACGGGGTGCTCCCGGATCAGGAGCACCGGCATCTGCGCGGTGTCCGTGGGCCGGGGCGGGAACTTCGGTAGCTGTTGGGTCTGCTCCGCCGGGTTCTCGTGATCAGACACGGGTTCTCACCGTAAGGGGTGATCGCCGGTCGCGGTAATCGCCAACCCCGCCGTTTTCGTGACGTTCGACCCCGAAATATCACCCACACGACGTAGCCCTGATCGGGTTACAGCAGCTCCGAGGCGTAATCAGCCGCTTCCGGACGGCGCTCGCGCGGGCACCGGAACCGGTCAACGCTCACATCCCGGGCGGGGGCAGGAGGACCGCGACCATCCGCCGCACCGCCGCGCGGACCGTCTCCTCGTCCGCGCCGTGGAGCCCGAGCACGGGGTCGAGTTCGGGCACGAACGGGGCCATGGCCAGGTGGGGGACCAACAGGAGCAGCCAGGCCAGCACCGCGTCCTCGTCGGCGTGGGGGGCGAGCTGGCCCTCGGCCGCCGCCCGCGCCACCCACGGGCGCAGCACCTCCAGGTAGTGGCGGTGGGCCACGCCGCGCACGGCCCGCCGCACCTCGCCGTCCATCTCCAGGTTGGTGGCCGTGACCACCCCGCGCTCCACGGGATGCGCGGCGAACCACCGGACCCACTCCACCAACGCCTCGACCAGCGCCTCGGCGAGCGTGGGCAGGGACGCGGACAGCTCACGCAGGCGCGGCGCCATCGCCGCCCTGACCCGCCGGGCCGCCTCGTCGCCCACGGTCGCGAACAGGTCGAGCTTGTTGTCGAAGTACTGGAACAGCGAGCCCTTCGCGACGTCGGCCTCACGCGCGATGGTGTTCAGCGAACCCCGGGAGAAGCCGACCCTGCCGAACTCCGCCGAGGCGGCGGCGAGCACGCGCTCCCGCTTGGCGGGCGCGAGGTTGCGCCAGACGTCGGTCGGCACCGGGCCTCCTGCGTGTGACCGGGCGGTCATCCGGACGCCCCATCCTTACGCTGCGGCCCCGCGGCCGGTCAAACCCGTCCCGACCCCGTCCCTCGGCGCTCGTTCCCGCGCGCTCCGGCCGGTTCCACGCGGCCCTGTCCCGGCCGTCCCCGGTCGCCTGGCCGCCCCCTGCGAGGGTCGGGCCGGCGGACGTACGGTGGGCCCGTGCTCACGGAGGAGATCCAGATCCGCACCGGGGCCGTCGAGGTGGTCCACGACCTGACCGGGGACTGCGAACGGTTCCTCGCCCGCCCCGAGGTGCCCCGCGGCGCCGACGGGCTGCTGCACGTCTGGGTGCCGCACGCCACCGCGGGACTGGCCGTGATCGAGACCGGGGCCGGCAGCGACGACGACCTGCTGGCGGCCCTGCGCGACCTGCTGCCGGCCGACGACCGCTGGCGGCACCGGCACGGCTCCCCCGGCCACGGCAGGGACCACGTGCTGCCCGCCTTCCTGCCCCCGTACGCGACCGTCCCGGTCGTGGGCGGACGGATGACCCTCGGCACGTGGCAGTCCCTCTGTCTGGTGGACACCAACGTCGACAATCCGGTGCGAACCGTCCGGCTGAGCTTCCTCCAGGGTTAAGCCGGTGGCGAGATTGAGCACCCGGCCGTGTGGACCATTGGACACGCCGAACGCGCCGCACCCGGTCCGACTTCCCCGCACCGTATCGAAACCAATACCCTCGGTGACCCAACCCTGGGATGTGCCCGCCGACGAGGCCCGAACGACGAGCGGTAATCCTTGCCACGGGGATGTGATGGACGGAGTGCCATGGCGCCGAGCAGCATTCGCACCGAGCGAGACGCCCTGACCGAGCGTTGGGAACGCTTCGTCGCCTCGCGCGGGGCGGAGCGGGACGGTCTGCGGCCGGAGGTGGCGCAAAGCTGGCGGAGGTCCCTCGACCAGGGGGTGCTGAGCCGGAACGCCGCGCCGACCGAGGACCTGCCCGACACCGCGTGGCGGGGCAGCCGCATGGGGCACGCCGTCACCGTCCTGGAGGACGAGCTCCGCCGCGTCGGCGAGGAGGGCCAGGTCGTGGTGGCCGTGGCCGACGAGAACAGCCGGCTGCTGTGGACCGCGACCAGCCCCGTCATCCGCAAGCGCGCCGAGCAGGTCAACTTCGTGCCCGGCGCGCGCTGGGACGAGGGCAGCATGGGCACCAACGGCATCGACCTCGCCCAGCGCACCGGGGCTCCGTGCACGGTGTGGTCGGGCGAGCACTTCAACACCTCGGTCCAGGACTTCGTCTGCTACGCCACCCCGGTCGACGACCCGCTCACCGGGCAGCGGCTCGGCGTGATCGACCTGACCACCACGTGGACGAAGACCCAGCCGCTCGCGATGCCGGCGACCCAGGCGCTGGCCCAGCTCTTCCGCGCGGTGCTCAGCTCGCCCGAGGCGCCCCAGCCCTCCGACCAGGTCGAGCAGGAGCTGCTGGAGGTGCGCCTGCTCGGCCGGCCGGAGCTGCGGCTGGGCTCCCGCAGAGTCCCGGTGTCACCGCGCCAGATGGAGATCGTGGCCCTGCTCACCCTCTACCCCGAGGGGCTGGACGGCGGGGAGCTGCACGCCCACCTCTACGGCGACGAGCCGGTCAGCAGGGGCACGCTGAAGGCCGAGATCTCCCACCTGCGCCGCCAGCTCGGCGGGCGCATCGCCTCCCGCCCCTACCGGCTCCAGGGCCCGGTCCGGTGCGACGCGCTGGACGTGCTGGCCGCGGTCCGGCGGGGCGACGTGCGCGCGGCGGCCGACGACTACCGGGGCGAGCTGCTGCCCGGCACCGAGTCGCCCGAGCTGCTGGACTGGTCCCGGTACCTGGCGGCGGCCGTGCGGGAGGGCCTGGCCGGCGACCCCGATCCGGACGCGGTGCTGGCGTGGTCCGACCACCACCCCGCGGACGTCGGCGTGCTGCGCGGCGCGATGGCCCGACTCCGGCCCGGCGACAGCCGCAGGGCGTTGCTGGCCGCCCGGCTCCGCGCGTTGATGGCGCTCTGAGGCGGGTCCGCGAAGCCGCCGGTCGCCACCTCCCCGTCGTCCCCCTCCCCCACCGTCTCGCGATCCACCGTCTCGCGATCCACGGTATTCACGGTCTCGCGATCCACGGTCTCGTGATTCACGGTCTCGCGGTCCACCGTGTCGCCGTCCGACGCACCCCCGTCCTGCCTGGCCGCGCCCAACCTCGCGCCAACCGGTCGGGTCATAGCCTCCACGCCCCGCACCCCCGACCAGCGGGCTATGGAGGAGCGTCATGGCGTACGCGCGTCCCGGACAAGCCGACAGCCTCGTGCGGTTCGCCCCCCGGTACGAGAACTTCATCGGCGGCAAGTGGGTGCCGCCGGTCCAGGGCGAGTACCTCGACGACGTCAGCCCGGTCGACGGGCGCGTCTTCACCCGGGTCGCCCGCTCGTCCGAGGCGGACGTCGACCTCGCGGTGACCGCCGCCCGCGACGCGTTCCCCGCCTGGTCGGCGACCAGCCCCGGTGAGCGCGCCAACGTCCTGCTCCGCGTCGCCGACCGTGTGGAGTCGGCCCTCGAACGACTGGCCGTCGCCGAGAGCTGGGAGAACGGCAAGCCGATCCGCGAGGCACTGGGCGCCGACCTCCCGCTGGCGATCGACCACTTCCGGTACTTCGCCAGCGCGATCCGCGCCCAGGAGGGCTCGATCAGCCAGGTCGAGCGGGACCTGGTCGCCTACCACTTCCGGGAGCCGCTGGGCGTGGTCGCCCAGATCATCCCGTGGAACTTCCCGCTGCTGCTCACCGCGTGGAAGCTGGCCCCCGCGCTGGCCGCCGGCAACTGCGTCGTGCTCAAGCCCGCGGAGCAGACCCCGGCCTCGGTGCTGCTGTTCGTCGAGCTGGTCGCGGACCTGCTGCCGGACGGCGTGGTCAACGTGGTCAACGGCTACGGGCCCGAGGCGGGCAGGGCGCTCGCGGTGCACCCGGGGATCGCGAAGATCGCCTTCACCGGGGAGACCAGCACCGGGCAGCTCATCATGCGGTACGCGGCGGAGAACATCCTGCCGGTGACGCTGGAGCTGGGCGGCAAGAGCCCCAACATCTTCCTGCCCGACGTGTTCGCCGCCGACGACGAGTTCGCCGCCAAGGCGGTCGAGGGGTTCGTGATGTTCGCCCTGAACCAGGGCGAGGTGTGCACCTGCCCCTCCCGCGCGCTGGTGCACGAGTCGATCTGGGACGAGTTCATGGACCGCGCGGTCCGGCGCACCGGGGAGCTGGTGCTGGGCGACCCGCTCGACCCGGCGACGCAGGTCGGGGCCCAGGCCAGCGCCGAGCAGCTCGCGAAGATCCTCTCCTACCTGGAGCTGGGGCGCGAGGAGGGGGCCGAGGTGCTGGTCGGCGGGGGCCGGCGGACGGTGCCGGGGCTGGAGGACGGCTACTACGTGGAGCCGACGATCTTCAGCGGCGACAACCGGATGCGGATCTTCCAGGAGGAGATCTTCGGCCCCGTCGTCTCGGCGACCCGGTTCTCCGACGTGGACGAGGCCGTGCGGATCGCCAACGACACCCAGTACGGGCTCGGCGCGGGCGTGTGGTCCCGGGACGGCAACACCGCGCACCGCCTCGCCCGGTCCGTCGAGGCCGGTCGGGTCTGGGTGAACTGCTACCACGCCTACCCCGCCCACGCGGCCTTCGGCGGGTACAAGCGGTCGGGCTTCGGCCGCGAGGGCCACGTGTCCACGCTGGGGCACTACCAGCAGACGAAGAGCGTCGTCGTCAGCTACGACACCAGGCCCACCGGCCTGTTCTGACGCTTCTGACGGCCCGCGCCACGCCGCGGACCCGGCGGACGCTCCCGCGGTCCCACGGGCACGCCTACTGGGGGTGTGCCCGCAGGGTCCGCGGGAGCGTCGCCGTGCTTCACCCCCGCGCGCGTTTCGCCGCCGCCGCCCTCCCAGCCCCGGGCAGCGTCACGCACGCGCGTGCGCGCGACCCCAGGGCTTGGTAAAAGGGGGACCCCCGGTTCTGATTCTTCCGGAGGGGTCTGACATTTTTGGGCCGCCCACCCAACCCAATGGGTGAGATCGGGTTGTTTCACCTGGTCGAACGATGATTCGAGGGTGTTTCTCGTTCGTCTCGAACGCGGGTCACAACGATTTCCCCTCGCCGAACCCGCTTGTTTTCCACGGCTCCTGTCCCCCGGCTCGCACGGTCACCCGACGGCCCCTCCAAGTCGCGCTCTCCGAACACCCGTGTTCCGACCTCCGAACAAAGAGATCTTGACCACGGGGGTGCCCGCCAGGCACGCTCCGCCGCATGACCGCAACTGGGGTGACCGGGACCACGGGCACGTTGGCGCGCGTGGTGGGCGCCGGCGTCGTGGGCACGACCGTCGAGTTCTACGACTTCTTCCTCTACGGCGCCGCCGCCGCGACCGTGTTCGGCCCGGTGTTCTTCCCCCACTCCGACGGCCTGCTGGGCGTGCTCCTGGCGCTGGTCACCTACGCCGTGGGTTTCGCGGCCCGCCCCCTGGGCGGCCTGGTGTTCGGCCACTTCGGCGACCGGATCGGCCGCAAACGGCTGCTCGTGGTGAGCCTGCTGATGATGGGCGGCGCCTCGGTGCTCATCGGGTTGCTCCCCGGCTACCACCAGATCGGCGTCGCCGCGCCCGTGCTGCTCACGGTGCTGCGCCTGATCCAGGGCTTCGCCCTCGGCGGGGAGTTCGGCGGCGCGGTCCTGCTGGTCGCCGAGCACGGCCCCGCCGGCCGCCGCGGGTTCTGGACCGCATGGCCCCAGGCCGGGGGACCGCTGGGGAACCTGCTGGCCACCGCGGCCCTCGCGGCGACCGGCTCGGTGATGAGCGAGGCCGAGTACGCCCAGTGGGGGTGGCGCGTGCCGTTCCTGGCCTCGGTGCTGCTGGTGCTCGTCGGGTTGTGGGTGCGGCTCCAGGTCACCGAGTCGCCCCTGTTCGCCGCCACGCTCACCAAGGAGCGCCCGCCCCGCGCGCCGCTCGTGCAGGCGCTGCGCACCCACCCGCGCGCGCTGTTCAGCGTGTTCGCCGCGCGCGTCGGCGAGAACGCCACGTTCTACGTCTTCACGATCTTCCTGCTCGTCTACGCGGGCAGCGTCGGCCTGCCCAAGCACGTCGCCACGGGCGCGGTGACGATCGGGTCCGTGGTGCAGATCGGGGCGATGCTGCTGGGCGGTGCCCTGTCCGACCGCTGGGGCCGGCGACCGGTGTCCGTGGCGGCCGCGACGGGGGCCGCCGCCTGGACGGCGGCCTTCTTCCCGCTGGTGGGAAGCGGCCAGTACGGGCTGGTGCTGCTCGCGGTGGGAGTCGGCCTGCTGCTGCACGGCCTGCTCACCGGAGCGCAGTCCGCCTTCTACGCCGAGCTGTTCGACACCACGGTGCGCTACTCCGGCGTCTCCCTCGGGTACCAGGCGGCGACCCTGCTCGCCGGCGCCGCCGCCCCGCTGGTGGGAACCGAGCTGCTCCGCACGACGCACTCGCCGGTGCCCATCGCGCTGCTGCTGGCGGGCTGCCTGGCGCTGACCGTGCTCGGCATGCTCCTCGCGCCCGAGACCAGCCGGCGGGACCTGGCCTAGCCGGCCGGCGACCGGTCCGCTCGCCGCCCCGGCTCCCCGGGGCGGCCGACCGGCGTCAGGACGAGAAGAACAGGCGGCTCACGCCGTGCTTGTGGTGCCCGTGGTGGTAGTGGCCGTGCGGGGCGTGCGCGCCCCACGCGGGCTGCGCCGGGTAGGTGGGCGGCGCGGCGGGAGCGGGGGCCGGAGCCGGCGGGACCTGCTGCGCCCACTGGCCCTCCAGCCGGGTCAGCGCCTCCAGCTCGCCGAAGTCGAGGAAGATGCCCCGGCACATGTCGCACTGCTCGATCTGAACGCCGTTGCGGTTGTACGTCCGCATGGCCCCGTGGCACTTGGGACACTGCATTGGTTCGCCCCTTCTCGGATCGGTCCGAACCGGACAAGTCGGCACGTGATCGCCACGATACGTCATCGGGAAGCGTGAAGATCGGCGATCCGACGGCAGGTGTCGACCAGCGCCTGGTCCACCTCGTCGAGCCCGCGCCCCTCCCGCCCCGCCCTCAGGACGCCGACCGCGGCCGACTGCACCACGTACACCCGCGCCGCGACGTCCACGGCCGGCCAGGGGTCGCCGACCGCCGGCACCGCGGGCCCGCCGGCCCGGCGGTAGGCGCCGAGGAACCGCTCCCACACCTCGGACGGCAGCAGACCGGCGGCGTGCCAGGCGGCGACCCGGCCGAGATCCCAGGACGGGGCGCCCAGCCCCAGGTCGTCGGTGTCGATCAGCAGCCAGCCGTCGCCGCTCCCCTCGCGCGCGGCGTGCGGGTCGCGTCGACGGACGAGCTGACCCAGGTGCCAGTCGCCGTGCGCGAGCACCAGTCCCGCCGGTCCTCCCTCGTGGTCGCGCCAGTCGGCCGCGTCCGGCGCCCGCACCCAGGACGGGAGCGTCGCGTGCGCCCGTCGGATCTCGGTGACGGCGCTTGAGGAGTCAACGCGGTCGAGTTCCCGGACGGTCCGCGCGAGACGGGCGGGGGCGCCGCACCTCGGGACGGCCGTGACGGGCTCGGACAACCCCGACAACAGCACGGAGTGCAACGCGGCGAGCAGTCGGCCGGCCTCCTCCCACGGAACCGGCCCTTCCGGATGCACCGGCTCACCCCACGGCCACGCCGTGACCAACCGGTCCTCGACCCTGGCCACCCACCCGTCCGCGTCACCCCACCGAACCGGCGGGAGAACGACGCCCCGCAACCCCGGATGGCTGGCGAGGACGAGCCGGTCCCGCAACACCGCCTCGTCCATGTCCGGGCGGTGCGCCTTCACCACGACGTCGCCCACCCGCACGACGAGCACGTCCGCCCGCTCGGCCAGCACCACCGGCTCCGCGTCGGGGTCGCCGCCGTCCACCGAGCGGGCGAGGGCGGCCATTCCCGCGAGCAGGGCGGGCGCGGTGTTCGTGGTCGTCACGCCGCCATGATGGCCTCCGCCGTCACTCCGGCATCCTGGTGTAGACGCGCAGCGCGTTGTCCCGCGCCACCGAGGCGACGAGCCGTTCGGCGTCGGCGCAGGTCAACACGTCGTCCGCGATCCACGCGTCAAGCAGCCGCCCCAGCTCCCGGCGCCAGAGCAACGCTCCGAGGAAGTGCAGTTCGGGCAGCCCGTAGCCGTCGGAGGAGAAGCACACCGCGCCGAACGGGGCCAACTCCAACAGCTCCGCCAAGACCGCGCCGGACCGTGCGCCGACGTGCGGGACCGCGAGCCCGACGTCGACGACGACGTGCCCGAACACGTGGGCGAGGTAGGCGGCCTGCCGGTGGTACGGCCAGCAGTGCAACAGCACGACGGTGGTCCCGCTGTCCCTTGTCGCGGTCAGGAAGTCGGTGAGCAGCGACGGGTCCGCCTGGTGGAGCCGCAGGTCGTCGTCGCCGAAGCCGGTGTGGAGTTGCAGGGGCAGGCCGAACTCGGCGCCGACCCGCACCCCGAGGTGGACCAGCCAGCCGATCACCAGCGGGTCGACGAGGCGACCCCCGACCGCGAACCAGCGCCCCACGGCCGCCGCCAACGCCGCGGGCGAGGGCGGCCGGGCCGGCAGGTCCAGACCGGCGCGGTAGGCGGCGACGCTCTTCAGCCCGACCGCGCCGGCCGCGGCACGGTGCAGTTCGGTCTCCAGGTCGGCGGCGAACTCCTCGGCGGAGCCGCCCGCCTCGGCGACCCGCTCGGCGAGGGTCTCCAGCCGGACGATCTCGTGGGCGGTCCCGGCGGCCAGCTCCGCCACCTCGGGGACACCGGTCAGGGTGACCGGGGTGAACCCGGTGTCGACCAGCCAGTCCGTCACGCCGGCGGCCCGCAGCAGCCGGGTGCTGGCCTCCCACCACCCCAGCTCGGCCCTGCGCTCCAGGTACTCGTCGGCCTCGGCGTGCGCGGGCAACCCGAGGACCGGGGCGCACCAGCGGCGCACCGCCAGACCCAGCATCGAGTCGAACCGGCTGCGGTCCGGCGTGGCCCGCGTCGCCTCGGTGAGCAACGCCTCGAACGCCAACCGGTCCAGGTCGGTGGTCACCACCCCGTGGCAGTGCTGGTCGATCAACGCCGCGTCGTCGGTCAGCCCGGCCATGTCAGAACCGCCAGCGGGTGAGGGCGGCCAGGTCGGCGGGGCTGGCGTCGGCGTGCCGCTCGGCCTCACCCCGGCGCACGGCGAGCACGGCGTCGTGCAGCGGCTCGCCCATCGCCCGCCGGAGCACCGAGGACGCGGCGAGCGCGTCGACCGCCTCCCCCGGCGTGGTGGGCAGCCGCCGCACGCCGGCGCGTTCCCGCGCCGCCTCGCTCCACGTCGCCGGGTCGCCGTGGATCTCGGCCGGCAGCCGCAGGCCGTCGTCCACACCGGCCAGCCCCGCGGCGACCACGGCGCCGACCACCAGGTACGGGTTGCCCGTCGCGTCGAGGCACTTCACCTCCGCGTTGGCCGCCCACGCCCCGGTGCCGACGGTACCGGTGACCAGGCGCATCGCCGTCTCCCTCGTCTCCCGCCCCCAGCACTGCCACACACCGGCCCACCGCGACGGCTGGAGGCGCAGGAAGCTCGCCGGGTTGCCGGCCCCGACGGCGACCAGCGCCGGCAGCTCGCGCAGCACGCCCGCGAGGAACGCCTCCCCCCACGGCCGGAGCCCGTAGCGGCCCTGGCCCCCGGTGAACGCGTTGCCCTCCTCGTCGTGCACGGACAGGTGCAGGTGCGCGCCCGCGCCCACCCTCCCGGGAACGACGCACGGCGCGAAGGAGGCCTGCCAGCCCCGCGCCGCGCTGAGCCGTCGGATCGTGTGCCGGACCAAGACCACGTCGTCGGCCGCGCCGACCGGGTCGCGGGGAGCCACCGACAGCTCCAACTGCGCCACGCCCGCCTCCGGGTGGAACTGCTCGACCGTGACGCCCTGCGCGTCCAGCGCCTCCACCAGGTCCCGGGCGTGCTCGGCGGCCTGGCCGAGCCGGACCAGCCCGTAGGCCGGACCGTCCAACGCCGGCGCGAAGTCCGGGGCCGCCTCCGCCCTGCCCACCGACCACTCGTGTTCGAAGGCCATGCGCAGCCGCAGGCCCCGCCGCCGGGCCGCGTCGGTCTGGGCGGCCGCGAAGGCACGCTGGCACCCGACGAACCGCGGCCCCTCCTGGACGTACCGGTCGACCGGGGCCCACGCCCACCCCGGCTGGCAGGCCAGCGGCGCCAGCCGCTCCGGGTCCGGCACCAGCCGCAGGTCGCCGTCGGGGCCGCCGAGGAACCGCGCGGCGGAGGCGACGTCGTCGAACCCGAAGGTGTCGAAGCACGGCGACGCGCCGACCCCGTACCGGGCGGCCGCCGCCAGCCCGCCCACCGGGACGGCCTTGACCCTCGCCACCCCTGCGTTGTCCACAAAGGACAGGGCAACGAGTGCGACGCCGTGCGCGCGCAGGTGCTCGGTGAGCTCCTCGCTGCCCTCGGCGGCGGCCGGGATCCGGTCGGGCGTCACGTTGCTCGTCCTACCCGGACGAGGCGGCCCCGGCATGACCCGGCGCCCGCTGTTCGCCCGACCGGGCGACGAGATGCCAGGATGGCCGGGTGATCCGGGAGACGCCGCACCGGCTGGTGCTCTGGGACGTCGACCTGACGCTGGTCGACGGCGCCCGGCTCGGCCGAGCCTGGTACGCGACGGCGCTGCGCCGGCTGACGGGTTTGGAGCTGCGCCATCCCCCGACCTTCGCGGGGCGCACCGAGCGCGCGGTCACCCTGGAGGTGTTCGCCGCGCACGGACTGGACACCGGGAACGGGCTGGTGGAGGCGTTCTTCGCCGAACTGGTCGCGGTCGCGGCCGAGGGAGCCGAGCTGCTCGCCGCGCGGGGTCGCGCGCTGCCCGGCGCGGCGGCCGCCCTGACGGCGCTCGCGGCGCTCCCCGGGGTCACGCAGAGCGTGGTCACGGGGAACCTGCGCGCGATCGCGCGCCAGAAGCTGAGCGTGTTCGGGCTCGACCGGCACATCGACTTCGCGATCGGCGGCTACGGGGACGCCTCACTCGACCGGGCCGACCTGGTCGCGGCGGCGACGGCCAGGGCGAGCGCCGGACGCGCCGTGCCCTACGGGGGCGAGGCCGTGGTGGTGCTGGGAGACACGCCGGCGGACGTCGAGGGGGCGCTGCGCAACGGCGCGGTCGCGGTGGGCGTGGCCACGGGACTGTGCGCCGCGGAGGATCTCCGCGCGGCCGGCGCGCACGCCGTGCTGCCCGACCTCAGGGACACCGACGCGGTGCTGGACGCCGTCCTCGGCCGCTCCACCTGACCCCGCGCAGCCCCCACCCTCTCCGGGGGGCGAACCCCGGTCCAGCGTAACGCGGAACCCCGCCTCGACCCAGCCACAGGACGCTACCTGTGGATAACTGACCCGCCTGTGGACAACTGGACAGCCGTCCACATAGGACAGTCTGTCTCAACGGACCCCTTCGAACACCACACCCCGGCCCATCAGGCGATTCCCCTCGAACAGGCCCACGCGATGGACTGTCCACAAAGGACGGGAAAGCCCGATGTGGTGGCCTGGCGGACCCCGCGAACACCCCGGCTCCCCTTCCGCCACCGGAAAATCCGCCCGGTGGAGTTTCCCGCGAAAGGCGGGCAACTCCACCGGGAGCACCGGCCGCAAACAGCGATGGCGGCCAGAAGTGGTGGGTGAGGAAGGGGAATGGGGTCAGGAACGGCGGCCAGGAATGGCGCTCAGGAACGGCAGAGCGCCACCAGGTGAGAAACCACCTCGTCGGCCGCCACCTCGGTCCGCTCGCCCGTCGCGCGGTCCTTGACCTCGACCACGCCCTTGGCCAGACCTCGGCCCACCACCAGGATGGTCGGCACGCCGATCAGCTCCGCGTCCGCGAACTTCACGCCCGGCGACGCCGTGCGGTCGTCGAGGAGGACCCGCACGCCGGCCGCGTCCAGCTCGGCGGCGATCCGCTCCGCGCCCGACCGCACCGCGTCGTCCTTGCCGGCGACCACCACGTGCACGTCGGCCGGGGCGATCTCCCTCGGCCACACCAGACCCAGCTCGTCGTGCCGCTGCTCGGCGATGGCCGCCACGGCCCGCGACACGCCGATGCCGTAGGAGCCCATCGTGATCCGGATCGGCTTCGAGTCGGGGCCGAGCGCGTCGAGCTGCGCGGCGTCGGCGTACTTGCGGCCGAGCTGGAAGATGTGCCCGATCTCGATGCCCCTGGCCATCACCAGCGTGCCGCCGCCGTCCGGCGACGGGTCGCCCTCGCGGACCTCGGCCGCCTCGATCGTGCCGTCCGGGGTGAAGTCCCGCCCGCACACCAGGTCGATCACGTGGTGGTCGAGCTTGTCCGCGCCGGTCACCCACGCGGTGCCGGTCACGATCCTCGGGTCGACCAGGTACCGCACCCCGTGGTCGATCAGCGCCTTCGGGCCGATGTAACCCTTGACCAGCCACGGGTTGGCGGCGAAGTCCGCCTCCTCCAGCAGCGCGACCTCCAGCGGGGCGAGCGAGGCCTCCAGCCGCTTGAAGTCGACCTCCCGGTCCCCCGGCACGCCCACGCCCAGCAGCTCCCACTCGTCGGAGCCGGGCTGCCGGGTCTTCACCATGACGTTCTTCAACGTGTCGGCCGCGGTGAACGTCCGGCCCAGCTCGGCCGCGTTGAGGAAGTCCACCAGGCTCTGGATGGTCGGCGTGTCCGGGGTGTGGTGCACCTCGGCCGGGGGCAGGCCCTCGATCGGACGGGCGGGCGGCGCGGGCGTGGTGACGGCCTCGACGTTGGCGGCGTAGCCGGTCTCCAGACACCGCACGTAGGTGTCCTCGCCGACCTCCGCCGGGGCGAGGAACTCCTCGCTGGCCGAGCCGCCCATCGCGCCCGAGACCGCCGACACCACGTGGTACTCCAGGCCAAGCCGGTCGAAGATCCGGACGTAGGCCTCGCGGTGCAGCTCGTAGGACCGCTTCAGCCCCTCGTCGTCCAGGTCGAACGAGTAGGCGTCCTTCATCACGAACTCGCGACCGCGCAGGATGCCCGCGCGCGGGCGCTCCTCGTCCCGGTACTTGTTCTGGATCTGGTACAGGATGACCGGGTAGTCCTTGTAGGAGCTGTACTCACCCTTGACCATCAGGGTGAACAGCTCCTCGTGCGTCGGGCCGAGCAGGTAGTCGGCCTTCTTGCGGTCCTTGAGCCGGAACAGGCTGTCGCCGTACTCGGTCCAGCGGCCGGTCGACTCGTAGGGCTCCTTCGGCAGCAGCGCGGGGAAGTGGACCTCCTGCGCGCCGATGGCGTCCATCTCCTCGCGGACGACGCGCTCGACGTTGCGCAGCACCCGGTAGCCCAACGGCAGCCACGAGTAGATTCCCGGCGCGATCCGCCGCACGTAGCCGGCGCGGACCAACAGCTTGTGACTGGGCACCTCGGCGTCGGCCGGGTCCTCGCGCAGGGTGCGCAGGAACAGCGACGACATCCTCGTGATCACGGCGGAGTGCTCCCCGGTAGCGGAACGGAACGTGTTCGTGCAGGGTACCCGCGCTGCCCATCCGGATTTGTCGGTGCCTGACCCTACGGTGCGGCCATGTCCCTCGCACTGAAGATGGTCACGATCGACTGCCTGGACCCGCACCGGCTCGCCGAGTTCTGGACACGGGCGCTGGGCGCCAGCGTCGTGGGCGACTGGGGCGGGTTCCTGGTCCTCGGCGTCGAGGGCGCGCCCGCGCTGGGGCTCCAGCGCGTGCCCGAGCCGCGTGCCGGCAAGAACCGGGTGCATCTCGACTTCGCCGCGGACGACCGCGAGGCGGAGGTGCGCCGCCTGGAGGAACTCGGCGCCACCCGGGTCACCGAGCACAGCGCGCCCGGACTGGCCTGGACGGTGCTCGCCGACCCGGAGGGCAACGAGTTCTGCGTCTCCGACCCGGTCGACCACGCGTGACCCACCCCGGGGATCAGGGGCGTCTCGTCGTCATCGCGCGACCGCCGGGGCCGGTGTGAAGCGACGCGCCCTGCCGTGAACGACGCCCACCGCGTCCGCCCCCTTTTCCCCAGGTCAGGGCCAGCGGGTGCGGTGGGCGACCCACCACCGGGCGACGGCGGCCGCACGCCGCTGGTAGGCGCGCAGCCCGAGCGAGCCGGCCGGCTCCGGCAGGCGGCTGTTCAGCTCCCAGTAGCCAGCCCATGCGGCCGCGAACCCGGTGACCGCCCAGGCCGGAACGCGGGCCACCGCCGGCCGGGACAACACCAGCCGCTCGGCGTCGGCCGGCGAGTGTCCGGCCAACAGCAGGTGCGGCACCAGCGCGGCGATGTCCAACCAGGCGGCGCCGTGACACGGGTAGGACCAGTCCACGACCATGACCCGTCCGTCGGCCACCCTCCGGATCATGTTGTCGGGCCGGAGGTCGTTGTGCAGCAGGGTGTCGCCCTCGGCCCACGGGTGCCACGCCGTCTCCACGGCGACCAGCGAGTCCAGGTTCCGCGACGCCCACGGGTCCAGGTCGGCGGGCGGGGCGACCGCCAGCGCCGCCCACCCGCGCAGCAGGGGCGCCAGATCGACCAGCACGCTCGGCGCGTCGGGCAACGGGCACGGGGTGAAGGCCTTCGCCAACCCGTTCAACGCGCTCAACACGGCGGCCAGGTCCGGGGAGCCCGGACGGACGTTGGGCTCCCGGCCGTCCACGTCCTCGAAGGCGAGCACGATCCACTCGTCGTCGACGCGGAACAGCAGACGAGGCGTGGGCGCGCGCTCCGGCAGGCGCTCCGCGACCCTGCCCTCCAGGCGGTAGCTGGCGGCCTGCGCGTGCGTCGCCGGCAGGCCCTTCACGAAGACCCGCCGGCCGTCGGCCAGCGCCAACCGGGACGCCAGGCCCGGGGTGAAACCGCCGACCTGTCCCCAGGCCTTCCGGACGGACACCCCGAGCCGTTCCTCGACGATGGCGCGGACCGCGCCGGGGACCTCGGCCCAGGAGGGCCGCACCACGCGTCCGGTGTCGGCGAGCGTCATCGGCCCCGCGCCCGCCCCCACCGGGACCGCCCCCACCAGGGGCGGCGGCACGTTTGGTCACGCATGATCCGTCTCCCGAGAGCGGCGCCGAGCGGTGGGAACCCGCCACGGGCTCACGAGCGCGTGACCAGACGGTCACGCCGTGATCATTGTACGGCCAGGCCCCGCTCGACCGCCGGCAGCGCCCGCGAGTACGCCACCCAGCCGGTGGCCACTTCGAACCCGCACCGCTCGTAGATGCCGAGGGCGCCGGTCGGGTTGCTCACGTCGACCCCGAGCTCCGCCCGCTCGAAGCCGTTCCGGACGTAGGCGGCGAGGGCGTGCATGAGCAGGGCCGTCCCCGCGCCGCGCCCCCGCCACTCACGGCGCGTGCCGAGGAGGTCGATGACGGCGGAGCGGACCCCGGTCGCCTCGGTGTCGGCCGGGTGCTCCCGGGTCAGGAGGTACGCCGCCACTTCGCCGTCCGGCGTCAACAACAGATAGGAAAGGGACGGGCGGAAGCTGTACGAGCCGGTGCAGGCACGCTTCCAACGTTCCTCGTCCATGGCGGAGTTTCCCCAGTGGTCGACGAACGCGGCGTTGTGCGCGACACGCACCTTGTCGTCGAGTTCGGCCGTGTACTCGACCAGGCGCAGGCCCTCGGGCACGACGACGGGGTCGATCGGTCGGCCCAGGTCGCGTCGCATGTCGTAGAAGCGGCGGATCGGGCGGAGGCCGAGCTGCTCCAGCAGGGCCGCGAACTGCCGGTTCGGCTCGTGGCAGCCGACCTCCATCTCCGCCGGGATGTCGGGGTGGCGCTCGCGGTGCAGCTCCTCCCCCCTGGCGAAGAGGCGACGCAGCAACTCCGCTCCCAGACCACGCCCGCGGTGCGACGGGCGGACCGCGCCCTCCACGCGAACGCGGTGGATCCCCTCGTCGGTGACCCGCCCGGTCACGATGCCCTGGGCGACGAGGGTTTCCCCGTCGAACGCGACCAGCGAGTCCCTGCCCAACTCGATCGTGGGATCGGAGATCCACTCCTCCAGGTCCTCCGCGGTGGTGCGCTCCCCGGTCTGGTCGACGGTCTCGACCTCGTCGAGCAGCTCCACCCACGCTGACATGTCTTCGCTGCTCATGGCCCGCCAAGTGATTTCCATGGGCGTCGACCGTATGAGTGCGGCCATGAGCGGGGCCACACGTTTTCGCGGCCTAGGGTGGTGCCGTGCTGGTGTTGCTGCCCCCCTCGGAGACCAAGGCGGCCGGAGGCGCGGGCGCGCCGCTGGACCTGGACGCGTTGTCGTGGCCGGAGCTGACCCCCGCCCGCCGCCAGGCGGCGAACGCGCTCGTCACGCTGGCGTCCGACGTGTCGGCGAGCCTGGCCGCGCTCGGGCTCTCCGAGCGGCAGGAGGCCGAGGTGGAACGCAACGCGGTGTTGTGGTCCTCGCCCACTCTTCCCGCCCTGCGCCGCTATACCGGTGTGCTCTACGACGCATTGGACGTGGCCAGCATGAGCCGGGCGGAGTTGGCCCGCGCCGAGCAACGGCTCGCCGTGGCCTCCGCCCTGTTCGGACTCGTCCGGGGAGCCGACCCCATCCCCGCCTACCGCCTGTCGGCAGGCAGCGCGCTGCCCGAAGTCGGCCCGCTCCGCGACCTGTGGCGCCCGGCACTCGAACCCATCCTGTCCACTGTGGACGACCTGATCCTCGACCTGCGGTCCGGTGCGTACGCGGGGCTGGCCCCCGCGCGCGGCGCCGTCACCGTCCGGGTCGTGACCGAGGACGCCACCGGCCGGCGGAAGACCGTGAGCCACCACAACAAGGCGTACAAGGGCCGGCTCGCGCGGGTCCTGGCGACGACCCGCGCCGAGGTGCACACCGCGCGGGACGCCTGCCGGGTGGCGCGGCGAGGCGGGCTGTCGCTGGAGCAGACCGGAGACCTCGGCCTCGACCTCGTCGTCTCCTGAAGAAAAACCCGTTGCGCGACCAACGACACCAGCGCCATGCTGGACCGCACGTAGTCGGAAACGGCCCAGTCGGCCACGGGCAGGAAAGGGGTGACCTCATGGCGGTCTTTGTCACGACTTCCACTTCGCATCCCGTTCACCAGCCCCATCGGCCGAGCGCGACGACCGGCTGACTCCGCACCCGGTGGGGCTCCCGTCCAGGAGGACACCCACCGTGCGCGAGCACGCCAACGACTTCAGCGACGACATCTTCGACCGCTACGCCCAGTACGACGACACGGATGACGACGCTCCGCGCGCCCAGCGCATGCGTCGCCGCCGCGCCGACGACGAGATCGGGCCACAGCGCCGGGGACGGCTCACCGCCACGGAGCGCGATCTCCTCGCGCTCCGCCGCGAGGACGCCCTCACCGAGGACGGCGCACTCCCACCCGACGGCGACCGGTGGTCCACATGGGACGACGGCGAGCAGGGTCCCGAGCCCCACCCGCAGTGGTTGATCACCGAACTCGCGGCGGTCGACCGCGAACTGGGCGTCCTCAAAACCGGCAAGGAAGCCGACGTCCACCTCGTGGAACGGTTCCTGCCCGGCACCGAACGCTCCTGCCTCCTCGCCGCGAAGCGCTACCGCAGCAACGACCACCGACTCTTCCACCGCGACGCCGGCTACCTCGAAGGCCGCCGCATGCGCCGCTCCCGCGAGGGCCGCGCGGTCGCCCTCCGCAGCGACTTCGGCCGCAACCTCATCGCCGAGCAGTGGGCCGCCGCCGAGTTCGCCGCCCTCGCCCGCCTCTGGGAACTCGGCGCCCCGGTCCCCTACCCCGCCCAACGGGTGGGCACCGAACTCCTGCTGGAGTTCGTCGGCTCCGCCGACGGGACAGCCGCCCCTCGCCTCGCCCAACTCCGCCCCGACCCTGAGCGACTCCAGGACCTGTGGCGGCAGCTCCTCGAAGCCATGCTCCTGCTGGCCCGCCACGGCTACGCCCACGGCGACCTGAGCGCCTACAACCTGCTCGTCCACGAGGACCGGTTGGTGCTCATCGACCTGCCGCAGGTGGTGGACGTCGTCGCCAATCCCCAGGGGTTGGATTTCCTGGAGCGGGACTTCCGGAACGTGGCGGGGTGGTTCGCCGCACGGGGGCTCGGGGTTGAGGAGCGGGACCCCGAGACGTGGGTGCGGGTGTTGCGGGCGGAGGCGGGGCTGGAGGGTTAGGCCCCGGTGGGTCCGCCCGTGGGGATCGTGGTGGGTGGGCTGGTCGCGCTGTCCATGGCCGGCGCGACCAGCCGCCGCCAACGTTGGTCGGAAATGTGCCCGTGCCCCGTGCGCATCACCTCCCTTTCCCCGCGAACGGGCGGGTTCCCCTGGGGCTGGTGGTCCACCAGCCGCTTTCCCCTGTGCGTGACCGGAGATCTCCGGTGGGTTGGCGAGCCCGTCCGGTTCCGCTGGCCGGGCTGGTCTCGCCGGTGGACGACCCTCGGTCTCGGCCGCTGACCGGTGGTCGTCCGCCAGGTGATCACCTGACGTCGGGGCGTGGGTGACGCGTGCCCCGCGTTCATGGTGGCAGCAGTCGAACGCGGGTTCGACCGGACTGCCAGGAGATCACGCGGAGAGGTGACCGGAGATCGACGGACGGGCGCCCACCAGGAGGGGACGAACATCAGCACGGTGGTTGACCACGCGCCGGTTCAGGGGTTCGTCGGGCACGGACGCGTCGCCGCCGCCTTCCGAGAGGCCTGGTCAGCGACCTTCGATCAGCCGCATCGTGAGGTCGGGGCTGAACTGGCCAGCCGGCGTGGTCGGTGCGATCCCGCACGCTCCGTCGGACTCGCCCGGGTTCTTGACCCAGAGCTGCATTTCCACGCCATTGACTCCACCGACCCGGGTGGCGGCGCCGATCTTGCGCCCGGCCGGGTTGCACCACTCGTTGCCCGGCGCCGGGCCGTTGCCGTTGCGGCTGCTGTCGACCACAAACGGCTTGGTGTAGCCGAAGCGGGCCTTCAGCTTCGCGTTCACCTTGTCCGCATAGGACTTCGACTCGGCGGTGGTGTGGTAGTTCGAGACGTTGAGCGCGAAGCCACGGATCTTCTGCGCCCCGGCCGCGTGCAGCTCCCCAGCCATGGTGTCAGGAGAGACCCAGCTCGCGTTGCCGGCGTCCAGATAGGTCCAGGCGTTGGGGGCGGAGCGCAACGCGTCCACCGCGAAGCGGAGGAGTTCGAGTCGGACCGCCCGTTGCCCGGAGGGCACGCAGTCGAGGCGCTGGGCCAGGGCGTCCGGCTCCAGCACGACGACCGCCGGCTTGTCCTGGATGCCGGCGGCGAAGTCGGTGATCCACCGCTTGTAGGCGTCCGGGCTGCTCGCCCCGCCGGCGGAGTGGCTTCCGCAGTCCCTTCCGTACATGAAGTAGGGCACGAGGATCGGCAGCTTGTTGGCGCGGTCGGCGGCGGTCACGTAGGCGGACACCGCCGACCGGACGTCACCGCTCCACTCGCCGAACCACTTCCCCTGGGGGACGGCGGCGACGGCGGTCCTGATCCGTGCGGCGCGCGCGTCGCCGGAGTGGGACCGGACCCACACCGCGGCCTGGAGGTCGGGGTCGGCGTAGAACCCGTCGGTCATGCTCACCGGGTTCCCCGGCGCGGCGTCGGCACTCACGAACGGCAGCAGCGCGGTCGCCACGGCGACCGCGAGCGTGACGGCGAGACGTCTGATCCTCACTCTGCCTCCCTCTCCCATGGTGCGACGGCGGCGAAAGAATAGGGAGGTCCTCGTCGTGTTCCTACCGCCGTTCGGCGTGGAGCGGTGGCTCTCGCCCCGTCGCCGGAGTCGCTCCGACGAAAGCGGCGGCACGGTGGGGGTGGCGGCCGACACCCCGACCGTGCCGCCGCCACGCTCTGCCCATCAGGTAGGCTCGGGATGCACCGCCATGCGGACTGTCCGCGATCTCGCCGACCCGGCGACGGCCGGTGCCACCGAAGATCCATTGCGGCGCCCGTGCCCGACAGGGCTGCGCGCCGGGCTCGTCCTTGTGATCAGCACCGTGGGCTCACCCCCGCGGGGCCTCCCCGTGACGTGCCACGTCCCGGAGAGGGCAGACTTGACCACTGATCGTTTCGACCGCACCCTGCGCAAGCCCCGCCACCGCTGGGTCCGCCCCGCCGCCGAGGCGGCCGAGCAGGCGCCCCAGCAGCCGCTGGAGCAGGAGTCGACCCCGCTGACCGACGCCGCCGACCTGCCCGGTTTCGACGAGCTCGGCCTGCCCGAGGCCCTGGTGCGCGCCCTGCGCGACCGGGGCATCACCCACCCGTTCCCCATCCAGGCCGCGACGCTGCCGGACGCGCTCGCCGGGCACGACGTGCTCGGCCGCGGCCAGACCGGCTCGGGCAAGACCCTGGCCTTCGGCCTGCCGATGCTGGTCCGGCTGAGCGACGGCGAGAGCCGCCCGCTGCACCCCAGGGGCCTGGTGCTGGTGCCGACCCGCGAGCTGGCCATGCAGGTGCAGGACTCGCTGGCGCCGTTCGCGCGCGCCCTGGGCCTGACCTGCTCGGTCGTCGTCGGCGGCACCTCGTTCCCGAAGCAGGTCAGCGCGCTGCGGCGCGGTGTCGACCTGCTCATCGCCACGCCGGGCCGGCTCAACGACCACGTCCGGCAGGGCACCTGCGTGCTCTCCGAGGTCGGCATCACGGCGCTGGACGAGGCCGACCACATGGCCGACCTCGGCTTCCTGCCCGACGTGCGCGCCGCGCTGGACCTGGTGGCTCCCGATGGACAGCGCCTGCTGTTCTCGGCGACCCTGGACGGCGACGTCGACGTCCTGGTGAAGCAGTACCTGGTCGACCCGGTGACGCACTCGGTCTCCCCGCCGGCGGCGAGCGTGTCGACGATGGAGCACCACCTGCTGCTGATCGGCCGGGGCGAGAAGTCGGCCGTGGTGTCGCGGATCGCGGCGCGCGAGGGCAGGACGATCCTGTTCGCCCGCACCCAGCAGGCCGTGGACCGGCTGACCGAGCAGCTCCGCGACGTGGGGGTCCGCGCGCGCGGCCTGCACGGCGGCAAGTCGCAGGCGGTCCGCACCCGGACGCTGGCCGAGTTCCGCGAGGGCCGCAGCCAGGTGCTGGTGGCCACGGACGTCGCCGCGCGCGGCATCCACGTCGACGGGATCGACCTGGTCGTGCACGTCGACCCGCCGAACGACGCCAAGGACTACCTGCACCGCGCCGGTCGCACGGCGCGTGCCGGGGAGGCCGGCACGGTCGTGACGATCGTGCAGCCGAACCAGCGACGGAAGGTGCAGGCGCTGACCCGGCAGGCCGGGGTGGACCCGATCAGCACCCGGGTGGACGCCGACGGCGAGGACCTGGCCCGGATCACCGGCGCCCGGGAGCCCAGCGGGGTCCCGGTGGTGGACGAGCCCACGCCGCGTCGCGGCGGTGGGAAGCGGTTCGGCGGTCCCCGGCAGGGTGGTCGGGGCGGCTGGCGCGGGGAGCGCCGGGACCGTGGCGACCACCAGGGTCGGCACGACCGTGGTGGCGACCGGTCGTGGCGCCGGGACCGTGACCAGGGCGAGCGGCGGGACCGCGGTCCGCGTCGCGAGTTCGGCGACCGGCACGACCGCCCGGCGCGCGAGGGTCGTTGACGCGACGGACGGTGTTGACGACGTCAGACCAGGAGCCCGCCTCCGGTGACGGTGTTCGTCGCCTGTAGTGACATTCGGAACGCCCGGCTGGGACACCAGCCGGGCGTTCTGCTGTCCACCCGAATGAAGCCGGCGACAGGAAGGGCCATTCGGCACGAACTCACGGAGAGCTGACTGACACAAGCGCACGACAGGGACGAACCCTCTCCCAGACGCAGCCACCAGGGACCGCACTGGCGCGAAGCGCACGGCGGCAACGCTCACTTCAGGACGAACCAACCGGAACGGACCCGCGAAGCGGACGACAGCGACGTTTCACATCCGGGCGGGCTCACCACAGAGCCCACCGACACAAGCAACAAAGAGATGACCCGCATTCGGACGCACGCACCGGGGGCCGGGCCCGCGCGAAGCGGACGACAGCGACGCTTCACGTCCGGACGGACCACCCCGGGACCGGCCGGTACGAAACGCATGACACGGACGGCGCGGACAGAAACACCGGGAAGATGACGACGGCACGCCTGACGGCTTCCGTCACGGAGAAATGCACCGGCCGGCGCCCGCCCCCGCGGGAGGACGGGCGCCGGTCGGTGTGTGTTCAGGATCGGGACGGGCTGGGCAGCTCGGCGGCCAGGCCGGCCACCGGTCCGATGACGATGATCGCCGGTGGGCGGACGCCCTCGGCCTCGATTGTCTTGCCCAGCACACCCAGGGTCGTCCGGACGACGCGCTGGTTCCGCGTCGTGCCCTCCTGGATCACCGCGACCGGCGTCCCCGGGGCGCGGCCGTGGGTCAGGAGCGCCTCGGCGATCTCCCCGGCGCGTTCCACCGCCATGAGCAGCACGAGGGTGCCTCGGAGGCGGGCGAGCGCGGGCCAGTCCACCAGCGAGCGCGGGTCGTCCGGGGCGACGTGGCCGGACACCACGACCACCTCGTGGGCGACGCCGCGGTGCGTGACCGGGACGTCGGCCACGGCCGGCACGGCGAAGGCGCTGGTGACCCCGGGGACGACGGTGACGGGGACGCCCGCCTCGGCGCAGGCGATCAGCTCCTCGAAGCCGCGCCCGAACAGGTAGGGGTCGCCGCCCTTGAGGCGGACCACGAACCGGCCGGCCAGCGCGTGCTCCACCAGGGTGGCGTTGATGGCGTCCTGGCTGGCCGCCCGGCCGTAGGGGATCTTGGACGCGTCCACGACCTGGACGTGCGGCGGCAGCTCGTCGAGCAGCTCGCGCGGGGCGAGCCGGTCGACGACCACCACGTCCGCCCTGGCCAGCAGGCGTCGGCCGCGGACGGTGACGAGGTCGGGGTCGCCGGGGCCGCCGCCGACCAACGCCACGCCGGGCAACGGGGCGTCGGCGGGTTCGGCGTGGTCGGCGTGGTCGGGCACCCGTCCCTCGCGCAGCGCGCCGAGCAGGGCGTCCCGGACGGCGGCGGAGCGGCGGGGCCGCCCCCCGGCCAGCACGCCGACCAGCAGGCCCTCGTGTTCGCCGACGGCCGGGGTCACGGCGGTGCCGCCCTCGGCGACGTCGGCGCGCACGCAGAACACCCTGCGCCGTTCGGCCTCGGCCGCGACGGCGGCGTTGACCTCGGCGTCGGGGGTGCAGGCGATCGCGTACCAGGCGGCGTCGAGGTCGCCGTCGGCGTAGGTCCGGGGGTGCCAGACCAGTTCGCCGGCGTCGACCATGCCCTCCACGGCCGGGGTCACGTCGGGGGCGATCACCTCGACCGCGGCGCCGGCGGCGACCAGCCGGGGCAGCCGGCGCTGGGCCACGGTCCCCCCGCCGACCACGACCACCCGGCGTCCGGTGAGGTCGAGACCGGCGAGGTAGTGCTGTTCAGCGTGCATGTCATGAGCATGCCGATGACCAGCGGAATGTCCATGGCCGGGGCCGTGACCGTGGCCACCCGCGCCGTGCTCGCCGCTCGCGGGTCCGTCCTGACGGGAGGGGGAGCCGTCGGTGGGGGTCGGGTCGCTCACGCCGCGCCCACCCCTGCCGTCACGCCGCCCACGGTGACGCACATGTGCGACGAGGAGAGGGTCAGGCCGCGCAGCCGGCCGCCGAGCAGGCGGTGGAGCGGAGCGCGGCCGCCCACAGTCCGGTCCACCTTGGCGTCACCGAGATCACCGCGTCGCACCTGCCGCCACAGTGGGCGCGGGGAGCGCAGCACAGCGGCGTCGAGAACGGCGATCAAGGGCAGGAGGAGCACCGCCACGACGAGCGAGACGAGGGCACCGAGCTGTCGGGCGCCCGCCAGTCGGGCCTCGCCGATCGAGCCGACCGCGACGAGCGGGGCGATCACCCGCACGACGGTCGCGTGCCCCGTGGCGGGGAGGAGTCCGACGGCGGCGAGGCGGTGGCGTTCGCCGGGCGGCCACGCCCCGCTCGGTGTGGGGGGCGGGGCGGCGTCGGACGACGTCATGGGACCAGACCTCCTGGGGTTCCTCGCCCGAGGGTCGACGGGCACGCGTCCGCGGCGCGGGGCGTGGCCGGGCGGAGTGTCCTGACTCCCGGATCACGGCGGGGTCCCCGGCCTTCCAGCCCTCGCGGGCCGTGGCCGTGGTTGGGGTCCGCTCCCCGGTCACAGTGGCGGGACCGTCCCGGACTCGCACCGGGTTCCTCCACGTCGGCGGAGGCATCCTGGCTGGTCGCGGGGTGTGTGGTCAATCCCGGTCGGTTGAGGCGGAAACCGGCCGGCACGCGCCTGCCAGACGAGGACCACCGTCCGAAGAGGACGGACGGGAGGCCGCGCCCATCAGCTCCTGGCGTGGTGCGCGACGACGGCGTGGTCGTCGGTGCCCGGCAGCGGGGCGGGGTGCGGGTGGACGTGGGCGCGGACGAGCCGGTGGACGCCGTGCAGCAGCCGGTGCTCGACCTCGTGGGCGATGCCGTGCGCGGTGAGCAGGCTCGCCTCCCGGTCCACGACGACGGTCAGCTCGGCGAGCCGGCCGTGGCCCGACCAGCGCAGCCGCACCTGTTCCACGGCGAGCACGCCGGGGGTGGCGGCGGCGAGGCGGGCGGCGTCGGCGACGACCTGGGGCTCGACGGCGTCCATGAGTCGGCCGAGCACCTGGCGGCCCGCGCCGACCAGCACGCACAGGATGGCGGCGGCGACGGCGAGGCCGACGACCGGGTCGACCCACGGCCACCCGAGCGCGCCGCCCCCGGCGGCGGCCAGCACGGCGAGCGAGGTGAACCCGTCGGCTCGGGCGTGCAGGCCGTCGGCGACGAGCGCGGCGGAGCCGATGCGTCGCCCGACCCGGACCCGCCAGCGCGCCACGGCCTCGTTGCCGAGGAAGCCGACGACGGCGGCGGCCGCCACCGCGCCGACGTGCTGGAGCGGCCGGGGCTCGGCCAGGCGGCGGACCGACTCCACGGCGGCGAGCGCGGCGGAGGCGGCGATGAGCAGCACCACGGCCAGGCCGGCCAGGTCCTCGGCGCGGCCGAATCCGTAGGTGAAGCGAGGAGTAGCGGCGCGCCGGCCGAGGGTGAACGCCACGGCGAGCGGGACGGCGGAGAGGGCGTCGGCGGCGTTGTGCAGGGTGTCGGACAGCAGCGCGACGGACCCCGTCACCGCCACCACCACGGCCTGGGCCGCGGCGGTGGCCAGCAGGACGCCGAACGATCCCCACAACGTGCGCAGGCCGTCGCGGCTGGCCGTCAGGTGGTCGTCGACCTTGTCCGCCACGTCGTGGGAGTGCGGTGTGAGGAGGTGGCGGAGCCGCGCGAGCGCTCCCGACCGAGGGACGTGCCGGTGTCCGTGCGCATGGCCGTGACCATGCTTGTGGCCTGCCATGGCCGGGACACTACAGGAAAATGTCCACTGTGGACTAAATGCCAAGGAGGTGCGGTTGCCAGATTTTCCCTCCTGCACAAGCGATGCGGTTGCGACACAAGCTCCTCGCCTCAGCCGAACGCCCGGACGTCGTTCCCCGCCTCTACCCACGACGACGACCACCGCCGACCCTCTGCGGTATCGGGGCAACGCAACCCGGATCGCGCGGAAGAACACCACCCGATCCACGGCTAGCTTGAGTTTCAATCTCTGAGCGGCCGGGTGAGATCCTGATTGATCATGAGTGAAGCCCTGGGTCGATCATTCCTCCTGCGACAGATGGAAGATCGAGACAAGGGCTGCTTCAGTTGATCACTGTGCACATGCCGGTGACACCGGCGTGTTCGGGGAGCTGTCGCTGACCGGTGAGCATCGACGCGGGCATGGCAGCGGCTGTGCCGCGCTGGCCCGGGGCGTGTCGACATCGACCCGGGCACCCGGGGTGCCGCTGCCACGTGCCGCGGGCAGGCGGCTGGTGCTCGCGGTGGATGTGACCTGCTGGCTTCGCCCGGAGGCACACACCGGCGGCACATCGGATCCTGTGCCACACCCACAGTCGGGGCAAGCACCAGCACATGATGGTCCCCGGCTGGCCCTACTTTCCTGGTCGTGGCCCTGGAAACCGGGTGTCCTTCGTGGACCGCGCCGCTGGACACGGTCCGGCTCGCGCCCGACGACGACGCCCCGAGCGTGACCGCCAGGCAGATCCGTGATGCCGTGCAACGGTTGATCGCCGCCGGCCACGGGTGACCGGGGGTCCGGAGATCCCACTGGTCGCCGACGCGGGCTACGACGCCCCCCGACTGGCCCACGTGCTGGCCGGTCTCCCGACCCCGGTGCTGCGCGCGGATGCGCTCGGACCGGGTCCCGCCTCGCCCGGCCCCGCTCACCTGCCCGGCACGAGGGGCAGACCCCGCCGCCAGGGCAGCGAGTTCGTCTTCGGCGACCCGAACACCGGGGGCGAACCCAACATCGCCACCGAGACCACCACCCGGCTCTCACGGGCCGGCGCTGATCCGAGCCTGGGACGGGCCGCGCCCACGCCTGACCCACCGCATCGCCGGGACAGGCCACGACGCCGAGCCTGCCCCACCTGGGAAGGCGCCGTGATCCGGCCACGGGTCGAGCGTCTGCCCTCCACAGCGATCGGCGAACCCCGTCTGGCTCTGGCACTCCCGCACCAACCTCACCCGGGCCGGGGTCAATCTGGCGTGGCGGACGTTCCCGCGCCGGTTCGATATCGAGCACACCTTCCGCGTGCTCACACAGCCCCTTGGCTGGACCACTTCGACGCTCCGGGACCCGGAGGCGGCCGACCGCTGGAGCTGGCTGCTGCTCACCGCCGACACCCAGTTCCGCCTCGCCCGCGACCTCGCCACCGATCTGCGCCGCCCCCGGGGAAACCCCGGCCCCGGTCCGACGGCTCACCCCGGCCCGGGTCCGGCGGGGATTTCGGAACCCGCATCCACAACTGGCCTGTCCCGGTGTGCCGAAACCCTCACGACCCGACCCAGGACGCCCCGCAGGACGGCTCAACCGCCAGCCCGCTCCACGCCACGACATCCACACCGTCACCAGCGCAAACAATCCGAAATCCACACGCGGCACGAAGACCAGGTCAAGCAACCCACGACCCCGCCGAACAAGTCAAAACTCACGCTAGGACCTGGGCAGGGACCCCACGGGCCGGTCACGGGTTCGGTGAACGTCGCGGAGGGCGTCAGCGGGTGGTGTCGAGGTGGGCGAAGCCCGCGACGAGCTGTTCCTCGGCCTCCACGAGGTAGCGGTCCATCCTGCGCACCGCCTCCTCGACCTCCCCGGCGGTGAGCAGTTCGAGGATCGCCCGGTTGCCGGCCACGTAGGGCTCGTGGAAGGTCCGCGGGTCCCCCATCACGTGGAAGGCCAGGCGCAGCTCGGCGAGCAGGCCGGCGACGGCCGCGTCGATCCGGTCGCTGCCGGCGAGGCCGCCGATCGCCTGGTGGAAGCGCATGTTGGCGGTGCCGACGTCCACCCAGCGGTCGTCGGCGGCGGCCGCCTCCGCCTCCGCGATGGCGCGGCGCACGGCGGTGGTGGCCGCCTCCGGCGCGGAGGGCCAGTAGCGCAGCGCGGCGCACTCGACCAGCCGGCGGGCCCGGTAGAGGTCCACGACGTCGTCGACGGTGAGGACCCGCACGAACACGCCCCGGCTGTACTCGTGGACGAGCAGCCGCTCGTGGACCAGCAGGCGGAAGGCCTCGCGCAGCGTGTTGCGGGAGACACCGAGCGCGCCGCCCAGCGCCTCCTCGGACAGGCGCAGCCCCGGGGCGAGCGCGCCTTCGAGGATCTGGGCCCGCAGCAGGTCGGCGACGCGTTCGGCCGTGGTCGAGCGCTCCAGGCGGTCCCGGCCGGCGACCACCGCGTCGAGCCAGCCCTGGTCCCGCGTGGTCGCCATCGTGTTCCACCCCGTCGCGCGCGCCGCGCCCCTGGTCGGCGGGTCCGACCTGGGACGACGTGCCGAGTCTAGATCGCCGTGGGCGCCCTCCCGGTCCCGGCTCACGGAACTGGGTATTGAAGGATTGTTCAACGATCCTTAGGGTGTCGTCCACATCACGGAACCGGGTGCGTGGTCACCACACGACCGAGTGCCCTCCGCCGTGGACCCCACCCGGTCCTCGGCCGCGTACCACCTACGACGCGTCACCGAACCGCGCCGCCACGTCGTCCGGTCGGCCCCGCGCCCACGATCGGGAGGAACCCATGGCTCGTCCCCGCACGCCCCGGCGTTTACTGCTCGCCGCGCTGACCGTCGCGCCCCTGGTGGCGCTGCCCGGCACGGCGTCCGCCGGGCCGGAGTCCGGTGCCACCTGCTACGACCCGGCCGCGTCGCTGACGGTGGAGGAGCGGCGCCTCGACGCCACCCTGGAGCCGGGCGGCCCGGCCGTCGGCCCCGAGCTGGTGCGGCAGGCCGGGTTCGACCGGCAGGTCGACCGGTTCGTCCGGGACCTGTGCCGCGTGCGCACCCGGGGCCAGGCCGAGCGGCTGGTGACCGAGCGGGGCCGCGAGCTGTGGCGGACCGCCGTGGACCGCGCGCAGGGCCGTCGGCCGGACCTGGGCGGGGCGGACCGGTACGACGACCGCCCCCTGTACTGGGCGCGACTGCACCTGACCAGGGCGGTGCGCCAGTGGCGCGCGCCGTTCGCCCTGGACGCCGCCCGACGGGCCGAACTGGTCCGGACCCTGGACCGCGCCGCTCGCGGGATCGACTCGGTGCGACTGCCGGCCGACCCGCACGTGCGACGCGTGCTGGTCAGCGGGTTCGACCCGTTCCGGCTCGACGGCCAGGGGGTGCGCACCAGCAACCCCTCGGGCGCGGCGGCCCTCCAGCTCGACGGCCGCACGTTCGACACCCCGCACGGCCGGGTGGTCGTGGAGGCGGTGACCCTGCCGGTGCTGTGGGGCGGGTTCGACGAGGGCGTCGTGGAGGCCGCCTACGGGCCGTGGCTGCGCGCCGGCCGCCGGCAGGTCGACATGATCACCACGATCAGCCAGGGCCGGCCGGAGCGGTTCGACATCGAGCGGTGGGCGGGTCGCTGGCGCGGCGGGTCCCCGGACAACGACGCGGTCCGCGCGACCGGTCCGGCTCCGGCCGCCGCCGGGTGGCCGCAGCCGGCCCACGAGTTCATCGAGACCACCCTGCCGTGGCAGCGGATGGTCGAGGCCGGCACCGGCCCGTACGCCGTGGCGCTCAACCGCGAGTTCTGCGAGTGGCCGGTCGGCGGGACGCCGGGTACCGGCCAGAAGGCGTGCCGCACGGACGAGCCGACGCCGGGCGCGGCGGCGGCCGCCGGCAGCGGCGGGGACTACCTGTCCAACGAGAGCATGTACCGCGCGAACCGGCTGCGGCTGGGGCTGGGCGCCACCGACGTGCGCGGTGGCCACCTGCACACGCCGGTGCTCGGCCTGCCCGACTCGGGCACGGCGCTCACCGACCCCGCGTTCGAGCGGCGTCGGCGGGCCATCGCGGACCAGACGGTCGCCCTGGTGAGGGCGGGCGCGTCCGCACCGTGAGTCACGGCGGGCCTGGCGGCGGGGAGGAACCCGGCCGCCGGCCCGCCCCTTCTTCCTGGAGGTAGCCCGTGGGCGAGCAGACCATGACGGTCGGCGGCACCACCAAGGGCGCGCGCGGCACCCTGCTCGGCGCGATGTTCCTGATGGCCACCAGCGCCATCGGTCCCGGCTTCATCACGCAGACGGCCACGTTCACCGGCCAGCTCGGCGCGTCCTTCGCCTTCGCGATCGTCGCGTCGATCCTGGTCGACCTGGCCGTGCAGCTCAACGTCTGGCGGGTCATCGGGGTGTCGGGGCTGCGCGCCCAGGAGCTGGCCAACCGGGTGGTGCCCGGCGCGGGCTGGCTGTTGTCGTTCCTGGTCGTGCTCGGCGGGCTGGTGTTCAACATCGGCAACGTCGCCGGCGCCGGCCTGGGCGGCGCCGCGATGCTCGGGGTGGACCCGACGCTGGCCGGCGTGGTGTCGGCGCTGGTCGCGATCGCGGTGTTCGTCAGCAGGCGGGCCGGTGTCGCCATGGACCGGATCGTCGTCGTGCTCGGCCTGGTCATGATCGGGATGACGGCCTACGTGGCGGTGGTCTCCGAGCCGCCCGTGGGCGACGCGCTGCGCAACGCGGTCGTGCCGGAGAAGGTCGACTTCGCCGCGATCACGACGTTGATCGGCGGCACGGTCGGCGGGTACATCACCTACGCCGGCGCGCACCGGCTGGTCGACTCGGGGATCAGCGGCCCCGCCGCGGTCGGCCAGATCAGCCGCAGCTCGATCACCGGCATCCTGGTGACCGGCGTGATGCGGCTGCTGCTGTTCCTCGCGGTCTTCGGCGTGGTGGCGGCCGGGGTGACGCTGTCGAGCTCGAACCCGGCGGCCACCGCGTTCGAGCACGCGGCCGGCCAGGTGGGACTGCGGATCTTCGGCCTGGTGCTGTGGGCCGCCGCGATCACCTCCGTGATCGGCGCGGCCTACACCTCGGTCACGTTCGTGACCGGGTCCTCGCCCCGGCTCGCCCGCCACCGCAACAGCCTGGTGATCGGGTTCATCGCGGTCTCCACCGCGGTCTTCGCCCTGGCCGGCCAGGCCCCGGCGAAGCTGTTGATCTTCGCCGGCGCGTTCAACGGGCTGATCCTGCCGGTGGGCATGGCCCTGCTGCTGTGGGTGGCGGCGCGGCGGCGGGACCTGATGGGGGGCTACCGCTACCCGCGCTGGCTGGTCGTGCTGGGCGCGCTGGCCTGGCTGGTGACCGTGTACCTGGGCTGGAAGTCGCTGGGCTCGCTCGGCGCGCTGTGGACGTGACGGAGGAGGAGACATGATCGGCACCGACGGGACCGCCGCGATCGACCTCAACGCCGACCTCGGCGAGGGGTTCGGGAACTGGCGGATGGGGGACGACGCCGCGCTGCTCGACGTGGTCACCAGCGCGAACGTGGCCTGCGGCTTCCACGCGGGCGACCCGGTGACGATGCGCCGCACGTGCCGGCTGGCGGCCGAGCGCGGGGTGAGCGTCGGGGCGCACGTGGGGTACCGGGACCTGGCCGGGTTCGGCCGGCGGTTCGTGGACGTGGCGCCCGAGGAGCTGGCCGCCGACGTGCTCTACCAGCTCGGAGCGCTCGACGCGTGCGCCAGGGCGGCCGGGACGTGCGTGCGCTACGTCAAGCCGCACGGCGCGCTGTACAACACCCTGGTGCACCACGAGGAGCAGGCCGCCGCGGTGGTGGACGCGGTGCGGGAGTTCGACCCGGCGCTGCCCGTGCTGGGGCTGCCGGGCGCGGTGTGGCTGCGGCTGGCGGCCGAGGCCGGGCTGCCGGTGCGGCACGAGGCGTTCGCCGACCGCGCCTACACCCCTGAGGGCACGTTGGTGTCGCGTCGGGAGCCGAACGCGGTGCTGCACGACCCCGCGCTGATCGCGGAACGCGGCCTGACGCTGGCGACCCGGGGCGAGGTCGTCGCGGTCGACGGCTCCGTGGTGCGGTTGCGGGCCGACTCGATCTGCGTGCACGGCGACACGCCGGGCGCGGTCGAGGCGGCCCGCGCGTTGCGGGCGGGGCTGGAGCGCGCGGGCGTGCGGCCCAGGGCGTTCGCGGCATGACGGCGGGGACGGCGGAGACGGCGCCGAGCGGGACGGCGCGGCCGTTGGAGTCCACTGTGGACAACTGGGACATGCGCCTGCTGCCGTGCGGCGACCGGGCGCTGCTGGTGGAGCTGGCCGACAGCGCCGGGGTCGTCGGGCTGTACGCGGCGCTGCGCGCCGCTCCCCCGCCCGGCGTGGTCGACATGGTTCCGGCGGCCCGCACCCTGCTGCTGCGGCTGGGCCCCGACGAGACGGACCTGCGGGCGGTGGCAGCGGCGGTGCGCGGCGCCGAGCCGGTGTGGGACGAGCGGGAGAGCCGCGACCGGGTGGAGGTCCCGGTGCGGTACGACGGGGAGGACCTCGCGGAGGTCGCCCGGCTGACCGGGCTGACGGAGCGGGAGGTCGTCGCCGCGCACACGGGCTCCGAGTGGACGGTGGCGTTCTGCGGGTTCGCGCCGGGGTTCGGCTATCTCACGGGCGGGGACCCCCGCCTGCGGGTGCCGAGGCGCGCGGTGCCGCGCACGCGGGTCCCGGCCGGGGCGGTGGCGCTGGCCGGCGAGTACACCGGGGTGTACCCCCGGGTCTCGCCCGGCGGCTGGCAGCTCATCGGCCGCACCGACCTCGTCGTGTGGCAGGTGGACCGCGACCCGCCGGCCCTGTTGCGGCCCGGCACGACCGTGCGGTTCGTGGAGGAGACGTGAGGCGGGTCGACGTGCGGCAGGTCGAGGTGCTCTCCCCCGGGATCCTGGCCACCGTGCAGGACCTCGGGCGGCCAGGACTGGCCGGGCTGGGCGTCGGCTGGTCCGGCGCGGCGGACCGGGCCGCCTTCCGGCTGGCCAACCGGCTGGTCGGCAACGCGGAGGACGCCGCGGCCGTCGAGGTGACCTTCGGGGGGCTCGCGGTGCGGGCGCGGCACCACCTCGTGGTGGCGGTGACCGGGGCGGAGTGCCCGGTCACCGTCGACGGCCGGCCCGAGCCGGTGAACAGCGTGCTGCGGCTGCGACCGGGCGCGGAGCTGCGGCTCGGCCCGCCCACGCGGGGTCTGCGCAACTACGTCGCCGTGCGGGGCGGCCTGGACGTCCCCGCCGTGCTCGGCTCGTCGTCGACGGACGTGCTCGCCGGGATCGGCCCCGGGGCGCTCGCCACGGGGGACGTGCTCGCGGTGGGCGAGCCGCGACGCCCGCTGCCCCCCGTGGACCTCGCGCCGGTCGCGCCCCCGCGGGACGACGAGCTGGTGCTCCGGGTGTGGCTGGGGCCGAGGGACGACTGGTTCACCCCGGAGGCGGTGGCGGCGCTCGGCCGCGAGCCGTTCCAGGTGACCTCGGAAAGCGACCGGGTGGGGATGCGGCTGGCGGGACCGGTGCTGGAGCGGCGCCGGGACGGTGAGCTGCCCAGTGAGGGAACGGTGCGCGGCGCCCTCCAGGTGCCGCCCTCCGGCCAGCCCACCCTGTTCCTCGCCGACCACCCGGTGACCGGCGGCTACCCGGTCATCGCCGTCGTCCTCGCCGAGGACGTCGACCGGGCCGCCCAGGCCAGGCCGGGGACGCGGCTCCGGTTCCGCGTCACCCAGCCGACCTGGTGACCTGCCCCGTCCTCGGCGTGGCTGACCCCGTCCCTCGGCGTGACCTGACCCGTCCCTCGGCGTGACCTGCCCAGTCCTCGGCGTGGCCGACCCGTCCCTCAGCGGACGGGCGTCGGCACACCGCGCGCCTTTCACGCCCGGCGCCCGGATCTCACGACCCCACGCCGCGCGGCCAGCTCCTCCTGGCGCGCGGCGTGGTCGCCGTGTCACCCGCTTCGGACGCGGGGGGACGTCCCAGGGTGGACGAGGTGCCGGGGTGATCAACGGGGGTGCTGCCCAAGGCGAGGACAGGGGCGGCATCGCGTGACCTGTCGAACGTCATGGCCGTGGAAGACGATCGACAACCAGTTCTGGCGGTGGCCGGTGGCCGCCCACCCACCTCCGGTCCACGCGAGCCGCCAGCGAGCGCCGCGACGTCGTCGAACGCTGTTGCAACCAGCTCCAGCAGTTCCACGCCATCGCCACCCGCTACGACAGACCGCCACCTCCTACTGAGGGTGATCGATCTGACCACTCTGCTCATCTGGCTTGGAGGGCACGTCCTCGTACCTGGAGCCCGGATCTCACGACCCCACGCCGCGCGGCCAGCTCCTCCCGGCGCGCGGCGTGGTCGCCGCGTCACCCGCCATGGGCGTCAGGCGCGGGTCGCGTCCGTGGCCTGCTCGACGGCCCGCTCGACGGTGAACAGGTAGCAGCCGGCGTCCACGCTCCTGGCGTGGATGTAGAAGACCTCCGGCGACGCGAGGAGGTCGGCGATCGCCTCCTCGACGTCCTGGTGGATCTCCCGCTCGACCACGAGCCGGCGTCCCTCGCCGTACGCCTGGAAGGTCACGGGCTTGCCCAGGAAGTACGGCGGCAGGGGCGTGTCCGCGTCGTGCGGCTCGCACTCGGCGGCGTGGACGTAGATCGGGCCGGGGAGCGGGGGGACGGCCCGGCCGCGGAAGGCGTCGAAGGTGAACAGCAGGCGCGGCTCGTCGGCGGCGAACCGGGTCAGGCACACCCGGCACGCCGCGCCGGCCTCGTGCTTCTCCTCCAACCACGCGGGGTGCCCGTAGTCGGGCGCGGTGCGGGTGCGTCGGACCTCGGCGACGACTTCCTCGGCGACGGGGACGACACGGTAGCCGGACATGGCGCTGCTCCTTCCCTCTCGGTGGGAACAAGCCTCACCGCGTCCGGCGTCCGGTGCTGGCGGCTAACGGACCTGGCGTTGCGCGAGCCAGATCACGTTCACGCGCGCGGCCGGTGGCGGGTGACCAGGCGTCCGGCGACGAGAGCGGTGCGGGAGGCCCCGACGAACACCGTCGCCCCATCGTCCACATAGGACAGATCAAACTCGGCGACGGTCCCGGTCCAGACCCGTCGATCACCGAGGTCGCCGGCGCGGACGACGCCGACCGGGGTGTCGGGGGAACGCCGCTCCCGCAGGATCTCCAGCGCCCGGCGCGACCGCCCGTCCCCGTCGCCCGCGTGGCGGAGGCAGACCACGAGGTCGGCCTCGGCGGCGGCCCGCAGCCGCCGCTCGGTGTCCTCCCACGGCACGCGGGGGTCGTCGAGGCTGATCACCGCGTGGTCGTGGTCGAGGGGCGCGCCGAGCAGGGCGGCCGCGGCGAGCACGTCGGTGGCTCCCGGCACGCCCACCAGCTCGACGTCGGCCCCGACCTGGTCCAACGCGGGCCCGGACAGCTCGTCGAGGCTGGTGTCCCCCGAGACGACCACGGCGACGGCGGCCCCGTTCGCGGCGAGTTCGGCGGCCTGGCGGGCCCGCGCCTCGTTCCCGCCCGGACCGCCCGTCCTGACCCTGGTGCCCGGGCGCAGGAGGTGCCGCACCCGCTCGACGTCGCCGTCGAGGCCGAGGAGCACGGCGCTGCGACGCAGCTCCGCCTCGACGCGCGGGGCGCGCAGGTCCGCCGCGCCCGGCCCGAGGCCGAGCACGGCCAGCCGACCGCGGGGCCGGACCCTGGCCACCGCCACGGTCACCGCGTCGCCCCGGATCTTGTCCACCACCAGCTCGACCGCGCCGCCCGCCGCCAGCTCGGCGGCGCCGCGCAGCGCGGCGGCCTCGGCCACGCTCGGCGTGCCGGTCCGCGCGCGCACGGCCTCGTCGGGGTTGGGGACGTCCACCTCGGACAGCACGGCCGCCGGGTAGCGCAGGAGGGGAAGCTCGGTGTCGGTGTTCCAGAACCCGTGGTCCTCCACCGCCTCCAGGATGCCCCGCTCCGCGGCCTTCGTGTCGATCGTGGCGAACGCCCTGACCGCGCCGAGGTCGAACCCGTGCTCACTCTCCACCAGCGACAACGCGGAGGTCACCGCGCCGGTCGCCACGCCGGTCGACGACCCGACGCCGACCACCAGGGTGCGCGGCACGAGCCGGAGCAGCGACCCCTCCGCCGGCCGCACGGGGTGGCCGGGCCAGTCGGCGGCCCTGTCCGGCTCGACCGGGATCCGGTCGTCGACCATGATCGTCCACTCTGGACTGTCCACATCGGACGCCACATTGGACGGCAACGCCGGCAACGGGAACCGGAGCGGGTTGACCAGCCGCACCGGGGCCCCGCCGACCACGGCCGCGCCGCACGCGACCAGGTCGCCGTCGACCTCCGCGTCCAGCAGCTCGACCAGCTCGTCCAGGACGGACGTGCCGGTCGCGTCGCCACCGGGGGTGGGCACCGCCGTGCCACCGAGGATCTCGGCCACCCGCTCGGCGAGGGTGTTCGCGCCCCCGGCGTGCGCCCCGGCCAGCGCCACGACGAACCGGCCGTCCTCGTCCACCGACACCACGCCGGGGTCGGTCTGCTCGTCGGACAGCAGGGGCGCGACCAGCCGCACCGTGGCCCCGGCTCCGAGGAGGACCACCGCAGCGCCCAGGCGCGGCCACATCCGGTGCAGCGCCGGGCGGACCGGGCCGTCCACGACCACCGCGTCCGGCCCGAGGTGCGCGGCGAGTTCGGTCGCGACACGACGGCCGGCGGCGGTGGCGGCGAACAGGCCGATCACGGGGTTCCTCTCTGGTCGTTCCGCCCGGCGCCCCAGATCAGGAACACCGGGTTCGTCGCGGTGAGGCCGGTCGTGGCGCCCGTCGGGTCGCCGGACAGCTCCGCCATCCGGGACACGGAGATCTGGCAGCCCGCCACCTGGTACCCGGCGGCCCGCAGGACGTCCCGCGTCGACCCGAGCCGGTCGAAGGCGCTGAGCGCCACGACCACCCGGTCGGCGCCGAGGTCGGCGCAGGCGGCGACCACCTCGGGGCCGCCGCCCCCGACGAACACCGCGTCCGGCCGGGGCAGTCCGGCGAACCCCCTGGGCGCCTCGTCCTCGACCACCCGCACGTCGACCTGGTGCGTGCCCGCGTTGGCCACGACGCGCACGCACTGCACGGGGTCCCGCTCGACGGCGATCACGGCGGCGCCCATCCGCGCGCACTCCACGGCGACCGCGCCGGACCCCGCGCCGACGTCCCACACGAGCTCCCCCGGACGCGGGGCGAGGCGGGCCAGCGCCACGGCCCGCACCTCGGCCGGCGTCACCATCCCGTCGCGATGGGCGAACGCGTCCTCGGGCAACGCCCAGCCCCCGGCGGGTGGCGTTGGCTCGCCGCCGGCGTGCCAGGCCAGTGGCGCGAGCGCGTCCGGGTCGGCCAGGCAGAGCAGGACGCCGGGATCGGACCAGGTGCGCCGCGCGGCCTCCTCGGGGTCCACCGAGACCACCCGCTCCCGCTCGCCGCCGAGGTCCTCCACCACGACGAGGGTGCGACGCCAGCCGACGAGGCCGGCCCCGATCTCGGCCGGCCCCGCTCCCGGCGCGGTCAACACGGCCACGGAGGGCCGCGCCCGGCACACGTTGAGCGCGCGCGTTGCGTCCCGGCCGTGCGCGCTCACCACGACGACGTCGTCGGCGGGGCGGCCGAGACGGGCCAGCAGCCGCCGCACGGTGGAGACCGTCGGCACCACGGCGGGGCGCAGCCCCCTGGCGCGCAGGGCGCGCAGCACCACGTCGAGCCCGGGGTCGCCGGCGACGAGCACGGCCACCGGCTGCCCGGCGCCGGCGGCGCGCTCGACCTCGTCCAGGGCGGGAGGGAGGGGGTCGAGCCCGACCGCCAGCGCCCCGTCGGGGGCGTGGCGCGCCAGGCGCTCCCGGTCGCCCACCACCACCTCGGCCCGTTCCACCACGGCCGAGGCGGCCGGCGGCAGCGCGTCACCGTCAATCCCGACCACGGTCACCGTCACGCCGTCACTCACCTCGCTTCGGTCGAACTCGCGCGAACCCGCTGTCGCGGGAAAGTCCACCATGTCGGGGCCGGCGGGGCGCCATCGGCCGTTCCTCCCCGCTCTCGCGTCCAGGTCAGGAGGTCCTGCGCGCTTCTCGCGGGGAGGTGACCACGGCCCGTTCGCGCGCGGCGCGCCTCGGGCTGGACGACATCATCCATTCCCCCGGAATGCCCACTCCACGGCGCGGACACCACCGTCCTGCATCACGAACGACGCCCTGACTTCCCCGGCGGGCGCCAGCCGCCCGATCTTCCCCTACCTCAGGACACCCCCCACCCATCCCGGGGGGCGAGCCCCGCTCCAGCCTATCGGCTCACGATCCCGCGAGGAACCGCACAGAGATCCACTGTGGACAACTGGAGAGCCTGTGGACAACTCCGCTCCCGAACGGAGGACGACGAACCAGAACGTCAGACCAGCATGGTGAACTGGAGGGTTGGGCATCCGAGCGCGTTGCCGACCAGGCAACCGCGTCACCGTCCGAGAAGCACCGGGCCCCACCGTCGAACGCGTCACCCAGGCCAACCCACCCCGACCAATGCGCCGCACCAGGACCGAGCCGTCCACCCGTCGATGGCTCCGCACCACCGTGAACGCGAGCGCCCGCTGTCGAACCAGGACAACAGCGGTGAACCCAGGACAACCAGCGTTGGATCAAGACAACAGCCGGAATGGCGAATCAGCCAGAACCGTGCCCCATCCCGAAAAGGACAAACCGGGGCCAGTGACACGAATGTGACAAACAGGAAGACGGCAAGCCGCAAGCCGGCGCTGTCCGCCCCGTCCATCCGTCACCGAACCCCGGCCCGGACCACTGACCGCGAACCTGTCAGGCGGTCGAGGACGAACCCCGCCCCCGCACGGTCCGGCTGCCCTTCTTCACCGCGCGAGTCTTCGGGGTCGCGGTCTCGGCCTGCTCCGACGCCGGCTCCTCACCGGACTTGGCACGCCCGCGCCCCGCACGCGTCACCGCGCTCTTCTTCCGCTCTCCCCCGGCCGGCTCGGCGGCGGTCTCGCCGGCCTTGGCACGGCGCGTCCGGGTGGTCGTGACCCTGGCGGTCACCCGACCGGCCGTGCTCGTCGCGGCGGCCACCCGGCCGACCGGCTTCACCGGCCGCTCGTCGGTCGTCGCGTCGACGACGGGTTCCCCAGCGGGAGTCTCGACAGCCGGCTGGACAGCGGTTTCGCCGTCCACCTCCGCCACAGCCTCCACGTCGGCCACAGCCTCCACGTCCGCCACAGACTTCACGGCCGGCACACTCGCCGCCATCGGCCTGGACGCCACCCCGGCACCGTTCTCCGACACACCCGGGGCCGCGGCCTCGCCGCCGGTCTGGATGGTCTCGCCGCCCTCCGGCGCGGATCGGGTCTCCGAAGACTCCACGGCGACCACGGGCTCCGAGATCTCCAGCGCCCCGGACTCCACGGACTCCACGGACTCCCCGGACTCCAGCGAACCGGGGTCCACATGCGGAGTGTCCACAGTAGACAAAGAAGCCGCGTCATCCGCAGAGGCCGCCACCAGCGTCACGGGCTGGACATCCGAAGCTCCGCGAACTTCACGAGCCTCCCGAACTTCACGAGTCTCGTGAGCTTCACGAACACCGACGCGCTCCTCGGACACCACGTCCTGACCCGCGTCGAACAGCGTCTGCGGCTCAGCGGCACGACGAGGCGACCGGGACGACCGGCCCGCCGAGCGCGCGCCACCGCTCCTCGCGCTCTCCTGCCAGTTCCGCACCGCCCACCACGCGGTCTCCGCGTCCGGCCGGACGGCCCGGGAACGCGTCGGCTCGGCCCGGGAACGCGTCGGCTCGGCCCGGCCCGCGTCCTCCGCCCACCGGTCGCCCTTCCCCGGCTGGTCGCCCTTCCCCGGCTGGTCGCCCCTCCCCGGCTGGTTGTCCTTCGCCGTGGCCCTGACCGCCGTCGACGCGTCCCGCCGCTGCCCCACGCGTCGCTGCGGGCGACGCGCCGACGGGTCGGACCTGCGGTAGGTGCGGGGCTGGCCGGCCTGGTACGGCCGCGACCGCGCCCCTCCCGCCGCCAGGGCCCTGCCGACCAGGAACAACGCGTGCCGCCACAGCTTGTGCGCCTTGACGGTCTCCTCCAGCTCGGCGAGCGTGGTGTGCACCAGCACCTCGTCCGGCCAGGTCGCCTTGGACGCGACGATGATCGGCGTGTCCTCGGGGCAGCCGCCGGCGCGCAGCTCCTCGGCGAGCTGCGCGGTGCGGGAGGCGGACAGGAAGACCGCCATGGTCGCCCCGTGCCGGGCGAGGTCCCGGATCCGCTCCCGGTCCGGCAGCGCGGTCCCGCCGCCCTCCGGTCGCGTGAAGACCACCGACCGCGTGCCCTCGGCGCCCGCCTCGGGGGCGAGTTCGCGCCCGACCGCCGCGGCGACGGCCGAGACGGCGGAGACGCCGGGCACGATCTCCACCTCCAGGCCGAGCCGGCGGCAGGTCTCGTGCTGGTCCCGCAGCGAGCCCCACAGCGTGGGGTCGCCGGAGTGCAGCCGGACCACCAGGAGCCGGTCCCGCACCGCGCGCCGGTAGATCTCCACGACGTCGTCCTCGCTGACCCGGGAGGAGTCGACGATCTCGGCGTCGGGGCGGGCGTTCTCCCTGACGCACTCGGCGGCGACGTGGCCGGGAGCCCACACGACGACGTCGGCCTCGGCGACGCGGCGGGCGCCGCGCACGGTGAGGAGGTCGGCGGCACCGGGTCCGGCGCCGATGAAGGAGACCCGCCCGACGCGGGTGGTCGGCTCGTCGGCGTCGCTCACAACTGCTCCCCTCTCCCACGTCGGTGCGGGAGGACGACGGTGGACGGGTGGGGCGTGGGGCCTCGCCCCGCCACCTTCGTCTGTCCCTTGTGGACAAACCAGTGGCGTGGCGGCGACGTGCCGGGGCCGGGCGTTCCGCGGCCCGGTCCGACGCCCCACCGTCGCCTGGCCCGTCGCGGAGCGCCGCGTGGCGCCGGCCGCCCCTGTCGGGCACGACCGTACCGCCCCGTCGATCATCTCTCGCAGCCCCGCCCGGCCCGCCCTCCGCCCCGAGCGGACCGGGAGGCGGAACCGGGAGGGCGCCCGCCAGGACGCCCGCTGCCTGCGCCGCGATCATCCTCGGTCCACCCCCTCGGGGGTCTCAAGTCCCGGTGCCAGACGGGGGCCGAGCCAGGGGCGCACGCACCAGGATCACCCGATGTCGCGAATGTGATGTCCACGCCTTGACACTGCGCCTTGACACTGGGCGACAGCGCGCGAGAACGCCGACCGCCCGTCGCCGGGGCAGGACCAGGGAAGGAGCGCGCGCCCAGCTCAGGACGCCGGCTCAGGACGCCAGGTCGGCGCAGCGGGCCACGAACCGGGCCACCGACGCCGGGTCTCCCGCCGGATGGGTGTGCAGGTACGACGCGTGCACCCCGCCCGAGACGAACCCCTCGGACAGCGCGCGTCCCGTCGGACCGCGCCAGTGCCACGCGGGGGACGCGCCGACACCCGGCTCCAGCACCGTGCGGTGGAACTCGTGGCCGCTGACCCTCGCCCCGACCGGGTGCAGCGCGGACTCGGTCCCGGCGACCGCGTCCCGGTAGCCGAGCGTGAGCCGCTCCGTCATCCGGCCCCGCGCGTCGAGCACGCCGCACATCGGGCGGCCGTCCAGCTCCGCGGCGAGGTAGAGCAGGCCGCCGCACTCGGCGTGCACCGGCCGTCCCGCCGCCGCGAACCGCGCCACCTCGGCCCGCAGCGCCGCGTTGTCGGCCAGCTCGGCGGCGTGTTGCTCGGGAAAGCCTCCCGGCAGCACCAGCCCCGCGGTCCGCTCCGGCAGCCGTTCGTCCCGCAGCGGGTCGACGACCACGACCTCGGCCCCCGCGGCGCGGAGCAGTTCGGTGTGCTCGGCGTAGCCGAAGGTGAAGGCGGCCCCACCCGCCACCGCCACGACGGGGCGGCGTCGCTCCTCGGCCCCCACGGCCAGCGCCGGGTCCCACGCCGTCACCGGCAGCTCGGGCGCGGAGCCGGCCAGCCGGACCACGGCGTCGAGGTCGACGGCGGCGTCGACGAGGTCGGCCATCGCGGCCACGGCGCGGCGGGCGTCGTCGCCGCCCTCGGCCGCGGTGACCAGGCCGAGGTGCCGGGACGGCACGGCCAGGGCGCTGTGCCGGCCGAGCACCCCGAGCACGGGCAGCCCCACCTCGTCGCACGCCTCGCGCAGCACGCGCTCGTGGTGCTCGGAGCCGACCCGGTTGAGCACGACGCCGGCCAGCCGCACCGCGGGGTCGAACCCCCGGAAGCCGTGCAGCAGCGCGGCGAGGCTCCTGCTCTGCCCCCTGGCGTCGACGACCAGCACCACCGGGGCGGCGAGCAAGGTGGCCAGGTGCGCGGTGGAGGCGTGGCCGCGGGTGCCGGAGCGACCGTCGAACAGGCCCATGACGCCCTCGACCACCGCGATGTCGGCGCCCCGACAGCCGTGCGCGAACAGCGGGCCGATCCGGTCCTCCCCGACCAGCACCGGGTCGAGGTTGCGGCCGGGCCGGCCCGCCGCCAGCGCGTGGTAGCCGGGGTCGATGTAGTCCGGGCCGACCTTGAACGGGGCCACCGCCCGGCCGCGACGCCGCAGCGCCGCGACCAGGCCGGTGGCGACGGTGGTCTTGCCCGAGCCCGACGCGGGCGCGGCGACCACCAGTCGGGGGATCACCACTCGATGCCCCTCTGCCCCTTCTGGCCGTTGTCCATCGGGTGCTTGACCTTGGTCATCTCCACGACGAGGTCGGCGGCGTCGACCAGGGCCGCCGGCGCGTCCCGCCCGGTGACGACCACGTGCTGGTGGCCGGGCCGGTCCCGCAGGGTCGAGACCACCTCGTCGACGTCGACCCAGCCCCACTTCAGCGGGTAGGTGAACTCGTCGAGCACGTAGAGGGTGTGCCGCTGCTCGGCGATCCGGCGGGCGATCTCGGCCCAGCCCTCCCTGGCGGCGGCCGCGTGGTCCTCCTCGGTGCCCTGCTTGCGCGCCCAGGACCAGCCCTCGCCCATCTTGTGCCACTCGACGGGGCCGCCCTCGCCGGTGGTCTCGTGCAGCCGGCCCAGGGCGCGGAGCGCGTTCTCCTCCCCGACCTTCCACTTGGCCGACTTCACGAACTGGAACACGCCGATCGACCAGCCCTGGTTCCAGCCCCGCAGGGCGAGCCCGAAGGCCGCCGTGGACTTGCCCTTCATCGGTCCGGTGTGCACCAGCAGCAGCGGCCGGTTGCGGCGCTGCCGGGTCGTCAGCCCGTCCTCCGGCACCACGGCCGGCTTGCCCTGCGGCATGCGAACGTCCTCCTCCTCCGCGCCGGTCCCCGCCGGCGCCTCAGGCGGCCCTGGCCGCGCGGACCACGCCGGCGACCTGCTCGGCCGACAACTCTTCCAACCGGACGCACGGCGCGCCCAGCGCGGCGGCCAGGCGGGCGGGCATGCCGAGGCGCACGTGCCCCTGCTCGCAGTCGACGACGACCGCGGCGACGCCCTCGGCGGCCAGCAGCGCGCCGGCGCGCACCGCGTCCGCCACCGGGTCGCCGCCGGTGACCGACACCGTCGCCCTGCCGTCGGTGACCAGGACCAGCAGCGGGCGGCGGCGCGGGTCGCGCAGCCGCTCGACGGTCAGGACCCTGCGGGCCGTGAGCAGGCCCTCGGCCAGCGGGGTGCGGCCCCCGGTGCGCAGGTGGCGCAGGCGGGCCACGGCCGCGTCGACCGACGGGGTGGGCGGGAGCGCGACCTCGGCGCTCCCGCCGCGGAAGGTGACCATGCCGACCTTGTCGCGGCGCTGGTAGGCGTCGCGCAGCAGCGACAGGACCGCGCCGCTGACCGCGGACATGCGCTGTCGGGCGGCCATGGAGCCGGAGGCGTCCACGGCGAACAGCACGAGGTTGCCCTCGCGGCCCTCGCGCACGGCCAGCCGGAGGTCGGCGGGCCGCAGCACCAGGCCGGAGCCCCGCCGGCCCCGGGAGGACTGGTGGGGCGCGGCGGCGGCCAGCGTCCCCACCAGGTGCAGCCCTGAACCGTCCACAGTGGACGAACGAACCACGCGGCCCGTGCGGGACCTGGCGCGGGACCGGCGGCCGGGCGCGCCCTCGCCGACGCCGGGGACCTCCAGCAGGCGGGCGCGGAACGCGGGCGCGGGCACGGCCGGCGGGCGGTCGGCGGGAGCCCGGCCGTTGCCCGGCGCCGGCTCCTCGGGCCGCTCGGGTCGCTCGGCGTCCGGCCCGCCGTCCGACCCGGCGTCGGGCGCGCCACCGCCGGGGCCGCTCCCGTCAGGGCCGCCGTCCGGCTGGTCGGGACCGCCGCCGGGACCGTCGGGCCCCTCCGGCGGCTCCGGGTCCTCGTCGGGCTCGTCCACCTCGGACCGGGCGTCCCGCAACGCCTGGCTGAGCTGCTCCTCGTCCAGGCCCGGCTCGTCGAACGGGTCCCGCCGCCTGCGGTGCGGCAACGCCAGCCGCGCCGCCACCTCGACGTCCACTTCGGACACCGCGTCCGCGCCGCGCCACGCCGCGTGCGCCATGGCCGTGCGGGCCACCACGAGGTCGGCGCGCATGCCGTCCACCTCGAACGACGAGCACACCGAGGCGATGCGCCGCAGCTCCGCGTCCGGCAGCGCCACCGTGTCCAGCGCCCGGCGCGCCGCCGCGATCCGCGCGGCCAGCTCCGCGTCGGCCTCCGCCCAGCCCCTGGCGAAACCCTCGGGGTCGGCCTCGTAGGCCAGCCGGCGGCGGATCACCTCGGTCCTGGTCTCCACGTCCCTGGCCGCCGCCACGTGCACGGTGAGCCCGAACCGGTCGAGGAGCTGCGGCCGCAGCTCGCCCTCCTCCGGGTTCATCGTGCCCACCAGCAGGAACGACGCGGCGTGCGAGACGGACACGCCCTCCCGCTCCACGTGCGCCCTGCCCATCGCGGCCGCGTCCAGCAGCAGGTCGACCAGGTGGTCGTGCAGCAGGTTGACCTCGTCGACGTAGAGCACGCCGCGGTGCGCGGCGGCGAGCAGTCCTGGCTGGTAGGCCCGCACGCCCTCGGTCAGCGCGCGCTCCAGGTCCAGCGAGCCGACCAGGCGGTCCTCGGTCGCGCCGACCGGCAGCTCGACCAGCCGCGCGGGCCGGCGCTCGACCGCCTCGCCGGACAGGTCGCCGTGCGGCCCGTCGGGGCAGCCGCGGTCGGGCTGGGCCGGGTCGCAGCCGAACCGGCAGCGCCGGACCACGTCCACGGGCGGCAGCAGCGCCGCGAGCCCCCGCACGATCGTCGACTTGGCGGTGCCCTTCTCACCCCTGACCAGCACACCGCCGATCCCGGGGTGCACGGCGGTCAGCAGCAACGCCAGCCGGAGGTCGTCATGTCCGACGACGGCGGAGAACGGGTAGCGGGCCGTCACGAACGCTCACGGCACGAAGTCATGCCATCTGTCCTTCCTCGGGTGTCCTCGCCCGGTGGAGGTCCTGGCACGAGGGACGGAGTGTCCTGGCTCCCGGATCACCGCTCCCCTCCGGCCTTCCCGGGGCCGTTGCCCCGGTGGCGCACGCGGGAGGATCGCTCCCCGGTCACAGTGGCGGGACCGCGCCGGACTCGCACCGGCTTCCTCGCACACCCCTCGTTCGGTCGGTTCGGAATCGTCGCAGACGCCGTCGGGGGCGACCAACCATGTCTGTCGTCGCGCGTGTCACGCCGCGCGGCGGTCGGTCCACACGCGACGGTCAGGCGTTCTCGGCGAGCACCAGGGCCCCGCCGAGACCGATCATGGTCAACCCGCTCGCCACCCGCTGCCGCACCCGCCACCGCGGGTCGCGGGCCAGCCGCTGGCCGAGCGGCCCGGCGAAGGTCACCGCCACGAGGTCGGCGAGCATGGCGGCGCCGACCACGACCACGCCGAGCACCGCGAAGGTCAGCGGCGCCGACCCCCGGTCCTCGTGGACGAAGTGCGGGATGAAGGCGAGGAAGAACAGGGCGGTCTTCGGGTTGAGCACCTCGGTGACCACGCCCTGGAGGAAGGTGGCGCGCCCCCGGCGCTGGCTCGCGGCCTCGCCGAGCTCCACGCGCGCGCCCTCGTCCCTGGCGACCAACGCCCGCACGCCCAGGTAGACGAGGTAGGCGGCGCCGGCCAGCTTCACGACGGTGAACGCGGTCGCGGAGGTGGCCAGCACGGCCGAGAGGCCGGCGGCGGCCGCGACGACGTGGACGGTCGCGCCCGCGGCGGTCCCCAGGACCGAGCGCACGCCCTCGCGCCAGCCGCCGGACAGGGCCCTGGCGATCACGTAGAGCATTCCCGGGCCGGGCACGACGGCGAAGACGAGCGTGGCGCTGAGGAAGACCAACCATTCGGCGGAGTCGGGCATGGCGGCACGGTAGCCGGCCGGGGTGATCTCGTCACCCCGGTCGCGCCGCACGCCGCGGCCACGCGCTCCGGCCCGCGCGGCGCCGGGAACCCCGGCGCCGCGCGGAGGCGTGCTGGATCAGCCCTGCTGTTGCGCCTGCTGGGCCTGGTGCGCCTGCTGGATGTGCCGCGCGATGGGCTCGGGCAGCTCGATCGGCAACGGCGTGCGCACCGGCAGCGGCTCGGGGCCGCGCACCACGACCGTGCCCCGCACGACGTCGTGCAACAGCTCGGCGAGCTCCTCGGCGTTGTCGACGGGCCCGGCGGCCACGCCCCGCAGCAGCCAGCGCGGGCCGTCCACGCCGACGAACCGCAGCGCCACCTCGGGGGAGGACGCCACGAGCTCGTCGTCCCACTCGCCCCGCACCCTGCTCACCCGCGCGCCGTCGGACCGGAGCTGCTCGACCAGCTCCCGGCTGATCTCCCGCCACAGCCCGCTGCTGCGCGGCGCGGCGTAGGCGTTCACGGTGAGCCGGCCGATCTCGGTGACCACGTGCACGGCGCGCACCGGCCCCGCCGGGTCGACCTCCACCTGGAGCTGCGCGCCGTCGGGCACCGGGATGCGCACCGAGCCGAGGTCGAGCCGCGACAGCTCGTCCTCGGGGGCCTCGGTCGCGTCGAACGGCCCGTCGGCCTCCGCGTCGGCCGGGTCGATCGGCTCGTGCCGGTCCCCGCTGGTCCCGGCCGCCTCGGCGGAGCCGTCCCCGCCGTCACCGCCACGCCGTCGGCGCCGCCATCCGAACATGCCCTCTAGCCCTCCGTCGCTCCGCCGGCGGCCTCCGCCGCCGGCCCCAGCACCGCGTGCCCGCCGGTGGAGCCGTATCCGCCGGCTCCCCTGGCCGAGTCTGGCAGCTCCGCGACCTCCAGGAAGCGCGCCTGTTCGACCCGTTGCACGACGAGCTGCGCGATCCGGTCGCCGCGGTGCAGGACGACCGGCTCGCGGAGGTCGTGGTTGACCAGGCAGATCCTGATCTCCCCCCGGTAGCCGGCGTCGATGGTGCCCGGCGTGTTGACCACGCTGAGCCCGACGCGCGCGGCGAGCCCCGATCGGGGGTGGACGAAGGCGGCGTACCCCGTCGGCAGGGCGATGGCGATCCCGGTGCCGACCACGGCGCGCTCGCCGGGCGGCAGCACGAGGTCGCTGGTGGTCACCAGGTCGGCGCCCGCGTCCCCGGGACGGGCGTAGGCCGGCACCGGGACCTCGGGGTCGAGCCGGGTCAGCAGGACCTCGACCCGGGACGGGGAAGCGTCGGACACGAGGCGCGAGACTACCCTGGCGCCGTGACCCAGGACGTAGGTGCGGCGGCGGCGCGCGGAGGTGCCGGCGAGGTGAGCGAGCGACCGGGGCGGCGGCCCGACGGGAAGGTCCGGTTCGAGCAGCGGCTCACGGTCCCCCTGACGTGGTACCCGCTGCCCCTGCTGGGCGCGGCGATCATGGCGGCGACCGTGCACCGCGGCTACCCCGGCGTCCGCTCGTGGCTGCCCTACGTGGTCACGATCGGCCTGGTGCTGGCCTGGCTGTGGTGGATGGGGCGGGTCCGGGTGCGGGTGGTCGACGACGAGCTGTGGGTGGGCGAGGCCCACCTGCCGCTGAGGTTCGTCGGCGACGTCGAGATCGTGCCGGCCGACCAGAAGCGCAGGGCGCTGGGCCCTGAGCTGGACCCGGCCGCGTTCCTGACGCACCGGGGCTGGGTGGGGCCGCTGCTGCGGGTGCACCTGACCGACCCCGACGACCCCACGCCCTACTGGATCTTCAGCGTGCGTGATCCCGAGCGGTTGGCCGCGATCCTGCGCGAGGAGCGCCCGGCCTGACGCCCGTCATGCGGTGTGGCGGGACACGCGGGAGAGCGTCGCGCGGCGGCGGCGAGCGGCCGGCCGTCGTGGCGGCGCGACGTCAGACCAGAACGCGCGGGCGCGCCGGCGGCGGACGCCGGGAGACGAACGGAAACGGCGCGGGGCGCCTGCCGTGGTGGCAGGCGCCCCGCGCCGTGTGGTCGTCCTTCCCGGGAGCCGGCGACGGCCGGAACCGGTCGGGCCGTCCGGGAACGTGGCGACGACGAGACCGCCGAGGCGGTGACATCACGTGACGTCCCCGCTGTGCGCCGTTCCCCGCGGCGGACGAACCGCCGCGCGGCGGGCGGACCCGGACGGGACGAGGAGGATCAGGCGCAGTCGCGGCAGATCATCTGCCCGTTGCGCTCCTCGGCGAGCCGGCTCCGGTGGTGCACCAGGAAGCAGCGCGAGCAGGTGAACTCGTCGTCCTGCTTCGGGAGCACCTTGACGGTGAGCTCCTCACCCGACAGGTCCGCGCCCGGCAGTTCGAAGTTCTCGTCCGGCGCGTCGGTGTCGACGTCGACCACACCGGACTGCGTCTCGTTGCGCCGCGCCTTGAGCTCCTCCAACGAGTCCTCAGCCAGCTCCTCCTCCTGGCTGCGGCGCGGAGCGTCGTAGTCGGTGGCCATCGTGATTCACCCCTGCGGTCAATGACTGTGGTTCGTGCCGCTGGACAACGTCCCAGCGCGCGAGTTTGTGCCCGCCGTCGTAGTGACGGAGGTCTCGGTTCTCCCCCTGGCCCCAACGCCTTGCGGAATCGATTCGCAACCCGTCACCGGAGTCCCAGAGCGCCGAGAGGGTAGCCCACCGCGCAACCCCCCACTCACCCGGTCACTCGTTTGTGGTGGGTTGCGCACAGCGACAGGGGCGCCACGCAACCGCCACCACCGGGTCCGCGTCTTGTCATGGCGTTGTCGACATGGTGCGATGCAGCAGTCGTGACACAGCGCTACTGATCAACTCCCGAGCGCTACGACCGGGTGGCACGCGGGGGCGGACACGCCCGCGCGCGGTCGCACCGCACGGATTAGGCTGATCAGCACGGGGTCCACTGGGCACGAGGGGCGCAGGCCAGGGAGGACGGGAGGACGTGTCTGCCGCGAGCGCGCTGGGCAACAAGATCCCACGTTACCGGCGGCGCCGGCCGCTACCGGCCGTGATCATGCTCGTGGTGCTCGGGGTGCTGTCGGTCTTCGTCTGGACGAAGGTGTTCCGGAGCACGTCCGACATCGACGCGGCGACGAACTGCAACCCGCCGACGCCGCCCTCCACCGCGCCCGAGGGCCAGGCTCCCCCGAAGGCCGGCCAGGTGCTGGGCCGCGACTCGCTGGACCGCACCGACCCCGCCGTGCCCAGCAGGGTGCAGGTGCGGGTGCTCAACGCCAACGGCCAGCGCAACCAGGCGAGCCTGGTCGCCGAGGAGCTGTACGCGGCCGGCGTCAACAAGGCGGCCGAGCCGGGCAACGACCCGGTCTACCCGAACTTCGACATGCACTGCCACGGGCAGATCCGCTTCGGCCCCAACGGGGCGGGGGCCGCGCGCACGTTGAGCCTGCTCGTGCCGTGCGCCCAGCTCGTGCGGGACGAGCGGCAGGACGCGACGGTCGACCTGGCGCTGGGCAGCAAGTTCGGGGACATCAAGCCCAACCACGCCGCCAAGCGGGTCCTGGCCGACCTGCGGTCGTGGGGCGAGCGGCAGCCGACGCCGGAGGGCGGCCAGGCCGCCGAGGCGGGGCGCCCGCCGATCGAGGCCAACCTGCTGGCCGAGGCCCGCGACGTCCACTGCTGACAGCCCGGGTCCACCGCTGACAGCCCGACCCGACGTCCGGAAAGGCCCGCCGCGCGTCGCCATCTGTGGTCGATCTCTCTTCTGGCGGCTGACGGCTGGCGGCTTCCTGACGGCTTCTGGCGGCCCGATGCACGACGGGCCGCTCCTGGGTCCTGGCGGGCCAGACGACGGGCGTGACCAGTGCGGCGCGCACCACACGCCCGTCGTCATGAGAGGTCCCGACCAGCCCGAGAACGGGTCACACCGCGGTGACACCGGCCTCACGCAGCACGGCGAGCAGGTCCTCGGCGATCCCCGGAGCGGCCGCGAGAGTGATGTCCCCCAGGTCGTCGCCGCTCGTGCCCGGCAGCCGCAGCAGCGCCCCCGCCTCCTCCGCGACGAGCGCGCCGGCCGCCCAGTCCCACGGCTTGAGCCCGTGCTCGAAGTAGGCGTCGACCCAGCCGGCGGCCACCGCGCACAGGTCCAGGGCGGCCGAGCCGCTCCTGCGGATGTCGCGCACCCTGCCCAGCAGGCCGTCGATCACCCGCGCCTGGCGGGAGCGGCGCTCGGCCGCGTAGGCGAAGCCGGTCGCGACCAGGGACAGGTCGAGCCGGGAGGCCGGGGAGACCCTCAGGGGCGTGTCGTCACACCAGGCCCCGTGCCCCCTGGCCGCGCTCCAGACCCGGCCGCTCACCGGCTCGACCACGGCGCCCGCGACCGAGCGCCCCTCGCGCCGGGCCGCCACCGAGACCGCGTACCAGGGGTAGCCGTAGAGGTAGTTCACGGTGCCGTCGATCGGGTCGACGACCCAGCACAGGCCGTCCTCCGCGCCGGCCCCGCCGCCCTCCTCCTCGCCGAGGACGGGCTCGCCGGGACGCAGCTCGGCCAGGCGCTGGCGGATCAACCGTTCCGCCGCCCGGTCACCGGCGGTGACCACGTCGGTCTCGCTGCTCTTGGTGTCGACCTCGGTGACCGCCGACTCCCGCACCCGGCGCACCAGCTCGGCCGCCTCACCGGCGACCCGGACCGCCACCGCGCGCAGGTCCTCCCCGTCCTTCACGTGCTCTGCGGTTGCCACGCCCCCCATCCGACCACATCGTCCGTCCCGTGGCGCGAGGATGGTTGGGGTGGGCGGTCATGCCCTAAGGTCTGCCCAACTGTCGTCTGAATCGAGTAGGAAGGTCCACGGGATGGGCACTACCCGCGGGTTCGGGGTCGACATCGGCGGGTCCGGGATCAAGGGCTGCGTCGTCGACGTCGAGGCTGGCGCACTGGAGGGGGAGCGGCTGCGCATCCCCACCCCCCAACCGTCGACGCCCGAGGCCGTCGCCGACGTGGTGGCCGAGATCGTGGAGAAGTTCGGCTGGGACGGCCCGCTGGGCGTGACCCTGCCCTGCGTGGTCAAGCGGGGCGTGGCCCACACGGCCGCGAACGTGGACAAGGCGTGGATCGGCACCGACGCCGCCGCGTTGTTCGCCCAGCGGCTGGGCCGCCGGCCGGAGGAGGTGGCGGTGTTCAACGACGCCGACGCCGCCGGCATGGCCGAGATGCGGTTCGGCGCGGGCGCGGGGCGCGAGGGCACCGTCGTGCTGCTGACCTTCGGCACCGGCATCGGGACCTCGGTGTTCCTGGACGGCAGGCTGGTGCCCAACACCGAGTTCGGCCACCTGGAGGTCGACGGCCACGACGCCGAGACCAGGGCCGCCGCCTCGGTCAAGGACGAACTCGACCTGTCGTGGGAGGAGTGGACCGCCAGGGTGAGCCGGTACGTCAGGGCGCTGGAGGACCTGATCTGGCCGGACCTGATCATCGCCGGCGGCGGGGTGAGCAAGAAGGCCCACAAGTGGTTGCCGCTGCTCGACGTGCGCACCGAGGTCGTGCCCGCGACGCTGAAGAACGACGCCGGGATCGTGGGCGCCGCGACCGCCTCCTCGGCAGGGGTGTTGCTCTGATCAGCGGACCCGGTGGCCGGCGGAACCGGCTCTGACGAGGGAGGACGCCGCCGGGCCGGCGAACAGGCCGGCTCGCGGCGCACCCCCGGCCAGCCGACGTCGTTACAATGGAACGGTCCGTGACGACGGATCACGGATCTCCCCCCGACCGCTGGCGGCCGAGGTTTCGCGCCCTCCGGCCCGCCCAGGAAGCAGTCGATCCACCAGTCGACCGTCGCGAAAGGGCGTACGTGGCAGCCGCAGAAACCGCAACCCGACGCTCCAGCGCCGCCACCACGGGCGGCGCCACGTCGGCCAGGGCCGCTTCGAGCAGGAAGACGGCCGCCCCGGCCGACGTCGAGGAGACCCCGAAGACCACCTCGACCAGGAAGACTGCCGCCCCGTCGGCGAGGTCGACCGGCGCCAAGGGCACTGCGAAGAAGGCGGCTGCCGGGCGGACCGCGACCAAGACCACCAGGGCGACCGCCGCCAAGAAGGGCGGCAAGGCCACCGCCGCCAAGGGCGGCAAGAAGGGCAAGGGCGACCCCGAGCTCGACGAGTCGGTCGAGCTGGAGGAGGTCGACCTCAGCGACCTGGAGGCCGACCTCGCCGACGAGCCGGCCGCCGCGGAGGAGGAGGAGAAGGCCGAGGGCGACTTCGTCTGGGACGAGGAGGAGTCCGAGGCGCTGCGCCAGGCCCGCAAGGACGCCGAGCTCACCGCCTCCGCCGACTCGGTCCGCGCCTACCTCAAGCAGATCGGCAAGGTCGCGCTGCTCAACGCCGAGGAGGAGGTCGAGCTCGCCAAGCGGATCGAGGCCGGCCTGTACGCGGCGGAGCGGCTGCGCCGGGCCGAGGAGGAGAGCGAGAAGCTCTCCCCGCAGCTTCGCCGCGACCTGCGGTGGATCGTGCGGGACGGCGAGCGGGCCAAGAACCACCTGCTGGAGGCCAACCTCCGGCTCGTGGTCAGCCTCGCCAAGCGCTACACCGGCCGCGGCATGGCGTTCCTGGACCTGATCCAGGAGGGCAACCTCGGCCTGATCCGCGCGGTCGAGAAGTTCGACTACACCAAGGGCTACAAGTTCTCCACCTACGCCACCTGGTGGATCCGCCAGGCCATCACCAGGGCCATGGCCGACCAGGCGCGCACCATCCGGATCCCGGTGCACATGGTCGAGGTGATCAACAAGCTCGGCAGGATCCAGCGCGAGCTGCTCCAGGACCTGGGCCGCGAGCCCACCCCGGAGGAGCTGGCCAAGGAGATGGACATCACCCCGGAGAAGGTGCTGGAGATCCAGCAGTACGCCAGGGAGCCCATCTCGCTGGACCAGACGATCGGCGACGAGGGCGACAGCCAGCTCGGCGACTTCATCGAGGACTCCGAGGCGGTCGTGGCCGTCGACGCGGTGTCGTTCACGCTGCTCCAGGACCAGTTGCAGTCGGTGCTGGCGACGCTGTCGGAGCGGGAGGCCGGCGTGGTCCGGCTGCGGTTCGGCCTCACCGACGGCCAGCCGAGGACGCTGGACGAGATCGGCCAGGTCTACGGCGTGACCCGGGAGCGGATCCGGCAGATCGAGTCCAAGACGATGTCGAAGCTGCGCCACCCGTCGCGGTCGCAGGTGCTCCGGGACTACCTGGACTGACCGCGCCGCCGGCGGGCGACAGCCCGACGGGAGTCCGGGCGGCACAGTGGTTTCGCCCGACGGCCCCGTCGGCCCGATCCTCGGGCCGACGGGGCCGTCGTCGTTTCCCGCACCGTGGTCTTCCGCGTCGCCGTTCCCCGTGGTTCGTGCAGCCCGGCGCGAGTGACGCTGGGTGACTCGGTGGGCGGCTCTGGAAGGGGAGGCGGTGTTGTCGATCCCCCGACGGAGTTGTTCTCTCGCCGACGCCCGTCACGTGCGGTAGCTCACGGCCGATCTTCGGCAGTTCACTCCCCCGTGGTCTTGTTCGCGCGGCGCGGAACAAGGACAGGGGCGCGGAAATGGCGGGCGTCGCCAAGAGCATTCACTTTTCTCGGTGCGCTACCGCTTTCGTCGGATCTCTGTTGGGGCATGAGCGGGGTCGGGATCACTCCTGAAGGATCAGCGCTTCCGGCGCGATCATTCAGTTGTCCACATCCCTCCGTGTTCTCCACAGCGCGGTGTTCTCCACTGTGACGGCGAGTGGCCGGCCGGTAGGCTGGAGCGGGGCTCGCCCCCCAGGGCGGGTGGGGGCTGTCCTCGGGTGATGGTGATCCCGGTCCGGCGAGGGGTGGGGCTCGTGTCCACCCGGTGTCGGAGGCGGCGCCTTCCGCCCGCCCGGTGTCGGGGCCGGTGTCTTTCCGCGGCAGGGCGGGATGTTCTGGGGCTGATGTTCGGGGTGGTGTCAAGCCTGTCCTCCTGTCGGGCGATGGGTTTGTCCACAGGCGACGGAGTTGTCCACAGCGGACTGGCGTGACCCTCGGGTGCGGGGTGTTCGCCGGTAGGCTGGAGCAGGGCTCGCCCCCCAGGGCGGGTGGGGGCTGACCTGGGGGGAACGTTCGAAGGGGCACCCGGGGTCTCGGGGCCGTGGCGGCCCGCCAGGAACCAGCCCGATGGCGCTGGCGGGCGCGCGTCCGGGGTCGAGAGCGGGTCAGCGAGACGCCGAACGGGAAGACGGGTCCGGGTCCGGGTCGGTGCCCGGTTCCGCCGGAGCGCGCTCGTCCTGCCGCGTGCCCTCCCGGCTCCGCAGCGCCACTCCCCCGACCACCGCGCCGATGCCGAGCGCCTCGCTCAGCGACGGGACCTGCCAGAGCGTGACGAGCCCCATGAGCGTGGCCGTCGCCGGCAGCAGGGCCAACAACAACGCGAACCGCGCCTGCCCCACCCGTCGGAGAACGATCTGGTCGATCGCGTAGGGCACGACGCTGGAGAGCACACCGACGCCGACCGCGAGCCCGAGCAGCGACGGCGACCCCCACACCGACCCCGTCCCCCAGGCGAGCGGGCTGAGCAGGACGGTGGCCACGGCGAAGCCCACCGCGAGGTCGTCCAGCCCATTCCCTCCGGTGGCCACCCGCTTGCCCACCAGGATGTACCCGGCCCACAGCGCGGCGGCGGAGATCGCCAGCACCACGCCGGTCGCGCTGCCCGACCACCGCACGTCGACGATGAGGCCGACGCCGAGCACGACCAGCGCCAACGCGGCCAGGTCGCGGCGGGTGCGGGTGCCGAAGGCGGCGACCGCCACCGGCCCGGCGAACTCCACCGCGACCGCCGTGCCGAGCGGCAGCCGGGCGATGGCCTCGTAGAAGACGACGTTCATCAGCGCGGTGGTGAGTCCGAACACGCCGGCCAGCACCAGTCGACGGCCCCGCCAGGCGTCGCGGCCGGGCCGCCGCCAGGCCAGCAGCACCACGGCGGCGCCGAGCAGGCGCAGCCAGGCAACCCCCGACGGAGTGAGCTGGTCGAAAAGGCGGACGGCGACGCCCGCGCCGAAGTACATCGAACAACCACCGACCAGGAACAACACCGGGGCCGGGAGTTGTTTCGCGGAGAGCGAACGAGTGGTTCGGAGCATCATCTGATCCTCCCTGACCAGCGACGACTGCTGCATCCGAGTTGTTTCGACGTGACTTGGCTCGCCACGTGGGACGGGAACACTGACGGCCGCCCCGGCGTCTGCAAGAGTGGAGCTAGCGATTACCGGGAACCCCACCTGTGGGACACCCAACGGGGTCGCAGCCGGATGAGGGCGTCGGCGGTGCCGGCGCCGGGACGGAGGGAGATCGAGATGCCTGGAACGCTCACCCGCCCCGAGCTGACCGCTGCTGACCGCTGCGACCGCTGCGGGGCCGCCGCACGGGTGCGCGCCGTTCTCCCCTCCGGGGGCGAGCTGTTGTTCTGTGGGCACCACGCCCGGGAGCACGAGCCGAAGCTGCGCGAGCTCGCTGCGGAGATCACGCACGGCGCGTGACACCGGTGGCGCGTCCGCGCCACGAGGCCGAGTGACGGGCGGGGACCGACCAGGTCCCCGCCCGTCGGCGTTTCCGCTGGTGGAGTGGGCGAGGCTGACGACGCGGGAGGCGTCGGTCGGGGGTGTCCACGTCACACCGTGGCGAGCACCGGCTCGAACGCCAGTTCGGCCGCCCCCAACAGGGGTCCCTCGCCGCCGAGGGCGGCGGTGGCCACCCGGAGGTGGCCGGAGGCCCTGGCGACCATGCTGCGCCGGCGGACCACCTCCTCGACCTCGGCCACGACCGAGGGCGGCAGCGCCGCGAGCAGGCCGCCCAGCACCACCAGTTCCGGGGCCAGGAGGTTGACCGCGTTGGCCAGGCCGAGCGCCAACCAGTCGGCCACGCCGCGGAGCCGGTGCCGGGCCAGCTCGGCGTCGTCGGCCAGCGACCGCAGCTCGGCCACGATCGCCGCACGGTCGGCATCTCCCGGAAGGCTGAGGGCTCGGCGTACCGCGTCCTCCCCCACCTCGGTCTCCCAGCATCCCCGGCACCCGCAGTAACACTGTCGTCCGTCCGGGCGGACGACCATGTGCCCGAGCTCGCCGACGTACCCGCCGGTGCCGCGCAGCAGAACCCCGCCGGAGATCACGCCGCCACCCACGCCGACGTCGGCCGACAGGTACAGCGCGTCCGCGGTGTTCCTGGCCGCGCCCCTGGTGTGCTCGGCCAGACCGCCGAGGTCGGCGTCGTTGCCGACCTGCACCGGCAGCCGCAGGACGCGGGAGAGCTGCTCGCCGAGGGGCACGTCGGTCCAGTGCAGGTTCGGCGCCTCGTGCACCTGCCCGTCCGCGCGCCGCACGGTGCCGGGCACGGACACGCCGACCGCGACGGCGTCCACCCCCAGCTCGTCGGCGAGCCGCCGCCGGGCCTCGGTCACCCGGTCCACCACGTCCACGGGGTGCACCCGGCCGCGTTCCAGGACCCAGCTCCGGCGGCCGAGCACGTCCCCGCCGATGCCGACCGTCGCGACGGTGAGCTGCTCGACGCCGACGTCGACCGCCAGCACCACCACGGCCGTGGCCCTCGGCACCACCAACAGCGAGGGGCGGCCCGCGCCGGCCCGCCGGGTGGGGACCTGCTCGGCCACCAGGCCGGCGTCGGTGAGGCCGTCGACCAGGGTCTTGATCGTGCTGCGGTTGAGGCCCAGCTCGGTGGCCAGCGCGGCCCGCGTGCAGGGGCCGTCGACGTGCAGCCGCCGGAGCAGGGCCGCGCGGTTGTGCCGCCGCACGTCGTCCGGCCGGGCGCCCGCGGTGGGTGGACTCGCCATCGCCTCCCCTCCTCCCGAGCCGGCCCGCCGCGCCGGTGCGCCGGTGCGCCGGGTGGTCACCACCGGGCGTCGCGCCATGGTGGCGCGTAGGCTACCGCCCCCGGTTCACCATGAGCGGAGCGTGGCGATGCGCTCCTCCAACTGCTCGACGGTCGCCATCGGCGTGGGCGGTCCCCCGCAGTAACTGCGCAGCTCGGAGTGGATGCGCCCGTGCGGCTTGCCCGTCCGGTGGTGGTGCAGCGCCACCAGGGTGTTCAGCTCCCGCCGCAGGTTCGCCAGGCGTTCCTGGACCGTCTGCGGCCTGGCGGCCGGCTCCGGCGGCGGGGGCGGCGGCTCCGCCGCCTTGCGCCGGGTGGCCTCGGCGAGCTGCTTCTCCTGTCGCTGCCGGAGCAGGGCCCTCATCTGGTCGGGTGAGAGCAGGCCGGGCAGGCCGAGGTAGTCCTGTTCCTCCTCGGTCCCGGCCAGCGCGGCGGTGCCGAACGACGAGCCGTCGTAGATCACCTGGTCCAGCTCGGCGGACGCGCCGAGCGCGGTGAACGAGCGCTCGTCCTCGCCCGGCTCGTCCTTGCGCCGGTTGGCGTCGGCGACCAGCTCGTCGTCCCAGCCCTCCTTGGGCCGGTGCGGCTTGCCCAGCACGTGGTCGCGCTGCGCCTCCAACTGGCTGGCCAGCTCCAGCAGCACCGGGACGCTGGGCAGGAACACGCTGGCCGTCTCGCCGGGGCGCCGGGCGCGCACGAAACGGCCGATCGCCTGGGCGAAGAACAGCGGCGTCGAGGCGCTGGTGGCGTAGACGCCGACCGCGAGCCGCGGGACGTCGACGCCCTCGGAGACCATGCGGACCGCGACGAGCCAGCGGTCGTCCGACGCCGAGAACTCGTCGATCCTGGCCGACGCCCTGGGGTCGTCGGACAGGACCACGACCGGCTCGTGTCCGGTGGTGCGTTGCAGGATCTGCGCGTACGCCTTCGCGGTGACGTGGTCGGAGGCGATGACCAGTCCGCCGGCGTCGGGCATCCCGTTGTTGCGGAGCTGCGTCAGCCGGGTGTCGGCGGCGGCGAGCACTGCGGGCATCCACTCGCCGGTCGGGTCGAGCGCGGTGCGCCACGCGCGGGCCGTCTGCTCCTGCGTGAGCGGCTCGCCCAGGCGCGCCGTGTACTCCTCGCCGGCGCTGGTCCGCCAGTGCGCCTCTCCGGAGTAGGCGAGGAAGACCACGGGTCGGACGACGCCGTCGCGCAACGCGTCGGCGTAGCCGTAGGAGTGGTCGGCCTTGCTGCGCTGGGTGCCGTCCGCGTCCGGTTCGTAGGTGACGAACGGGATGGGGTTGTCGTCGCTGCGGAACGGGGTACCGGTCAGCGCCAGGCGGCGCACGGCGGGCATGAACGCCTCGCGGGTGGCCTCGCCCCAGGACTTGGCGTCGCCGGCGTGGTGGATCTCGTCCAGGATCACCAGCGTCTTGCGGTTCTCCGTGCGGACCCTGTGCAGCGAGGGATGGGCCGCGACCTGGGCGTAGGTCACCGCGACGCCGCGGAAGTCCCGCGAGGTGACACCCATGGAGTTGCGGAACTCGGGGTCGATCGGGATGCCCGCGGCGGCGGCCGCGGCCGCCCACTGGTGCTTGAGGTGTTCGGTGGGGGTGACCACGGTCACCTGCTCCACCGTCCGGTCGGCCAACAACTCCGCCGCCACCCGCAGCCCGAACGTGGTCTTGCCGGCGCCGGGCGTCGCGACCGCGAGGAAGTCCCGCGGCCGGGTCGCCAGGTACCGGGTCAGCGCGCGGCGCTGCCACGCGCGCAGGGGCCGCGTCGCGGCGGAGGGGGCCGGGGAGTCGGGCACGGGCTGGGCCACGAGTCTTGCCGCTCCTTCCACTGACGCACCGGCTCCACGACGTGCAAATGCCCCCACTGGTGCGCGCGTCGGGTCAGGTTCCGGCTCCGACGCCGCACGCGAGAAGGGGGCCATCGGGCACTCTACCTGGAGGGGTCGACCCGCCCGGCGAGCGACGCGGCGGGACGGCGCGACACGCCGACCGCACCGGGGGCGTGCTGTCGGGAGCAGGGGGGATGCACCATGCTTGGGCCGCGATGGGTCCTCGGTTGAACGACGACGGGCGCAGCGGCACCGCCTCCCGGCAGAGCCCGGTACCCCGTGGGCCGCTGCGTCTGTTCACGCGCACCCTGTCCCGCGCGTGGGACCACAACATCTTCTCGGAGTCGGCCGAGGCGGCGTTCTGGATCACGTTGTCGCTGCCCCCGCTGCTGCTCGGGCTGCTGGGCAGTCTGGGCTTCGTCGGGGACTGGTTCGGCAGGGAGATCGTCGACACGGTCCACGGGAAGATCATCGGATTCTGCCGCACCGTGTTCACGCTGGACGTGGTGGACCGGATCATCGCGCCGACCGTGGCCGACATCCTGACCAGGGGTCGCAGCGAGATCGTCTCGATCGGCTTCGTGCTGTCGCTGTGGGCGGGGTCGTCGGCGATGGCCTCGTTCGTCGACGCGATCACCGTGGCGCACGGGCAGTACAACGTGCGCAACGTCGTCTGGCAGCGGATCGTCGCGCTGCTGTTGTACCTGGTGGGGTTGATCGCGGCGGTGATCGTGCTGCCGCTGCTCGCGCTGGGTCCCGGCCTGCTGCCCAGGGTCTTCCCCGAACCGTGGCACCCGACCGTGGAGAACCTGGTCGACCGCTTCTACTACCCGACGACCGGCGTGCTGTTGATGATCGCCCTGGCCACCCTCTACAAGGTGGCGCTGCCGAGGAAGCTGCCGTGGCACCGGGGCCTGCCGGGGGCGGTGATGGCCATGGTGGTCTTCCTGCTCGCCAGTTCCGGGCTGCGGTTGTACATGAGCTGGATCACCGGCACCGGCTACACCTACGGCGCGCTGGCCACCCCGATCGCGTTCCTGCTGTTCGCGTTCTTCATCGGCTTCGCCATCGTCCTGGGGGCGCACTTCAACAACACGATCCAGGAGATGTGGCCGGCCAGGATGACCCGCAGGGAGCGCCGGCGCTGGCGTCGGCTGGAGATGGAGCGCGCGGCCGAGCGGCTGCGCCGCGAGCAGGCCGACCAGGCCCGGCGGCAACGCCGGCAGGCGGCGCGCGCCAGGGCCGCCGAACGGACGCACACCGCGCCCTCCCCCGCCGACACCCAGGACACGATCCCCCTGCGTCGCGAAACTCCCCCCTCACCCCCAGCGGAGTGACACCCCACTCGGGGTTTGCCGTCACTCTGTGGTCCAGCGCACGTCAGGTTTGACCCCGGAAGGGCGGGGCAACCCGACCCGGGACGACAGACCCGAGGGACACCGCAGGCGGGCCGGAGTCACCGGTCCCGGCCGACGGAGGGCATCCGCCCGGAGACCGACCACACCGCCACGGCGTCCCCTCGGGCACCTGTCGGTGCTCGTGGCGCTCGGCGGCGACCGGTTCGCCCACGAACACCCCAACAGTGCAGCGGACGAGGCTTGAGGAGGCGGTCGTGGCCGACACTCGCAGGTTGCCGAAGCCGGTGAGCGACGTCTGGGACTGGCAGCTCCATGCCGCCTGCCGGGGCATGAACAGCGCGCTGTTCTTCCATCCGGAGAAGGAGCGGGGCGCCGCCCGGCGGGCCAGGGAGGAACGGGCCAAGGCGATCTGCCGGAGCTGCCCGGTGATGCGCGAGTGCCGGCAGCACGCGCTGAGCGTGCACGAGACCTACGGCGTCTGGGGCGGGCTCGGCGAGTCGGAGCTGCGCACCATGATCTACGGCACCCGCTGATCCACGAACGCTGGGCGCGCCGGGCCGCCGTCGGGCGGAGGCGCACCGGACACGACGGGCCCGGAACCCACGGTCGTGGGTTCCGGGCCCGTCACCACCCGCTGCGGAGGAGGGTCAGGAGCCGGGCAGGGCCTGGGGAAGCGCGCCGGACAGCGGCGAGGTGACCTGGCCGAGCAGGTCGTTGACCTCGGTGTTGCCCTGGAAGGCGTGGATCGGGATGCCCGGGTCGAGGGTGGGCTTGCGCTTGCCACCGGACCCACCCGACTGGTCGGGCGCGCCCGAGGCGTCAGCCGCGCTGGTCGTGGCCGGGACGCCCTCGCCCTGGGCGCCGTCACCCGGGGTGGAGACGGGAGTCGCGGTCACCGGAACGGGGGTTCCCGCGGGTTCCGGCGCACCGGGGGCCGGAGGGGCCGGAGCCTCCGCCGCGGCCGCCTCGGCCTCCGCGCCGCTCATCTCCTCGACCGACGTGTCGTCGTCCTCGTCCTCGTCGACGACCGGCTGGGGAGCGGGCTTCGGCTTCGGCTTGGGGCCGAGCCCGAGGTTGTTGGGGCTGAGCGGGGTCTTCCCGAGCGCGTCACTCAGCAGCTTGGAGACGGGGTTGGAACCGTTGGTGAGCGCCTGCGTCCCCGGCGCGAGCTTGCCGGCCCTCGGCGTGGGCTCGCCGGACCTGGGCATGGGCTGGTCGCCCGTCGCGAACGACGCCGGGAAGTGGTTCTGGTTCTTGGTGATCGGCATGAGCATGCCGAGGGTGTTGGTCGACTGCTGGGGCCCGTTGACGATGTCCGGAGCCGGCCGGGACAGGCCCCGCAGCGTCTCCTTCCTCAGCAGCGGCTGGAGCACCTCGAGCTCGTCGAGGGTCGGCAGGGTGAGCGGCTTGCTGAACGGCTCGATGGTCTGGCCGTGCACCAGGTCGGCCTCCACGCCGTAGTCGCCGGCCGCCAGGGCCTGCGGGCGCTTGGAGTCGTAGGGCGCGAACTCCAGCTTGGCGAGCCGGTTGGCGCCGTCGATGATGCCGAGGTTCTCCAGGCCGCCGGTCAGCCCGAACTGGGGTCGGCCGGGCTGCGGGGGACGCGAGGTGCGCGCGGAGGGCTCGACGGGCGCGGTGGACGCGGCGGACGCGGCGGGCTCGGAGGCCGTGGGCGCGGGGGTCACGGGCTTGATCGGCGCCTCGGGGATGGCGGAGGCGAGCGGCCGGCGGCCCTGGAGCACGTCGAGCAGCGCCTCCACCTGGCGGAGGTCGGTGAGGGGGCGGTCCTGGTGCATCTCGTGGGCGACGCCGTTGGCGGTGCCGTTGAGGGCCTGGCCGGTCGCGTGGAGCGCGGTGGCGGGGGACTGGGGGCGCTTCTTGAGCTCCTGCGCGAGATGGTTGCTGGCCTGCCCGAGCGTGGTCTCCATCGTGTCGGCGGCGGCCAGACCGGCCTGCACCGGGGCGTTGGGGAGCGTGGCGTGCACGCCGGTGTCGGCGCACGGGATGCGCTTGCTGCCGGGCGACTGCGCGTACGGGCCGTGGCAGGTGTCCAGCGGCAGCTCGACCTTGACCTCTTCGGGGGTGGTCGACACCGGGATCGGGTTGCCGAAGGACTCCGGGGTGGGGTCCTCCTGCGGGCGGGGCTTCGTGGCGCCCTTGTTCGCGCCCTGGGAGCCCTTGGTCGTGTCGGCGGGCTTGGTCGTGTCAGCGGGCTTGGCGGGCTTGGTGGTCTCGGCGGGCTTGGCCCCACCGTTCGGCTTCGTTCCCTTGCTGGGGTTGGTGGCGCCGTCGTCGTCGCCGGCGGGCCGGGCGGCGGGCTTGGCCCCGGTCCCCTTCGCCGGAGCGACGAGCTGGTCGGCGTCGGTCGCCACCGGGTGGCTGGTGGAGTGGGGACGCTCGTGCTCCGGCGCCGCGGACGCCTGCGTCGTCGTCATCGCCGCGACCCCCGCGGCCAGCACCGCCGCGTGCAGGGTGCGCTTCGTCCAGGGACGCAAGATGTGTCTCCTCCGGTCTTGTGGGTGTGGCGCCTCCCCACGGCGCCGGCGTCCGGAGCGGGTGGTCGGGGTGGCCGCTGGCGACCGGGGGCGCGTCGTTCGGCCGACGACGAGCCGAAGATCGCCGCCGGTCGGCTGAGATCCACATCGGGGGCGGGGGCGCGCTTCTTGAGGCCGTGCGACGGGCTCCACCCGTCCCGAGGACCCCACCAAGCCGGACGGCTGACGCCGACGACGCCCCTGGTGAACGCCAGCCGCAGGGCCAGGCCGAGCGACGTCCTCCGGACGGCGGGCGCGACCCCGATCCGGGGACGTCAGGGGTGCGGAAGGCCGATCGGACCGACCACGCTCGGGCGGTGAACACCGGCCCGCCGACCAACGCCCCACGCCTGAGCAGATCGAGGGTCCAGCCGTCAGCCACCCTCGACTCTGGGCACCCGTCGTGCGCCTTCACCCGATTGCTGCGGGTCGTCCGAAAACGGCGAAAGCGGTTTCTGCCGACGGCAGCGAGAAGCGCACTCCCATGGCCACGATCATCTTTCCCCGTCGCGCATGAAAATCCCCACTCATCGCGGGGCACTTGACACGTTGGGCGCTTCGACACCCCGAGAGGATGATCAACCCCGGAGCGCGAGTGCGAGCGCTACTGAGCATGCCGACGCGTACGAGTGCACCCCCACTAATCCGCGAGGTCGGCGGGGCGGAGGTGAGTCGAGGACACCAGGGGGACTGCGAAGGTCGAGAAAACGAGCCCGTGAGCGAGCTACAGCAGCGAATAGCGACCGGGCGACGACGGAACCGATGGGCGACCGCCAAACCTCTGACGGTTTTCCGATTGAAGGTTCTTCTGGTGTCCGTCGTCAGCGCATGCGTCGTTGGTTCACCTCGCGGCGAAAGTCGCATGGGTGCCGGGACAGTCGGGTGAGTGATCGTCGTGCCGGGTGGTCAGGCGGACGGCAATCGGCGCCAGGCTCCGCCGCAGGGAACACGAACCGAGGCCAGGTTCTCCCCCGACTCGACCGTGGGAACGCGACGAGGCCCCCGGGGAGACAAGGGGTGGTGACGGCTCGCGACAGCCGCACACCACGTTTGCCCCAGGAGCCTCGTCGGAAGGCCAACCCGGACCAGAGGACGCCCGGGGAGGCTCGCACCCGAGAACCTCGACAACGTGGAACGGGTGCGGAGCGCCTCCCGGGCGCTCACCCTCGAAGGGTGGTGTCGGGGCTGGTCACTCGCCGCCGTCGCCGCCGGGCGGGAGCGACTCGTAGATGCGCTTGCACTCGGGGCACACGGGCGAGCCGGGCTTGGGCGAGCGGGTCACCGGGAACACCTCGCCGCACAGCGCCACCACGTGCGTGCCCATGACCGCGCTCTCCGCGATCTTGGCCTTGCGCACGTAGTGGAACATCTTCGGGGTGTCGTCCCCGGTCCGGTCGGTGCCCTCGGGACGGGTGTCGACGTCCGGGCGGGTCTGGGTGGCAGTGCTCACGCCATCCATGATGCCTCACGCGGAAGGCGGGTGGTGACGTGCTCCGAGTCGCTGACGAGGTGACGCGGGCCCTGGCCGAGGGCCGGCCGGTGGTGGCGTTGGAGAGCACACTGTTGGCCCACGGCCTGCCGGCCGGCCGCAACCGGGAGGTGGCGGACGAGCTGGAACGGGCGGTGCGCGAGGCGGGCGCGGTGCCGGCGACCATCGCCGTGCTGGACGGCGCACCGCGGGTGGGGCTCTCCGCCGAGGAGCTGGACCGGGTGTGCGACCGGCGCTCGGGGCTGGCCAAGTTGTCGCGTCGGGACCTGGGGCCGGCGTTGGCGCTGGGTCGCAGCGGCGCGACCACGGTGGCCGGCACGGCGGCGCTCGCGCACGCGGCGGGAATCGGCGTCTTCGCCACGGGAGGTCTCGGCGGAGTGCACCGCGACGCCGCGGTGACGTGGGACATCTCGGCCGACCTCGACGTGGTGGCCGACACCCCGGTGCTGGTGGTGTGCTCCGGCGTGAAGTCCGTCCTGGACGTGCCAGCGACGCTCGAGGCGTTGGAGACCCGTTCGGTGCCCGTCCTCGGGTACCGGACCGACCGTTTCCCCGCCTTCTACCTGCGGGATTCCGGTATGGAGGTGCCGTGGAGGGTGGACACCCCCGCGGAGGCCGCCGCGGTGGTGGCGGCGCACCGCTCGTCGGTGCCGGGTTCGGCGGGTGTGCTGCTGGTCAACCCGGTTCCGCCCGAGCACGAGATGGACAGGGCGACACATGACCGCCTGCTCGCCGAGGGCGAGAACGTGGTCAGGGAGCGCGGGGTGCGGGGCAAGGCCGTGACGCCGGTGCTGCTCGCGCACTTCCACGAGCGCAGCGAGGGGGCGAGCTTGGCGGCGAACGTCGCGTTGGTGCTGGCCAACGCCAAGTTGGCGGCCGAGGTCGCCGTGGTGCTGGCCGAGCGCCGCCCCGCGTGAGACCGGGCCACCGGAACAGCGCGGCCCGTCCCCGCCCCGCGCTCCGGGGTGGGGACGGGCCGCCACCGCGTCAGGTGTTGATGACGGGGTGCTCCCGCGCCTCAAGCTGGCGGTCGGACCGCCTGGCCCGGAACCAGCTCGCCTTCTCCGCCTTGCGCGGCGGGCGGTCGTTGGCGATGAGCACCGCCATCCACGGCAGTGGCACGGAGAGCAGGATGAACAACAGCGCCAGCCATGGCACCTGGTAGCTGAGCCCGGCGGCGACCAGGCACGGGAACCGCAGCGACATCATGATCGCGTACTTGCGGCGCCGCGCGGCGTGCTGGTCGTCGTAGGACGGAGCCGCCTCGGTGATGAGGACCGGGTTGTCGTCCCGCTGCGAACCCTTCACGACTCCACCTCCCCTTCCCATGGTCCCACCGGCCGGGCCGGCGGGAAACCCGGCCCCGCCCCTTCGTCCGCGAGATCCTCGTGCTACCCGCCGAGGCCGGACCGGACAGGTCGGGCGGACGAGGCGGAACCGGACAGCCGACGGGGTGGGCCTCAGGCCTTCCCGGCCGCCTTCATCTGCTTCTTGAAGGCGCGGACCTCCTGGAGGGTGCGCTCGTCGACCACGTCGGCGACCGAGCGGCGCGAGCCCTCCTCGCCGTAGGGGCCCGCGGCCTCCCGCCAGCCCGGTGGTCGCACGTCCCGCTGCTTGCCCAGCAGCGCGAGGAAGATCCTCGCCTTCTGCTCGCCGAAGCCCGGCAGGTCCTTCAACCGCCGCAGGACCTCCGGGCCGTCCGGGTCGCCGTCGGTCCACAGCGCCTCGACGCGACCGTCGTAGCGGTCAACCAGGTACCGGCTCAGCGTCTGCAACCGCTTCGCCATCGCCCCGGGGAAGCGGTGGATGGCGGGCGGGCCGGCGCAGGCGGCGGCGAACTCGTCGGGGTCCATCTCCGCGACGCGGTGGACGTCGAGCCCGCCGATCCGGTCGGCCAGCAGCTTCGGGCCCGCGAACGCGCGTTCCATCGGGACCTGTTGATCAAGGAGCATGCCGAAGAGCAACGCCAACGGCTCGCGGGTCAGCAGCTCGTCCGCCTCCCGGTCCTGGGCCAGGCGCAGCGTCCGGGTCATGGGGTCAGGTTCGCACAGGTCGGTCCTCCCCGCGATCCCTTCGACCGGCAGTCTCGTCGCCGGCGAGCGCACCCCTTCACCGATATTTCCTGATTGCCAACACGATTGGACACACTCCTCACGGAACAGCGCCAGGCCAAATATCAGATTCGAGACGTGGCATCACGCAGGTGGTCAACACACCACCCGATTCTGATTTGGCGACGCAGCGCTTTCGATGACACACTCGCTCAATGGATCTGGAAACACTGTCGAAGGTGATGGCGCCAGTTCTGGTGGTCACCGCCGGACTCCTCAAACTTTGGGAGGTACGGGGGGCACGCGCCGCACGGCTCGCCGAAATAAAAACGATCTTCGAGATCGCGAAGGACCTTCCTGAGGTCAGCGCCTCCCGAGCGCACGCGCTGTCCCATGTCGAAGCACGGCTCAAGAAGTACGTCCTCGACGAGCAAACCAAGAGCAGGAACACGTTCGGCATCGTTTTTGCTTCGATCCTGCTCGCCGCCGGCACGTGGTTGGTCTACCTGAGCCTCTCCGGGGGCGGGTGGTACTGGGCGATCGCGGCAGCCCCGCTGGTGCTGTTCGGCGCGGTCGGCCTGAACCAGGACGCGGTGAAGCGGGAGAGGGACACCAGGGGAAGGCCAGTTCACCCAGGGCCAGACGACCGAAAAGCCGAGAAAGGTGACAGGACGAGGCCTGTCAGGCCGGACTCCGCTGAAACGACCGCGCCCTGACGCCCTGAAAGGCCGTCAGGGCGCGGCGTCCGGGTCGTGGGGGGCAGGTGTTCGTACGGCTCGGGCGGGCGCGCCGTCACACGGAGGCGGGATCGGAGACCACCTGGCCGAGCACCCTGCGGAACACCTCCCTGTCGACGGTCACGGGCTCCCGCGACAGCCACTCCCCCACCTGGCGGACGAACCACTCGGGGGTCATGGGCGGGGCGGGGACGTCGGCGGGCTCGTCCGTGGTGACCTCGCCGGCCCGGCTGGGGTAGATCAGCAGGGCGCCGCGCACCTCGACGTCGGGCAACAGCTCCCGGTACCGGGCGACGGCCTCGGGGAGCCGGACACCGCCGCCCCGGAAGAGGTGGCCGTTGCGGTAGAGGGTGCCGTTCTCGTCGGTGCCGTAATGGCCGGGCAACCACGACTTGGACTCGACGAGCACGAGCCGCCGTCCACACAGGACGGCGTGGTCGACGTCGGCGAACACCGAGCCGGGCACGGCGAGGCCGTGGAAGATCCGCGCGCCCGGCAGCCGGGTGAGGTACCGGTCCAGCAGGTCGGCGGTGAGCCGCTCGCCGTACTCGTCCCGTTCACGGCCGGGCTGGCCGTAGACCCGCCGGCCGTCGAACTCGGCGGCGAAGTCGCGGTCGGCGCGGGCGGCGGTGAGGTAGGCGCGGACGAGGCGTTGCACGAGCGCCGCCGCGGCCACCAGCACCAGCAGCCACAGGCCGAGCAGCAGCGGGGTGAGGTCCACCAGGAGGAGGACCGGTAACAAGAGGACAGCCCCGCCCAGGGCCGTCACGAGCGGGGCGTGCCCGGGACCGGTGTACGGCGTGTACCTGATCGGTTCCTCGGGGTTGGTCCGATGCCACCAGGGGATGTCGTCGACGGCCACGTGCGGGGCCTCGGGCACGAAGTCGGGATCGTCGCCGAAGCTCCTGGCACGGGTCGTGCGGCCGGCGCCGCGGGGCCGCGCCCACGAGGTCCGCGCGCGGGGGGCGGCGGGGGTCGGCGGCTCGCCCCGCCGGTCGTCCTCACCCCGGCGGTCGTACTCGGCCCGCAGGACGGGGTCGGTCAGCGTCTCGTACGCCTGCCTGAGCAACCGGAAGGTGCCGGCGGTGCCCCCGGCGTCCGGGTGCATGACCTTGGCCAGGGACCGGTACGCCGACTTGATCTCCGCCGCCGACGCCGCCCGGTCCACGCCGAGCAACTCGTAGTAGTCGACTTCAGGCACGACTCCGCCTACCTCCCGCGCATGCGCGGCAACCATAGGGGGTCGGGGCGAACCGGCGCGGCGCGGGCGGCACATGATCAACGGAGTGCGGGTCCGGTAAACCGGAGGCGTGCGGGCTGGCCGGTCGGCTACGGTCGGCCCCATGGGTCCCATCTTCGGTCCGTTCGCGGTCCTGTACCTCTGACTCCGCGTGGTCGCGGCCTCCTCCCGCGTCGCCGGTCGGTGACGCGAGGCCGCCGTTCCTTCTCCGCTGCCGCAAGCCGGACGCGCGCCCGCGCGTGAACGCCGACGTGGACGGACGTCGCGCTCCTCCGGCCCTGTCGGCGTGCGGACTTCCCAACCACGCGAATCGTGACCACGAGGTTCAACCATGTCTCACATCAACGGGACGTCTCACATCAGCGGGACCGCTCCGGCGCACGTCCTCGTCTCGACCGTCCCGGCGCACGGGCACGTCAACCCGATGCTCGGCATCGTCAGCGAGCTGGTCGCCAGGGGCCACCGGGTCAGTTACACCGTCACCGAGGAGTTCGCGCCCCGGGTGGCGGCGGCCGGCGCGACGCCGGTGGTCTATCGCTCGATCCTGCCGTCGGGTCCGCAGGCGGAATGGCCGGAGAACCTCCAGGAGGGGCAGTTGCTCATCCTGCGGGACGCGGAGAACGCGCTGCCGCAGTTCGAGGCGGCGTTCCGCGACGACCGGCCGGACATCGTCCTGTCCGAGGATCCCACGGTCGCCGCCCGGCTGCTGGCGGAGCGGTGGGGTGTTCCCGCCATCCACATGTGGGAGTACCTCGCCATGAACGAGCACTGGTCGATGCACGAGGAGATGGACCCGATCGACGAACCGGCCTTCGGCCAGTACATGTCGCGGATCTCCGCACTTCTGTCCTCACTGGACATTCAACGCACTCCGCAGGAGCACTTCGGACACGTGCTGAACGGCGGTATCGTCCTCGTGCCCCGGGCCTTCCAGTACCGGGGCGAGACCTTCTCCGAGGAGTTCGCGTTCGTCGGCCCGTGTCTGGGCGACCGGGGTTTCCAGGGCGAGTGGCACGCGCCGGAGGACGGCCGGCCGGTGGTGCTGGTGTCGCTGGGGTCGGCCTACAACGAGCGGCCGGAGTTCTACCGGACGTGCTTCGAGGTGTTCGGCGACCTGCCGTGGCACGCGGTGCTGTCGGTGGGGCACCGGATGGACCCGGCGCTGCTCGGTCCGGCTCCGGCGAATGTCGAGGTGCACGCCCACGTGCCGCAGCTCGCCGTGCTCTCCGAGGCCAGCCTGTTTGTGACGCACGCGGGCATGGGCAGCACGATGGAGGCGCTGTACCACGGCGTCCCGATGGTGGCGATCCCGCAGATGGCGGAGCAGAGGGTCAACGCGAAGCGCGTCGAGCAGCTCGGTGTCGGACGGGTGCTGCGGCCCGAGGACGTGACCGTCGCGTCGCTGCGCGAAGCGGTGTTGACGGTCGCGGCGAACGGCCCGGTGCGTGAACGCGCGTGGGCGCTGCGCCAGGAGACCAGGGCGGCCGGAGGCGCTTCCGCCGCCGTGGACGTGATCGAGGCGCGGTTGGCCTCGGCCCGCTGCGGGCGGTGACGGAAGGGGTGGGGGCGGTGTTCGCCGCCCCCACCCCCTTTGTCCTTTGTGGACAAACAGACCCTCGGTGGCGCCAGGACGGCGTCATTTCCGTTGGTACGCCCGGAGGTTCCGAATCAACAGGTGGCAGTCGCGGAGCGCTCCGGTGGGGTCCTCGACCGAGCGGTAGATGCCCCACTTCGGCCGGACCCGGTCGCCGATCCACAGGTCCACGCCGGTCTTCCGCGCGTCGAGCACCGTGCGCCCGCCGTCCCGGACGATCCACCGCACCTCCCCGTCGGGGGCGTCGCCGATGCGCAGCTCGAACTCGGTGTCGATCCACTTGTCCTGCAACGGCGCCAGGTCGGTCGCGCCCACGAGGGTGTTGCTCTCGAAGACCTTCATCTCGATCTTCGGTACGCCGCTGTGCTGGCGCAGCGACATGACCAGGATCGGAGAGGTCCCCTGCCCCGGCTTCTTCATCTGCATGACGTGGGTGAAGGTCTTGGTGGCGCGCAGGGTGTTCGGGATGAACATCGAGTAGCTGAACCGCCAGGTCTCCCCGCGCAGCATGGCGAGGTCCACGCCGCCGGCGCGCATGCCCTTCACCTCCTGCCGCTGCCGGTCGGCGCCGTCGCGGTCCTGGGTGTGCATGTCGAAGCGGTAGCTGTCGCCCCGCACCGTGATGTGCCGGACCCCGGGGTGCGAGTTGGCCCTGTCGTCCTCGACGCCCTCGAAGGCGTCGAGCCCGTCCCTGGCCGGGTCGGGCTTCCAACGCAGCACCCAGGTCGGGGCCGCGGCGTCGGCGGTGGCCCGCAGGAACGGCAGGGCCACCACGCCGCCGAGCGCGGAGGTGAGCAGGGCGCGGCGGCCCAGCCCGCCGGAGGATCGTGCCGTCACAGTCGTCTCCAGTTCCTGGTCCGGTCCGGTGCGAGGGGTCGTGTGCGGTACGGGTTTGGGCAGGAAACTTTCCTAACAGCGACGCTGATCAGACCAGCGGTCGCCGGCGGGTGTCAACGGCTCCGGCGGGCCCTCCCCGAACGGCCGAGCTGACACCGCGAGCGCGCGCACCGCGTGTGAGGATCACGGCATGCTGCCCCAACTCACCGGTGAGCGATGCGACCGGTTGCGTGACGCGTTCGAGAACACCGGCTACCACGCGGACGGCGTGCTGGCCCTGCTCGGCCAGGGGACCCAGGCCGCGCTCGGCCGGGGAGAGCCCGAGCCGGTCCGCAGGGCCACCCGCGACGCGGGCGCGCTCGGCACCCTCGTGCGCCTGTTCCTGCTCGGCGACACCGAGCCGGAGAGCGCGGTGCGCGCCGCGTTGGTCCCGCTCGACATCGACGACGCCGTGAGCGCCGGACTGCTGGTGCCCGCGAACGGCGGCCTGCGCGCCGGCCTGGACGTGCGGCCGTACGGCGACGACGACGGCTCGTGGTGGGTCGTGTCGGACCTGGACAGCGAGGTGCGGGGTGGCCCCGTGCCCGCCGAGCACGTGCTGGGCATCGGGCAGGCGTCGCTGAGCCTGGTCAGGGCGACCGCGCGCCGCCCCGTCGGGACGCTGCTCGACCTCGGCACCGGGTGCGGCGTGCAGGCGCTGCACGCGACGCGCCACGCCGGCCGGGTCACCGCGACGGACGTGTCCGAGCGCGCGCTCACGCTGGCCGCCGCGACGTTCCGCCTGAACCGGCTGGACGTGGAGCTGGTGCGGGGCGAATGGTTCGACCCGGTCAGGGGCCGGCGGTTCGACCAGGTCGTGTGCAATCCGCCGTTCGTGGTGGGTCCCGCGCGGGTGGACTACGTCTACCGCGACTCCGGGCTCGGCGGCGACGACGCGAGCGCGCTGGTGGTGCGGCAGCTCCCCTCCTTCCTCAACGAGGGCGGCCACGGTCAGCTCCTCGCGTCCTGGCTGCACGTGGACGGGCAGGACTGGGGCGAGCGGGTCGCGTCGTGGGTGCCTGAGGGCGTGGACGCCTGGTTCGTGCAGCGGGACGTGGCCGACCCCGCGCTCTACGTGGGCACGTGGCTGCGGGACGCCGGCGTGGACCCCCGGTCGCCGGAGGGCGCGGCGAAGACCGCGGCGTGGCTGGACTGGTTCGCCGAGCACGACGTGGAGGGCGTCGGGTTCGGGTTCGTCACGCTGCGCAGGACGGGTGGCGCGGCCGGCGAGGTGCTCTGCGAGGACCTGCGGCACGCGTTCGACGACCCGCTGGGCGCGGAGACCGCGGCGTGGCTGGACCGCGTGAGCTGGCTGCGGGAGCACCCCGGGGACGGCGACCTGCTGGCCGCGCGGTTCGCGGTGCCGCCGACGGTCGTGCTGGAGCAGGTGTCGGGACCGGCCGAGGACGGCTGGTCGCCGCTCGTGCGCCGCCTGCACCGCATGGACGGGCCGGGCTGGCAGCAGGAGGTGGACGAGCTGGCGGCGGCGCTGCTGGCGGGGTGTCGGGGCGCGCTCCCCCTCGGCGATCTCGTGGGGCTGCTGGCGGTGGCCCACGACCAGCCGGTGGACGCGCTCGCGGCCGCGGCGGCCTCGGTCGTCCGGGACCTCGTGCGGCACGGGATGCTCGTGCCGGCGGAGTGGCTGGGTGACACCCCGGCGAGCGGTTCGGTGAGCGGCCCGGCGGGCGCTCCGGCGGAGGGCGCGCGGTGAGGGCGGTGGTCACCCGCGTCACGCGGGCGAGGGTGACGGTCGGCGACGAGGTGGTCGGCGCGCTCGACGAACCGGGCCTTCTCATTCTTCTGGGTGTCACCCACTCGGACACCATGGAAAACGCCAACACCATGGCGCGCAAGGTGCACGAATTGCGGGTACTCCGGGACGAGGGTTCGTGCGCCACCACGGGAGCGCCGTTGTTGGTGGTGAGTCAGTTCACTCTGTACGGAGACGCGCGGAAGGGCCGTCGTCCATCGTGGACGGCGGCCGCCCGCCCCGAGGAGGCAGAACCGCTGGTCGAGGCCGTGGTGGCGGAGCTGCGGCGGCGCGGAGCGCGCGTGGAGACCGGGCGGTTCGGCGCGATGATGGCGGTGGAGAGCGTGAACGACGGGCCGTTCACGGTGTTGCTGGAGGTCTGAGCGGGAGCGGGCGGACTCTCAGGTTTTCTTCAGCTTTGGCGGGCAACCCGTGTGATGGCTGCGACGTCCTGCAAACAGAGACTCGGGAACGAAACCGCGATCGCGGTCGTTCCCCCTGATGACCAGCCGAACAGCGTTGAGCGTCGCCACGAAGCTCACCGCGCAGCGTAGCGCCGGTGTGCGACGCCCGCTCGCACACCAGCCGCCCGCACTCGGGGAGGGAGCTCGATGACCGTCCCGCACACCGCCTTCGACCCGGACTACCCCGCCGCCGAGGTCGACCTCGACGCCCAGGGACCCGCCGCCGACCTCGTGCGGGTGTACCTCAACGGCATCGGCCGCACCAAGCTGCTGACCGCCGAGGAGGAGGTCGAGCTCGCCAAGCGGATCGAGGCGGGTGTGTTCGCCCAGCACATGCTGGAGACCGCGCGCAGACTGCCGCCGAAGCGGCAGGCCGAGCTGGAGGAGCTCGTGCGGGACGGTCGGGTCGTCGGGTCGCGAAGAACCACCTGCTGGAGGCCAACCTCCGGCTCGTGGTCAGCCTCGCCAAGCGCTACACCGGCCGCGGCATGCCCCTGCTGGACCTGATCCAGGAGGGCAACCTCGGCCTGATCCGCGCGGTCGAGAAGTTCGACTACACCAAGGGCTACAAGTTCTCCACCTACGCCACCTGGTGGATCCGCCAGGCGATCACCAGGGGCATGGCGGACCAGGGTCGCACGATCCGGCTGCCGGTCCACCTCGTGGAGCAGGTGAACAAGCTCGCCCGCATCAAGCGGGAGCTGCACCAGCAGCTCGGCCGCGAGGCCACCCACGAGGAGCTGGCCAAGGAGTCGGGCATCCCGGTGGAGAAGGTCTCCGACCTGCTCGACCACGCCAGGGACCCGGTGAGCCTGGACATGCCGGTCGGCGCCGAGGAGGACGCCCCACTGGGCGACTTCATCGAGGACGCCGAGGCGACCGACGCCGAGAACGCGGTGATCTCCGGGCTGTTGCAGGACGACCTGCGCCGCGTGCTGGCCACGCTCGACGAGCGCGAGCAGCACGTGATCCGGATGCGCTACGGCCTCGACGACGGCCAGCCCAAGACGCTGGACCAGATCGGCAAGCGGTTCGGCCTGTCCCGCGAACGGGTGCGTCAGATCGAGCGCGAGGTCATGGCCAAGCTGCGCCAGGGCGACCGCGCCGAGCGGCTCCGCGCGTACGCGAGCTGACCGGTCGGCGAACTCACCCGAACGGCCGCGTTGACTTGTGACTGCGGTCACGGCAGGTTGGCCTGGAAGACAGACGACGCGGCGCGGGCGGCGGTTCATCACGTTCCGTGGTCGCTTTCCCCGGGAGGTCGGGACGGTCGGGGGCCGGCCCGGCCTTCCGACTTTCTCGGGGTCGAGCCCCGGGCGGCGCGACCGGGGCAACCCGGTGACCGCGCCGTCCGGGGCTCGCCCACTCCCGGTCCCGCTTCCTGTCCCGGGTGGGAAGGGCGGGGCTGGGTCTCAGGACGGGACTGGGCCTCAGGACGGGGTTGGGCCTCAGCCCAGGAATCGAGCCGTCCAGCGGTCCAGGTCCGCCTCGTCGGCGCCGTGCTCCACCAGCCAGCCCCGCACGCCACCCGGGTGCTCGTCGACGTGGTCGAGCACGACCTCGATCGCGGCGGCCGGCGCGGACATCAGCTCGCGCACCGCCTGCGGGTCGACACCTGGCGGGAGCATCGGGTTCCCGATCATCCGCCGCATCACGCCCGGCATGTTCGCGTCGGTGAGCACGTAGTCCGCGATGACGGCGTCCCGCCGGACACCGACGGTGCGCAACAACAACGCCACGGCGACGCCGGTGCGGTCCTTGCCCGCCGAACAGTGCACGAGGCTCGGTCCCTCGGCGGCGGCCAGGATGCCCAGCACCTTCGCCAGGTCGGCCCCGCACTCGCTCAGCAGATGGGTGTAGATCGCGGTCAACGAGGGCACCGTCACCGGGGTCGGCTGCGGGGCCGCCGCGAGGTCGTCGAGCAGGGGGACACGGTGGACGCGCACCGGGTCCCGCTCCAGCGGGTGGGGGACGCCGTCGTACTCCACCCGGGCGCGCAGGTCCACGACGACGCGTGGCGGCCACACCGGCAGGTGCTCGGGCGCGACGTCGCCGGCGTGCGGCGCGTCACCGCGGTAGAGCACGCCGGGTCGGGTGCGCCGGCCGTCCTCGGTCGGCAGGCCGCCGAGGTCGCGCAGGTTCACCATGCGGTCGGGTCGCTGGACGGGTTGGGCGTCGGTCGCGGTCATGCTGGCCTTCCTGAACGGGCGGTTTCCTCGACGCCGCGACGATATCCGCGTGCCTTCCGGCCGGGATTCCGGTTTGCTAGCCAGGGGCCGTGTGCCGCACGACAGGGGGATCAGCGTGGGCAGCTACGTCGCCGTCAGGGGCTGGCTCGAGTGTGACGACCGCCAACTCGACCGGATCAGGCAGATCGTCGCGTCCGGGAGGGGCGGGCGGAACGGCGCGGGCTGGGCGTTCCCCGACGTGTCCGGCGGGTGGACCAACTACGCGTTCTTCGGGGCCGACATCCTGGACACCGACGTCGCGTCGTTCCTCGACCAGCTCAGGGCCATCGCCGCCGCGCCGGCCCGGCTCCCCGGCGAGGCCGGCCATCCCGCAGGCACCGACGAGGACGACGTCGATGACCTTGAGGACCTCGACGTCCTTGACGACCTCGACGACGACGAGGACGAGGACGAGGATCTCGACCACGACGTGCTGGACGACGAGGTCGCGGCGATCGACCACGTGGTGATCGACGCCGACGAGATCGACCTCGTCACGATCGACGACGACGCCGACGACGGCCCCCTCGACGACGACCACGAGGACGGCGACCACGAGGACGGCGACCCGGTGGTCGGGTTCTTCCTCGCCACACCCGAGGACGACGTGACCGGGGCCGTGGAGTGGCGGGTCAGGGACGGGCGCGTGGAGACGGTGCCGGCCGGGGAGCGCTTCCGGTACCTGGACGAGTAGCCCGACGCGGATCACACCCGGAGGCGGCCGGTCGAATCGGGAGGCCGAGGTACGGTCCGCTGGTACCCGAACGCGCGCAAGGGAGCCCGCGACGTGACCGCCACCACCACGACGTTCCAGTACACCGACGTGCTGCCGCTCGGCCAGGACCAGACCGAGTACCGGCTCGTGACCACCGAGGGCCTGCGCCTGGTCGAGGCGGCGGGGCGCCGCTTCCTGGAGGTGGAGCCGGAGGTGCTCTCCCTGCTGGCCAGGGAGGCGGTCCGGGACATCCAGCACCTGCTGCGGCCCTCGCACCTGGCGCAGCTCCGGGCGATCGTGGACGACCCCGAGGCCAGCCCGAACGACCGCTTCGTGGCGATGGACCTGCTGCGCAACGCCTGCATCTCCGCCGGCGGCGTCCTGCCGATGTGCCAGGACACCGGCACGGCGATCGTGATCGGCAAGCGCACGGAGACGGTGCTCACCGGCGGCGCCGACGAGGAGGCGCTGTCCCGGGGCGTGTTCGACGCCTACCAGCAGCTCAACCTGCGGTACTCGCAGATGGCCCCGGTGACGTTCTGGGAGGAGCGCAACACCGGCACCAACCTGCCGGCCCAGGTGGAGCTGTACAGCGCGCCCGGCACGACGCCCAAGTACGAGTTCCTGTTCATGGCCAAGGGCGGCGGCAGCGCCAACAAGACGTTCCTGTACCAGGAGACCAAGGCGCTGCTGAACCCGACGCGGCTGGCCCGGTTCCTGGACGAGAAGCTGCGCAGCCTGGGCACGGCCGCGTGCCCGCCCTACCACCTGGCGATCGTCGTGGGCGGCCTGTCGGCCGAACAGAACCTCAAGGTCGCCAAGCTCGCCTCCGCGCGGTACCTGGACACGCTGCCCACCGAGGGCTCGCCGCTGGGACACGCGTTCCGTGACCTCGACCTGGAACAGCAGGTCCTGGAGATGACGCGGCAGTTCGGCATCGGCGCCCAGTTCGGCGGCAAGTACTTCTGCCACGACGTGCGCGTGATCCGCCTGCCCCGGCACGGCGCGTCCTGCCCGGTCGGCGTCGCGGTGTCCTGCTCGGCCGACCGGCAGGCCAAGGCGAAGATCACCCCGGACGGCGTGTTCCTGGAGCAGCTCGAGCGCGACCCCGCCCGGTTCCTGCCGGAGGTGCGGGACGACCAGCTCTCCGACGAGGTCGTGCGGATCGACCTGACCCGGCCCATGGCGGAGATCAGGGAGACGCTGTCCCGGCTCCCGGTGAAGACCCGCGTGTCGCTGACCGGCCCGCTGGTGGTGGCCAGGGACATCGCCCACGCCAAGATCAAGGAGCGGCTGGACGCGGGCGAGCCGATGCCGCGGTACATGAAGGACCACCCGGTGTACTACGCCGGCCCGGCCAAGACGCCGGAGGGCTTCGCCTCCGGCTCGTTCGGCCCGACCACCGCCGGCCGGATGGACTCCTACGTCGAGCAGTTCCAGGCGGCCGGCGGGTCGATGGTGATGCTGGCCAAGGGCAACCGGTCGCGGCAGGTCACCGAGGCGTGCCAGCGGCACGGCGGCTTCTACCTCGGCTCGATCGGCGGCCCGGCGGCCCGCCTCGCCCAGGACTGCATCAGGAAGGTGGAGGTCCTGGAGTACCCGGAGCTGGGCATGGAGGCGGTCTGGAAGATCGAGGTCGAGGACTTCCCCGCCTTCGTGGTCGTCGACGACAAGGGCAACGACTTCTTCGCCGGCACCAGCCAGCCGACGCTCCAGATCTCGTTCCGCCGCTGAGGGGGTGACGCCCCGGTGGCGCGAGGGCGGGCCACCGGGGCGTCCTCGCCACGGAGGAGGGACCGGAGGAGGGCCCGCGGTCCCACAGCCGTGGCTCCTCCCGTCCGCGCCCTGCTCGCGGCCGGGTGGGCCTAGTTGTTGTCGACGCGTTGCTGGAGCAACACGACCTGGCGGTCACCGAGCGGGGCGTCCAGCGTCACGGTCCGCGGCGGGTACCGCAGGTCCATGGTGCAGGGCCCGCTGGTGGGCACGGTCTCCGTGAACAGGATGCGCACCCGCTGCGGGGTCTGCTCGGTGACCTTGGCGTCCACCCTGCCACAACCACCCTCCTGGCCGTAGGCTCCGAGGGTTTTTCCGTCCTCGCCCTCCAGCCAGACCAGCCGCGGGTACCCGTCGGGCAGGGCGCTGGCGTCGACCCGGTCCTGGGGCAGGGCCCGGCCGCCGCCGGGCGGCTTCGGGGTCGGCACGTCCGCGTCGGGGGGTTCGGAGGTCGCGCTCGTCGACGACGAGCCACCGGCCGGCGGCGCGCCGAACCCGATCTCTGGTCGCTGTTCGCCGCAGGCGCCCACGAGCACCAACGCGGCGCTGACACTCACCGCACTCGCTAGCCGTCTCATGCCAGGGGGACGGGAGCGTCCCCCGACGAGGTTGCATGGCGGCGGGCGAAGGACCGGTCTTCGGGGGCCGCCCTCGGTCTCGCCCCTGGACAGGTGTCGCCCTGTCAGGTGCGTCTGGTCGGGTGAGGCCAGGGTCAAGCCCCCTGCCGGCCCCGTCAGTCGATCACGCCCCTCGCTCGTGGTGGGGGTGCCTTCTGGCGCGCGTGTGGGCGGAACTGTCTCCGCACATCGCCGGGAGCTTGCGAGACACCTCATGTCCATAGTGGACAGCCTCGATCGGGGAGCCTCCCGAGGTCGTCACCGCGCATTGCCCGGCGGGGGTGCTGGACCGGTGGAGGCAGGTGCTCGTGCGTCATCGGCGGGTCGGGAACCAGTCAGAGGCCGCCTTCATGGACCGGGCGCAGAAGCAGGGCTGGGCCTGGCAGCGGATCGCCGACGCGCTGGAGCTTCCCTCGGCTGATGCGGCGGAGGAGCGGAGCGAGACGCTCGCCTTGGAGCTCTCGCGCGCTCATCCGGACAACAATGCCCGGCCCTCTCTGCCCTGAACCGGGTGGCGGCTCGCTCGACCAGCGGATTTCGGTCGACAGCGCGCCTACGCTGGGTGACATGGCGATCGAGACCATCCCTGGTGAGCACGTGGACATCCGGCTGTGGACCCGCGCCGGTGACGTCGAGTCCCAGGCGATGCAGCAGCTCCGCAACATCGCGGCGTTGCCGTGGGTGGTCAAGCACGTCGCCGTCATGCCGGACGTGCACTACGGCAAGGGCGCGACGGTCGGCTCGGTCATCGCGATGCGGGACGCCGTGTCCCCGGCCGCGGTCGGGGTCGACATCGGGTGCGGAATGAGCGCGGTGCGCACGTCGCTGCGGGCGGAGGACCTGCCGGACGACCTGCGGCGGCTGCGTTCCTCCGTGGAGAGGGCGGTGCCGGTGGGCTTCGGCCAGCACAGGGCGACCGCGTTCGACCAGCGGGACGCCGCGGACTGGGACCAGTTCTGGTCCCGGTTCGGGGAGCTGACCGACCGCGTCCAGAACGAGCGGAGCCGCGCCCTGCACCAGATGGGCACCCTCGGCGGCGGCAACCACTTCATCGAGATCTGCCTGGACGAGCACGGCCAGGTGTGGGTGATGCTCCACTCCGGGTCGCGGGGCATCGGGAACCTGCTCGCGCAGTACCACATGGAGGTCGCGCGCGGGCTGGCGCACAACGCGGAGCTGCCCGACCCGGACCTGGCGGTGTTCCTCGCGAACACCCCGCAGATGGCGGCCTACCGGCACGACCTGTACTGGGCGCAGGAGTACGCCCGGCGCAACCGGTCGGTCATGATGCGGCTGATCTGCGACGTGCTGCGCCGGCACTTCCCGCAGGTGCGGTTCGAGGAGCCCATTTCCTGCCACCACAACTACGTGGCGGAGGAGGTGCACTACGGCGAGGAGCTGCTGGTCACCCGGAAGGGCGCGATCCGCGCGGGTTGGGGCGAGCTGGGCATCATCCCGGGCTCGATGGGCACCGGCTCGTACATCGTGCGCGGGCTGGGCAACCCGGAGTCGTTCTGCTCCGCCTCGCACGGGGCGGGCCGGCGCATGTCGCGCAACGCCGCGCGGAAGCGGTTCACCGCCGAGGACCTCGCCCGGCAGACCGCGGGCGTCGAGTGCCGCAAGGACGCCGGGGTGGTGGACGAGATCCCCGCGGCGTACAAGGACCTGGAGCAGGTCATCGCGAACCAGTCCGACCTGGTCGAGGTCGTCGCGAAGCTGCGCCAGATCATCTGTGTGAAGGGCTGACGGGACGCTCCCGGGTCCCCCTCGGCAGGGGGACCCGGGAGCGTCGGGGCCTCAGTGGGCGGCGGGATCCGCCGGGCGGGTGAAGAGGATGTGCGGGCCGCCGTAGTAGGTGCCCCGCGACTCGGGCACGAACCCGAGTCGACGGGCGATGCGGACCGAGGGCTCGTTCTCCTCGTGCACCAGCGCGATCACCTGGTCCAGCCCCACCGTGCGGTAGGCGTGGTCGAGCACGGCACGGGCCGCCTCGGTGGCCAGGCCCAGCCCCTGGTGCTTCCGCAGCAGGTACCAGCCCATCTCCACCCGCCCGTCGCCCGTCTCCGGGCAGGGGCGCAGGTCGCCGTGGCCGACGAACTCACCGGTCTCCCGGTCCTCCCACGAGTAGGAGCCCATGCCCTCCGGGTTGTCCGCCGTCAGCAGCTCCTCGACGTGGTCGCGCACCAGCTCCCGGGTCACGGGGAAGGGCAGGAACCGGGCGGCGTCCGGGTCGCTCAGCAGCTCGTGGAGCGGGTCGACGTCGGCGCGGGTGAGCGGGCGCAGGCGGAGACGGGGTGTCAGGAGTTCAGGGACGGACATTGGGCGACGCTAACCATTCCTCGGCGGCGGGGCCGAACGAATAACGCTCACCGCTCCGCCGCCCTGCCCTTCGCGAGGCCCAGGGTGAGCAGGCCCACGAGCGTGAGGCCGAGCAGCACCACGGTGCTGGCCGCCGCGAGGAACACCTCGCCCCGGTCGGCCTGGGCGAACACCGAGACCGGCAGCGTGCGCCAGTCCGGCGGGTAGAGCATGACCGTGGCCCCGACCTCCCCCATGGACAACGCGAGGGAGAGGCTGGCCGAGGCGGACAGCGCGGGCGCCAGCAGCGGCAGCCGCACCCGCCACAGCACCAGGGCGGGCGGCGCGCCGAGGCTCGCGGCCACCTCGGCCAACGCGGGGTCGGCCCGGTCGAGCGCGCCGGACACCACGCCGTAGCCGAACGGGAGCACGATCACCAGGTGGGCCACCAGCACGATCCACCGCGTGCCGTTGAGCGCCAGCGGGGGCTGGCTGAACGCCACCAGCAGCGACAGGCCCACGACGACCGACGGCACCGCCACCGGCAGGTGCAGCAGCGTGTCGACGACGCGTCGGACCGGGCGGGGCGCGGACCGCACGGCCAGCGCCGCCCAGGTGCCGACCAGGACCGCCGCCAGGGAGGCGACGAGGCCGGTCTGCACGCTGACCAGGGCGCTGGCCAGCGCGTCGCCGCTGGCCGCGTCCGCGAGGTGTCGGGCGGTGTACTCGGCGGGCAGCACGCCGTTCCACGTCCCGGCGACGGCGGCCAGACCCACCATCGCCAGCGGGGCGGCGATGACCACGCCGAACAGCACGCCGAACGCGAGCCACAGCAGGAACCGGCTACGCCGGGTTCGGAACAGCACCGCGCCTCCCCTCCCCCGACCGGCCCGCGCCCAGGACGCGGAAGACCCACCGATGGGCCGCGTAGAGCGCCACGGACAGCAGGACGTTGACCACGGCGACCACGCAGGCCGCCGGGTAGTCGAAGGTCACGATTCCCTTGGTGTGGACGAGCATCGGCAGCGTGATCACGTCCTTGGCCCCGACGAACAGCACGATGCCGAACTCGTTCATGGTCAGCAGCAGGGTCAGGCAGGCGCCGGAGGCCAGCGCGGGCCACGCCTCCGGCAGGGCCACCCGCCACAGCACCAGGGCCGGCCGGGCGCCGAGGCTCGCCGCCACGTCGAGCTGCGCCGAGGGCACCTGGGCGAACGCGGCGAGCACGGGACGCATCACGAACGGCGTGTAGAAGGTGACCTCGGCGAGCAGCACGCCCCACGGGCCGTAGAGGAAGTCGACGGGGCCGCCGCCCTGACCGCCGAGCGCGGCGTTGAGGACGCCGGCGCTGCCGTAGAGGAACGTGAAGGCCAGCGCGATGAGGAACGAGGGGAAGGCGAGGACCGCGTCGACGATCCGGGAGACGACGCGGGCCCCGGGGAACGGGGCGAACGCGAGCACCAGGGCCAGGAACGTGCCGAGGAGCACGCATCCCGCGGTCGCGCCGAGCGAGAGCAGCACGGTGCGGCCCAGGGCGGCGGTGAACTCCGGCGAGGTCACGACCTGCTGCCACACGGCGAGGCTGACCTCGCCCGAGCGGGTCACGAACGACTGGCGGAGCACCAACGCGAGCGGGTAGCAGAAGAACCCGAGGACGACGACCAGCGGTGGCAGCAGCCACAGCACGGACGCCCAGCGTCGGCGGACGCGGGTGGGGCGGGTGACGGCGGGCACGGACGCGGCGACGGCGGTCATCCACCCGCTCCCGTCGTCACCAGCGGACAACCGTCCGGGATGGACACTCCAACGCGGGCGCCCACCGGGGGTAGACCGTCCACAGAGGACACCTCAGCGCGCAGCGGGGTGCCGCCGTCCAGCTCCAGGTCGAGCCGGAAGCCCGTTCCCCGCCACTGCACGGCGAGCAGCCGGGCGGGCATGCCGCCGTCAGTGCGCACCTCGACCCGGTGCGGCCGGACGCCCAGCGCGGCGCGTGCGCCGGCGGCCACCGGCCCGCCCGTCGGCTCGGCGCGGAACTCGGCCCCGGCGAGCCGCACCGTCGCCGGACCGTCGCCGGGGGCGGCGACCACCTCGACCGGCAGCAGGTTCGCCGCGCCCAGGAAGGAGGCGGTGAACTCGGTGCGGGGCCGGTGGTAGAGCTGGTCGGTCGGCCCGACCTCGACCAGCCGGGCGTCGCGCATCACGGCGATCCGGTCGGCCAGGGCGAGCGCCTCCCCCTGGTCGTGGGTCACGTAGACCAGGGCGGTGTCGGGCAGTTCCCCGCGCAGCCGCAGCAGCTCGGCCAGCATCTCCTCGCGCAGGGCGGCGTCGAGCGCCGACAGCGGCTCGTCCAGCAACAACACCGGTGGGCGGATCGCCAGTGCCCTGGCGATCGCGACGCGCTGCTGTTGGCCGCCGGACAGCTCGCGCGGGAACCGCCGTCGGTAGTCGGCCATGCCGACCATCGACAGCACCTCCGACACCCGCTCCTCCACCTGTCGCCGGGGCATGCGGCGGGCGCGGAGGCCGAACGCGACGTTGTCGGCGACGCGCATGTGGGGGAACAGCGCGTAGTTCTGCACCACGACGCCGAGACCGCGCCGGTGCGGCGGCAGGTCCGTGACGTCCTCGCCGGACAGCAGCACGCGACCGGTGTGCGGGCGCACGAACCCCGCCACCGCCTTCAGTGCCGTGGACTTGCCCGAGCCCGAGGGGCCGAGCAGGGCGAGCGCCTCACCGCGCCCCACCGTCAGGTCCAGCTCCCGCAGCGCCACCGTCCGTCCGAAGTGGACGGAGACGCCGCGCAGCTCCACCGCTGGCGCGCTCACCGGCCCACCGCCTTGGCGTACGCGGCGAGGTCGGCGTCGAGCCGGGCGAGTACCCGGTCCCAGTCCGGCTCCCAGATCTCCACGTCGCGCAGCACGTCGTCGAGCTGACGGGCGATCTCGCCGTCCGCCGTGACGTCCGTGCGGGCGGGCCGGCCGTACGCCTCGGGCACGGTCTTCTGGGCCTCCGCGGAGAACAGGAAGTCCAGCAGCTTCCGCGCGTTGTCCCCGTGGGGCGCGTTCCGCGCGAGCCCCGCGACGTAGGGCAGCGCGAAGGTGGAGCGCCTGCCGGACGCGTCCGACGGGAAGAAGATCCGGAAGTTCGACCGGTCCCTGGTGATCGTGGCCAGGTTCATCTGCACGTCCCCGTTGGCCACCAGGATCTCGCCCTTGGCGACCTTCGGCTGGAGCTTGCCGGTGGACGAGGACGGGCCGACGTTGTTCGCCTCCAGCCTCGCCAGGTAGTCCAGCGCGCCCTGCTCGCCGAGCACGTGCTGGAGCTGGAGCAGCACCGCCGTCCCGTCCCCCGCCTGGCCCGGGGTGGAGTACTGGATCTTCTTCTGGAAGCGGGGGTCGAGCAGGTCGTCCCAGGTGCGGGGAGCCGGGTTCGCCAGCTCGGGGTTGTAGATGAAACCCAGATAGTTGTTGATCAGGGGGGCGTACCGGCCACTCGGGTCCCGCGCCGGGACGTGCTCGGTCCCGGGGGCGCGGTACTCGGCCAGCAGGTCCTGCTGGGCGGCGCGCTGGACGAACGGCGGCAACGTGACGACCACGTCGGCCTGCGGGTTGCCCCGCTCCTTCTCCAGTCGGGAGACGACCTCGCCGGAGCCGGCCTCCACGACCTGCACGCTGATGCCCGTGCGGTCCCGGAACTCGGCGAACCGCTTGCCGTACCAGTCGGCCAGGCCGTCGGCGGTGTAGAGCACGACCTTCCGGTCGTCTCCGCCGTCGCCGCCGCCGGTGCCCCCGCAGGCGGCGACCAGCGAGACGACGGCGGCGAGGGCGGCGGCGACGGCGATGCGCGACCAACGTCGCATGGGGGTCCTTTCCGCGCGGGACAGTCGGATCTGTCGGTTCTGCTCGGTGCTGGTGGCTTGGCTGGTGTTCTGGCCGATGTCGCTGACCCGCCGGCCGGGCCAGGTCGGCCCGGCCCGTCGGCGGGGTTCGTCAGCGGTCCGGTCAGCGGTGCTCGGACAGGCCGGGCAGGTCCAGCAGCTCGCGGACCGAGGGCAGGACGTGGGTGGCGCCGGCCTCGGTCAGCTCGGGCGCGGTGCCCGCGCCGGTCAGCACCCCGGCCACGACCGACGCGCCGGCGCGACGCGCGGTGAGGATGTCCGAGGGCGTGTCGCCGGCGACGGCGACGGCGCGCACGTCGCTGACGCCCAGCCGCAGCACGGCCGTCAGCACCATGTCCGGGTACGGGCGGCCCCGGCCGGCGTCGGCGGGAGTGAGCGCGAGGTCCACCAGGTCCGCCCAGCCCAGCGCCGCGAGGATCGCGTCCTGGGTGGGGCGGGCGAAGCCCGTCGTGAACGCGACCTTCCTCCCCCGGCGCCGCAGCTCGCGGATCGTCTCGGCCGCGCCGGGGACCTCCGCGCAGTGGCCCTCCGCCACGAGTTCGGCGTAGGCGGTCTCGAACTCGGCGTTGGCGCGCTGGGCGGAGTCCTCGTCCGGCAGCACCGCGCGGAACACGTCGATCTTGGACTGTCCCATGGTGCGGCGGACGTGCTCCAGCCCCGCGTCGAGGTCGGCCGCGCCGGCGGCGGTCAGCGCGCGGGTGGCGGCGCGTTCCACCAGGCCGCCGTCCAGCACGGTGGTGCCGGCCATGTCCAGCACGACCAGCTCGATGAGTGAGGTGCTCACAGTCCGATCTCCTCGACGGTGCGTTCGGCGATGGCGGGGGAACAGGTCATGCCGCGCCCACCCGGGCCAGTGACCAACCAGGCGTTGTCCGCGACGCGCTGCCGGTGCACGACCTGGCCGGTGTCCCGGCACTGCGCGTAGACCCCGGCCCAGCGGCGGCGCACCGGGGGCAGCGGGCGGCCGAGGATCGCCTCGGCGACCTGCCGGAGGTGCTGGTAGGGCTCCTCGACCACGTCGAACGGGAACGGCTCGTCGTAGCCGTGGGTGTCGCCGACGGTCAGGCCGCCGTCGGCGCGCTGGACCATGAGGAGCTGCATGGCGTGCTCGGCCGCGACGGCCGGCTGGGGCTGGTTCGCGTTGAGGGCGTCCAGCTCGACGCCCCGGTAGGCCGGGTAGTACCGGAGGCTGTCGCCGTCGGCGACCGAGGTGGTCAGGGGCTCGTCGAGCGGCTCGGTCTGCATCATCTGGAGGCGGACGCGGCGCACCGGCACCGGGCCGGCGATCTCCCGGACGAGACCGGACAGGGCCGCGCCGGTGCACAAGAGGACGACGTCGGCGTGGTGGTGGTCGCCGTGGTCGTCCCGGACGCCCCTGGCGTCGACCTCGCGCACCTCACGTCCCGGAAGCCAGGTGTAGCGGCCCGTCGCGGCCAGATGCGCCCGCAGCGCCGGCTGCGCGACGCGCGGCTCCACCGCGGCGTCCCGTTCGCACCAGAGCGCGCCGAGGAACGCGCCGCGCAGGGCGGGATTGACGGTCCGCGCCTCGGCGGGGTCGACCAGTCTCGTGCCGCGGGCCGCCGCGTCCGGCCCGGCGGCGAACACCTCGGCCACCGCCAGCTCCGCCTCGGTCCGGAGCACGGTCAGCGAACCGTTCGCCCGGAAGCCGAGTCCGGGGACGCGCTCGCCGAGCCCGGCCCACAGCTCGCGGGCCCGCAGCGCCGTCTCCAGCTCCTCGCCGTCCGCGCGCCCGCTGACCCAGACGAGACCGAAGTTGCGCACGGACGCGCCCCGTGCCTCGGGCTCGCGTTCCAGATGGATCACCTCGTGGCCGCGGAGCACCGCCTGCCAGGCGTGCATGGTGCCGAGGACACCGCCGCCCACTACTGCTACTCGCACGCCGGGAACGGTCGTCGGCCACGGCGACCGCCCCGTGTCCCCCGACCGAACGCCAGGTGAACCGGCGCGAAAAGTTGGACTAGATGAGTTATCCATTCGTGACAATCTACGTGACCAAGGTCTCTTAGTACTCATTAGGTCAATGTTGAGATAGTGAACGTCGTACGACGCGTCATCGCGACAGGACCACAGCCACCACCTGGGGAGACGACATGTCCTGGCTGGAGAACGACTACCCCGCGCCCCGCTACCACGGCGACGAGGGCGAGATCAGCGCCGTGTTCCGCCCCTCGGACACCCCGTCCGACCTCACGACGCCCACCGGCGGCCGCACCGACTACCTGGCCACCAAGTCGTCCACCAACGGCGACTTCGGCCTCTACCACGTCCACATGACCGCCGAGGCCCAGGGCACCAGCCCGCACTTCCACAAGGCGATGTCCGAGTCGTTCTACATCCTGAACGGCTCGCTGCGGGTGTTCGACGGCGAGCGCTGGTTCGACGCCAACCAGGGCGACTTCCTCTACGTCCCGCCGGGTGGCCTGCACTCCTTCGGCAACGAGTCCGGCGAGCCCGTGGACTTCCTGATGCTGTTCGCGCCCGGCGCGGCGAGGGAGGGCTACTTCGAGGGGATCGCCCACCTCGCGTCGATGACCGACGAGGAGCGGGCGGCGTTCTTCGTCCACCACGACAGCTACTTCGTGGACATGGCCAAGGGACCGGCCGCCGCCAAGTGGGAGACGCGCAAGAGCTTCAAGACCCGCTGAGGTCCGCCGAGCACCGGTCCCGGGGCGGTGGGCACGAGCCCGCCCCGGGACCGGCCCGGCGCGGAGGGCGGGTCAGGCGTCGGCGCGCAGGCGGGTGACGAAACTGAACCGATCACCCCGGTAGAGGGAGCGCACGCGCTCGATCGGCACACCGTCGGGATCGAACGACACCCGGTGCAGCAACAACATGGGCAGCGCAGGGTTCGTCCCGATCAGCAACGCCTCCCTCGGCGTGGCGAGTACCGTCTCCAGCCGCTCCTCGGCCTCGGCGAACACCACGCCCCTGCGCTCGCGCAGGTACGCGTAGAGCGACGTGGTGGGGTCGAAATCCTCCGCCAGGCCGGGGAAGCGCTTGTCCGGCAGGTACGTGGACTCCAGACCGACACGCCCGCCGTCGGCCAGCAGGACCCGTTCCAGGTGCACCACGGGGTCCCCCCGCTGCACGCGCAGCTCGGCGGCCAGGCCGTCGTCGGCCGCCAGACGCTCGACGGTCACCGGCGTGCGACCGGGAACCACGCCCTGACGGCGCATGCCCTCCGTGTAGCTGACCAGGGCCAGCGGCTGCACCAGCTTCGGCGGCGCGACGAAGGTGCCGCTGCCCTGGCGACGCAGGAGGCGGCCCTCCAGGACCAGCTCACCCACCGCCTGCCGCAGGGTCACCCGGGACACGCCGAAGCGCTCCGCCAGCTCACGCTCCGAGGGCAGCGCCGCGCCCTCCCCCAGTTCGGCCACGAGGTCCAACAGCCTCGTCTTGACGGCGTAGTAGCGGGGGATCCGGCCGTGGTCGGGAATCCCCGCGCGCACCGGTTCACCCGCGCGATGCCGCGGAGGTCGCTCTCCCACACCGCGCACAGTAGGCACAGGACGTGACTCCCTGATCACCGCCCCCGCGGGCCGAGGGCGAGCAGACTCCGACGACGGGGCTCTTCGGGCACGGCGGCGACCACCGCCAGCGCCACCAGGGCGGCCGACGTCCCGCGTCGTCCCTGATGTCGGACACCCGCTGTGGCGCGAGCACGCCGTCCGGGTCCTCCAGCACCTCCACCCAGTCCCCTGGGGCGTGGCGGGCTCCGGCCGGCGGGGACAGAGGGCGGCCCAGCTCGCTCCCGTCGGGCCGGCGCACGCGGTAGTGCGGGGCGCACCGGGCACGGCCGGGCTCACAGCTCGACTCCACAATCGTCACGGTGACGCGGACGCCGTGGTCGCGCAGGCGCCAGTGGGCGACCTCGGAACAGACGACGAGCAGGGCGACTCCGACCAGCAACACCGGGAACACCGGCCAGCGGCGTTCCGCCAACGCCATCGACGCGAGCGCCGCCGCGATCGTCGTGACGACGCCGAGCAGCCCCGCCGACCCGCCGGAGCCGCCGAGGGCACAGCCGACCCAACGGCGACGTAGAGCACGGCGAGGACGAGCAGCAGGCCGACGACCCGCGCCACGACACCGGAATCGTCGCCCTCGACGGGGTTCCTCCCGCCTTACCGACGGGTCCCGCCGAGAGCCGCCTTCCACCACCCCAGCGGACAGCCCCCACCCGCCCTGGGGGGCGAGCCCCGCTCCAGCCTATCCGCCCACCACACCCCGCCACCAGGCGATGACGCCAAGCTGTGGACAACTCGAACGCCTGTGGATAACTCGCCATGGCCGAGACAAAACCAGTTGACAGCGACAGCCGTGCCCTCACCCACGAATGAGCGTCACCGCTCACCCGATCCGGAGGCAACTGCCTCCGCCACCCGGCGTCGCGCGACACCGGACGGGACGTGCGGACCGCTGACGCCCGCGCGTGGCGCCGTCGGGCCTCCCGAACCCGCCCCACGACCTCACCGCAGCCGGCGCGGACCGGTGTCCGGCCGGGACGGCGGGTGGCCGAGGGTGATGCGCGCGCTGGTCACGTAGGCGCCGGCCGCCGAGGCCAGGACCGGCTCCAGCGCGAGCGAACGCACCTCGGGCAGGTCCTCGGCCAACGTCGCCACCCGCAGCACCAGGTCCTCCAGCGCGGACAGGTCCGCCGGCTCGCCGCCCCGGTAGCCGGTCAGCAGCGGGGCGGCCTTGGGCGCGCGGACCAGCGCGGCGACGTCCACATCGGACAGTGGGACCGCGCGGTAGGCGCGGTCGCCCAACAGGTCGCTGACGACGCCGGAGAGCCCGAAGGAGACCAGCGTGCCGAACGACGGGTCGTCCTGGAGCCCGATGACGCAGGAGATGCCCTTGGGCGCCATGGTCTGCACGTAGACCTCGTCCACTCCGGACACCTCGCGGAGGGCGAGGTAGGCCGTGCGCACCGCGTCCGGGGAGTTCAGGTCCAGCCGGACACCCACGAGGTCGCTGCGGTGCCGCAGGCGGGCGCTCGTCGACTTGAGCGCGACCGGGTAGCCGAGCGCCCCGGCCGCCGCCACAGCCTCGTCCACACTGGACACCACACGGAACGGGACGACGTTCACGCCGTAGCACGCCAGCAGCCGCACCGCCGCGTCGTCGTCGAGCCGGCGCTCGCCCCCCACACCGGTCATCCACTCGTCGACCAGGGCCCGGGCCTCGGCCTGGCGGATGCCTCCGTCCGGGCGCACGAAGTGGCCCTGCGGAGCCGACCGCCAGCGGGCGTAACGGGTCACCCGCGCCAACGCCATGACCGCCCGCTCCGGGCTGGGGTAGGACGGGACCGAGCCCGGCCCCGGCGAGCCGTCGGGGCCGGGCACCGCCAGCTCGGCGGGCACGCCCTCGACCGCGAGGAACGTCGAGACCACCGGCTTGCTGGCCACGGTCGAGCCGCCGCCCGACGCCTCCCGCAACGCCCGCGCGTACGCCGTCCCCGGCACCGCCAGCGGCGGCACGAACACCACCACCAGGGCGTCCACGTCGTCGCGGCTGGCGACGCGGCGCACGGCGGCGGCGAACTCCTCGGGCCCGGCCGAGGAGCCGACGTCCACCGGGTCGCAGGCCAGCTCCAGGTCGGCCGCCAGGGCGGCGTCGGCGGCCAGCACGCCCAGCGCGGTGGAGTTGCCGACGATCGCCACCCGCGGCCCCGCCGGCAACGGCTGGTGCGCCAGCAGCAACGCGGTGTCGAAGAGCTGCGCCAGCGACTCCACCCTGATCACGCCGGCCTGCTCGAACAGCGCCTGCACGCTGGCCTCGTCCACCTGCACGCCGGTCGCGGCGAGCGCGGGACTGATCGCGTGCCGGCCCGACTTCACCGCGACGATCGGCTTGGTGCGCCCCAGCCGCCGCGCCAGACGGGCGAACTTGCGGGGGTTGCCGAAGGACTCCAGGTACAGCAGCACCACGTCGGTCGCCGGGTCGGTCTCCCAGTACTGCAACAGGTCGTTGCCGGAGACGTCGGCGCGGTTCCCGGCCGAGACGAACGTGGACAGGCCCAGCCCGCGCTCCGCGGCGGCGGCCAGGATGGCGATGCCCAGCGCGCCGGACTGGGCGAAGAACCCGACCCGCCCCCGACCGGGCAGCACGGGGGCCAGCGTGGCGTTCAGCCGCACCTCGGGGTCGGTGTTGGCCACACCCAACGCGTTCGGCCCGACCACCCGCATGCCGTGCGCCCTGGCCTCGGCGACCAGCCGGCGTTCCGCGGACAACCCGCCGGGGCCGGTCTCGCCGAACCCGGAGGTGACCACCACCAGCGCCTTGACCTCCTTGGCCAGGCAGGCGTCCATGACCTCGTCGACGCCGGCCGCCGGCACCGCGACCACGGCGAGGTCCACCGCGTCCGGGATGTCCAGCACCGAGGGGTAGGCGCGCACGCCGCGCACCGACCGGTGCTCGGCGTTGACCGGGTAGACCGGACCGGCGAAGTTCGCGCCCAACAGGTTGCGCAGCACAGCGTGGCCGATCTTGGACTGGTCGGTGGAGGCGCCGATCACCGCGACCGAGCGCGGGTGCAGCAGGTTGTGCACGCTGCGCGCCTCGGCGGCCTGCTCCCTGGCCCTGGCCACCGCCAGCGACTCCTCGGTCGGGTCGATGGCGAACTCCAGGTGCACCACGCCCTCCTCCATCGCCCTGCTCACCTGGTAGCCGGCGTCCCGGAACACCCGGATCATCTGCGTGTTCTCCGCCAGCACCTCGGCGACGAACCGGGCCAGCCCGCGTTCGCGCGCCGCCGCCGCCAGGTGCTCCAGCAGGATCGACCCCAGCCCGCGCCCCTGGTGGCCGTCCTCCACGACGAACGCGACCTCGGCCGAGTCGCCGCCGCCCAGCCGGTCGAACCGGCCGACCGCCACGATCTCGTCGCCGAGCAGGGCCACGAGCGCGACCCGGTCGTGGTGGTCGACGGTGGTGAATCGGCGCACGTCGCGCTGGGGCATGCGCGGGTAGGGGCCGAAGTACCGCAGATAGCGGGTGCGCTCGCTGAGCCGGCCGTGGAAGGCCACCAGGCGCTCGGCGTCGTCCGGGGTGATCGGCCGCAGGTGGGCGGTGCCCCCGTCGGACAGCACGACGTCGGCCACCCAGTGCCCCGGGTAGTCGTAGGGGTCGGGCCGCGTCGCCGCCGGCGCCGCGGCGTCCGTCACGTTCTCGGTCACACCGTCCACACCGGACTCCAGGTCTGCGCGGGGCGCGACTAGTCGCGCGGGTCGTCGGGGTCGAGGCCGTGCAGCGGGAACAGGGCCCGCCGCGTCCGCAGGACGGCGGCGTCCAGCGGCGTGTCGGTGCTCCCGTCCCACGGAGCGAACCCGGGGTCGCACCCGTCGGTCATGGCGGTGGGCAGCGGCACGGTCGGCGCCAGGGGAGCCGCGTGCGCCACCCAGTCCGCCGGGACCGGCCGGTTCGGGTCCACGTCCCGGTCCAGCACCGTGGCCAGCAGGTGGGTCCACGACCTCGGGACCACCCGGAACAGGGAGTATCCGCCACCGCCCAGCGCCAGCCAGCGCCCACCGGCGTGGGTGTCGGCCAGCTCACGCAGGGTCCGGTAGATCGCGCGGTGCCCGTCCACCGACAGCCCGAGGTCGGCCAGGGGGTCCTCGCGGTGGGTGTCCGCGCCGCACTGCGTCACCAGGACCTGGGGGCGGAACGCGGCCAGCAGCGACGGCACCACGGCGTGGAACGCGCGCAGCCAGCCGTCGTCCCGCGTGCCGGGGGGCAGCGCCAGGTTGACCGCCGTGCCCTCGGCGCCCTCCGCTCCCAACTCGGCCGGGTAGCCGGTGCCCGGCCACAACGTCATCGGGTGCTGGTGCACCGAGACCGTCAGCACCCGGGGGTCGGTGTAGAACGCGGCCTGCACACCGTCGCCGTGATGCACGTCGACGTCGAGGTACGCGATCCGCTCCACGCCCTGGTCAAGCAGCCACGCGATCGCCACCGCGCAGTCGTTATAGACGCAGAACCCCGCGGCGTGGTCGGCCATCGCGTGGTGCAGGCCGCCGGCCAGGTTCACGGCGCGCTGGGCCGCGCCCGTCACGATCTGTCGGGCCGCGGCGATCGAGCCGCCGGCGATCAGGGCGGACGACTCGTGCATACGGTCGAACACCGGGTTGTCCGCCGTGCCGAGACCGTGCCCCGGGTCCCAGCCGGCCGTCGGCGCGGCCCGCACGGCGGCCACGTACGCGGGGGTGTGCACCCGCTCCAGCTCGTCGTCGGTGGCCGGGCGCGGCGGCACCGTCTCCACGCCGTCGAGCAGGCCGAAGGCCGTGGCCATGCGCATCGTCAGGTCGAGCCGGATCGGGTCGAGCGGGTGGTCCCCGCCCAGGTCGTAGCCGAGGAACGCCGCGTCCCACACGATCGCCGCCCGAGCACCCATGGCGAGAACCTACCCGCGCTCCGGCCCGACGCGGAGGTCTTCGGGCTTCTCGGACCAGGAACGGGCCGGGAACAGCGCCCCTCCGCGCTCGGGCGAGCCCCGGTTCAGCCGGGCTGGTCGCCGGTCGCCGCCGGGCGGGTCGGGTCGGCGGACCAGTGCGACCAGGAACCGGCGTAGAGCACGGCCGGGCGCTCCGGCGTGGACAGCCCGGCCACCTCCAGCGCGAGCAGGACCGAGCAGGCCGTCACGCCGGAACCGCAGTACGCGCCGACCGGGCCGTCCCGGCCCACGCCCAGCGCGGCGAACCGCTCCCGCAGCTCCTCGGGCGACCGCCACCGGCCGGTCCCGTCGACGTGCTCGGAGAACGGGGCGTTGCGCGCGCCCGGCACGTGCCCCGCGCGCGGGTCGACCGGCTCGACATCACCCCGGTAGCGCTCCGGCGCCCTGGCGTCCAGCAGCACGCCGGCCCTGGCGAGGTCGGCGGCCCCGTCGGCGTCGACCACGGGGAGCGTGCCCGGCCGGACCGTGAGATCACCCGGCTCGGGGCGGGGCTCGTCCGTGGTCACCGGCCGCCCCTCGGCCACCCACGCGGTGTAGCCGCCGTCGAGCACGGACACCGCGTCGTGCCCCACCCAGCGCAGCAACCACCAGGCGCGGGCGGCCACCGAGCCGTCCGCCGTGTCGTAGATCACAACGGGCCGGTCGGAGCGCACGCCGGCGCGACGCAGGGTGGACTGGAGGGCGTCCGGGTCGGGCAGGGGGTGCCGACCGTTCGGCCCAGGGGGCGCGGCCAGCTCGGTGTCCAGGTCGACGAACACCGCGCCCGGCAGGTGGCCGCGCTCGTACTCGGCCCGACCGGGCGGGCCGCCCAGTCGCCACCGCACGTCCAGCAACACCGGGGGGTGCTCGCCGGCCAGCGCCTCGGCCAGCTCGGCGGGAGTGATCAGCGCAGCCACGCGGCCCATCCTGCACCCGCGGGCGGCCCGGCCCAACCCCCGCGCGCCGCCCGGTCACCCGACCCCGCGTCGCCGCGTGCGCGCCGCCCGGCCGGAGGCTGGCCGCCCGTGCGCGTCGGACGGTCGGCGGAGGCGACTAGCATCGCAGGTGACGAAGGGGAACCGGTTGTGAACGACCTCATCGACACCACTGAGATGTACCTCAAGACGATCTACGAGCTTGAGGAGGAAGGCGTCGTCCCGCTGCGGGCCCGGATCGCCGAGCGACTGGGCCAGAGCGGGCCGACCGTGAGCCAGACCGTGGCGCGCATGGAGCGGGACGGGCTGCTCGTGGTCGCCGACGACCGGCACCTGGAGCTCAGCGAGTCGGGCAGGGCGCGCGCCATCGCGGTGATGCGCAAGCACCGGCTCGCCGAGCGCCTGCTGGTGGATGTCATCGGACTGGAGTGGGAGCACGTGCACGAGGAGGCGTGCCGCTGGGAGCACGTCATGAGCGAGGCGGTCGAGCGCAAGCTCGTCCAGCTCCTCGGGCACCCGACGACCTCGCCGTACGGCAACCCCATCCCGGGTCTGGACGAGCTGGGCGTGGGCGAGCCGGCCCCGCCGCTGGAGGCCGACCTGCGTCGGCTGGACGAGGTGGCGCGGGGCGGCGGCGGGCAGGTGGAGATCTGCCGCATCGCCGAGCACGTGCAGCTCGACCCCGAGCTGATGGCCGAGTTCAAGCAGGCCGGTGTCGTGCCCGGTGGGCGCGTGACCGTCGGCGGCGACCCGGACGGGGCGATCGACGTGCGGGGGGAGGACGGCACCGCGCGGCTGCCGTCCGAGATCGCGCACGCCGTCCTGGTGCGCACGCGGTGAGGCCGGGCGGGCGGGCCGCGGCGGCCTTCGCCGCGGAGCACGGCCGCGCGCCGGACAGCGTGTGGTCGGCCCCGGGCCGCGTGAACCTCATCGGCGAGCACACCGACTACAACGACGGGTTCGTGCTGCCGTTCGCGTTGCCGCACCGCACGGCGGCGGCTGTGGGCCGGCGGACCGACGGTGTGCTGGCGGTGGCCACCCTCGGCGAGGACGGCGTGCCGCGGCGGGCCGAGCCCGTACGGATCGCCGACCTCGCGCCGGGCGGGGTGAGCGGCTGGGCCGCCTACCCGGCCGGCGTGGCGTGGGCGCTGCGCGGGGAGGGCGTCCCCCTCACCGGGGCGGACGTCATGCTCGCCAGCGACGTGCCGACCGGGGCGGGGCTGTCCTCCTCGCACGCGCTGGAGTGCGCCGTGGCGCTGGCGTTGCTCGACCTGGCCGGGCTGACACCCGACAGCGAGGGCTCGCCCAGCCGGGACGAGGTGGCGCGGTGGGTGCAGCGGGCGGAGAACGACTTCGTCGGCGCGCCGACCGGGCTGCTCGACCAGACCGCGTCCCTGCGGTGCGCCAGCGAGCACGTGTTGTTCCTGGACGTGCGGTCCGGGCACGGCGAGCAGGTGCCGTTCGACGCCGCGCGGGACGAGCTGGCCGTGTTGGTGATCGACACCAGGGCCAGCCACTCGCTCAGCGAGTCCGGCTACGGCGACCGGCGGCGGGGCTGCGAGCGGGCGGCCGAGCTGCTCGGCGTGCCGGCCCTGCGGGACGTCGGCGTCGAGGAGCTGCCGGCCGCCACGGACCGGCTGCCCGAGGAACTCCGCCCGCTCGTGCGGCACGTGGTGACCGAGAACGAGCGGGTCCTCGCCACCGTGGCCGCGCTGCGCGCGGGCCGGCTGGCCGAGGTGGGCCCGCTGCTCACCGCCTCGCACACCAGCCTCCGCGACGACTACCGCGTCTCGTGCGAGGAGCTGGACGTGGCCGTGGAGGCAGCGCTGAACACCGGGGCGCTGGGCGCGCGGATGACCGGCGGAGGGTTCGGCGGCTCGGCGATCGCGCTGGTCTCCACCTCGAAGCTCGACGCGGTCGAACACGCCGTGACCGAGGCGTACGCGGCGCGGGGCTTCACCGCTCCCCGACTGTTCACCGCGGTGCCCTCGGCGGGCGCCGGCCGGGAGGACTGACCGCGGGCGCGCGGCGGGGCAGGGCCGGCGGGGCCACCGACACGTGAGAACGGTTCCGGGGGGACGACCGACGGAACCGGGTCGACAGGATCTCGACAGGAAAACCATGACAGGGGAAGGCGGGAATCGGGCGTGAAGCTGCTCGTGACGGGCGGAGCGGGCTACGTCGGCAGTGTGTGCGCGGCGCGGCTGCTGGAAGCCGGACACGAGGTGGTCGTGCTGGACGACCTGTCCACCGGCCACGCCGACGCGGTGCCGGAGGGGTGCCGCTTCGTGCAGGGCGACGTCGGCGACGTGGCCGGTCCGCTGCTGGCGGAGGGCTTCGACGGCGTGCTGCACTTCGCCGCCAAGTCCCTGGTGGGCGAGTCCATGCAGGACCCGGCCAAGTACTGGCAGGGCAACGTGGTGACGTCGCTGCGGCTGCTCGACGCGATGCACGAGAACGGGGTGTCCCGGCTGGTGTTCTCGTCGACGGCGGCGACCTACGGCGAGCCGGAGGAGTCCCCGATCCGGGAGACCGCGCCGACGCGGCCGACGAACACCTACGGCGCCACGAAGCTGGCCATCGACCAGGCGATCACCTCCTACGCGGCGGCCCACGGCCTGGCCGCGACCAGCCTGCGCTACTTCAACGTGGCCGGCGCCTACGACCGGTTCGGCGAGCGGCACACGGTGGAGACCCACCTGATCCCGATCGTCCTCCAGGTCGCGTTGGGCCAGCGGGAGCAGGTGCAGATCTACGGCGACGACTGGCCGACCGAGGACGGCACCTGCGTCCGGGACTACATCCACGTGCTCGACCTCGCCGAGGCGCACCTGCTCGCGCTGGAGACCTCCGTCCCCGGCCGGCACCGCGTCTACAACCTCGGCAACGGCACCGGCTTCTCCGTGCGCCAGGTGATCGACACCTGCCGCGCGGTGACCGGCCACCCGGTCCCGGCCGTGGTCGCGCCGCGTCGGGCCGGTGACCCGGCCGTGCTGGTCGCCTCCAGCGAGCTGGCCCGGCAGGAACTCGGCTGGAAGCCGCAGCGGCAGGACCTGGCCGACATCGTCCGTGACGCCTGGGAGTTCACCCGGGCCCGACAGGGGGCGTGACGGGGCGTCCCTGTCAATCGTTTCCGCACGTCGCGGGCCTTCTCCTCGCCGCAGGCGGGGTGTGGGGACCCGCGACGTGTGCTTTCCGAAGCGTTTCCCGGGGCGTGTCCCGAGCCGGCTCACCATGTCTCGTCCTCCTCGATCTGGATTCGCGCGTCGGTGGCGGCGTCCTCGGCCAACTCCGCGACCCGGGCCGGCGGGACACCGATCTGGAGCGCGGTCCTGAGCAACGTGGCCACGCGGTGTCCTGGCCGCGCCTCCTCCGCGACGTCCACCGCGATGGCGGCCAACGCGCCGTCGCCCCTGACGTAGGCGGCGATCGCGAGCAGGCTGGCCGGTTCGGCCCGTTCCGGGGGCGGGGTCGCCCGCACGAGCCCGAGCCAAAGCCGTTCCGCGGCGGCGGCCGCGTCGCCGCCGCCCCAGGACAGGCACGCGTCGCGGACGCGCGGGTCGGACAGGGCCACGGCCAGGCGGATCACCGTCGCGTCGTCGAGTTCCAGCCGCCCCTCGGCCGTGGCGCGGACGGCGTCCCGCACGGTCGCGAGGTCCCGGCGGGCCGCCGCCGCCCCGGACAGCACCCGGTCCTGCTCCGCCTCAGCGGTGGCGGAGGTCAGCAGCGCGGCGCGGCGGGACATGGTCTCGGCGTCCTCGGGAGCGAGCTGGGCCGCGACGTCCTCCCGGGTGTCGAAGGTGACCCACCCGGCGACGGCGGCCGCGGCGGCCGTCGGGGTGCTCGCCGGATCGGGGACCGTTCCCGCGCAGTCCGGCTCGTGGTAACAGCACCACGGCGCGCCCGCCTCGATCTTCGCGGTCCAGAGGGAGTGCAGGACGGGCACGCCACCGCCGTCGAGGACCCGGTCGACCACGGCGACCAGCTCGCGCTGCGGGAGATGGACGGGCGGGTCGGCACCGCCGCCTCCGACGACCAGGAGGAACACCCCCCTGGCCCGATGGCTGAGCAGGGGTCTGAGGAGCTTCTCCGCGAGGTCGTGGTGGTGTTCCGGGGGCACGAGGTCGGCGCGCAGGCAGACGCCGAGCTGGTGGGGCTCCTCGCCGCCGAGGGCGATCACGACGAGGGACTCGTGGGGGTGGAATCCGAGCAGAGGGGGAACGGCGGCGACGAGGTCGCCAGGGTCGCGGAGCCGGATGTCGGCGTGGGGCGGCGTGGTCATGGCACGACGATCGCGGTCCTGGCCGACGACGCCAAGCCGGCTTCGCCGTCCCTGTGGACAACTCGAGGAGAGGCCTCCGCCGACGGTAGCCCGATAGGGCGATGTGGATAAGTAGGCCGGATTTTCGCCTGGGGAAAGAGGTTCTGTCGGCCCTCGGTGCTATCGTGCGGCGCCCCGTGCGCCGTGTTTGGCGAGTGTCCCTGTTCGTACCTCGTCGCCCGGCACCCGTGGTCGTCCCTCACCCGGGTTGGTGATCAGGGCGGCTGCGGGTGGGGTTGGTTTCTCCGTCTGGTGTGGCGGTTTCCGGAGTTATCCACAGGGCCCTGAGTTATCCACAGCGGAGCGTGATGCCCTTGGACGCCGCGTGGTGGGCGGATAGGCTGGAGCGGGGCTCGCCCCCCAGGGCGGGTGGGGGCTGTCCTGCGGTGATCGCGTTCTCGGCCCGACGGCGGGTGTTGGGCTCGTTTTTCCTCTGATGTCAAGCATGTCGCCGGGTTGGGCGATGGGTTTGTCCACAGGGGATGGAGTTGTCCACAGCGGACTGGCGTGCTTTTCGGGTGCGGGGTGTTCGCCGGTAGGCTGGAGCGGGGCTCGCCCCCCAGGGCGGGTGGGGGCTGTCTCCTGGGGAGGGGTGGGCGGCGGGACGACCGCGACGGATCACGCGGTTGGCTGCTCGTGGTTTCCGTTCCGCGCGAGGCGCGGGCTGGGCACGTCGCCGAGCCGAACCCCGGTCGGGTCAGTGGATCTCGACCGTCCGCGTCGTCCGCGTGCCGTTCACGGTCACGGCGATCTCGACCCGCCCCGGCCGCAGCGCCACCAGCCGCCCGGATGCCGGATCGAACGCCGCGACGTGCCGGGACGACGCCCCGTCGGCCGGGCCGACGTGCAGCTCCGGCGAGCCGGCCCAGTCCGCGCCGACCGGGTAGGCGACCGGCACCCGGCGGCCGTCCTGCGTCACCACGGCCCGCGCCTCGCCGCTCTCCCCCGCCGCCAGCCGCTCCGGGGCCGTCAGCTCCAGCCTGTCGACGTGGGGGCGGAACTCGGCGCGCACCCCGTCGGCCGGGTCGACGCGCAGCAGCGTCCAGCCCGTGAAGCCGCCGTCGCCGGGCGCCGCCGCCGGGGCCTTCCCCGAGTTGCCGTTGATCAACAGGGGCACGCCGTCGACGCGGCTGGCGTGGAAGAGCCCGGCGTGCGCGGCGACCAACGCGGTTGGTTTGCCGGTCTGGGCGCGGAACGTCGCGAGCCAGCGGGTGAGCAGCTCTCCCTCCTTCGGGTCGGTCAGCTCGGAGGTGTCCGACGGCCCGGGGTCGTCGACCGGGTGGTGCATGGTGACGACGAGCGCGCGCACGCCGGGGTCCGCCGCCGCGCGGTCCAGGGCGTCGCGGAGCATGCGGACCTGGTCGAAGCCGCCCGCGCGCAGTGAGCCGAGCGAGGAGTCCAGCAGCACCAGGCGTGTCCCCCGCAGGTCGACCACGCGGTGCGTGTCCCCGAACCTGGCGCGGAACTCGGAGGTGTCGCCGGGGCCGTAGGTCTCGTGGTTGCCCGGCAGGTAGTGCCACGGCACGCGGTCGCCCAGTTCCTCGTCCAGCACCCGGCGGGCCAGGGCGAAGTCGGCGGCCGTGCCCCGGTCCACGAGGTCCCCGTTGACCAGCACGAGGTCCGGCCGCGCGGCGAGGGCCTCGCGGAAGGTCCGGCGGGCCTGGGCCACCAGCGGGCCGTCGGGGGCGTCGGCGGTGAACTGGGCGTCGCTGACCACGGCGACCCGCAGCGCTCCCGGCCTGGCGTCGAGGTCGCCGTCGGTCACCACGGCCGCGTCGTGCGGCGCGGGATCCGGCGGGACGTCCAGCGGCGGCGCGAGGTGGGCGGTCAGGTCGTCGAGGACGACCCTGCCTTCGTACTGCCGGTTCCGGTCGGTCTCGACCACGTAGATCCGGGAGAGCCGGATGGCTCCGGTGAGCCCCGGCGGCACGGCCGCGTCGACGTACCGCCACCCGGTCCAGTCCACACTCCGCGCGAGATCGACCGTGGCCGCGGTGCCGGTGGCGTCCAGTAGCGTCATGCGCAGCCACGCGCCGCGCCCGTCGCCCTGTGTCCACACTCCGACCCGTTGGGTGCCCTCAGGAAGGGCCAGCGCTGGTGCGGCGTTGACGTAGGCCGCCCTGGTCGCGGTGGTGCCGGTGAGTCGGTAGTCCAGCGCGACAGCGCCTCCGTCCCCGGATCGACCGTCCGCAGTGGACAGACGAGCGCCGACCACCGCCGGGTGGACACTGGCCAGCCACTCCCCGATCTTGTCCATTGTGGACAGAAGGTGGGGACGGGTGCCGACGGTGACCCCGAAGCGCGTGACCAGCCCACCCACCCTGGCCGTCACGGTCGTCGCGCCCGACTCCGTCACGGCCTCGACGACGAACCCGTCCCGGTCCGGACTGATCCGCACGACCCGCTGGTCGTAGTCGAGCGCCACGTCGCCGGGTTCGACCCACGTGCCGAACCCCTCCGCGTCGTGGCCGAGGACCCGGAACCGGCCCCGCGCTCCCTGGCCCGACAGGGAGACGCGCCCGGCGTCCGTGGCGACGCGCACCGGCGGCCCCAGCACGGTCAGCTCGGTTCTGCCCTCGACCCGGCCCTGGCCGGCCACGACCGTCGCCGTGCCCGGGTGACCCGCCCGGAACACCGCGGTCTCCTGCCGCCCCTCCACCGAGGCCGCCGACGACGGCACGACCCGCCACCGGGGTTCGGTCACCACGGGTCCGCCCACCTCGTCATGGCCGTGCGCCACCATCCGGCGGGTCAGGCCGGCGAGGACGCGCTCGGCGTGTCGCCCGGGGACGGCCGGAGCCACGCGGAAACCGGCGAGGCGGCCACTGCCGGAAGCCGTGATGCCGAGGCCGTTGGGCACTGGGCGTTCGCCGCCGTCCGACGGCGCGTTGTGGACGGTCACGGCGCTGTCGCCCGGTTGCCGCGCCAACAGGGTCGAGGAGCCGCCGCCGTCGAGGTTCAGCGCGTGGTGCGCGCCGAGCGAGCGCATCAGGCGGGCGAGCTCCAGCAGGGTCATGCCCCGGCTGTCCGCCTGTCGCCCGTCCACCGTCACCATCGTCATCCGACGGCCGTCGGCGGAGAACCCGACCGCCGTGCGGGGGTGCATGGCGGTGTCGTCGAGCGGCTGCACGACTCCGTCGCGCACGAGGACCTGGAGCCCTCCCACCGCCACGCTGGCCGCGTCGCCACGAGGCTGGTACCGCACGCGCACACGGTCGCCGGCCTTGACTCCGGCCAACGCTTCGGCTCCGGCGTCACGCGCGAGGACCACCGTCCTGCCGGCGGGAATCGGCCCCTCGGCCGGTCGTGACCGCACCGCGACGACCACGTCGTCCTGGAGTTCGATCTCGACGGTGTTCCGCGCCTCCCCCACGGCGGTGTGGCGGGATGCCGGGCCCCACAAGGAGGTGTAGAGGCCGATGCCGTTCTCCGCCACCACCGGGGAGTTGAGGTTCGTCGTGGCCAGTTCCCGCCCGTCGGGCAGGGTGATCGCGCCGTGGAGGAAGATCTCGGCCACCCGGCCGAGCCGCTGGTGGTCGTCGACCGCGACCACGCCGTTGTGTCCCTGGGCCGGCCCGTGGAGCAGGCGTCCGTCCGACACGCCGACCCCGAGCGGCGCCCCGGTCGCGTTGATGTCGAAGAAGTCCCCGTTCACTCCCGCGATCGCGCCGGCGGACGCGGCCTGCTCCGACAACGGCTCACGGGCCGAAACCCCGTGGGGGCCGAGATAGCGCGCGTGCAACGCGGGTTCGCCCAGGTCGACGGACAGGGCGTCGCCCCGCGCCCACCCCCGGGCGGCGAACTGGTCGAACTGGGTGAGGGTCAGGCCGGGCGCGACGCTGGACTCCACCCGGTCGGTCTCGATGCCGTCCTCCACGGCGGCGGAGCGGAACCGGCCGGGCGCGCTGAGCACCGTCGCGCGTTCCCCCGGGGACCCCTCCGGCGCGTCCTCCACGGGCCGGGGCCCCAACGGGGCCTCGGCGCCCCCTGCCGGACCGGCGAGGAGCGCCGAGGCCGTGGCGACGGTGAGCACGAGTGCGGCGAGCCGACCGGACATCAGCGCCTCCCCGAGGGCAGGACCCGAAAACGCCTGACTAGATCAGACCGTGTGTGGGTGACAACTGACCAGCCGAGAAGGTGAACGGCACCCGAATGGTCTTGTTCGGCCGACGCCCGATCGGGAAGGCGTGGGGCGGCGACGCGAACGCGCCCGCGCCGGAGGCCGGCGCGGGCGCGTTCGAACAGACGAGGGAATCAGCCGAGGGAACGGAACAGCGAGCGGGCACCACCCACCACCGGCAGCACCAGCCGCGTGTTCGTGACGTCCACGGTGACGCCGGCGCCCGGCTTGGGCCGGAGGGTGAAGTCGTGGTCACTGGACAGCACCACGAGGCCCAGCCGGTGGCCCGGCTTCAGGACGTAGTCGTCGGGCTGCATCTCCACCCCGACGCGGTACCACTGGCCGGGGCGCAGCGGCTGCGTGTGGTCGGCGCCGTGCCGGTTCTGCGGGTCGGTCCAGCCACGCGTGATCACGTGCGTCGAGCCGTCCGGCGCGCGGTCCACCAGCAGCGCGGTCACGTTCGCCGCCGGGCGGTCGAAGGACAGTCGGGCGTCCACCTTCGTCGTGCCGCTGACCCGCACCTCGGCGCGCGCCGGCTCGGTCAGGTAGGCCAGGCGGTTCGGGGAGCTGGCCGCCGAGGCCAAGTCCTCGGCGCGCTTCGTGGCGTCGTCGGTCAGCTTCTCCGCCACGGGCGCGCCGGGCCGCCGGCCGTGCGGGCTGAGCCCGCCGGTGGTCGGGCCGCCCGGCCGCAGCCGCAGCTCGGCCTCGGCCGTGCCGGGAGCGGGCCACTCGGCCTCGTCCACCCAGGACTTGTCCTCGCGCTGGAGCGTGGCCCTCGGCTCGGACTCCACACCGTTGTGCTGGCCGTGCAGGTAGCGGGTGAACCACCGGTTGACCGTGCGCAGCCACTCCTCGCGGCGCAGGCTCAGCGGGTCGACGTGGCCGGACTGGTGCAGCCAGATCTTGTGGGGCACGCCGCGCTGCTTCAGCGCCTCGTACCACTGGGCCACCTGCTTGGTCTTGACGTTCCAGTCGTTGAGGCCGTGCACGGCGAGCACCGCCGCGCGCACCTTGCCGACGTCGTTGAGGTAGTTCCGCTCGTCCCAGAACCCGCTGTAGTCGCCGGTGACCCGGTCCTGCTCCTTGGCGAGCCGTTCGAGCACCGGCTTGCAGATCTCGCGGTCGGCGCGGGTGTGGACGTACTCGGCCAGCACGTCGGCGTCCTCGCCCTGGTACCCGCCGGGGGCGACGACGGCGCCGTCGGCGCGGTAGTAGTCGTACCAGCTCGAAATCGCGCCGATTGGGACGATGGCCTCCAGGCCCTTCACGCCCGTGGTGGCCACCGCGTTCGGCAGCGTGCCGTTGTACGACACGCCCATCATGCCGGTCTTGCCCGTGGTCCATCCGGCGCGGACCGGCTCGCCCTTGGCGTTCCTGGCGCTCGTCCGACCGTTGAGCCAGTCGACGACCGACTTCGCGCCGATGGTCTCGTTGCGGCCGCCCGTCGTCGGGCACCCGGTGGACTTGCCGGTGCCCAACGACTCGCCGTAGACCACGGCGTAGCCGCGGGCGACGAAGAACTGCTCGTACTGCCAACCGATCGGCACCGCGTTCGGGCCCGTGCCGAGCGCGGCCGCGACCCGCTCGTCGCCCGCCACGCCGTGGCGCTTCCCGTCGCGTCCGCCGGGATGGCCGTGGCGGTCCGGCACGTGCAGCTCGACGTCGACGTTGTGGTTGGTCACGTCGTTGCCGCCGGAGAAGTAGGGGCTGGCCTGGTAGACCACCGGCACCCGCAGGCCCTGGTCGGTGGCGCGGGGCCGCACGACCTCCAGGTGCACCTCGTCGTCGCGCCCGTCGCCGTCGCTGTCGACCGGGGCGCGCACCCACACGTCCTCCCTGACCACGTCGGCCGGGTCGAACACGGGCTGGGCCTGGCCGTCGGCGAAGACGGGACCCGGTGGCGCGGCGGACGCGACTCCCCCTGTCAACGCGGTCATCGGCAACGCCACCACGGCGGCGAGCAGAGCGGAACGTGCGGATCTCATGGGCAACTCCCGGGATCTCCGGTCCTTCGGCTTGTGGCACCCTCACCGCGCGCGCGGCCGGTGTCAATCCCCCTTTCGTCGTCCACAGTGGACACCAAAGTCGGTTGACACGCCCCGGCCCCGGTCCGCGAGACTCCCCGCCGTGGACCCGTACCCGGCCGGCCTTCTTCCCCTGCCGCTGGACGGCGAGGACCACTCGCGGGGCGAGCTGGCCTGGTGAGACGCGAGGGCGTCCCACCGCCGCCCGTCGCCGTTGCCGCCCCGTTCCTCCCCGTTCCAGGAAAGGCGCCGCCACGTCCGCTGACCTCCGGTCGTTCGTCGACGCGCTGCCCAAGGTCGAACCGCACGTCCACCTCGTGGGATCGGCCTCCGTCGACACCGTCCTGGCCCTCGCCCGCCGGCACGCCGACCGCCCCGAGCCTGCCCTCGCCGTGCCGACCGACCCCGAGCGCCCGCGCCGGTTCTCCGAGTTCACCGACTTCGCGCACCTCACCAGCTAACCGAGGCATGGGCGGTGGGCCGGCGCCGCGCCGACGACGAGCACGGCGTCGAACTGGTCTGGATCTTCGACATCCCCGGGGAGAAGGGGCCGGGCTCGACACCGTGGACTGGGTGTTGCGCCACCGCCCGGAGGGCGCGGTCGGGTTCGGGCTCGGTGGCCTGGAGGTCGGCCCCCGAGCTGTTCCGCGAGGCGTTCGACCGGGCCAGGGCGGCCGGGTTGCGCAGCCTGCCGCACGCCGGGGAGACGACCGGCCCAGAGCCGGTGTGGTCCGCGCTGCGCGAGCGGGGCGCGGAGCGGATCGGGCACGGCATCACCGCGGTCGACGACCCGCGCCTGCTGGAGCACCTCGCCGAGCGCGGCATCGCGCTGGAGGTCTGCCCGCCGTCGAACGTGCGGACCAGGGCGGTGCGCTCCCTGGCAGAGCACCCGCTGCCCCGGCTGCTGGCCGCCGGCGTCCCGGTCACGCTCGCCACCGACGACCCCGGCATGTCCGACACCGACCTGAACCACGAGTACCCGTTGTGCCACACGGAGGTCGGCGTGTCCCCGGCCGAGCTGGCTGAGCTGTCGCGCGCCGGGGTGCGCGCCGGGTTCTGCGACGACGCCACGCGCGCGCGGAACGTCGGCCGTACGCTCGGAGGACACGACGGTCGGCGCCCGGGGAGGCCCCCATGCCGGTGGACTGGCGGTCCGAGCTCGTCGCCCAACTGGACTGGTACTGGACCAACCAGTTCCGGCCCAGGCTGGCCGGCCTGACCGACGACGAGTACCTGTGGGAACCGGTGGCGGGGTGCTGGTCGGTGCGCCCGACCAGCGGCGGACGCCATGTCTGCGACTGGGTGTGGCCGGAGCCGTCCCCGCCGCCGGTGACCACGATCGCGTGGCGGATCGCGCACATCGGCGGCCCGGTGCTGGGCATGCGCGCCAGCCGGCACTTCGGGGACGGCTCGTTCGACCTCGACACCGTCGACTGGCCCGGCACCGCCGCCGCCGGCCTCGACTTCCTGGACCGCCACCACGCGGCCTGGGCCGCGGGACTGGCGACCCTCGACGAGGACGACCTGGCCCGCCCCTGCGGCCCCGCCGAGGGTCCGTTCGCCGCCTACCCGCTGGCGGCGCTCGTGCTGCACATCAACCGGGAGGTGCACCACCACGGCGCGGAGGTCGCGCTACTCCGCGACCTGTACCGGGCCAGCGCCGCCGGAACCCGCTGGGCGCCACCGGCGCCTCACCGGGGCGAGACGAACCCCGACTCGTAGGCGGCGATCACGGCCTGGATGCGGTCCCTGGCCTGGAGCTTGGCCAGCACGTTGCTGACGTGCGTCTTCACCGTCTGCACGCTGACGAACAGCTCGGCGGCGATCTCGGCGTTCGACATCCCCCGCGCCATCGCCCGCAGCACCTCGGCCTCCCGCTCGGTGAGCTGCGCCCGCCGCAGGCCGTCCTCGGCCTCCCGACTGCGGCTGCGCGCCGCGAGGTTGCGGATCGCCGTCGGGAACAGCAGCGAGTCGCCCTGCACGACGACCCGCACCGCCTGCACGATCTCGCTCGGCCGGGCCCGCTTGAGCAGGAAACCGCTCGCCCCGGCGCGCAACGCCTCGTAGACGTAGTCGTCGTTCTCGAACGTCGTGACGACCAGGATCTTGGGCGGCTCGGGGACGGAGTCCAGGATGTGCCGGGTGGCCTGGATGCCGTCCACCGCCGGCATCCGCACGTCCATGAGCACCACGTCCGGGCGGAGCCGGCGCACCAGCGGCCCGACCTCGGCGCCGTCGGCGGCCTCGCCCACCACGGACAGGTCCGGCTCCGCGTCGATGATCGCCCGCAGGCCGGTCCGCACCAGGTCCTCGTCGTCGACGAGCAGCACGCGCGTGCCCATCACGCCGCCCGCAGCGGGAGTCGGACCACCACGCGCCACCGGCCGTCCTCGGGTCCGGCGGAGGCCGCGCCGCGCAGGATCGCGACCCGCTCGTTGATCCCCTTCAGGCCGCGGCCACCGCCGTCGCGCGCCCTCTTCCTGGGCGCGGTGTCGATCGGATTGCTCATCTCCAGCTCCAACTCGTCGACGTCGACCGCGAGCCGCACGGTCACCGGCACCTTCCCGGCGTGGCGCAGCGCGTTGGTCAGCCCCTCCTGCACGATCCGGTAGGCCTCGCGGGAGACCACCAGCGGGACCCTGCGCACGTCGCCCGTCATGCGGGCGTCGACCGTCACCCCGGTCGACCGGGTCTTGGCCAGCAGCCGGTCGAGGTCGGCGAGGGTGGGCTGCGGCTTGGTGGAGGCCGCGCCGTCCCGCAGCAGCCCCAGGACGTGGTCGAGGTCCTCCAACGCGCTCCGCCCGGTCTCCTCGATCGCCAGCAACGCGTCGCGGACGAACTCGCGGTCGGTCTCCAGCAGGCGGTGCGCGGCGCTGGCCTGGAGCGTGGTGATCGTCAACGCGTGGCCGACGGAGTCGTGCAGCTCCCTGGCCAGCCGGTTGCGTTCGGCGAGCTGGTCGGCCTGCTCGGCCAGCTCCGCCAGCCGCTCGGCGGCGGAGGGCCCCAGGAACGCCGGGGCGCACCGGCCGAGCCACGCGCCGACCGCGCCGCCGAGGTGGAAGGTGCCCACGATGACGACCAACCCGGCCAGCGGCACCCACACCAGCGGGAACACGCCGTCCAGTCGCACACCCAGGGCGTCGAGCATCGGGTCGCCGCCCCCGTAGGGGCCGACGAGGAACAGGACGGCGAACGGGAGGACCACCAGCAACAGCAGGGTCAGCAGCCCGCCGGCGACCATGTGCAGCACGAACCAGGCCGCCGCGCGCCACCGCGCGCTCCACGAGGTGGGCGCGCCGACCTCCGGGGGCACGTCGGCGTCGAGCAGGGCGCGGGCGGCCGCGGCCTCCAGTACGCGGACGCCGGGGATGAACGCCGGCATCCAGGAGATCGCGACGGCGATGACGCTGAGCACCGCGCCCACCGAGCGGTCCGAGCCGTGCAGCTCGGCGGTGAGCAGCCGGAACAGCATCGCGTAGAGCGCGACGTAGGGGACCAGGAAGACGCCACCGAGCAACAGGAACACCCACCTGCCGTAGGTGGCCCTGGTGAGGAACGGACGCACCATCCGGTGCGTCCATCGGGTGGCGACGGCGGACACGCTCCGAAGTCTGTCAGACCACCATCCCGCCGACCTCCGTCGTGTGTCGGACCCTCGGTCTCCCTCTGGAGAGGGACACGGTCCCGCCGTGGCGGGAGGACCTGGTCGCGGTGGCAGACCAGGGTGGAGGGCGACCGGGGTGGGGAGCGGGTGGGGAGCCGAGACTGGGGGTCGGCTCCCCACCCGTGGTCACCACGCGGTCACGTCACACGGCCTTGATCACGCCTCCGTCGACGCGGTAGTCGACGCCGGTGATGTTGGCGGCGTGCGGCGAGGCCAGGAAGGCGACCAGTGCCGCGACCTCCTCGGGCTCGGCGAGCCGCCCGGTCGTGATGCCCATGGTCTCCGGCAGGGAGGCCAGGAACTCGGCGTGGCCGAGCCCGGCGGCCCTGGCCAGGTCGCCGGCGAAGCCCTCGGGGTCCTTCCAGTTCTGGGTGAGCGTGGGGCCGGGCGAGACGGTGTTCACCCGCACGCCCCTCGGTCCGAACTCCTCGGCCCATGCCTTGCTCAGGTTCGTGAGCGCGGCCTTGGCCGCGCCGTAGTCCACCGGCGGGTGGGCGAAGCGGGCGCCGATCGAGGAGATGTTGATGATCACTCCTCGCCGCTCGACCACGCTGGGCAGCGCGGCCCTGGTCACGCGCACCGCGCTCATCAGGTTGAGGTCGAGGGTGCGCTGCCACGCGGCGTCGTCGATCGACAGGAAGCCGTCGGTGTGGGTGGCGTTCTCCGCGCCGCCGGCGTTGTTCACCAGCAGGTCGATCCCGCCGAGCCGGTCGAGGGCCGCGGCGACCAGGCGCTGGCCCGCGTCGGGTTCGGTCAGGTCGACCGTCACCGTCTCGACGTCGAGCGCGGCCAGCTCCGGCGTGACGGTGCGGGAGGCGCCGACCACGCGCATGCCCTCGGCGCGGAGCAGGCGGGCGATGGCCAGGCCGATGCCCTTGCTGGCTCCGGTGACGAGCGCGGTCCGGCCGGACAGGTGCAGGTCCACGGGAACTCCATTCTTGACCTGTAGTTACAAAACTGGAGCGAACGGAACCCCGCGACGCGACGGCGTCGCGGGGGACCGGGGTGGGTCAGAGCAGGTCGAGCGTGGCGTCGACGATGCGGCGGAGCTGGTCGGGACTCTCGGCGGTCTTGGTGAGCACCCGCATGCCGTTGATGGCGCTCAACAGGAACCCGGCCACGGCAGCGGGATCCCGACCCCGGTCGATCTCACCCGACCGCTGCCCCTCCTCGACCAACGCGCGCAACGTCGACTCCAGGCGGTCGAACATCCGCCGCACCAGCCGGGTGGCCTCCTCGTCGCGCCCCGCGAGTTCGATCGCGGTGTTCACGGCGAGGCAGCCACGGCGGTCCGGGTCGGCGAAGTCCGCCTCGATGATCGTCTCCAGGGCGGACCGCAGCCGCTCCCGCACCGGACCCGGCCGGTCGAGCAACTCGATCAGGCGCACGGCCTCCTGGTCGTGGTAGCGCACGAGGACCCGCTGGAAGAGCTGGTTCTTGCCCTGGAAGGCGTTGTACAGGCTGCCCCGCCCGATCCCGAGCGCGTCGACCAGGTCCTGCGGGGACGTCCCGGCGTACCCCTTGCGCCAGAACACCCCCATGGCCCGCTCGACGGCGACCTCGGGATCGAACTTCCTGGGACGACCCATGACATCACCCTAGGTTGTTTTGTAACTCAAGGTCAAATATTGCCGCACCCTCGCGTCCGCGTCTCTCAGGCGCTGGCGCCGCCGTCGATGACGATGTCGCGCCCGATCACGAAACTCGCCTCGTCCGAGGCCAGCCAGCGCACCGTCGCCGCGATCTCCTCGGTGGTCGCCACCCGGCCGGCGGGGATGGTCTCGCGCATGCGCGCGGCCCGGTCCTCCTCGGTCTCCCCGGGACGCATCGACATCGGCGTGTCCACCGCGCCGGGGCTGACCGCGCTGACGCGCACACCGTCGCCGACGCACTCCAGCGCCGCCGCCCTGGTCAGGGCGAGCACGCCGGCCTTCGAGGCCCCGTACGCGCCCACGCCGGGCTTCGTGATGTGCGGCCCGACGTTGGAGGCGATGTTGACGATGACGCCGCCCCCGTTGGCCCGCATGTGACGGATCTCGTGCTTCATCGACAGCCAGGTGCCGGTGAGGTTGGTGCCCAGCACCGACGACCAGGTGGCCTCGTCGAGGTCGGCCAGGGGCGCCGGAGCACCCAGCGTCCCCGCGTTGTTCACCGCGACGTGCAGTCCGCCGTGTCGCGACACGACTGTCTCCACCATGCGGGCCACGTCCGCCTCGTCGGCCACGTCCACGGTGACGAAGGAGGCCGACGCGCCCTCGGCCTCGGCGAGCCGGACCGTCTCGGCCAACGGCTCGGCGCGCCGGCCGGCGGCGACCACGGTGGCGCCCTCCCTGGCGAACGAGACGACGACGGCGCGGCCGATGCCGGAGCCCGCCCCGGTGACGAGGACGACCTTGTCGGCGAACTGCGTGCTCACGGATTCCTCCCGTGGTTGCGACGGCCCACCGGTCCGTGCGACGACGAACCTCAGGCCTATTGAAGACCGATCATTCTTGAATGAAGGCACAAGAAAACCAGGGGCTGGCGAGTGACGACCCGCCCCGGGACTAGCGCAGCGCCCGCAACGCCTGCTCGGCGGCGTCCCGCAGGCGCTCCGGCGACGAACCACCCTTGGCGAGGACGCGGATCCCCTGGAGCACCGCGAGCAGGAGCCGCGCCAGGGCACGGGGATCGCTGTCCGCCGACAGCTCCCCCTGCGCCCGCGCCCGGAACAGCGCCGAGGTCAGGGCGACTTCGAGCGTGTCCCAACTGGACCCGACCCTGCGCGCCACCTCGGGGTCAACCGGCGACAACTCCACCGCCGCGTTGACCACCAGGCAGCCGCGCCGGCGCTCGTCGGCCACGGACTCCGCGACGTACCGCTCGACCAGCGCGCGGACCTGGGGCACCACGGGACCGGGTTGCGACAACGACTCCACGATCCGGGGGTCCTTGAGCCGCAGGTACCGGTCGACCGCCTTCACGTAGAGGTCGTGCTTGCTCCCGAAGGTCGCGTAGATGCTCGCCCTGGCGACCCCCAGCCGCTCGACGAGGTCGGCCATCGAGGTCGCCTCGTAGCCGCGCTCCCAGAACAACTCGAGAGCCGCCTCCAGGGCGACGTCCGGGTCGAACTCCTTCGTCCTCGGCATGCGTCGACCCTAGGACTTTTCAGACCGATTGGTCAAGAACGTGGCGTCGGTTCCCCGCTGGAGAGCGGTTACGGGGGGAGCCCGACGTCGGCGACTCCCCCGGCCACGTCGGTTTCCTCAGCTCGCCGGGAAGTTCTTCTCGGCGTAGCGCAGGATCCCGTCGACCTCCTCACGGTCGAGCGCAACCCCGAGCTCGTCGGTCAGTAGCGTCGCCACCTCCGCGACCTCGACCCTCCTGCTGTCCCGGGTGCCGTCGGACAGCGTGACGGTCAGGGTGTCGTCGGTGAGGACGACCTGCTTCCGATCGCTATACCGCTGCACGACGAGTCGCGCCACGAACGGCGAACGGGGGTGCGTGGAGACGTAGTGGTTCGACACCGCGAAGTCCACGGGGTAGCTCGGGTCGAGCCCGAAGCTGTAGACGTCCAGCCAGCCGTGGGGAGTCCACGACCGCAGGACCCAGATGGCCACGTCCTCCCGGTCCAACCGGACCGTCCACTCCCCCTGCCGCGCCTCGGCCCCGTCCTTCAGCTCGACGGGCTCCAGCAGACCACCGCCCCCGAAGCCCACATCCGCCAGCCACGTCCTCCCCTCGGCCACCACGCGCAGGGCGGCATGGGTGGCCGGTCGGATCTTGTCGCTGCCCATGCGGACACGGACGGCGAGGGCGCCCACCTCGTAGCCGAGCCGCTCCAGCGCCGCCGCGAACAACGAGTTGTGCTCGTAGCAGTAGCCGCCCCTGCGCCGGCGGACCAGCTTGTCCTGCACGCTGGGCAGGTCCACCCGGATCGGACGGCCGAGGACGATGTCGAGGTTCTCGAACGGGATCGCGTGGATGTGGGCGCGGTGCAGCCGACGCAGGGTCTCCGCCGTCGGGTCGAGTGGGCCGTCGTGGCCCAGGCGGTCCAGGTACGCCGGAAGGTCGAGCCGGGCGCTGTTCCAGCCCCGCCCGTCCGACCCCGCGTCCGGTTCGGCGTCCGGCCCCACGTTCGACTCCGGGGTCGAACCCTCCATGTCGGGAGTCCTCATCGTTCTCTCCTGGGCGCATCGTTAGCCGTACAATGACCTCGGCCCGAAAACGCTAGCCAGCTAACGAGTAGGGGTCAAGACGAGGAGGGGCCATGCGGAAGTGGGACGTCCACGAGGCGCGGGAGTGGAAGGTCGGGGAGTGGGCGGACGACTTCCAACCCGCGTTCTGGGCGGCCAAACGTGCGCTGACGCGGGCGGCGGAGGCGGCCTTCGCCCGACACGGCGTGCGTGAGGGCCAGCAGTTCGTGCTGCTCACCCTGTGGCGCGAGGACAACCTCACCCCAGGGGAGATCGCCCGCCGTCTCGGCCTGGCCACCCCCACCGTCACCAGGACCACCAGCCGCATGGAGGCCGCCGGCCTGGTCGTCCGGCGACCGCACCCCACGGACGCGCGGCTGGTGCTCATCCAGCTCACCGAACGCGGCCGCGCGCTCCAGGACGCCCTCAACGAGGAGGTCAGACGGCTGTCCGACCGCGCGCTGCGCGGCCTCGACGACCACGAGCGTCAGGAGTTCGTCCGGATGCTGGAACTGCTGCGCCACAACCTCAGCGCCGAGTAGGAGGCCTCACCCTGCTCGGCTCGACGGGACTGTGATCAGACGCCGGAGACCGGAGGCGAGCACCCTGATCGTCATCGCGCTCGTCAGCGGCGTTCACCTCGACGGGGAACCGGCACGACCGAACGGGCGGCCAGGGTGATGGCCGATCTCGCCCTCCGCCGGGACCGGTCGACGCAGTGGTGGCCGCTGGCGACACCGTCACACCCGCCTGCGCGAGGAGTACGAGCAGGCCGCGAACGTCTACCGGTGACCCCACACAGCCCGTTCGTCGACCAGATCCAGCAGTTCAGGAAGGACGGCTCGTCGACCTCCCCGCACGCCACCACCCGGGCCTGTCATCGTCCTCTGTGGACACACCCACACGCCCACCGCGTCCACCTTCGCGAGCGGCCCCCTGTCGACGGCACCTAGAAAGTGGATGACGACCAGCTCACCGCACTTCCTGTTGTCCACACAGAACGGCCGTGAGAGGAGGTGACGTCCTGTGGAGGGGGACACATCGGCCAAACACCTTCACACCGATTGTTTCCTGACCACGACGATCCGCTTCGGCGACCCGTGGCGCCTCGTCGCTTGTTGGCCAAGGGCCTCAGTCAAAGGGGAGATGTGCCGGCTCGGCACGCAGCTGCCGCAGTTCGTCCACCAACTCGCTCCGGCCGGCCACCCGACGCCCTCCGGCCGAGACAAGCCGCTCGCTACCCCTTGCCACCGAGCTGGTGCTGAGAACCCACACGGGACGCTTTCCACGAAGCGCGGCCTCCCCCGCCTTGACAGTACCCCCGGTCTCACGGGCCTCAACAACGACAACAGCCTGGCTCAGGCCGATGACAACGTTATTTCGAGCCATGGCAGCACCAGCGCTCCACCGCTGGCGCGGCGGAAATTGGGAGACGACCCGGAGGGATCACAGGGAGCCCGCAAAGAACATGACACGCAAGGAACGCTCGACACTACTCGACGAATTCAGGGTCGACGAGCGCCTTGACAACCAAACCGTCTTGGTCGTCGATGACATCTATCATACGGGCTTCACGATGGCCGGGGTCGCCAAGGCGGCGCGTACGGCTGGAGCCAAGACAGTGCTCGGCCTCGTGGCTGCTCGCAATATTCGCGCCTGACCCCATGCCCCGCCGTCGACAACCGACATGTGAAGGAAGAGGCGCTCAACAGATCGGCCATAATCCGCAGTCCGCACCCGCGCACCGACACCCTCACTCCACGAGTTCCACATCCGGGAGCTGAAGGACCTGCTCGCGAAACGGCTCGAATTGGCTGTCACGGGGAAGGGGAGCCGACCTGGCGAGTCGGCTCCCCTTCCTAGCTTCACGTCATCCGACTAGGCGGATGACGCCCAACGTTGCGTCAAACGCGATCCGGTCAGCTACAACCGGAGGTGGAGCCGCAGCCCTCGCAGACGTAGCAGGAACCGGCGGGACGCATCTTCGTGCCGCAGGTCAGGCACAGCGGGGCGTCCGCGGCCTTGCCGGCGTGCAGCTCGATCAACTCGGTCGAGCTGCCGACCTTCCGGTCACCACCGTTGTTGGGCACCGGCGGCTGCGGGCTGGCGTCCACCGTGGCCCGCAGACCCTCGATGTCCACCTCGTCGCCACCGCTGGGCGCGGCCGGCGTCTCCCCCGCCACCTGGGCGGCGCGCTCGTCGGCGGTGAACACACCGAGCTGCGCCCGCTTCTCGTACGGCAGGTAGTCCAGCGCCAGCCGACGGAACAGGTAGTCCAGCACGCTCGTCGCGAAGCGCACGTCGGGGTCGTCGGTCATGCCCGCCGGCTCGAAGCGCAGGTTCATGAACTTCGAGACGTAGAACTCCAGCGGGATGCCGTACTGGAGACCCACCGAGATGGACATGGAGAAGGCGTCCATCACGCCGGCCAGCGTCGAACCCTGCTTGCCGAGCTTGACGAAGATCTCGCCGAGGCCGTCGTCCGGGTAGGAGCCGGCGTGCAGGTAGCCCTCGGCGCCGCCCACGGTGAACGACACGGTCTGGCTCGGCCGCTTCTTCGGCAGCCGCTTGCGCACCGGCCGGTACTCGACCGCCGGGGCGGTCTCCTTCTCCGACTTCTCGGCCGCCTTGGACTTCGCCGCCGACAGCGGCTGGCCGACCTTGCAGTTGTCGCGGTAGATCGCCAGCGCCTTCAGGCCGAGCTTCCAGCCCTCGAAGTAGATCTGCTCGACCTCCTCGACGGTGGCCGACTCCGGCATGTTCACCGTCTTGGAGATCGCGCCGGAGATGAACGGCTGCACCGCGGCCATCATCCGCACGTGGCCCATCGGGGCGATGGAGCGCTCGCCCATGGCGCAGTCGAACACCTCGTAGTGCTCGGTGCGCAGGCCCGGCGCGCCCACCACGTGGCCGTGCTCGGAGATGAACTCGACGATCGCCTCGATCTGCTCGTCGACGTAGCCCAGCGCCTTCAGCGCCCTCGGCACGGTCTGGTTGACGATCTGCATCGAGCCGCCGCCGACCAGCTTCTTGAACTTGACCAGCGCCAGGTCGGGCTCGATGCCGGTCGTGTCGCAGTCCATCATCAGGCCGATGGTGCCGGTCGGGGCCAGCACGCTGGCCTGCGCGTTGCGCCAGCCGTTGCGGCCGCCGATCTCCAGGCACTCCTGCCACGCCTTCGTCGCCAGCTCGTGCACGGCGGCGTCGTTGCGGTGGTAGGTGCGCACCAGGTCGTTGGCGGCGGCGTGCTTGCGCATGACCCGGCGGTGCGCGTCGGCGTTGCGGGAGTAGCCCTCGTAGGTGCCGACGACACCGGCCAGCTCGGCGGAGCGCTTGTAGGCCGTGCCGGTCATCAGCGAGGTGATCGCCGCGGCGAGCGCGCGACCGCCGTCGGAGTCGTAGGCGTGGCCGGTCGCCATCAGCAGCGCGCCGAGGTTGGCGTAGCCGATGCCGAGCTGACGGAACTTCCGGGTGGTCTCGCCGATCGACGGGGTCGGGAAGTCCGCGAAGCAGATGGAGATGTCCATCGCGGTGATGACCAGCTCGACGGCCTTGGCGAAGGTCTCGCCGTCGAACGTGCCGTCCTCGCGGAGGAACTTCATCAGGTTCAGCGAGGCCAGGTTGCAGCTCGAGTTGTCGAGGTGCATGTACTCGCTGCACGGGTTCGACGCGGTGATCCGGCCCGACTCGGGGCAGGTGTGCCAGTCGTTGATCGTGTCGTCGTACTGGATGCCGGGGTCGGCGCACTCCCACGCCGCCTTGGCGATCTTGCGGAACAGGCCCTTGGCGTCGACCTTCTGCACGGCCTCGCCCGTGGTGCGGGCGCGGAGCGCGAACTCGCCGCCGCCCTCCACCGCGCGCATGAACTCGTCCGAGACGCGGACCGAGTTGTTGGCGTTCTGGTACTGGACGCTGGTGATGTCGGCGCCGCCGAGGTCCATGTCGAAGCCGGCGTCCCGGAGGACCCGGATCTTCTCCTCCTCGCGGGCCTTGGTCTCGATGAACTCCTCCACGTCGGGGTGGTCGACGTCGAGGATGACCATCTTGGCCGCGCGCCGGGTGGCGCCGCCGGACTTGATCGTGCCGGCCGAGGCGTCCGCGCCACGCATGAACGACACGGGGCCAGAGGCGTTGCCGCCGGAGGACAGCAGCTCCTTCGAGGAGCGGATGCGGGACAGGTTCACCCCGGCCCCGGAGCCGCCCTTGAAGATCAGGCCCTCCTCCTTGTACCAGTCGAGGATCGACTCCATCGTGTCGTCCACCGACAGGATGAAGCAGGCGCTGACCTGCTGCGGCGAGGCGGTGCCGACGTTGAACCAGACCGGCGAGTTGAAGCTGAACACCTGGTGCAGCAGCATCCAGGTCAGCTCGTGCTCGAAGATCTCCGCGTCGGCGTCGCCAGCGAAGTAGCCGTGCTCCACGCCGGCCGCGGTGTAGGTCTTCACCACACGGTCGATGAGCTGCCGCAGGCTGCTCTCCCGCTGCGGGGTGCCCACGGCGCCGCGGAAGTACTTGCTGGTCACGATGTTGACCGCGTTCACCGACCAGAAGTCGGGGAACTCGACGCCGCGCTGCTCGAAGTTGATCGAGCCGTCGCGCCAGTTGGTCATCACGACGTCACGGCGCTCCCAGGTGACCTCGTCGTACGGGTGGACACCCTCGGTGGTGTAGACCCGCCGCACGCGCAGTCCCTGGCGCTTGCCGCCACGGCGCTTGCCGTTCGGCGACGCCGTTGACTCCCCCGCGCCGGCTGCCGGGGTCCCGACGGTCTCCGTCATGACCTGTCTCTCTCCCTCTGCTGCTCGCTCGACCGGCCTCGGCCCCGTCCGGTCTCCCCGTCCGGTGCGGTCCGCGCCGCCACTGCTGGAGCGATCTGTCCTCAGCGATCTGTTTCTTGGCAAGGTGTCGCGCCGGAGCCCGACGCGAACGTCGGACACCGGTCGGGTTCGTGGGTGCGGGCCGCGTCGCCCGCCGTCGCCCTCGGCGGCCTCAGTGGCCTCAGTGGCCGGGGGCGTCCGCCGCGGGCGTGGTGGCCGCCCCGGCCGTGCGCACCGATCTGAGGTCGGCGATCTCCTTCTCGAAGTCCTCCACCGAGGAGAAGGACCGGTAGACGCTGGCGAACCGCAGGTAGGCGACCTCGTCCAGCTCCCGCAGCGGGCCGAGGATGGCCAGCCCCACCTCGTGGCTGGGGATCTCGGCGCACCCGGTCGCCCTGATCGACTCCTCGACCCGGTGCGCGAGCTGCTGCAACGCGTCCTCGTCCACCGGCCGGCCCTGGCAGGCGCGGCGCACGCCCCGCACCACCTTCTCCCGGCTGAACGGCTCGGTCACACCGGAGCGCTTCACCACCGCCAGGACGGCCTCCTCCACCGTGGTGAAGCGGCGGCCGCACTGGGCGCAGGAGCGCCGGCGGCGGATGGCCTGGCCCTCGTCGACCTCACGGGAGTCCACGACCCGGGAGTCGGAGTTGCGGCAGAACGGGCACCGCACCTTCGTCACCCCTTTCCGCGCCGACCGCCCCGGCAAGCCCACGTCGGGGTGCGTCAGGACAGCGTCGCCAGCACGGCCCGTAGACCGACCGGTACGCTCCGAGACCCAACCTGTGGACTAACTACAGCGGTGTAACCACTAGATGTTGGGGAATCTAGGCCTCGGCAGCCCAACGCGCAAATTGGCCTGGACACCCGCGTGTCACCCGTCTGCCTTAGTCCGGACACCCTCCGCCGGACCGTCCGAACACCCCGCCAGCCACGCCGTGGACGGCCTGTCGGCGACCTCCGGACGTCCCCACGGCGAAGGGTGGGGACGGGTGGCGTCAGTGCCCCTCTCAGGGTCCCAATCTCAGTGGTCCACGGGGACCACGAGTGTCTGCCCGGGGGCCACCGCGACACCGTCCACGGCGTTCAGCTCCCTGATGCGCCGCGCCACGGCGTCCGGATCGCGACGGGGAGCCGCCCGCCGCGCCACGTCCATCACCGACTCGCCGGGGACCACCACGACGGCGCCGGTCCTCTCGGGGAGCGGGTCGCGCCGCTCCGACCCGCCCCACCAGAGGAGGAGGACGGCGACACCGCTCGCGCACGCGAGCGCGAGCACCGTCCACACCTGGGAGGTCCGCCGGGGTCGACAGGGAGCCGGCCTGCGCGCCATGGGGGCCACCACCGGACGGGGACGCCCCGGCGGACGCCGGGTGTCGACTCCGGCGTGCCGTTGCCGACGCGTCGTTCCCGGCCCGCCGGGACTGACGAGGTCACAGGCCAGGACCGCCACCTCGTGCCGCCACCGCCCCGGCGACACCGACGCCTTCCCCCGCTTCTGGACGGCCATACGCCCCCTCCCCGCACCGGACCGACGCGACCCACCAAGATCGAACAAACGTTCGATCGAACTCCCGTGCGACTGTCTACCACCAGCGAAGATCGAACTGAAGCGACGCGCGGGATATCCTTCGAACAGGTGTTTGATCTCCGGACGGAACCGGGCTAGCGTCATCCTGTGGCGCACGTGACCGGCGAGCCGGACGGGCAGGAGGGCAGCGACGTGGCACGCAGGCGGGGCGGGGACGGCACGACCGCCGACGGCGGCGCCGACCGCGGCGACTCCGACAACGTGACCGACCGCGTGACCGGCGGCGTCGCCAACGGGACCGCTGACGGGACCGCTGACGGGACCGCTGACGGGACCGCTGACGGCACGGTGGGGGGCGCGGCCGGCGACGCGGAGGTGCGGCCGTTCCCGGAGCCCCCGGCGTCCGGCGGGCTGACCGCCCGGCAACGGCGTGTCCTGGAGGTCATCCGCGACCACCTGGACCGCAACGGCTACCCGCCCAGCGTGCGCGAGATCGGCGAGGCCGTCGGCCTGACCTCCACCTCCTCGGTCGCCCACCAGCTCCGCGCCCTGGAGCGCAAGGGCTACCTGCGGCGCGACCCCCGGCGTCCCCGCACCGTCGGCGTGCTGCCCCCGGACGCCACGCCCGGCGACGGCGTGTGGGCCAGGCCCGGCCGGCCGACGACCGCCGGCGAGCCCACGACGGTGGGGTCCGCGGCGGCCGGGACGGGCTCGGAGGGCGCGGACGCGCCCCAGCCCTCGGGAGCCCAGCCGGCCTACGTCCCCGTGGTCGGCCGGATCGCGGCCGGCGGCCCGATCCTGGCCGAGCAGGCCATCGAGGACGTCTTCCCGCTGCCCAGGGAGATCGTCGGCGAGGGGTCGCTGTTCCTGCTCCGGGTCGTCGGCGACTCGATGGTCGACGCGGCGATCACCGACGGCGACTGGGTGGTGGTCCGCCAGCAGCCCGACGCCGACAGCGGGGACATCGTGGCCGCGATGATCGACGGCGAGGCCACCGTCAAGACGCTGAAGCGGCGGGACGGCCACGTCTGGCTGATGCCGCACAACCCCGCCTACGAGCCCATCCTCGGCGACGAGGCCGCCATCCTGGGCCGCGTGGTGGCCGTCCTGCGCCGACTCTGAGCCTCACGCTCCGAGCGGGCTCGGGCTCCCGGTCTCACTCGGGCTCCCGGTCTCACTCGGGGCTCTCGATCTTCACCGCGCCCTCGGAGCCTCGGGGGCGCCGCCGCTCCCTGCCCGCTCACCGGCTCCGGCGCCGTCGGCCCAGCACCACCACGACCAGGGCCACCGCCACGCCGGCGATCCCGAGCGTCTTGAGCGTCCATGGCGTCCCCGACCCGTCATCCGACGCCGACGCGTCGGCGCTCGCCGCATCCGGCGCTGCGTCCCGCTGTGGCGTCTTCCCCGCGGCGGAGGCCGAGGGCGTGCTCGGGGCGACGAGCCGGGTAGCTCCGGGGATGGCGCGCATCGGGGCGCTCGACCCCCGGTCCCCGAACTCCCCGCCGGCCAGCAGGGTCCCGTCCGGCTCGAACGCGAGCGCCTCGCCCTGGGGCTCGTCCGGCAGGGGCACGCGCACGGGCTCCCGACCCAACGCGGCGACGACGTCGCCGTCCGGGGCGCTGAACAGGTACGCGTCGGTGTAGGTGCGGAGCGCGACCACGGTGCCGTCCGCGCTGACCGCGCCGCCGGTGACGAGCACCGAGCCGAACCCCGCCACCGGGCCGCCCTTCGTGTCGGTCGGCCCCAGGCGCACGGTCGCCACCTTCTCCAGCGCGGTCGGCCCCGGCGCGGCGAGCGGACCCGCGGGGCGGTAGACGGCCGAGCCGCCGAGCGGCTCCTTGGTCACCAGGTGCGGGACGCCCGCGCGGTCCAGGAGCAGGGCTTCGGCGTCGTGCGGCCCGTCGGGGTAGGTGAGCCGGTGCAGCACCGCCCTGCCGTTCGGCGAGACGGCGTGCAGGGCGACCGTCTCCCGTTGCCTGCGGTTGTCGCCGGTGTCGGCCAGCCAGAACGTGCCGTCGGCGGCACGTGCCATGTCCTCCACGTCGTACGGGTCGACGGGAGCGGTGATCACGCGCCGCACCGCGCAGTCCCGCGCGAGCACGAAGATCTGGATCTGGCTGCCGCCGTCCGGCACGGCGTACCAGTTCGACCCGTCGGAGGCCAGTCCCGACAGCTCGGCCACGCGGGGGTCCCTGACCTGGCAGACCTCCGTCGGCCGGACGGACGCGGGCGGTGGCGTCGGTTCGGCGGCCGCGCCGGGCGCCAGCGGCGCGACCAGCGCGAGCACGACCCCGCAGACAGCGGAGAACACCGACGACAGGGCACGGGCTCGGCGACTGGTCACCCCGCCCAGTCTGACAGCGCGGGGACCTGAGGGGGGCCGTGGGCGAGCGAGATCTCGTCCCGCCCACGGCCGTCGACCGTCCTGATCAGCCTTGGTCGGCGATCGGTCAGCGCGCGCCCGCGGGCACGCCGAGCTTCTCCAGCACGCCCGCGAGGTCCGGCCGGACCTTGGCCCGGAGCTGGGTGCCCTCGGCGGTGTGCTCCTCGGCGAGCACCTCGCCCTCGGCGTGCACCCGCGCCACCATGTCGCCCCTGGTGTAGGGCACCAGAACGTCGACGAGCACGTCCGGTCGCGGCAGCCGCTCGGCGATCCGCTCCCGCAGCTCGACCATGCCCGCCCCGGTGCGGGCCGACACGAACACCGCGTCCGGCAGCAGGTGGCGCAGGCGGGCCAGCGCGACCTCGTCGGCCGCGTCGACCTTGTTCACCACCAGCAGCTCCGGCGGCATCGGCGCGTCGCGTTCCTCGGTGATCTCCGCCAGCACGTCCCGCACCGCGGTGACCTGCCGCTCCGGCGCCGGGTCGGAGCCGTCGACGACGTGCAGCAGCAGGTCGGCGTCGGCCACCTCCTCCAGCGTGGAGCGGAACGCCTCCACGAGCTGGTGCGGCAGGTGCCGCACGAACCCGACGGTGTCGGTCAGCGTGTAGGGCCAGCCGTCCGGCGTGGTCGAGCGACGGGTCGTCGGGTCCAGGGTGGCGAACAGCGCGTCCTCCACCAGCACGCCCGCGCCGGTGACCGCGTTGAGCAAGCTGGACTTGCCGGCGTTGGTGTAACCGACGATCGCGACGCTGGGCACCTCGTTGGCGGCGCGCCGCCCCCGCTTGGTCTCCCGCACGGTCCGCATCGCGGCCAGTTCCCGACGCAGCTTCGCCATCCGCTTGTGGATGCGCCGCCGGTCGGTCTCCAGCTTGGTCTCACCCGGGCCGCGCAGGCCCACGCCGCCGTTGCTGCCGCCGGCCCGGCCGCCGGCCTGCCGGGACATCGCCTCACCCCAGCCCCGCAGGCGCGGCAGCAGGTACTGGAGCTGCGCGAGCTCCACCTGCGCCTTGCCCTCCCGGGACCGGGCGTGCTGGGCGAAGATGTCGAGGATCAGGGCGGTCCGGTCGATGACCTTGACCTTGAGCTGCTCCTCCAACTGCCGAAGCTGGCCGGGCGACAGCTCGCCGTCGCAGATCACGGTGTCCGCGCCGGTCGCGATCACCACGTCCCGGAGTTCCCTGGCCTTGCCGGCGCCGATGTAGGTCGCCGGGTCGGGCCGGCCGCGCCGCTGGACCAGGCCCTCCAGGACCTGGGAGCCGGCGGTCTCGGCCAGCCGGGCGAGCTCCGCCAGCGAGGCCTCGGCCTCGGTGGAGTCCCCCTCGGTCCAGACCCCGACCAGGACGACGCGCTCCAGCCGGAGCTTCCGGTACTCGACCTCGGAGATGTCGGCGAGCTCGGTGGAGAGTCCGGAGACCCGACGCAGGGCGGCCCGCTCGGCCAGCTCCAGGTCACCCGTCGAGGGGGTCTCGTCCAGCTCGTCTTCGTGGACCCCGAAGGGGTCATGGTTGATATCCGTCATACGCCTTCCATGCTCCCACGCCCGGCTACCCGTTTTCCCAGGTCGGCAACCGGAGGTGGCGGGGTGGCCGTCGATGGGGCACCGGCGACCGGTTCTCGTGTCGTTCAACGCCTCCCGGGCCCCGCCTGTTCCGCCCCTGTCGCATGCCTGTTCCTCGACGTGTTCCGTGCCTGCCCCGAACCTGCTCTCGGCGTGTCCGGCGCTCGTCCGGGGGACGTGCGCCGGACCTGTTCCCGCTTGTCCCACCGTCGAACGCGGGCGCACCGGTTCGGGTGGTACCCGGGCGCGGCGGCGGTCGCTACGGTCAGCGATCATGAAGAAAGCCGAGGTCCTCCTCGACGGCCTGCGCTTCGCCGAGGGGCCCCGCACCGGCCCCGACGGCCGCCTCTACGTCTCCGACTTCTACGACCGGCACGTGCTCGCCGTGGACGTGCGGACGGGCGCGCGCGAGGTGGTGTGCGAGGTGCCCGGCCAGCCGTCGGGGCTCGGATGGCTGCCGGACGGACGGATGCTCGTGGTGTCGATGCTCGACCGAACCGTGTGGCGGCTGGAGCCAGACGGGCGGCTGACGCCCCACGCCGACCTGTCCGGTGTGGCCACCTTCCACGCCAACGACATGCTCGTGCGCCCGGACGGACGCGCCTACGTCGGCAACTTCGGCTTCGACCTGCACGGCCTGCTCGCCGAGCGCGGCCTGGACGCGGTCCTCGCGTCCGACGCCGAGCCGCCCACCGCGACGCTCGCCCTGGTGGAGCCGGACGGCGAGGTCCGTCCCGTCGCCGACGGCCTTCGGTTCCCCAACGGCATGGTGGCGCTCTCCGACGGCACGCTCGTGCTCGCGGAGACGTTGGGGCTGCGCCTGCTCGCCTTCGACGTCGCCGAGGACGGCTCCCTGAGCGGCCGGCGCGTCTGGGCGGACCTGCGCGAGCGCCTGGTCGCGCCGGACGGCGTCTGCGTGGACGTCGAGGACCGGGTGTGGGTGTCGGCGGCCGTCCAGCCCTCGGCGTTGCGGGTGGCCGCCGGCGGCCAGGTCATGGACCAGGTGGCGACCAGCCAGAACTGCTTCGCCGTGGGACTCACCGGGCCGGACCGCCGCACGTTGGTGTGCTGCACCGCGCCCTCCTCGCTGCCGCGGGACGTCGCCGAGCGGCGGCTCGGCCGGCTCGAGGTCGCCGAGGTGGACGTCCCCGGGGTGTGAGCCGGCAGGAGTCGGGCCGGAGACGGCCGCGGCGCGTCGCGGGGTGTCAGCGGTCGGCCGCCGCCCACCAGTCGGCGTCCAGCTCGCCCCTGGCGACCAGCACCGCCGGTCCGGTGAGCGTGCTGCCGTCCTCGGTGATCTCCACCTCGAGGGTGCCGCCGGGGACGTGGACGGTCCGGCGGCCGGTGTGCTCGCCGGAGGCGTGCAGCGCCGCGGCGACCGCCGCGACCGTGCCCGTGCCGCAGGAGCGCGTCTCCCCCACCCCGCGCTCGTGGACCCGCATGCGCAGGGTCCGCGCGTCCAGCGCGTTGACCAGCTCCACGTTCACGCCGCGCGGGAAGACGCTGGTGTCGTAGGAGGGCTGGTCGGACAGGTCGAACTCCGCCACGGGGAAGTCCGTGAGGCACGCCAGGTGCGGGTTGCCGACGTCCACCACGAAGCCGGGGAAGGAGGTGCCGCCCAGGCTGGCCGTGGAGCCCCCGGTGACCCGGGCGGGCCCCATGCCGACCGTGACGACGCCGTCGGCGCGCACCCGGGTGGGGCGCGGTCCCGAGCGGGTGCCGACGACGACCTCGCCGGGCTCGGCCAGTCCGGCGCTCACGAGGTAGGTGGCGAAGACCCGCACGCCGTTGCCGCACATCTCCACGGCGGAGCCGTCGGCGTTGCGGTAGTCCATGAACCAGCACGATGGGTCCACATCGGACGGTGCGTCGTCCACATGGGACGCCCGGACCACGCGGAGGACGCCGTCGGCGCCCAGTCCCCTCCGCCGGTCGCACAGCGCGCGCACCCGTCGGTCGGTCAGGTCCAACACGCCCTCGGGGTCGGGCAGCACGACGAAGTCGTTCTCCGTGCCGTGCCCCTTCACGAACTCCACACCGCGCACCCCGTCAGCCTACGTGCGTCGGGGCCGCGGGCAGGTCCCGGCGGAGGTCAGAGGAGGGACAGGGCCGCGGCCAGCAGGTCGGGGCGGGCCGCGTCCAGCCACGTGATCCGCTTGTCGCGCCGGAACCAGGAGCGCTGCCGGCGCACGAAGCGACGGGTGGCGCGCGCCGTCTCGGCCGCGGCGGTGTCCATGTCGCACTGGCCGTCGAGCGCGGCGAGCACCTGCTGGTACCCCAGGGCGCGGGAGGCCGTGCGGCCCTCGCGCAGGCCCTCGGCCTCCAACGCGCGCACCTCGTCGATGAGGCCGGCGGCGAACATCCGGCGCACCCGCTCGTCGACCCTCTCGTCCAGCACGGCGGGCTCCCTGTCCAGTCCGATCAGGACGGTGCCGTAGCGGGCGGGCCCCGGTCGGGGCATCGTGGCGGAGAACGGCCGCCCTGTGATCTCCACGACCTCCAGCGCCCTGACGATCCGCCGCCCGTTGCCGGGCAGGATGGCCGCCGCGGCGGCGGGGTCGACGGCGGCGAGCCTGGCGTGCAGGGCGGCGGGGCCGACCTCGGCCAGCTCGGCCTCCAGCCGCGCCCGCACCTCCGGATCGGTGCCGGGGAACTCCAGCTCGTCGAGCACCGCCCGCACGTACAGGCCGGAGCCGCCGACCAGCACGGGCACCCGGCCGGCCGCCAGCAGCTCCTCGACGGTCCGCCGGGTCTGCCGCTGGTAGGCGGCGACCGACGCGGTCTCGGTCACGTCGAGCACGTCGAGCAGGTGGTGCGGGACGCCGCGCCGCTCCTCCACCGTGAGCTTGGCGGTGCCGATGTCCATGCCCCGGTAGAGCTGCATCGCGTCGGCGTTGACCACCTCGCCGCCCAGCCGGAGGGCCAGGTCGACGCCGAGGTCGGACTTCCCGGTGGCGGTGGGGCCGACGACGGCGACGGGACGGGGAGAGCGGGTCGTCACGACAGGCCAGGGTACGTGGGGCGCCGCGTCGAGCCGGTCAGCGGTGGGGAGCGCCCGGCCGTCAGTCCACCGGGTCCCAGACGGCGACGTGGTAGCCGACGCCGAAGGGCGCGTCCGAGTACAGCAGCTCGGCCCGCCAGCGCCGTCCGTCCGCCAGGGCCGCGCCGGCCAGCACCTGCCACGCCGCCCGACCGCCGACGACCAGCTCGGCCGCCACCGCGACGTCCAACGCGAGCAACGCGGACGCGTCCGCCGTGGCCAGAGCGTCGCGCACCCGGCCGTCGTACTCGGGCGCGCGGGGGTCGGGCCGACCGGGCGCGCGGTCGGGGTGCCGGGCGGACCCGTCGCCGAGGACCAGCAGGCCGACCGGCTCGGGACCGGCGGCCAGGTCCGCGCCGACCCGGCGGCACTCGTCGGCCGGCAGGTCCGGCGGAACCAGCTCGACCCGCACGCTCTCGGCGCCCACCCGCCCGCGCAGCCAGCCCGCGACGAGGGCGGGCAGTGGCAGCTCGACGTCCGGCTCGGCGGCGCCGGGGCCGAGCGTCACCGGCACGTCGACGCCGAACCCGGCGAAGGTGCCCGCCGTGGCCGGGTCGACCGTCCTCGGCCCGCTCGGGTCGGCCGCCACCGCCACCCACCGCGCGGCCCGCCCGAGGAGCCGGCGGCCGGCGTCCAGACAGGCCGCGCGGACCGGCTCGGTCCGGCCGGCCGCGCCCGCGACCAGTTCGGGCACCAACAACGGCGGGTGCGGCAGCACCGCGGCTCCGACGATCACTCCGGCAGGCTAGCCGGCGACGCCCGGTGTCCGGCACCGCGTGATCGGGCCCCGAAACGGGATCGGAGTACCGGCGCGCGCTGTGACCTGTTTGAATGCGCGCACGGGGACAACTCGGGCGGACAGGGCCCACGGCGTTCCCGGTGGCGCAGGCCCCGCGGTGCGGGGCGCCCGCGAGCCGCGGGCACGAGGTGGGCAGGCGAGGAGGAAGCCGGCATGACCGAGCACGGAACGACCCCGGAGACCACGGCCCCGGAGACCACGGACCGGGACGGTGGCGTCCAGGTGGCCGGGGAGCGGCGGTCCCCGGCGCAGGGGGACCCCGCGCGGCCCGCGCCCCACGTGCCGGCGGCGTCCGACGACCCGGCGCGCTGGGGACGGGTGGACGCCGACGGCACCGTGTACGTGCGGACGGCGGAGGGCGAGCGGGCCGTGGGCTCGTGGCAGGCCGGCGAGCCGGCCGAGGGCCTCGCGCACTACGCCCGCCGCTTCGACGACATCCGCACCGAGGCCGAGCTGCTCCAGGCGCGGCTGGCGTCCGGAGCCGGCGACCCGAAGCAGGCGCTGACCAGCGCCCGGCACCTGAGGGACAGCCTGGCCGACGCCTCGGTGGTGGGCGACCTGGCGGCGCTGGCCGCCAAGGCCGACCACCTGGTGGCCCGCGCCGAGCAGGCGGTCGAGGCCGCCAAGGTCGCCCGCGACCAGGCCCGCGCCGAGGCGGTGGCGCGCAAGCAGGCGCTGGTCGAGGAGGCCGAGCGGATCGCGGCCGAGGCCACCCAGTGGAAGGCGGCCGGCGACCGGCTGCGGGCGATGCTGGACGAGTGGAAGGCGGTCCGCGGCGTCGACCGCAAGACCGACGAGCAGCTCTGGAAGCGCTTCTCCCGCGCCAGGGACGCGTTCAACCGGCGGAGGGGCTCGCACTTCGCCGAGCTGGACCGGCAGCGGCTCGCCGCGCGCGCCCGCAAGCAGGAGATCGTGACCGAGGCCGAGGAGCTGGCCGAGTCCTCCGACTGGGGCCCCACCGCCGGCCGCTACAAGGAGCTGATGGCGGAGTGGAAGGCCGCGGGGCGGGCGCCGAAGGACGCCGACGACGCCCTGTGGCAGCGGTTCCGCGCCGCGCAGGACCGGTTCTTCGCCCGCCGGTCCGAGGCGTTCAGCGAGCGGGACGCGGAGTTCGCCGAGAACGCCAAGCTCAAGGAGGAGCTGCTCGCCGAGGCCGAGCACATCGACCCCAAGGCGGACCTGGAGGCGGCCAGGGCGCACCTGTACCGCATCCAGGAGCGCTGGGAGCAGATCGGGCGCGTGCCGAGGGAGCGCATCCGCGAGCTGGAGGGCCGGCTGCGCGCGGTCGAGGAGAGGGTGCGGGCCGCGGTGGACGCGCACTGGCGGCGCACCGATCCGGAGGCCGAGGCCAGGGTGGCCCAGTTCCGGGAGCGGGTGGAGCAGTTCGAGGCGCAGGCGGCCAAGGCGCGCGCGGCCGGCGACCGGCGGCGGGCCGAGCAGGCCGAGGCGCAGGCGGCGCAGTGGCGCGAGTGGCTGGCGGCGGCCGAGGCCGCGGTCAGCAACCGCTGAGCGGCACAGGACGGGGGCCGGTCCACGGGGTGTGGGCCGGCCCCCGTTCTCGTCGCGGGGTCGGGCGCGGCGCCGTCTACTGATGATCTCGGCGAATTCACACTGCCGGAGAATGCCCAGAAGCTCCGGTGCTCTCGTCGGCCGCGCGCTCTCTATCTCACCAAAGATTAAGACTGGGGGTGGACCCCCCGTTTTCCACATTGCCGGCAAGGTCTGACAAAAGGCGCTCTCTGACAGCGGACTGGCATGAGAAGTACCTGATCAGGCGAATGTGGTGATCCCTCGGCGTGGCGTGCGGGCGCTCGCCCTGACCTGTGAGGTATTCGCGCGCGCACTTCAGCCATTACTAGGGGGATCCCCCCATCTCTAGCGTCGCAGCGAGGTCTGACACTTTTCCCGCCCAGGGCGCGTGGGAACAGGAAGAGAACCTGATCAGGTGGATTTCGAAGGTCGGGCGGAACACACCACGCCGCGCCGGCGTACCCACTTCCGCTGCCGGGTCGCGCCGCTCACTGTCCTCGGCGAGGTTCCGACGCCGACATATCGAGGCCGGATCCGCCGCCCCCATCCCTGCCGCGTTTCGTGTCCGTGACAGAGAAGGTTCCGCTGCTCACCATCGGTGAGCACGGGCCGGGGCCGCCGCGACAGTCACGACGGCCCCGGCCGGACAGGCGTCAGCGCAGGGGGCGGGACGACGCGATGCGGAACCACTGGATCGTCAGCAGGAACAGCGCCGCCACCGCGACGATCAGGCCGGCGCCGGGACCGGGGCCCGGGTCGTGCACGCGCCCGGTCTGCTGCGTCCACACCGCCAACGCGCCCAACACCGTGGACAGGGCGCAGCCCCACGCGCTGGCCCACGCCAGCGCCCAGCGCCGCGTCGCCAGCGTGAGCACGGACAGCAACCCGCCGAGCAGGTACGCCGCGCCGGAGAACAACACCGGCAGCAGGTGGATCCGCTGGCCGGGCGCGGAGTGCCCGAGCACCACCTGCCAGCCGGTGGTGTCCCCGACCCACGGCAGGATCGCGGCGACGAGCAACCCGACCACGCACACCGTCACCAACAGCGCCTTGGGGCCGGGTTCGACGTGGCGCAGCACTCCCCGCTCGACCGCGTCGATCTCGGCGCGCAGCCGGGCCATGTCGGCCGGCTCTCCTGGGCTGGACGCGTGGCTCATCGGACCGAACACCCACCTGTCGGCTCGGGTTGGGCCGCGGGCGGCCCGAACGACGGCAGACCGAGGGTGACGCCGGAGGTCTTCGGCCGCACCCCCGCCTCCCAGTTGTCCCCCGCGCGGGTGCGCCGGTGCCCAAGCACCGGGCCGTCCGCCACGAGGTGGTGCGGCGCGCCGTAGGTGACCACGGCGCGCACGACGTCGCCGGGTCGGATCTCGCCGTCGACGGCGTCGCCGATCGGGGTGAAGTGCACCAGCCGGCCGTCCCGCGCGCGGCCGCTCATCCGGTGGGTCTCGGCGTCCTTGCGCCCCTCGCCCTCCGCGACGAGCACCTCCACGGTGCGGCCGACCAACTCCCGGTTCAGCTCCCAGGAGATCTCGTCCTGGAGGGCGACCAGCCGCTCGTAGCGTTCCTGGACGACCTCCTTGGGGACCTGCACGTCCATGCCGGCCGCCGGCGTCCCCGGGCGCTTGGAGTACTGGAAGGTGAACGCGCTGGAGAACCGCGCCGCCCGCACCACGTCCAGCGTGCCCTGGAAGTCCTCCTCGGTCTCACCGGGGAAGCCGACGATGATGTCGGTGGTGATGGCCGCGTCCGGCATGGCGGACCGCACCTTTTCGATGATCGACAGGTAGCGGTCGGAGCGGTAGGAGCGCCGCATGGCGCGCAGGACCCGGTCAGAGCCGGACTGCAACGGCATGTGGAGCTGGTGGCAGACGTTGGGCGTCTCCGCCATGGCGGCGATGACGTCGTCGGTGAAGTCCCTCGGGTGTGGGGAGGTGAACCGGACCCGCTCCAGGCCCTCGATGTCGCCGCAGGCCCGCAGCAGCTTGCCGAAGGCGTACCGGTCGCCGAACTCCACGCCGTAGGAGTTGACGTTCTGCCCGAGCAGCGTCACCTCCAGCACACCCTCGTCGACCAGCGCGCGTACCTCGGAGAGCACGTCGCCCGGCCGGCGGTCCTTCTCCCTGCCGCGCAGCGACGGCACGATGCAGAAGGTGCAGGTGTTGTTGCAGCCGACCGAGATCGACACCCAGCCGGCGTAGGAGGACTCGCGCCGCGCGGGCAGCGTGGACGGGAAGACCTCCAGCGACTCCAGGATCTCGACCTGCGCCTCGGCGTTGTGCCTGGCCCGCTCCAGCAGCACCGGCAGGGAGCCGATGTTGTGCGTGCCGAACACGACGTCCACCCACGGCGCGCGTTTCACGATCTCGCCGCGGTCCTTCTGCGCGAGGCAGCCGCCCACGGCGATCTGCATGCCCGGGTGGTCCTTCTTCACCGGGCGCAGGTGGCCGAGGTTGCCGTAGAGGCGGTTGTCGGCGTTCTCCCTGACCGCGCAGGTGTTGAACACCACGACGTCCGGCACGGTCTCCTCGTCGGTCGCGCGGACGTAGCCGGCGTCCTCCAGCAGCCCTGCCAGCCGCTCGGAGTCGTGCACGTTCATCTGGCACCCGTAGGTGCGGATCTGGTAGGTCCGGGACACTCCTCAACCCCTTCTTCCCGACCTCCCAGGGTACGGCGCGCGCCGGGCACAATGCCCTGGTGCCCCCGTTCCCCCGGCGAACCGCGCTGGCCCTGTTGGCGGGCCTGCCGCTGTGCGCGGCGGGCTGCACCGGCTCGCCGCCGCCGGTCCGGCGCCTGACCATCGGCACCGGCAGCGCCGACGGGGTCTACTTCGCGCTGGGCCAGGTGCTCGCGAGGACGTGGGCGGACCAGTTGGGCATCCGCTCCGAGGTGCGGACGACCGCCGGGTCGGTCGCCAACATCGAGTTGCTGCGCAGCGGGGGCGCGGACGTGGTGTTCAGCCAGGTCGACGCGGCGGCCGAGCCCACCCCGGATTCCCCGTTGCGGGCGCTGGCCCGGATGCACGACGACTACATGCACGTCGTGGTGCGCCGCAATCCGGAGATCACGAACCTGTCCGAGCTGCGCGGGATGCGGGTGTCGATGGGCGCGGAGCGGTCCGGCGTGCAGATGATCGCGCGTCGGTTGCTCGCCGAAGCCCCCATCGACCCGGACCGCGACCTCCAGACGGAGCGGTTGAGCATCGACGAGTCGGTGCGGGAGATGGCGGAGGGCCGGCTGGACGCGTTCTTCTGGTCGGGCGGGCTGCCGACGGCCGGGGTGCGGCGGCTGGCGGAGGAGACGCCGATCCAGTTGCTGGACCTCGGCCACGTGCTGGCGGCGCTGCGTCGCCGCTACCGCGTGTACGACCAGGGCACGATCCCGGCCTCCACTTACCGGCTCGGGAACCCGGTGACGACGCTGGTGGTGCGCAACCTCCTGCTGGTGCGGGCGGACATGCCGGACGACCTCGCCGAGGCGTTGACCAGGGGCTTGTTCACCGCGTTGGACGGGTTGGCCAGGGCCAACAAGGCGGCGGCGACGATCGGTGTGCGGGCCGCGATCGGCACCGCTCCCCTGCCGCTGCACCCGGGGGCCGAACGCTACTACCGGGACGCCAAGAAGCAGTAGACGTCACAGTCGGAGCCGGGCCGTGGCGGCGCGGTGGTCGCTGCCGCTGGTGCGGACCACGGCGGCGTCGACGGCGGTGAGGCCGCGGAAGAGCACGTGGTCGGGGCGGGTCACGGGGAACGTGGCGGGCCAGGTGAAGCCGAGTCCGACGCCGGCCTCGCGCTGCGCGTCGCGCAGGGTGTCGGTGAGGTCGGCCATCCTACGGTCGGTGCTGGCGGTGTTGAGGTCGCCGAGCACGAGGACGCGCTGGTCCTCCCGGGCGACGGCCTCGGTGAGGTGGGCGAGGCTGCGGTCGCGGTCGGCGGTGGCCCCGGGGCGGGCCGAGCCCAGGTGCGCGACGAGGACGACGACCTCGCCGCGCGGCGTGGCGACGCGGGCGCGCAGGGCGCGGGGCCACCCGAGCCCGAGGTCGAGCGGAGCGTGGTCCCGGATGGGGTGGCGGCTCCACAGCCCGACGGTGCCGACCACGACGTGGTGCGGGTACGCCTCGTCGAGGACCTCGGCGGCGGACCGGTTCGCCATCTCCTGCACCGCCACGAGGTCCGCCCCGGTGGCGGCCAGTTCGGCGAGGGTGCGCCCGGGGTCCGGGTTGCGGGCGTAGAGGTTCTGGGTGACCACGGTCAGGTCCGCGGGGCCGGGTGGGGCGCCGCCGGGCGCGAACGCGGAGCCGAACATCAACACCCACACCAGGGCCGGCGCGGTGAGCGCGAGGAGGCTCCGCCGCGCCCGCCCGACCAACGCCACGAGCGCGAGCACCGGGACCAGCGCGCCGAGCCAGGGCAGGCCGCTGTCCAGCACGGTGCCGACGCCGGCGACGTCCGGGACCAGGCGGTGGCCGGCGAGGACCAGGGCCAGCGCCACGGCGGCCACCGCGATGAGCACGTCTCGCCGCCGGCGGGGGCCGGGGCGCCGATGACGCCCCGGCCGCCACGCCCTGGTGGCGTGTTCTTCCCGGACAGGTCGGAGAGGTTGTGTGTCGAGCACTCCGCTGATCTCCTTGCTGTCGTTCGGGTGGTCGTTCACACCGTCGTTCACACCGCCGTTCACGCGGCTGTTCACTCGGTCGTTCACGCGATGGTCCTGCTCGGCTTTCACAACGGCGTTGCAGCGGCACCCACAACGACGTCACAGCGCCGTGACAGTGGTGTCACAGCGAGCCCGGGCACAGTCGCCTCGGCGCGTGGTCACCCCGGAGCGTCGCCTCGACGCAGCCGCCGGGCAGGTCTCCGACGGTCTGGCTCCCGAAGTTGGCGGTGACCGTCAGCACCCCGTCGCCGAAGGTCGTCTGCTGGACGAGGTGGTCACTGGTCACCCAGCGGAACCCGGTCATCGGTTCGGTGGCCGCGGCGTTGTGCAGCGGGGCGAAGAACCTCTGGAGCGCGGCGATCCGCCGACCGTGCGCGTCGATCTCCTTGCCGTCCAGGACGAAGTTGAGCGGCGTGTTGTGGAGCATCGCCAGCAGCGCCCTGGTGGTCGTGAGTTCGGGAAGCTTGTAGTAGGGCAGCTCCCACCGGTCGAGGCTGATCACCGAGTCGTGCAGGACCGTCTGGTAGAGCGGGACGCGGTAGACCGGGTCGAACATCGCCTTCGCGACCGGGGCCGGCAGCGAGGTCGGCTTGAAGAAGAACCCGGGCCGTTCCTGCGGGTAGTAGCGGCCCCACTCCTCACGGTTCCGCTCGGCCGGCCACAGCCCGTCGTTGACGGGGGTGGCCGATCCGTGGCTGAAGGCCAGGACGGGGTTGGCCCAGCCGCCCGCGCTCTCGGAGCCGAGGACGAGCTTGCGGTCCTCGCTCAGCCACCGCATGCGGTCGAGGCGGTTCCGCCGGTCCTGCGCGCGGTTCATCGGGTGCGCGCCGTCGTGGTCGTCGAACAGTTCTCCCGCGGCGTCGACGTCGAGGAAGTAACTGTTCGCCCCGGCGGCGGTCATGGCCTTCACGCGGTCGGCGAGCACGTGCGCGGCGGGTTCTGCCTGGGCCAACGCCTGGGAGCTGAGGTAGCAGCCCCGGTCGTGGAACCCGGCGACGATCTTCCCGGCCGCGTCCCTGACGCATCCGTCCTTCCACAGGGACCCCGGCCAGACCGAGGCCCTGGTGTCGGCCGTCGCCGGGTCCTGGGCGTTGGCCCAGGAGTCGTAGGGGCCGACGAGGTAGCCGGCGTCCCTGGCCGCGCGGACCGCCTCGGCGCCCATGCCCGCCGCGTCCGCGTCGTAGCCGATCCACATCCGGTCCACGCCGGTCTCGCGGAGCTTGCGGATGCCCTCGGGTGTCCGCGCCTGGCCCCACACGTAGGCGTGGAACGCGCCGACGAGCCTGCCCACCTCGGGGTTGCGCTCGATCTTGTCCCGGAGTCGGGAGAGACCGTTGTGGGAGACCAGCCACTTCCGGTAGTCCTCGGCCGCCGCGACCGGAGTGGCCTCGGTGAGAGCGAACGTGACCGTGTAGTCCCGGGTGTTCGCGCGTTCGGCGAACACGTGACTCGCCTCGGTGCGCAGCCGTCCGCCGTCGGAGACGAACCGGAGCTTGGTGTCGATGTCGGTCGGCGCGATGTAGCTGACGCCCCGACCGCCGATGGTGTGCCCCCAGAAGGGCATGGTCAGACCGCCGACGAGATCGAATTCTGCGCCGGAGAGGCGGGCCTCGGGGGAGTTCCAGAACGGGTCGGCGACGGGCACCGACAGTCCCTCGCCGCGTGGGAACGCCACGGACGTCGTCGCCGGGTCGGTGCCGGTGACCGGCCACACGAGCGAGCCGTCGCGGCTGGAGCGCACGGTCACGGCGAGTCGGCCGTCCTCGGCCGCGGCCGTGACCGAGAGCCCGCGGTCCGGGTAGGTCCAGCGCACCGCGCCGTTCTCCCGGCTCACCCCGTCCACCCGGCCCAGGTCTGCCGCTGCCGGCCCGGACAGCGTCAGCTCCTGGCCGTCCCGCGCCCTGGCGCTCACGGCGAGCGACCGCAGGCGCACCACGGCCTCCCCGCCGTCCACGGGGACCACCACGTCGTCCCCGGTCACCCGGACCCCGGCGGTTGCCCCGGCCTGACCGCCGCACCCGGTCACGAGCGTGCCGGCCACGGCGAGGCAGGCCAGGACCCCGGAGGCGGTGTGCCGTCGCCTCGTCCTCGCCCTGGTTCTCGTCGGTCGTGCTCCACGTGCCATGGCGGCCACCCTGGGCGAGGAAGATGAGAGTCCGATGAGAACCGGCCGGTCGGTAGCATCGCCCTGGTCATGCGCGTGCTGGTGGTGGACGACGAGCCGGCGGTGCGGGACGCGGTGGGCCTGGCGCTGGAGAGCGAGGGCTACGTGGTCCGCGCCGTCGGCGACGGCGCCAGGGCCCTGGTCGAGATCGACGCGTGGCGGCCGGACGCGGTCGTCCTCGACGTGGCGATGCCGTACCTGGACGGCCTGGACGCCTGCCGGCGGCTGCGGTCCACCGGTGACCGCACGCCGATCCTCATGCTCACCGCGCGCGACGCCGTGGGCGACCGGGTGGACGGACTGGACGCGGGGGCGGACGACTACCTGGTCAAGCCGTTCGACCTCGACGAGCTGCTGGCCAGGGTGCGGGCGCTGCTGCGCCGCGCCTACCCGGACGACCCCGCCGTGCTGCGGCACGCCGACCTCGTGGTCGACCCGGCCGCGCGCACCGCGCGCCGGGGCGACCGGGTGATCGAGTTCAGCCGCACGGAGTTCGCGTTGCTGGAGGTGTTGCTGCGCAACGCCAACCACGCCCTGCCACGCGAGGTGATCATCGAGCGGGTGTGGGGCAGGGACTTCGGCCCCGGCTCCAACTCTCTGGAGGTCTACGTCCGCTATCTGCGGCGCAAGCTGGAGGCGGGCGGCGAGCCGCGCCTGATCCACACGGTGCGGGGCGTGGGCTACCGGCTGGGCGCGCCGTGAGCCGTCGCCGGTCGGTGCGGGCGCGGATCGCCCTGGCGGCTTCGGCGGCCGTCGCGGTGGCGGTGGCCGCGCTCGCGGCCGTCGCCTACGCGCTGGTCGCGCACGAGCTGAACCAGGAGATCGACCGGGGTCTGAACCGGGAGGTGACCCGCCTGCGCCGGTTGGAGGCCAACCAGCCGGGGGCGTGGAGCCCGTCCGGCCCCTGCCAGTTCCTGGCCGCGCCCGCCTGCGTCCAGAAGGTCGGCGAGGACGGGCGGGTCGTGGGCGACGGTTCCGCCACGCTTCCCGTCCCGGCCGAAGCCGGGGCGGTCGCGCGTGGTGAGCACGCGACCTACTTCAGCGACGTCGACCTCGATGGCCACCGCGTGCGCGTGGTGACGGCGCAACTCGTGCCCGGTACGGCCGTGCGGGTGGCGGTCCGAGCCGACACCGTCGACGAGAGCCGGAACCGGATCGGTGTCGCCCTGTTGGCCGCCGGCCTGGTCGGCGTGGGTGTCGCCGGACTGGCCGGTTGGGCGGTGGCGCGCGCGGGCCTGCGGCCGGTCGCCGCCTTCACGGCCACGGCGGAGCGGGTGGCGGCGACCCGGGACCCGGGCCACCGGGTGGAGCTGGCCGGCGACGACGAGCTGGCCCGGCTGGCCCGCAGCTTCAACACCATGCTCACCGCCCTCCAGGAGGCGTTGACCGCCAGGGAGAGGTCGCTCGCCGCGCAACGCCGCCTCGTCGCCGACGCCTCCCACGAGCTGCGCACCCCGCTGACGAGCCTGCGCACCAACCTTGACCTGCTGGGCAGGGCCGAGCGCCTGACACCGGACCAGCGGACGGCCGTCGTCGCGGCGGCGCGGGCGCAGGTGGCCGAGTTGTCCGGCCTGGTGACCGACCTGGTCGACCTGGCGCGCGGCGACGACCCGGACGCCCCGCCGGAGCCGACGGAGGACCTCCGGCTGGACCTTCTCGTCCGACACTGCGTGGCCAGCGCCCAACGCGACTGGCCGGCGGTCGAGTTCCGCACCGCTCTGGAGCCGACGGTCGTGGACGGCGTGCCGAGGCGGCTGACCAGGGCGGTGGCCAACCTGCTCGACAACGCGGCGAAGTTCAGCCCGGCCGGCGGGGTGGTGCTGGTCGAGGTGGCCGGGCGGGAACTGCGGGTGCGGGACCACGGCCCCGGGTTTCCGCCCGAGGATCTGGCCAGGGTCTTCGACCGCTTCTACCGGGCCCCGTCGGCCAGGTCCCTGCCGGGGTCCGGACTCGGTCTGGCGATCGTCCGCCAGGTCGCCGAGGTCCACCACGCCACCGTGGCCGCCGAGAACGCCCCGGACGGAGGGGCGGTCGTCCGACTCCGTTTTCCCTGACGCGCCACCGTGTTCTGTGTTCCGTTGTCAGGACATCGACGGGCGGTGCGAGACGAGACCGACGACACCGGGCCTTGACACACCCGCCCTGTCCATTGTGGACGCCGGTTGGACACTGACGCCTGCGCTTCCCCTGGTTCTCTTGCCCAGCAAGCATTCCGACCGACCTCAGCCATCACACGATGGCGTGCATCTCTCGGCCAGGCCCGCCAACCGACCGAAGAACTGTCAGACCACGTTGAGACGCTGGAAGTGGGGGGTTCCCCAAGACAAGAGAGGTGTCGCGCGCGCGAGCGCCCCGGGACAGGCATGGGCTGGCTCGTTCGCACCACGCCGAAATGATCAGTCGGCACGCTCGGGCAGGCGGAGCACGACCCGCAGGCCATCGGACCCGTCCGGATCGTCCGGCCCCGGCAGCTCCAGGCGCAGCGCTCCGCCCGCGCGCTCCACCAGCGTCCGCACGATCGCCAGGCCGAGCCCCGAGCCCGGCACGTTCTGGTGCGCCGGCGACCGCCAGAACCGGTCCGTGGCCCTGGCCAGCTCGTCCGGGGTCAGCCCGGGGCCGTGGTCCCGGACCGCCAGCTCCACCCCGCCCGCCACCCGTCGCGTCGAGATGACGATCTCACTGTCCTCGCGGGTGAACTTGACGGCGTTGTCCAGGACCGCGTCCAGCACGGTGTCCAGCACCCCGGCGGCCGCGACCACGACCAGGTCCCGCTCCCCGTCCCTGCGGAAGCGGACCCCGCGGACCTCGGCCAGGGTCTGCCACGACTCCAGCCGGTCGGCGACCACCGCGTCCACGTCGACCGGCTCGACGTCCCTGCCGGCCGCCTCGGCCCTGGCGAGCGCGAGCAGGTCGTCCAGCACGGTGGCCAGCCGCTCGACCTCCTCGGTCGCGCCCACGTAGTGGGGCTCCGCCTCGGCGTCGACGTGCCCGTCCAGGTTGTGCAGCCGCAGGCGCAACGCCGTGAGCGGGTTGCGGAGCTGGTGGGAGGCGTCGGCGACGAACGCGCGCTGCGCGGCCATCGCGTCGGCGACCGAGGCCGCCATCCGGTCGAACGCCCTGGTGAGCCGGCGCAGCTCGACCGGCCCCGATGAGGCCCCCACGGGCTCGGCCGGACGCCCCCTGGCCACGCTCGCCGCGACCCGGTGCGTCGCCGCGTCCAACCGCTGCACGGGACGCAACAGCCAGCGCACCACCGGCACGGCGAACGACACGGCGGCCACCGCCAGGACGAGCAGGCCCGCGGCCAGCAGCACCAGCCAGGTCACCAGGATCCGCTGCCGGAGCGGACCCGTCGGGGAGACCGTGACCGCCGCGCCGCTGGGCCGGCTGCCGACCACGATCGGCTCGGCCACCACCAGGGGTCCGTCGTCCCACGGGAGGAACAGCCCGTAGGGCTCGGAGGGCCGCCCGGCCAGCGCCACGTCGATCCGCTCCCGCAGTTCCTCCCGCTCCGGGTCGAAGCCCTCCCCCGACGCCACCAGCACCTTCCGGTCGGCGTCCACCACGGCCGCCGCGACGCCGTAGAGCTGCTCGTAGCGTTCGAGCTCGGCGCGCAACCCCGCGACGACCTCGGGACGGTCCTCGACCAGGGGCTGTTGCGCGATCGCCGCGAACCGCAGCGTGTCCCCCTGACGGTCGAGGAACAGTTCCTGCTGGGTGGCGCCGGCGATGCTGCCCGCCAACGGCACCCCCAGACCGACCAGCACCAACGCCAGGAGGGTCAGCACGATCGCGAGCAGCCGGCTGCGCACCCGCGCCTCCCCCGCTCAGTCCAGCGCCAGGCGGTAGCCGACGCCCCGCACGGTCTGCACGAGGTGCGGCCGGCCGAGCTTGGTGCGCAGGGTCGCCACGTGCACGTCGAGCGTGCGGTTCGCCCCCGGCCACGACTTGCCCCAGACCTCGGCGATGATCCGCTCGCGGCTGCACACCGCGCCGCGCGCCGCCGCGAGGATCGCCAGCACCTGGAACTCCTTGCGGGAGAGCGCGACGGGCGCGCCGGCCACCGTGACCTCGTGCCGTCCGAGCTGGACCTCCACGTCGCCCACCCGCACCGGCCCCGCCGGCTCGGCGTCCACCGCCCTGCGCCGCCGGTTCACCGCGTGCACGCGGGCCACCAGCTCGCCGACGTCGTAGGGCTTGACCAGGTAGTCGTCCGCGCCGGAGTGCAGGCCGAGGATGCGGTCGTCCACCTCGCCCCTGGCCGACACCACGATCACCGGGACGTCGCTGACCGCCCGGATGCGCCGGCACACCTCCAGCCCGTCCAGGTCGGGCAGGCCCAGGTCCAGCAGGACCACGTCGACCTCGGCCAGGTTGTCCAGGGCGGCCCGCCCCGAGGCGACCCAGCGCACCGCCATGCCCTGCCGGGCCAGGGCGGGCTGCAACGCCTCGGCCACCCGGTGGTCGTCCTCGACCAGCAACACCCGCACGTGGACCCCCCTTCCGGACGAACGCACGTCCCCACCAGCGCGAACGTGGTTCAACGCCGGCCGACTGAATCGATCGGGGGACGAGGTTGTGACCCAGTTGAGACCCTAAGTCTTGCTCAAGTCGCCTGGACTGTTGTGTCCGACGCCACCTAACGTCCCCGCGACATTCCACCCGATGACCACGCCGCCCTCGCAGGGAGGACCTCGATGACCGCAGCCGCCGCGGCCACCCCGATGATCAGGATGTCGGGGGTGGACAAGTTCTTCGGGCCGCTGCACGTGCTCAAGAACATCGACCTGGAGGTGCCGAAGGGCCAGGTGGTCGTGGTTCTGGGGCCGTCGGGCTCGGGCAAGTCGACGCTGTGCCGGACCATCAACCGGCTAGAGCCGATCGACAAGGGCACGATCGAGGTCGACGGTCAGCCGCTGCCCGCCGAGGGCCGGGCGCTGGCGCGGCTGCGGGCCGAGGTCGGCATGGTCTTCCAGCAGTTCAACCTGTTCGCGCACAAGACGATCGTCGAGAACGTCATGCTCGCGCCGGTGCGGGTGCGGGGCGTGGCCAAGGACGAGGCCAGGCGCACCGCCATGGAGCTGCTGGAACGGGTCGGCATCGCCAACCAGGCCGACAAGTACCCGGCGCAGCTCTCCGGCGGTCAGCAGCAGCGCGCCGCCATCGCCCGCGCCCTCGCCATGCGGCCGAAGGTGATGCTGTTCGACGAGCCGACCTCGGCGCTGGACCCGGAGATGGTCCAGGAGGTGCTGGACGTGATGACCACGCTGGCCGCCGAGGGCATGACGATGCTCGTCGTCACCCACGAGATGGGCTTCGCCCGCAAGGCCGCGGACCGCGTGATCTTCATGGCGGACGGCGAGGTGGTCGAGGACACCACCCCCGAGGAGTTCTTCGCCGCCCCGAAGTCGGCCCGCGCCAGGGACTTCCTCGGCAAGATCCTCACCCACTAGGTCTCACCCAACCTGGGAACGCGAACGCCGGCGGTGCGCCCCGGCGTCGGACGATCGGAGGGAACAGCAGAATGCGGTTCACCCGGATGCTGCGCGTTGGCGCCGCCGTGACCGCGTTGGCGCTGGCCGCCGCCTGTGGCGGCGGTGGCGGCGGCAACAGCGGCAAGTCGCTGGTCCAGCGGGCCAAGGACACCAAGAAGGTGTCCATCGGCATCAAGTTCGACCAGCCGGGCCTCGGCCAGAAGACGCCGGACGGCAAGTACGAGGGCTTCGACATCGACGTCGCCCGGTACGTCGCCAAGGAGCTCGGCGTCGACGAGGGCAACATCGAGTTCAAGAAGGCCGAGTCCGCGCAGCGCGAGAACATGATCGAGAAGGGCGAGGTCGACTACGTGGTCGGCACCTACTCGATCAACGACAAGCGCAAGGAGAAGGTCTCCTTCGCCGGCCCGTACTTCATCACCGGCCAGGACCTCCTGGTGCGGGCGGACAACACCGACATCACCGGGCCCGAGACCCTCGACGGCAAGAAGCTGTGCTCGGTGAAGGGCTCCACCCCGGCCCAGAAGATCAAGAGCGACTTCTCGAAGCAGGCCGAGCTCCAGGAGTACGGCGGCTACTCCGAGTGCCTGGCCGGGCTCAGCAGCGGCAAGCTCGACGCGCTGACCACCGACTCGGTCATCCTGGCCGGCTACGCCGCCCAGAACCCGAACAAGTTCCGGCTCGTCGGCAAGGTCTTCACCGAGGAGAAGTACGGCATCGGCCTGAAGAAGGGCGACAACGAGGGCCGCGACGCGATCAACAAGGCGATCGAGAAGATGATCGCCGACGGCGCGTGGAAGGCGTCGCTGGAGAAGCACCTCGGTCCGGCCGGCTACAAGATCCCGGACCCGCCCGCCATCACCGAGAAGTGATTCCCTGATTCCGCTGGAGGCGACGGGCCGGGACTCCGGCGCGCCGGGCGCCCCGTGACGCCCGCTGGCCGGCCCGGCCCGTCGCTGTTCGATCTGTAGGAGCTCTGGTGGACTTCCTGAGCAGGTACGACTTGCTCGGCGCCTTCTGGGTGACCGTGCGGCTCACCGTGTTCTCCGCGATCGGCTCGCTGGTGTGGGGCACGGTCCTCGCGGGGATGCGGGTGAGTCCGGTGCCGGTGATGCGGGCCTTCGGCACCGCCTACGTCAACCTGGTCCGGAACACGCCGCTCACGCTGATCATCCTCGGCACCTCGCTGGGGCTGTACTCCACGCTCGGGCTGGCGCTGGCCGACGAGACCTCCGGCACCTTCCTGAAGGACAACAACTTCCGGCTCGCCGTGCTCGGCTTCGTCGCCTACACCTCGACGTTCGTCTGCGAGTCGCTGCGCTCCGGCATCAACACCGTGCCGGTCGGCCAGGCCGAGGCCGCCCGGGCCCTGGGCCTGCGGTTCAGCCAGACGCTGTGGATCGTGGTGCTGCCGCAGGCGTTCCGGGCGGTGATCGCCCCGCTGGCCAGCGTCCTGATCGCGTTGACCAAGAACACCACGGTGGCGAGCGCGATCGGTGTGGCCGAGGCGTCGTTGCTGATGAGCGAGATGATCGAGAACGAGGCCGACAAGCTGTTCCTGATCTTCCTCGCGATCGCGGCCGGGTTCGTGGTGCTGACCCTGCCCACCGGCCTGTTCCTGGGCTGGGTGGCCAAGAAGGTGGCGGTGAAGCGATGAGCGCTCCCTCGGTCCTCTACGACGCGCCCGGCCCGAAGGCGCGCGCCCGCAACGTGGTCTACACCGTCGCGTTCTCCCTGGTCCTGCTCGGAGCCGCCTGGTTCGTGGTCTCGGGGCTGAACGAGGAGGGCCAGCTCGACGCCGAGCTGTGGAAGCCGTTCGTCGCCGACTCACGGATCTGGACGGAGTTCCTGCTGCCCGGCCTGGGCACCACGCTCGAAGCCGCGGCCGCCGCGATCCTGATCGCCCTCCCGGTCGGCGCGATCTTCGGCATCGCCCGACTGTCGGACCACGCGTGGGTGCGGGCGCTGGCCGGGGCACTGGTGGAGTTCTTCCGCGCCATCCCGGTGCTGGTCCTGATGATCTTCTGCGACCGGTTCTACTACCTGTTCACCGACATCTCGCCGGACAACCGCACGTTCTGGGCCGTGGTGACCGCCCTGGTGCTCTACAACGGGTCGGTGTTGGCCGAGGTGGTGCGGGCGGGCATCCTGTCGCTGCCCCGGGGGCAGACCGAGGCGTCCCTGGCGCTGGGCCTGCGCAAGACGCAGACCATGACGCTGATCCTGCTGCCGCAGGCGGTCACCGCGATGCTGCCGGCGATCGTCAGCCAGCTCGTCGTGGTGCTCAAGGACACCGCGATCGGCGGGGCGATGCTGACGCTGCCGGACCTGCTGAGCCAGTACAAGCTGATCGCGAACAACTACAACAACACGATCCCGACGCTGATCGTGATCGCGGCGCTGTACATCGTGATCAACACGATCCTCACGCAGCTCGCGGGCCGACTGGAACGGCGGCTGTCACGCCGCAACCGGCCGCCGGCCGGGGTGCGGGAGGACCACATCGAGCGGCAGGACGTGCACCTGGCCGAGACCAAGACCGGCGAGGCGTCTGGAGCCTGAGGCAACGGCTTGGGACAGGCGGCGGGCCGGTCGGGAGAGCATCCCGACCGGCCCGCCGCCTTTCTTATCGAGACGCCGTCGTGGGGCTCCGGGTCGAGGCGCCCGCCGTGGTGGTCGTGGTCGAGGCTTCTGGCGGGGTTCCGGTGATCCCGAGTGGCGCGAGCGTGGCGTCGAAGGCGCGCTGCCACCGGCCGTCTCGCACCGCCTCCTGGAGCAGCTCGTCGAGCTTGCGCTGGAACGCCTTGTCCTTGGCGGCCACCGCGACGAAGTGCTGTTGTCCGCCGCTGGTGAGGTAGGGGCCGGCGAGGGCGACCCGGCCCTGCTGGGCCTCGCCCTCCCCGGCCCCGCCGAGCAGCAGGTCGAGGTCGTGGCTGGCGACGGCGCCGATCCCCAGCGCGCCCGGCAGCGGTTTGAACTCGACCTTGGCGGGGTCCACCCGCAGGCCGGCGGCCAGGATCCTGGCGATCTCGACCTCGAAGCCGCTGTACTCGTTCGTGTTGGGATCGCGGAACGCCCAGCCCTGCTTGTTGGGGCGGACGCCGACGACGAGCTTCCCGCGTTGGGCGACGCGGTCGTAGGTCGGGGAGTCGGGGACCAGGGGCGGTGTCGTCGTGGCGGTCGCCGCCGGGGCGGAGGCCGACTGGGCCGGCGGCCGGGGTGGCGGGTCGCTCTCCCCGCCCTCCCACCACAGCAGGAAGAGCACACCGGCGACGACTCCGGCGATCAGCGTGACCAACGCCTTGCGCATGAGCCAGCATCGTCCCCAGCCGCGATCACCCTGTCCAGCGGCCAGCCGGGCGCGCGGAGTAGAGCGGCGCGCCTCCTCCTCTCATCGCCCGATCGGGCGGGATCGGCGTCGCTTCAGCCGACCCTCAGGTTCGGCGGCCACCGTGGGAACCGGACAGGCCATCGCGGGCGAGGGCCACGAGAAGGGGAGGACACCATGGTGGAGAGCAGGACGAGCGGAGACCCGGCGGCCGCGCACACCGACCGACACGACCCACCCAGTGTCCACTGTGGAGAGATCAGTGCGGGACCGATCGACCGGGGCGGCGCGGGGCCGTCCCCAGTGTCCGCAACGCCCCCGACATCACTCCCGGAACAGGCAACGTGCCCGACGACGGGCCGGTGGCTCCGCTCCCCGGCACCGCGGTGGCTGGTCGCGGGTCTGCTCGGCGCGCTCGCCACCGCCGGCCGCTCCCAGGGGACTCGACCGGGCGGCGGGCACGTCCGCGGGACGCCGCCGAATGCGACGTCCAGAGTGGACGGACCCGTCGAGGGAGCGGGGGGCGGGGGCGGCTTCCGCTCAGGTCCGGTCCCCGCGTCGTCGGAACAGCCCGAACAACGGGTCGTAGCGGCGGTCGACGACCCGCTCCTTCAACGGGATCAACGCGTTGTCGGTGATCTTGATGTGTTCGGGGCAGACCTCGGTGCAGCACTTGGTGATGTTGCAGAAGCCGAGGCCGTGCTCGGCCTGCGCCAGCTCACGCCGGTCGCCGCCCGTGTCCCCGTGGCTGTCGAGCGGGTGCATCTCCAGCTCGGCGATCCGCATGAGGTAGCGCGGGCCGGAGAAGGACAGCTTGTTGTCGTCGTGGTCCCGGATCACGTGGCAGGTGTTCTGGCACAGGAAGCACTCGATGCACTTGCGGAACTCCTGCGACCGGTTCACGTCCACCTGCCGCATCCGGTACTCGCCGGGGGCGAGGCCGGCCGGCGGACGGAAGGAGGGGATCTCCCTGGCCTTCTCATAGTTGTACGACACGTCCGTCACCAGGTCGCGCACGACCGGGAAGGAGCGCATCGGCGTCACCGTCACCGTCTCGTCCTCGGTGAAGACCGACATGCGGGTCATGCACATCAGCCGGGGCCGCCCGTTGATCTCCGCCGAGCAGGACCCGCACTTGCCCGCCTTGCAGTTCCACCGCACGGCCAGGTCGGGGCACTGGGTGGCCTGCAACCGGTGGATGACGTCCAGCACCACCTCGCCCTCGTTGACCTCGACCTGGTAGTCCCGGAGCTCGCCCGCGTCGGCGTCGCCCCGCCACACCCGGAAGTGCGCCTGGTAGCCCATTCCTCGTCCTCTCGCCCGGCGGTCGTCCCGCCGTCCCGCGTCGTGGTCGCGGACCGGCTCACGCCCGCTCGCGGAGCTGCCACCGCGGATGGTCGGTCAGCTCGTCGTCCAGGAAGTACTTCTGGAGCTCGGCCAGGTCGAACAGGGCCAGCAGGTCGGGCCGCAGCGGCGGCTGCACGTGCCGGGACACGCGCACCTCGGCCTCGGCCCCGGCCGGGCCGCGGGCCAGCTCGCAGGCGAGCAGGGCGCGCCGCCACTCGGGGTCCATCTGCGGGAAGTCGTCGCGGGTGTGCCCACCCCGGCTCTCGGTGCGCTCCAGGGCCGCCCGCGCCACGCACTCGCTGACCAGCAGCATGTTGCCCAGGTCCAGGGCGAGGTGCCAGCCCGGGTTGTACTGGCGGTGCCCCTCGACCACGACGTTGCGGGCCCTGCGCTTGAGCTCGTCGAGCTTCTTGACCGCCAGCTCCATCTCGTCGCTGCGCCGGATGATCCCGACCAGGTCGTTCATGACCTGCTGGAGCTCCACGTGCAGCGTGTAGGGGTTCTCGGGCGGCCCGTCGGCCGGGGAGCCCCCGAACGGGGCCAACGCGCGCTGCCGCGCCTGGTCCACGTCGGCCATGGCCACGACCGGCTTGTCCTGACCGAGCGAGGTGACGTAGGCCGCGGCCCCCAGCCCGGCCCGGCGTCCGAACACGAGGAGGTCCGACAGTGAGTTCCCCCCCAGCCGGTTCGAGCCGTGCATGCCCCCGGCCACCTCACCCGCGGCGAACAACCCCGGGACCCGGGAGCCGGCGGTGTCCGGGTCGACCTCGACGCCCCCCATGACGTAGTGACAGGTCGGTCCCACCTCCATCGGCTCGCGCGTGATGTCGACGTCGGCCAGCTCCCGGAACTGGTGGTGCATGGACGGCAGCCGGCGGATGATCTCGGCCGCCGGCAGGCGGGAGGACACGTCCAGGAACACGCCGCCGTGCGGGGAGCCGCGCCCGGCCTTGACCTCGGCGTTGATCGCCCTGGCCACCTCGTCGCGGGGCAGCAGCTCCGGCGGCCGGCGGTTGTGGTCCGGGTCGGTGTACCAGCGGTCGGCCTCGGCCTCGTTGTCGGCGTACTTCTCCTTGAACACCTCGGGGATGTAGTCGAACATGAACCGCCGGCCCTCGGCGTTGCGCAGCACGCCGCCGTCGCCCCGCACGGACTCGGTGACCAGGATCCCCTTCACGCTGGGCGGCCAGACCATGCCCGTCGGGTGGAACTGGACGAACTCCATGTTGATCAGTCGGGCGCCGCTGCGCAGCGCGAGCGCGTGCCCGTCCCCGGTGTACTCCCAGGAGTTGGAGGTGACCTTGAAGGACTTGCCGATGCCGCCGGTGGCCAGGACGACGGCGGGCGCCTCGAAGAGCACGAACCGGCCGCTCTCCCGCCAGTAGCCGAACGCGCCGGCCACGCGCCCTCCGTCCAGCAGCACGTCGGTGACCGTGCACTCGGCGAAGACCCGCAACCCGGCCTCGTAGTCGCCGAACTCCCGGAAGTCGGCCTGTTGCAGCGCGACCACCTGCTGTTGGAGGCTGCGGATCAGTTCGAGCCCGGTGCGGTCGCCGACGTGGGCCAGGCGGGGGTACTCGTGCCCGCCGAAGTTGCGTTGGCTGATCCGCCCGTCCTCGGTGCGGTCGAACAACGCGCCGTAGGTCTCCAGCTCCCAGACCCGGTCCGGGGCCTCCTGGGCGTGCAGCTCGGCCATCCGCCAGTTGTTGAGGAACTTGCCACCCCGCATGGTGTCGCGGAAGTGGACCTGCCAGTTGTCGTGCGGGTTGACGTTGCCCATGGCCGCGGCGATCCCGCCCTCGGCCATGACCGTGTGCGCCTTGCCGAACAGCGACTTGCACACCACGGCGGTGCGCATGCCCCGGGCGCGGGCCTCGATCGCGGCCCGCAGCCCGGCCCCGCCAGCGCCGATCACCACGACGTCGACGGCGTGGCGTTCGATCTCGGTCATTCTCGGGCCATCCCCTTCCGGCGGCTCAGTTGAACAGGCGTGGGTCGGCGAGGGCGCCACTGGCCACGAGCATCACGTAGAGGTCGGCGAGGGCGACCGAGAACAACGAGAGCCAGGCCAGGGGCATGTGCCTGGCGTTGAGCCAGGAGATCCTGGTCCACATCCAGTACCGCACCGGATGGCGGGAGAAGTGGGTGAGCCGCCCGCCCACGATGTGCCGGCACGAGTGGCAGGACAGTGTGTACGCCCAGATCAGGACCACGTTGGCCAGCAGGACCAGCGTGCCGAGGCCGATCCCGAAGCCCCCGTCCCTGCCGTGGAAGGCGATCACGACGTCGTAGGTGAGGACGGCGGCGATCGGGATGGCCGCGTAGAAGAAGTAGCGGTGGGCGTTCTGGAGGATCAGCGGGAACCGCCGTTCCCCGGTGTAGCGGCGGTGCGGCTCGGCGACGGCACACGCCGGAGGCGACAGCCAGAACGCCCTGTAGTACGCCTTGCGGTAGTAGTAGCAGGTGAGGCGGAACCCGAGCACGAACGGCAGCACGAACAGCGGCGGCGTGACCAGGAAGCCCAGGTCGGGGAACCAGCGCCCCCAGTGCGACGAGCCGGGCACGCAGGCCTCGCTCAGGCACGGCGAGTAGAACGGCGCGAGGTACTGGTACTCGCCCACCCAGTACCACTGGTTCATGAAGGCGCGGATCACGCCGTAGATCACGAAGGCGCTGAGGCCGAGGAAGGTCAGCAGCGGCGGCAGCCACCACCGGTCGGTGCGCAGCGTGCGCGCGTGGATCCGCGCCCGGCCGGGGCCCTGGGTGGGAGCGGTCATGGTCTCCTCGTTCGGGGTCGAGGGAGGGTTCGCCGGTCCCCTACTCGCGGTGGTACCCGCCGACCCCCTCGTCGTCGGCGTCGTGCCACAGCTTCGGGTCGTACGGGGTGTCCGGGACCTGCACGATCTCCGGACCCTTGCCCTCCGTGCGGGGCGCTGGCGCGGTGGGCAGCTCACCGAGGTCGGCCACGTCGATGTCGAGGCGTTCGACGTCGTTGACCAGTCGCCGCACCGGCGGCACGTCGCCGTAGCGCGAGCGCAGCTCGCCCACGCGTTGCCGCAGCTCGCACATGGCGCGTTGCAGGGCGGCCATTTCCGACGTGATGGGCATGTCGCACACCTCCGGCTCGGTGGTGGCGTCCCGGGGGACGCGAGTCGGTCCGTGCGCCGACCCCCTCTCCAGCGCCTGCGCCGACTCTGCCCCCGCGCGATTCGTGTGACAAGTCCCACACGCCGAGATTCCCTCGGTGATCGCAAACTGGCCCCCCTGCCGTGAACGGGCGCGAGCCGTCCGGTGGCCGTTCCCGGTGCTCCGACCGCCCGCACCCGCTCCGACCAGCGCCGTCCTCCGAATCGGCCGGACGGACCCGCGCCCGGCTATTGCCAAAATTGGTTTAGACATCTGGATCGGTTTGGAGGTGGCGCGCCACTGCCCCTAACGTGTGAACTGTGCAACGCTTCCGCGGCGCCAACGTCGTCGTCGCCGATCAGCCGAAGGCCGAGTGATCGACGAGGAGACGTCGGATGAGTCAGCTCCACCCCGTGGTCGCCGAGGTCACCGCGCGCATCGCCGCGCGAAGCGAGCGGACGCGCCGGGCCTACCTGGACCGGATGGCGGCGGCCGCCAGCGACCGGCCCACCCGCACCGCCCTGCCGTGCAGCAACCTCGCCCACGGGTTCGCCGCCTGTTCCGTGGAGGACAAGCTGACGCTGCGCGGCGCGACCAAGCCGGGCGTGGCGATCGTGTCCGCCTACAACGACCTGCTCTCGGCGCACCAGCCGCTCCAGGAGTTCCCCGCGTGGATCAAGGCGGCGGTGCGGGAGGCCGGGGGCGTCGCCCAGTTCGCCGGCGGGGTGCCCGCCATGTGCGACGGCATCACCCAGGGCCGCACCGGCATGGAGCTGTCCCTGTTCAGCCGCGAGGTCATCGCGATGGCCACCGGCGTGGCGCTGTCGCACGAGATGTTCGACGCGGCCCTGCTGCTCGGCGTGTGCGACAAGATCGTGCCGGGCCTGCTGATCGGCGCGCTGGCCTTCGGCCACCTCCCGGCGATCCTCGTGCCGGCCGGGCCGATGGCCTCCGGCCTGCCGAACCGGGAGAAGGCCAGGATCCGCCAGCTCTACGCCGAGGGGCGGGCCAGCCGCGAGGACCTGCTGGAGGCCGAGGCCGCCTCCTACCACTCGCCCGGCACCTGCACCTTCTACGGCACCGCCAACTCCAACCAGCTCGTGGTCGAGGTGATGGGCCTGCACCTGCCGGGCGCGAGCTTCGTCCAGCCGGGCACCCCGCTGCGGCGGGCGTTGACCGAGCACGCCGCGCGACGCGTGGTCGAGCTGTCCGCCAGCGACGAGCACACGCCGCTGGCCCACGTCATCGACGAGAAGGCGGTCGTGAACGGCGTGGTCGCCCTGCTGGCCACCGGGGGCTCCACCAACCACACGCTGCACCTGCCGGCGATCGCCGCGGCCGCGGGCATCCAGTTGACCTGGGACGACTTCAGCGACCTGTCGGCGGTGACGCCGCTGCTGGCCCGCGTCTACCCCAACGGCAGCGCCGACATCAACCACTTCCACGCGGCGGGCGGCGTGCAGTTCCTGGTCGGCGAGCTGCTGGACGCCGGACTGCTGCACGCCGACGTGCGCACGGTGGCCGGCCCCGGCCTCGACCGCTACCGCCAGGAGCCGTTCCTGGACGGCGACCGCCTGGTGTGGCGGGACGGCGCCGGCCGGTCCCTGGACACCGACGTGGTGCGCGGTGTCGCGGAGCCGTTCGCGCCGGACGGCGGGCTGCGCCTGCTGGCGGGCAACCTCGGCCGGGCCGTGATGAAGGTGTCGGCCGTGGCGGCCGAGCACCGCGTGGTCGTGGCCCCGGCCAGGGTGTTCACCTCCCAGGAGGACTTCACGACCGCGTTCCGGGCTGGCGAGCTGGACCGGGACGTGGTGGTCGTGCTGCGCGGGCAGGGGCCGCGCGCCAACGGGATGCCGGAGCTACACGGGCTCACCCCGGCGCTGGGCGTGCTGATGGACCGGGGCCACCGCGTGGCGCTGGTGACCGACGGACGGATGTCCGGGGCCTCGGGGAAGATCCCGGCGGCCATCCAGGTCACCCCGGAGGCGGCCGCGGGAGGGCCGCTGGCCAAGGTCCGGGACGGCGACGTCGTCCGCGTGGACGCCGAGCGCGGCACGGTGGAGCTGCTGGTGCCGGATGCCGAGCTGGCCCGGCGGAACGTCGTGGACGGCCCCGCCTCCGACGCGGACTGGGTCGGCACCGGCCGGGAGCTGTTCGCGGTGTTGCGCCGTGGGGTGGGGCCGGCTGACCGGGGCGCGACGGTGTTCGGCACGCTGTCCGAAACGGATGCCGTGGACGCCGGGGACGCCGCGCCCGCGGCCCCGACGTCGGAGGTGGTCGTGCCCGGTGTGTCCCTGATGCCCGCGCAGGGCCGTTGACCGGGGGACGCCAGCGGCCGGGCCCCGGCGCAGGCGGCCCGGCGGTGGCCGTGAGCACGGCGCGTTGCCGCTGTTCACGGCGTCGGCCGGTTCGGGTGTCTCCCCGGAACGCGGGAGACGTCCGTGAGCGACACTGCGTCGGGCGCTCACGGACACCGCTCGGGTGTGGGTGTCCCACAAAGATGCGGCGTGTGGGTGTCCCGCAAAGATGCGGCATGTGGGCGTCCCGCACAGATGTGGCGTGTGGGTGTCCCGCAGGGATGTGGCGTGTGGATGTCCCGCCAGGAGTGCGGCGCGCCCGGGTGTCCCGCAGGAATACAGGAGGTGACCGCGTGAACAACCCGCAGGACCTGTTCGCTCTCGGACCGGTCGTGCCCGTCGTCGTGCTGGACGAGGTGGCGCACGCCGTGCCGCTCGCCCGCGCCCTGGTGCGGGGCGGTGTCCAGGTGATCGAGGTGACCCTGCGCACGGCCGCCGCGTTGCCCGCGATCGAGCGGATCGCCGCCGAGGTCCCGGACATGGTGGTGGGGGCCGGCACCGTGACCAGCCCGGAGCAGGCCGAGCAGGCGGCCAAGTCGGGCGCGCGGTTCCTGATCTCGCCGGGGGCCACCGCCGCCGTGCTGGACGCGATGGAGCAGACCGGCCTGCCGTTCCTGCCGGGCGTGGCCACGGTGTCCGAGGCCATGCGCGCGGCCGAGCGCGGGCTGACGGCGCTGAAGTTCTTCCCGGCCGAGGCGGCCGGCGGCGTGCCGTATCTGCGCTCGATCGCGGGACCGCTGCCCGGGTTGCGGTTCTGCCCGACCGGGGGAATCACGCCGGCGCGGGCGGGCGCCTACCTGTCGCTGTCCAACGTGGGCTGTGTCGGCGGCTCGTGGCTGGCCCCGGCGGACGCGTTGGCCGCCGGCGACTGGTCCCGGATCGAGATGTTGGCCAGGGACGCCGCCGCGTTGCGTTGATCCGCCGTCCGGCGCGCGGGCGGCCGCGCGCCGGTCGGCGGCGCCGGCCGCGGGCCGCGACCGGTGGCCGCTGGCCCTGTGCCCCCACGACGCGAGAAGATCAATGATGACGTGTCGTACGGGTACGGGGCCGGGGTGCGTTGTGAGCGCCGATCACCAGACGGGCCGGATGGTCTGGCACACGAGTTCGGACCTGCGGGAGCACGTCGCCAACGCCGACGCCTTCCTCCGGGAACGGCCGACGGAGAACACGGTTCTGCTCACCGTCGCCGCGACCCTCCGCGAGCGCGGCCACCACGCCTACGGCACGGTCGATCCGCTGTTCGGGTGGTGCCGGTCCTCGGGCGGGGAGGTGGTGGGCGCGTTCCTCCACACCCCGCCCCGCGGTGTCCTGCTCAGCCACATGCCCGTCGAGGCCGCGCGGGCCCTCCCGGACGAGTTGGCCGCCCTCGGTCGCCGGTTCGGCGAGATCCACGGCCACGCGCCCCTCGTCGAGGCGTTCACGGCCCGGCAGCGGGAGATCGCCGGAGCGCCGCGCCTCATGCGGCACGAACGCCTGTACCGGCTGGGCGAGCTGGCGTGGCCGTCCCCCGCGCCGGCGGGCTCGGCGCGCCGGGCGCGGCCTGGCGACCGCGCGGCCCTGGTGTCCTGGCACGACGCGTTCGCCAGGGAGATCGGCGACCCCGAGAGCGTGGCCACGGTGGCCGTGGACTACCGCATCGGCTACGGCGGCCTGCTGGTGTGGGAGGTCGACGGCGTCGCCACGTCCATGGCCGGCGTGAGCCGGCCGATCGCGGACATGGCCAGGATCGGCCCGGTCTACACGCCCCCGGAGTTCCGGGGGCGGGGCTACGCCGGCGCGGTCACGGCCGCCGCCAGTGAGGTCGCCCGGCAGGCCGGGGCGAGGGAGGTGCTGTTGTTCGCGGACATGGCCAATCCGACGAGCAACGGCCTCTACCAGCGCCTGGGCTTCCGCGCGGCGGGCGACTACCTGGTCATGGCCTTCGACTGACTCCCCGAGCCCGGGGGTCCCTGCCGGGGCTCAGGCCGCCCGCTCACCCTGGACGAGGGCCAACGCCTCGGCCACGGAGTCGGCGACCGGCACTCCCGTGGCCAGCAGGGAGGACCGGCTCATCATGCCGGTGCTCACCAGCACGCACCGCGCGCCGGCCTGCTGGGCGGCGTGCGCGTCGTCGGCCACGTCCCCGATGAGGACCACGTCGGCGGGGTCGATCCGCAGCGCGGCCAGGTGCTCCACCAGGTGCTCGGCCTTGGAGCCACCCCCGACGTCGACCCGCAGCCCGTCGATCCGGGCGAACAGGTCGGCCAGGCCCAGCTCGGAGACCAGCGGCACCAGCTCGTCGTGGAACCACAGGGACAGCAGGGACTGGCTGCCGCCGGCCGCCGCCCACTCGCGCAGCAGGTCGGGGACGCCGGTGGCCAGCCCGCACGTCGACAGCAGGCCGCGGTAGGTGTCGTGGTACCGACGGTCGAGGTCGGCCCACTCGTCGAGGGTCAGCGACCGGTTGAGCACCCGCTCGTAGCAGGCCAGCAGCGGCCGGCTGAACACCGCCCGCCACTCGTCGAGCGTGAGGGGCTCGCGTCCGTAGGAACGGCAGATCTCGTTCACGCCGGCCAACACGGCGTGGTTGTCGTCGAGCAGGGTGCCGTTCCAGTCCCAGACCACGTGTCGCGCGCCCCGCGCCAGTCCCCCAGCCACGGGTGTTCACCCTAAGGGGCGATCCCCCGGCTCGGGCCAACGGTTTTCGCCGTCGCGGCGGGTGGGCGCGGCGAGGTGGAGAACCTCACAGCTCGTCGAGCAGGTCGGTCTCCTCGCCCGCGCGCCGCAGCTCGTCGCGGACCACGCGCAGGGCGAGCCCCTCGCCGTAGCCCTTGCGGGCGAGCATGCCCACGAGCCGCCGCACCGCGGTGACCTGGTCCCGGCCGCGCACCGAGCCGAGCCTCCGGCGGACCAGTTCCCTGGCCCGCTCCTCCTCGGCCTCCGGGTCCACCTCGGACACGGCCGCCGCGACCACCTCGTCGGCCACGCCCCGGCGCCGGAGTTCGGCGGTCAACGCGCGCCGGCCCAGGCCCTGGTGGGTGTGCCGGGAGCGCACCCACGTCTCGGCGAACGCGGCGTCGTCGATCAACCCCACCTCGTCGAAGCGGGACAGCACCCGCTCGACGACCTCCTCGTCGATCCCCCGGCGCGTCAGGGACCGGTGCAGCTCGGCCCTGGTCCTGGGTCGGGCGGTGAGCAGGCGCAGGCACAGCTCCCTGGCCCGCGTCTCCGGGTCCTCCGGCGGGGCCGGCCGGCGGTCGGCGGCCGACCGGGAGGGGCGGACGCCCCTCCCGGCGACCGGGTCGCGGTCCACCACGACGGTCAGAAGTCGACCGGGGCCGGCTCGGACTCGGCGTCGAGCTGGGCGCCGATGCCGAGCTTCTCCTTGATCCGCTTCTCGATCTCGTTGGCCACGTCCGGGTTCTCCCGGAGGAACTTGCGGGCGTTCTCCTTGCCCTGGCCGAGCTGGTCGCCCTCGTACGTGTACCAGGCGCCGGACTTGCGGACGATGCCGTGCTCGACGCCCATGTCCAGCAGCGAGCCCTCCCGGCTGATGCCCATGCCGTAGAGGATGTCGAACTCGGCCTGCTTGAACGGCGGGGCCACCTTGTTCTTGACCACCTTGACCCTGGTGCGGTTGCCGACCGGGTCGGACCCGTCCTTGAGGGTCTCGATGCGCCGCACGTCCAGCCGGACCGAGGCGTAGAACTTCAGCGCCCGGCCACCGGTGGTGGTCTCCGGGCTACCGAACATCACGCCGACCTTCTCCCGGAGCTGGTTGATGAAGATCGCCGTGGTCTTGGAGGCGTTGAGCGCGCCGGTGATCTTCCGCAGCGCCTGGCTCATCAGCCGGGCCTGGAGGCCCACGTGGCTGTCGCCCATCTCGCCCTCGATCTCGGCCCTGGGCACCAGCGCCGCCACCGAGTCGATGACGATGATGTCCAGCGCGCCGGAGCGGATGAGCATGTCCGCGATCTCCAGCGCCTGCTCGCCGGTGTCCGGCTGGGACACCAGCAACGCGTCGGTGTCCACGCCGAGCGCCCTGGCGTACTCGGGGTCCAGCGCGTGCTCGGCGTCGATGAACGCGGCGATGCCGCCGGCGCGCTGCGCGTTGGCCACCGCGTGCAGCGCCACCGTGGTCTTACCGGAGGACTCGGGGCCGTAGATCTCGACCACGCGGCCCCTGGGCAGGCCACCGATGCCGAGCGCGACGTCCAGCGCGATGGAGCCGGTGGGGATCACCTCGATCGGCGCGCGCCCCTCGTCGCCGAGGCGCATCACCGAGCCCTTGCCGAAGTTCTTCTCGATCTGGGCCAACGCCAGTTCGAGCGCCTTGTCCCTGTCGGGTGCGGGTGCCATGGGGAGTCTCACCTCGGTCGCTTGGGGCCGCGCGGGTCGCCGGTCCTCGGGGTCCCTCAGGTGCCCTCCGAGTCCCTCGACGCCGCGGCCCGAGGTCGTGCTGCTGTCGTCCGTCTGTCGGAGCCGACGCTACGACGCGGCACCGACATTCCCGCCAGCCGGTGCGCCGTCGGCGGCGGCAATCACCCTGGTGGGGAGTGCGCGGACCGGCGGGAACCGGCGGAGACGGACGGGAGCACCCTAACGAACACGTGTTCGAGATCGGAACCCGCCACGTTCGGGTATCCCCCTCCCGAGGCCCCATCAGGGGGCGCGACGACCGGGCGGCGGCGACCCGCCTCCAGGCGCACACTCGACGGTGTGAGTCGCCGCGAGGCGCGGCAGGTCGATGCGCGTCGCGCGAGTCGCGGTGAGTCGCACGCCACGGCGAGGAGGTGCGTATGAAGCTCGACCCCTACCTGCCACCGGACCACCCGCTGAGCCGGATCTACCGCGGCGGCGCCGCGTTGTTCGGCGCCGGTCTGGTGGTGTTCGGCGTCCTCGGCCTCGCCCAGCGCCTGCCGTTCATCACCACCAACGGCGTGGAGATCTTCGGGCTGGCCACCAACGGCCTGCTGGCGGTCATCTCGATCGTCGTCGGGGCGATCCTGGTGCTCGCCGCGCTGCGCGGCGGGGCGGCCGCCTCCACCACGACCGCGGTGATCGGCGTGCTGTTCTTCCTGTCGGGCCTGCTGAACCTGGCGGTGCTCAACTCGTCGTTCAACATCCTGGCGTTCAAGATCCAGAACGTGGTGTTCAGCCTGGTCGCCGGCATGCTGCTGACGTTCCTCGGCCTCTACGGCCGGGTGACGGGCGGCCTGAGGGAGGACAACCCGTTCGTCCGCTACCGGCACCACGAGCCGCCGGACGCCGACCACAGCGAGGAGCTGGCTGCCGAGCGGCGGCGGCTGGACGAGATCGAGGACCTGGCCAGGGCCGAGCTGGCGGTGGCCGAGGGGACGGCCACCCCGGAGCAGGAGCTCACCGTGCGGGCCGAGCGGGCCCGTCGGGCGAGGGAGGCCAGGGCCGACGCCTACCGGCGCACGCACGCCGAGGTGCCCGGCGCGGCGAACAACCCCTACTACTGATCGCCTGTCCCACGACGGGGCGCGACCACCCCGGTCGCGTCCCGTCGTGCTGTTCGGGGAGTCCGTCCGTCGTGGCGGCAGCGGCGGCGCGCGTTCGACGGCCGCCTCGACACTCCCGACGCCTCTCGGACAGGGGAGAGGCCTTCCTACCGGCGCTCGAACGGGACGTCGAACGCGTCGCAGATGGCCTGCCAGACCTCCTTGGGCTCCTGGCCGGCCTCCAGCGCCTCGTCCACCGTGCGCCCGCCGAGGGAGGACAGCACGTGGTCGCGGGCGATCGTCTCGGCCCGCACCTCGCCGAACTCGTCGGCCATCAACCTGCGAAAAACGGTGTTGCGCATCGGGACCAGGCTACGCGGCGCGGGCGCCCGCCCCGGCCGCCACCGGTAGCCTCGCGTTGTGACCGGTGCGACAGCGGGGACGACGGCGGGGATGACACCAGGGACGCCGCCAGGAACGACACCGTGGGCGCTCGCGGACGGAGCGGACCCGACCGGCCTGTCCTCGCCCCTGGGGCAGGTCGTCATGGTCGCGGGGTTGCTGGCCGCGATCGTCGTGGGATTGCGCTGGTGGTGGGGGCAACGCCGGAAGTGAGCGGGCACTCCCTCAGCCCGACTCCACCGCCAGCTCGGTCGTCCCCGCGGTGACGGCGAAGGCGTGGGCGGCCGACACCAGCGTCGCGTGGTGGTGCCAGCCCCGGAACGACCGGCCCTCGAAGTCGCACAGTCCGAAGTCGTCGCGCACCGCCGCCACGAAGGCCGTGGCGCGGTCGCGGAGCCGGACCAACGCCGGGGCGTCACCGGCGGCGAGCGCGGGGGTGGCGATCCAGCGCCGCCCGCCGTCCTCCCCCGGCTCCACGACCAGGTGGAAGGGCCCGGACGCGGGGACGGGGCACCGCTGGGGTCCGGCGAGCTGGACGGGCACCACCGCGAACCGGGACCTCGGCCCCCGCACCCGGCCGAGCTGCCCCGCGCTCACCGGCTGGACGCCTCTCCTGGCCGGCTGACCCGGTTGACCCTGGCGGGCCGGCGGGACCGCCGCCAGGTGCCGCGCGTCCACGACCTCGACCCTGGCGTCCACCTCCACCAGCGCGGGCAGGCCCCGGGCGGCCAACCCGGAGAGGAGGTGTCGCGCCCCTGGCGCGCCGGTCGCGTCGGCCACCACCGGGAGGGGGTCGCCGTCCCACCGGGAGCGCAGCTCGTCGACGAGGTCGAGGGCCACCCGCCACTCCTCGCGCACCTGCTCGTCGTCGGGCAGGCCGACCCTCCGGCGCAACGTCGCGTCCGCGCCCCACGGCTCGGTCAGCACCAGGCGCCAGTCGACCGGGACGGCCGCGCTGGCGGAGGCCAGGAACAGGCCGATGCCGAGCTGGCAGTTCAGGGTCCTGCCCATGGCGGGGACGAACCGCCGGGCCACGCCGACGGAGTGCCGCCCGCTCTTGGGGATGACCGCGTCGGCCAGCAGCCACGCGGTGGGGGCCAGCCGCTCGGCCACGTGCTCGGCCAGCCGGTGGCGCACCGGCCGCCAGTCCCACGGGCTCTGGTTGACGAACTGCTGCAACGACTGGAGAACCGGTTCCGACAGGTCGGGTCCGGCGATCCTGCGCAGCGACTTCCTGCCGGAAACGGAGAGCAGCCCCCGCACGTAGTCCTCGGCGCGGCGACGCTGGTCCGATCTGGACAGCGAGGCGAAGAGTCGAGCGACGAACGGGCCCAGTTCCTCCTCGGTCCCGCCCCGACACCGGTTCCCCGAAGGACCTGTCCGCACGAGTCCTCCAATACGCGTCACATCCCGGACCATGATCGTGCCGAGGTCCTGTCTCCGCAGGCAAGGGCGGTTGACGCCAGCCAGGAAGACGACGGAAACAGAATGGAAAGACATGGGGGCGCGCCGATCGCGAAACTCGGCCGAACCTTACCGGCGCCCACGACGAGAAAACGCCCGTTCCGCCCCTTGACAATGTTTTCCCAAGGCGATCCGCCCTGGGGAGGGCGGCCGGTCAGACAGGAATGCCGTCGCGCTGTCCGCGCCCACTTCCCCCGCGGATCGCGGAGATCACGCAGATCACGAGCAACGGCAACGCCACGAATCCGACGACGAGCCCGAGCACCGCGTAGGACGCCGCGGTCACCAGCACGCCGGCGACCAGACCGCCGACCGCGCCGCCCACGTTCATCGCGAGGTCGCTCAGCCCCTGCACGGCGGGGCGTCGGGCCAGCGGCACCGACTCCGTCAGCAACGCCGAGCCGGCGACCAGGCCCGCGGACCACCCCAGCCCCAACATCACCAGCCCGACGGTCAACCGGGGCGCGTCGTGCGCGGCGGCCGTGCCCGCGATCCCGGCGGCGCCGACGACGAGGGCCGCGCCCAGCGCGAGCACCGGCACCCGGCCGATCCGGTCGGCGAGCCAGCCGAACACGGGGCTGGCCGCGTACATGCCGGCGATGTGCAGGCTGATCACGACGCCGACGACCCGCAGCGAGGAGCCGGCGTGGCCCATGTGCACCGGGGTCATCGACATCAGGCCGACCATGGTCGTCTGGCAGACCACGATGCCGGCCATGCCGAGCCGGGCCGGCCCCGGCAGCAGCCGCCACACGCCGCCGCGCTCCGCCTTCCTCCCGGTGGTGGTCGCGGCGACCGGTTCGGTGTCCAGCGCGCGGGCGAGCACGAGCGGGTCGGGGCGCAGGCCGACCGCCACACCCAGCGCGGCGAGCCCGAACGCGGTCACCCCGACGAGGAACGGGCCGGCGCCCTCGGGCAGGCCGGCCGCGCCGGCGAGCCGCCCGGCCGGGTCGGCGAGGTTCGGCCCGGCGACCGCGCCGACGGTGGTGCACCAGACGACCGTGGACAGCGCGCGGGCGCGGCGCACGGGGTCGGCCAGGTCGGTGGCGGCGTAGCGGGCCGAGAGGTTGGCGGCGGAGCCGCCGCCGAACAACAGCAGCGCGGCCAGCAGCAGCGGCCACCACCCGAGCAGGACCGCGACCACGGACAGCGTCGCGCCGAGCGCCCCGGCGCCGTAGCCGAGCAGCAGGGCCGGCCGGCGGCCCCGCGTGGCGGCCAGCCGGGCCAGGGGCACGGCGAGCAGGGCCGCGCCGAGCACGGCCGCGGTCTGTGCCATGCCGCCGACCGCCTCGGAGCCGGACAGCGACGCCGCGATGAGCGTGCTGACCGCGATCCCGGTCGCCACGCCCGCGCCGCCGAGCACCTGGGTGACCGTCAACGTCCGGAGGACCCGCCGTTGGACCTGGGGGATGTCGGCGTGGGCGGCGGACGGCGGAGTGGGTGTTGTGGCGGTCACCGCCCGATCGTCGCACGCACCACCCGCCCGAGAGGCTCACGCTCACGCGCGGTACCCGTCCAGCCGCATTACATGATTGAGCACTACTCAGTAGTGGGAGTGATCTTCTTTCCGGCTACCGTCAGCTCACGACACGGGCACGAGGTCGGCGCAGCTCAGTGCGAGCGGCACCGGCCCGGGCACCTCGGACACGACGTCGTCGCCAGTGCCGTGAACCCGCTCCTGGTACGTGCCGCCGACCAGTTCGAACGCCCGGAACTCGATCGTTCCCCGGCCGCGCTGGTGGACGGTCCAGAGGTAGGGGACTCCCGCTGCGGCGTAGGCGGCCACCTTGGTCTCCCGCTCTCGCATCGTGTTGCCCGGACTCCAAACCTCCACGACGAGTTCGAGGGCCGCCGCCGGGTAGTCGACCGAGACTGGTGGTCGATTGAGCACCGCGACATCCGGGATCAACGCCGTGCGAAGGGCCGCCGTGATCTCGACACCCACCGCGAGTACAGGATGGAGATCCTTCCGACCAGCCTCACGCACCGCGTCCCAGAGAGCGCGGTAGAGCGCGCGGGTGGCGTGCTGATGTGGGCCGCCAGGTGGCGGTGACACGTGGAAACAGCCCAGATCAGCTTCAGACGGCCGAGACGGCCGCCGTCGCCTGGGTGCTCGGCGTTCCGCCACTCCTCGACCGTGTGCGGGCCGATGGGGTGCTGGAGTCCGACCGCAGCGGACACCCGCGTCACCTCCTGGCTCACCTGCGGCGAAGTGGCCCACTGCCGATCCCTCGGCGCGAACCCCACCGGATGTGTCCACAGTGGACTCTCCTCCCCCGGTGACGAGCCGCCGGGGGAGGAACGCGCGCGCCGTCTGGCGGCCGTCAGGTGCCTGGCTGGACGTTCTTCTCGAAGTAGTCGGACATGACGTCGGCGTTCAGCGTGCCCTGGCCCGCCTTGACACCGAAGAGGTAGCCGACCAGCGGGCGGTCCTTCACGGTGAACACGGTGATCCCGACCGTGCCCATGGCCGACCGGTAGTGGCCGCGCAGCCCGTTGCCGGCCCAGTCGGCCTCGACGCGGTTGCCCTTGGTCATCGCCAGGATCGTGTCGGCCGCCTGGTCGGCGGCCTCCATCGAGTCGAAGTGCGAGTAGACGACGTTGTAGGCGACGCCGTCCCCGCCCTTGAGCCGGCAGGTCACGGTGACGCCGGTGAACTTGGTCAGGTCCATGTCCTCCAGGCCGGCCGAGCAACTCCCGTCGGCGACCTTGCCCGCGAGTTGCCGCAGGCAGGAGGTGAAGCCCTTGTCGTCCTTGTCGCCCGGCTTCTGGCACTCCTGCGCCGTGGGCAGGCTCGACCCGTTCGCCACGTACACCCCGGTCACGGTGGCGGCGACCGCGACGAGCAGCCCGGCGACACCGATCAGGACCGGCTTGCGCCGCGACTTCTTCTTCCCCGGCATGGCGGCGCCCACCGGCGGAGTGCCGTACGAGCCCTGGTACGGCTGGCTCACTCCGGGAACGCCGTGCCCCTGGGCGGCGCCGGCGATCGCGGCGGCGGACACCTGCTGGGACGTGCTGGCCGGGTAGCCGGCCGAGGGGAACCCGCCCGTGGGACCGGTCGACGCGTGCCCGGTGGGAGTGGGACCCGTCGGCGTGGGCGTCGGTCCGGTCGGCGGCGCGAAACCACCGGTCGCGGGGCCGCCGCGGGCCATGCCCGCCAGGTCCTGCGTGCGCATGCTGGTGCCGTCCTGCGGCACGTGGTGGGCGCCCAGCGCCACGCCGGTCTCCGGCTGGTCCAGGCTGGTCGGCACCACCCCGAGCTGCTCGGCGATCAGGGTGGCGATCAGCGGGATGCGGCTGGAGCCGCCGACCAGGTAGATGCCGGCCAGCGACTGCGGCGTCATGCCGGTGGAGCGGATGGTGGCCGCCAGCAGCTCGACGCTGCGCAGCAGGCTGGGCCGGATCAGGCCCTCCAACTCGGTCCTGGTCACCAGGACGTCGTCGAACGGCTCCGGCAGCGGGACCTCGGTCTGCGGGTGCCGGGACAGCGCCTCCTTGCCGGCCTTGACGTCCTCGCGCAGGGCGCGCTGGGCCCTGCGGTCGGCGGTCGAGACGGGGCGCAGCAGCCGCTGCCAGCCGGCGGGGTCGCGCTGGGAGACCTGTCGGCCCACGTGCTCCAGCAGGGCCTGGTCGACGTCGAGCCCGCCGAGGTCGGGCAGGCCGTCCTCGGCGAGCACGACGAACCCGTTCTGCGTCGCGCCGACCACCGCGCAGTCGAACGTGCCGGCACCGAGGTCGTAGACGGCCAGGGCCTGGCCGGGCGCCAGCGAGCGGTCGGGGAAGGAGGCGAAGTGCGCCGCCGCCGCGACCGGCTCCGGCACCAGCACGAGCTGGGGGCCGAGCCCGGCCAGCCGGGCCGCGCCGAGCAGGACGTTGCGCCGCACCGGCCCCCACTGCGCCGGGTGGGTCAGCCGCACCTCGTCCGGGGCCGCGCCGCCGAGCTGGCGGGCGGTCTCCTCGGCGACCCTGCCCAGCACGGCGGCCAGCGCCTCGTTGACCGGCACGATCGCGTCGCCGAGCAGCAGCGTGCCCTCGTCGACCCTGCGCTTGGGGTTGGGCTCGAACCGGGCGGGGTCGAGCCGGGCCCTGCGCTCGGCGTCCCTGCCGACGACCAGCGTGCCGTCCTCGGCGGCGAACACCGCCGACGGCATGGTCGCCGCGCCGTCCACCTCGACCACCCTGGGCGGGAGGCCGTGGGCGGACAACACCGCCACGGTGTTGGACGTGCCCAGGTCCACCGAAAGGACGCGCACCGCTCTCCCCTCGTCGTCGCCGCGCCGGTCGTCCGTGTCGTCTCCCGGCGTCGCGCAGTGCTGCCGGGCAGTGATGCTGCCACGTCAAGCCCGGTCAGTGGGGCGGGACGGAGGAGATCGTGCGGCCGCCACGCGGGGTGGTTGTCGGTGCGCTGGGCGAGGATGGGGGTGTGACCAGCCGGGACGAGGTGTTGGGCGCGTTCTCGCCCGCCACGCGCGCGTGGTTCGCTGGCGCGTTCGCCGCGCCGACCGACGCGCAGGTCGGCGCGTGGGCCGCCGTGGCCGCGGGGGAGCACGCGCTGGTCGTGGCGCCCACCGGCTCCGGCAAGACGCTCGCGGCGTTCCTGTGGGCGTTGGACCGGCTGGCGCACGAGGGACCGCCGGAGGACCGGAAGAAGCGGTGCCGCGTGCTGTACGTGTCGCCGCTGAAGGCGCTGGCCGTGGACGTGGAGCGCAACCTGCGCGCGCCGCTGGCCGGCATCCGGCAGGCCGCGCACCGGCTGGGGCTGCCCGAGCCGGACATCCGGGTGGGCATGCGGACCGGGGACACGCCGGCCGAGGACAGGAGGGCCTTCGCCCGGACCCCGCCGGACGTGCTGGTGACGACCCCGGAGTCGCTGTTCCTCATCCTCACGTCGGCGGCGAGGGAGTCGCTGCGCGGCGTGGAGACGGTGATCGTCGACGAGGTGCACGCGGTGGCCGGTGGGAAGCGGGGCGCGCACCTCGCGCTGACGCTGGAGCGGCTGGACGCGCTGCTGCCCCGCCCGGCGCAGCGGATCGGGCTGTCCGCGACGGTGCGCCCGGTGGACGAGGTCGCGGCGTTCCTGGCCGGGGGCCGCCCGGTGCGCGTGGTGCGGCCGGCGCTGCCCAAGACCGTGGAGGTCAGGGTCGAGGTGCCGGTGGAGGACATGGCGAGCCTGGGTGAGCCCACCGGCGAGGTGTCCGGGTCGGCGGCGGGCGGGGAGCGCAGGACCTCGATCTGGCCGGCGGTGGAGCAGCGGGTGCTGGCCCTGGTGCGTCAGCACCGGTCGACGATCGTGTTCGCCAACTCGCGGCGGCTGGCGGAGCGGCTGACCGCCCGGCTGAACGAGCTGGCGGTGGAGCAGGCCGAACTCACCGAGGACCTGGTGGACACGGCCGTGCGGGAGCGGTTCCCCGCCGAGGCCGTCGGCCAGTCGGGCACGACCACGGGCGCGCCCCCGGTGGTCGCCAGGGCGCACCACGGCTCGATGTCGCGGGAGCAGCGCACGGCGGTGGAGGAGGAGCTGAAGTCCGGGCTGCTGCCGTGTGTCGTGGCGACCTCGTCGCTGGAGCTGGGGATCGACATGGGCGCGGTGGACCTGGTGGTGCAGGTCGAGGCGCCGCCGAGCGTGGCGTCGGGCCTCCAGCGGGTGGGCAGGGCGGGGCACCAGGTGGGCGCGGTGTCGCGGGGCGTGGTGTTCCCGAAGTTCCGGGGCGACCTGGTGGCGTGCGCGGTCGTGGCGGAGCGGATGACCGAGGGCGCGATCGAGGCCGTGCGGTACCCGCGCAACCCGCTGGACGTGCTGGCGCAGCAGGTCGTGGCGATGGTGGCGATGGAGCCGTGGACGGTCGACGAGCTGGCGGCGGTGGTGCGGCGGGCGGCGCCGTTCGCGGCGTTGCCGGACTCGGCGTTGCACGCGGTGCTGGACATGCTGGCGGGGCGGTACCCGAGCGAGGAGTTCGGCGAGCTGCGGGCCCGCATCACGTGGGACAGGGTGACCAGGGAGCTGCGGGGCCGGCCCGGCGCGCAGCGGCTGGCGGTGACCTCGGGTGGCACGATCCCGGACCGGGGGCTGTTCAGCGTGGTCACGCCGGGTGGGGAGGACGGCTCGTCGGGTTCGCGGGTGGGCGAGCTGGACGAGGAGATGGTGTACGAGTCGCGGGTCGGCGACACGTTCCTGCTCGGCACCTCGGCGTGGCGGGTGGAGGACATCACCCACGACCGGGTGGTGGTGACGCCCGCGCCGGGACAGCCGGCGCGGATGCCGTTCTGGCGGGGTGACGCGCCGGGGCGGCCGTTGGAGCTGGGCAGGGCGCTGGGGCGGTTCGTCCGCGAGATGTCCACTATGGACGAACAGGCGGCGCGGGAGCGGGCTCGGGCCGCGGGGCTGGACGAGTGGGCGTGCGACAACCTGCTCGCCTACCTGGCGGAGCAACGGGCGGCGACGCGGCACGTGCCGGACGACCGCACGGTGGTGGTCGAGCGGTTCCGGGACGAGTTGGGCGACTGGCGACTGGTCGTGCACTCCCCGTTCGGCGCGCCGGTGAACGCGCCGTGGGCGTTGGCGCTCGGGGCGCGACTGCGGGAGCGGCGCGGGGTCGACGTGCACGTGGCGCACTCCGACGACGGCATCGTGGTGCGGCTCCCCGACGCGTTGGACGAGGTGGGCGCGGACGTGCTGCCCACGGCGGAGGACGTGCTGCTGGACCCGGACGAGGTCGAGCAGGTGGTGGTCGCGGAGGTGGGCGGGTCGGCGTTGTTCGCGGCCCGGTTCCGGGAGTGCGCGGCGCGGTCGCTGCTGCTGCCCCGGCGCGACCCGAGGCGGCGCACGCCGTTGTGGCAGCAGCGGCAGCGCGCGGCGCAACTGTTGTCCGTGGCGGCCCAGTACGAGCAGTTCCCCGTGGTGCTGGAGGCGATGCGCGAGTGCCTTCAGGACGTCTACGACCTGCCTGGCCTGCGTGAGCTGATGGCGGACGTGCGGGCGCGTCGGGTGCGGGTGGTCGAGGTGGAGACGCCCGCGCCGTCCCCGTTCGCGCGCAGCCTGTTGTTCGGCTACGTCGGCATGTTCCTGTACGAGACGGACGCGCCGCTGGCGGAGCGCCGCGCGGCGGCGTTGTCGTTGGATTCGGCGTTGCTGGCGGAGCTGCTGGGCGCGGAGGCGATCCGGGAGCTGCTCGACCCCGAGGTGCTGGCCGAGGTCGAGGCCGGCCTGCAACGGCTGACCCCCGAGCGTCGGGCGCGGGACGTCGAGGACGCGGCCGACCTGTTGCGGTTCCTCGGCGACCTGTCCGAGGAGGAGGCCGCGGCGCGCGGGGTGCGCCCGGAGTGGCTGACCGAGCTGGCCGCCGCGCGCCGGGCGATCGCGGTGCGGATCGCGGGCGAGCAGCGGTGGATCGCGATCGAGGACGCCGGGCGGGTGCGGGACGCGCTCGGCACGGCGTTGCCGGTGGGGGTGCCGGAGGCGTTCACCGAGCCGGTGCCCGATCCGCTGGCCGACCTGTTGACCCGGTACGCCCGCACCAGGGGACCCTTCTCCCCCAGCGAGCCGGCGGAGCGGTTCGGGCTCGGCGTCGCGGTGGTGACGTCGGTGTTGGAGCGGCTGACGGGCAGCGGGAGGCTGGTGCGGGGCGAGCTGCGCCCCGGCGGCACGCACACGGAGTACTGCGACGCCGAGGTGTTGCGGCGGCTGCGGCGGGCCTCGTTGGCCAGGCTGCGGGCCGAGGTGGAGCCGGTGGAGCCGGCGGCGTTGGGCCGGTTCCTGCCTTCGTGGCACGGCATCACGCGGCGGCAGCGGGGCGTGGCCGGCGGTCGTGGCGAGTTCCGGCCCGTGGCCGCGCCCACCGTGGACGACGTGCTGGCGGTGGTCGAGCAGCTCGCCGGCGCGCCGTTGCCGGCCAGCGCGTTGGAGTCGCTGGTGCTGCCGGCGCGGCTGCCGGGCTACTCCCCCGCGCTGCTGGACGAGCTGACCGCCACCGGCGAGGTGACGTGGACCGGGTGCGGGGCGCTCGCCGGCGGCGACGGGTGGGTGGCGCTGGCCCCCGCCGACCTGGCCGACCTGCTGCTGCCCGATCCGACCGAGGCCGCCGAGTCCACACCGGACAGTCCACTACACCGCGCTGTTCTGTCCACATTGGAGGGTGGGGCGCTGTTCTTCCGCGAGCTGGCCGACCGCGCGGGCGCGGCGCTGCTGGCGGCGGGCGAGCCGTCCCCGACGGACGAGGCGCTGGTCGGCGCGCTCTGGGACCTGGTGTGGGGCGGGCTGCTCACCAACGACACGGTGGCCCCGCTGCGCGCGGTCGTCTCCGGGCGGGGCGCGGCGCACAAGCCGCGCCGCGCGGCCCCTCGGGGGAGGTACGCCCGGCTGCGCGCGCCGCGTCCGACGATGCCCAGCCGCGGCGGCCCGCCGACCGTGGTCGGCCGGTGGTCGCTGGTCCCGGCCAGGGAGACCGATCCCACGCGCCGCGCGCACGCCAGGGCGGAGGCGTTCCTGGAGCGGCACGGCGTGTTGACCAGGGGCGCGTTGGACACCGAGCGGGTCAGCGGCGGCTTCAGCGGGATCTACCGCGTGCTGCGGGCGATGGAGGAGTCCGGGCAGGTCGTGCGCGGCTACGTGGTGGAGGGTCTCGGCGCGGCGCAGTTCGCGGTGCGCGGCGCGGTGGATCGGCTGCGGGCGGCCTCGCGCCCGCAGGGGCGGGGTCCGCACGAGGAGGCGGAGGCCGTGGTGTTGGCGGCGGCCGACCCGGCCCAGCCGTACGGCGCGGCGTTGCCGTGGCCGGAGCCCGTGGGCGTCACGCGGCACCGGCCGGGGCGGAAGGCGGGCGCGCTGGCGGTGCTCGTCGACGGCGTCCCCGCCCTGTACGTGGAACGCGGGGGCCGGTCGCTGCTGTCGTTCACCGAGGACGGGGAGGTCCTGCGGGTCGGCGCGGAGGCGTTGGCCCGCGCGGTGCGGTCGGGGTGGCTCGGTCAGCTCGCCGTGGAGCGCGCCGACGGCGAGGGTGCCCTCGGCTCTCGCCTCGCCGAGGTGTTGCGGGAGGCGGGATTCCGCGCCACCCCGAAAGGCCTGCGACTGAGGGCCTGAGTCCACCGCCGTGCCCGACCATGCCGGCCAGGTTGTCACGCCGACCGCCGGCACGCGGCGCGGTTAAGGATGATTTAAGTGGACGCTAGGCCTCTCTTAGTGATAACGGTGCGGTAACCGGCCTTTTTCATCACGGGAAGACTTCCCGGGCGACCAGCCACGAGACGGAGTCACGCGCAATCACGGGCCGATAACCGAACACCGGGCGAGGGAGCCATTCCCACCACTCGCCCAAACTGGTCTAGACCAGATGGCGGAACACCTCTGGTGCCGGCAGGGGAATTCGACGGTCAGCCGGTTCCGATGCTTGCCGGAAGGACGCATAATGGCACATGATCCGCCGCCGTCCCCTGCAATCGCACACTGGGAGAATCCCGTGACGAAGCGACGCACGGCGGCGACCCTCGCCGCTCTCGCCACCGTTCCGGTCCTGCTGTCGTTCGCCTCGGCCGGAACGGCCGCCGCGCACGGCTCGATGCAGAACCCGATCAGCCGGTCCTTCACCTGCCGGAACGAGAACCCCGAGCAGCCGAAGTCCGCCGCCTGCAAGGACGCCATCGCGATGGGCGGAACCCAGCCGTTCTACGACTGGCACGAGGTCAACATCCCGAACGCGGCCGGCCGGCACCGCCAGATCATCCCCGACGGCAAGCTGTGCAGCGCCGGGCGCGAGAAGTACAAGGGCCTCGACCAGGCCAGGGCCGACTGGCCGTCGACCACCCTGCCCCAGTCCGGGTCGTTCACCTTCAACTACCGCGCGACCGCCCCGCACCCGGGCACGTTCGAGCTGTACGTGACGCGCAACGGCTACGACCCGAGGCAGCCGCTGAAGTGGTCGGACCTGGAGCCCACGCCGTTCCTCACGGTCCGCAACCCCAGGGTGCAGAACGGCTCGTACATGATGAGCGGCCAGCTCCCGCAGGGGAAGTCCGGCCGGCACCTCATCTACGCGGTCTGGCAGCGCTCGGACAGCGCCGAGGCGTTCTACTCCTGTTCGGACGTGGTGTTCGGCGGTGAGTCGGGCGCGGCGGCCGAGGAGGCCCCCGCCCAGGTCGACCCGGCCTTCGCGCGGGAGATCGAGGAGCAGACCAGGAACGGCGACCACGCGGGCCACGGGTCCCACCACCGCGCGGTCGCCGCGACCGGCACCTCCGACGCCCTCCCGCTGACCCTCGGCGGGGCGGCCCTGCTCACCGTGGCCGCGAGCGGCCTGGTCCTGTACCGCCTCCGGCGGGCGGGCCGCGAGCGGAGCTGACCACCCGGCTGGCGCGTCCCGACCTGGGCGGGACGCGCCAGCCCCCAGCCCGCCTCAGTCCACTGAGGACAGTGGAGTGGCCGGGGCGGGGAACAGCGAGCTGTAGGCGTTGAGGGCGGGCTGGCCGCCCAGGTGGACGTAGAGGACGGTCGAGTCCCGCCCGATCTCGCCGCTGGCCACCAGCTCGATCAGCGCGGCCATCGACTTCCCCTCGTACACGGGGTCGGTGATCATCCCCTCCAGGCGGGCCGCGGTGCGGATCGCGTCGAGGGTGCGCTCGTCGGGGACGCCGTAGGCGCCGGCGTGGAACCGCTCGTCGAGCACGATCTCCCCGATCCCGATCTCCCCGTTCCCACCACCCAGCAGCTCCGCCGTGCGGGTCGCGATGCGCGTGATCTGCTCCCTGGTCTCGGCCGGACTGGCGGACGCGTCGACGCCGACGACCCTGCGTTCCTCGCCGAGCGCGGCGAACCCGGCCACCATGCCGGCCTGCGTGCTGCCGGTGACCGAGCAGACGACGATGGTGTCGAACCGGACGCCCAGCTCCCGCTCCTGCCGCACCAGCTCGGCCGCCCACGCCGCGAAGCCGAGCCCGCCCAGCGGGTGGTCGGAGGCGCCGGCCGGGATCGCGTACGGGCGGCCTCCCGCCTCCGCCACCTCCCGCAGGGTCTCCTCCCAGCTCGGCTTGATCCCGATGCCGAACCCGGCGGGGACCAGCCGCACGTCCGCGCCCATCACCCTGCTCAACAGGATGTTGCCGACGCGGTCGTAGCCCTCCTCGTGCCAGTCCACCCAGCTCTCCTGGACCAGGACGCACCCCAGCCCGGCCCTGGCCGCCGCCGCGGCCACCTGCCGGGTGTGGTTGGACTGCACGCCGCCGATGGAGACCAACGTGTCGCAGCCCTGCACGAGGGCGTCCGCGACCAGGTACTCCAGCTTGCGGGTCTTGTTGCCGCCGTAGGCGAGCCCGGAGTTGCAGTCCTCGCGTTTCGCCCAGATCCGGGCGCCGCCGAGGTGGGCCGTCAGCCGCTCAAGCGGGTGCACCGGAGAGGGTCCGAGGAGCAGGGGGTACCGGGGGCGGTCGACGAAGGGCATCAGCTCTCCCGCTGGTCGTGGGCGGAGTCGTGGGCCTGGTCGTGGGCGGAGTCGTGGGCCTGGTCGTGGGCGGAGTCGGCCAACAGCGCGCCGAGCGTCTCCCAGTTCCGCTCGACGAGGTGGCCGGCGCGCTCGGCGTCCCGGGCCACGAAGGCGGCGACGATCTCCTCGTGCATGCGCACCGACTCGCGCCCCAGCACCGAGGAGAACCGCAGCAGCACCAGCCGGCGCAGGGCGGGGGTGTAGCGCTCGATCGTGGCCGCCACCGCCGCGTTCCCGCTGACGGTGACGGCCACCCGGTGGAAGGCCTCGTCCGCCCGGTGCGCCGCCGCCACGTCGCCGGCGGCCAACGCCGCCGCGAACTCGGCGTTGGCCGCGCGCATCGCCTCGACGTCGGCCTCGGTCGCGCGCGGCACGGCCAGGCGCGCGGCGAGACCGTGCATGGCCCGCACGACGACCTGCGCGTCGCGCGCGGCGTCGACGTCGAGCGGCGTCACCCGCGTGTAGCTGTGCGGCTTGCTCTCGACGAGGCCCTCGTCGGTCAGCCGGGCGATGGCCTCGCGGACGGGCGTGCGGGACAGGCCGAGCCGCTCGGCCAGCTCGACGTCCTTGATCGGCTCGCCCGGCGGCAGCGTGCCGTCGACGATCGCCTCGCGGATCTCCGCCAGCGCGCGGTCCCGGAGGAGCACCCGGTCCACCCGGCTGATATATCGCATACCAGCCACGCTCGCAGCCACGCCCACCGCGCGTCAAGGGGTCAGCGGATCACCGCATCCCCAACCGCAGCAGCGCCCACAACTGCGCCACCGCGTCCTGGTCTCCCCTGGTCGTCACGGCCCGGTCCGGCAGCCGCCCCCACAGCCACAGGTAGACGGCCGACGAATCGCCCGTGACCACGGCGTCGGCGGTCACGGCCTCCTCCGGCGACACGCGACGGGCCTCGGCGCCCGACGGGCTCGCCCGCGCCACCCAACCCCGGTCTCCGAGGACCACACCCACGCACGCGTCCCGGGTGCCGGCGACGCCCAGCGCGTCGAGCCGGTGCCCGAACCACAACAGCAACGCCTCGTCCACGCCGTCCAGCGCGACGTCGACCGGGATCGGGTCCAGCTCGACGCCCTTGGCGCCCTGGACGTCGACCCGGTGCACCACGGTCTCGTGCGCCAGCCGCCGCCACCAGAAACCGCGGGTCGGGTCCGCCGGCCACCACGTGCGGCACGGGTCGGTCGGCAGGTGCCGCCGCGACTCGGCCAGCAGGTCGGCCAACGCGGCGAGGAGCGCGTCCTCCGGGCTCTCCCCCGCGTCGCCGGGCGCGTGCGCGGACGAGCCCCGTGCCCGCACCGCGCCGCCGCCGCGCAGCCACACCACGACCGAGCGGTAGATCTCGGCCACGTGCCGCACCGTCTCGCCCAGGTTCAACCCGGGGCATCCGGGGACGGGCAGCGCGCGGTCCGCGCCGCGCGCCACCGCCGCCAGCAACCGGCCCTCGACCTCCAGCACGTCGAGCAGCCGGTCGTAGTCGATCAACGCGGTCACGGCCGCACCCCGTGCACCGCGCGTTCGGCCAGCTCCACGAACTGGCCGACCTGCCGCACCATGTCGTCCGCGTCCCTGGTGGACACCAGACGGGTGATCCCGGCCTGCACCAGGGACCGCGTGCGCGCGCCGGCCGCGAAGAACGCGGCCCACTCCCGCAGCTCGGGAGCCACCGACGCGAGCAGCTTCCACGCGCTCGTCGGGCGACCCTGCTCCGCCAGCGGGCGGGCCCTGACGGCGAGCACCGCGGCGGCGGCCCGCAGCGCGGCGAGGTGCGCCGCCGTGTAGCGGTCCGCGTCGCGCGTCGCGAGTTCGGCCTCGGCCAGGCCGCGGTGGGCCTGGGCCAGCAGGGACAGCGCGGCGGGCGGGGGCAGCGGGCGCACGGCCAGCTCGTCCCGGGTCAGGGGGCGGGGACGCACGTCGACCCGGTCGCCCCGACGCGGGGCGGGGATCGAAAAGTCCAGCGGAACAGCCATCACGGCCTCCTCACGACGTCGCCTGCGCGGACGTGTTCCGCCGTGGGGAAGCCGGCGGCGCGCCCAGCGACGGGGTGCTTCCCCCACCCCGCCGCCGGGCGACTGCGCGGGACCCGGTCCGGGCCCCGTCCGACGTCCGGTCCGAGATCGACCCGAGGTCGATTCGAACGAACGTTCGAACAAGGCCAGGTTAGCGCCGCCCACCGACAAACCTCAAGCGCCGACGACCCCCGGCACGGCGCAGGGTGGCTCGACGCGACGGCCCGTCTCCGTGGTCTCATGGGTGGGTGAGCTCACTGGCGCACCCTGGGATCCAGAAGGTCACGACGGCGCTGCGCGAGGCGGGGGCGGCCGAGGCCGCCCTCGGCGTGCGGGTCCTCGACCAGGACGCGCGGACGGCGGCGCAGGCCGCGGCGGCGCTGGGCGTCCCGGTCGGAGCCATCGCCAACTCGCTGGTGTTCGACGCCGACGGCGAGCCGCTGCTCGTCCTGACCTCCGGCGCGCACCGCGCCGACACCCGGTTGCTCGCCGAGCTGGTCGGCGTCGCCCGCGTGCGCCGCGCCGACCCCGAGTTCGTCCGCGCGGCCACCGGCCAGACGATCGGGGGAGTCGCGCCGGTCGGCCACCCCGCGCCGTTGAGGACGGTGATCGACGAGGCGCTGGCCGTCCACCCCGTGGTCTGGGCCGCCGCCGGCCACCCCAGGGCCGTCTTCCCCACCACGTGCGCGCGGCTCGCGGCCCTGACCGGCGCCCCGGTGGCGCGGGTCGCCCGCGACGAGGTCGGGAGCGCGGCCCGGTGACCGCCGCGCGCTCCCCCGTCTCCGCCCACCTCGTCGAGTGGTCGACCGACCAGCTCCGCGCGCGGCTCGGCGAGGCGTTGACGGTCTACGTCACCGCGATGCGCTACCCGATGAGCACGGTGCAGCAGCGCGCGCCGATGTGGCTGTCACACATGGTGAGACCGGGGTGGCGCTGCACGGTGGCGCTGGGCGGCGACGGGTCGTTGCTCGGCATCGGCTACGGCTATCTCGGCGCCCCGGGTCAGTGGTGGCACGAGCAGGTGCGCCGGGGACTCGTGGCCGTGCGCGGGAGACACGCGGCCAACGAGTGGATGACCGACTACTTCGAGCTGACCGAGCTGCACGTGCGGCCGGACATGCAGGGTCACGGCATCGGCGAGAGCGTGCTCCGCCGTCTCCTCGACGGCGTGTCGGCGCGTCGGGTCCTGCTCTCCACCCCCGAGGGGCCGACCAAGGCGTGGCGCCTGTACCGGAGGGTCGGGTTCGGCGACCTGCTGCGGGACTACCTGTTCGCCGGCGATCCCCGCCCGTTCGCCGTGCTGGGGCGCGAACTCCCGCTGGAGCCCCCGGACCGCGACTGACCGCCCTCTCCCCCGGCCCGGCCGGTGTGCGGCCATTCCGGCCAGCGTGCGGCCATCAGGTGAACGCCGACGCCCCGGTGGCCGACCAGGACCCACACCATCGGGGTGGACCAGCGCCGCGCCTCAGGGGCGTGACGGGACGGACGGGGCACACTCACCCTCGCTCCTGGTCCAGGTCACGTACGGAGAGGCTTGCGGTGGGCACGCGGACGAACGGCGAGCGGTTCCCTTTCCCGACCTCCCTGCGCACGTCCCCGCGCGTCGACCCGTGATGGCGCCGGCGAGTGAGGGCCTGCCGGCGGGGCTGGCGGGCGCCGCGCTGGCCGGACCGGACGGCGCGGCGTGGCGGGAGGCGTTCCTGGCCGTCCCCAGGGCCGGGTTCGTGCCGGCCCACGTCTGGGTGGGCGAGGGCCAGGGCCCGCCCAAACCCGTCTCCCGGGACACCGACCCCGACCGCTGGGCCGAGGTGGCCGGCTCCGACGTGCCGGTCCTGACCCAGTTCGACGACGGCGCGACCCGGTGGCCCGACACGAACGGCCGGCACTGCACCGGCTCGGTCTCCCCGCCCAGCCTCGTGCTCACCCTGTTGACGGCGTTGGCGGTGGAGGACGGCAACCGCGTGCTGGAGGTCGGCACCGGCACCGGCTACACGACCGCGCTGCTGGCGCACCGGCTCGGACCGTCCCGGGTCACCAGCGTCGAGATCGACACCTACCTCGCGGCCACCGCCCGCGCGGCCCTCGCCGCGCACGGGTACCTGGTGACGGTCGCGCGGGCCGACGGCGCGGCCGGCCACCCCACGCGCGCGCCCTACGACCGGGTGCTGTCCACGGCGGCGGTCACCGTGGGACGGCTGCCCTACGCGTGGGTCGCCCAGACCCGTCCCGGCGGCCGCATCGTCGCTCCACTGAGGACGGACTACTCCGGGGGAGCCGTGCTCACCGCGTTCACGGTGCACGAGGACGGCACGGCGACCGGACGACCGCTGGGCCGCGTGCCCGCGATGCCCCTGCGGCAGCACAGGACGCGCCGCGTCGACACGGCGTCCCTGCCGCACGGGGACCCGGACGCGCGACTGGCCAGGACCGGGCTGAAGCTGTGGCGGGTGGCCAGGACGTTCGACGCCCGGTGGGCGATCGGCGCGCAGGTCCCCGACTGCCACTGGTGGCACGAGCCGCCCCGCGACGGCGGACGGGAACACGCCCTGTGGCTGCTGGACCCGGTCACGTCGTCGTGGGCGCACGTGCGCTACGGGGCCACGCCCGGCCCGCAGGCGGTCTGGCAGGGCGGACCGCGCGACCTGTGGGACGAGGTCGAGGCCGCCTACCAGCGGTGGAAGGCCGAGGGCCGGCCCGGCGTCGACCGGTGGTCCTTCGTCGTGACCCCCGACCGGCAGACAGCGGTCCTCGGGGACCCCGCCGGCTCATGACCGACGGGGTCCCCGGGGACGTCGCGGCCCGCTCAGAGCTTGGCGAGCTGCTCCCGCAGCGTGTCCAGGCCCATGGCGCCCATCTCCAGCGCCTGCATGTGGAACCGCTTGAGGTCGAACGCGTCGCCGTGCCGCTGACGGGCCTCCTCACGCGCGGCCAGCCACAGGCGCTCGCCGAGCTTGTACGACGGGGCCTGGCCCGGCCAGCCCAGGTAGCGGTCGATCTCGTCACGCACGTGGGCGGGGTCGGTGATGGTCCGGGTGAGCATGAACTCCAGGCCCAGCTCCGGCGTCCACCGCTCGCCCTCGTGGAACCCGGTGCCCGCCGGGATCTCCAGCTCCAGGTGCATGCCGATGTCCACCACCACGCGGGCGGCGCGGAACAGGTGGGCGTCGAGCATGCCCAGCAGGTTGCCGTCGTCGTCGAGGTAGCCCAGCTCGCGCATGAGCCGCTCGGCGTAGAGCGCCCAGCCCTCGCCGTAGCCGGAGACCCAGCACATCAGGCGCTGGAAGCGGTTGAGCCGCGCCTGCTGGTAGACGGCGGTCGCGACCTGGAGGTGGTGGCCGGGCGCGCCCTCGTGGTAGACGGTCGAGACCTCACGCCAGGTGGTGAACTCCTCCTTGTCCGCGGGGACGGACCACCACATGCGGCCGGGGCGGGAGAAGTCGTCGGTCGGGCCGGTGTAGTAGGCGCCGACACCGCCGCCGGGGGGCGCGATCCGGCACTCCAGCTTCATCAGCGCGTCGGGGATCTCGAAGTGCACGCCGCGCAGGTCGACCAGCGCCTTGTCGGACAACTGCTGCATCCAGGCGGCGAAGGCGTCCTGGCCGTGGACCTTGTAGCGCGGGTCGGCGTCGAGCGCGGCGGCGGCCTCGGCCAGGGTGGCCCCCGGCTTGATCCGCTGCGCGACCTGCTTCATCTCGGTCTCGACGCGGGAGAACTCCTCCCAGCCCCACTCGTAGGCCTCGGCCAGGTCGAGCTTCGCGCCGGTGAAGTACCGCGACCACAGGCGGTAGACGTCGGCGCCCACGGCGTCCTTGGCCGGCGCCTTGGGGGCGAGGTCCTCCCGCAGGAACCGCGCCAGGTCGGCGTAGGCCTCGGCGGCGGCCTTGGCCCCGGTCTCCAGGTCCGTGCGCAGGGCGGGGCCGATCCCGTCCCCGCCCTCGGCGGCGGAGATCAGGTTGGCGAAGAACGACCGCCCACCCCGCAGGCCGGCCCAGGTCTCGCACTGCTCGGCGACCCTGGTGACCTGGCGGATCGCCGCGACCCTTCCCTGGTCGGCCGCGTGGGCCAGCGAGGCCCGCAACTGGGCGATGGCCTCGGGCATCGCGGTCAGCCGGCGGGCGATCACCGACCAGTCGTCCGCGCTGTCGGTCGGCATCAGGTCGAACACCTGACGCAGGTCCTGGACAGGGCTGGCGATCACGTTGAGGGAGGACTCGTCGAGCCCGGCGTCGTGGATCTCCACGTTCAGGCCGACCCGCTCCAGGAAGACCGCCCTGGCGGTCTCCTCGTCGGCGTCGGCGGGCCGGGCCGCCTCGACGGCGGCGACCGCGCGGCGGGACAGCTCGGCGCGGGCCTGGTGGCCCTCGGGCGAGAAGTCGGTCAGCTTCTCGTCATGACCTGGAACGCCCAGGTAGGTGGCAGTGATCGGGTCGAGGGCCGCGTAGTCCTCGACGTACCGGTCACTGATCTCGTGCACACCGGTAGGGGTGGATGCCATGCACCGGACGCTACCCGTTCACCCCGGGTGCTCCGCACCCCGTTTGGCCGGTCGGCGGCACCGGCTCAATCGCCCGGAAAGGTGAAGCAGCACGCCAGGTTCCCCCCATCCGCGCGGCGTCCGCGTGATCGGGCCCGGCTCGGGGCGCGCCGACCATCACCCGACTGGCACGATGGCCCGGTGCGCCCCGGGGTGGAGCAGCCGCTCGTCCGGCGCCGTGCTCGGCCAGCCGTCACGGCGCTGCCGCTGCTCGTGCTCGTCATGGCGGTCCTGCTCGGCGGCTGCGTCCGGGTGAAGGCCGCGATGGCCGTGACCGAGGAGGACCGGGTCTCGGGCGAGCTGGTCGTGGCCGCGCTGCCCACGCGCGAGGGGGACGCCGGGCCCCAGCTCCCGGTTCCCGACTCGCTCGTCGGTCGGGTGCGGACGCAGCCCTACACCAGCGACGGCTACACGGGGACGCAGCTCTTCTTCACGGAGCTGGGGTTCGAGGAGCTGCGGGTGCTCACGAGCCTCACCGCCGCCACCAACTCCCGCTACCAGTTCTCCCTGCGGCGCACCGGGGAGACGGTCACGCTCAACGGGACGGTGGACCTGACGCAGGTGCCGCCGGACCGGACGGACGTGCAGGTCAGGATCACCTTCCCCGGCCAGGTGCTGACCACCAACGGCGACGAGGTGTCCGGCACGGTGAGCTGGCTCCCGAAGGCGGGGCAGGTCAACGAGCTGGCGGCCACCGCGCGCTACGTCGGCGCGGCCTCGGGCTCCTGGCACGGCTGGGCGTTGCTGGTCGCCGTGACGTGCGTGGTCGTGGCGCTCTTCGTCATCGGCCTGGCCTTCCTGGTCCACCGCCGCCACCTCCGCCGCGAAGCCGCCGGCTGACCCACGTCGCCGCCTTTCGTCGACGAACCCGCCTCGGCTACTCCCGCCGGGTCGAGAGGACGAGCCGGCGAAGGAACACCAGCACCTCATCCAGCTCAACCACCACCCCGAAGTACCCGGCCTCGTCCGCGAACGCGAGGTGATCGAGCCCCGGAGGCGCGATCGCCTCCCACTCCACCGCCCCAACCCGGAACTCGATGAACCAGAGCCCCGGCCCACTCGACGCCTCGTCCAGATCAACGTCGATCTCCAGCCACTTCCGGCTGGCAGGACTCCACCACCGATTCACGCCACTGATCCAGCAACGGCGATAACCGCGCCTTTCCCTCGTGGGTTTCTACCGCCTTCCTGCCTACAGCCGCTGGACCCGCTGATGATGCACATGCCTCAACGTCTCGCGCACCGGGCGGCGAGAGCAGGACTGCCTAGAGGGAAGGAGGGTCAGGCGCGGGCGGGGACGAGGCCGAGGCGGGCGACGACCCTGCTCGTGGCCAGCGAGCGGTTGAGGGTGTAGAAGTGCAGCGCGTTCACGCCCTCGGCGAGCAGGCGCTGCCCCATCTCGGTCGCGATGTCGACACCCTCGGCCCGCAACGCCTTGGGGTCGTCGGCGAACCGCTCGATCCGGGAGACGATGGTCGAGGGCACGGGCGCGCCGGCCAGGTGCGCCATCTTCTGCACACCGCGCAGCGTGCTGATCGGCATCATCCCGGGCAGCAGCGGCACCTCGTCGAGGTCGACGCCCTGCGCGGCCACCCGGTCGCGCAGCCGCAGGAAGTCGTCGACCTCGAAGAAGAGCTGCGAGATCGCGTAGTGCGCGCCGGCGCGGATCTTGCGCACGAGATGGGCGGTGTCGGTCTCCAGGTCCGCCGACCGGGGATGGCCGTAGGGGAAGGCCGCGACCCCGACGCAGAAGTCACCGAGTTCCCGGACCAGGCGAACGAGTTCCTCCGCGTAGGTGACGCCCTGTGGATGGGGCACCCACTCCCCGTGCACGTCGCCGGGCGGGTCGCCCCGCAGCGCGAGCACGTTGTGCACCCCGACCGCCGCGTACCACCCGATGACGTTGCGCAGCTCGGCCACGGAGTGGTTGACCGCCGTCAGGTGGGCGACCGGCACGAGCGTGGTCTCCTGCGCGATCCGGCCCGTCACCCGGATGGTGCGGTCCCGCCGGGTGCCGCCGGCGCCGTAGGTGACCGACACGAAGGCGGGGTCGAGCGGCTCCAACGCGCGGACCGCGTGCCAGAGCTGCCGCTCGCCCTCGGAGTCCCGCGGTTCCAGGAACTCCACGGAGAAAACGGGCCGTCCACACCGCACGCGATCGACCACCGCCACCATGTTCCGGAGGGTACTTCCGGGACCGAGTGTCGAGAGTGGACTCCCACGGAATGGGAACAGACATCGTCAAATGACCCCGGGGCACGGCGGCGTCGGCTCCCTTGGAGGATGGGGAGGTGCCCCCAACGCCAGACCACGGCTCCCGCACCGGCCTCGACCTCGACCTTCCCGGCCACGTCGAACGGGAGCTGACCTCCTTTCTCCAGCGGCGCCGCGCGGAGGCGGAGCTGATCGACACGTCGTTCGCCGACGCCGTGGACGCGCTGTCGGGCTTCGTGCTCGGGGGCGGCAAGCGCATCCGCCCCACGTTCGCGTGGTGGGGGTGGCGGGGCGCCGGCGGCGACCCGGACGGCCCGGAGACGCCCTCGGTGCTGCGCGCCCTGAGCGCCCTGGAGCTGATCCAGGCGTGCGCGCTGGTGCACGACGACCTGATGGACGACTCGGCGATGCGGCGCGGCGCGCCCACCATCCACGTCGCCTTCGGCGAGCGCCACCGCGCGGAGGCGTTGCGGGGCGAGCCGGAGCGGTTCGGCCTGGCCGCCGCCGTGCTGCTGGGCGACCTGGCGCTGGCCTGGGCCGACGACATGCTGTTCGGGGCAGGGCTGCCGCCGGAGGCGTTGCGCAGGGCCGCCGAGCCGTGGCGCCTGATGCGCACCGAGGTCCTGGCCGGCCAGTACCTCGACGTGCTCACGCAGGCGCGGGGCGACGAGTCGGTCGAGGCGGCGCTGCGCGTGCCCAGGATGAAGACGGCGGCCTACACGGTGGAGCGCCCGCTGCACCTCGGCGCGGCGATCGCGGGCGCCGACGAGGGACTGGTCGAGGCGTTCCGTCGGTTCGGGGCGGACATCGGCATCGCGTTCCAGCTCAGGGACGACCTGCTGGGCGTGTTCGGCGACCCGGAGGTCACGGGCAAGCCGGCGGGCGACGACCTGCGGGAGGGCAAGCGCACGCTGCTGGTGGCGCTGGGTCTGGAGCACGCGGAGACGTCAGGGCGGCACGACGCGGCCGGGGTGCTGCGGGCGGCCGTGGGCGATCCGGAGCTGACCGAGGAGCGGGTGGAGGTCGTGCGGGAGCTGCTGGTCGACCTCGGGGCGGTGGCCGCAGTCGAGCGGCGGATCGACGAGCTGCGGGAGGCCGCGTTGGCGGCGTTGGCCGCCGCGCCGGTCGCGGAGCCGGCGGCGACCAGGCTGGCGGAGCTGGCGGTCGCGGCGACCCGGCGCGCCTGGTGACCCAAGGGCCTTGCAACTCATGGGCCTTGTGACCCGATGGGTTTCCGTGACCGGGTGAGTGCGGTGACGTACTGGTGACCTACTGTGCTTGGCGAGACCGCAGACATGATCTGCTGGGCCGCTGACGTCACGGTGCCTTGCTGGACGGGAAGATCAGCGACCAGGCGGGCTGGCGAGGTTGGGCCGACCTAGTGAGCTTGGCGAGGTTGCAGTGATCCGCTGAGCCTGGTGACGCAAAGGCGATCTGCCGGGCTACTGACATCACGGTGCCTTGCCGAGCCCAGGGAAGTGGGAGCGACCACGCGGGCCGGCGAGATCGCGGTGATCCGCTGGGCCTGCTGACGCAAAGATGATCTACCGGGCTACTGACATCACGGTGCCTTGCCGAGCCCAGGGAAGTGGGAGCGACCACGCGGGCCGGCGAGGTTGGGGAGATCCGGTGGGTCTGACGAGAACGCGGGGAGAACGCGAGGCGGTGATGCGGACGCCCCCTCATGCTCCCGGTCCGCGCGGCGTCCCTCGCCGAGTGCGCCCTGGTGCTGATGGCTCCGCTGGGCGAGTGGGACTCGCCGGTGCCCGCGACGTCACGACTGTTGGCCACCGACACGGCGACCGGCCGACCGTCCCCAGCCCGCCAGGATGGTCCGGGCTCGACGGGCTGGGCGAGGTCGACGCGCCGACGCCGAACCTTCCAGGAAAGCACGGATGTCGGTTCTCGCGCCACAAGTTGTCCACAGGCTCCGGTGGGGGCCCGTGATGACGCGATCGTCGGGTGACGTCTCTGCCCCTGATCGGGTCGTCTGGCCGGATGTTATCCACAGATTCTGTTCTGGGGGGTTGGCCGGAGTGGGGGGCCGATAGACTGGAGCGGGGTCGCCCCCCGGGAGGGTGGGGGCTGCGCAGGGGAAGGGAAGACGATCTTCCCGGTCCGGTCAGCCCGGTCGATCAGCCCCCGCGAGAGTCGCACCGGTCGCGAAGGCCAAGCCGCCTGCCATCCCACCGCCGATCCCCTCGCCTCGCCAGCACCCTCCGCCCCACCGGCTGCCGTCCACCGCCGATCCCCTCGCCTCGCCAGCACCCTCCGCCCCACCGGCTGCCGTCCACCGGCCCCTCACCGCCGAGTCCCGGCACCAGCGCCCTCCCCCGGCGTCTCTCGTCCCTTCTCGTCCCGGTAGGACAAGCTCGTGAGTCGAACTGTGCGCACCGTGCCCGGCCGCACCGATCACGTCGTCGTGGTCGGCGCGGGCCTCTCTGGGTTGTCAACGGCCCTCCACCTGCTCGGCGCGGGCCGCGAGGTCACCGTGCTGGAGCGCGAGCCCCACCCGGGCGGCCGGACCGGCCGGCTGGACGTCGACGGCTTCCGCATCGACACCGGCCCGACCGTCATGACCATGCCGGAGCTGGTCGACGAAGCCCTGGCGGCCGTCGGCTCGTCGCTGGAGGAGCGGCTGGAGCTGACTCCCCTGCACCCGGCGTACCGGGCCCGGTTCGCCGACGGCAGCACGCTCGACGTGCACACCGACGCGGAGGCGATGGAGGCCGAGGTGCGGCGGGTCGCCGGCCCGGCGGAGGCGCTGGGCTACCGCCGGCTCCGCCGGTGGCTGACCGAGCTGTACCGGGCGGAGTTCGACCGGTTCATCGCCGCGAACTTCGACTCGGCCCTGGACCTCGTGCACCCGTCGCTGGCGAAGGTGGTCGCGCTCGGCGCGTTCGGCCGCCTGGACCGGGCGATCGGTCGCTTCGTCCACGACGAGCGCGTGCGCCGGGTGTTCTCGTTCCAGGCGCTCTACGCCGGGCTCTCACCGCGGAAGGCGTTGGCGGCCTACGCCGTCATCGCGTACATGGACACGATCCGCGGGGTCTTCGCGGTCCGCGGCGGGATGCGCCAGCTCCCCCAGGCGCTCGCCGACGCCGCGACCGAGGCCGGCGCGACGTTCCGGTACGACACCACCGTCACGAGCCTCGAACGCGACGGCTCCCGCGTCACCGCCGTGCGCACCGCCCACGGCGAGCGCATCCCCTGCGACGCCGTGGTCCTCACGACGGACCTGCCCGTCTCCTACCGCCTGCTCGGCCGCGCGCCGCGCCGCCCCGTGGGGCTGCGCTGGTCGCCGTCGGCGGTGGTGCTGCACCTGGCGGGCGACCGGGGGTCGGAGGACCCGGCCCACCACACGATCTCGTTTGGCGCTTCGTGGGACCGCACGTTCCACGAGATCATCCGGCAGGGCCGACCCATGACCGACCCCTCACTGCTGGTCTCCACGCCGACCAGCACCGATCCCGGTCTCGCCCCCGAGGGCCGGCACCTGCACTTCGTCCTGGCGCCCTGTCCGAACCTCCAGGCCGGCCCGCTGGACTGGTCGCGGCTCACGCCCGCCTACGTCGAGGAGATCCGGGACGTGCTGGGCCGGCGCGGTCTGCCCGCCGCCGACGGCGAGCTGCTGCACGTGTCCACTCCACTGGATTGGGCGGCGCAGGGCCACGCCGCCGGCACCCCGTTCAGCGCCGCGCACACGTTCGCCCAGACGGGCCCGTTCCGCCCGAGGAACCTGGTGCGGGGCGCGGAGAACGTCGTGCTCGCCGGCAGCGGCACCACACCCGGCGTCGGCATCCCGACCACGCTGATCTCCGGCCGGTTGGCCGCCGCGCGCCTCACCGGGCGGTGAGAGCACGGCCGGGTGATCATTCGTCGGGGGAACCTGCTATCTCTAAGTCCTCACCGGCCTTCAGCATCACCCCGGTGAGGGGGTGGAACGCTGCCCCGGACGTGACCGAGGTCACGTTGGCAACTGCCCAACGTCAGGGCGAGCCAGAACGTCAAGGTGGGCGGAGGGCAACGACAGTAAGGGGAACCCATGCTGGGGGAACGGCGCCGGGTCCGGCGTTGGGTGACGGTCGGCGTGGCCGCACTGGCCGCGTTCGCCGTGACCGCGACGCTGACCTCGTGCAGCGGCGGCAGCACGCCCAGGGCCGAGGCCCAGGGCAACGCCTCGCCGGCGAGTGTTCCGGCGAAGCCCGCCAAGGTCGGCGTGACGCCGGCCGACGGCGCGGCGGACGTCTCGCCGGTGGCTCCGGTCAAGGTGGACGTCGCGGACGGCACGATCAACGACGTCGCCCTGACCAATCCGGAGGGCAGGCAGGTCAGGGGCACGCTCTCGCCCGACAGGAAGAGCTGGACCGTCGGCGAGGAGCTGGGGTACGGCAAGACCTACACGTGGTCGGGCAGCGCGGTCGGCGCCGACGGCAACCAGGTGCCGATCACGGGCTCGTTCACCACGGTCAGGCCGGCCCGCACGATCAGCGCGAGCGTCAACGTCGGTGACCACCAGACCTACGGCATCGCGATGCCGATCATGGTGATCTTCTCCGCGCCGGTGCCGGACAAGGCGTCGGTGCAGAAGGCGATGACCGTGGAGTCCTCGGTCCCGGCCGAGGGCGCGTGGGGCTGGATGGACAACAAGACCGCGGTGTGGCGGCCGAAGGAGTACTGGAAGCCGGGCACCCAGGTCACCGCGAAGATCAAGCTCTACGGGGTCCCGCACGGGGAGGGCGCGTACGGCGCGCAGGACGTGGTCTCCACGTTCACCATCGGGCGGTCCCAGATCGTGCGCGGCAACACCTCGACGCACCGCATGGTGGTGATCCGGGACGGTCAGCAGATCGCCGACTACCCGGCGAGCTACGGCGCGGACTTCGACCCGGGCCGGGTCACCAGGAACGGCACGTACTGGGTCATGTCCCGCCAGAACACGGTGCGGATGAAGAACGACAAGTACAACTACGACGTCGTGGTCAACTGGGGCGTGCAGCTCTCCTACAACGGGGAGTACGTGCACGCCTACGACCAGTCCGCCTGGGCTCAGGGGAAGCAGAACGTCTCGCACGGCTGCGTCAACCTGACGACCGCGCGCGCCAAGGAGTACTTCGACAACGCGCTGGTCGGCGACCCGGTGGAGATCACCGGTTCGGCGATCGACATCCCCCCGACGGGCAACGACATCTGGGCGGTGCCGTGGGAGATGTGGGTGGCCAAGTCCGCCGTGTGAGCCGCGGCTGACGGGAGCGCGCGAAGCGCCAGTGGGTCCCGGACCCGCTGGCGCTTCGTCGTCTCCGCCCGTCGTCACGGTGTCCGAAGTGGACTCCGATCCGAACGCCATGCACGTGGTCCGTGGCTCAGTCGTCGTCGGTCGGGTCGGGCATGCCGCACACGGCCAGCACCCGGTCCGGATTGGTCATGTACTGGTGCGCCGTCCGCACCACCGCGCACGGCCACGGTTCGCGGATCAGCCACCAGCGTCGCCACCGGTGCCCGCAGCTCGCGCAGTGCCCCGCCGAGTCCGGCCGGTGCTCCCTGATCAGCGCCCGCGCCAGGGCGAGCAGCGTCGGCACCTCGACCGCCACCAGGCTCAACCGGGACTCGTCCGATCCCTTCCGCACGATCAGCTCCACGTTGTCCAGGTACTCGTGGAGTCGGTCCTCCAACTCGTCGAAGGCCGCCCGTACCGCCGCTGACCCCATCCCGCCCCTCCAGAGTTCGCTTCACGAAGGCGCAAGAATTTCCCGGGAATGACACCGGGTCAAGCAACACACTTTTGGGTGAAACCCCTAGCGGAACGCGCGGTGCCACCCTCTACCTTCCTCGCCGAGCACGGGAAGGGAACAATCCATGGCAGACGACAACCCCACCGTACGCGCCCGACAGGTGGGCGCGGAACTGCGCCGCCTGCGCGAGGCAGCCGGCTACACCGGAGCCGAGGTCGCGCGCTATCTCGACATGTCGCCCAGCAAACTCAGCCGGCTGGAGAACGGCAAGCGCAGCATCAAGGTGGAGGACGCGGCGGCGCTCCTCGCGCTGTACCGGGTCAACGGGCCCACGCGCAGTGACCTGCTGGAACTGTGTCGAGGTACGGGTGAGACCGGGTGGTGGCAACGCTCATCCCCCCATTCGAACGGAATATCGGCATATTCTCAGTTCGAGTCCAAGGCCACTGCCATTGCGAACTTTCAACCACAACTCGTCCCAGGTCTCCTCCAGACACCTGACTACATGCGGCTGGTCTTCTCATACGGCGATCTCTCCGATGAAGAAACGGAGCATCGCGTGGCCCACCGACTCGCGAGGAAGAGTGTCCTGAGCAAGGCAAAACCACCGCGATTCACCGCCCTGGTTGACGAGGCAGCACTGCTGCGCGTGATGGAGACGCCATCTGTAGCCGCAGAACAGCTTCAATACATCGTATTAATGGCCCAACGGCCATCAGTAACGCTGCGGGTAGCCCTCCTGACCGCAGGACATCTTCCCACCAGCAGCCCATTTGTGATCATGGACTTCGCCGACGCCCCGTCGATCGTTGTCCTTGAGGCCCCGACCACTGCCGTCTACATTGAAGATCGCCGGGAGGTACGTGAGTATCGCAAGCTTCTCCACACGATCTTGCGCCTCTCACTGAGCCACGACGAATCTGTCCGCCGGGTTGCCGAGATGGCTGAACAAGCCGAGAGGACAGGAGGATGAGATGCTCCTCTCCCACAAGAGTTTCCCGCACTGGCGGAAGAGCAGGCACAGCGCGCTGAAGGACGACTGCGTCGAGGTCGCGCCGGTGCGTGGAGACATCGCAGTGCGGGACTCGAAGAACCCGGACGGGCCGGTGCTGACCTTCTCCCCGGCGACCTGGCGAGCTTTCGTCGCCCACCTGAGCTGATCATCGCCCCGGGCATCCACCTCCGTCCACTGTGGTCCGCCACTGGCGCAGTCCCTGGTCCGGCCAGTCGGAGGCGATGCCGTTGAGCACGGACACTCACGTTCCCCCAGAAGAAGCTGATGAAGACCGCCCTTGGCCGACCAACGATGGCCCCGGCCCCTTGCCCGGCTGACAACACGTCCCGATGCGGGACTCGAAGGACCCCGACGGACCGGTGCCGACCTTCTCCCCGGCGATCTGGTGGGCCTTCGTCACGTGCCTGAGCTGACCGCCGCCCCGCACCGCCACCTCCGTCCACTGTGGTCACTCCATGGCGGGCGGTCCTCGGCGTCCGGTCTCCCGGCACGCGGGCGGCCCCGCCGCATCGCGTGGAGACGATGCGGCTGCGCGCCGAACGGACGATCACCGTGGTCTGGCCGGCGGCCTCGTTGGCCGTCCCGTGATCTACCGACACAATGGACGTGACACGCTGACGAGGATTTTCCGTCGCCGAACCCGCAGGTCAGAGCGTGTGTCGTGAACGAAAGGTGGCGTGGACACCACAAGTTGCTGGTGTACGCATTTACGAAGTCGTAACATCCGGCGGCGGGGTGCCTCCGTACCGTGTTGGGGCACCAAATCCGGCCCTGACCGAGGAGCTGATCGCGTGCCAGGACCCGTGCGGACGCTGAGCCGACGAGGGCTGCTGACCCTGCTCGCGGGGACAGCGCTCGCCGCCTGTGGCAGTCCGACCACCGCTCCGGTGAGCGCGACGAGCGCCGCCAACGCCGGGTCCCCAGGGCACGGGTACCGCCCGCTGCGTGACGACCTGATCGCGCGGTACGCGGTCGACCGGCCGAGGGCGTGGGGCACCGACATCGCCGGCGTGCTCACCCGCCTGCCGACGGACGAGAAGGTCGTCGCGCTCACCTTCAACGCGTGCGGCGGCGAGAACGACAGCGGGGTGGACCAGAAGCTGCTGGACTTCCTGAGACAGCGGCAGATCCCGGCGACGCTGTTCCTCAACGCGCGGTGGATCGACGCCAACCAGGCCGTGGCCGAGGCCCTCGCCAAGGACCCGCTGTTCGAGCTGGCCAACCACGGCAGGACCCACCGGCCGCTGTCGATCAACGGGCAGTCCGCGTTGGGCGTCCAGGGCACGCTGAGTGTGGCCGAGGTGATCGACGAGGTCGCCGGCACCCACGAGAAGCTCACCACGCTGACCGGGAAGGCCCCGCGCTTCTTCCGGTCGATGGGCGGGTACTACGACGACGTGGCCGTGCGCCTGCTCGGCGACCTCGGGGAGAAGGCGGTCAGCTTCGAGGTCAACGCCGACGAGCGGGGCGTCGCGTCGTCCGCGCAGGTGGAGCGGAACCTCAGGGCCGTCAAGGCCGGCTCGATCGTCATGGCGCGGATGGTCAACCCGGGTGGCGGCGTGCTCCCGGGCCTCACCGCCGCCCTCCCGAAGCTGACCAACGCCGGCTTCCGCTTCGTCCGCCTCTCGGACGTCGTCAAGGGCTAGGCCGACGCGCCGGCGGCGACCGCGCCCAACGGAGGTCCGACCGCGGCCGAGCAACGGCCAGGCGAGGTCGGCCAGTCCACGGCGCACCGCCCCGGTGCGACCCGGGTACCACGTTCCGTGGCGTCCGCCGGGTACGAATGGCTCGTCGTGGGTACCTCAGAACCGTGCGCCCACCGCTGTGGGTGACTCCGTGTGGCCGGCACCCGGAGCGGCGGCGCATGCTGGGGCCGGCTGTTCGGTTCCCGGCTTCCCCCTGGCGGGACGAACGCCGTGGGAACCGCCTCGACCGGCTTCCCGCACGGCCGACCGACCGGGTCGGCCGGCGCGAGTCGCAGGCGCCGCGCCCGGCGCGGGCCGGCGCCGGAACAAGGAGGTACCCGTGACCAGTCGCCAGAACCTCAAGGCCCGCGACATCATGCACGGCGAGGCCCACTGCATCGGCGAGAACCAGTCCCTGTACGACGCCGCGCGGATGATGCGCGACCTCGACGTCGGCGCGCTGCCGATCTGCGGCGAGGACCAGCGGCTCAAGGGCGTGATCACCGACCGCGACATCGTCGTGCGGTGCTGCGCCGAGGGACACGACCTGCGGACCACCAAGGCCGGCGACTACGCCGGCAGGCTGCACTGGGTCAGCGCCGACGCGGACCTGCGCGAGGTCCTCGACATGATGGAACGTGAGCAGATCAAGCGGCTGCCCGTGATCGACGTGGAGGGGGGCCACCGGCTGATCGGCATGATCAGCGAGGCCGACCTGGCCCGCAACATCACCGACGACCAGCTCGCCGAGTTCGTGTCGAAGGTCTTCACCCCGCACTGACCCCGCCCGAACCACCGCCGCGCCGGCAGCCCAGCGCCGGATGCACGGTGGATGGTGCTCTCCTGACGTGCCCCGGCAGGAGAGCACCGTCCAACGCCCACCCGGCTGTCGCCCAGGGCAGCGCGAGATCGACCACCACATCGAGCACCACATCGACCACCCCACCGTCCGACCAGGTCAACCGCGCGTGTGACGTGCGTCATTCGCGGGGCGGGACAAGGGTCCTGGTCACACCCGCGGGACACGGCGGCGTTGCCCGTCAACGCGCGCGGGCGTTGTGGGACCATGGTCGACGCGATGCCCGCGATCCCGTCACTGCCCCGCCCAGGCACCGACTCCGGCGCCAGCCGGACTCCGGTGGCGAACGCGCCTGCCCGCAAGAACCCGTGCGCCGAGCCGTCCCTGCGGCCGGCCCCGACGGGCGGCGCCAGGGCGGAGCCCTGGACCACCGAGCCCAGGACCGGCGAGCCGAGGGTCGCGGACCCCAGGGCGACGACGGCGGGGCCGCCTCCGGCCGACGCCCCGACCGTTCCAAGGATCGCGCGGACGCCGGAGCCCGAGACCCGGCCCCCACTCGCCTGGCGACGGCCGGTCATGCAGATCCGCACCCTGCTGCTCGGCCTGCTCGGCACGGCCCTGCTCGCGTTGGGCGGGATCGGCGCGGGCGGCACCCTCGTCCGCGACCCCCTGATCGTCGACAGCGCGCTGTCGTGGGTGCGGTACGGGCACGGGCGCGACCTGGCGACCGGCGTGGTCTACGTCGGCGTGGCGTTCCTCGTCTGGGCCTGGGTCCGGCTGGGCCGCGAGGTCCGCGCCGAGCGGACCAACGCGCACGGCGTGCTCACCACGGTCGCGGCGTGGGTGGCGCCGTTGGTCATCGCGCCACCCCTGTTCAGCCGCGACGTCTACAGCTACCTCGCGCAGGGCAACCTCGCGTTGCACGGCTTCGACCCGTACGAGGTCGGGCCGTCGGTCCTGCCCGGCCCGCTGACGGACAACGTGAGCTGGCTGTGGCAGAACACGATCGCGCCCTACGGGCCGCTGTTCGTGCTCGCCGCCAAGGGCGTCGTGGCCGTCACCGGGAACAGCGTGATCGCCGGCGTGCTCGTCATGCGGCTGCTCATGCTGACCGGCCTGGCGATGCTGTGCTGGGCGCTGCCCGGCCTGGTCCGCCACCTGGGCGGGCGCACCTCGGTGGCCCTGTGGCTGGCGGTGGCCAACCCGCTGGCCCTGGTCCACCTGGTGGCGGGGGCACACAACGACCAGCTCATGATCGGCCTGCTCGCGCTCGGCACGGTGTTCGTGCTCGACCGGCGGCACGTGGCCGGCATCGCCCTGATCACCCTCGCCGCGGCGGTCAAGGCGACCGCGGTGGTCGTCCTGCCGTTCCTGGTGTGGGTGTGGGCCTCCCGGCTGACCGGCTCGCCCTGGTCCCGGTTCGCGCGCGCCGCGGGGACCGGGCTCGCGGTGTTCGTCGGGCTGTTCACCACGTGCACCGTGCTCGCCGGGGTGGACCTCGGCTGGATCAGCGGGCTCAAGACCTCCGCCGCCATCGTGAACTGGCTGTCACTGCCGACCGGCCTCGGCATGCTGGCCCACTCCTTCGTCGGGTTGTTCGTCGACGTCGGCTACGACCCGTTCATCTACACCGGCCGGGCCCTGGGCACGCTGCTGCTCGCCTACATCGGCATCCGGCAGTGGTGGGCCGCCCGCGACGGCGACCCCCGCGAGGCGGTCCGCAGGGCCTCGATCGTGCTGGTGGCCGTCGCCGTGCTCGCCCACGCCACGCTGCCCTGGTACTTCACCTGGGCGTTGGCGCTGGCCGCCGGCCTCACCTGGCGGCTGTCGGCGATGGTGCCGGTGGTCGGCGGGTCGGTGTGGCTGCTGCTGGTGACCTACCCGTCGGGCAACAGCGCCCTGGAGTCGTGGGGCTTCCTGGGCGGAGCGCTGCTCGTCTCCGCGCTGGCCAGCGTCTCGCTGGTGCGGCACGACCCGTTGGGACTGTCCAGCCGGTCGGGCAGGGCGCGGGCGTAGACACTGTGCGGGAATGTCCCGGATGAGCGCGGCGGAACTCGACGCGGCCGGCATCACCGAGCCGCGGCTGCGCGCCGCCTACGCGCGGTGCCGGCGGCTCAACGCCCACCACGGCCGCACGTTCTTCCTGGCCACGCGGCTGCTGCCACCGGCGCGCCGCCCCTCCGTGCACGCGCTGTACGGGTTCGCGCGCTGGGCGGACGAGATCGTCGACGACCTGGCCGACGGGCGCGGCGTCGCGGAGCGGGCCGCCGCGCTGGACCACCTCGCGGCCGACCTGGCCGTGACGCTGGCCGGCGGCCGGCCGGGTCGTGGGCGGCGGGCCCCGGTGCTGGTCGCGCTCGCCGACACCGTGCGCCGGCACGGGATCGACCCCGCGTTGTTCGACGACTTCCTCCGCTCGATGCGGATGGACCTCACCACGACGGAGTACCGCACGTGGGACGAGCTGGCGGGGTACGTGCGCGGCTCGGCGGACGTGATCGGCCTCCAGCTCCTGCCGGTGTTCGGCACGGTGGTCCCCCGAGCGGAGGCCGAGCCCTACGCGGCCGCCGTGGGCACCGCGTTCCAGCTCACCAACTTCCTCAGGGACGTCGGCGAGGACCTCGACCGGGGGCGGCTGTACCTGCCCACCGAGGAGCTGGCCGCCTTCGGGGTGGACCGCGAGCTGCTGACCTGGTGCCGGGCGGGCGGCCGGACCGACCCCCGGGTCCGCCGGGCGCTGGCCTACCTCGTGGCCTACACCCGTTCCGTCTACCGGGGGGCCGAGGCGGGGGTGGCGATGCTGGCCCCGGCGGCCCGGCCGTGCGTACGCACCGCCCTCACCCTCTACCGGGGCATCCTCGACGAGATCGTCGCCGCCGACTACGCGGTGCTGGGGCGGCGGATGGTGGTGCCGACGTCGCGGCGCCTGCGGGTCGCGCTGCCGGCGTTCGGCCAGGTCCTGCTCACCCGCGTCGTGCGCCCGGCGGACCGGGCGCACGACGCGGAACCTGACCTGACGTCCTGCGGGAAACCTGCCTAGAAGCCCATCGCCTGGGCGCGCCGCTTGACCTCGCGCCCCCGGTCCGAGCGCAACGCGGCGATCGGCGTGCCCGGCAGCGTCGGGTCGTCGCCGAACAGCCACCGCAGGATCTCGTCCTCGCGGTAGCCGGCGTCGCGCAACAACGTGATCGTTCCGGCGAGGCCCTTCACCACGCCCTCGGGGCCGAGGAAGTCCTCGGGGACCACCAACACGTCGTCGCGGCGGAACGCCAGGAGATGACCGTCACGGACCAACTGGTGCACCCGGGTGATCGAGAGACCGAGCCGCTCGGCGACGTCGGGCAGCGGGAGCACCGCCACCTCGGGGCCAAGGACATCCGGGGCGACAGGGATCGCACTCACAGCGTCACGATGCCATAACCAGGCCCCGAACGCCGTGCACCGACTGGTTGACGTGCACGTGCGGAGGACCACTGCGGCGCGCTCCCCGCCGCACCCCGTTCCCGGGGTGTGACAGGCTGTCGTCCACGGCGGGCGCGTGAACTGTTCCCGCTGGTCAGCGCGGTGCTCTCCGGGCCGGCGGCCGGCGGGGGCGCGGCAGGCCGAGCCGGTCGCGCCGCGGCGGGAACCGGGCGGCCCCGGCCGCCATCCAAGATCCACAAGATCGGTCACGGGGCCGACGACCGGACACGGCCCTGGTCCCGCCCGTCCGTACCATCGTGCCCTGTGGACCGCCGGGGGGTTGAGTTGATCGGGACGGTGCTGGAGCACCGCTACCGCGTTGACGGGCTGCTCGCCCGGGGTGGCATGTCCGTCGTCTACCGCGGCCTGGACACCCGCCTCGACCGCCCGGTCGCCATCAAGGTGATGGACGACCGGTTCTCCGGCGACCGCAAGTTCACCGAGCGCTTCGAACGCGAGGCCCGCGCCGCCGCCCGGCTGCACCACCCCGGCATCGTGGCCGTGCACGACCAGGGCGTGGACCGACGGCCCGACGGGGACCGCGTGTTCCTCGTCATGGAGCTGGTCGAGGGCGGGACCCTGCGCGACCTGCTGCGGGAGCGCGGCGCGTTGCCGGTCCCCGTCGCGTTGAGCGTGCTGGACCCGGTGCTGTCCGCGTTGGCCGCCGCGCACAGCGCCGGCCTGGTCCACCGGGACGTCAAGCCGGAGAACGTGCTGATCGGGCGCGGCGGCGTGGTCAAGGTCGCCGACTTCGGGCTGGTGCGGGCCGTGGCCGAGGCCGGGACGACCAGCGCGAGCGTGATCCTCGGGACCGTCGCCTACCTGGCCCCCGAGCAGGTCGCCACGGGCGCGGCCGACGCCCGCAGCGACGTCTACTCCGCCGGCCTCGTGCTGTACGAGATGCTCACCGGCGTCCCGCCCTACACCGGGGACACCGCCCTGTCGGTGGCCTACCGGCACGTCAACGACGACGTGCCGCCGCCGAGCGCGTCCACGCCGGGCATCCCGCCCGCGCTGGACGAGCTGGTCGTGCAGGCGACCCGGCGTGACCCGGCGGCGCGACCGCAGGACGCGGCGGCGTTCCTGCTCGCGCTCCAGCGGGTGCGGGCGACCGTCGGCGTCGACCGCGTTCCGGTGCCGACGCCGGCGCCCGTCGCGGCCGTCGCGGCCGCGTCGCCCGGCGGTCATCCCAGCGCTCCCGGCGCGCCGGCCGACGACGACCCGCCCACCCAGCGCATCCCGGCGGTCAGGGACGACTCCGCCGACCCCGCCGACTCCGGCCCCACGCAACGCCTGGCGCCCACCGCGATGGCGACGATGGCCTACCCCGCGCCCCCGTCGCTCCCGGTCGGCCCCCAACACGGCCACCACCCCAGCGGACCCCAACCCCTCGGCCCGCAGGGCACCCGGGCGATGTCCCGCGCCGACCTCGCTCCCTCGGCCACTCCGCCGGGCGGGACCCCGACTCCGCCGGGCGGGACGGCCGGCCAACCCGGGGCGGGCGAGGCGACGAAGTCCGGCCGGTCCGGCGGCGCCAGACGGGCCGGGGCCAGCGCCGCCGCGCGGCTCAGGCCGAGCCGTCGCGTGTTCGTCCTGTGGATCGCCGTCGTGCTCGTGGTGGCCTCGGTCATCGGCGGCGTCGCCTGGTGGCTGGGCAGCGGACGCTGGGCCACCGTGCCCAAGGTCGCCAACTTCGAGCGCGCGACCGCCGAGAACGTGCTCCGCAACGCCGACCTGGTCCCCCGGTTCCAGGAGGAGCACGACGACGCCGTCGAGCAGGGCAAGGTCGTGCGCACCGACCCGAACACCGGCGTCGAGGTGCTCCGGGGCACCGAGGTGACGGTCGTCGTGTCCAAGGGCCGGCCGAAGGTGCCCTCGGTGGCCGCCGGCACGGCGCTCCAGGACGCCGAGGCCGCCATCCGGGACGCGAAGCTGACTCCGCGCACCGACAAGAACCGCGACGAATACCACGAGTCGGTGCCCGAGGGCCGCGTGGTGCGGCTCGACCCCGAGGCTGGGACCCCGGCCCCGGTCGGCACCGAGGTGACGATCATCCTCAGCAAGGGTGCCAAGCCCCTGCCCGTGCCGGACGTGCGCGGCATGAGCAAGGACGAGGCGTTCGCGGCGCTGCGCAAGGAGGGCTTCGAGCCCTACGACGCGGGCGCCGAGTTCTCCGAGCAGCACGACGCCGGCAAGGTCGTCACCACCAAGCCGGGGCCGGGCGAGACACTGTCCTCCGGGCAGAGCAAGCGGGTGGGTGTCGTCGTGTCCAACGCCGTCACGGTTCCCCGGTTCGCCGGCTCGTCGCTCCAGGACGCGAAGAAGGCGGCGGACGACCTGAAGCTGAAGCTTCGGGCGAAGGGGCTGCGCCCCGACAAGCACAGCCTCGTCCTCGGCCAGTCCGTCGCCCCGGGCACCAAGGTCAAGGCGGGGACCGAGGTGGAGGTCGAGACCTTCCCCTGATCCGGGGACCACGGCCGCACTCCGTCCGTGTCCTGTGGCGTTCACAGCGCGCCGAGCACCCTGCCATCACGATGTCCGCGACGGCGGGCCGGATCCGATCTCATCGCTCAGCCGGCCCTGCCAGGCGGCGTGGTAGCAGTTGGTGCGAGCAGCCATCCAACGGCGGTGGACACGCCGATCGCGACGAGACAACCAGCCGACAACACCAACCATGGCTCAAGGACGAGGGATATCCCCATCGCCTGGACCTGGGCGGGAGCGATGAGCCCCACCGCAACCAGCCCCACCGCCGAGCCCATGGTGGACGTGACGGCTGCCAGGCTCGCGGAGAGGTTCCGCCGGAAACGCGGGGCGGCGCCCAGGCCGGCGAGCGTCGCCCACTCCGGGCGGAGCTCCCCGTTCCCCAGCGCGGTGGCGATGACCGCGATCAGCAGAATGAGCCCGAGCACGACGAGCGCCGCCACCAGGTAGATGGTTCCGATGGCCTTGACCGCTGGCGGCCCCCGGTCAACGTAGACGTAGCCACCGTCGGCGACGGACGACTTCACCAGGGCTGTTGCCCTGTCCTGAGCCTCCTCCGAGGGAACCAGCGGGTCGCCGTCACGCTCCTGCGGAGGGAAGTACCACATGACCTGGTCACTGGGAGCGAGTCCGGCGGCCTTGGCCCCGTCCGGGGAGAAGTAGGCGTTGGGCATCTCGGAGCCGGTGAAGAAGCCGATACCCGGGGTCACGATCCCCGGGAACGTCCGGGAGGTCGTCACCCCGCGCGCGAACTCCCGCACCATTCCGTCGACCAGGAGGTCCTCGCTCAGGACGATGGCGGCGCCGCCGTCCCAGGCGCGCTGTTCCGACTCGGACAGCGAACGCCCCAGGATGGTCCTCATCCCCTCACCCGACACGATGCCGGCCTTGTGCGGCATGGCGGGGAAGTCGCTCCCCTGCACGCACCTGTCGCCCCGCCCGGGTCGTGGCCCGTGCTGACGGAGACATCGGAAACTCTGTGAGTCCAGGTCGATCGGGCCGGCCTGGGGGAGGGACGCGTACGTGATCTGGAACCCGGGCCGCGAGCCGAGGGTGGCGGACACCTCGTCCACCAGTTTCTCGGGAAGGGCTGAGTAGGCGTTGAGCATCGCCCCACCCCTGGGCAGCACCGGACGGGCGTCCTCGGCCATCTTCGCCGTCAGTCCGCCCAGTCCCGTCAACACGATCCCGGCCACCAGCACCACACTGCCCAGGGTGGCGGTGAGCGCGGCGCTTCGGCCCGGAGTGAGGATGGCCGACCGCACCGCCAGTCGAACCGCCAACCCAGCCCTGCTCGCCCTTCGCGCCAGCCAGGGTGTGACGGACATGCAACCGGCGGCCATCGCGGCGACGGCGGTCAGGCCCGCCACCACGACGAGCACCTCGGTTCGGGCGAGGAACAGCAGGACGATGCTCATGGCCAACGCGATGGCGCATCCCAGTGCCCAACGCAGCGCCCGATAGCCAGCCCGCGGGTCCGCGGCCGGTGGACGTGGACGCAGAGCCGCCAACACCGACAGGCCAGCGGTCCTCCGTCCGGCGACCCGGGCCGAAAGAACAGCCGACAGCACCCCCATGCCAGCGATCGACGACAGCAGGACGACGCTTGGCCGGGCCGGTCCCCACAACTGGTAGAACCAGCCGGACACCGGTGACGTGAGCACCGCGGCCGTGCCGAGGCCGAGGATGGTCCCGACGACGGCGGCGGCCAGGCCGACGAGCACTCCGTGCCAGGTCAACACCCGCCTTCCCTGGTGGGGCTCCGCACCGACCGCACCGAGCAGCCCCAGGTCACGGCGGGCGTCAGCAGCGATCACCGCGAACCCCGCCCCGGCCAGCAGGGCCACGAATCCCAGGGCGAGGGCGAGCAGACCGAACAACATGCCGTTGATCTCGGTCTGCACGATGTCGTCGGACTCGCCAGCGGCCTGCCGGGACGTGATCCGCCACCCCTGGTCCACCGGCCAACGACCCTCGGCTCCCACCCCTGGAGGCAACAACCAGGACATCCAGGGCTGCGCGGTCGTCGACGCGGTGGCGGCGCGAACAACGTCGTCCAACGGTGACACGGCCCAAAGCCGTTGCGTATTGGTCGGGTCCACGATGGTTCCCACCACCGTGACCTCCCCCGAGGAGCCCAGACGGACCGGCCGGCCCACCTCCGCCCGCAACCGCTCCACCGCGGCCACCGACAACGCGATCTGACCGGACTGGGTCGGGAGACTCCCCTCCACCAAGGGAAAGCGTCCGTCGTGCAGTGACGAGGCGGGCTCCTCCAGGCCGTACGTGGTGGCCGTGATGAGCCGGTCGCCGCTCGCCACGTCCAGCGTGGCCCGCAGTTCCGGATGTGGCTGGGCATTCGGGCCACCGTGCTGCCGGATGAGTTCGCCACCCCGTGCGGCCGACTCCTTCGTGGCGGTCTCGGACACACCGGGAATCGCGACACGTGTCGCGGCCATGCCCATGGCGAGCTGCCGTCGCTCCTCGGGAGCGATGCTCGATGTGGAGACCAGAACGCTCACCGCGCTGGACAGGGTCAGAGGAAGCGCGATCAACAGGACGAGCAACAGCGAGCGCGTCCGGTTGGCCGCCAAGCTCCGCCACGCCAACCGCGCGGCGAGCGCCGTGTTCCGCAGCTTGATCACCGTCGCGCCTCACCGACAGCAGCCGCTCGTCCCTCGGTCAGCACGCCATCCAACATCTGGACGACTCTGTGCGCGGCCGCGGCGACCTCAGGGTCGTGGGTGGCCACCAGGCATGCCCCACCTGCCGCCACGATCTCACCCAGAAGCCCCAACACGCTCCGGGTGTTGGCAGAGTCCAGGGCTCCCGTGGGTTCATCGGCCAGCACGAGCCGAGGAGAACCCGTCAGCGCACGAGCGATCGCCACGCGCTGTTGCTGTCCTCCAGACAGCTCACCGGGATACCGCTCGGCCACATCGTCCAGGCCAACGGATCGCAGGGCCGCCAGAGCCCGTTGCCTGGCCCGCTTCCGGGGCATTCCATCCAGCTCGTCCACCAGCATCACGTTCTCGACCGCGGTGAGCGTGCGCATGAGGTTGAAATCCTGGAAAACGAACCCCAGCGATCGTCGCCGATGTTCGTGGAACCGGGCTCCCGCGAGGTCGTAGAGGGAGACTCCTCCCACCGTCACGGTGCCCGAGTCCGGCCGGAGCAGACCACCGGAGACGCTCAACAGCGTGGATTTGCCGCACCCGCTCGGGCCCATGAGCGCCACGAGTTCGCCGGGCATGACGGACAACGAGACCTGGTGGACGGCGTGCACCTCGACCGAGCCCGAGGCGTAGGTCTTTCCCACGGAGTCGAGCTTGAGCAGCGGGGACCCGGAACCAGAAATCATCGACTCTCTCACAGGGAAGTGGAACAGAACATGCGGGGACGATCGAGGGACGGCCGTCATGCTTCACTCACCGACGGCGGCCCACCCGAAAACGAGACGTCGTCCGGCGGGCAGCCTAGGGGAGCACCACTAGTTGATCAAGACGTCGGACGGGGGAATATCTGTCTTGTCCTGACGATGTTCAGGCCCCTGACGCCGTGGTCTTACCCAACACCAACAGCCCCCGGAGGCGAGCGAAACTTGGCCATTTCTTCAGCGACCAGGGTTCGCTGACGACTCGTTCGCTGGTTGGCGGACACCTCGCCATGGACGCGAGTTGTTGTCGGTCGTGCCAATCCAGTGCGTCTCCCCACGGCGACGCCCTCCAGTAACCCACCACCCAGGGCAGCAGCAGTTCCCGCCACCGACCACGCCAAGCACTTCCCCGGATCGAGTCCACCTTCAGCTCCAGGTACCCGTCGTCGGCATTCCGCTCGTTGACCAGGTATTACCAAGGATCGCGAAGGAGCCGCTCCGGTTCCCACGCCACCGAAAACGCGAGATGTTCGTCGCTCTCGTCGTCCGAGCGGCGGGATGGTCCCACGCCCACGACCTTCAGCCCCACGGCGCGTCCCTCAACTGGCCTCATCTCCAGTCCAATGGACATGGTCACCCACCGACGTCAACTTCCAGTCCGTTCGGCTAGGAATTCCGTCATCCTCAGCTCAAGCATGCGCGTCTCGTCGTCGGTAAGACCGGGACCGCCAAAGGGAGGCCAACCGCAGATGAAGTATCCCCTGCCCCAGGTCGACACCAGGCTGGCGCCGTAGTCCTTCACCAGGGAGTCGACGAACTCGCTCCTCCCTCCCACGAGCCTCTGGGAGACGTAGAACTCCCCCCGAACATGCTCAACCCCCTTCCGAAATTCAGACGGAGGCGGCAACGTCTCCTCAACGGCGAGGTGGCCGTAGAGCGGGTCCAAACTGTCACAGACGAGCCGCAACGTTCTTCGCGCCCATCTCCCAAGCGAACGAGCCCGGCGGCCCTCCTCGTCCGTCCACAAATATGACGGAACCCCGAGCGCGTCAGCGGACAACACCAGCGAGACAGGATGGCTCTCATCTCGCCCCGCGCGCTCGTAACCGAGGACGACCACACCGTGCTCCTCATCCAGGAGTCGCACACGGACCACCCGGGGACCATCGAGTTCGAAGATTCCAGAGGCGGCCGGATCCTCGTCGAGGTCGACCACGCGGATCGAGTCCGCCAGATCAGATATCGCCTCGAACCGTGCTCCCTCCGGAGCAAGGACGAGACACGTATCCGTCATCCGGTTCGCCTTGTGGAGCACCTCGTACACACCCCGCAACGCCTGATCCTCCTCCGAGGAGGGGTATACGGCGATCGAGAGGTGGGGTGCCTCCGGGGCGAAGTTCTCCATCATCATTTACCAAGAATCCTCAGCATCGCGGGGACCTGTCCACCGACTTCGACTGCCCGCCTTCATCAGGACGACAGGCGCCGGCACCGCCGCCGGAGTGAACGGGACAAGCCGCCATCTCCGACATCACCCCACCGGGAACACAACGTCTCACGTCGCCTCCCACGCTCGCCGCCTTACCACCTTCACTCGCGACCTCACCGGCGGCCACTCCGATCGGCAGACGCTCTCCCCACCTGGCCGATAGCTGACCAGATCAATCAGGGCTGCCACCCCGGGCAGGCCGGGAGGCGTCGCGAACATGCCAAAAGGAACGTGACGCTCGATCTCGACTTCCACTGCCGACCCCACCGGGAAGAGCCTCTTCGCCCGGTCCCACTCCTCATCACCGGTCACGACGCGGCGCACCAGAACCGGCCGTCACGCCGTCGAATTCCGCGGCGGACGCGACGCCGGACGGCACGACGAGGGCACCGTTCACCGAGATCGCCAGAAGAAGAGCGACCGCCGAAAAACCCCTGCGCACAGAAATCCCCTCGCAAGGAACCCCGACCACACTCAGGGCATACCTTCCCCGGCCCCCGGCGTCCCCGACCGGGACCCTAACCCAGCGATCAGGCCGAGTCCACGGAGAAACAAGGAGGACAGAAACGAAGAGAGGAGAGGCGCCGACTTGATGCTCCACCCGGAGCAACCAATCGGGGCATGGACGCCGAGCGGTCCTCGCGCCGAGGAAGAGCCCAGCACACCGTCGAACTCGCTTGCGCCTCTCGGTGCGGCTGCCGGTCGTGGGCGGGTGGTCCGCCGCCGCGCGCGGACCTGGTGCGACGGCCGCGAGCGCGGACGACGAGGTGGAACGCGACGGGGCGGGGTCGGCCGAAGCCGACCCCGCCCCGTCGGTGCTCAGGAAGCGGGCGTCAGGAGCGGAGCATCTCCGCGACCAGGAACGCCAGCTCCAGCGACTGCTGGGTGTTCAGCCGGGGGTCGCAGGCGGTCTCGTACCGGCCGGACAGATCGGCGTCGGAGATCTCCTGGGCCCCGCCCAGGCACTCCGTGACGTCCTCGCCGGTCAGCTCGATGTGGATGCCGCCGGGGTGCGTGCCCAGCGACCGGTGCACCTCGAAGAAGCCCTGCACCTCGTCCACGATCCGGTCGAAGTGCCGGGTCTTGTAGCCGGTGCTGGCCTCGTGCGTGTTGCCGTGCATCGGGTCGCACTGCCAGATCACCCGGTGGCCGGAGGCGGTCACCTTCTCGATGATCGGCGGCAGCACGTCGCGCACCTTCTGGTTGCCCATCCGGCTGATCAGCGTCAGCCGGCCGGGCGTGTTGCGCGGGTCGAGGCGCTCGACGTACTCGACCGCCATCTCCGGCGTGGTGCTCGGCCCGATCTTGAGGCCGATCGGGTTGGCCAGCAGCTCGGCGAAGGCGACGTGCGCGCCGTCGAGCTGCCGCGTCCGCTCCCCGATCCACAGGAAGTGCGCGGACAGGTCGTAGAGCTGCCCGTCGTCCAGCCGCAGCATCGCCCGCTCGTAGTCGAGCACGAGCGCCTCGTGGCTGGCGTAGAACTCGGTGCTGTGCAGGCTGGAGTCCTGCACGCCGCACGCGCCCATGAACCGGAGGCCGCGGTCGATCTCGCTGGCCAGCGCCTCGTACCGCTCGCCGGCCGGCGAGGTACGCACGAAGTCCTTGTTCCAGTCGTGCACCCGGTGCAGGTCGGCCATGCCGGCGTGGGTCAGCGCCCTGAGCAGGTTCATGGCCGCGCCCGCGTTGGCGTAGGCGCGGATCATCCTGGACGGGTCGTGCACGCGGGCCTCGGGCGTGGCCACCAGCGAGTTGATCATGTCGCCGCGGTAGGACGGCAGGCCGAGCGCGTCGGTGTTGGACGAGCGCGGCTTGGCGTACTGGCCGGCGATGCGGCCCAGCTTCACCACGGGCATGCTCGCGCCGTAGGTCAGCACGACGGCCATCTGGAGCAGCGTCCGGATGTTCGCCCTGATGTGCGGCTCGGTGTTGTCGGCGAACGTCTCCGCGCAGTCGCCGCCCTGGAGCAGGAACGCCTCGCCCTTGGCGACGGCGGCGAGGCGCTCGCGCAGCAGGTCGACCTCGGCGGGCACGGTGATCGGCGGGACGCTCTCCAGCACCGCCCGCACCTTGCGGGCCTGCTCGGGGTCGGGCCAGTCCGGCTGCTGGGCGGCAGGTCGGGCGAGCGCGTCGTCGAGGCGGGCCCGCAGCTCCCGCGGGAGCGGCGGCAACGCCGGGAGCGTGTCCACGGGCACGTCCACGGTCCAGTTCACGGGTACCAGGGTAGGGCGTGCCCGGCGTCTCCTGTCCCCCGGGCGGTCCCTCCCGCCAGGTGGGACAAGATTCAGTGGTCCCGACGCCCCGACGAGGGCGGCTCCGACCGCCGAACGGGCGCTGTCCCGCCGGCGGACCCGGGAGAGGATGCCCGCCATGAGCCGCCTCGACGACACCGAGACAACCGGCCTGCTGGCCCAGGCCGTCGCCAACGTCCGCCGCGACTACCCCGTGCACTGGACGCACCTGGTCCACTCCCCCTCCGAGCTGGTGCCCCAGCGCGCGCTGCACCCGGTCTTCGCCGGTTCCTACGACTGGCACTCGTGCGTGCACCAGACGTGGCTGCTCGTGCGCCTGCTCCGGCTGCGTCCCGACCTGCCGGGGGCGGACCGGGCGCGCGACGCCCTCGACGAGCTGCTCACGCCGGAGGCGTGCGCCGTCGAGGCCGACTTCTTCCGCGGCGAGGAGGGCCGGCACTGGGAGCGCCCCTACGGCTGGGCGTGGCTGTTGTTGCTGGTGGCGGAGCTGCGCACCTGGGCGGAGACGGACACGGGGGACGCCGGGGCCGACGACATCGGGCGGAAGGCGGCCGGCCGGTGGGCCGACGCGTTGCGGCCGTTGGCCGAGGTACTGCGCGGGCGCCTGCTCGACTGGCTCCCGACCACCCGCTTCCCCCTGCGGGCCGGCGCCCACGGCAACACCGCGTTCGCCCTGTCCCTGATCCTCGACGCCGCCCGGTCGACCAGCGACGACGAGCTGGCTACGTGCTGTGAGCGGACGGCGCTCCGCTGGTACGGCTCGGACACCGACTACGGGGCCTACGAGCCGGACGCCGCCGACTTCCTCTCCCCCGCGCTGGTCGAGGCGGACCTCATGCGGCGCGTGCTCGACCGCGCCGCGTTCGTCACGTGGCTGGACCGGTTCCTGCCCGACCTCGCCGGGCCGCGCTGGGCGGGGCTGCGCGCGCCGGTGCCCGTCGATGACCCCGCCGACCCGTACGGCTCCCACCTCGCGGGGCTGGCGCTGTCCCGGGCCTGGTGCTGGCGGGCGGTCGCGGAGGCCCTGCCCGCCGACCACCGGTTCCGGTCCCTGGCCGCGGCGGCGGCCCGGGAGCACGCCGAGGTCGGCAGGACGTTCCTGTTCGGGCACGGCTACGCCGCCGAGCACTGGCTGGGCACGTTCGCGGTCTACCTGGACCTCGGCGCGCTGACGGGCTGAGACGTCGAGCGCCGGCCGCGGGGGTCGTCCCGACCGGTCCCGAGGGGTGCCCCGGCTGGTCACGGAGTGACCCCGGCTGTGGTCGCGGACCGGCCGCGCCTTCCCCGGCCCGGCCGGCCCGCCTGGCGAGGCCCCGCGCCGACCACACCGGTCGCGGGGCCCAGGTCTGTCGTGAACACCGTTCCTGTCGTCAACGCCGTGCGGGGCCGGTCGGGTCGACCGCCCCGCGACGAGCCGGCCGGCCCCGGCGCAGCGCGCGCCAGGGGCCGGGCCGGTCGTCCACCGGACCGAGGATGATCGAGATCGACGAGGGCACAGCCGCTCTCCACTGAGCTACGGACCCCGGCGCCGTCACCGCCAACGGCCGGGTCCGGCGGGAGTCGAACCCGCGTCCCGCTGCCCGAGATTCCGCCCTCGTCGGCGCGCCGTCCCGATCCGGCCGTCCCCGGCCCGACCGGTCCGGCTCATCTGCCGGGCGGGATGTGCCCGGGGAGCCGGTCGCGGTCGGCCAGGGGCGTTCTGGCGTGTCGCGCGGAGGACCGCCGGTGTCCCCGGCCCGCCTCCCGCACCGCCCCGCTGTTCACGCCGACGATCGTGTCAGCCGACCTTCCTTGCGCGCCAACGGTTTTTCGCCGCGAGGGCAGGAGGAGGCCATCGAAGGGAGCCGTGGGCGCCGCGCCGGTATGAGCAGGCCCACAGCCACCGGACGGCCCATGATCGCTTAGGTAAGGCTAACCTGCACGAGGAGTCCCGTGCCCGGCGCGTCCCGAGGACCGGCCAGCGTGGGCACGCGCACGCACCCACACACGGAGGAAACCCCTATGAGTCGCCCGCTGCGGGTGGCGGTCGTCGGCGCGGGTCCCGCGGGCATCTACGCGGCCGACATCCTGACCAAGTCGGACACGCCGGTGAGCATCGACCTGCTGGAGCGGCTGCCCGCGCCCTACGGCCTGATCCGGTACGGGGTCGCCCCCGACCACCCCAGGATCAAGCAGATCGTCAACGCCCTCCAGCGGGTGCTCGAACGGCCGGAGATCCGCTTCCTCGGCAACGTCGACTACGGCGTCGACGTGAAGCTGGAGGACCTGCGGCAGCACTACGACGCGGTCATCTTCGCCACCGGCGCCGACCGGGACCGCGACCTCGCGGTCCCCGGCGTCGACCTGCCCGGCAGCTTCGGGGCCGCCGACTTCGTGTCCTGGTACGACGGGCACCCCGACGCGCCCCGCGACTGGCCGCTGACCGCGCGCGGCGTCGCCGTGATCGGCGCCGGCAACGTCGCCCTGGACGTCGCCCGCGTGCTGGCCAAGACCGCCGACGAGATGCTCAGCACGGAGATCCCGGACAACGTCTACCGGGGGCTGGCCGCCAGCCAGGTCACCGACGTGCACGTCTTCGGCCGGCGCGGCCCGGCCCAGGCCAAGTTCACGCCGCTGGAGCTGCGCGAGCTCGACCACTCGCCCAACGTCGAGGTGATCGTCTACCCCGAGGACATCGAGTTCGACGAGGGCAGCCTGCGCGCGATCAACGGCAGCAACCAGGTCAAGATGGTCGTCAAGACCCTCCAGGACTGGGCGCTGCGCGACCCGGGGAACCGGCCGCGCCGCCTGCACCTGCACTTCCTGCACCGCCCGGCGGAGATCCTCGGCGAGACCGAGGTGACCGGCCTGCGCACCGAGCGGATGGAACTCGACGGCCAGGGCGGCGCGCGCGGGACCGGCGAGTTCCACGACTGGGACGTGCAGGCGGTCTACCGGGCGGTGGGCTACCTCAGCACCCACCTCGCCGACCTGCCGTTCGACCACGACTCCGGCACCGTGCCGCACCAGGCGGGCCGGGTGCTCGACCTCGACGGCCAGCACATCCCCGGGGTCTACGTGACCGGGTGGATCAAGCGCGGCCCCGTCGGCCTGATCGGCCACACCAAGGGCGACGCGCTGGAGACCATCGGCAGCCTGCTCGCCGACCAGCCGCTGCTGCCCTCGCCGGCCGAGCCCGACCCGGACGCCGTGCTCGACCTGCTGCGCCAGCGTGGGATCAGGTTCACCACGCTGGAGGGCTGGAACCGGCTCGACCAGCACGAGCGCGCGCTCGGCGAGGCCAGGGGCCGGGAGCGGATCAAGGTCGTCCCGCGCGAGGAGATGCTGGACATCGCCACCCGCTGACCATCCGCTGACCACCCAGTGATCACCTGGTGATCACCAGGTGGTCCAGCCTCCGACCCGGTCCCTGACGCCGGACCCGGTACCCATGCGGCGCCCCCTGCTGTCGCGCCGCATGGGTACCTCCCTCATCCGGTCCTCATCCGGTCCTCATCCGCTCCTCGTCCGACCCCGGGCCGGGCTCCCGCCCGGTCCGGGTCCGGCGGGTCAGCCGAAGAACACCTCGGCCTCGGCGTAGCGCTCCAGGGGCACCGTCTTCAGCTCCGCCGTGGCCTCGGCCAGCTTGACCCGCACGATGTCGGTGCCGCGCAGCGCGACCATCACGCCGAAGTCGCCCTCGTGCACCGCGTCCACCGCGTGCAGCCCGAACCGGGTCGCCAAGACCCGGTCGTAGGCGGTCGGGGTGCCGCCCCGCTGCGTGTGGCCGAGCACCACGGCCCGGGACTCCTGGCCGGTGCGCGCCGCCAGCTCGTCGGCCAGCCACGTGCCGACCCCGCCCAGCCGGACGTGCCCGAACGCGTCCCGCTCCCCGGTCTGCAACACCTCGGCCCCGCCCTCGGGGACGGCGCCCTCGGCCACGACGATGATCGGCGCGTACTCGCGCTCGAACCGCCGCCGCACCCACTCGCAGACCTTCTCCACCGAGAACGGCCGCTCGGGCACCAGGATCACGTTCGCGCCGCCGGCCAGGCCGGAGTGCAGCGCGATCCAGCCCGCGTGCCGGCCCATGACCTCGACCACCAGCGCGCGGTGGTGCGACTCGGCCGTGGTGCGCAGCCGGTCGATCGCCTCGGTGGCGATGTGCACCGCGGTGTCGAAGCCGAACGTGTAGTCGGTCGCCGACAGGTCGTTGTCGATCGTCTTCGGCACGCCGACGACGCCGATGCCCTCGTCGACCAGCCGCTTGGCCACGCCGAGGGTGTCCTCGCCGCCGATGGCGACGAGCGCGTCCACCCCGTACCTGGCCAGGTTCTCCCTGATGCGCTCCACACCGCCCTCGATCTTGTAGGGGTTGGTGCGCGAGGAGCGGAGGATCGTCCCGCCCCTGGTGAGGATGTCCTCCACGTCGTCGAGGCCCAGCGGGCGGACCTGGCCCTCGACCGGGCCACGCCAGCCGTTGAGGAACCCGACGACCTCGTGGCCGTACACCTCGATGCCCTTGCGGACCACCGCCCGGATCACCGCGTTCAGCCCAGGGCAGTCACCGCCGCCCGTGAGCACGCCGATGCGCATCTGCTCGCTCGCCTCCGTTGTTCCGCGCGGGACACCCGTGCCCGCTCGCCGTCCCTGGCGCGCGGCGGTGCCGCTCTCCCCGGGGAGGAGGGAAGACCCGCCGCCCGCGGACAGCGCCACCCGTCGCCGAGCCGGCCACTGTGACCGGCGTCGCACGCGCCAGTGTCGAGCCTGCCACGCTCTGGATCGGTGCAGCAACGGGGGGTGGCGGACTGTTCACCACCCCGCCGGGGATTGGTCCGAGCACACGAAGGGCGCGTCCGGTTCCCGGGGGAACCGGACGCGCCCGGAGGGACGAACGGGGGCGGCCCGACGGCTCAGCGCAGCCCGAGGCGGCGCCGGTGCTCCTCGATCACGCGCCAGCGCACGAGGTTGTGCCGGGCGTCGGCGAGGGCGTCGTGCGCGTCGGCCGGCGCGGGCGGCAGCTTGGGCTTGCCCACGTCCTCCCACCGCTGCCGCAGGTCGCGGGTGAAGCGCGGGATCGGCTGGGGCAGGGCCGGCATCGCGCCCCACAACTGGGCCAGCGCCACGTGGTCGTAGGCGGCGAACCAGGCCCACAGCTCCACGTCGCCGCCGTGGGCGGTCAGGAACTCGTACAGCTCGTCGCGGATCCTGGCCCTGCCGCGCCAGACCGGCTCGGACGGCGGCGGCAGCTTGGGCAGGACGTGCTGCCGCACCCACGGCCCCGCGCGCTCCGGGTCGAACTCGGTGGACACGGCGTAGAACTCGCGGCCCTCCTCGTCCACGACCCCGATCGACACCAGGTCGATGGTCCTACCATCCTCGATGAACTCGCAGTCGTAGAAGAACCGCACCGACCAAGCCTAAAAGGCCCCGATCGGCGGCTTGCCAACACCCACCCGAGCGCGTCCGGACGGGGGTAACACCGGCGGGCGCCGTCAGGCCGCGGAGCGGTCGCGCCAGCCGGGCACGTTCCCGCCGGAGGCGGCCAGCTCGTCCTTGACCTTGGCGGCGTAGACGTCGACGTACTCGCGCCCGGTCAGCTCCATCAACGCGTACATGATCTCGTCGGTGATCGAGCGCTCGACGAACCGGTCGCCGGCCAGGCCCTCGTACCGGGAGAAGTCCAGCGGCTCGCCGACCACGATCCGCACGCGGCGCGGCCGCCACATCTTCGAGCCGATCGGGTTGACCTCCTCGGTGCCGAACATCGCCACCGGGATGACGGGGACGCCGGCCTCCAGGGCCATCCTGGCGACCCCGGTCTTGCCCTTGTACAGCCGGCCGTCCGGGGAGCGGGTGCCCTCCGGGTAGATGCCCAGCAGCCGACCCTCGCGCAGCAGGCGCACGCCGGTGTCCAGGGCGGCCTGCGCCGCCGCCGCGCTCGACCGGTCGATCGGCACCTGGCCGACGCCGGAGAAGAAGTACTTCTTGAAACGGCCCTTGAGGCCGCGCCCGGTGAAGTACTCGCGCTTGGCGAGGAAGGTCACCCGCCTCGGCACCATCAGCGGGAGGAAGAACGAGTCGGCGACCGCGACGTGGTTGCTGGCCAGGATCGCGCCGCCGGTGCTCGGGATGTGCTCCAGCCCCTCGATCCGCGGCCGGCACGCCGCCCGCATCAGCGGGCCGAGCAGGACGTACTTCATCAGCCAGTACAGCACTCGCCGAGCGCCTCCCTCCAGCACACACCCGCTCACCAGCCTACGGAGCGCTGGTGAGCCGGCACAACGGCGGGGCCGCCGCGCCCGCCCCGGTCGCCCCCCGCGACCTCCCCGGCGGCCGGTGTCCGCCGGCCGCTCGGTGCCGCCGGGGCGCGCCCCCTGCCATCATGGCGGGACAGCGGTGGGCGCGAGGCAAGGGAGGCCGGGGGCATGAACGGACGACCCCCCAGCCAGGACGGCCCGGAGAACGTCGACGCGGCGTTCGCCGAGATCGTCGCGGACCTCGAACGGGAGGGCGGGCTGCGCTGGCCGGACCCCGCCGAGCTCGACGAGCGCCTCACGCCGCCCACCACCGCCCCCGTCGCGGCGGGGGCCGGTGACCGGGCGTTGGCCGGGGCCGAGCCGGCTCCTGTCGAGCCGGCGGCCGAGAACCGCGCGGACCACGAGGACCACGCCGACGAGCACTACGTGCCGCCGGAGCCGCCCCCGCTGCCGCCGCTGCGCGCGCCGACGGTCGGAGCGTTGACCCTGCTCGTCGTGGGTGTGCTGCTCCTCGTGGTTCCTTCCCTGGTGGGGTGGAGCCACCAGCTCACGACGCCCCTGGCCCTGGTCTCGCTCACCGCGGGCATCGGCTGGCTGGTCCTGCGGATGCGGCAGGGGCCGCCCCCGGACTCCGGGTGGGACGACGGAGCCCAGGTCTGACCCGCCGCGCGGCCCGGCCCTCGTCGCTCGCGGAGGCGGCGGGAGACGAAGATCGGTGACGACGGGCGTGCGCGGGGATCAGCGCGGACGTCCGTTGCGGACGACGTCCATGGCGACGTCCCTGGCGAGCGCGGCGGCCCCGACGATGCCGGCGTCGTCGCCGAGCTGCGCGGTGCGGATGCGCGCCAGCGGCCGGTGCCCCGCGCCGGTGACCACCGACGCGTAGTGCTGGCGCGCGTCGTCGAGGAACAGGGGCGCGGACTCCGACACACCGCCGCCGATCACCACGACCTCCGGGTCGTAGACGTCGGCGACCAGGGCCAACCCCTCCCCCAGCCAGCGGGCGAGGTCGGTCATCGCGCGTTGCGCCAGCGGGTCGCCGTCGCGGGCCGCGCCGGCCACGCGCCGCCCGGTCACCGCGCGGGGGTCGCCCGCCGCCTCCCTGCCCAACACGGTGGACGCGGCCGGGTACTCGGCGAGCAGCTCGACGGCGGTCGCGGCCAACGCGGTGCCGCTGCAATACCGCTCCCAGCAACCCCGCTTGCCGCACGGGCACGGGCGCCCGTCCGGCACCAGCCGGAGGTGGCCGAGTTCGGGGGCCACGCCGTGCGCGCCGCGGAAGACCCGGCCGTCGACCAGCAACGCGCCGCCGATCCCCGTTCCCAGCGCCACCAGCACGGCGACGTGCGCGCCGCGCGCCGCGCCGAAGCGGTACTCGGCGAGCGCGGCGGCGTTGGCGTCGTGTTCCAGCACGACGGGCAACCCGAGCCGGGCGGACACGCGGTCGGCCACGGGCACTCCCCGCCACGCCAGGTGCGGCGCGAACCGGACGCTGCGCCGGTCGGCGGTGACGAACCCGGCGACGGCCAGCCCGACGGCGGCGACGTCGTGCCGTCCGGCCAGTTCCTCGACCGCGTGCACGATGGCGTCCTCCAGCGCCTGGGCGCCGGTCGGGGTGGGCGCCCTGGTCGTGTCGAGGACGGCGCCACGCGCGTCGACGACGCCCGCGCGCACGCTGGTGCCGCCCACGTCGATGCCGACAGTCAGCACTCGGGACCCCCGTCCCTGGTCGGGGCGGCGCGCCGCACGGTGATCCGCCGCACCCGGGGCTCCACATCGGACTGATCGCCGTCGGCGGAGGCGGAGGTAGCGGTGGAGGTGGAGGCGGAGGGCGTGGCGGGCTCGGGAGCCGTCCGCTCCTCCGGCTCCTGCCGGCGGCCACCGGTCGGCGCCTGCTCGACCACGGACCGCAGGGTCGCCAGCAGCCCGGCCACCTGCTCGGTGATCCGGCTGGCCACCTCGGGCCGCTCGCCCCGCAGCACCGCGAGCCCCTGGCACACGGGGCACCACCCGCAGGAGCCGGTGTCGTGCGCCGCTCCGCCGCCCGCGCGCAGCCGCTCCAACCAGGGCTGGGCCCGGTCCGCGACCGCGTCGACCAGGGCGTGCAGCTCCTCGGCCAGGCGACCGCGCGCGTCGTCGTGCTCCCCGCCAGGGGGCCTGTTCGCGTTCATCGAGACTCCAATCGGCGGGTTGTCGGCGGCGGGAACGTCCGGCGTGGTCGGGGAGCGCACGTCACGTCGGTCACCGGTGCGGCCGCCCGGTCGACCACGGGCTCGACCAGGCCGTCGACCGCCTCCGGCGACGGCGCCGACGAGCCGCGCGACCCGTGCCCCGACCCACGACCTCCCTCCACGTCGGTGGGTCCTGAGTTCCCCGTTCCCGGCGTGGGGAGGATCGTCACCGCATCCACAGCCGGGGATCGGGCCGGAAGGACACCAGCAGTCCGTGGTCGTCGGCGACCGCGTCGCTGACCACGCAGCGACGCAGGACCGAGGGCAGGGCGACCAGCCGACGCCGGCCGTCCACGGTGACCGCGAGGTCGTCGCCCACCCTGGCCAGGTCGACCGCGGTGTCGGCGGCCAGCGGCACCGCCAGCCGCAGGTGGAACTCCGAGTCCAGGTCCCGGCCGCCGCCGGAGACCGACACCAGGGGGCGGCCGCCCGGCCCGGCCAGCGGGTCGTCCCCGCCGTAGAGCTGGTCGGCCAGCTCCGCCAACGCCGGCAGGCCGACGGGTTCGGCGGCCCGGTGCTCCACCACCCGCACGGGCGCGTCGCCCAGGCCCGCCAGCTCCACCGCGCCGCGCAGCTCGGCGAGCACGCCCTCCTGCTCCGCCCGTCGGGTCCGCAGCCACCGCGCCGCCGGGGAGTCCTCGCCGCCGAGGTCGGGCAGCACCCGGTTGACGACCAGGCCGTCGACCCGGACGCCCTGGAGCGCGAGCGCGGTCAGGGTGCGGCGGGTCTCGGCCGCGACGACCCGCTCGGGCGTGAGCACCAGGCGCACGCTCGTGGTGTCCTGGTCGGTGAGCAGGTCCCGCAGCTCGGCCAGCCGCCGCGCGAGCCGGCCCAGCGCGTCGGCGACCGCGTCCCACTGCTCGGCGACGCCGCCGGCGAGCCCGGCGAGCAGGCCCCGCACGACCCTGCGGTGTGTGGGGAACAACCGCTCCAGGTAGGTGGCGAACGCCTCGGGCAGGGCGAGCAGCCGCAGGGTCTCGGCCGTCGGGGCGCAGTCCACGACCACGGTGTCCCACGGGCCGCCCCTGGCCAGCCGTTCCACCTCGGCGAGGGCGAGCAGCTCCTCGACCCCGGGCAGCACGGTCAGCTCCTCGGCGTCCAGCTCGTCGACGCCGGCCCCGGCGAGGACCGTCCTCAGGTGCCGGCGCAGGTCCCCCCAGGCGTCGTCGACCAGGCCCCGACTGTCCACATGGGACGCGCTCACGCCGGACTCACCATCCACTTCGGACGGTTCAGGCCCGACGGGCGCGTCGAGGACGTCGGCCAGCGAGTGCGCGGGGTCGGTGGAGACCACCAGGACCTTGCGCCCGGAGCGGGCCAGGTGTGCGGCGGTGGCGGCGGCGAGGGTCGTCTTGCCCACGCCGCCCTTGCCGGTGAACAGCAGGACGCGCACGCGTCGCATCTTCCGCCACGGCCACCCGTCCGTGCCATTCGGGTGGGCCGGGGGCGCGGTCCGGCCCGACGCGGCCGGTGAGTCCGACGGCAAGGGTCAGGCGGCCCGCTCGACGTGCCGCCGCAGCTCCTTCAGCGCGGTGTCCATGATCATCTTCTCGGCCTTGCGCTTGAACAGGCCGATCATCGGGATGGCCAGGTCGACGGTGAGCGAGTACGTCACCTTCGTCGCCACGCCGGACCCGGTCTGGCTCGGCTCCAGCACGTAACTGCCCCGCTGCGCCTTCTGCATCTGGCCCTTCACCAGGTGCCAGCTCACCGACAGCCCGTCCGGCGCCCACTCGTAGGCCAGCACGTACTCGTCCTTGACCACGCCCGCGTCCAGCTCGAACCGGACCTGGGCCGCCCTGCCGTCCGGGCCCATCGCCAGCACCTCGGTCCGCTTCACCCCGTTGGCCCACTCCGGGTACGCCGCGAAGTCCGCGATCACCGCCATGATCTTCTCCGGCACGGCGTCGATGACGATGGACTGGGTGGACTGGTCGGCCATGACCGCAGGTTACCGCGACGACCACCGCCCCAACCCCGGCGCGGCGAGGCACGTCACGGCAGCCCCTCGGCGGCGCGCGGGACCCCTCCGCCGGCCGCTCACCAGTGCAGGACGAACGGCACCCCGGTCCGGCGGAAGTGGCCGACGTTGACGCACTCGGTGTGCCCGACCCGCACCCGCCGGGCCAGCGGCTGGTGCACGTGGCCGAACAGCGACCACCGGGGCCGCTCGCGGTGGATCAGCTCCAGCAGGTGCGTCGAGCCCAGCTCGTCCTTGCGGGCCAGCACGTCGTAGGTCAACTCGGCCACCGCCGGCGGGATGTGGCTGCACAGCACGTCGACGCCGTGGAGGCGGTCCACGGCCGCCGCGAAGTCCTCCACCGTCCTCAGGTGCGGCGTCCACGGCGAGTTCCGTCGCCACAACTGGCCGCCGGGCGGCAGCAGCGCGCCGCCGACGAAGCCCACCCGCAGGCCGCCGATCTCGGTGACCTCGCCGTCCAGCACGTGGATGTGGTCGGTGAACTCCGGCCACAGCGCGGGCGCGTCCACGTTGCCCGGGGTGGCGTAGGTGGGCGCGGTCAACGCGCCGAACATCGCCGCGTACTGCTCCCTGACCGCCGCCTCGACCACGGCCCCCGGGTCGTCCAGCTCCTCCCACAGCGACCGCGCGTAGCGGCCGGCCTCCCCCGGCGCGCCGTGGTTGCGCAGGTGGGCGAACCGGGCCACCCGGTCCGGACCGAACACCGCGCCGAGGATGCCCTTCGAGTGGTCCTCGTAGTCGACGAACTCCAGCAGGTCGCCGAGGACCAGCAGGGCGTCAGCGCCGTCGCCGGCCCTGGCCAGCGCCTCGGCGTTGCCGTGCACGTCCGACACCACATGGATCCGCACGACCCCACCCTAGGACCGGCGCGCGGCCGGGCCGACGCGCCGAGGGGTCCGACGGCTCAGCCGCCCGTGGCCCCGCGCTCCCCCGCCGCCGCCTCGGGCCACTCGGGCGGGCAGCCGACCTCCCTGCCCGCCTCCAGCGCGGCCTTCACCTCGAAGGCCACCGCCTTGGCCGCCAGCCGGCGCCGCCGCGCCTCCCTGGCCGCCGCCCTCAGCGGCAGCGGCGCCGGGCGGCCGTCCGGCCCCACGCCGTCGGCCCGCAGGAAGTAGTGCAGCACCGTGCCGTCCAGCACCGGCTCCAGCCAGACCTCCATGGTCCCGACCAGCGCGCCCCGCACGGCCCAGCGCACGCCCTCCGCGCCCCGGTCGGCGTAGACGTCCAGGACCAGGTCGGGCCAGAACCGCCGGCAGGCCACCGGGTCGGCGAACACGGCGGCCACCGCGGCGGGGGGCGCGGCGACGAACGTCTCGTCCACGAGGTCGACGGAAGGCACGCGCGAAGGGTGCCACGCCTCGCTTTCGATCCCTCGGAGCCCTATCGTCTGCGGGTCCCCGCACGCTAAGTTTCCCGCCAGTAACCCACCGCTCGGAGGTTGACGTGCGTGAGTTCAGCGTCCCGGCCACCACGCCGGTGGCCGATGAGGAGAACCTCACCGACATGGTGTGGGCGAACGCGGAGCGTTTCGGCACCGCCGTGAGCTTCCGACGACGGATCGACGGCACGTGGGTGGACGTCACCGCCCGCGAGTTCGCCGACCAGGTGCTCGCCGTGGCGAAGGGCCTGGTCGCGGCGGGGGTGAAGCCCGGGGAGCGGGTCGCGCTCATGGCCCGCACCCGCTACGAGTGGACGCTGATCGACTTCGCCGTCTGGGCCGCCGGCTGCGCCACCGTCCCCGTCTACGAGACCTCCTCCCCCGAGCAGGTGGAGTGGATCCTGTCCGACTCCGGCGCCACCGCCGTCATCGTGGAGACGCCGGCGCACCGGGCCACCGTCGACGGTGTGCGGGACCGGCTGCCCGAGGTGCGGCACCTCTGGCAGATCGAGGGCGGGGACGGCCCGACCGCCGTCGAGGAGCTGACCGCGCTGGGCGCCGACCTGTCCGACTCCGAGGTGCACACCCGCCGCCGCACGGTCAGGGCCGACGACCTCGCGACGATCATCTACACCTCCGGCACCACCGGCCGCCCCAAGGGCTGCGAGCTGAGCCACCGCAACCTGCTCGGCGAGGTCCGCTCGGACGTCGCGGCGTTCCCGCAGCTCATGGCGCCGGGCAGCTCCCTGCTCATGTTCCTGCCGCTGGCCCACGTGCTGGCCAGGGCGATCACCATCTGTTGCGTCTACGCCAGGGCCACGGTCGGCCACACCCCGGACATCAAGAACCTGGCCACCGACCTCGGCACGTTCCGGCCCAACTTCGTCGTCGCCGTGCCGCGCGTGTTCGAGAAGGTCTACAACGCGGCCAAGCAGAAGGCGCACTCCACCGGCAAGGGCCGAATCTTCGACATCGCCGAGGAGACGGCCGTCGCCTACAGCGAGGCGCGCGACCGCGGCTCCGTCGGGCTGGGCCTGAAGCTGAAGCACCTGCTGTTCGACAAGCTCGTCTACGGCAAGCTGCGCGCGGCGCTGGGTGGGCGGTGCGTGGCGGCGGTCTCCGGCGGGGCTCCGCTGGGCGACCGGCTCGCGCACTTCTTCCGCGGCGCGGGCCTGACCGTCTTCGAGGGCTACGGCCTCACCGAGACCAGCGCCGCGGCCTGCGTGAACACGCCGCAGGCGCTGCGGATCGGCACCGTGGGCCGGCCCATCGCCGGCACCGCCGTGCGCATCGCCGAGGACGGCGAGGTGCTGGTCAAGGGCGAGGTGGTCTTCCGCTCGTACCGCAACAACGAGCAGGCCACCAGGGACGCGCTGGAGGACGGCTGGTTCCACACCGGCGACCTCGGCGAGCTGGACGACGAGGGCTTCCTGCGCATCACCGGGCGCAAGAAGGAGATCATCGTCACCGCCGGCGGCAAGAACGTGGCCCCGGCGGTGCTGGAGGACCGGCTCCGGGTCCACCCGCTGATCAGCCAGTGCATGGTCGTCGGCGACAAGCAGCCGTTCATCGGCGCGCTGATCACCATCGACCCGGAGTTCTTCCCCGCGTGGAAGGAGCGGCACGGCAAGCCGGCCGAGGCCGAGGTGGCCGACCTGGTCGACGACCCCGACCTGCGGGCGGAGATCCAGGCCGCGGTGGACGAGGCCAACAAGGCGGTCTCCCACGCCGAGTCGATCAAGAAGTTCCGCATCCTGCCGGTCGACTTCACCGAGACCGGCGGCGAGCTGACCCCAAGCCTGAAGCTGCGGCGCAACGTGGTGGCCTCGACCTACGCCGAGGACATCGCCGCGATCTACGCGAAGTGACGCCGGCGGGGCCGTGCGCTCGCTCCCGCGTCGCGCACGGCCCCGGCCCGGCCAGCGCTCCGTCAGCGCTTCGTCGCCACCACGCGGGCGAAGCCGAGGGTGCGCCCAGCGTCGGCCCGCAGCAACGGCACCTCGCGCTCGGTGAGGTCGGGGCGGGGTCCCGCCTGGGCCTCCACGCACACCTCGGCCCAGTGCAGCCAGTGCCGCCAGCCGTCGGGGAGCATGTCCGCCACGTGCACGTCGACCGTCCCCCAGCGGGACCAGTGCCGTCGCCACCACTCGGGGCTGTGGAACGACCAGAACTCGGGCTCGAAGTGCGGTTCGAGCCACTCGGGAACCTCGGACAGCTCCTCGGTCAGGCCGGGCACGACGATGCCGAGCTGGCCGCCGGGGCGGAGGAAGCGCAGCAGGTACTCCAGGTAGAGGTCGTCGGTCCCGAAGTAGTGGTAGGAGTCCAGGCTCACGATCGCGTCGAAGAACCCGTGCGGGAACGGCATGTCGTGGGCCTCGACGTGGACCGGGTAGACGCTGTCGGCCAGCCCCGCCTCGCGCACCCGCTCCCAGTTCTCCGTCGGCGGCACCCACAGGTCCGCCGCCCACACGCGGAGGCCGAACTCCCTGGCCAGGAAGACCGAGGTCATCGCGCGACCGCACCCGAGGTCGAGCACCCTCATGCCGGGCTCCCACCGGAGGAGCCCGCTCAGGGACTCCGCCAGCCACAGCGCGTTGGGGCCCATCATGTTGTCGAGCTGCCACTGGGGGTCGTACTTCGCCGAGCGCGGGAAGGCGTCCACTCTCACGCGGTCCGCGATGTGCTGTTCGATCACGGCGCGCACGATGGCAGGCGTTCCGGTATCCCGCGAGCGGATTTCCCCTGGCGGACCCGGGCAGCGCTGCCCGGGTCCGCCCGCGAGGTCAGCAGCGGACGACCTCCGCCGACGTCAGGTGGAACTCCGCCCTCGCGTCGAGCAGCAACGGCACCAGGCGACGCGCCGGCTGGTGCATCGGCACGAACCGCCCGCCACCCGCCGCCGGGACGGTCAGCACGCCGTGCAGGTCCAGCTCGTCCCCGACCTGGGCCACCTGCTCGCGGGTGAGCCGGTAGCCGCACGGCGGGGTCGACTCGACGTCGGTCGGCGCCGGCGGCTCGTTGTCCGCCCCGCCGAAGAAGACCGGTCCCCGGTTCGCCACCGCCGTCGCCCGGCTCAGCCCCGTCGCCAGCGCGATCGCGGCCCGCCGCTCCTCGGCCATCCGCAGCGTCCCGCGCACGGCGGCGAGCTGGGAGTCGACCCGGCGTCGGGCGTTGAGCGCGGGGTCGGCCTGCTCGGCGGCGTCCCTGGCGTTCACCTTGGTCTCCAGCAGCATGCCGACGGCGTGCTTGAGGCCGGCGGTGTTGCGCAGGATGCGCTCCTGGCCGTCGCCGGCGACCTGCCTGACCGGCTCGCCCGTGACGGGGTCGGTCCAGATGCCGTAGACGCCGGTGCTGTAGCCGGCGCGCTCCACCTCCGGCCGGGCGAACTCCCGCGTCAGCCGCTCCGACTCGTCATGCACCCCGTCGGCCACGTTGAGGTTCCTCGGCCAGAGCGCGAGCACGTCCTTGTCGTAGTAGCGCGGGGTGGCGCCGTACTCGTGCAGGTCGTGGATCACGTCGGGCCGGTGGTCGCGGATCACCGCGGCGACGGCCCGGGTCTCGGGCGAGGTCAGGGCCAGGTGGTCCCGGTTGATGTCGACGCCGTTGGCGTTGCCCCGGGTGTTGGCCTCGCGACCGTCCGGGTTGGCCGTCGGCACGAACAGCACGGTCGTGTGGCGCAGCGGACGGACGGTCTTCGGGTCTCGGCTGAGGGCGAGGTCGCGGATGGTGCTCAGGCAGCCCTCGCGGCCGGCTGGCTCGTCGCCGTGTTGGGAGCAGACGAACAGCGCGGTCGTCCCCACGCCGGCGGGGCGCGGCTTCGGGTCACCCACGCGGACCAGGCGTAACGGGCGGCCCTGGACCGTGGTGCCGATCCGCTCGACCACGACCCGGTCGCTCGCGGCGTCGACGCGGCGGAGGAACTCGTCCTCCTCGGCGGCGCTGGTCCAGCGGGCGCCGTTGCTGGACTCGAAGCCGGTGCGGATCGTCGGGGCCGCCTCGGCGGGGTCGGCGGCGGCCGGCGTGGCCGCGCCGAGGAGACCGGACCCGACCGAGGCGAGGAGGGCGAGGGCGGCGAGACGACGTGACGGTGCCACTGGCTACTCCTTCCGGTGACCACCTCACTCGATGGAGTGATTACCGGCCCCAACCCACCAGCGGGTCGTTGCAGGGTCAACCGCCGACCGGCCCAGTCCTCACTCACCGCACGCTCGGCCCCTGTGCGCGACGGCCCGTCACACCGGTGACGGGCCGTCAGGGCCGGGGCGCGGCTCGGCGGGATCAGCCGGTCACGGCGACGGCCGCCGCGCGCGCGTCCGCCGCCGTGCGGGTCCAGTGGCGCCAGCCCATGATCACCAGGGCGGCGAAGACGACGTAGATCGCCGCGCTGAACCACAGGCCGGAGGCGATCTGGAGCGGCACGCCCACCGCGTCGACCGCGAGCCAGACCAGCCAGAACTCGACCAGGCCCATCCCCTGCGCCGCGAACGCCACGAGGGTGCCGACGAAGATCCAGGCGTCCGGCCACGGGGCCCACGAGGCGTCCAGCGCGGTCAGCAGCCACGCGACGCCGACGGTGCCCAGCAGCATCGCCGCCCCCATCGCGACCCGCTCCGCGCCGCTGGCCCGGCGCACGACGACGCCGTAGACCGGGTCGCGCCGGCGTGTCCACGCCCACCAGCCGTAGACCGAGATCGCGAAGATGACGACCTGCCTGGTCGCGAGGCCGCCCAGGTGCGCGGAGGAGTACACCGCGAACAGCAGCACGGTCGCCCCGACCTGCACCGGCCAGGTCCACAACGTGCGGCGGTCGGCCAGGAAGACCACCGCGAGGGCGCACAACTGACCGATCAGCTCCGCCCACGCGATCCGCTGCCCGAACACCACCAGACCGTGGTGCAGCAGAACCTCCACCGCGTCCTCCCTTCCCGACGGCCGGGGCGGGGGTAGGACGCGGCGGGCGGACGGCGCGCAGCACCGACCGCCGGCACGCGTGCGCCACCTTCCATCCGGACTTTCACCGTCGGCCCCGGAGTTCCACCGGGTCAACCGCCAACTGGTTGTTGGCGGGTCGCGGGCTGTCACCGCCGGTTCGGACTTCCACCGAGCCCCGGAGCGCACGATCACCTTGTTCGCTCAACATCCTCCGCCCCCGCCGCATTCCGCACCCAGGATTCACCCCGGTGAGGTCCACCACAGGTGACCAGCAAAGATGTGCGACAGAGTCGCCGCGCCAGGGAGGCTGACCCGGTGTCGGTCCGCGCTTCGGCGACCCGCGAGCTACGGTCGAGCCGTGCCCGAGCCGACCACCACCGAGCCGCGACCGACCCGCCAGCCCGCGGCGCGCCGCGCCACGCTGCCCTGCCCCCAGTGCGAGGCCGACGACCTCGTCCCCTACGGCAACGGCTCGAAGTGGATCTGCCCGACCTGCCGCTACCTCGCGCCGTGTTGTGAGCCGGACACCGCCTGCGCCTGGTGACGGGCGGTCCCGCTCCGACCAGCCCCCAAGATCATCGCGGGTGATGCATCAGGTGGGGGTCCCCCCGATTTCCACGGTCCCAGTCGGGTCTGACGGAAACCGGCCGCTCACCGGCCCCGAACGGGCGAAAGATCGGTGATGACGCCGAGGTGGGTGAACGAGTCCGAGCGTGGAGATGACCGGCATCTCCTGACCGGGGCCGACCTCGATCCGCCCCCGACCCGTCTGCCCCATCGCCCCCGCACGGAAGGCCACCCGTGCGGCGGCCGTGGCCGCCTACCGAATCGGCGACATTGTCCCGACGGAGAGCCACCCGTGCCGTCAGGTGCGGCCGCCGACCCGATCGCCGACATCGTCCCAGCGGAAGGTCACCCGAGAGCCTTCCTGCGCGACGGAGCCGAACAGCTCTCGCGGCGGATGGTGGCCGCGGCGCCTCGCCCCTGGGCGGTCGAGTCGGCCCGGTTGCCGCAGCGCCCGGGCGACGGGCATGGGACGCCGGACAGGAGCGGGCCCGGCGGTTGGAGGACCGCCGGGCCCGGGGTGAGCGTGGTCGGAGGGGCTCAGTAGTAGCCGTGGGGTGGAGGTCCGCCGGTCGGACCGACGCCCGGTGGGGGCGGACCCGGCGGCGCCGTGGGCGGCGGAGGCTGTGGTGGCGGCGGCTGCGGCGGCCCGGGTGGCGGGGTGTGCGGGCGCGGCTGGGCCGGGTGCCCGTGCGGGGCCTGCGGCGGTGGCGGCGGCCCGCCCGCGGCGCGGTGCGCTCCGCTTCCCGCCTGCTGCCGGGCCTCGCGGGCCTGCTCCTGGATGGTGTCCAGCCAGCGCCCCCAGCGCTGCTGCATCGGCTGGACCAGACCGCCGCCCACGCCGACGACGAGGATGCCGCCGACCGTGGCGAGCACGGTGATCAGCACCGGCAGCGTCACCGAGGTCGCGATCCCGAGCTGGTTGAGCGCGGCGATGACGCCCAGCGCCACCAGGAAGACGAAGGCCACCGTGCCGACCCACCGGCCGAGCGGCCGGCCGCCCATCGCCTGCGTCACGAGGTCCTTCACGACCCGGGCCACCGCGGCGGCGACGAGCACCAGGATGATCGCGACGACGATCCGGGGCAGGTAGCCGACGATCGCGGTGAGCAGGTCGCTCACCGGGTTGGGGCCGAACGCGCCGAAGGCGACCTGCAACGCGATCAGCAGGACGAAGTAGTAGACGAGCTGGACGATCAGCGTCGTGACGTCGAGCCGCGACCGGGCGAGCAGGGTGCCCACGCCGGACCGCTCCACCAGGCGGGGGAAGCCGGTCCTGGTCAGCAGCAGGTGGACCGCCTTGGACAGGCCCTTGGCGATCAGCCAGCCGATGAGCAGGACCAGAAGGAAGCCGATCAGCTTGGGGACGAACGTGATCACCGCGGACCACGCGTCGCCGAAGCCCCGGCGCAGTTCCTCGCCCACGGTGCGCTCCTCACCAGGCAGATGTGTCCGTCCTCACGTTTGATCGTTTCTCAGTGCCGACGACCCGGCAATTCGAACCTGGTGGCACGAACGGGCGAAATACGACGTCAGGCACCCAGAGTGTCCACAGTGGAGTGAAATCGACCGCCGCCGCGCGACGCTCCCCGGCCCGACCCCCGGGAGGGGCCGGGCCGGGGAGCGTCATCCGCCCGGTATGTCCAAAGTGGACATAGTGGACGTTGGGGGCGCCATGTCCGATATGGACACTGTGGCCCCGTCGCGGGTCAGAAGGCGCGTTCGAGGATGCGGCCGTCCTGGAGGTAGTGCTCGACCGACTGCGCGACCGACGTCTCCGGGACGACCTCGGTGGTGGGCTTGTTCGGCGGCTGCCCCACCGGGTCCTCCGGCACGTCCGGCCGCGACCGGCCGGGGCACTCCGACCGGGTCGGCGGCAGCATGCCGTCGACGAGGTAGGCGTTGACCCGCTGGTCCACGCAGGTGTTGCCGAACCCGTACATGCCGTGCTCGCCCTCGTCGAGCACGGTGATCAGGTGGTGGGCCAGTCGCGCGGCCATCGCGGGGCCGCCGGCGTACTGGGTCTGCGTGTCGCCCGCCGCCTGCACGACCAGGCCGACCGGGTAACCCGCGCGGCGCAGCGGCACGGGGCGCTCCGGCGGAAGGAAGCTGCGGAAGGTGCACGGCCACGGCACCGCGCGCATCACGCCGTAGCCGTAGGGGTACCGCTCCCGGAAGATCCGCATGTCCTCCAGGTAGGCCGTGGTGTCCTGCGGCCAGTCCGCCTCGCAGGTCACGGTGTCGAACACGCCGGCACGCAGCTCGGCCAACGCCACGTCGGTCATGAGCTGGCCGGCGCGCACCGCGTCCCGCGTGGCCTCCGCCGAACCCCCGTCCCGCAGCGTCCTGAGCACCTTGGCCAGGTCCGCCCACAGGGGGCGGTAGCGGGCCCCGACCCCGACCGCGCCGTCCAGCGACGACCGGTCGTAGCCGTTGACCGGTTGGACGGACAGCTTCCTGGCGAGCTGCTCGACCGTGTCGAGCACCGCCTCCCGCGAGTCGCCGAGCCCGAGGGTGGCGTTGCGCTTGGCCGCCCACTCGGCCCACACGTCGACGTTGTCCCGGTAGGCGGTGCCCTGGCGCTTGAACTGCTCCCGCCAGATCCAGTCCGGGTGCACCGAGGAGTCGAGCACGCTGCGGTCCAGCCGCTCCGGGAACAGGCTCCCGTACACCGCGCCGAGGTAGGTGCCGTACGAGTAGCCGACGTAGTTGATCTTCTCCTCGCCGAGCACGGCGCGGATGACGTCCATGTCCCGCGCGGTGTTCGGGGTGTTCACGAACGGCCGCAGCGCCCCGCCGGCCCGCGCGCACGCCTCCTCGGACTCCCTGGCCGAGGCCACCCACCACGGGAAGACGTCGTCGGTGGGCCGGGACTCCGGCTTGTACAGCAGGGGCGTCTGCTCGCAGGCCAGCGCGGTGGACCGGCCGACGCCGCGCGGGTCGAACCCGACGAGGTCGTAGACCTGCGCGGTGGGCTGGTCGAGCAGCAGCTTGGGCATCTGCAACCCGCTGCCGCCGGGTCCCCCCGGGTTGAGCAGCAGGATGCCCCGCCGCCGGGCCGGGTCGGCGGCCTTCCGCCGGCTGATCGCCAACGTGATCCGCTCGGCCTCGGGGTGCCGGTAGTCCATCGGCACCATGATCGACGCGCACTCCAGCGCCTCGTTGAACGAGCACGGCGCCCACGTCGGCTGCTGGCGGTGGAACTCGGCCAGCGGGTCGTGGCCGGCCTCGGGGGGCGTGTCGCGCGGAACGCCGTCGAGGTCGGACGGGAGGGCGCCGTCGGCGAGCGGTGGGGCCGTCGCCGGGGTCGCGGGGTCGGTGTCGACGTCGGACACCGTGAGGAGCCCGGACGGTCCGGACACCGGGACGGTCCCGGGAACGACCGAGAACACGGCCGCGAGCACGGCCAGGCCCGCGACGCCGAGAGTGACGCGGCGCCGCGGCCCGTGCCGACGCCTCCAACTCGGCCGGCTCCGGGACGAGGGATGGAAGCGCACAGCGGACCTCCTTGCCGTCCACGGGGAGGGTGCCCTGCGAACGTATGCCGAGGTGACGGCCCTGGTCAGTCCCGCGATGGCATGGTTGACGACCACTGGCCGCGACCGGTTCGGAGGGCGGGACCCGATCGGGACGGGCAAACAGGTCCGGGATCATGCGGTCGAGTGGCGGAATCGGTGACCACGGCCGGAACGCGGCGCGCGCACGGGCGCCGCCGCGCCCCGTGGAGGGGGCGCGACGGCGCCGGGAAGGGACAGTGTCAGGAAGGGACAGTGTCAGGAAGGGACAGTGTCGGGAAGGGGTGCGCCGGCCGCTCGGCGGCCGGCGCGGATCACCCGGAGACCTTCTCCATCAGCCGGTTCGCGGCGATGTACCCGCGGACGGAGTCGGTCAACGAGCCGCGCCCGTCGCCGACGGCCAGGCCCTGCGTCATCGCGCCGTTCGCGGCGGCCTCGACCGACTCGGTGCCCCTGGGGACGTTCGGCCGCGCCTCGCCGGCGCAGGTGACGCGGGTCGGCGGCAGCACGCCGTCGATCAGGTACCGCTCGACGTGCCGGTTCACGCACGCGTTGCCGAAGCCGTAGAAGCCGTGCGTGCCCTCGTCGGCCACCGAGATCAGGTGGTTGCGCAGCCGCTGCGCCATCGCCGGGCCGCCGTCGTACTGGGTCTGCGTGTCGCCGTCGGCCTGGATCACCAGGCCGGTCTGGTAGCCGTCGCGCTTGAGGTCCACCGGGCGCTCCGGCGGGGTGAACGACCGGAAGCTGCACGTCCACGGGGCGGCGCGCATCACGCCGAAGCCATACGGGTACTTCTCGCGGAACAGCTTCATGTCGCTGTAGTAGCCGGTGAGGTCACGCGGCCAGTCGGCCTCGCAGGTCACGGTGTCGAACACGCCGCTGCGCGTCTCGGCGATCCCGAGGTCGCGGATCAACCCGGCCGCGGTGAGCGCGTCGGTCGGCGCCGTCGTGGTGGTGTTCTTGATATCCAGCAGGATGTAGCCGAGGTCGTCCCAGAGCTGGCGGTACCGGGCGCCGGTGCCGACGACCAGGTCCAGCGAGTTGCGGTCGAAGCCGCTCACCGGCTTCTTGGCCAGCTTGGCCGCCAGGTCCTCGACGGTGGCCAGCACCTCGGCCTGGGTCTTGCCGAGCCGGAAGGTGGCGTTGCGCTGGCCGACCCACTCGGCCCACAGGTCGACGTTCTGCCGCGTGGCGACGGCCTGCTGCTTGAACTGCTCCCGCCAGATCCACTCCGGGTGGACCGCCGAGTCCAGCACGCTGCGGTTGAGGTTCTTCGGGAACAGGCTGCCGTACACCGCGCCGAGGTAGGTGCCGTACGAGTACCCGAGGTAGTTGATCTTCTTCTCGCCGAGGACGCCGCGGATGACGTCCATGTCGCGCGCGGTGTTCGGGGTGTTGACGTGCGGCCGCAGCCCGCCGGCCGAGCGCTCGCAGCCGGCCTCGCTGGCCTGCGCGTCCGCCGCCCACGCGGGCAGCTCGGCGTCGGTCGGACGGGTGTTCACCTTGGCCAGCGCCGGGGCCACCTCGCACAGCAGCGCGGTCGACCTGCCCACCCCGCGCGGGTCGAAGCCGATCAGGTCGTAGACCTTGCCCACGGGGCTGTTGGCCAGGATGTCCGGCCACTGGAGGCCGGAGCCGCCGGGCCCTCCGGGGTTGAGCAGCAGCACGCCGCGCCGGTTGGCCTGGTCGGCGGCCTTCTTCCTGCTGATCGTGACGGCGATGCGCTCCCCGTCCGGCGCCCGGTAGTCCAGGGGGACCGAGAGGGTCGCGCACTCCAGCGTCTGGTAGGGCCGCTCACACGCCGCCCACGACACCTGCTGGCCGTAGAACTCCTCCAGTCCGGCCGGAACCGCCGACGGCTCCGCCGCCGCCGCGGTGCCGAGCGTGACCTGCGTGCCCACCAACGCCACGAGTCCCGCGACCACGGCGGCGCCGCGTCTGAACCCGGTTGATCCGAAGCCAGTCCGCAAAACGGACCTCCCTCTCTGGCAGGGAATGCACGGGTCCGTGCGGACGCAATCTATGTGTTAATTCAGGGTGAGGTCACTCGGCAAATTCAGCAATTCTGCCGACACCCTCCGCCACGGAAATGGGCCACCGTGACAGATTCCGCGACGAACGGATTGGGACAGCCGGGTCACGGGGTGAGGTGGACGTCGCCGTCTCCGCACGAGGCGTGTTTGGTGGGCCTTCCGCACTGGGCGAGCCATTCCTCGCGCGGCACTCCCAGCACGACCGAGTCGTGCACCGCGCCGCTCCACCCGCGGGCGCGCCGGAAGCGCCCCTCCTCCACGAATCCCGGTCGGCGGCCCACCGCCACCATCGCCGGATTGCCGGAGTACGTGGCGTGGTCCAGTCGGAGCGCGTCCCTGGTGGCGAACAAATAGTTCGTCCACAGGCGGAGCGCGTCGGTGGCGTAACCGCGTCCCCAACACGTGTCGTCGAAGACCACGACGCCGAGTCGACACCAATCGGTTGCACGGCATTCCCAGCATCAGCTCACCCTGCCGACGAGCCGGTCGCCGACCAGCGGGTCAGCGCGTCCAGGCCGTCGACGCCGTCGACCCCGCAAGTCCCGCGACACGATTCCGCTCGCCGGCCGGTCGCACCACGCCGCACAGCGTCGACGAGGCCGGAGACGGCCCGCGACGGACTTTCCGGACGATGCGGACGACCAGCGGGGACCTGCGCGGAGCTGTCGCCGCGACGTGCGATGCTGGCCGTTATGAGCAGCGCGGCTGCCCACGAACGGAGCAGTGACCACCCCGACCTGTCGTCCGACACCCTCCGCAAGCTGGAGCGGGCCTCGGGCGGGATGGCGGCCGCCAGCATCACGGCGATGGAGCGGCAGCTCCCGTGGTTCCGCCGGCTGTCGGCCGACCAGCGCTCCGGCGTCCTGCTGGTGACGCAGAACGGCGTCGCCGGCTTCGTGGCCTGGCTGCGCGACCCGCAGCAGGCGATCCGGCTCACCGCCGAGGCGTTCCGCGGCGCGCCCAGGGACCTCGCCCGGTGGGTGAGCCTGCGGCAGACCGTCGAGCTGGTCCGGATCGCGATCGAGGTGTTCGAGCAGCAACTGCCGACGCTGGCCGCCGACGACGCCGAACGCGCGGTGCTCACCGAGGCGGTGCTGCGCTACGGCAGGGAGATCGCCTTCGCCGCCGCGACCTCCTACGCCGCCGCCGCCGAGGCGCGCGGCGCGTGGGACGCCCGGCTGGAGGCCCTGGTCGTCGACGGCATCGTCAGGGGCGACGCCGAGGAGTCCCTGCTCTCCCGCGCCGCCGCGCTCGGCTGGGACCCGGCGGCCGAGGCGACCGTGCTGGTCGGCAACCCGACCTCCGAGGACCCGCCCGAGGTCGTCTACGAGGTGCGCAGCCGCGCGGCCAGGGCGGGCCGGCCGGTGCTGATCGGCGTCCAGGGCTCCCGGCTGGTCGTCGTGCTCGCCGGCCCGGTGGACGGGCCGGCCGGGCACGAGGTGCTGACCAGGATGGCCACCGCCTTCGGCTCGGGGCCCGTGGTGGCGGGGCCGACGATGTCGAGCCTGGCCGAGGCGCACCGCAGCGCGCAGGACGCGCTGTCCGGACTGCGGGCGGTGGTCGCCTGGCCGGCGGCCCCCCGCCCGGTCCGCTCCACCGACCTGCTGCCGGAGCGGGCGCTGGCCGGCGACCCCGAGGCCGAGCGCCAGCTCGTGGACGGGGTCGTGCGCCCGCTGGTGGACGCGGGCGGCTCGCTGCTGGAGACCGTGGACGCCTACCTGGAGGTGGGCGGGGTGCTGGAGAGCTGCGCCCGGCAGCTCTTCGTCCACCCCAACACCGTGCGCTACCGGCTGCGCAGGGTCACCGAGCTGACCGGCCGCAACGCGTCGGACCCCCGGGACGCCCTGGTCCTGCGGGTCGCCCTCGCGGTCGGCCGCCTCGCCCGCTCCCGCGGCCTCTGGTGATCCACCGCCCGCTACCCGACGTCATGGCCGGGGGCTGACCGCGCCGGAGGAGCGGAACGCGCTCGCCGGCGAGGGGACAGGGAGCGGGACGGCTGGTGACGGCCGCGCGACGAGCCGGCCGGCCGGTCCCTCGGGAGTGGGGCCGAGATCGCCCGCAGGGGTGGGAATCCCCGACGGGGCGCGTGGGCGGCCGGACACGTGGTCACGATCGCGGGGTGAGCGTGCACGCGTTCGTCGACGAGTCGCACCGGGGCGCCTACCTGCTCGTGGTGACCCTGCTGAAGCCCACGGAGCTGGAGCGCACCCGGACGCTGCTGCGCAGCCTGCGGGTCGGCGGCGAGCGGCGGCTGCACTTCAAGCACGAGAGCGACGCGGTGAAGCGGATGATCGCCGCCCGACTGGCCCAGTCGGGGGTGCGCACCCGGGTCTACACCGGGCGCGGCGGCACCGAGGGGGTGCGCCGGTCCTGCCTGGCGCACCTGGTGAGCGACCTGATCGCGCTGGACGCCCGGCGGCTGGTGCTGGAGGCGCGGGGCCGCGAGGAGGACCGCAGGGACCGCAGGACGATCGGCCCGCTGCTGCGCGGGGCCGGCGGCGACGGCCGCCTGGTCTACGAGCACCTGCGCCCGCACGAGGAGCCGTCGCTGTGGATCAGTGACGCGGTGGCCTGGTGCCACGGCGCGGGCGGGGGCTGGCGCCGCCGCGTCTCGCCGATCATCGAGCAGGTGCTCGACGTCGGCGGCGCCGGCCACGACTCCCGGGGCCGCCCGTGGTGGGGCGACCTGCGCTCGTGGGCGACGCGCCACCACGGTCGCCGGACGCACTGACACAGCGCTGACCCGGCGCTCACCCGGCGCTCACCCGGCGCTCACCCAGCGCTGACACAGCTCGGCTCCGGAGCGGAGGACTGAGGCCGCCGGGGCCGCCGGGGCCGCCGGCGCACGACGACGGAAGTTGACCGTCCACTTCGGACTTGACGGGTGGACGCGCCGGGGGTCGAGGTCATCGCGCGGGGCGAGAACCCCGCTGGCGGCGCGGACATGCTGTTCTTCCCCAAGAAGAACGGGGGCTGGGTCTTCAGCGCCAGCTCCATGTCCTTCAACGGCGCCCTGCCCTACGACGCCCCCGCCCGGCGAATCCTGAGGAACGTGTTCGACCTGGCCCTCCGGTAGCGCGCGCCGAACAGGGCCGGACACGACGACGGGTGGGTCCACGGTCGACCGCGGACCCACCCGGACGCCACGGGCTCAGGCCGAGGGCAGCACCGCGAGCGTGTCCTGGCTGTCCACGATCGCGGCGGCCTCGTCGCAGAGGTCCTCGAACGACCGCCACTTCTCACCGTCGGCCCGGGCCGCGTCGATGATCGCGGTGACCACGTCGCGCACACCGAACCCGTCGTGCGCCAACACCGCCGGGTCCGCGCCCTCCACAGAGATGCCCGACCGACGCGAGTCGGAGAAGGCCATGCTGGGGCTGTTCAGCGCGAGGTGGATCGGGTGAACGCTGAGATCGGGTGAACGTTGAGGGGTGGAGATCCGAGACGCCCGGCTTCGCGCCCGCCCCGGGGAACCCCGAGAAACGCGAAGCCCGGGCGGCCGCCGTCCGACGGCCCCTTCCCGGGCTCACTTCCCCGACCCGAGCGGCCGGAGCACTGCCCAGACTAGCGAGACCTTGTGGCACCGACCACATCACGACCGGGTGATCGTCGCCCAACACCCGCGATCGTGTGACCGGAACCACACGATCTTCGCAGGTCCGCGGGCGACCCGGATTTCCCTGCGCTGTCGCCCGATTCCGCGGCCCTCTTGTAGACACTCCACAACGTCGCCCGCCGGACTTCGTCCGTGTCGGCATCCCGGCCCTGGTCGGTGACCGTGTTCAGTGAACGCGTGATCGCGCTACTCGCGCCGGGGCAGGGTTCCCAGACCCCCGGCATGCTCTCCCCGTGGCTGGAGCTGGACGGCGCCGCCGAGCGGCTCGCCGCCTGGTCCGAGGCGACCGGGCTGGACCTGGTCCGCCTGGGCACCACAGCCGACGCCGAGGAGATCAAGGACACCGCGGTCACCCAGCCCCTGGTGGTCGCCTCGGCGCTGCTGGCGTTCGAGGAGCTGTCCCGCCGCGCGCCGCTGCCCGTCGACCTGCCGGTCGCGGGGCACTCCGTCGGCGAGCTGGCCGCCGCCGCCATGGCCGGCGTGCTGACCACCGACGACGCCGTGGCGCTCGCCGCGGTGCGCGGCCGCGAGATGGCCGCCGCCTGCGCGCTGGAGCCCACCGGCATGGCCGCCGTGATGGTGCTGCGCGGCGACGAGGACGCGGTCGTCGCCCGGCTCGCCGAACTCGGCCTGGTCCCCGCCAACCGCAACGGCGCCGGCCAGATCGTGGCGGCCGGCCCCACCGCGGCCCTGGAGGCGCTCGCCGCCACCCCGCCGGAGGGCACCAAGGTCGTCGCCCTCAAGGTGGCCGGCGCGTTCCACACCCACTACATGGCCCCCGCCGAGACCGCGATGCGCGAGCGCGCCGCCTCGGTCCGCGTCGCCGACGCCACCCGCCCCCTGCTGTCCAACGCCGACGGCGGTGTGGTCACCGAGGGCGTGGAGGTGCTGCGCCGCCTGGTGGACCAGGTGACCCGCCCGGTGCGCTGGGACCTGTGCATGGCCGCGCTCGCCGAGCGCGGCGTCACCGCGACCGTGGAGCTGACCCCGGCCAAGGCGCTGACCGGGCTGGTCAAGCGGGCGATCAGGGGCACGACCACGGTCACCGTGAACAGCCCCGCCGACCTGGACCGGGTCGTCGAGCTGCTGGCCGCCGAGGGGGCCGCCGCGTGAGCCGCCCCCGCCTGCGCCAGAACACCGGCCCCGCCGGCACCCGACTGCTCGGCTTCGGCAGCGCCCAGGGCAACCGGGTCGTCACCAACGACGACCTCGCCCAGCGCGTCGACACCTCCGACGAGTGGATCCGGCAGCGGGTCGGCATCGTCGAGCGCCGCCTGGCCGACCCGGACCAGACCCTGGTGGACATGGCCGTGGAGGCCGGCTCCAAGGCGCTGGCCAACGCCGGGCTCACCCCGACCGACGTCGACACCGTCATCGTCGCCACCTGCACGATGCCGGGTCAGATCCCCAACGCCGCCGCCCAGACCGCGGACCGGATCGGGGTGAAGGCCGCGGCCGCCTTCGACCTCAACGCCGCCTGCGCCGGCTTCTCCTACGCGCTGACCGTGGCCTCGGAGCTGGTCAGGGGCGGCACGGCCGGCCGGGTGCTGGTGATCGGCGCGGAGCGGTTCACCGACTGGATCGACTGGGACGACCGCGCGAACTGCATCATCTTCGCCGACGGCGCCGGCGCGGCCGTGGTCGGCCCGTCCGACGAGCCGGGGATCGGCCCGGTGGCCTGGGGCAGCGCCGGCGACCTGGTGGACCTGATCTACCTGAGGGACGGCCGCTACGTCTACCAGGAGGGCCGCACGGTCTTCCGGTGGGCGACCACCCAGATCGCGCCGATCGCCGAGCGGGCCGTGGAACTGGCCGGCCTGGCGCTGTCGGACATCGACGTGCTCGTGCCGCACCAGGCGAACCTGCGCATCGTGGAGGCCATCGCCAAGCGGCTGCGCGCCAAGGGCGCCCGCGAGGACCTCGTCGTCGCCAACGACATCGTCCACTCGGGCAACACCTCCTCCGGCTCCATCCCGATGGCGCTGGACCACATGACGTCAGAGGGGCGGGTCTCCAGCGGCGACGTGATGCTGCTGGTCGGCTTCGGCGCCGGGTTGTCGTACTCGGCCCAGGTCGTGGTCTGTCCCTGAGGCGGGTCTCGCCGGGCGGGCAGGGGGCCGGTCCGGTCGGAGCGAACGAGAAAGGAACCGTTGTGTCGAACGAGGACATCCTCAAGGAGCTCAAGGCGATCGTCGAGGAGGTCGCCGGCGTCGACCCCGAGGAGGTCACGGAGGAGAAGTCCTTCGTGGACGACCTGGACGTCGACTCGCTGTCCATGGTGGAGATCGCCGTGCAGGCCGAGGACAAGTTCGGCGTCAAGATCCCGGACGACCAGCTCGCCAACCTCAAGACCGTGGGCGATGCGGTGACCTACATCGCCACCAACAAGTGAGCACTGAGAACGACGTCGTCGTCACCGGGTTGGGCGCCACCACGCCGCTCGGTGGCGACGTCACCTCCACCTGGCAGGCCCTGCTCGACGGTCGCAGCGGCGTCGGGCTGCTCGACGCGGACTGGCTGGACAAGTTCGAGCTGCCGGTGCGCATCGCCGCGCAGCTCGCGGTCGAGCCCACCGAGGTGCTCGCCCGGGTCGAGGCCCGGCGCATGGACCGCTGCGAGCAGGTCGCCATGGTCGCCGCCCGGCAGGCGTGGGCCGACGCCGGCCTGGCCGGCGACGAGCCCCAAGTCGAGCCGGAGCGGCTGGCCGTGGTGGTCGGCACCGGCATCGGCGGCGCGATGACCATGCTCCAGCAGGACGACCTGCTGGAGACGGTCGGGCTGCGCAAGGTCTCGCCGCTGACCGTGCCCATGCTCATGCCCAACGGCCCCGCCGCGTGGGTGGGCCTGGACCTGGGCTCGCGGGGCGGCGTGCACGCGCCGGTCTCGGCGTGCGCCTCCGGCGCCGAGGCGCTGGCCTGGGCGTGGCGGATGCTGCGCGCGGGCGAGGTCGACGTCGTCGTGGCCGGCGGCGCCGAGGCCTGCATCACCGCGTTGCCGCTGGCCGGCTTCGCGCAGGCCCGCACCATGAGCACCCGCAACGACGAGCCCGAGAAGGCGTCGCGGCCGTTCGACGCCGCGCGCGACGGGTTCGTGCTCGGCGAGGGCGCCGGCATCATGGTGCTGGAGCGGGCCGAGTTCGCGAAGGCGCGGGGCGCGCGGATCCACGGCCGGCTGGCCGGGGTCGGCACCAGTGCCGACGCCTACCACATCACCGGACCGGAGCCGGAGGGCAAGGGCGCGGCACGCGCGATCACCGCCGCCCTGCGCACCGCCGGCCTGACCCCGCAGGACGTGGGCCACGTCAACGCCCACGCCACCTCCACCCCGGTCGGCGACGTCGCCGAGGCCGCGGCGATCCGCTCGGCCGTCGGCGATCACCCGGTCGTGACCGCGCCCAAGTCGGCCCTGGGCCACCTGCTCGGCGCGGCCGGCGCGGTGGAGGCCATCGCCACGCTGCTCGCGGTGCGCGACGGCGTCGTTCCGCCCACGCTGAACCTGGACAACCTCGATCCGGCGGTCCAACTGGACGTGGTGGCCGGCGAGGCGCGTCGCGTCGAGCTGACCGCCGCGGTCAACGACTCGTTCGGCTTCGGCGGGCACAACGTCGCACTCGCCTTCACCCCGGCATGACGGGACGTGCCCGGTGACCCACCGGGCACGTCCCCTCCCTCGCCAGCGGGCCGCCGCGTCGCCCCGTCGTCGCGAGGAGCCACGATGACCGCGCTCGCCGCCCCTGCCGGCCTCCAGAACGCCGACCGCGAGACCGATCCCCGCGATCCCGAGGCGCGGCTGGCCCGCCTGCTGGACGCGGACTCGGTGGTGCCGCTGCACCCCAGGGACTCCAGCGGGGCGCTCGCCGCGCGGGGTCGGATCAACGGGGCGAAGGTGCTCGCCTTCTGCACCGACGCCACGATCATGGGCGGCGCGATGGGCGTCGAGGGGTGCCGGCACATCGTGGAGGCCATCGACACCGCGGTGCGGGAACGGGTGCCGGTGGTCGGCCTGTGGCACTCCGGCGGCGCCCGGCTGGCCGAGGGCGTCGAGGCGCTCGACGCGGTCGGCCAGGTGTTCGCGGCGATGACCAGGGCCTCCGGCCGGGTGCCGCAGATCTCGGTCGTGCTCGGCCCCGCCGCCGGCGGCGCGGCCTACGGCCCCGCCCTGACCGATCTGGTGATCATGGCCCCTGCGGGTCGGGTGTTCGTCACCGGCCCTGACGTGGTGCGGTCGGTCACCGGTGAGCGGATCGACATGGAGGGCCTTGGCGGCCCCGAGGCGCACGGCAGGCGCTCCGGCGTCGCGCACGTCGTGGCCGACGACGAACCCGACGCCTGCGCCCGCGCCCGCCGGCTGACCACCCTGTTCGCCCGGCCTGGCGTGTTCGACCTGCACGCGGTGCGCGACGACGTCGAGGACCTCAGGGCGATGCTGCCGGAGTCCCCGCGCCGCGCCTACGACGTGCGCCCGCTGGTGCGCCGCGTCCTGGACCGCGACGGGGCCGGCTCCAGCTTCGAGGAGCTCCAGCCGAGGTGGGCGCCCAACATCGTGGTGGGCCTCGGCCAACTGGCCGGCCGGACCGTCGGCGTGATCGCCAACAACCCGCTGCGGATGGGCGGCTGCCTGGACTCGGCCAGCGCCGAGAAGGCGTCCCGGTTCGTGCGGATGTGCGACGCCTTCGGCGTGCCGATGCTGGTGCTCGCGGACGTCCCCGGCTACCTGCCCGGCGTGGACCAGGAGTGGGACGGCGTGGTGCGGCGCGGCGCGAAGCTGCTGCACGCGTTCGCCGAGGCGACCGTGCCGAGGGTGACGCTGGTGACCCGCAAGGCCTACGGCGGGGCCTACGTCGCGATGAACGCCCGCTGCCTCGGCGCGACCGCCGTCTTCGCCTGGCCGGAGGCAGAGATCGCGGTCATGGGCGCGAAGGCCGCGGTGGGCATCCTGCACCGCAGGGAGCTGGCCGCCGCGCCCGAGGAGGAGCGCGAGGCGCTGCGCGAGCGGCTCGCCGAGGAGCATGAGCGGATCGCCGGCGGGGTGGGCCGGGCCATGGCCATCGGCGTGGTGGACGAGGTCATCGACCCCGCCCACACCCGCTACCGCCTGGCCGAGGCCTTGGCGGCGGCGCCGGCCGGTCGCGGCGCCCACGGCAACATCCCGCTCTGACCGCCGAACCGGCCGCCGACCGGTTCGGCCCGACGGCTCGCGGGGGTCCGGTGCGCATCTCGCGCGCCGGACCCCCGCGTCTCCAGCTCATGGTGTTCCCGCCAGCGTCCCCTGAGCCCTGTCGACGGGTGCCGTGCGCCCTGTCTCTCCTGTGTGGACGGTCGGAACGCCGGCGCGCGTCGGCCGACGGGCGATCAGCAGGGGTCGCGCTGGGTGCTGCCGTTCAGCGGCATCCCCACCCGGAACCGGCCGTCGTCGACGACCACGGCATAGACCACCCGCCACCGCAGGCAGGACACCGGGGTGCCGACCGGCGCGTCGGCGGGGTCCTGGTTGCTGGTGAAGGTCAGCAGCACCCGCAGCCCCTCCCCCTGGGCCGTCTCGATCCGCCGCACCACGACCGCGCCGTCCCTGGTGCTGCGGTAGGCGGCCCGCCACTGGTGCTCCGGCTCGGCCAGCGCCCGCCGGTCCACGACGGTGTCCCGCCAGGCCCCGTAGTTCCGGTCGTTGATCGCCCGGAAGTAGCGGTCGAGCAGCTCACGCACGGCCTGGCCGTCCGGGTGCTGGAACGCGTCGGGGCTGAGCTGGACCAGCGCGTCCCCGGACTGGGCCGCGCGCGCCGCGTCGCTGGCCGCCACCCGCTGGGGGTCCCTGGCGTCCTGGTACGCGTTGCGCGCGAGCAGACCGGCGTTGACCGCGAGCACCGCGGCGACGGCCAGCACGGGCACCAGCCATCGCGCGTTCGGTCGGGGGAGTCGGGTCGCCCGCACGAAAGGAGCGTGCCACAACCGACCGACCGGTCAGGACGGCAACCCGCCGGCCGACACCGGCCCGGGTGCCCCGGCGCGCCGGCGACCCTGGCGACGCTGACGCGCCCGCGACCTCGACGTGCCGGCGGCTCGGGCGTCAGCCGACGCGGTGCAGCCAGGTCACCGGGACGCCGTCCCCTGCCCTGCGGAACGGTTCCAACGCGTCGTCCCACGCCGCGCCGAGCAGTTCCTCGACCCGGTGCGCGAACGTCTCACCGCCCCGGCTGCTGGCGGCGAGGGCCCGCAACTGGTCCTCGGTCACCACGATGTCGCCGTTGGCGCTGGTGCGGGCCCGCCACAGTCCCATGCCAGGGACGTAACAGAACCGCTCGCCGTCCACCCCGGGACTGGGGTCCTCGGTGACCTCGAACCGGAGCATGGGCCACGCGCGCAGCGCGGCGACCAGCTTGCCGGCGGTGCCGGCCTCACCGGTCCACGCGCACTCCGTGCGCAACTGCCCCGGAGCCGCCGGTTGCGCCGTCCAGCGCAACTCGGCGCGGGCCCCGAGGGTCCCCGAGATCGCCCACTCGACGTGCGGACAGACCGCAGACGGCGACGAGTGGACGTAGACCACGCCACTGGTGCTGCCACGGGTGCTCACTGCTGACCTCCGCTACTCGACGAGGGACGTCTTCCCCTACGCCTCGCCGCCGCGTCTGCCGTTCCCGGCGATCACCCGCGGGGCAATTCTGCCCGGCCGCCCGGCGTTGCGCCACAAGAACGAACATCACACGACCGTGGCGGTGACCCGGCGTGATCACGGCGACAACCGGCCGAGGTGATCACGAGCGGTGATCCCCGCTGCTCTCACCGGGTGGTCGCGCGCCGTGATCGTCACGCGGCGTCCTTCCCTCGACCGGTGAGGGAACCGCCGACGGCGGCACCCGTCCGGGGATCGGGCCGGCCGGGACCGGCGGGTCACGAACGGCGGACGCGGCGCGGTCGCACCGTCGGCCGACCGACCCGTGCCCACCCCGCATGGCCCCTCCCCCACGCCGCCGCCGGTCCGGCGCGCCGCCCCACGGCCGAAGCCGAGGTCGAACGGACCGCCGCCGATCGGCCCTGTCCCCTCCTCCAACGAGCCACGCGACCACCAGTGACGTGGGCCACATCGGGTGACAGGAGCGGACCCCCGCGCACCGCGGGGGGCCGCGCGCTACCGTTGCCCGCCGACAAGGGCGAACGGTGTCGTGGGAGGTCGGGAGTGCGGCTGGTCCGGCTGGGGACGGAGGCGTCCGACGTCGGCGTGGACCTCCGCGCGGCGTTGGCGGCCTGCGGCAGGGGGAGCGGGGTGCTCGGCGGCGTCGCCCTCCTCGGCGTCACGCCGCCGGACTGTCCCCAGGCGCTCGACGCCGTGCTCGTGCTGCCCCGGGGCGTGCTCGTCGTGTGCGGCGTGGACCTGCCCAACCCCGCGCTGCGCCTGGAGGCCCCGCTCCAGGGGACGTGGCGGGTGGACGGCTGGGAGCTGGTCCGACCCGACGGGCCGCCCAACCCCGCGAGCGAGGCGTTGGCCGCCGCCACGGCCGTCTCCCAGCGGTTGCAGCGGCTCCGCGCCGAGCCGCTGCCGGTGAGCACCGTCGTCGCCGTCGGCCCCTACGTCGAGCGGGTCATCCAGCCCAGCGCGGACCTGCACCGGGGCGTCCGGGTACTGCACCCCACGGCCACGGCGCTGCTCACGGCGGCGCGGGAGCTGTCGACCGCGGACCGACCCTGCGGCGCCGACCAGGCCCTGCGGCTGTTGACCGCGTTGGGCATGCCCTTCGACGAGCTGGACGCCGCCGCGCTCGCGGCGGAGGGGTTCGCCGACTCGGCTGGCCACGACCTGGCCGCGGCCAGCACGGTGTTGATCCCCCGGGTGACCGAGCGGCCGGGGCCGACGGCGGCGCCGGCCCGACCAAGGCGCGCTCCCCGTTGGCTGCCGGTCGCGGCGCTCGCCATGGCCAGCCTGCTGCTCGTGGCGCTGGTGGTGACCGTGGCGACCGCCGGCGACGACGAGCCGGCCCCGACGCCGACGGCGCCGACGACCCAGGGCAGCGCCGGGCCGAACACGACCACGGCGTCCACTGTGGACGGTGTGCGGTTCGAGCCGAGGGGGACGGCCGTCGACGCCGACTGCGCGGCGCGCGCCTTCGGCGACGTCCAGGTCTGGCTGGCGCGGAACCCGTGCTCGCGGCTCACGCGCGGCCTGTTCGAGGCGGTGGGCCCCTCGGGGCGGGCCGCGGTCTCGGTCGCGGTGCTCACCTTCCCGCAGGCCGCGACGGCGGAGCAGTTCCGGGGCGTGGCCAGCGCGCCGGGCAACGGCGGCGTCAGCGACCTGGTGCGGGAGGGGAAGGGGTGGGACGGCGGCCCGAAGTCCTTCTCGGGCGCGGCGTTCGCCACCGCCAGGGACGGCGAGCGGGTGCGGTTGGTCGAGGTCGTGTGGCTGGGCGAGCCGTCCCGTCCGGACGACCCCCGGCTGCGCACCCTGGCCGAACGGGCTCTGCGGGTCCCGCTGCCCGGCTGAGCCCGTCGGCGACGCCTGGGTGGGTCAGGCGAGGTCTCGTGGGTCAGGCGAGGTCTCCGTGGGTCAGGCGTCGCCTCGGTGGGCCAGTCGGCTCAGCGCGGGCGGAAGGCGACGAAGCGGTCCCTGCCGCTCGGGTCGGCCACGGGGACGAGCGTGACGCCGGAGCGCAACGCCGCGACCGGAAGCCGCCACCGGCCCTCGCCCCGGACCTCGCCCGTGCGCTCGTCCACCGCCACGGAGCGCGTTCCCTGCGCGCCGGAGGCGGAGGCTGTGCCGTAGGCGACGCCGTTGGCGGCGAAGGCGAAGGCGATCGGCTCCTGACCGGCGGGACGCTGCCACAGCACCCGTCTGTTGTCCCCGTCCACGGCGGTGAGGAGGGTGTCGGCGGTCGGCCCGAAGACGAGCGTCACCCCGGTGGTCGCGTCCACCAACGCCTTCGCGGTCCCGCCCGCCTGGGGCACGTCGGCGACCAGTGCTCCCGTGGCCAGGTCGTGCGCGCTGTAGCCGACGACGGCGGGAGTGGCCGGCGCGCCCACCGTCCACTCGACGAAGAGCACGCCGGCGGCGCCCGGCTCGCCCCGGTAGCGGGGCTTCCCGCCGGTGCCGCCGAGCCGGTCCGGCGCCACCAGGGTCGCCGGCCCCCAGTGCTCGGCGCCGGTGGCGGCGTCGACGGCGCGCAGGGCGCCGTCCCGCTCCACCAGCACGGTCCCGTCGTGCTCCTGGAGGACCCGCGTGCCCGGTTTCTCGTGCACGGCGACCCGGCCGCTGGCGGCGTCGAGGGCGACCCGCCCCGACGGCCCGGCCAGCACCAGGCCGGGGCCGGCCAACGGTCCCGGCACGTCCGTCGGCCCCCACACCCGTTGCCCGCTCCCGGCCTCGTACGCCGAGGCCGTCGTGTGGTCGGGCGACGAGTCGAGGACGACGACGAGGACGCGCTCGCCCGCCCTGGCCACGGTGTACCGGCTGCCCTCCCCACCCACCGGTGTGGACCACCGGGTGCGGCCGTCGCCGTCCACGGCCACCAGCTCGTGCCCGCCCCCTGGCGAGGCGACCAGGCCGACGAACAGGTCGTCGGCGACCACCGGCGCGGCCGCGAACGGCGCCGACCACAGCGGCTGGGCGTGCAGCGGGGGCGGGACCAGGGCGGAGTCGGCGGGCGCGGTGCTCGTGGGGACGGGGGCGACCAGGGTGCCGCCGCGCCGGTCGGGGTGGGCGCAGGCGGACGCGACGACGGCGGCGAGGACGCAGGCCAGGACCGCGCGGAACCGGGGCGACATCGTTCTCCAGTGCGTTCGGGGCGGCGACGGTGTCCAGGACGGGGAGCGACGGGGGCGGGTCAGCCTCGGGGCTCGGGCCCCTCACCAGGCCGGTCCCCCTCCGGTCCCGACCCGTCGTCGCCGGTCCGTGCGGCGCCGGGCCGACGGCGCAGCCGCAGGGCCAGCACCACCGCGGCCACCGCCGCGACGCCGAGCAGGACGGCGGTCTGCGGCACCGCGTCGGCGACGCGCCGGACCCAGACCTGCGCGGCGTACTGCTGGTCGACGTCGAACAGCCCGCCGAGGCCGCCGGTGCCGTCGGTGAGCAGGAACAGCAGGCCGATGCCGACGAACAGCAGGCCGGAGACCAGCGAGGTGCTGTGCACCCGGAGGCGGCCGAGGCGCAGCTCGACGCCCCGCAGCCACCGACGGCGCCCCAGGTCGAGGCGGTCCCACAGGGCGGCCAGCAGGAACAGCGGCACGACCATGCCGAGGGCGTAGACGGCGAGCAGCGCCGCGCCGTAGGCCGGGTCGCCGCCGGTCGCGGAGAGCGTGAGCACGCTGCCGAGCAGCGGGCCGGAGCAGAACCCGGCCAGCCCGTAGACGGCGCCGAGCGCGAACACCGAGGCCAGGGAGGCCAGTCGGGTCCGGCCGGCCACCCGTTGCGCGAGCCCCGCGCCCACGCCGAAACCCCGGCCCAGGATCGTCAGCAGGCCGAACAGCACGAGCACGAGGCCGCCGACGAGCACGACCGTGTCGCGGTGGTCGGCGAGCAGCCCGCCGACGGCCGAGGCCGCCACGCCGAGCGGCACGAGGGTGGTCGCCAGGCCCAGGTAGAACACGCCGGTGCGGGCGGCCAGCCGGACCGGGTCGGCGAAGGCGTAGGCGAAGAAGGCCGGCAGCAGCAGCGCCGAGCACGGACTGACCAGGGCGAGCACGCCCCCGAGGAACGCGCCGAGGTAACCGATCCCGGTCACCGGCCGCCCCGGGTCCGTTCGATGAGCGCGACGAACTCGTCCAGCGGCTGGGCGCCGAGCAGGGGGAACCCGTTGATCACGAAGGTCGGGGTGCTGCTGGCGCCGATGTCCCTGGCCTCGAACGCGTCGGCGCGCACCCCGGCCAGCAGGTCGGGGTCGGCCAGGTCGGCCTCGAAGCGGGCCAGGTCGGGCACGCCGGAGCGGCGGGCCAGGTCGAGCAGGCGCTCCCTGGGGAAGCTGGCGTGCCCCGAGCGGGGAGCCTCGGCGAAGGCCAGGTTGTGGAAGTCCCAGAACCTCCCCTGTCGGCCGGCGGCCCTCGCGGCGACGGCCGCGGCCTCCGACTCCTCGCCGAAGATCGGCATGTCCCGCCACTCGATCCGCAGGACGCCGCTGTCGACGTAGCGGCGGACCAGCTCCGGCTTGGTGTCGGTGCTGAACTTGGCGCAGAAGGGGCAGCGGTAGTCGGCGTACTCGACGAGGACGACCGGGGCGTCGACGCGGCCGAGGGCGTACGGGTCGTCGGCCCTGCGTCGGGCGAGGCCCCTGGCCGGCCCCTCGGTGGCGGTGGCCGTCGCGCGCGCCGTCCCGGTGCCCGCGCCACCGCCGGCGGTGGGCTGGTCGGCCCGGTCGCCGCGGTCCGCGCCCAGGTAGGCCAGGGTCACCGCGACCACGACCACGACGGCCGGCACCAGCCAGCGCAGGGTCTCCTTCCGCCCGCCCCGTGCAGCCATCGTGTCCCATCGTCGTGATCTCGCCAGGTCGCCGACCACCGTACCGACGGCGTCGACGGGGGCGTCGGGTGATCGGGCGTCCGGTGACCCCGGCCACGCCTACCCGGGAGTAGCCCGAACGGGGGCGGATTATCCGAATCGCCTTCACGTTTTCCGGCGCCCCGGGCTACCGTCGCCGAAGGGGTCCGGTGAGGAGGAGGCCGTGATGCCCGAGCACCCGTGTCGCGCGCTCCCGGCCCTGCTCACACTGGTCGGCGCGCTGCTGCTGGCCAGGACGGGCGAGCCCGCGGCCCTGCTCGCGGCGATCCCGCCGTTCCTCGTCGGGCGGGGCGTCGCCGACATCACCGGAGAACCAGCCGAGGCCGGCATGATGGGCTACGCCAGCCCCCGCCAGCGCACGAGCGGCATCCACCTTCGCCAGCGCTCCCGCGCCTTCGTCGTGGTCGACAGGGACAGCGGCCACCGGGTCGCGCTGGTCACGGTCGACCTGGCGATGGTCTTCACCGCGGTCCGCCAGGCGGTGCTGCGCCGACTGGCCCTGAGCCTGGGGAACCACTACGGCGACGCCAACGTGTTGATCACCGCGACGCACACGCACGCCGGGCCGGGCGGGTTCGCGCACGACACCCTCTACAACATCACCACGCTCGGCCACCTCCCCCGGACCTTCGCCGCGATCGTCGACGGCATCGCGGAGTCGGTCGAACGCGCCCACCGGGACCTCGCGCCCGGCACCGTGTCCCTGGCCAGGGGCGAGCTGCACGACGCCAGCGTCAACCGGTCGCGCCGCGCCTTCGAGCGCAACCCGGCGGAGGAGCGGGCGGTCTTCCCCTCCGGCGTCGACCCGACCACCACGCTGCTGCGCTTCGACCGGGACGACGGCCCGATCGGCGTGATCAACTGGTTCGCCACCCACAACACCAGCATGACCGTGGACAACACGCTGATCAGCGGCGACAACAAGGGGTACGCCGCGTACCACTGGGAACGCGAGGTGTCCGGTGTGGACTACCGCGACGGGCGGCCCGGGTTCGTCGCGGCCTTCGCCCAGACCAACGCCGGCGACGCCTCCCCCAACCTCAACCTGCGCCCGGGCAGCGGCCCGACCGAGGACGAGGTCGAGAACACCCGGATCATCGGGCTGCGCCAGTACGCGGCGGCCCGGCGGCTGTGGGACGGCCCGTGCGAGCCGCTGACCGGGGGCGTCGCCACCCGGCGGTCCAATGTGGACATGAGCCGGCTGCCGGTGCGCGCCGAGTTCACCGGCTCCGGCAGGGCCGAGCGCACCGGCGACGCCCTGCTGGGCGCCAGCTTCGCCGCCGGCAGCACCGAGGACGGCGGAGGAGGGCTCCCGATCTTCCGCGAGGGCGTGGACGCCAACCCGGTCGTGCGGGCGGTGAGCGAGGTGCTCTACCGGCTCGCGCCGACGCTGCGCCGCCGCCACGCGCCCAAGGACGTCCTGCTCCCTCCCGGCGTGCTCGGCTGGACGCCGAGGGTGCTGCCGCTGCATCTCGTGCGCGTCGGGTCCCTGCACCTGGTCGGCGTGCCGCACGAGGTCACGGCGGTGGCCGGGCTGCGGCTGCGGCGGACGGTGGCCCGGGAGCTGGGCGTGTCACCGCGCGACGTCCTGGTCGCCGGCTACGCCAACGCGTACGCGGGATACCTGACGACGCCGGAGGAGTACGACCAGCAGGACTACGAGGGCGGGCACACGATGTACGGCCGCTGGCAGCTCCCCGCCTACCAGCAGGAGTTCGCCCGGCTCGCCGCCGACCTGCGGGCGGGCCGGCCCAGCGCGCCGGGTCCGCGCCTGCCCGAGCGGTTCCGCGACCCGGTCCGGCTGCGGCCGGGCGTGGTGCTCGACGCTCCCCCGCCGGGCCGCCGGTTCGGGGACGTGGTCCGGGAACCGGCCGCGCGCTACGCCCCCGGGCACCGCGTGCTGGTCGTGTTCGTGGGCGCGCACCCCAACAACGACCTGCACCGGGGCGGCACCTACCTGGAGGTGCAGCGCCGCGAGGACGGGACGTGGCGCACGGTGGCCGACGACGGCGACTGGTCGACCCGCTTCCGGTGGTCGCGGTGGGGGCTCGCCGCGTCGCGGATCGAGGTGAGCTGGGACATTCCGCCAGGGACCCGTCCCGGTGAGTACCGCGTGACCTACCACGGCGACGCCCGTGACCTGTTCGGGCGGATCACGCCGTTCCGGGGCGTCAGCCGGACCTTCACCGTCTCCTGAGGCGCGGTTCGCCGGAGCCGCGCGGGTCCGGACGTGGCGCGAGGGACCCCGGTTCTCGCCGAAGCCCCTCGTTGATCACCAAGGATCCGGACACGAGCAGTGACCGTCTACCGACGAAAGTAGGACAGTGAACCGACTCAGGTAGGTATTGCCGCACCCATTTCGTTACTTACCGTCCTCACACCCGGTCGAGGGCACGGGACGGCGGGGCGAGGATCGGGTGAGGGCAGGTCCTCCCCCACCACCCGACCGGCCCGCCGCGCCCACTCTCCCGCGGCACGGCGGGCGGGCGCCGGGGCGCCGGCTATCCCGGCTCGCCCCGGCGCTTGCGGTGGACCACCCACCCGAAGTCCACGAGGCCGACCACCGCCAACACCACCAACACCCAGCCCAACCAGGCCAGGCCGGCGGCGAACGCCAACGCGGCGGCGCCGGCGCAGAACAGGACGCCGAACCCCGCCAGCCACAACCGCAACGTGAGCGCGCTCCTCGCCGGCGGCGCACCGCCGAACCGCGCGGTCGGGTCGTGGTAGTCGTACAGCCCCCGCTCGTACTCCTCCCGCGTGAGCTTGCGCTTGCTCCTCGCCATACCGACGGGATACCCGCCGGGAACACGCGGCGCACGTGTCCGACGGGTCGGGCACGCGGTGACCGGCGGGAGCCGGCCGGGCCACCCGTCGAGAGACGGTCGCTGTCCGGCTGAGGTGACTCTCAGCCTGAGGTGCCCCTCAGGCTGAGGCCGCTGTCAGGCGGTGGCGAGCGTGGCGGCCATCGCGATCAACGCGGCGCCGCACCCCCGCTCGAACAGCCGACGGGGCCGCGGCCGGGACAGCCAGCCGGTGAGCAGCCGCACCGAGGGCACGACCAACACCCAGAACAGGCCGAACAGCGCGATCACCGTCCCGCTCAGCACCATCGCCTGCGGCACCGGGTCCGCCCCGGGGTCCATGGCCTGCGGCACGATCGTGAGGAACAGCAGCATGACCTTGGGGTTGAGGACGTTGTTCGCCACGCCCCTGACGAAGGCGGCCCGCGGGGACCGGACAGTCACCGACGGAGCGGCCGGGCCGTCGGAGGACGCACCCCTGCCCGCCTTCACGATCGCGCTCGCACCCAGGTAGACCAGGTACGCCGCGCCCAGGACCTTGACCGCCACGAACGCCGTCGGCACCGCCACGAGCACCGCCGACAACCCGGCGGTCGCGGCCACGGCGTGCACGAGCAGGCCGCTGGTGCAGCCGGCGGCCGTCCACCACCCCGCCCGTCGGTCCACCACGGCGTTGCTGGTCACCAGCACGAAGTCGGGGCCGGGGACGACCAGGATCACCACGATCGCCGCCAGGAACGAGCCCCAGTGGATGTGCTCCCACACCACGTCGCGTTCCTCCCACCTCATGTCCCACGACGCGGGCAAGGATGCGGCACCGAACCGGCACAACGCGGCTTCCGCCGTATCGTGCACGGATATGAGCGAGTTCGTCGAACTGGATTCGGTCGACTGGCGCATCCTGGAGGAGTTGCAGAACGACGCGTCCATCCCGAACAAGGAGCTGGCCGCCCGGGTCGGCCTCGCCCCGTCGACCTGCCTGGACCGGGTCCGCCGGCTGCGGGAGAACGGCGTGATCACCGCCTACCGCGCGGAGATCGACCCGAGGGTCGTCGGGCTCGGGCTGGAGGCGATCGTCGCGGTGAACGTGCGCCCGCACTCGCGCGAGGTGGTCGACCCGTTCCGCACCTTCGTGCTGTCGCTGCCGGAGACCAGGGCGTTGTTCCACGTCAGCGGGCAGGCCGACTTCCTCATCCACATCGCGGTCGAGGACAGCCGCCACCTCCAGCGCTTCCTGGTGGACAAGGTGTCCAGCCGCCCCGAGGTCCGGAACCTGACCAGCTCGATCGTCCTGGAGCGCGTCCGCACCAGCGCCCTCACCATCCCCTCCGCCCGCCAGAACACACCCCGACGCCGACGGACCACCCGCTGACCCCGCCGCGACCCCCAAGCACGAACCCGAGCCTTCCGACGCACAGTCGACCCACCCCCGCGTACGCGGGTCACGGCGTGAGCGTTCCGCGGATACCGCGCTCAGGGACTCACCCCCGCGTGCGCGGAGATCACTCCTGGGCAGGTCGGGCTCAGCCCCGCATGCGCGGGGAACACATCGAGGACGGCGGCGAGCGCCTGTGCCAGGTGGACTCACCCACCCCGGCGTGCACGTAGACCACTCGAACCCACGACCTGACGGATTATGAGTGACCGGCTCACCGCGTGTGCGGAGATCACACCGTGCCCGGAGTCGCGGAGAGAAACGGCCTCGACTCACCCCCGCGTGCGCGGGGATCACTGCTGGTTGCGGCCGGTTTCCATATGACCGACCGACTCACCCCCGCGTGCGCGGGGATCACCTGAAGAGGAGGCGGACGAGCTTCAGCTCCCTAGACTCACCCCCGCGTGCGCGGGGATCACGGCATCCTCCGTGCGGCCGTACTCGACGCGATCGACTCACCCCCGCGTGCGCGGGAATCACAGACCGGCGAGTTCGTCACGGCGTTGGTGCAGCGACTCACCCCCGCGTGCGCGGGGATCACGCCGTCGCCCTCACGGACTCGGTGATCACGCCGGACTCACCCCCGCGTGCGCGGGAATCACTCGGCGAGTCCGAGGTTGTGCTCGTCTCGTAGCGACTCACCCCCGCGTGCGCGGGGATCACGTCACCCCGGTGCTCCACCGTGTCCTCCTGTTGGACTCACCCCCGCGTGCGCGGGGATCACGGGCTGAGGCGAGTGTTCGAGATCGGCCGGTCCGACTCACCCCCGCATGCGCGGGGATCACCCACAGCAGCCGCGCCGGTGGTGGCAGCAGCCGGACTCACCCCCGCGTGCGCGGGGATCACCAGTCCGTTGTCCGCGGTGGGTTCGGCGGGGAGGACTCACCCCCGCGTGCGCGGGGATCACGGCGGCGAAACCGATTTGGCGTTCCTGGACGTCGACTCACCCCCGCGTGCGCGGGGATCACCAGTCCGTTGTCCGCGGTGGGTTCGGCGGGGAGGACTCACCCCCGCGTGCGCGGGGATCACGGCGGCGAAACCGATTTGGCGTTCCTGGACGTCGACTCACCCCCGCGTGCGCGGGGATCACCCTTCGCGAGCTGGGCTAACAGGGGGCCGTTATCGATTCTTGACCTCCGGTTCGGGTGCACATGGTCAGCGGGTGACGGTGGGCGGGGCGGTACGGGCAAGGACGTCGACGGCGAGGTCGATCTCGGCGGGTGTGAGGTCGGCGCGGGCGGTGAGCCGAAGGCGGGAGAACCGGTCGGGCACCGACGGCGGGCGGAAGCAGCCGACGGCCACGCCTTCGGCCCGGCAGGCGGCCGCCCAGTCGACGGCGGCCTGGGGCGAGGGTGCCCGGACCGAGACCACGGCGGCCGATGGCTCGCTGGCGTCCAGCCCGGCCGAGCGCAGGCGGGCGGCCAACTCGCGCGCCACGGTCCTGGCCCGGTCCGGCAGCTCGGGGCGCTCCCGCACCAGTCGGAGCGCGGCCAGCGCGCCGGCGACGGCAGCGGGGGCCAGGCCGGTGTCGAAGATGAAGCTGCGGGCCGTGTCCACCAGGTGGTCGATGACCCGACGGGGGCCGAGCACCGCGCCGCCCTGCGAGCCCAGGGACTTCGACAGGGTCGTCGTCACCACCACGTCGGGCGCGCCGGCCAGGCCCGCGTCGGCGACCGAGCCGCGACCACCCTCGCCCACGACGCCCAGCCCGTGCGCGTCGTCCACCACCAGCCCGGCTCCGTGCTCCCTGGCGGCGGCGGCGATCTCCGGGAGCGGCGCGAGATCGCCGTCGACCGAGAACACGGCGTCGGTGACCACGAGGGCGCGCCGCCGGGTCCGCCCGGCCAGCGCCGCCCGCACCGCCGCCGGGTCGACGTGCGGCACCACCTCGGTCTCACCACGGGCGAGCCGGCAGCCGTCGATCAACGAGGCGTGGTTGAACGCGTCGGCGACGACGAGGGTGCCGGGTCCGCTGAGGGCGGCCAGCGCGCCGAGGTTGGCGGCCCAGCCCGAGGAGAACACCAGCGCGGCCTCCACCCCGCAGAACGCGGCCAGCTCGGCCTCCAGGTCCGCGTGCAGCTCGGTCGTGCCCGTGACCAGCCGTGATCCCGTCGCCCCCGCACCCCACCGCTGGGCGGCGTCGGCCGCCGCCGCGCACACCAGCGGGTGCCGGGCGAGGCCGAGGTAGTCGTTGGAGGCCAGGTCGAGCAGGCCGGTCGTGGCCGGGCGGGGGCGCAGCCGCCGGGTGAGCCCGGCGCGCGCCCTGGCCGCCGACCGCACGTCCACCCAGTCGAAGACGCTGGCGGGGTCGACGGGCGGCCTGGTCGCGGTCACGCCGGCAGTTTCGCATCCCGCGCCGGTCACACCGGCGTGGCGGGTGTCACGGTCGACGCCGCCGACGCCCGCGTTACGGTCCTGCCGTGCGGACCACGGAGCTGGCTGTCGACCTCTTCGGCGACGAGTACGTCCGCGACCCGTACCCCACGCTCCGCGCGCTGCGCGAGCAGGCGCCCGTCCACCACGACCCCGCGACCGGGTTGTGGCTGGTCAGCCGGCATGAGGACGTGCGCGCGGCGCTGCTCGACGCGGACACCTTCCACCCCGACAACGCGCTGACCGCCGTCACCCCCATCCCGATCCGGGCGCTGCGGGTGCTCGCCCGCGCCGGTTTCGCCCTGCCGCCCACACTGGCCAACAACGGCACCCCCACCCACCCGGGGTTGCGGCGGCTCGTCGCCCGGTTCTTCACCGCGCGCCGGGTCGCCGAGGCCACGCCGCTGATCGAGCGCCTCGCCGACGAGCACGTCGCGGTCGCCGAGGCCGAGCTGACCGCCACCGGCCGGGCCGACCTGGTCGCGGCCGTGGCCCGTGACCTGCCGTGCCGGCTGCTGCTGGCGATGCTCGGCCTGCCCCCCGTCGACGTGCCCACGCTCAAGGGGTGGAGCACGGCCTCGCTGGAGCTGTTCTGGGGCAACCCGGGGCCGGAGCGCCAGGTGGAGCTCGCGCACGCCGCCGGCGAGTTCCACCGCTGGCTCGCCGACCAGGTCCGCGCGGCCAGCCCGGACGGAGAGGACCTGTTCTCCGCGCTGGTGGCGCACCGCCGGCCCGACGGGGAGCCGCTCGACGTCGACGAGGCCGTCGGCGTCTGCTACTTCCTGCTGATCGCCGGGCAGGAGACCACGACCCAGTTGCTGTCCACCGCCCTGCGCCGGCTGGTCGCCCGGCCCGAGCTGTGGCGGAGGCTCCCGGAGGACCCCGGGCTGACCGCCGCCTGCGTCGAGGAGATCCTGCGGCACGAGCCGCCGCTGCCGACCTGGCGGCGGGTCACCTCCCAGCCCACCCGACTGGGGGGCGTGGACCTGCCGGCCGGCGCGCACCTGCTGCTGATGCTGGCCGGGGCCAACACCGACCCCGCCGCGTACTCCGAGCCGGAGCGGTTCTGCCCCGGCAGGGCGGAGGGCCGGCGCCACCTCGCGTTCGGGCTCGGCCGGCACCTGTGCCTGGGCGCCGAGCTGGCCAGGGCCGAGGCGGCGGTCGTGCTGCGCACCGCCGCCGCGCGCCTGCCCGACGTGCGGCTGGTCGAGGCCGACCCGCCGATGCTCGACCTGTTGTCCTTCCGCGCGCCGCTGCGCGTGCTCGTCACCCGGGACTGACCCGCGGAGCCGGACGGCGCACGCCTCCGCCGGCCGCGAGGCGGCACGCGGGACCCGCGGCGTGCTTCACACTGAATGCCGTGGTTGCGCTGCGGCGGGTGCTGGAATCGGTCGGGCCGCCGCTGGCCACGGTGCTGGTCGAGCCGGCGGACCTGGACGCCCCTGTCGGCGATCTGGTGATCGCCGAGCCGGACGCCGCCCCGGACGCCCATCCTGGCGACCTGGTGCTCGGGGTCGCGGTCACCGCCGTGGACCAGGCGGAACGCCTGGTCGGGCAGTGCGCCACCGCCGGGGCGCTCGTGCTCAAGGAGCCCGTGGCCGCCGACCCCTCGGTGCGCCGCGCCGCCGCCGACGCCGGCCTCGGCCTGCTGTCGGTCACCCGACGCGCCGCGTGGACCCAGGTGCTGTGGCTGCTGCGGTCGGTGCTCGACCTGGAGACCACGGCCGCGCCCGACCTGTCCGGCGGCGGCGAGTTCACCGACCTGTTCACGCTGGCCGACGCGATCGCCGCCGTGATCGACGCGCCGGTGACCATCGAGGACGCCGGCTCGCGCGTGCTGGCCTACTCCTCGCGCCAGGACAGGGCCGACCCGGCGCGCGTGGCCACGATCATCGGCCGCCGCGTCCCCGACGCCACCCTCCAGCAGTTCCGCCGGCGGGGCGTGCTGCGGGAGGTCGGCAAGGGCGCCGAGCCGGTGTTCGTGCCCAGCCTGGAGGACGGCACCCTCCCCCGGCTGATCATGCCGGTGAAGGTGGGGTCGGAGCTGCTCGGCTCGATCTGGGCGGTGGTGCCGGGGCCGGTGTCCGCCGAACGGGCCGCCGCGTTCGCTGACACCGCCGCCGTCGTCGCCCTGCACCTGCTGCGGCTGCGGGCCGGCACCGACGTGGAACGACGCCTCATGCGGGACCTGGTCGCCACCGTGCTGCACGGCTCGGGCGACGTGGCCTCGGCCGCCGCCCGGCTCGGGCTGCGCGCGGTCCCCCACCGCGTGGTGGCGTTCGGCCTGCGCAGGGCCGCCGACGGGGAGACCGCTCCGGAGCGGGCCGAGGCGTTGCGGCTGGCCCTGTGGGAGCGCCTGCGCTCGGCCAGCGGCCTTCCGGCGCGGACGCCGCTGGCGGAGGTCGGCGGCGCCGTCTACGCGGTGGTCGAGTGCGACCAGCCCACCGACGTCGTCCCCCGCTGGGAGTGGCTGTCGCGGGCGTTGGCCGAGCTGGCGCCGGGGGTGCAGGTGCTGGCCGGGATCAGCGCGCCGGCCACCGAGGTCGGCGACCTGGCCAGGGCCAGGGCGCAGGCCGACGAGGTGCACGCGTTGCTGCACTCCTCACCGGGGCTGGGCCGGTGGGCGCGGTTCGAGGAGGTGTGGGCGCGGCTGGTCGTGCGGCGCGTGGCCGGCTCGGACGCGTTGGCCGAGCTGCTGGAGTCCGGCCCGGTCCGGTTGCTCCGCGAGCACGACGCCGCGCACGGCACCCGGTACGTGGAGACCCTGGCGGCCTGGCTGACGCACGCCGGCGACCAGGCGGCGGTGGCGCGCCGCCTGCACGTGCACCGCAACACCCTGCGGTACCGGATGCGCCGCATCGCCGAGATCGCGCCGGCCCGGCTGGACGACCCCGACGTGCGGCTGGCGCTCCAGCTCCAGCTCGTCGCGCTGGGCGCGGGGCGTTGACCGGGTCCGGCCACCCCGCCCGCGCGCCCCTGACCGGCGAACCTGTGCAGCGTGCACGAATGCTTCCCGGCAGCTTGGTGCGGGCGCACCGATGACACCTGTTCGGAGCAGGCCCGACCATCGGCTACCAACAGCGTTGTTCGTTCGAGGAGTCCGTGATGAAGGTCGGCGTCCCCCGCGAAGTCAAGAACCACGAGTACCGGGTGGCCATCACCCCGGCCGGCGTACTGGAGTTCGTGCGCAACGGCCACGAGGTGTACGTCGAGCAGGGCGCCGGCCTGGGCTCGTCCATCACCGACGCGGAGTACACCGCGGCGGGCGCGAAGATCCTGCCGACCGCCGACGAGGTGTGGGCGACCGCCGACCTGATCCTCAAGGTCAAGGAGCCGATCGCCGAGGAGTACGGCCGGATGCGCGCCGGCCAGACCCTGTTCACCTACCTCCACCTCGCCGCGTCGCGCGAGTGCACCGACGCGCTGCTGGAGCGCAAGGTCACCGGCATCGCCTACGAGACCGTGCAGTTGCCCAACCGGGCGCTGCCGCTGCTCGCCCCGATGAGCGAGGTCGCCGGCCGGCTGGCGACCCAGGTCGGCGGCGAGACCCTGATGAAGTCCCGGGGCGGCCGGGGCGTGCTGCTCGGCGGCGTGCCCGGCGTCCACCCGGCCAAGGTCACCATCCTCGGCGCCGGCGTGTCCGGCATGAACGCCGCCTCGATCGCCGTGGGCATGGGCGCGGACGTGACCGTGCTGGACCTGTCCGTGGACAAGCTGCGGGCCGCCGACGCCCAGTACCACGGCCGGCTGCGCACCGTCGCGTCCAACGCCTTCGAGGTCGAGCAGGCCGTGCTGGAGGCCGACCTGGTGATCGGCGCCGTGCTGGTGCCGGGCGCCAAGGCCCCGAAGCTGGTGAGCAACGACCTGGTCAAGCGGATGAAGCCGGGCAGCGTGCTCGTCGACATCGCCATCGATCAGGGCGGCTGCTTCGAGGACTCGCGGCCCACCACGCACGCCGAGCCGACCTTCGCCGTGCACGACACCGTGTTCTACTGCGTCGCCAACATGCCGGGCGCCGTGCCGCGCACCTCGACCTTCGCGCTGACCAACGTCACCCTGCCCTACGCCATCGCCCTGGCGAACAAGGGCTGGCGGACCGCGCTGCGCGAGGACCAGGCGCTGGCTCTCGGCCTGAACACCCACGACGGCGTGGTCACCAACGCCGCGGTGGCCGAGGCGCACGACCTGCCGCTGACCACGATCGAGGACGTCCTCGCCGGCTGAGGTCCGTACCCGCGACGAGGGGCCGACGCCTTCGGGCGTCGGCCCCTCGCGGTGTCCGGGTCTCGCGGCGTTGGCCCTCTCGGCGTCGGCGCTCTTGACGTCGGATCTCGGGTTTCAGGGCCGCTGGCTCCGGGGGTCCGCCTGCCGCTCCGGGTCCCGCCGGGCGGGAACGTCGGCGTCAGCGTCCGCGCGTGGTCGGGGCAACGGCAGCCGCACCGGAAGCCGCCGGGGCGGCACGGTCAGGTACGGGTCACACAGCGCGGCCACCACGAGCAGGGGCGCCGACAGCGGCACGAGGATCGTCAGCGCCGCCGCCCTGGCAGCCGCGACGAAGACGTCCTTCGGGTAGAGCCGGACCCCACGTCCCATGGGCCGACGACGCAGGGGCACGGAGAGCAGCAACAACACGCCGACGACCACGGCGAACCCGAACCCGGCGTGCCGGGCGGCGACGGCGTAGCCGAGCGCGTCGGCCACCGTCAGCAGCACGAGCCAGCCCACGACGGCCGGGAGCACGCGCCGGCGGTGGGTCGCCGCCCACAACCCGCCCACGGCCCACGCGGCCGCGTCGACCACCGGACGCCGGTGCGGGGCCGCCAACCAGGCCCTGGCCTGGTCCAGCCAGTCGGCGGGCAGGTCAGCCCAGACCAGGCCGGCCCGCAGCACGCCGAGCGGGCTGCGACCCGCCCCCACCTGGTCGATCATCCAGCACGACCACAGGGCGGAGACCACGCCGGCCACGACGAGCTGCCACCGCGGGGCGGCCCGGCCGGCGCGGGCCAGCTCGACCCACTCCGACCAGCCCAGTCGCCCGGACCATCCCACGCGCCACCCCCCGGACCGCGTCCCGCCGGCCACCCCGGCCGTCGCCGTTCGCAGTCTGCCGACCACAGTACGGATCGGCAGGGCGATGACAGAGTGTCGACGGTTCCCGGGGCGCCGCGTCGCACGACGGGTGCCCCGAGGACCACCCTCGGGGCACCCGAGTAGGTGACAGGTTGTCGCCGGATCAGTGGCGGCGGCGCAGTCCCGCGCGGACCCGGGGCACCGCCAGCGCCACGCCGCCGCCGAGCAGCAGCAGCGCGCCCACCGGGATCAGCCACCCGCCGTCGAAGCCGGTCGACGCCAGGTTCCCGGCGTCGTCCCTCGGGGCGGGGGCGGCCTGCACGGTGGACGAGGAGGAGGGTGTCGACGGCGCCGACGGCGTCGCGATGGCGCTCCCGGCCGGCGCGGGCGGCAGGGCGTCCGTCGGCGTGACGCCCGGGTGCGGGGCCATGGTGCGCGGAGGCGCGGGGTTGGGCACCGCACCAGTGGGCGGTGGAGCGGCCGGCGTCGGGACGACCATGAGGGGTGTGGGGCGGGGGGTGGTGGGGGCGGTCCGCTGGGCACAGGCGAACCAGTGGCTGATCTGGGCCGGCTTGCCGCTGGGGTTGACCGGCGCGTGCAGGCCGCGCCACGGCAGGGGGCCCAGCGCCGAGGGCAGGTAGCTGTTGTAGGCCGGCCCGCCCTTGACGACGACGCCGGTCACCGTGAGCCCCTCGGGCAGGCCGGTGACGTCGAGGGTGGCGCGGGACTCGTCCACGGTGTGCGCGAGGTCCACCAGTTCGCCGGCCAGGCTCACGTCGGAGCACTTGACGGCGTTGCCGGGCGAGGCGACGGCGCGGGGGTCGCCGGAGGCGGGGGGGTTCTCCGGCGCGGCCGCGGCAGCGCCGGGCGGCGCCAGCGCGACGAGCACGAGACCGGCCGCGGTCAGGGCGCGGCCGAGAGCGGACAGCACGGGGCGGTGCCGCATGCGACGAACTCCTGGGGTCGGGGGAGGGGGATCCGGGGGGATCTCGGGAAGCGTCCAACCCGCTAATGAGTCACGTCGCCGAAGGATTCGGCCGGTGATCTGTTCGTTGCCGCTTCGTTAGTTCGGATGGCGCACGCCGCCCGACCACCGAGGGGCGTGGTCGGGCGGCGTGTCGAACGCGGTGTGTCGGGTGTTCGCCGAGGAGGGACGGGCCGGCGACGGCGGTCAGGAGGCCGCCTGTGCCGCCTGCTCGCCCTGGGCCTGCTCGCCCTGGGCCTGTTCACCCTGGGTCTGTCCGGCCTCGGCGGCCTCCGGCGCGTCGGCCGGTTTCCTGCCCAGGCGCTCGGCGAGTTTGTCCACGATCGCGTCGGCCTGCTTGGCGTTGTCGTCGCCCAGCACCTCGCGGATCACCGCAGCGATGTCGGGCTTGAGCGCCTCGGCGACGGCCTTCGGGTCCACCGCCCGCATCTCGGCCACCAGCCGGCCGATGCTCTTGCCGCCGGACAGGGCGTAGGCGTCGCCCAGGACGGCGTTGGACTCCACGGCCTTGGCCTGCGTCTCGGCCGCGATCTTCTCGGTCTGCCGCAGGTA
>NZ_JAMTCP010000001.1 GCF_024171885.1 Streptoalloteichus tenebrarius | reverse complement strand
CCGGTGGGAGCTTGGTTCGCGGCTCCAGCACTCCGGCCCCCGATTCGGGGTCCGTTCCGCGCTGGCCCCGGAGAATGTACGCAGCGTCCCCCGGAAGGTCAAATCCCCTGGTCAGGAAGTTGACCATGCCGGGCTCGCGCCCGAGAACCCCCGAGCCAGCACCCAGCGCAACCCCTGCCACCGGAGCCTGGTCACCGCTCGGAGCAGGCAGCCCCGCTCCGCCTGGGTCGGCCGCCTCAGACCCACGACGAGGCCGCGCACGCCCCAGTCCCGGGCCAGCCCGTGACCGAGACAACGGTCTGTCCGCCGCACTCCCCCGGCTCCGCCCTGGGAACCCCGGGGAGCCCTTCACGGTCATTCCTTCGGTTTCCGTCCGATGAGGATTCCGTGGGGTGTCCACGTGGGGCACGGGATTCTCTCGAATCCGACGAAGCCGGCGTCCGCCATCGACTTCTCGTGCTGCCGCCACGGGTAGATCATGCCGCCTTCCGCGGGGAGGGCCGCGAAGTACACGCTGTCCAACGCTGCGATCAACGGGCCGTCTCCGGTGTCGTTCGACATGGAGTTGAAGATGACGACCCGCCCGCCCGGCACCAACGCCCGGTGCGCCTTCCGCAACAGCTCGGTGTTCTGTTCCGGCGTCCAGATCACCATCTGGTGTGCGAAGAGCACGCAGTCGTAGCCATCCGGGAACTCGTCGGCGAAGAGGTCGAACCCGCGGACGGTGACCCGCCCGTCCAGCCCGAACCCGCTGATCTTCTCCTCCGCCATGCTCACGTAGGCGGGCATCTCCAGAACGGTGACGTGGAGATGGGGGTTGGCGTGCGCGAGGGCGATCGCGTTGACCGCGTCGCCGCCCCCGCAGTCGAGCAGCGCGCGGGCCTCGGAGAGGTCCAGGCAGCGCGCGAGGTGGCCGTTGGCCAGCCGTGACCACGAGTTCATGTAGCGGTAGAAGGTTTCGCTCAGGTGAGGTGTCTGCGACAGGCGGCGGTAGAGGTCGTTCCCTTCGCCCGGGATCCGTCGCAGTCCGACGTTGGTGTTGCGTCGCAGGGACTCGGTGAAGTCGGCCTGCCCCTCGTAGACGATGTGTTGTTCGAACGCGACGACGTTCTGGACGTGTGGCCAGATTCCGCGCTCCACCAGGTCAGCCACCCGGGGTGCGAGGCAGTAGGTCTCGCGGTCGCGTCGGAGGAGCCCGAGTGACGTGCATCCCAACAGGAGGATGTCCCGTGCGCGTTCGGCGAGGCCGAGGCTCTCACCGATCCGCTGGGCGGTCATGGGCTCGCCCCTGGCCAGCAGATCGATCAGGCCCAGTTCGCAGGCGGCGTTGAGGTACTGGAAGGCCGAATGGCCGAAGAGGATCATGGAGAGCCACTCCATGTCCGTCCCGTCCGTTGACGGGTGCCGCACCGGAGTGAGGTTGTGGATGTGCTCGGCTTCCATGGTCTCTCCCCGTGCTCGACTCGGGTGCCGCTGGTTCACCTCGGGTGAGGCTGTCGTTCCTGGGGTCCGCGTGGTGGGGGGAAGAATCCGGTGTCGACGAAGTAGTCGAGGTAGCGGCGAAGGATCTCGTCGGAGATCTCCGGGATGTCGACGTCCGCGCCCGCGAGGTCACGTCGGGTGTTGCTGAGGTCGAACCGCAGTGCCGAGGCTCCCCGGAGCATGGGGACCACCTCGTGCCACAGGCCGGCGGTCCGCAGGGGGTCTGTGGCCGCGGTGGCTTCGTGGTCCACCCGCGCCAACCACTCTTCGACGGGGACCGGGTCGAGGCGGTACCCGACCGCGCGCATTTGGTCCAGGATCGCGTCCAGTGACACCGGTCGCGCGGCGGTCAGGTGATAGGTGTTGCCCGGCGCCCCGGGGCGGGTGGTCAGTTCGGCGGTGGCCCGCGCGACGTGGTCGACGGGGACCAGGTCGACGTCGATGCCGGTGCGGTCGCCGGCGAAGCACGGCGCGGCGCGGACGTCGAGCATGGTGCGGATGAGTGCCCAGAGGGCGTCGTTGGTGTTGCCCACTCCGCTGTGGGTGTGGCCGCCGACTCGGCCGGGACGCAGGATGGTTGTGGGGATGCCGCGTTCGCGGGCGGCGAGCACCAGTTTCTCCGCGACCCACTTGCTGCTGACGTAACCGTTGGCGCTGACCAGTTCCACGGGCAGTTGGCAGTCCTCCCGCACGTGTCGGCTGCTGCCGTCGGCCGCGATCGCGACGCCGATGGTCGACATGTGGTGCACGGGTTTCACGCGGGATGCCGCGGCCAGCCGGAGCACCTCGTGGGTGCCGTGCGCGTTGGCGGCGCGGATCTGCCGGTACGGGAGCATGACGTGCACCCGTGCGCCCACGTGGTGGATCACGTCGACCTGTTCGGCGAGGTGGTCGAACTGGGCGGGGGTGAGGCCGAGGCGGGGCTGTTCGAGGTCGCCGACGACCGGTGTGATCCGGTCGGTGGGGAGGTCGCCGACGATCCGATACCGGTTCAGGGTGTCGCGCAGCCGTTGTCGCGCCTGTTCGGGGTCGTCGGCGCGCACCAGGCACAGCACGTGGGCTCGGGTGCGGTGCAGCAGCTCGGCGAGGAGGAAGGCGCCGAGGAAGCCGGTGGCGCTGGTCAGCAGGATGTGCTCGGGGTCGGTCAGGCACCTTGTCTCTGCGGGGCGGCTGGTGTTCGTGGTGATCTCGGGGGCCAGGGTCGCGTCGGCCAGCAGGTGCGCGCGGGCCGACGAGGGTGCCGGAGACGTGTCGGTGTGGTCCAGCGTGGCGGACAGCTCGGCGACGGTCGGGGTGTCGAACAGCGCGGAGAGCGGGAGGCTGACGCCCAGTTCCTGGTTGATCCGCGTGACCAGTTGGGCGGCGAGCAGGGAGTGGCCGCCCAGGTCGAAGAAGTTGGCGTCGACGCCGACGGTGGGGCGGCCGAGGGTGTCGGCGAACAGTCGGCAGAGGGTGTGTTCGCGGCTGGTCCGGGCGGGGCGGCCGCCGGTGTCCCCGTCGAGGTCGGGTGTGGGGAGGGCGGCGCGGTCGACCTTGCCGTGGGGGTTGGTGGGGAGTCGTTCGAGGCCGACGACCGCGGCGGGGACCATGGGTGCGGGAAGTCGTTCCCGCAGGTAGTCCCGCAGGGTGCTGGCGACGCGGTGGGCGCGTTGGGCGGCGTCGGGGTCGTTGGCGAGGTGGACGGGGGCGACGCTGGGCGGGGCCGGGCGGTAGAGCCCGCTCGGGGTGGGGCGGGTCGGGTCGGTGGTGAAGACGACGTCGACGTCCCCTTCGGATGAGGCGCCGTTCCAGGTGACGGCGACCTGGTAGCCGAGTTGGTCCCCGAGGTCGTGCCAGTGTTCGGGGTCGACGCCCGGGGCTGGTGGGTGGTGGAGTTGGTGGACGGCGGTCGCCAGGTCCTGTCCGTCGCGCAGGGCTCGGGTGGCGGCGTTCTCGCCGGCGAGCCGGGCGTTGGGCACCTGGACCAGTCGGAGCGTCCTGGGGCGCTGGGTGGCCAGGAGTGCGGCGACGCGGTCCGGGTCGTTGGTCTCGCTCCCCCAGGTCCATTGCGACACGGGGTCGTCGTCGACGGGTGGGGTGGGGGCGCGGGACAGGAGGACGTCGTACCGGTGTCGGGTCAGCTCGGTGTGCTGGCGTCCTCGTCGGAGGCGGATGTCGACCTCGGTGATGTCTTCGAGGAGGTCGGGGAGTCGGACGAAGTAGTCGGGGTCGATCAGGAGTTCCCGTTCGTGGGCCGCTCGGCGCTCCACTGCCCGGCGCACGGCGCCCGGGTCGTCGTGGCGGTGCAGTTCCATGGCCGTGTACAGGAGGTGGCGGGTGCGCAGGTTGCGGATGTCGCCGAGGAAGATCCGGCCGTCGGGGGTGAGCAGGGTGACGGCCTGGCGCAGCACGTGTTCGAGGTAGGCGGTGTCGGGGAAGTACTGGACCGTCGAGTTGATCACGATCAGGTCGAAGAACGCCGTGGGCAGTCCGGTGAGGTCGTGGGCGGGTGTGGCGCGCAGTCGGGTTCTGGCGGCCGTCTCGGGGTGGTGGTGGAGGTGGGCGCGGAGCTTGGCGACGGCGACCGGGGAGATGTCGCTGCCCCAGTACTCGTCGCACTCGTTGACCAGGGCGGACAGCAGCAGGCCGCTGCCGACGCCGAGTTCCAGCACATGGCGGGGGCGCAGGGCGCGGAGTCGGGTGACGGTGGCGTCGCGCCATTCCCGCATCGCGGGCAGTGGGATGGGGGCGCCGTCGTAGCTGCTCACCCATCCCCTGAAGTCTTCTCCCCATTCGGGGTTGCCGTCCGGTGCGGCGTAGAGCGCGTCGTTGACGTGACGCCAGTGTTCGACGTGGTCGACGGCGCCGTCGGGGTTCGGGGGGCGGGGTGTCGGGGTGACGTAGGCGACGAGTTGGGAGCCGGCGGTGGGGTCGACGCGGGGGATGACGGCGGCGTGGGCGACCTCGGGGTGGTGGCTGAGGACGGCCTCGACCTCTCCGGGCTCGACGCGGAATCCGCGGATCTTGAGTTGCTGGTCGGCTCGTCCGAGGTGTTCCAGTTGGCCGTCGTGGCGCCAGCGGGCCAGGTCGCCGGTGCGGTACATCCGTCGCCCGTCGGCGGTGAACGGGTCGGCGACGAAGTGCGCGGCGGTGAGGTCGGGTCGGCCGGCGTAGCAGCGGGCCAGGCCGTCTCCGGCGACGTAGAGTTCGCCGGCCACGCCGGTGGGGCACGGCGTGAGTCGTTCGTCGAGGACGTAGGCGCGCAGGCCGTGGCTGGGATGTCCGATCGGTGGTGGTCGCCGTCCCGACAGTGGTTCGGACAGGGCCGCGCACACCGTGGTCTCGGTCGGCCCGTACCCGTTGATCAGGCGTCGTCCGGTGGACCAGTCCCGCGCGGTGGCGGGTGGGCAGGGTTCGCCGACCACGACCAGGGTGTGGACGTCGGGCAGTTGGTCGGGTCGCAGCGTGGCCAGCACGCTCGGGGGGACGATCAGGTGGGAGACGCGGTGGCGTGCGGCGAGGTCGGCCAGGGCCGGTCCCAGGGGTGAGGGTCCGTCCGGGGGGAGCACGAGTGTCGCGGCGTTGAGCAGCGCGCCGACGAGTTCGGCCATGATCCCGTCGAAGCTGGGCGCGGCGAACTGGAGGAACCGGCTGTCGGGTGTCACGCGGAGGTTGTCCGCGAGGGCGGCGGCCAGGGCGGCCAGTCCCCGGTGGGGCACGACCACGCCCTTGGGGACGCCGGTCGAGCCCGAGGTGAAGATCAGGTAGGCGGCCTGGTCCACCGAGGGGCGAACCCGTGGGTCGTCCAGAGCGGTGTTCTCGGTGGGTTCTGCCGGGTCTGGCTGGTCGACCAGGAGCGCGGGGGCGGGTGTGGTCAGGTCCTGGGCGAGTCCACGGGTGGTCAGCACGATGTGGGGTTGTGCCGTGGTGAGGACGGTGTTGACCCGGTGTGTGGGTGTGCGTGGATCGATGGGGAGGAAGGCGCCGCCGGCCTTGAGGGTTGCCAGGATGGCGACGACCCAGTCGACGGAGCGGGGAAGGATGAGGGCCACGACGCGCTCGTGTGCGACGCCGTGTCGACGCAACCGGTGGGCCAGGTGGTTTGAGCGCCGGTCGAGTTCGGCGTAGGTCACCGAGTCGTCGCCGCAGCGCACCGCCTCCCGCTCCGGGTGGTCGGTCGCGACGCGGGCGAACAGTTCCGGGGCGGTGGCCGGCGGAACGTGGTGTGGTGAGGTTCCCCAGCGCGTCAGCAGGCGTTCCCGTTCTCCTGGCAGGAGAACGTCCACCTGGCTGAGCTTCTGCTCGGGTCGGGTGGTGACGGTGGTGAGGACGTGGAGCAGCCGGTCGACGAGGTTCCGCACGGTCTCGCGGTCGAACAGGTCGCTGCTGTACTCGACGACGGCGGTGAGCCCGTGTGGGGTCGCGCCGTCGCCTTCGCGTTCGCGGAAGGAGATGCCGAGGTCGAACTTGGCGACGTCCAGGTACAGCGGTTCCATGCTGGTCCGCGCGTCGGGGAGGTCGAGTCGGATCTTCGGGATGTTCTGCACGACGAGCATGACCTGGAACAGGGGCTGTCGGGCGGCGGAGCGGGCGGGGTTGACGGCCTCGACGACGGCGTCGAAGGGCACGTCCTGGTGGGCGTAGGCGGCCAGGTCGATGGCGCGGACCCTGGCGAGGAGTTCGGTGAAGGTGGGGTCGCCGTCGGTGTTGGTGCGCAGCACGAGGGTGTTGACGAACAGGCCGACCACGTCGTCGAGGGCCGCGTCGGTGCGGCCGGCGACGGCGGTGCCGAGGGGGATGTCGGTGCCCGCGCCGAGGCGGGTGAGCAGCGCGGCCAACGCGGCGTGCAGCACCATGAAGAGGGTGACGTCGTGGTGGCGGGCCAGGGTCTCCAGTCGTTGGTGGAGTGCGGCGTCCACGTCGAACGACAGCACCGCGCCCTGGTGGGAGAACACCTTCGGGCGTGGTCGGTCGGTGGGCAGCGGGATCTGCTCGGGCAGGCCGGCCAGTGTCGTGCTCCAGTAGTCGAGTTGCCGGCGGTAGAGGCTGTCGGGGTCGTCGGGGTCGCCGAGCAGCCGGAGGTGCCAGAGGGTGTAGTCGACGTACTGGACCGGCAGTGGTGGCCAGGTGGGGGTGTGTCCGGCGCGGCGGGCGCGGTAGGCGGTGGCGATGTCCCGGCAGAGGGGTGCCATTGACCAGCCGTCGCCGGCGATGTGGTGGATGAGCAGCAGCAGCACGTGTTCCTGGTCGTCCACATGGAACAGTTCTGTGTGGACGGGAACGTCCCGGGTGAGGTCGACGGTCTTCCGGGCGGTGGCCACGAGGTGGTGCCGCAGGTCCTGCGCCCTGACGTGGTGGGTGCGAAGTTCGGGGCGCCAGTGGGACGGGGCCAGCACGACCTGGCGCGGAGTCCCGTCCAGCTCGGGGTAGACGGTGCGCAGGCTCTCGTGGCGCTCGACGACGTCGGCCAGGGCCGATCGGAGGGCGTGGTGGTCGAGGTCCCCGGTGATCCGGAGCAGGGCGGCCATGGTGTAGGTGGCGCTGGGTCCCTCCATCCGGTGCAGGAACCACAGTCTCCGTTGTTGGTGGGACAACGGGATCGGGTCGGGCCGGGGCGCCGGGCGTGGGGTGGGGCGGGCGGGGCGGGCCATGGCGTGGTCGACGCGCTGGCTCAGTCGCGCCGGTGTGGGGGCGTCGAAGACCTCGTCGACCGAGAGGGTGGCGCCGAAGCAGGCGCGGACGCGGTTGACCAGTCGGGTCGCGAGCAGGGAGTGCCCGCCGAGGGCGAAGAAGTCGTCGTCCGGGGCGACCGACTCCACGTCCAGCAGCTCCGCGAACAGGCCGCAGAGGATCTGCTCCTGGGGGCTTCTGGGGGCGGGGCCGCCGGTGGGGGCCGGGGGTGGCGGCAGCGCCCGGCGGTCGAGCTTGCCGGTGGGGGTCAGCGGGAGGCGGTCGAGGAGGATGATCACCGCTGGGAGCTGGTGTCGTGGCAGGCGGGTCAGGGCGTGCCGGCGGAGTTCGGCGGTGTCGGGTTCTCGGCCGTGGGCGCCCACGACGTAGGCGATCAGCCGTTCGGCGCCGGTGTGGTCGGGGCGGGCGACGACGGCGGCCGCCTCGACGTCCGGGTGGGCGGTGAGGGTGGCCTCAACCTCGGCCGGTTCGACGCGGAGGCCGTGGAGGTTGATCTGGTCGTCGACGCGGCCGAGGTACTCCAGGTCGCCGTCCGGCCGCCACCGCACGCGGTCTCCGGTGCGGTAGAGCCGGGAGCCCGGGTGGCCGAGGGGGTTGGCCACGAAGCGCGTCGCGGTGAGGGCGGGGTCGTGGAGGTAGCCTCGGGCCAGGGCTGGGCCGCCGACGTACAGCTCCCCGGGCACGCCCACGGGGCAGGGGTTGAGGTGGGCGTCGAGGACGTGGGTGTCGATGCCGGGGATGGGGCGGCCCAGCGGGGGTGTGTCCGCTCCGGCCAGGGGTTCGGAGATCGCGGCGCCGACCGTCGTCTCGGTCGGCCCGTACCCGTTGATGATCCGGCGGCCCGGCGCCCAGGCGGCGACCAGTGCCCCTGGGCAGGCCTCGCCGGCGACGACCACGGTGCGCAGCCCGGGGTGGTCGTCGGGGTCCATGCCGGCCAGGACGCTGGGTGGGATGGTGGCGTGGGTGATGTGGTGCTGGGCGACGAACCGGGCCAGTTCCGGCCCTGGTTCGCGTTCCGCCTCGCTGGGGATGACGACGGTTCCGCCGGCCAGCAGGGTGCTGATGACCTCGGCGAGGGCGGCGTCGCAGCCGAGGGCGGCGAAGAACAGCACCCGGCTGTCCTGGTCGAGCGCGAACCGGTCGGCCTGGACCTCGGCCAGCGCCGCGAGACCGCGGTGGGAGACCACGACGCCCTTGGGCGCGCCGGTCGACCCCGAGGTGTAAATCACGTACGCCGCGTTGTCCACAGTGGACGATTCCGACGACTCAGGCGGCCCTGACGAATCAGGTGAACCAGGCGAATCAGGTGAATCAGGCAGCCCAGACGACGCGAGCGTGGTGGCGACCGGTCGGAGTTCTCCCCCCTCGACCAGGATCGGGTCGACCCCACCCAGATCTTCGCTCCACAATGGACTGTCCATCGTGGAGATGAGGACCCGCGGGTCGGCGTTGTCGAGCAGGACCCTGATCCGGTCAACGGGTTGCGCCGGGTCCAGGGGCAACACGGCGCCCCCGGCCTCGGCCACGGCGAGCACCGCGGTGACCCACTCCGGCGCGCGGGGCAGCAGCACCGCCACGACGCGTTCCGGTCCCACACCACGTTCCCGCAGCACACGAGCCCAGCGGCGCACGTCGCGACGCAGGTCCGCGTACGAGGTCGCACCGTTGCTGGTGGCCAGGGCGGTCGCGTCGGGTGTGGCGGCGGCCCTGGCGGCGAACAGGTCTCCCAGGGTGGCGGGGACAGTGCGTGGTGGCGGGCCCTGGGCGAGGGCGAGCAGCGCGTGACGCTCGGCGGGGCCGACCACGCGCAGCCGGGCCACGGGGTCCCCGGCGACGCTGACGAACCAGAACAGGAACCGGACGAACCGGCGCAGGTGCCCCTCCAGCACGTCCTGGTCGTACACCTCGGCGTTGGCGAACAGGTCCAGGCGGGGGACGAGGTCCGTGCCCTCGCCGAACAGGTACAGCGACAGGTCGTGGATGGGGCCGGCCTGGAGGAGTTCCATGGTTCCCGGGACGTCGGCGAGCCGCAGGTCGGTCGGGAAGGGCATGGGGTTGACGACCAGGGACACCAACGGCAGGTCGGGCGGGACGGAACCGAGGTCGCGTTGGAGGCGTTCGAGGCGGTAGCGGTCGTGCCCGCGGATGTCCGCGGCCTCGTCCCGCACCTGGCCGACCAGCTCAGCGGGAGTGGAGCGGGGGGACAGCCGGACCCGGACCGGGACGACGTTGGACACCATGCCCGGCACGCGCCGCAGGTCAGCGGTCGGGCGGCACATCCGGGCGTGGCCGAGCAGCAGGTCCTGTGCGCCGGTGAGGTGGGACAGGTAGGTCGCCATGGCCGCGGTCAACACCCAGGCCGAGCGGGTGCGCATCCGCTGCGCCAGGTCCCGCACGCGGAGAACCAACGGTGAGGACAACCGCGCTGTGGCGCGGGACAGCCGTTTGCGGTGTCCGGCCCAACGGCCGGCCAGGCTCACCGGCTCGGGGTGGTCGGCCAGCCGGGCACACCAGAACGCGCGGTCGCGTTCCTCCTCCTCGGACCCCCGGTAGGCGAGGTCAGCGGCGCACAACAGGGAGTACTCCCCCAGTCCGCTCCGGCGCGGCCGGCCCCCGTTCGCCAGGTCGGTGTAGACCTCCGCGACACGCCCTCGGATCAGGGAGAGGCCGAGTCCGTCCGCGACGACGTGGTGCAGCCGGTTGAACCAGACGTGGTGGTGGTCGGTCAGCCGCAGCAGCGTCGAGGTGAACATCTGTCTGTCGAGCGCCGTGTGGCGCGCCAGGTCCTGGGCGATCCACTCTTCTGCCGCCAGATCCGGACGTGGCTCGCCGGACAGGTCGACGAACCGGGGTGGGTGTTCGGGTGTCGAGTCGACGCGCTGCCATGGTGTTCCGTCCCGGTCCACCAGGCGCATGCGGAGGACGTCGACCTCGGACTGCACGCGGTGGGCCGCCTCGACGAAGACGTGCCGGTCGACCCGACCGCCCAGGTCGATCCGCTCCCCCCAGGTGTAGGCGGTGCCGTCGGGTTCGAGCATCTGCGCCGTCCAGATCCCCTCCTGCCCGGACAGCAGCGGGAACTCTCGTGATCGGCGGGCGTTGTCGTGCATGGGAGCCACCTGCTGGGGGACGGGGGCCGTCACGGATCACGGCGCCGGGGCCAAGCCCAGGGCCAGGACCAGGGCCGGGGCCGGGGCCAAGCCCAGGGTCAGAGGAAGCCGGCGATGCCGTTGCAGGCGGCGTCGGGGTCGGAGGTGCAGTACAGCTCGACGTAGTCGGCGACGAGGTCCTCGACGTCGGCGTATCCGTCGCCGTCCCGGTCCATGCGGTCGAACGCGGCGTCGCGTTCGGCGCTGGTGAGCCCGTCCTCCTGGGTGACCCAGACGAACTCCGCCTTGCTGACGCGTCCGTCGCCGTCCCGGTCCATGCGGGACAGCAGGCACCGCACCCCGTCCTCGAAGACGTGGCGCACGGCGTCCCGGTCGTCCGACAGGGCCACCAGGGCGGTGACGAACCCGTCGTGGTCCACCTCGCCCCGCCCCTCGGGGTCGAGCGTGCGCCACCAGCGCTCCACCAACACGCGCACCGGTCTCATCTCCGGCGCCTCGTAGTCCGCGCCGCTGCGCTGGACCTCCTTGCGCACCACCGACTCCATGTCGGCGCGCCGCACCACCCCGTCGCCGTCCCGGTCGAAGAGGGTGAAGGCCTTGCCGAACTTGCGGGACTTGTAGTCACTGAGCGCGGTCATCTGCCCTCCAGCGCGGTTCAGGTCGGGAGCAGGTTCTGTCGGGCCATCACCAGCAGGCTGTCGGCGACGGCGGAGGTGATCTGGTCGATGTCGGCCTCGGTGTGCGCCGCGGACAGGTTCATCGTGGGAGCCCCGAGCGTGTAGACGCCGCGTAGCCGGAGGTGCAGGCTCAGCATCTGCATCGCGCGCACCATCGCCGGGGAACCCATCTCCTCTGCCCACTCCTCGTAGCTGGCGCGGTCGTCCAGTGGCTCGCCGAGCGCGAGAAGGGTCACGTGCCGGGGGTGGCCCCGCAGGTGCACGGGGATGCCGCTGCGGTGGGCGAACTCGTCCAGTCGGGCGCGCAGCAGGTCGTGCAGTCCGTCGATCCTGTCGAAGATCTCCCCGTGGTGGTCGCGCAGGTGCCGGAGCTGGGCCAGCGCCGCGACCACGGCCAGGTGGTTGGCCTGGTGGGTGCTGGACAGCCAGGTCTTGCTGGCGTCGCCGGGCAGGCCGTCGCTGCGGGCGCGGTCGAGGTGGTCGGCGCGGCCGGTCACCGCGGACAGCGGGACGCCCAGCCCGCTGGTGAGTTTGCCGAGGCACGTGATGTCGGCGGTGACGCCGAACGCCTCCTGCGCGCCGCCGGGGGCCATGCGGAACCCGGTGATCACCTCGTCGACGACCAGCGGCACATCGTGTTCGGCGGTGACGGCGCGCAACGCGCGCAGGAACTCGCGAGCGGCGTGGGGCGCCTGGCCGCGGAACCGGGGCACCGGGTCGACCACGACGCAGGCGAGGTCGGCCGCGTGCTCGGCGACCAGCCCCAACGCCGCCTGGTCGTCGAAGGGCAGCACCAGCAGGTCGTCCCCGGTCAACGCCCGCAACCCGTTCCCACCGGGCCGAAGCTCGTACCCGGACGCGGGGTCGCGGGGTCCGGCGGGGCCGAGGCTGTTGTACAGGCCGATCTCGTGGGACCCGTGGTAGGAGCCCTGGAACTTGGCGACCACCTGGCGTCCGGTGGAGGCGCGCGCCATGCGCGCCGCGGCGGCCACGGTGTCGGCCCCGGTGTGGAACAGCCCGGCCCGGTCGGCCCCGGGAACCGTTTCGGTGAGCAGTTCGGTCAGCTCCACCTGCTCCGGGCAGAAGTAGGCGGCCCCGACGCCGGTGGCGATGCGGTCCCTCACCGCCGCGACGACCGGGGGCGGGTTGTGGCCGAGGACCGCCGCCGTGTAGCTGAGGTGGCAGTCGACGTAGTCGTTGCCGTCGACGTCGTACAGGTGGGCTCCCTCGGCCCTGGCGCAGCAGACGGGCAGGATCGGAGCCGAGAACGGCAGGTTCGCCGGGAGCGACGTGGCGCTCTGGTGTGCGCGGTGGCTCAGGCGCACGGACCCGGGCTGGCGGGCGACGACCGCGCGCACCAGGTCCCACAGGTCGTTGTCCGTGCCGCACAGCACGGACAGGCTGGAGCGGTCCGGCGGGGTCAGGCCCGACGGGACGGCGACGGGTCGCACCGCCTCTTCCCCGCCGTACGACAGCGACGACGGACGATGACTGTCCACCCTGGTCACTCCCCTCTGGCTCGCGCCGGTCGGCGTTCGACGACGATGGGCATCCGCTCCGGCCGGACCGCGAACGGGAGACCGCCGACCGTGGGGCGGGCGGTGGACCGCAGGGACACCCACCGGGACCGGATCGCCCGGAGGATCTCCTCCAGGGCCAGCAGCGACAGGGCACGACCGACGCAGAAGTGCCGGCCGACGCTCCAGGTCAACGGCGGTGTGGCGAACGTGCGTCGGACGTCGAGCCGCAGGGGGTCCTGGAACACCGTCGGATCGCGGTTGGCCACGAGGATGTGGACGAAGAGGAACTGTCCCCGCCGGATGGGGACGCCGCGGATCTCGACGTCGTCCCTGGCGATCCGTTCGGTGGCGAAGACCGTCGGCCGGAGCCGGGTGCACTCCAGGACCGCGGCCGGCACCAGGTCCGGCTGTTGGCGCACCAGGTCCCACTGGTCGGGGTGCTCGACGAGGGCGTTGATCAGCAGCGCTGCCTGGGCGGCCACCATCTGGCTGCCGGCTCCGAGGATCGTCAGCGCCACCCGCAGCGAGTCCGCCTCGCTGTGGTTGCCCTCGTGCTCGCCGCGCAGGATGAACGACAGCGCGTCGTCGCGGGGCTCGGAGCGGCGTTGGCGGAGGAGGTCGCGGAGGTAGTCCTCGATGGTGTCCCGGAAGTCCGGGTACTTCCAGACGTTCTCCCCGCCCAGGAGTTCGCCGAAGTCCGCCGACAGCCGGTACACCAGGTCGGCGTCGGAGTCCGGCGCGCCGAGCAGGCGGCAGGAGAAGCGCGCGACGGCGGGTTGGGCGATGTCCCGCATCGCGTCGCACCGGCCGTCGGCGGGGACGGAGTCGACGATCTCGGTGGCGATCTCGGCCATGGTCGTGCGCCACCGGCGCATCCGGCCGGGGGTGAAGAAGCCGGCCACGGCGGAGCGCAGTCGGAGGTGTTCGGCGTCCTCCTTGCTGAACAGTTCCTCGGCCACGAAACGCAACACGCCCTGGTCGGTGCATCCCAGGGCGCTGAGCAGTTCGGGCATGCACGGGGTGAGGGCGGTGGTCTGGAACACCTCCTGACAGGCGCGGTAGGTGAGCACTTCGAGTCCCCGGGCGCTGCGGGCGATCGGGGTGCCGGGGGGCAACGAGGTCAGGGCGGTGTAGGGGTCGGCGGCGAAGTCCTCGGCCACCACCTCGGGAACTCGCGGTCCGTGCCGCGTCCACTGTCCTGACTCGACCAACGACCACCCCACATGCGCCCGGTTATCCGTCACCACCTCCGGGGGCGGCGACCACGAAACGTGACAGCGCCTTCCGGAGCGGGAGGACCCCAAGTCCACGTCTGATGGTGCCCGGCAGGAGTACTGACCGGCCCCGCGAGCACACAATGCGTCACCCAAACCCCCTGTTCCGGTGACACTTCTCGGTGCTGGGCCGCCTGGTGCCCCGCCCGCCGTGGGTGCGGCGCCGGCATGTGCCCGAGTGGCCGACGGCTGACGCCCGTCCGCGACGGCGTCGGTCGCGGTCGGCCGAGGTGGGTCGAGGTCGCTCGCGGTCAGTGGCGGCCGGTCCTGGTCGGTCCTGGTCGGCCCTGAAGACGGTTCACTAGATGCGATGACGGCGGGGCGGCACGCTGTGTGCTGGAGATACCCTCGGCCAGGCACGCCGTCTCCACAGTGGTGTGTAGGGCCGGACCACGATCCGGCCGAGCGAAGGCGTCCAAAGATGACTCACCGCGACGAGAGCGCACTGTCCACACTCAGCGCGATGGCCTCCCTGGTCACGCCCTGGGTGCTGCGCGTGGCCGTCACCCTGCGTCTGCCCGACCTGATCGGACGGGCGACCGTGGACGTCGACGAACTCGCCGTGCGCGCGGGCGCCAACCCCGACGCGCTGCGCCGGGTCGCCCGCCATCTGGTCCACTGTGGAGTCCTGCGGCACCCGGCCCCGGACCGCCTCGAACTCACGGCGCTCGGCCACCTGCTCCGCTCCGACCATCCCGCCCGGCTCGTCGACGCGCTCGACCAGGCCAACCCCTTCAACCGGCGGGAGGCCGCGGCGGTGGCCCGCCTGCTGGACGCGGTGCGCGACGGCCGCCCGGTCTGGGCGCCGCGCCAGGGGCACGAACGCGAGGGGCACGAACGCCACGGCCACGAACGCCAGGGCCATGGTCGCCAGGGCCATGGTCGCCAGGGCCACGACCTCTGGTCCGCCCTCGACCACGACCCGGAGCTGGCCGCGGGGTTCGACCAGGCCCTCGCCGGCGCGGCCGACCAGCTCACCGAGGGAATCGCTCGGGCGTTCGACTGGGAGTCCGTCGCACACGTCGTGGACGTCGGCGGGGGAACCGGCCGTGTGCTGGCGGCGTTGTTGACCGCGCATCCCCGACTGCGGGGCACGCTGGTCGACCTTCCGCCAATGGCCGAGCAGGGCCGGGTCCGGTTCGCCGGGCGGGGGTTGGCCGAGCGGGTCGCGGTGTCCGGGCAGAGCTTCTTCGACCCACTGCCCCGCGGCGGCGACGTCTACCTGCTGGCCAACGTCCTGCACTGCTGGAACGACGAGGACAGCCGGAAGGTTCTCGGTCAGTGCGTCGCCGCCGCGCCGTCCCACGCCCTGGTCGTCGTGGTGGACCAGGTCCTTCCCGAGGACCCGGCCGACCCGGCGTACGGCGCGCTCGTCGAGATCGACCTGGGGCTGTTGGTGTTGCTCGGAACGGCGCTGCGCGACCAGGAGCGGTTCCGGTTGCTCGGCGAGTCCGCCGGGCTGACCCTGCGCGAGGCGACGAGGATCGCGCCCCACACCGTCTCGTCCCTGCTCACGTACACCATCGACGACTGAGCGCGGGGAGGTCCGCGTGGCCACCGGCAACCCTCCGGCGGACGCCCTCCGCCGCTTTCCGTTCCCCCAACCCTCACCGCTGGTGCCACCACCGGCGCTGGCGGCCTGCCGCCTGCTCGCCCCGGTGTCCCGCGTCCGGTTGGCGGACGGCCAGGTGGCGTGGCTGGTCACCCGGTACGCCGACATCCGCGCGGTGCTGACCTCCCCCGACTTCACCCTGCACGTCCCTCGTCCCAGTCAGGACGACGCGACCAGCAGCCGCAGCGAGTTCATGCTGACCGACGACAACGCCAAGCACCACCGGCTGCGTCAGGTGGTCGGCCCCGCGTTCTCGCTGAGCCGGGTCGAGCGGCTGCGGCCGAGGGTGCGGGAGATCGTGGCCGGTCTGTTGGCCGCCATGACCGGTCGGGGGCCGACGGCCGACCTGATGGACAGCCTGGCCCTTCCCCTGCCGCTCACCGTCGTCTGCGAGGTGCTGGGAGTGCCGGTCCCGGAGTGGAGCCGGGCTCGTCACTGGGCGTCGATCTGTCTGGGCGACACCGCCGAGACGGGTGACGAGCGGGCGCTGGCGGCGTTCCAGGACGTGGAGGATCACGTCACCGAACTGATCGCCACCCGACGGGACCGGGCCACGGGTGTGCTGGGACGGCTCGTGCGCGCCGCCGGGGAAGGACGGCTCAGCGAGGGGGAACTCCACAGCATGGTGACCGGACTCCTGCTCGCCGGTTACCTCACGACCTCCAGCACGATCGGGGTCGGCACGCTGGTGCTGTTGTTGAACCCCGACCAGTGGGACGCGCTGGCCCACGATCGCGCGCTGGTGGGTTCCGCCGTGGAGGAGATCCTGCGATTCCGGCTCACCGGCACGGAAATCAGCACCCAGCACCGGGCGCTGGCCGACGTCACGGTGAGCGGGGTGCTCGTCCGACGCGGCGAGTTGGTGGTCACTCCCCTCGTGGCGGCCAACCGGGACCCGGATCAGTTCGACGACGCCGACCGCTTCGTCGTCGCCCGCACCGACAACGCGCACCTGAGCTTCGGCCTCGGCACGCACTACTGCCTCGGGGCCGCCCTGGCGCGGATCGAGTTGCAGGAGGCCATCGGGGCACTGGTCGACACCCTTCCCGGCCTTCGACTCGCCGTGCCGGTCGAGGATCTGCCGTGGAACACCTCCGGCGCGGAGGTCGATCTCCGCGCGCTTCCGGTGACCTGGTGATCCCCCACGCCCGACGGACGGTGCGGACGCGCGTCGCCCCAACGTCACTCCCCCGTCGCGGGAACTCCGTCCGAGGGCGTCCTGGTCCTCTTCGCGGCGGGCCAGAAGATGGCCGGGTGAACCGGAAATCCCCGGCGCGGGACGTTGAGCACGCACACATCTGGTCGCTGACAGCGCTGGTGCTCCGCGCGCCGACGACCTTGGGGTCCGGGGTGTCGTCCAGCCTCACTCTCGTGAGTGAAAGCGGGGCCGATTTGATCAAGATCCGTACCGTCACCCGAGTCGGTGGCCCTACGCTCCACCACGGATGGCACTCATGCCACCACGGACTGTCACCCCACGAGAGGACATGGTCATGGCGACCACCACCACCGACCCGATCACCGCCAAGCTGGAGGCGCTGTTCCACGCCACCGACTCCAACAACGACGGCCACGTCGAGTGGGAGGACTACCACGGGATCATCGAGCGCTGCCTCAGCGCTTACAAGATCGACAAGAACGACCGCAGGGCGCGGGCGCTCCTGGCCGCGTACCAGATGAGCTGGATCGAGCTGCTGCGCCACGCGAACGGCGAGGACCGGCTGTCGAAGGACCAGTTCGTCCTGGCGACCCGCCTGTCGGCCGTGGACACCAGCCGGCACAACCTGGTGGAGGGCCTGTCGCACGCGATCTTCGACATCATCGACTCCGACGGCACCAACGCCATCGACAAGGCGGAGTTCGAGAAGTACGTGAAGGTGTGGGGCATCGACGCCAGCAGCGCCCTCGAAGCCTTCGGGAAGCTGGACCTCGACGGCGACGGCGAGATCAGCCGCCACGAGTTCATCCGCGCCGCCCGGGAGTTCTTCTACTCCCCGGACCTGGACACGCCGGGCAGCCTGTTCTTCGGGCACCTCTCGGTCTGACGTCCTGGACGTGAACGGCGGCCCGGGCACTGGCTTCGACTGATCTTCGGAGGGTGTCCCGGCCTGTTGGTGGGTGGCTGGCGTGACGACGTGGGTCACCGACACCCGTCAGCCACCCACCACGGCCAGTACGGCTCAGCATCAGTGTTCTCGTGCTGATGCCCGAACTCCGGCCTGATCCCGAGGCCGCACGCGGAAGGCCAGCAGGCACGCCCACGCCCACCGCTTCGCGCCCGCGCTCGATTTGACGTCCACTGTAGACGATCCAACCGCGTGGGTGTCGTACCAGCGGGGGCGACCGTCAGGACCACACCGTTGGCCCGTATGGGGTAAGCGGTACCGCGAATCTGCCGATGCCACAACATTTTCCCTCGCGGTCTCCCGACCTCCCCGGCTCATCGCGAGGATGCTCGGCATGCGATCGGTTCGTGCGTCGGCCCAGCGGCAGTCACAACTACCTCCGTCAGTCCAGGCGGCCTACGTTGGCGCAGCGCTTCTGCTCCTCGTGAGCATCGTGATGGCCTGTCTCCTGATCGCCCTCCTCTTCGGTGAGCGTCAGGACATGGACCTGGTGGAGCTTCTCCAGGTCGGCATGACCCTGGAGACCGCCAGTGGAGGGGTCGCCGCGCTCCTGCTGACGGCCCGCCACCAGCGGGCATCCGGGGTTGGCCAGGAGAACGGACCGATCGCCGACCCGTACCCCCGCGCGCTCGCCCAGCTCGACTCCACGGAGGCCGCGGTCAGGTTGGACGCGGTGCGCATGCTGGAACGGTTGGCGCAGGGCAACCCGTACCAGCGACAGGCAGTCGTCACCACGCTCTGCGGCTACCTCCGCACGCCCCACCAGCTCCCCGACCCGGCGCCGTCTCCGGACGGAACGGAAACCGGCGTGTCGGAGCGGCAGGTCCGGGCGACCGCGCAGCAGGTCCTCACCGACCACCTCCGACCAGAACGCGGCGCCGACGGAGTGCCCACCAATCCCGGGTTCTGGCCGGACATCGACCTGGACCTCACCTCGGCCAGCCTCGTCGACTTCGACTTCGGGCGGTGCGAGGTCCGTGGAGCCGAGTTCACCAACGCCACGTTCTCAGGGCAGGCCTGCTTTGACAACGCGACGTTCCACGGCGACATCTCGTTCAGAGGCGCGACGTTCCACCACGCCGCATCGTTCCAACACGCCGTGTTCGTGCGAGGGGTCGACTTCAGGGACGTCGAGTCCGCGGAGCCGCTCAGCCTCAGCGGAGCACGAGTGCGGGTCGACGTCGAGGCCGAGGTCCGGGGAAACCGGTTCTGGCCGCTGGGCTGGGAGATCGGCTCCGCCGAGGACGACGCTGGTGGACAGGGGAACGGCACCGACGGCGTGTGGCGCCACCTGGTGGCTGTCCACAGCGACGGATGACTGTCGCTCTCGATAGTGTCCACAGTGCTTCGGCGGTCAGTCCCCAACGCTACGAGGACGCGGTGCGCGCATGGGCCCAGGACATCGCCAGAGCCTGGCAGGGTCGGGCCAGGGACCGCGAATGAGCCTCCCCGGCAGAAGCACCGAGGGCGGGTGCTGGTCGGCCCCCGCCCTCGGTGCACGCTCACGGTCAGCTCAGGTCGAGCCGGCCCTCCTTCACGGCCCCGACGAACGCCGTGAACGCGGCCGGCGCGAAGACGAGCGCCGGCCCGGCCGGGTTCTTCGAATCCCGCACCGCAGCCACCTCAGCTACCGACGCCACCTCGACGCACTGGCCGTTGCCAGCCGAGCGGCTGGACTTCCGCCACCCCGTGGCCACTGAAGTTGCTGACTTCCACATCGCAACCACTCCCCTCGACCCGAGTCAGACCCTGATGGTTCCCCACGACAGGTTGCCGAACGAGGGGCCAAACGAACGAGGGCGGGGACCGACCGCCCCCGCCCTCAGTGCATGCTCACAGTCAGCTCAGGTCGAGCCGACCCCGCTTCATTGTTGTTGCTTCGCGTGGCGGTGTCCGCTCACCCGCCGAATCAGACACGATCGAGCCGGCGGGTGGACCAGGTAGGTGTGGGCCACCTGGTCCCCCGCCCTCAGCAGTGTCTCGCCATGCCGTTGGTGGAGAGAGCGACCACCACCCAATGGCCTAGACGAGGTGGTCGAACTCGCCGGCCTTCGCGCCGGCGATGAATGCCGCCATCTCCTGCGGCGTGAACACCAGGGTCCGGCGCTTGCGCTCGGCCTCGTCGAGCTTGTCGTCCTGGAGACCGATCAAACCGCCAACCACGGCGAACGAAAGGCATCCACCGTTGCCGCTGCTGTAGCTGCTCTTCTGGTAGGAGGCCTCGACCACCGCCTGGTACTGGGCATCGTCAATCTCGTTGTACGGGTTGGAAGGCTGAGCCGCCACGGTTACAACTCCTTCATGACCTGGTTGATCAACGCCAGGCTGTCCCTGGCACTGAGAGCTTGGGCCAACGCCGCACTGAAGGTGTAGGTGCACTGTGTCACACGGTCCCGGTCCTCGTAGATGCGGCTGGCGGTGTCACTGTCTACGAACACTGCTTCACCGTCCCCTTCCTGCGAAAACGTGAAGATCACCAGACTGTCCGGTCCGGGTAGCGCACCGGCCGAGAAGGGGAGCACGTGTACTGACACCGGCAGCGCCTCGGTGATCGCGATCAGATGACGAAGCTGTTCGCGCATGACTTCGGGGCCACCAACGACAGTCCGGATGACACCCTCCGTCATCACTGCGACCAAGCGGCCGAAGTCGGGAGCACGCAGCCGTTGCTGTCGCCGCATCCGAAGTTCCACGAGGCGGTCCACATCGACAGGCAGAACGTGTGCTCGGGCCGCACCGACTACTGCCTCCGCATAGGCTCTGGTCTGGAGTAGTCCTTGAACGAAGGCGATGTCGTAACTGCGAATGCCGGTCGCGTCCTCGCCGAGTTCGGCCAGCATCTCGACAGGTTCAGGAACGTAGGCTCGGTACTCCTGCCACCATCCGCGCTCGTCGGCCCGCCGGCGGAGCTCCTCCAACTCAGCAGCCCGGTCCTGACTGGCGTTGGTGGCCGCCACGATCCGCGTCAGGTGATCCGGGATGAGCCGCGCGAGTCCTGTCTCGACGCGAGACAGGTGAGTGGTGGTCAGGCGTCGGGGCGGCTTGCCCGTGTTGACCAGGGCAACGAGATCGTCCTGGGATAGCTGCGCGTCCTCGCGGAGTTGGCGCAACAGCTTGCCGAGTCGACGCGAGCGAACCGTCTTGCGCAAGGTCATGAGCCATTGTCCCGCCCAGTCGGCGATCCTCTGTAGCCGCTTCCTCGCCACTGACCAGTCAACAGCATCACCCCATTGGTCGACTACAAGATCGTGAAACTTGCAGGCAAACTGCTAGCAAGTGGCTTGGATCACTCATCTTCTGAGTCAGGTGCCCAGCGCTCGAACGGCAGCGGGGCCAACGGGTTGCCTGTCGCATCTGGCCTCGGGCAAGCAAGGAAGAGGGAGCATGAGCGCCTTCAACTGGCCCACCAGCACCAGTCCGCGATCACGTCCTCCGCATGACATCGCCATGAAGGCCGAGGCCAGGGTGCTTGGCCGGCCAGTGCCGGCCCAACCCGTCGGCACGCCCTCGTCCCTGCCGCGTCACGCGCTCCGACCCCACGGGGATGGTGTTCCCGCCTCCGACCTCCTCCGCCGCCACCGGTGGAACCGTCCACACCGGACCTCTCACGCGAGAAACCCAGACACCCCCGAGACTTCCGGCGAGACGCAACGCCTGATCGAACGCACCCTGGACCGGCTTCACCGCCTCGGCCCCACCCCCACCTACGGGTCCGACCCGGAGGCCACCACACCCCTACCCACGCTGCGGGAGGGCTAGCCATGGTCGTGAAATGGCGTCCCCCGCAGCCGTTGAACTCCACCCGACACCTCGTGCGGCTGTTCCGCATCGAACGCGGCCAACGCGTCCTGCGCTTCGAGGGCATCGACGAGGACGACTACTGGCAGATCGCCCCCGGCGGCCCCGCCCACTACGCCGTCGGCTACGCCTACGACTACTTCCGCAAACACGGTATTCCCGCCGGTCAGCGCTGGATCATCACCGTTGACGTCCTCCCCCCAACCCCCACCACCACTGGGCCGAACCACCGGCTGTGCGAGGTCCCGCTCACCGTCCCCACCGAGGACATCCTCATCGGGCAACGCATCGGCCCACCCCTGCCCATCCTCAGCTACCTCCTCCGCACCCCCTAACCAGCCCCGGCCTGGCCCAGCGCGACGCGCCCCGACCGCACCCCACGCGCTGGGCCTCCCCCAGAGGGGGCTGGTGGGGTCGGGGTCTTCCGCTCCCCACCCGACCCCACCACCCCCTCCCCACCCGTGCTCCTCCTCCGAGGTCTGTCCACTCCTGGAGACCCCCATGTCCACCGCGCACCAGCCCCCCGTCCCCTCAGGCCTGCCGTGGGTCGCCCACGCCGGCCAGCTCCACGCCTACCCCCGCACCACCCGACCCCACCCCGTCACCGTCACCACCTTCTGCGGCCTCGCCCTCCTCATCACCGAGCCTCAACCCGACACCCCGTTCCCCCGGTGCGAGGAATGCCAACACCTCGCCCACGTCATCGCCGGCTGGCAGGCCACCCACGCCGCACACACCACCACCCACGCCGAACGCACCACCCCGCAACCCACCCCGCACGCCTACGGGGACCGCCCGCCCTGCCGACGCGGCTACGACCTCTGACCCTGACCCGACCAGCACCGAAAGCCCCTTGTCGTGCTCACCACCAGCGAGTTCGGTCTCGCCCTGGCCGAAAGCATCGCCCTGACCGCACCCCTGCGCCTCCAACACTGGAACCAATGCGTGAGGGTCGTCTGCTACGCCTGCGCCCGAGACAACACCATCCCCGCACCCCCACCCGGCATCACCGTGGTCGACGACTCCCACTTCCAGCCCGGCCCACCACCCCAGGAGCGGTACCGGCTCACCTGGTTCCTGATCCTGCTGCTCCTCCTCGCCGCCGGCCTCAGCCTCGCCTGACACCCCCTGACACTGAAAGCACCGATCCCTGATGCGACACCCCACGAAAATCCTTCGGAAACTCTGGAAGATCCTCCGCAGGAAACCCTCCACTGTGGACCCTCGGATCCTGATGCCGAACCTCCGGATCCTGCACCACCCCACCCCGGGGGAGGCGGCGGAGTGGGAGGCCTCCATGGCCCCGCTGCGCCGCCGCCGGGTCCGGGTCGTCCTGCCCGTCCCACCCCGGGCGCTACTGGCCTACGAACTCCGCCAGCGCGAACTCCGACAGGACAACGTCAGCCAGCGCAAACGGGGCCAGTCCCGTCGCTCCTGGTGGAGGCGAGGCCGGTGACCACGTTCGTGATCAACCTGGCCGCGATCACCGTCGACGTCATCATCATGTCCTGGCTGCTGCTGCCGCCCCTGTTCCGTCGCGTCGCCCAACTCTTCCGCCGAGTCCGCAGAGACCTCCGCCGCTGGAACCACGAACGCCGACAACGCAGGGACGAGTCGCAGACCATGAGGAGCACGCGTTGAAGATGCAACCGGCCGCCCGGATCACCGGCCGGCTCCGCCAACAGGTGGCCGCCGACCTGAAGAAGAAGTACGAGAAAGGAGCGAGCATCCGTTCCCTGGCCAGGTCCACCGGCCGCTCCTACGGATTCGTGCACAAGGTCCTCATCGAGGCCGGAGTCCAGCTCCGCGGACGCGGTGGCGCCAGGCGAAGGACCACCCGAAAACGACGATGACACCAGTGCCCCTGGCGGTCCCCGCACACACCCGCCCCCACGGCCCTACCGCACGCACGCGAGGTCAGGAAGTGTCGGCCCCGCCCACGCGGGGATGGTTCGACCATGTGTTCGTCCCACCCGATGGTGGTCCACTCGGCCCCGCACACGCGGGGATGGCTCGCACTTGGTGAAGCGGACAGACGAGGACGCTGGGACCTCGGTGATCTAGCTGATGCGGGCGGTGCGCAGGGTGTTGAGGAGGAGGGCGCCCACCAGGGACAGCGCCGTCAGCACCAGCAGGGTCATGCCGAACCCGCGCACCTCCCCGTTCGCCGCGACGAGGGTGGTGAACAGGGCTCCCACACCCGCGACTCCGACGGCCTCGGAGGCCTGCACCACGGTGAGAACGCCGCCCGAGGCAGCCCCCGAGTCCTCCGGCGACACCCCCGAGAGCGTCATCCCGATCAACGAGGTCGCCACGACTCCCCCGCCGAGGCCGTACAGGACCAGACCCGGCTGCGCGGCCACTGCCTGGGCGGACACCGGCACGTACCGGACCACCACCCAGAGGGCGGCCAACCCCAGCGCCATCACGGTCGCGGACACGGGAACCACGACGGTGCCGAACCGCGCGGTCCACCGGCGGGCGGGGATCGCCGCCAGGGAGGTCGCCAGGGCCATCGGGGTGAAGGCGAGCGCCGCGCGCAGCGGGGACAGACCCAGCGTCCGTTGAAGATAGAAAGCCAGGACGAAGACGAACGCGCCGTTGACGCCGTAGAAGAACAACGCGGCCGGGAGTCCCCGCGCGAATCCGGGCTGTCGGAACAACCGGGGTGGCAGCAGGGCGGCTCCGCCCCGCGCGGCCACCGACCTCTCCCAGAGCGCGAACCCGGCCAGGAGCGCGACCGCCAGCGCGGCCTCGGCGACCAGCCAGCTCGACCAGCCGCGCTCCGCCCCGACGACCAACGGGTGCAGGAGCCCGAACAGCGCCAGGGCCAACAGGGCCGCGCCGACCAGGTCCAACCGGACCCGCTGGCGTGGCGCGCCGTCGCGGACGAGCACGAGCGCGCCGACGAACGTGAGGGCGCACAGGGGGACGTTGACCAGGAAGATCGGTCGCCAGCCCAGACCCGCCACGTCGAGCCGCACCAGGAGGCCGCCCAGGATCTGCCCGCCGACCACCCCGACGCCGATCACGGCCCCGTACCAGCCGATCGCCCGGCCCTGCTCGGCCGGCCTGGTGAAGGTCGTCCGCACCAGGGCGAGGACCTGCGGGAGCATCAGCGCGGCCGCGAGCCCCTGCGCGATCCTGGACCGGACCAGGTCTTCCGGTGTCAGCGCGACCGCGCACGCGGTCGAGGTGGCGGCGAACGCCACGACGCCGGCCAGGAAGACCCGCTTGCGCCCGAGGAGGTCGCCCAGCCTGCCTCCGGTCACCAGTCCGATCGCGTAGGCCAGCGTGTACCCGGCGGGCACGAGTTGGATGTCGGCGAACGTGGCGTGCAGATCAGCCTGGATGGACGGGACCGCCACGTTGACCACGAAGATGTCGAGAAAGCCCATCAGCGCGCCGAGCAGCAGGACCGCCAACGCCGCCCAGTCCCGCCGGGTCGCCGCGCGCTCCACGCGCTCCTCGTCCAAGAGTGTTTCCTCCACGCCGGTTCCGGCTTCCCGTTCCGACTGGCCTGTGCCCACCACGAGTCGTTCTCCTCGTCGATCCGCATCATTCCGCCCCTGTTCCGGGGACTCGGGCGACGTGTGGCGCGAAGACCGCGCAAGGCACGTGGTCCCATCGGGGAAGGGGCTCGGGGAACAGGCTCGTGCCGGCGATCGGGTGTCACCAGATTGGTGTTTATGGTGTTGCCATGAGCAACAGGTTGCGGCGGCGTCGTGAGGAGCTGAGCGCGTTCCTCCGCAGCCGTCGGGCCCGCATCTCGCCCGGGGAGGTCGGCCTGCCCTCCGGGGGCGGTCGGCGGCGCACTCCCGGACTGCGTCGGGAGGAGGTCGCCGCGCTCGCCGGGGTGAGTCTCGGCTGGTACACGTGGCTGGAGCAGGGACGCGACATCACCGTGACCGCCTCGGTGCTGGACGCGATCGGCTCCGCGCTCCGCCTCAGCGCCGCCGAGCACGCGCACCTCTACCGTCTGGCCGGGCACGTACCACCCGAGCGGACGCCGTCCCACCAGGATTCGGTCCCCGACAGCCTGGCGTCCGTCCTCCGTGGTTGGGACCCCCATCCGGCCTACGTGCTGGACCGGCACTGGCGGTTCGTCGCGGGTAACACCGCCCTGTCCACCGTGTTCGGGTCGATCACGCCCGGCCTGAGCTGCCTGGAGGTCTTCGACGACGACAGCCCGTTGCGCCAGGTGCTGCCCGCCTGGGAGCGGATGGCCCCGGATCTGGTGTCGGAGTTCCGGGTGGACGTCGCGCGCTATCCCGACGACCCGGAGTTCCGGCACATCCTGCGGCGGCTCCGCGCCAACAGCGCGCTTTTCGAGCGCCTGTGGGGGAAGCAGGAGGTGCGGGTGTCGGCCCGGTCGACGAAGGAGATCGACAACGGGGTGGTGGGTCAGCTCACTTTCGACAGCGTCACCGTCAGGACCGACGAGCATCCCCAGATGAGGGTCGTCCTGCTGTCTCCTCGGCACGGCACGCCGACCGCCTCCCGACTGGCGGCCCTCAGCGTCCGCCATTGATTCGGGCATCTCGGCAATCACGCGATCACGCGATCACGAAGGGTTCGGACGCCTCGCGCGTTCAGCCCTCAATCAGGGCAAAAGGGCGACGGAGACCCCATCCGCGAAGAGTGTGAGCAGGCCGACACCGACGTCCGTCCACATGAGACATATCCCCGAACATCACCTAGCATGGCGTCTTCTGGCCAGCAGTGGAGCGAAAGAAGGGGTCTCGGGATGGAACACGAAACCGACGAGGACGACGACCTCTCTGCTCCGCGAGAGCGTGTCGTCATCGACCTCGCCGACGTGACGACGTCCGACCAACTCCACCGGCTTCTCAGGCGGGAGTTGGGATTTCCGTTGTGGTACGGCCGGAACTGGGACGCCTTCTGGGATGCCATCACCGGGCTGACACCCCTGCCGCTCGAAATCGTCTTCGAGGGTTGGCAGCAGATGCGGGGCCGACTTCCCGAGGCAGCGACCATGCTCCAACGGATCCTGGACGAGTACAACGAACAGTTCGGCATCTACCCACCGGGACCACGCGTGTTCCATTACCGCTGACCTCGCGGTCGTCGCGATCGACGAGACGACACATCTCCCCCAGACCGACGCCGAATTGACGGGAGATGCGGCCGAACCTCCCGTGACCCGAGGTCAGGGGCTGGCCCGGCGGGTGGTGTTGGCCCGGTACTGCTGAGGGCTCACGCCTCGCTCGCGCTTGAACGCGGCGCTCAACGCGAAGGCGCTTCCGTATCCCACCTGCCTGGCCACGGCGGCCACAGTCACGTGCGGATCGGTCAGCAGGTCGGCGGCCATGGCGAGGCGTTGTCCGGTGAGGAAGGTCATCGGCGGCTCGCCGACGAGTTCGGTGAACCTGCGGGCCAGCAGGGCGCGGGAGACACCGACCTCGGCCGCGAGCGTGGCCACGGTCCACGGGCGCGCCGGGTCGTGCTGGAGAACCCGCAGCGCCGGGCCGACCACGGGGTCCGTGGCCGCGCGGTACCACCCGGGGGCCTCGGCCCGAGGGCGGGAGAACCAGGTACGGAGCGCGGCGACGAGGAGCAGGTCGAGCAGCCGGTCGAGCACGACGACCTGTCCGGGCTCGTCCCTGACGACCTCGGCGGCGAGCATGCCCATGAGTGGGGAGTCCCCTGGTCCGCCAGGGAGCACCACCAGTTCCGGGAGCGCGTCCAGCACTCGCTGGCTGGTGGCGCCGCGCGTTCCGTAGGTTCCGGTGACCATCACCGTGGAGCCGGCCGGGCTGTTGCCCCAGGTCCGGACCCCGAGGTTCATCGCGTCCGTGAGGGGTTCCCCGTCGGGCGTGGTGCAGCGCTGCCCGGGATGGATGACCACGGTCGGGGGCGTCGCCGGGTCGTCGGCGACGGTGTAGTGCCGTGGGCCGCGCAGGAGCGCGACGTCGCCCGCCGCCAGGCGCGCGGGATCGTCGCCGTCGTACATCACCCACGCCTCGCCCTCGACCACGGCGACGAGGGTCAGCGGCGCCTCGTCCTGAACGCGGAGCGACCACGGCGGTTCCAGCACGGACCGGAGGAGGAAGGCTCCCCGGGCCCGGGGACCGTCGAGCAGGCCGGCGAGGGCGTCCACGGTGCCACTGTAGACGCTCGTTGGCGCGGCCCAGATTCTCAACCATGGCGCGGGGACGTTTCTCGATGTTCCATTGGAACACGAAGCGAACGCCCGGTGGAGGGCGACACCGGGAATGACGTGGAGAGGCCGACTCTCGCGGTGGGGGGTGTCCCACACAGGGGCGTTCGGGCTTCCCTTTCGACTTCTTCAGGAGAAATGCCATGGCTGGGTTGTTGCGGTACGTCACGCTGATCGCGGCGGTCATCAGCACCGGGCTCGTCGCGGGGCTGTTCTACGCCTTCGCGATCGCGGTCATGCCCGGCCTGGCGAAGGTCGACGACCGCGCCTTCGTCAGCACCATGCAGTCGATCAACCGGGTCATTCTCAACGGCTGGTTCCTGGTGGCGTTCGTCGGCACGCTGGTGCTCACCGCCGGGGCCGCGCTGTTCCATCTCGACCCCGGCCGACGCGGGGTGCTGCTGTGCGTCGTGCTCGCCTTCGCGCTGAGCCTGGCCACATGGGCCATCACCATGGTGGTCAATGTGCCGCTCAACAACGCATTGGAGGCGGCGGGCGATCCCGACCAGATCGGTGATCTGGCCGCGGTGCGGGAACGCTTCGAAGCGGTGTGGGTCCGGTGGAACATCGTCCGCGCGGTGACCTCGACAGCCGCGTTTGGTTGCCTGGTCTGGGCGCTCGTTCTTCTCGGCCGCGTCAGGGGCGTCGGCGACTGATCGTCGACCGCTGAAGGCAGATGATCCGGGGATGACGCCGGGTCGGTGCGGGCACAATCAAGCGCGAGAGAGAAAGGGAAGCCCGTGCGCACCATCTACGTCGTCACACACCCGGAAGCCACGCATCATGTTGAGAGAGTGGTGGGTGGCTGGCACGACTCCGCGCTCACTCCCGCCGGCGCGCACGCGGCGTCCGCGATCGCCGCCTCGCTTCGTGCTCGGATTCCCCAGGGCGCCGAGGTGGAGTTGTTCACGTCCGACCTGCTTCGTGCGGCACAAACCGCGAAAGCGGTGGGTGATGCGCTTGGTGTGGAACCGATCCTCGACAAGAGGTTGCGCGAGAAGTCCTACGGAGAGGCCGAAGGAAGGCCCCAGGAGTGGCTGGACCGGCGGTTCGTTCCCCCACCTCCCACCGGAGACCGCATGCGGCACGACGAAGGAGTGCGGGGTGCCGAAACAAAGGCTGTGTTCGCTCGGCGCGTCTACGCCGCCATGGACGCGATTCTGGAGCGCCACGGCGAACACCAGATCGTCGTGACCCACGGCTTCGCTCTCACCTTCGTGGTGGCCTCATGGATCAGGATGCCGATCGAGTCGACCGGGTACGTCAACTTCCGGGCGCCTTCCGGCAGCATCACCGTCCTCCACGAGGACGACTACTTCCACAACCGCCAGGTCGTCGCCCTCGGTGACACCAGCCATCTCGTTCCGTGAACCTCCCCGCGCCGGAACCAACGCACCGTCCACGACATGGATGGCCGCCCTACGCGTCAACGACGCGGGCAACGTCGTCGTCAACCGTCCCCAGGCGGCGGGCGCTCACGGCCGTCGCGGCGCGGACGAAGGCGGCGACCGCCGGGGATCGGGACTGTTCCGGCCAGGCGAGGACCAGGGTCGACGGTGTGGCGTCGAGAACCGGAACACAGACCAGTTCCGGGCGCAGTGGGGCGAGAAGCGACTCCGGGAGCACGGCGACCACCCGGCCGAGGGCGACGAGTTGCGACAGTTGCGCGGTGTCGGTGACCTCGGGACCGGTCGCGTCCTCGGACTCCGTCCCGACCCAGCGGGGCAGCGGCTCCCCACGCAGGTCGGCCATGCGCAGTGAGCGCCTGCTGGCCAGCCGGTGGTGTCGGGGCATCACGGCCACCTGCTGTTCGACGGCGAGTTCCTCGGCGTCCAGTCCGCGGAGGTCGTCACGAGGGCGGTGCAGCAACGCGAGGTCGGCGCGGCCGTCGCGCAGGCGGTCGGCCCGGTCGGGGGCGTTGGTGACCACGACCTCCACCGGAGGCATGCCCGGTTCGGCGTCGTAGGCGGCGAGGATGTCGGGCAGCAGCCCCCGGTCGCCGCCGGGTTTCATCACCAGCACCAGTCTCGGCTCGTCCTGGCCCGCGCGGCGCGTGCGCCGGACGGCGGCGGTGACGGCGTCGAGGGCGTGACGGCCCTCGTGGAGGAGGACCTCGCCGGCCTCGGTGAGGGCGACCCGGTGGCTGTCGCGGTCCAGCAGCCGGACGCCGAGCCGGCGTTCCAGGACCCGGATCGCCTTGGACAGCGCGGGCTGCGCGATCCCCAGGCGCTCCGCGGCCCGGGTGAAGTGCAGCTCGGTGGCCACCGCCAGGAAGTAGACCAGCTCGCGGGTCTCCACCCCTTCCATTCCCGGAGGTTATCAACCGAGATCGGACGGGCGTGGCGGCGGCCGAGCCCCGGTGATGAGCTGGCCCCATGATCGTTCACACCCTCGTGTACTCGTTCCCGTCCACCATGGACGAATCCGCCCGGCGGGAGTTCTTCGCGGAGATGCGGGAGGTCGTGCTGGGGTCGGGACTGGCGGACAGCTTCGACTACCGGTTCCACCTGCCGTCCTCGGGCGACGCGCACGCGGCCGTGTTCGTGGCCAGCGCGATCGCGCGGATCAGTTGCCCGGACGTCGCCGCGTTGGAGGCGTTGTCCGCGAGCCCGGAGCTGCTCGACACCATCTCGCGGTGGCAGACGAGGACGCCGTACCAGGTCGTCTGGGCCAACCACGAGCCGCTGTCGAGCTGACCCGACCCCGAGCCGGGCGCGCTGGTTCGCTGGGAGTCCCCGGCACCGGAAGCCCCTGGTCCATGACCAGGGGCTTCCGCGCGTCTCGACCTGACCGTGGTCGCCGGCATCACGCCGCCCCTGTCCATACGGGCCGGTCCCGTGGTCAGGTGGCCACCGTCCACAGTGGTCAGAAGACCACCCCTGCGGCCACGCGCTCCCCGCCACGGTCCGGCAACAAATTAGGTTACGCGCATACTTGCATAGATCGGTAAGGGGAGGCTAACTTGACGCCGGTCGCGGGCGGTCCGCGGCCAGTCACCACCCAGTCACCACTGGAGGGACAACGTGGCCTCGCCCACGGAGACCGACCCCACCGGAACGACGGCTCCCCCGGCCCGCGCCCTGCTCGCGCTGGTGGTCATCGGAACGGCCCTCGTCGTCATCGACATGACCATCGTGACCATCGGCCTGCCCCAGATCCAGGCCGACCTGCACGGCACGCTGGCGGGCACCCAGTGGGTGATCGTCGCCTACATGATCACGATGGGCGCCGTCACCCAGGTCGTCGGGACCCTGTCGGACCGGCTCGGCCGTCGCCGGACGTACCTCACGGGCGTGCTCGTCTTCACGCTGGCGTCGGTGGTCTGCGGCCTCGCCCAGGACACCCTCGTGCTGAACCTGGCCCGAGCGGCGCAGGGCGTGGGCGGCGCGATCCTGATGACCAACGCGGTGCCGCTGCTCTCCCACGGCTACGAGGGACAGCGCCGCAACATGGCCATCGCGACGTGGACGACGATGTCGACGGCGGCCAGCCTCGTCGCGCCCCTGCTGGGCGGCGTGCTGGTCGACCTCCTCGGCTGGCGCGCGATGTTCCTGGTCAACGTCCCGTTCGGCGTCGTGGCGGTGGCGCTGGGTCTGCGGGCCCTGCCAGCCGACCGGCCCGCGCGGGGCGGGCTCGCCTCCCTGGACTGGACCGGAACCGCGTTGCTCGTCATCGCGCTGGCGCTGGCGAACTTCGCGCTCCTGCGCGGCGAGGAGCAAGGGTGGACCTCGCCCTCGACACTGACCCAGCTCGGCGTCGCGGCCGCGTTGTTCGTCGCCTTCCTGGTCCTCCAGACGCGGATCAGCGCGCCGACCCTCGACCTGTCGCTGTTCCGCGTCCCGGCGTTCACCGGCGCGGCGTTCGCGATCTTCATGTCCCGCGTGCTGACGATCGGCGGCACGGTGTACTTCGTCCAGTACTTCCAGAACTCGCTGCACCTGTCGCCCACGGCCAGCGGCCTCCTGCTGATGCCGGTGTTCGTCGCGCAGATGGCGGCCGGCATGCTCGGCGGGAAGTTGCAGGCGTGGATGCCGCCCGCCCACGTCATCGCGATCGGCTACGCCTGCAAGGGAATCGGCGCGGCGTGGATGGCGCTGGCCTTCAGCCCCGGCGCCCAACCGTGGCTCCTGGCGCTGCCCCTGCTGCTGTGGGGAACGGGCGGCGGTGTCGCGGGCTCCCCCGTCTTCGCCGTCGCGATGGACGCCGCCACCAAGGCGAGGGCGGGCATGGCGGCGGGCACCATGACGACGCTCGCCTCGGTCGGCGCCGGCGTCGGGACCGTGATCCTCGGTGTGCTCTACAAGAGCCGACTGTCCAGTGTGGTCTCCGCCGACCCGGCGCTTCCGACGGAGCAGAGGACGGCGATCACCGACGCCGTGGCGCAGGGCGACGTGCCGAAGGCTCTGGACCTCGTGCCCGCCGCCGCCCAGGAGACGACACGTCACGTGTTCGAGCAGGCGTTCGCCGCTGCCGCCTCGTCCGTGCTGTTCACGTCGGCGGCCCTCGCGGCGGTCACGATGGCCGCGGCGCTCGTCCTGATCAGGAAGCGGAACCCGCGCGAGGCGGAGTTGGCGAAGGACGCGCCAGCCGCCGACTCCGAGGCCGGGACGCCATCCGTCCACTGAGGACAGTCCTCCTCGCCTCGCCGGCAACGGCTCCCCGCGCTGCGGATCAGCCAATGGGCAGGGGAATCGACGGTGACGCCGGTCGAATCCGGTCGAGAGTGTCGCGCTGGGCGGCGGTGAGCCGGTCGAACCGGACAGCGTCAGTGTCTGCGCCGGCGTTCAGTGTCTGCGCCGGCGCCCGCGTTGGCGCCGGCATCCGCGTTGGCGCCGGCATCCGCGTCAGCGCCGGCGTCGGTGTCGGTGTCGGTGTCAGCGTCGCCTGGCGGCAAGGCGGGGTGTTGGGACCGTGTTCGGCGTGGTTGTCAAGCCTGTCGCCCTTTTGAGGGACGGGTTTATCCACAGGGGCTCGGGTTATCCACAGCGGGCTGGTGTGAGCTTGGGGTGAGGGTCGTTCGCCGGTAGGCTGGAGCAGGGCTCGCCCCCCAGGGCGGGTGGGGGCTGAGCTGGGGTAGTTGGGGGTTGAGGGCCCGCTCCGCTGGTCTTCTTCGTGTGCCTCCTGTGCCGGGTTGGCGGGGCGGTGGTCGTCTCGGCCGGACTCGTCGGGCTGGTAGCCGCACCGTCTGCCGTTCTGCGCGACCTCTCGACCGACGGTCCTGGACTTCGCTCCGCGCCGGAACCGTCGTACATGCGATCAGTCAGCGGGTCCGGCGCGGGACAACGCTCAGGTCAGACGGGTCGGCGACGCTCGGACTGGTCGAGCAGGAAAGGCTTTCCCGGCTTCTCGGGCGCCCAGCCCCGGGCGCGAGCGGCGCGGATGGTGGCGGCCACCTCCGCAGGCAGGACGGGCCTGGCGGGCATTCCCATCCAGTTGCTCGGATGGGGCTGCGCGGTGGTCACCACCAACGTCGTCCCTGGCGTCTCGGTCTGTTCGACCACGTAGGTCAGCGGACTCGTGCCCAGTCCCTGGTCGTACGTGGGCCGTCCCCGAACCCACCACCGGTAGGGGACGCCGTCGACCGTGATGCGTCGGGAACCCTTCTTCGTCGGTGCCGTACCTCCTCCTTCGTCGGGACGAACCGTCATCACTGGCCACCGCCGCCCGTGCTGGTGCCCCTGAGTGATCTTGTTCGGCGACCGGGTGACCACCGGGTCCGGCGCTCGCGCCCCGAAACGATCACGGGATAGACCTGCCTGGCCATGGCGGCCACCGCCGACGACCACGCCGCCGTCACGCGCGAACCGGACCGGAAAGGACCTCCACCATGGGACGCCGAGCCACAACGCTCCTGTCGACCCTCCTCGGGTTGCTCACCGCCGGACTCCTGGTCCCCTCGGCGACGGCCGCTGCCGAGGCCGAGGCCGACGTCAGACACGAGATCCGCAACCTGGACCTGGGCAACTGCCTGGACCACGACCGCGAGGGCAAGGCCTACACGAAGGCCTGCACCCAGGACATGGAGAACGTCTACCAACGTTGGCGCCTGCTCCCCCAGTCCAACGGCGAGCACCAGCTCCAGGGCGTGGCCACCGGCCGGTGCCTCCACCACCGGGGCACCGGCCTCATCGGCACCACGCCGTGCGACGCCAGGGACCAACACCAGCGGTGGCGCCTGCGGAAGGGCGCCGGCGCGTGGGTCCACTACATCGAGGACGTCAGCACCGGTCGTTGCCTCGTGCAGTGGCGCGCCAACCTCGACCTGCTCAACATCGGGGACTGTGTGAGCGCCCCCTACAAGCGTTGGGAGATCGTCAAGCGCTGACCGCGCCTGCCTCCTCCGCTCCGAACCGCGTTCCCCTCACTGTCCTTTGTGGACAGACTGCCGCCGTGCGAATCTCGTCAACGGCGCAGGCTCTCGAAGGCGGCACGCGCGGCAGCGCCAATCGCGAGGTCGATGTCGTGGGCGATGCTCGCCCGGCGGTGGGACCGGGTGAGGGCCGCGATCGCCACCCGGTCCCCCGAGTCGGCCGTCACGACCCCGATCTCGTGTCGCAGGTACAGGAAGGAACCGGTCTTGCCGCTGACCCGCACCGTATCGGCGCGCAGGTCGCTGGACAAACGCTGGTTGAAGACCTGCAACCCCATCATCCGCCGCAGGTCCGCCGTGGCCTCCGGACGGGAGATCCGGTCGAGCCAGACCCGCTGGAGCAACGCCACGAGCGCGGACGCGCTGCCGACGTTCGCGTAGGCGGGGTTGAGGGTCTCGATGGAGTGGTGCCCGGCGATGTCGTCCCGGATCGCCAGCTCCAGGGCGAGACCGAAGTCGTTGTTGGAGACACCGGCGGCGCAGTCGTACATGCGTTGCATGCGGTGGCGGATGCGGATGCCCTCGCACCCCCACGCGCGGAGGCGCTGGTCGACGACCTCCACGCCGACCAGGTCGAACAACGCGTCGGCGCTGGCGTTGTCGCTGACCGTCAGCGCCTGGTGGACCAGGTCGACGACGGCCACGGTCGCGGGGTGGCGGAACGCGGCGACGCCGGTCGGGCCGACGCTCTTCGTCGCGGGGTCGAGGGTCACCGGCATCGCCGGGTCCAGCGCCCCCTCGGCGATCTCGTCCAGCACGACCAGGGCCAGCGGGACCTTGGCCACCGACGCCAGCGGCACGGCCGTGTCGACGTCGAACCCGAGTTCCTCCCCGGTGTCGATGTTGCGGGCGAGCAGGTGGCCGAGGGCGCCGACCTCGTGCCACTGCTCGGCGATCGCCTCGGCGACCGGGAGGAGATCGGGCGTGCTGGCGAGGCATTCCGGGCGGCGCTGCCTCATCCGCGTCCCTCCACTCGGGAGTCGGAGTCGGGCCGCGCGCCGCCGTCCGCCCCGGTGGACTTCGGGGAGGGGTCGTCGACGGCGCCGATCGCCTCGGCGAGCATCGGTTCCATCCAGTCGAGCACGAGGTCAACGCCGTGACCGACGCGGCGGGTGGTCGCCGCCAGCTCGTATCCGCGGTGCAGTGTGGAGTCCGCCAGCGGTGACCACTCCAGGCCGTGGCGACGCGCGAACGGCTCGGGGCACAGCAGCACGGCGTGGCCCGCGAGCGTTTCGGCTGCCGCCGTGGCGGCGGTGGCCACCGCGCGGACGCGCCCCTCGGACAGGCCGGCGCGCGCGGCGGCCTTGCGGAACCGTTCCGCGGCGAAGCCGGTCTCGTCCTCGGCGGTGACGAGGATCGTCGGTGGGGTTCCCGTCCCGCCTCCGCGCCGGGGCCGCAGGCTCTCCAGGTGCACGGAGCGACGCCCGACGGTCAGGGGCGCGGCCGACGCCAGGCCGAGCGGCACCCGGTGGGTCGCCGTCTCCGGCGCCACCCGCAGCAACGCGAACACCAGTGAGCCGTCCGCGAGACCGCTCGCCCGGTCCTCGGCGGGCAGCTCGCGCACGCCGATCGTCACGCCCCGCTCCGCGCCGGCGCGGATCACGCGGGCCAGCGCGGCCGGGTCGCAGTCCGGTGGGACGCCCAGCGCGTGCGCCGCCGACGCCAGCGCCGCGCGGGCCACCTGACGCAGGTGGTCGACCCGGCTCAGCACGTCCTTGGCGTGCGGGAGCAGCAGGACGCCGAGGTCGGTGCTGGTGACCTGCCGCCGGGAGCGGTCGAACAGCTCGCCGCCGAGGTGCCGCTCCAGGTTCTTGATCCGTCGGCTGAGCACCGGTTGCGCGACGTAGAGCAGGTCGGCGGCCCGGGAGAAGCTGCCTTCCTCGGCGACGGCGACGTACGCCTCCAGGTGCGCGAGCAGGTCCACCGCGCATGTATATCAAAAGTGTATAAGACGTTCAAACATATCTCTTGGACATGGGACGGGAGCCGTTGATTAGCTCGACGTGAGCTTTTCGACGTGTTCACGGATTTGCGAACGGAGAACCGATGTCTTCGCACGGTCCCCTTTCCCGTCGTGCCGCGTTGCGCGCCGGACTCGCCGCGTCCGCGGCCGGCCTCCTGGCGACCGGCTACCTCGCCGGAAGCCCCGCGATCGCCGCGCCTGATCCGAGCCGGAGAGCCTGCGACGAGCTGCGCGAGCTGGAGCGCCAGCACAACGCCCGGCTCGGCGTCTACGCGACCAACGTCCGCACCGGAGCGACCGTGGCCTACCGCGCGCACGAACGGTTCCCGATGTGCTCGACGTTCAAAACGCTCGCGGCCGCCGCGATCCTGCGCGACCTCGACCGCGACGGGGAGTTCCTCGACCGGTTGATCCGCTACACCAGCGACGACGTCGTGGACAACTCCACCATCACCAAGGATCACGTCGCCGAGGGAATGCGCATCCGCGAGCTGTGCTGGGCCGCGATCTGCCACAGCGACAACACCGCGGGAAACCTGCTGCTCCGCCAGATCGGCGGCCCCGCCGGCATCACCCGGTTCTGCCGCTCGCTCGGCGACCACCACACCCGCCTCGACCGGTGGGAGACCGAGCTGAACACCGCGATCCCCGGCGACCCCCGCGACACCACGACCCCGAGGGCGATCGGCCACGACTACCGCCAGTTGGTCCTCGGCGACGCGCTCAACCGCCGGGACCGCGATCAGCTCACCGCGTGGCTGAAGGCGAACACCACGAGCACCAAGCGGTTCCGCGCGGGCCTGCCCGCCAACTGGGCACTCGGTGACAAGACCGGCGCCGGCGACTACGGCACCGTCAACGACGTGGGCATCGCGTGGACTCCCGACGGCACGCCGATCGTCCTGGCCGTGCTGTCGACCAAGTTCGACCAGAAGGCGCCGATGGACAACGAGCTGATCGCCGACACCGCCCGCCTGCTCGCCCGCACCCTCGCACCGGGCGCATGAGACGAGAGCCAGGCCAATCCATGACACCGACGAAACGGCCTCTCTCCCGCCGCGCGCTCCTGGGCATGGCCGCGCTCCTGCCGTTGGCGGGGTGCGCGCAGCGCGACGACAAGGGCCTCCCGCCCTCGTCCCCGTCCCCCACCACGACCACCGCTGATCACCACGATCATCTGTTCGAGTTGGAACGGAAGTTCGACGCACGCCTCGGGGTGTACGCCGTGGCCACCGGGACGGGCGCCACGATCGCCCACCGCGCGGACGAACGCTTCGCCTTCTGCTCGACGTTCAAGGCGCTGGCGGCCGCGGCGGTCCTGCACCGCAACCCGCTGTCGCATCTGGACACCATGGTCCGGTACGGCACGGACGATCTGATGAAGAGTTCCGCCATCACGCGGCAGCACGTGGAAACGGGGATGACGATCCGCCAGATCTGCGACGCCGCGGTCCGCTACAGCGACGGCACGGCCGGCAACCTCCTGCTGCGCGACCTGGGCGGACCAGACCAACTGACCGCGTACGCGCGCGAACTCGGCGACACGGTCACCCGCATGGACCGGATCGAACCGGCGATCGTGGAAGCCACGCCGGGCGACCCCCGCGACACGACCTCGCCCCGGGCGTTCGGCACGGACTTCCAGAAGATCGTGCTGGGCGACGCCCTGCCGGCCGACAAGCGCGACTTCCTGCGTGACCTGCTGGAACGCAACGTCACCGGCGCCCAACGCATCCGGGCCGGGGTGCCGCAGGGGTGGAAGGTGGCCGACAAGACCGGGACCGGGGACTACGGCACCCTCAACGACTTCGCCGCCGTCTGGCCCCCGTCGGCCGCGCCGCTGGTGATCGCGATCATGTCCAGCAAGAACGCCAGGGACGCGCCCTACGATCAGGCCGTCATCGCCGAGGCCGCCCAGTACGTGGTGGCCACGCTCACCTGAGCGCATCTCGCCTCTGGCACGAACGTCCTTCCCCCTGACGGGACGAGTCACGTGTCGGACAGGAAACAACTGGGGGTTTGACCGTGTCCGAGGACACCGACAACGGCAAGCGCGCGGTTCCGGAGGGCGACTCCGAGGAAACACCGGCGACACCCGCGACAGCCGAGCCCGAGAACAGGCCAAGGCCCGGACGCAGGCGCCTGCTCCTCGCCGGGCTCCTGCCTCTGGTGCTCGCGGAGGCCGTCGTGGCGACACTGGGCGTGACCGGGCGGGCGACGTTCGCCTACGACCGGCTCCCCGGGCGGCCGGGGGCGATCCTGGAGGAGATCCCGGGTCCGGAGACCGGGCCGGTGTGCCCGGTCGACAAGCGGTACGTCGACGAGCAGCCAGAGGACCTGCGCCCGGACGTGCGGAACGCCTGGGACCGGTTGCGGGCCAGGGCCGAGGAGAACGGCGTCCGGCTGTGCGTGCAGGACGGCAAACGCAGCGTGAGCCAGCAGCAGCACGAGTTCGACGACGCCGTGCGGCGCTTCGGTACCCGGGAGCTGGCGGCGAAGTACGTTCTGCCGCCGGAGAAGTCCATGCACGTCAAGGGAATCGCGGTGGACGTGCAACCACCCGACTCGGCGGCATGGGTCGAACGCAACGGGGGCGCGCTGGGCTGGTGCCGCCGCTACCAGAACGAGGTGTGGCACTTCGAGTACGACCCGAACTACGCGACGGCCGGATGCCCGGCGTTGCTACCCAGCGCCACCGGGAGCTGAGCCACAGCACACGGAACGTGGAGGAGGCGAGGGCGCAGCAGGTCCGCCGCACGAAGGCGGCGGACCTGCTGCGCCCCTCAGTCGCTGGCGGTGGCGGTGGTGCCGCTCCGGCCACCGGTCATCGAGCCAGCAACCCCTCCAGCGCCACCGCCGTGTCCGGGTGGCGGCTGAGCAACGCCACACCCTGAGGGCCGTCGGCCGGCGTCTCCCAGGCGCCGTCGCAGCCCAGCAGACGCGCGACCGCGTCGCAGGTCTCGGGGTGGGCCGCGAGCAGCGCACTGCCACCACCGCCGCTCGCCCGCCGCGCCTGACGCGCGGCCGCCGGCTCCGGCCGGGCGGCCCGCCACGGCGGCACCCACGCGTCCAACGCCGCGAGCCGACCGGGGAAAATCCGCCCGGCCTCACGGATCAACAGCGGAGCCAGCTCGCTGCCACCAGCCCGCAACGTGCTGATCAGCGTCGTCAACCACGGCAGCAGCACCGGGTCGGGCAGGCGGGCGAACGCGTTCGACACCGCCTCCACGACGAAGTCCGTCAGCCCCGGCACCGGCTCCAGCGCGTGCAGGAACCCGCTGAGGTAGCTCGGATAGGCGGGCAGCACCAGCGGGTTGCCCAACAGGTCGTCACACCGCTTCCGCAGGTCCGCACGGGACAGGCGGCCGAGGTGCGTCTGCGCCGCCCACAGCAGCGCCACCTTCGACGGCTCCTCCGGATGCGACTGCGCGACGGCCAGTTCGAGCTGGTGCCGGTCACAGCCCAGCGACAGCGCCAGGCTCTCCATGCTGAACAGGAAGCCCAGCATCGCCGCCACCTGATGGACCGACGCGTCCTCGTCGGTGAACGCCGTCGGCAGCAGGGTGCAGTAGTGCGCGTAGCCGGTCTTGACGAAGGACTCGACCCACGCCGGCAGCACCGGCTCGTTGGTGCGGTAGTACGCCAGCAACCGCCGCACCCTGCGCAGCACCTCCGGCGCGCCGTCCACGCTGCGTTCGGTCGCCAGGACCTCCAACGCCCGCGTGCCCAACTCGTCGGCGAGCCGGCGGCTGCGCAGGTACAGGATCGCGTCCTCCACCGCACCCAGGACGGCTGCCGTGGTGGCGTGCGGGTCGTAGGCGGTGCGGCGCAGGCGCTGTTCCAGCACCTGCTCGATGCTGACGCCCTCGTAGCCCAGCTCGATGAGCGCCCGCTGGTGGGTGCCCAGCGCCAGGTCCCACGACTCCTGGATGGACCGCTCGCCGAGCCGCCGCTCCCCCATGATCGGCCGCGCCGCGCCGTGGGGCATCAGGTAGCGCAGCATCCACAGCACGTCGGAGCACCGCTCCAGTTCGGGCCGCGACGCGATGTCCAACAGCGCCCGCTGCACGCCGCGCTGCTGGAGTTTCAGGTTCAGCGGCGCGAGCCGGTCGTGCACGTCGCGGGCCAGGGGCGGCAGCGCGTCGTAGCCGACCTGGCCGACGCGGTCGCCGCCCATCATGATCTCCACGAGGCGGCGCACGTCCCGCCGGCCCGGCACCGTGTCCTTCTCGATGCAGGTGACCGCCGCGTCCTGGAAGTCGTACGGCGTGGGCTTGGCCCGGTCCCGCATCCCGGCCAGCAGGATCGACGTCTCGAACACGGCGATGGCGTCGGCGGTGGAGGCCAGGTAGCCGTTGCGGCGCGCGGCGCGCACGATCTCCACCGACCAGCCGAGCAGTTCCGCCTCGTCGAGGGCGTCGAGGACGGGTGGTCGCCGCAGGAAGCCGGAGAGCCTGTCCGGCGGCGCGGCCGTCGAGGCGGCACGGGCCGGTGCCAGGGCCTTCTTCGACGTGCCGCCCTTCTTCGCGCCCGCCTGCCCGGCCAGGCGGAACGGGCGCACGCCCGTGCGCCTGAGGTTCTTGGCCCACTCGGTCGCCGCGATGGACACCGAGCCCGCGGCGAGGCCGAACTGCGCCTCGATCGCCGCGTGGCTGGACGGGATCAGGCCGTGCTGCCACCGGCTCCCGCTGGGCGGGCTGATCTCGAAGGTGTCGGCGCCGTGCACGCCGAACTCGGCGACCCGGCTGGCGGCGTGGAACGCGCCGCAGACGTAGAGGCAGTCCTCGGGGTCGACGCCGCTGGCGGCGAGGTGCTGACGCATCCTGGTCCACATGTGGCGTTCGCGGTCCTCGTCCACGCGCACGCGCGACGGGTCGCCGGGGGCCAGGCGCCGGAACAGGCTGCCGATCAGGATCATGACCTGCCGATAGGTGTCGTGGTCGGCGTCGCCGAGCGGCAGCTCGACGTACTGGTGCCACCACTCCGACCAGTGCCGCACCCGGCCGTGGCGCAGCAGGTGCTCCTCCAGCTCCGCGAAGCGGGGCCGCAGGTCGCCGATCTCCACGCCGACCGCGTCGCCGTGCAGCGCGGCCTCCTCCTCCACCGGCGGCGCGTCCGGGTCGACCGGTCCGCCGCCCGGCTCCTGCCTCGGCAACCACTGGAAGACGTGGTCCGAGGAGCGGTCGACGAGGACCAGCTCGACTCCGGGGGTGTCCAACGCGTAGGCGATCGCCTGGTACTCGGCCGAGGCCTCGGTGATCGGCGCGACGACCGACAGCGGAGCCCAGTCGGCCGGGAAGCCCTCGACCTCGCTGGCGAAGGCCTGCACCGCCACCGGGAGCCGGCAGTTGCGCAGCTCGGGCAGCAGCGGGGCCATGTCCTCGCACAGCTCCAGGTACACGACCCTGGGCCGCTTCTCCCGCAGCCGCCGCGCCATCGCGATCGCCGAGGCCGGCGAGTGGTGGCAGACCGGGAAGATCTCCAGTGGCTCGCGCAGCGCGCGGTCGACGTCGTCGACCATGCCGAGCAGGATGCCCTCCAGCGCGTCGGGCCCGTCGGCGAAGGTCGCCGCGGCGTCGCGCAACTGGGCGCGCAGCGCCTCGAAAGTTCCCTCGCGCATGGCGGTCACGACAGCGTGGCGATCGCGTCGCGGCCGCCCTCCAGGAACTCCGGCCAGGCCCCGCCCTCCTCCTTGCCGCGCGGCTCGACCACGCCGTGCAGGTACTTGTTGAGGATGGCCAGGTCCTCCGGGGCACGCCGGGCCAGCGACCCGACGAGGGAGGAGGCCAGGGTGCGGGCGGTCAGGGCGCGCTCACCGAAGAAGTTGCTGTGCAGGATCGCGTCCTCCAGCACGCCGATCTGCTCGGCGGTGGACAGCGCGGACTCCAGCTTCTCGTCCTCGCTGCCGGCGGCGGCCGCGGAGGCGCGCAGGTCGGCGAAGCTCTGGAGCAGCACGTCCAGCAGCGTCGGCGGCACGTCGAGTTCGATCTGGTGGCGGCGCAGCAGTTCCTCGGTGCGGAACCGGACGATCTCCGCCTCGCTCTTCTTGTTCGTCACCACCGGGATGCGGACGAAGTTGAAGCGGCGCTTGAGCGCCGAGGACAGGTCGTTCACGCCCCGGTCGCGGCTGTTGGCGGTGGCGATGATCGAGAAGCCCGGCTTGGCGAAGACGATGTTGTCGCTGTCCAGCTCGGGGACGGAGATGTACTTCTCCGACAGGATCGAGATCAGCGCGTCCTGCACGTCGCTGGTGGAGCGGGTCAGCTCCTCGAACCGGCCGATGGCGCCGGTCTCCATCGCGGTCATGATCGGCGAGGGGATCATCGACTCGCGGGACTGCCCCTTGGCGATCACCATCGAGACGTTCCACGAGTACTTGATGTGGTCCTCGGTGGTGCCGGCGGTGCCCTGCACCACGAGCGTGGAGTTGCGGCAGATCGCGGCGGCCAGCAGCTCGGCCAGCCAGCTCTTGCCGGTGCCGGGGTCGCCGATCAGCAGCAGGCCTCGGTCGGAGGCGAGCGTGACGATGGAGCGCTCGACGAAGCTCCGGTCACCGAACCACTTCTGCGAGATCTCCCGGTCCAGGCCGTCGGCGCGCTCGGAGCCCAGGATGAACAGGCGGACCATCTTCGGCGACAGCCGCCAGGCGAACGGCTTGGGGCCGTCGTCGACGGACTCCAGCCAGTCCAGCTCCTCGGCGTACTTGATCTCGGCGGGGGCGCGCAGCATGTCGGACATGTCAGGGGGCCTTTCAGGCGAGGAAGGTCTTGAGTTCGTGGACGAGCTTGCGGATGTGGCCGGAGATCACCGGCGTGCCGAGGTCGCGGAAGCGCTCCCGGAACCACGGGTTGACGCTGCCCCTCCCGGAGCTGGTCACCGAGCCGACCGGGATGAACTTCGCGCCGGAGCGGTGGATGGCCGCCATGCTCTCGAACAGCGGCTCGCTCTCCCACTCGTAGAAGTCGGAGATCCACACGACCACGGTGTTGCGCGGCTCGGCGATCTTCGGCTGGGCCAGGGCCATGGCGACCCTGCCGTCCGTGCCGCCGCCGAGGTTGGTGCGCAGCAGGGTCTCGAAGGGGTCGTGCACCCAGGGCGTGAGGTCGAGCGCCTGCGTGTCGTAGGCGATCAGGTGGACGTCCACCTTCGGCAGCCCGGCGAAGATCGAGGCCAGGATCGTGCAGTTAACCATCGAGTCCACCATCGAGCCCGACTGGTCGACCACCACGATCAGCCGTGACGGCGTCGTCCTGCGGGCCGTGTGGCGGTAGTAGAGGCGGTCGACGTACAGCCGCTCCTCGTCGGGGCTCCAGTTGGTGAGGTTCTTCCAGATCGTGCGATCGAGGTCGAGGTTGCGGAAGACCCGCTTGGGCGGGACCGACCGGTCCAGCTCGCCGACCGTGGCCTTGGCGACCTGGGTGCGCAGCACCTCGGCCACCTCGTCCACGAATCGGCGGATGAGGGCCTTGGCGTTGGCCAGCGCGACCCCGGACAGGTTGTCCTTGTCCCGCAACAGTTGCTCGATCAGCGACATGCTCGGCGTCAGCCGCGAGGCGAGCGCGGGATCGGCGAGAACCTCGCGCAGGTGCATCCGTTTGACGAGGTCGGCCTCGATGGCGGCGAGGTCCGGCCCGATCTGCGGGATGAGCTGGCCGAGGTCGGGCGTCCCGGTGTTGCCGCCGGTGCCGGTCGGGCTGACCCCCGCTCCCCCCGATCCCCGCGCGCCCGCCGCCGGGCGGCCGCCGCGCAGGTCGCCGGGCCTGCACCCCAGCGCGCGCTCCAGCCATCCGGCGTCGGCCTGCCACCGGGCAAGCTGCTCGGCGTACACCGTGCCCGGGCAGGTCCCGTAAACGTTGAGCAGCAGCTTCGACACGAGCGCCGCGCGCCGCACCTCGGCGGCCCTGTCGCGCTCCTCGTCGGCGTCGGGCACCATCACGCCGTCGAACTCGGCGGCCAGCTCCGGGTGGCGCTGCACGATCGAGTCGAGGGAGACCTGCGGGTCCAGCAGCGCGGCGGGCAGCCCGATGTCCTCGACCACGGCGAGGCTGGCCGACTCCAGCGCCGCCTGCTCCTCGCGGTCGAAGAGCCGGGCCAGCAGCCGCCAGTACAGGACCTGACGGCGGTTGTCGTGGGCGTCCGCCCCCGGGGTGTGTCCGGTCGTGGGCTCGGTCATTTCCGCAACAGCCTTCCGGCGCGTTCGCGGAGCACCGCGACGGCGTCGGCGGCGGCCTTCTCGGCCTTGACGCCGGCCTTGTCGGTGGTGCCGCCGGCCCACGCCCCGGCGTGGACCGTGACGGCCTTCTTCCGCACGGTGGTCTCGACGGCGAGCGGCTGGACGTGGAAACTCCCGGCGTCCCAGCGCAGCAGGCCGAGGCAGGCGCGCGACGTCGCGACGGCGTCGGGCGTGAGCGGGCCGGCGACCGGAACGCGGTCGGTGTCGACGGGGAGGGGGTGGCCGGCGACGGTGAACGTCAGGGTGTCGTCGTCCCGCTGGACCTCGTAGCCCTCCAGGAACACGGGCACGGCGATCCGCGCCGGGTGCCGGTCCAGCGGCGCGGTCGGCGCGGCGGTCGCGGTGGGCAGGACGACGCGGGCCGTGGCCAGGGCGTCGGCCGGCTCGCCGGGGCGCGCGTGCTCGTCGCTCCAGACCAGGTCGCCCTCGGGGGTGGCCGGCATGTCCACCAGGTCCATCGAGCGGCCCTCGCTGACCGCCGTCAGCAACGACAGGTGCGGGCGGAGGAGCTGCCAGATTCCGGCGCCGACGACCGTGTCGGGCTTCGGGGCGGAGACCGCGGCGCGCACGAGCCGGGGCGCGCCGCCGTCGGCGGGCTCGAACACGGCGTGGACCTGGGCCTGCGCGGCGGTCGCGTGCTCGTGCAGGTCGACCCCGAGGGGCAGCAGGCGACCGGTGAGCGTCTCGGTGGCGGGCACGGCGGCCGCGCCGGGCAGCGTCAGGAGCAGGGCGCGGGACCACAGGTCGGCCCAGCGGCGGGCGGGGACGCGGTCCAGTGACGCGCCGGGGCAGGACGCGGCGAGTTCGGCGGCGAAGCCGTCCAGCACCGTCGCCAGGCGGCGCAGGGCCGGGTCCGGCAGCATCGCGGAGACGACCTGCGCGGCCCCGGAGACCACGTCGTGGTCGATGCCCCGCCAGCCGGCGCGCGCCAGGTCGCAGAGCCAGGACCGGGCGGCGACCAGCAGGTTCACCGCCTGGGCCTCGGCGGGCTCCGCCGCGATCGTCTCAGCGACGGGCCGGCCGGTCGCCTCGCCAACCCTGGCCATGAGCGCGTCGTGCGCGGAGCCGAGCAGCGCGGTGCGAGCGGCGGCGAGGGCGACGAAGTGGTCCTCGCCGGCGGCACCGGCGGCGGCCTTCTCGGTCGCCTCGGCGACCACGGACGCCAGCGGCGAGCCGGCGACGGCATCGGCCAGCGCCGCGAGGTCCTCGGCCTGGGCGGGTTGGGGACGCAGCAGTCCGGCCACGAGGACCCGGTCGACGGCGTCGACGGCGGCCAGGGCCTCGTCCAGCCCGGCGACGGGATCGGCGAGCAGGTCGGCGCGCATCACGCCACCGCCCTGCTCGGCGGGAACCACTGCATCTCCGGCACCGGCAGGGTCGTCGGGGCGAGTTCCAGATAGGCCAGGTGGCGCAGGAACCGGCTGAAGACGGAGGCGGCCGCGGCGCTGTCGGCCTGCGGTGGGCGGGCGCTCATCATGGTGGAGGCGATGGTCTGCTCGCTCGGTTCGGCGTCGACGATCTCCACCCGCAGGTAGCGGGCCACGCGCTCGGCGCCGTACTGGAGCACCGCCTCCCTGACCAGGGCCAGGATGTGGTTGCAGAACCCGCCCCTCGCGCCGCCGCAGGGCCGGTTGTTGTTGGTGCTGCACGCGAAGGCGTACGTCCCCGCCGCGACCGACGAGACGTAGACCCGCTCGATGTCCGAGCCGCTGGACACCACGCCCTGCAACCGCCCGTCGGCCAGCTCGACGAACGGCACCTTGGCGAGCTTGCGCGGCCGTGCGGGCGGCACCACCCGTGCCCTGCTCGACCTCTCCCACGTGGACAACGCACCATCTCCCACAGATCAATGAGGACTTCCGCACCGCTCGGGCGGAACACGGATCAACATAGGGATGGGCACTGACAGAACCGGCCGCCAGCGCGGACCCCTCGGAGCGACCGGACCGAAATGGGCGACGGGGAGCCGGGTGACGGGGAGCCGGGCGGCGCGGTCCGCCTCGTCGGCCGGCCCTAAGCTGATCACCCCGGCCGAGGGGAGGCATGGAGGGTGTCCGGACATCGGCGGCACGCGCTGTACCACCCGTATTTCCACGTCAGGGACGAGCGGTGGTTGAAGATCGCGGCCCTGTACTGGCCGAGGATCGTGCGCCTGGTCCCGGACGGCTACCCGACGCGGGACAGCGACACGGTGCGGGCGCTCGCGGACGAGGTCGTCCTGCGCCGGTCCCCAGAGTCCTCTGTGGACGCTGTCGCCCCGGTGTTCCTGGACCTGGTGAACCGCCACGCCGACCAACTCCGTCCGAGCCTGGGTCTCCGACACCCGAATGCTCCGGGGACTGCGGACGGGCCGTCCTTCGCATGGGTACACGCCAGCCAGATCGCACCGGCGGTGCGGCAGGCCCTGCACGACGCTGGCTTGGCCCTGGCACCCGACAACCCCCATGCGGCGCAGTCGGTGCCGTCGCAGAGCGGCTACCAACCTCAACAGCACACGCAGAACTCGGTCTGGGTCGCGATGAGCCCTCGGCTGGCGGCGGTGTACATGAGTGTGCTGGCCGAGGACTTCGCCACCGCCAACCGGCTCCAGCCCACCACTGACCAGGACCATGCGTACGCGGTGGTCAACCACTGGACGGCGGACAGCATCGCGGCCACGGTGCTCGACCGCGCCGCGGAACCTCCCCCGGCGACGGAGGAGGACCTGGCGGAGCGACTGGGCTTCCTCGCGCTGAGCCTGGTCGTTCCCGCGAACCTGGACGCCGTGCCCGCCGAGCGGGTGCTGGCGATCCGCCGTCGCCACGGCGCGGAGTTCCTCGCCTTCGGCCAGGCCGTCGACCAGACCGTGGAGGCGCTGTCCACCGACCTGGCCGGAATCCGCGACCAGGCGGTGCTGGAGGAGTACCTCCACGACGTGGTCGAGGCCCGGTTCGTCCAGCCACTCGACGAGCTGCGCCGCACCCTGCGCAGGCTCACCGGCGAGGCCGTGACGACCTCGATCAACGTGAAGACCGAGCTGCCCGCCGGACTGACCCTCGCCGGTGGCGCCTGGCTCAGCGGGCACCCGGTCCTGGCCGGGTCGGCCGCGGCGGCGATCGGCCTGATGGGCGTGCGCCGCGGCCTCCGGCAGCAACGCGAGTCGGCGCGGCAGGCGTCACCGGCGGCGAGCTTCCTCCTCCACACGGCCAGTGATCTCCCACCCCGCCGTCTGCTCGGGCGCACGCTCGCGCGACTGGGGCGTGTGGCCGGCCTCGTCTGACCCCCGCGCGCCCGACCTGCCGTTCCGGACGTCAGCGAGAAACACCAAGATCATGTGGACAACCCGCTCGACCGCCGTGGGGGCACGATGACGGTGACACTGGTCCAGCTACTCATGATCCTCGCTGGCATGGGCGCGCTGCTCCTCCACGGTCGGGCCCGCCGACGGAAACGCGACGCCCTCAAGACCCAGATGATCAGTCTGCGTCAGCGCCCCCAGTCCGCCGAGGTGGCGTTCCTGCCCATGGGGTGCGCCGTCGTCGGCTGGCTCGCTCTGGGCACGGGCCTGTTCGCCACGACGGGCTACGGGATCTACGTCCTGCTCGCTCGGCCACAGCTTCCGACGCTGCGCGCCTTCTCCACCGGCGAACTCATCGAGTTGGTGAAGATCGCGCTCGCGGTGGTGGCGGGTCTGGGCGGTGTCGTCGCGTTGACCGTGGCCTACCGCAAGCAACGGGTGGCCGAGGCGGCACACGTCCTCGCTGTCGGTCAGGAGCAGCGCGAGCGCGAGAAGATGTTCAACGAACGGTTCGGCACCGCCAGCGCCCAGCTCGGCGACGAGAAGTTCGCGGTCCGGCTGGCCGGGGCCTACGCTCTCGCCGCGCTGGCGGAGGACTGGACGAAACAGCGGCAGACCTGCATCGACGTCCTGTGCGGCTACATCCGTTCCCCCTGGCAGGAGGACGACCAGCGGGAGCGGGAGATCCGCCAGACGATCCTGCGGCTGTTGCTCGAACGCGTCGCCCGCCATCCGTCTCGATCCGCGCCGAACCCGGACTTCAGACCGGAGTTCGACTTCCGGGGCGCGACCTTCCTCGACCTCGACCTGAGTCGGCTCCAACTCCGTGGTGTGCTCAACCTCAACGGGTGCGTGTTCCGGGGAAGCTCCACCCGCCTGGAAGAGCTGGAGCTGGAGAACGGCGAGGTGACCTTCGACGGGGCCGTCTTCGAGACGCCGCTCACCACCTTCGCGGGATCCGCGCTCACGCGCTCGTCCATGAGCTTCCGGGGGGCGCGGTTCAGGGGAGAACAGGTGATCTTCGACGGAATCCAGGCCACGTCAACGAGGTTGTCGTTCACCGCGATCACGGTCGACCACGCCGCACTCAGCTTCGACGGCTCCGTACTGGAGAACGTGACCCTGGACTTCCTGCACGGTAAGCTCCAGAACGCCACGCTCGACCTGAGCCGGCTCATCCTCGCGGAAGCGATCCGGGGGGTGAACAGAGGGGTTCCCGAGCTTTCGCTGTCACAGCTCACGGCGTCCTCCAGCAGGATTCTGCTCGCCGGGACCAAGCTGTTCGATTGTCGTCTGGTGTTGGACGGTGCCCGGCTGGTGGACACCGCTGTCGACACGACCGGTCTCGTGCTCAAGGACGTCCGCGTTCCCTCGCCCGACCAGCCCGAGGACACCGATTTCGACCTCTCCGCGTTCTCCGAGTCCTGAGTCCCCTTCCTGTGGTTCCACCGACCGTTCTCGTGGGAATCAGGGTGACGCCTCGGCTCGTGCGCCGAGGTCAGGGGCCTCCCGGAGTTCGATGGTCGTGCCGGCGCGGTGGAGTTCGAGCACGACCAGCTCGTTCGCGCCGGCCCGCCACAGGGGTGACGGGGCGTAGAGGGTCTTCTGCGGCCCGATGTCCCAGTACCGGCCGAGCAGGAAACCGTTGAGCCACACCAGGCCCTTCTGCCAGCCGGGCAGTGCGAGGAACCCGTCCGCCGGTTGGTCGACGCGCAGGGTGGCGCGGTGGAACACCGGACCGGGGAGCTTCGGCGCTTGGTCGGAGAACCGCAGAGCGCGCAGGTCGTCCAGGGGCAGGGGGAAGATCTCCCAGTTGAACAGCGCCTGCGGCCCGAGGAGCACGGCGCCGCGGATTCCCTTGGTGTCGTGGATGTTCTGGCCGAAGTTGACGCGCCCGCCGGCGTCCACCAGGAGCTCCAGCCGGGCGGTGTCGCCGGTGACCGTCACGTCAACGCTCTGGGTTGGCTTGTTCCGGTCGAGCAGACCGATCTCCTTCCCGTCGAGGAAGACCAGGGCACGGTCACCCAGACCAGGGACGCGCAGGGGTTGCCGGGAGCGCGGCCCCTGGACCGTGGTGCGGTAGTGGATCAGCCCGTGGGGCTGGCCGAGCCTCTCCATCGGCACGGGGGCCGCGACGCGCACGGGCCTGGCCAGGCGGTCAAGCGAGTCGAGGAGCCCGGCCCGGTGGGTGGGGCGCACGGTCTGGGCCGGGAGTCGGGCCGGGGTCTCGGGAAGCGGCTCGCGGGGCAGGCTCGTGTACTTGCCGATCACCTCGCGCAGGCGGTGGAACTTCTCGGTCAGCTCCCCCGACTCGCTCACCGGCGCGTCGTAGTCGTAGCTGGTGATTGTGGGTTGGTAGGTCCCGCTGCCGTCGTCGAAGTTCGCGCCGCCGCCCCAGCCGAAGTTCGTGCTCCCCGCCGCCATGTACAGGTTGACGGAACCTCCGACGGCCAGGATCTTGTCCACATTGGACGCATCCTTAGTCGGATCGGTGACGTGGTGCTTCTCGCCCCAGTGGTCGAACCACCCGCACCAGTACTCGGTGCACCACAGCGGTCCCCGGGGCTGGTAGCGGCGCAGGGCGTCGAACGGCCCCTTGGGGTCGCCGGAGAAGTTGGCGGTGGCGAGCACGTCGGGCAGGTTGCCTCCGCGCAACATGTAGTCCGCAGTGCCGTTGGAGCAGAAGAGCAGGCTGTCGATTCCGTGCCGCCGCAACAGGTCAGCGATGTGGCGCAGGTGCGTCTGGTCGTTGCCGTAGCTGCCGTACTCGTTCTCCACCTGCACGGCGATGACCGGGCCACCCCTGGTCGCCTGGAGTGGCGCGACCCTGGGGATCAGATGGGCGAACCAGGCGTCCACGGCCCGGGTGTACTCGGGGTCGCCGCAGCGGAGCGCCGTCGCCGGGTTGGCCAGCAACCAGGCGGGGAGGCCGCCGAGGTCCCATTCGGCGCAGATGTAGGGGCCGGGGCGGAACACCACCTTGAGCCCCAGGTCGCCGGCGGTGCGGATGAACCGGGGCAGGTCGCGCCACCCGGTGAAGTCCACCTCCCCGCGCCGTGGCTCGTGGAAGTTCCACGCGACGTAGGTCTCGACGGTGTTGAGTCCCATCGCGCGCAGCCGGGTCAGCCGGTCCCGCCAGAGGTCGGGGTGGATCCGGAAGTAGTGGATGGCGCCGGAGACGATCTGGAACGGCCGTCCGTCCAGGAGGAAGCGGTCGCCGTCGACGGTGAGCCCTGAGGGGCGTCCCGCCTCGGCCAGCACTCCACTCGCGCTTCCGACGACCATGCCCGAGGAGGCGGCGACCGCACCCACCGCGCCCAGGAAACCCCGTCTGCTGATGCCGTCCATCCGCCGCACCCCTTCGAGCAGTTGTGTTCGAAGATGTCGCTTCTCGATCAGTCTTGAGCAACCACGGGGCATCGGACAACCGGCTGATCGTCGGATTCGAGCCTCCGCGTCGCGCCTCGCGCCACAGGACCCGACGCGGACGGCGGGGCGGGGCATGACCCGATCTGGTGCGAGCCGAACGAATGATCTTTGGCCGCGGCGCGCCACGACCGACCACACCTCTGTGATCATCACCACATCGTTCGTCGAGCGGGGGCACCATGGACGGCTTCGAGGTGGGGCGAGACGGTCTGCGCGCCGTGGGCGGCCGACTTCTTCTCGTCGCCGACGACCTGCGGTCGGTGCGCGGGACCTGGGACACCGCGACGGTCAACGGCGGGGTGGCCTTCGGCACGGCCGACTGCGGCAGCGCGTACGACGATCTCCAGCAACACCTGTTCCACCTCCTCGACCGCCGGCTCCGGCACTGGGCGCTGCTGGCGTCGTCCGCTGTGGACAGTGCGGCCGAGTACGACCTGGCCGAGGACGCCGGGAGGCGCGAGTTCGACCGGGAGCGACCGTGAGCGCGGACGAGGACGCGACCCTGGCGGGACGGGCGCGTCTGATGAGCGACCTGGCGGCCGGTCTCACCCCGGAGACCGCCCGCGCCGCCGCCCAGCGCGGCGTGGACCTCCTCGGCGATCTCCCCGGCGACCCCGAGGCGCTCGACGACCTGGCGGTGGCCTTCCGGCTCGCCGCCGACGCGCTGCGGGTCGTGGGCCAGGACGCGGCGGCGCAGGCCGACCTGACGGCCGTGTGGCAGGGCCAGACCGCCGAGGCGGCCGGAGAACGGATCGACGACGACGCGCGCCAGGTCGCCGCCGACGCCGCTGTCTTCGCCGAGGCCGGCGAGGTGCTCGGCGCCCTGGCCGGACAGCTCCGGCAGGCCGCGAAGGAGCACGCCGAGCTGCGCCAGCGACTGGTCGACCTCGACCACCAGGCCGTGGAGGCGGGCCAGGACCGGCTGGGCGACCTGAGCGTCCAGGTCGCCGGCGCGCTCGACGCGGGCGCGCGGTTGTTGGCGCAGGTCCACACCGACCACGACACCGCGGCGGCCCGCTTCCGGCGACTCGCGGCCGAACCGGCGACGGACCCGGCGAACCCCACGGCCCCGCAGTCCCTGCTGGCGGCGCGCCCCGGTCGCCTCCCGCTCGACGAGATCTACCGGCGGTACCAGGTCTCCGTCGACCCCGAGGGCCTGGTCACCTATCCCAACGGCGCCACCGGCTGGCTCATGAGCAAGCTGAACATTCGTCGCGCCGAGGTGACCGTGGGCGAGGCCCGGATGCTCGACCGGCTCGGTCCGTGGGGGGTCAAGGACGCCTACGACATCCAGAAGGTGGCCCTGAACAGGGCGGAACGGGTCTTCCCCCAGGACGGGATCACCGACGGGCACGCCGACGCGTTCCGGCACGCCTACTGGAACGCGCTGCTCACACGGCGCTTCGGCGTCGAGTGGGCCGAGCAGTACTGCACCGCCCACGAGCGCAACCCCAAGAACACCGGGGGCTCCGAGGCGATGGACCTCCACAACAACGAGGTGGGCCGCCGCATCGCCCTCGCCCATCCGGACGCGGACCCGGACGAGCTGGCGGCCCTGGTGGAGAAGGCCGTGCGGGCCGGGGACACGGTGGTGATCGACCGCGCCGGACATCTCGCCTACAGTGACCAACTCGACCCCGGAGACACCGGTCACGCGGACGACACGCAGCCGCAAGGACGCGCTCCGGGCACTTCCGCCCCCTACGGGGGCAGCGGGGGCTACAACCCCGGCTCCGACGCTGACATCTACGGAACGGCGGGAAACTATTGATGCGTACTCGATGGATGGTGGCGGCCGGGCTCGTCGTCCTGTTGGCCACGGGCTGCGGCATGGAACCGAGGATGCCGATAGAACGGAACAAGCACGTCGAGAACGAGCTGTGGGACATGCGCGGCACCGGACGGACGGTGCCGCTGAAGGAAATGATTCCAGGGGACTGGGACTCCGTGCGGGTCTTCAGCGGCCCCATCTCGCGGCGGCTCGTGGAGAAGCAGGTTGGCACCCCCGTCAACATGGACGACGCCTTCATGGACGAGGCGAACCTCCTGCTGCTGATGAAGAACGGCGCCGTGGTGCGCATGGTCAGCATCGGTTTCCACGCCCTGCTCGACGGCCACTACTCCTCGTCCGTCCAGGTCGTCACCCGGACCACCGAGCCGAACAGGCTCGCCATCCGCCTCGTGGAGCCGCACACGGACTCATCCGCGTCAGCCTCGACGCTCGCACCCAGTCCAGCCGCGGCACCCACCACACCGTGAACGGCGGGCCGGCACGCCGACCTTCACGCGCGTGAACTGGGCGGAAACGATCTCGAACTGGTCCTGGCATCCACACCAGGCAGTTTTTGGTGGTGCGTCGGGATATTCGGTCGTGGATGTTGTGTTCTCGAAGGCGGGGATGTGTGCGGCTGAAGTCTGAGGACACGGGCACGCGCGTGTGATCCGGCGCTGGGGCGAGGTGACCATCTGCTGGGGGTTCCTCGTGATCGCGGTTCTCGCCTGGCCCCTCCTCGCCGTCTCGTGGGTTGTGTTCAACAGACTGTTCCGCAACCGGCACGAGCGGGGTCTATGGAGTCAGCTTGATGCGGTGCGCGCGAAGGCACCGACCGAGTGGGGCGGCCCACGAGGTCGTCAAGGAAGTCCGGTGGGGGCCGGGACGCTTCTTCGGCTGGCTGGGTTCCTTCGCCTTCTTCGTCATGCTGTGCCTGCTCTGGCGGGAACTGGATTGAGGAGAGGAAACTGACTCGTCGCGGGCGCCGTCAGGCACAGGTCCACGTGCCGGTGCGCCCGGCCATCCTCTCGCCGAACCTGCGGGAAGTACTCGTGTTGTCCTGCGGTGGCCACCGCGGCGGCGGGCGAGGGCTCTCTGGCCCCCGCCCGGCCGTTCCGCACACGGTGGCGGGCACCGCGCCGGTCAGAGGCGAAGGGTGCGGGGCTTGTACCGAGGCCGACGCGCCTCGTACTCCGCGATGCTGGACTCGTGTTCCAGCGTCAGGCTGATGTCGTCCAGGCCCTCCAGCAGGCGCCACCGGGCGTTGTCGTCGAGGTCGAAGTCAGCCGTGATCCCCTCGGCGCGAACCTGCCGGTCGACCAGGTCCACGGTGACCTCGGCCGCGGGGTCGGCCTCGGTCAGCTCCCAGAGCCGCTCGACGACCTCCTGCGGCAACGTCACGGTCAGCAGGCCGTTCTTGAGGGAGTTGCCGCGGAAGATGTCGGCGAAGCGGGAGGAGATCACGGCCTTGAAGCCGTAGTTCTGCAACGCCCAGACGGCGTGCTCGCGCGAGGAGCCGGTGCCGAAGTCCGGGCCGGCCACCAGCACGGTGGCACCCTGGCGGGCGGGGTCGTTGAGAACGAACCGCGGGTCCTTGCGCCAGGCGTCGAAGAGCCCGTCCTCGAAGCCGTCCCTGGTGACCTTCTTCAACCAGTGGGCGGGGATGATCTGGTCGGTGTCGACGTTGCTGCGGCGCAGCGGCACGATCCGGCCGGTGTGGGTGGTGAAGGCTTCCATGGTGTTCAGGCTCCGGCGGTCATGGGGAGTGCGGACAGGTCGGCGGGCGAGGCCAGGTGGCCGAGGATCGCGGTGGCGGCCGCGACCTGCGGGGAGACCAGGTGGGTGCGGCCACCCTTGCCCTGCCTGCCCTCGAAGTTGCGGTTGGAGGTCGACGCGCACCGCTCGCCGGGGGACAGTTGGTCGGGGTTCATGCCCAGGCACATGGAGCAGCCCGCGTGGCGCCACTCGGCGCCGGCGGCGGTGAACACCCTGTCCAGCCCTTCCTCCACGGCCTGAAGCGCCACGCGCACCGACCCGGGCACGACGAGCATCCGCACCCCGTCGGCCACCGAGCGGCCCCGGAGCACGGCGGCCGCGGCGCGCAGGTCCTCGATCCGGCCGTTGGTGCAGGAGCCGAGGAAGACGGTGTCCACCGCGATCTCCCGCAGCGGCTGACCAGCCCTCAGCCCCATGTACTCCAGCGCCTTCTCGGCCGCCATCCGCTCGCTGGGGTCGGCGAAGGACGCCGGGTCGGGGACGGAGCCGGACAGCGGAGCGCCCTGCCCCGGGTTGGTGCCCCAGGTGACGAACGGGGAGAGGGTGGAGGCGTCGATGACGACCTCGCGGTCGAAGGTCGCCTCGTCGTCGGTGCGCAGGGCGCGCCAGTCGGCGACGGCGGCGTCCCAGTCGTCGCCCCGGGGCGCGTGCGGGCGGCCTTCGAGGTAGGCGAAGGTGGTCTCGTCCGGGGCGATCATGCCGGCCCTGGCGCCCGCCTCGATCGACATGTTGCACACGGTCATCCGGGCCTCCATCGAGAGCTTCTCGATGGCCGGGCCACGGTACTCGATGACGTGGCCCTGGCCGCCGCCGGTGCCGATCCTGGCGATCACGGCCAGGATCAGGTCCTTCGCGGTGACGCCGGGGGGCAGTGCGCCCTGGACCGTGACGGCCATGGTCCGGAACGGGGACATCGGCAGCGTCTGGGTGGCCAGGACGTGTTCGACCTGGCTGGTGCCGATGCCGAAGGCGAGGGCGCCGAACGCGCCGTGGGTGGAGGTGTGGCTGTCCCCGCAGACGACGGTCATCCCGGGCTGGGTCAATCCGAGCTGCGGTCCCACCACGTGCACCACGCCCTGCTCGACGTCGCCCAGCGGGTGCAGGCGCACCCCGAACTCCGCGCAGTTCTTCCGCAGCGTCTCCAACTGGAGGCGGGAGACGGGGTCGGCGATCGGCTTGTCGATGTCGATCGTGGGGGTGTTGTGGTCCTCGGTCGCGATGGTGAGGTCGGTCCGCCGCACGCGCCGGCCGGCCTTGCGCAGCCCGTCGAACGCCTGCGGGCAGGTCACCTCGTGCAGCAGGTGCAGGTCGATGTAGAGCAGGTCCGGTTCGCCCTCGGCGCGCCGGACGACGTGGGCGTCCCAGACCTTCTCGGCCAGTGTCTTGGCCATGGACTTCCTCCGAGCGAATGGTCGGAACCGGAGCCGGAGTGGCGCCGGGTTTCACGTTGTGCTCGCGGACAGGTGGTCCTGGTCGACTGGTGCGGGCCGGTCTTCCGCCCGCCGGCGGTGTCGCGTCGCGTTCCCATGCCCTGGCTGTCTGCCCTGCCCGCCCTCCGAAAGGGCGTGGTCGAGTTCTCGGCCATGTGGACAGCGACTCGCGTGGCGCCGGCCGTTTCCCCGCGCTCCCCTTCCGGGCATGGGAAGTGAGCTGGGCACCTCCCGCACTGGTCGACAGGACGGCGGGTTCAGCCCGCCAGGCGCGCGGCGAGCGCGTCGCCGATCTGCTCGGTGCGGCGCGGTGCGTTCGGGTCGCGTTCGGCGAGGTCGGCGGCGACCGCGGCCTCGACCCGCTCCGCCTCCTGGTCGTGGTTCAGGTGGCGCAGGAGCAGCGCGACCGACAGCACGGTCGCGGTGGGGTCGGCCGTGCCGGTGCCCGCGATGTCTGGCGCGGAGCCGTGGACCGGCTCGAACATCGAGGGGTGGGCGCCGGTGGGGTTGATGTTGCCGCTGGCGGCGAGGCCGATGCCACCGGTGACGGCCGCGGCGAGGTCGGTGAGGATGTCGCCGAAGAGGTTGTCGGTGACGATCACGTCGAACCGCTCGGGCCGGGTGACGAAGAAGATCGTGGCGGCGTCGACGTGCAGGTAGTCGGTGGTGACGTCGGGGTACTCGGCGGCGACCGCGTCGAAGGTGTTCTTCCACAGGTTGCCGGCGTGCACCAGCACGTTGTTCTTGTGCACCAGCGTCAGCTTCCGGCGCGGACGGGCGTTGGCGCGTTCGAAGGCGTACCGGATCACGCGTTCCACGCCGTAGGCGGTGTTGACGCTCACCTCGGTGGCGACCTCGGCGGGGGTGCCGGTGCGGAGCGTGCCGCCGTTGCCCGCGTACGGGCCCTCGGTGCCCTCCCGTACCACGACGAGGTCGACGGCCGGGCTGCCGGCCAGCGGTCCGGCGGTGTTCGGGTGGAGTTTGCCGGGGCGCAGGTTGACGTAGTGGTCGAACTCGAAGCGCAGCTTGAGCAGCACGCCGCGTTCCAGAACGCCGGACGGGACGGTGGGGTCGCCGATGGCGCCGAGCAGGATCGCGTCGTGCTGCCCGAGCGACCTCAGGTCGGCGTCCGTCAGGGTCTCCCCGGTGGCGTGCCAGCGCCGGGCGCCGAGGTCGTACTCGGTGGTCTCCAGCTTCACGTCCTGAGGAAGCACGGCGGCCAGGACCTTCAGCCCTTCCGCCACCACTTCCGGACCGATGCCGTCACCGGGGACGACCGCGAGGCGAATGCTGCGTCTGTACGGCATGGCATCTCTCTCCTTGTCGAGAACCGGCCCGGTGTTCCGTGGCCGGGCGGCACACGCGTGGTCGTGGTTGCCCTGATCCGCGACCGGCCGCGGGCCGCGCCCGCGGACTCCGCGTTCGGGTGGCGGACGTCGGGCCCTCAGGCGGCGGGCTCCTTGGCGGGCTCCTTGGCGGGCTCCTTGGCGGGCGCGGCCGGCGTGGCGCGCGGCGTGGACGGCTGCTCGTCCCTGGCACGCCGGGCAGCGGCCAGCACGGCCCTCCGGACCGCCTCCGCCTCCTCCTCGTGGAGGCCCACGCCCCACAGGGAACGCCCGTCCAGGACGGCCTCACAGAAGGCGGCGTACCCGGGACGCCCCTGGAGTCGCTCCACGGTGACGCCGTGGACCGCGCCGGGGATCGCCCAGGTGGCGAACACCCGGTTCGCGGAGTTCTTCCAGTCACCGGGCACCCAGTCGGAGGCGGGGATCCCTGGGGCGCCCGCCGCACCCTCGTCGGGGTCCGTGCCCGCTGCCACGTACCGCTCCGCGAAGAACTCCCACAACTCCTCCGCACTGACCTCGCCACCTCGCCGTTCACAGAGCTTCTGCATGACGTGGGCGAAGTCGATCTGGAGCGGTCTGGGCAGGACCAGCCCTCGCGTGGTGCGCAGCAGGTGGGCGATGCCGCCCTTGCCGGACTGGGTGTTGATGCGGATCAGCGCCTGGTAGCTGCGCCCGATGTCGCGGGGGTCGACGGGGAGGTAGGGCACGTCCCAGACGGCGTCGGGGTCCCCCCGCTCCTCGCGGTCCTTGAGGCCCTTGGCGATGGCGTCCTGGTGCGTGCCGGCGAAGGAGGTGTAGACGAAGTCGCCCACCCAGGGGTGGCGGACGGAGACCGGGAGCTGGTTGCACTCCTCGACCACCGCGCGGACGCGGTCCAGGTCGCTCAGGTCGAGCATGGGGTCGATGCCCTGGGAGAACAGGTTCATCGCCAGGGTCGGCAGGCACACGTTGCCCGTGCGCTCGCCGTTGCCGAACAAGCACCCCTCCACCCGGTCGACGCCGGCGAGGATCGCCAGTTCGCTCGCCGCGACGGCGCTGCCGCGGTCGTTGTGCGGGTGCAGGGTGACGATGGTCCGCTCGCGGTACGCCAGGTTCCGGCACGTGTACTCGATGCGGTCCGCCAACTCGTGCGGCGGGAAGCACTCCACCGTCGTGGGCAGGGCGATCCGGAGGGTGTGGTCGGTGCGGGGAGCGCAGTACTCCTGCACCGCGTTGCAGATCTCCACGCCGAAGTCGGGTTCGGTCTGGCTCCAGGACTCCGGGACGTAGGACAGGAACAGCTCGGTCTCCCGCAGCGTCTCCTGGAGGTGCACGGCGTGCCGGGTGCCCTGGAGGGCCAGCGCCACCGTCTCCTCGCGACTGGCGCGGAAGACCACCCGCCGCTGCGCGACGGAGGTCGGGTTGATGTATTGCAGGACCGCCCTGCGGGCTCCGCGCACCGCGTCGACGCTCCGGTCGATGGCGTCGGTCCGCATGGAGCACAGGACCTGGATGATGACGTCGTCGGGGATGGAGTCCGTCTCGATCAGGTGCCGCACGAAGTCGTAGTCGTCCTGGGACGAGGCGGGGTAACCCACCTCGATCTCCTTGAACCCGATGGACACCAGGAGGTCGAACATCACGCGCTTGCGGGCGACGTCCATCGGCTCCAGCAGGGCCTGGTTGCCGTCGCGCAGGTCCACGCTTCCCCACAGGGGCGCGCGCGTCAGTTGCCGGCTGGGCCAGGTGCGGTCCTCCAGCCCGATCGGCTGGTAGGGAGCGTACTTGTGCACGGGCATCCCGCTGGGCGTCTGCGCGCCCATGTCCTGGGGGCGGAAGGCGCGGTGCTCATGTGCTGAAGGGCTCATCTCTCCCTCTCTCCTCGATCTTGTGGCGCCACACCCCGCCGCGCGGGCGGCGTTGTCGCCACCGGGACGCGATGTGGCGCAGAGCGGGTCAGGGGCAAGAGCGCGGACGGTCTCGGAACTCCGGAGCAGAAGTCCTTACAGGGACAGGAATTCCTGTCGGAAGCGGACGTGTGCGCCCCGCCGAGGGCTTCCCCGTGGCGAAGAGCGGCGGCGTCACCTACCGATGAGTCCAGGCCGCCGAGTGGGCCGGGACCCGTGGTGCCGGTCGAGCACCACGATCGGGAGCTGACCGTCCACGTACTGGTCCCGGATGGCTCGCTTGTCGTACTTGCCCACCGAGGTCTTGGGTATCGCCGGCAGGACCGCCCAGCGCTCGGGCACCATCCACGCGTCGAGGCGTTCGGCCAGGAAGTCCCGCAGTTCCGCGAGGTCGACGTCGCTGTCGCGCAGTGACACGGCGGCCAGCGGGCGCTCACCCCACCGGTCGTCGGACACCGCCACGACGGCGGCCTCGACCACCGCGGAGTGTTCCATCAGCGTGTTCTCCAGTCGCACGCTGGAGATGAACTCGCCGCCGGACTTGATGACGTCCTTCACCCTGTCGGTCAGCTTCAGGTAGCCGTTCGCGGTGATCGCGCCGACGTCGCCGGTCCTGAGCCAGCCGTCCTCGGTGAAGCTCTCCGCCGGCCGCTGCGGGGGAGCCCCCTCACCGCCGTGATAGGCGCAGGTCACGTCGGGGCCGCGAAGCTGGAGTTCTCCGGTGGCCACACCGTCGTGCGGTGCCAGGGTGCCGTCCGGGCCGACGAGCCGGAACTCCACCGATGGCGGGAACCGCCCCTGGCTGACGCGGTAGGCCCACTCCTCGTCGGCGCTCGCCCCTCGGGGCGGGACCGCCGCGCTGACCAGCCCCGCGGTCTCGGTCATCCCCCAGCCGTGCAGGAGTTCGATGGAATGCCGGTCCCGGTAGGCGGCCATCAGGGCGGGCGGGCAGGTGGAACCGCCCACGTACGCCCGCGTCAGGCTTCCGGTGTTGTACGCGCGGGTGTCCAGTTCCTCCAGAAGGGAGGACCAGATGGTGGGGACGGCGGCGCTGAAGGTGGGTTGTCCCTCGTCGATCATCCGCGCGAGCGAGTCCGCTCGGGTGAAACGATCGGGCAGCAGCAGCTCAGCGCCGGTGAAGAAGGCCGCGTGCGGGATGCACCACCCGCTCGCGTGGAAGATGGGCGTGATCTGGAGGATGACGTCGTGCGGGCTGATGTTGTAGTGGCTCGGCGAGATCACCTGGAAGCAGTGCAGGTATGTCGAGCGGTGGCTGTAGACCACTCCCTTGGGTTTTCCGGTGGTGCCGGTGGTGTAGCAGATCGTCGCGGCGGCGCGCTCGTCCAGCCGTTCCTCCCAGGGGTAGTCTCCGGGGTAGCCGCTGATCAACTCCTCGTAGTCGTGCACCTGGCCGGTGAACCCGGACAGCGCCTCACGGCCTCCGGGACCGGCGACGACGATGTGCCGCACGGTCTCCGGCAAGCGCGCGAGCACGGGAGCGAGCGTCTCCGCCAAGCCCGCGTCGACGAAGATCACCTCGTCGCCGGCGTGGCCGATGGTGTAGGCCAGATGGTCCGCGGGCATGCGCCAGTTCAGCGTGTGCAGCACGGCGCCCATCGCGGGAACGGCGACGAAGAGCTCGAAATGGCGGGCGTTGTTCCACATGAACGTGCCGACGACGCTCTGTTCGCTCTCCGCCCGGGTCCCGGGGCGCACACCCAGCCGGTCGCGGAGCGCGTGCGCCAGGGAGGCCGCCCGTTCGCCGACTTCCGCGTAACTCCTCCGGTCGAAACCCTTCCCGTTCCACGTGGCCACAGTGGACGAAGCGTGGACCGTGGTGCCGTACCGCAGGATGCGGGCGATGGTCAGCGGAGCATCCGGCATCGTGCTGTACATAGCGTTCCTCCGGAATTCGGTGCCTGCGTCAGAGGGGGCGATTCGTCGAGCGGCGCGAACCCGTTGACGCGAAAGCTATTCCGGTGCTCTCACCACCCGCAACCGTGCGCCGTGGTCTTGTGTGGCCGGGGTTTCGGAGCCGGTCGCGGGCGGCGTTCCACCACTCTTCCAGCAGGTCAGTGCCGTCACCGTCGATCCCGCTCGGCGCCCCCGGTCGGGGCGGGGCGCGCGGAGGCGCAGGATGAGGAGTGATCGTCACCTCGGATCGCCCCATGTGATCCCGGCTTTCCCCAGCTTCCACATGAGACGGGAGGTGATTTCGTATTGGTGGCGCGGGAGGTGACGCGGAACCGCGCCTCGCCCCCGCCGCGCGCCGAGCACGTCTCGCACAACAATGACGACGCCCTGACCACGAATGCGCCTACCGGCGGGCTGTGTGCGCCACCAGGTTCGGTCTCATCGGCCGGCACGGCCGTCCCGAGGCTTCTCGCAGGTCCTCGGGGCCGCGTTCGGGTCCCACCGGATCTGGTTGAGCGGGTGCCGCAAGCGCGCACGGAGTCCGCATCCGCCGCCGCAGGACGACCCGGTCGCCCTGGCGGCCGAACCACGACAGCACCTTCCCGGCGAGGCTGGAGAAGGGTGGGTAGACGTCGGTGCGCATTGCGGCGGGACCAGTGCGGTAGCGGATGGCCGGATGTCCTCTGGATCTCACCGTCTCCACCACACCTGTCGACCTTGCGGCGTCTGACGATCCTCCGGCAGGACTTCCCTGTCCGACGTCGATACCCGCATCGAAGCCGGACTCGACTTCGGCGGTGGCCGAGTGCCGCGCCGCGCCAGAGATGACGTCGTCGACGCGTCGCGAGGTGGTGGAGTCGCGAGGTGGTGGAAGCGAAGGCCGGCACCCATAGGTCAAACTCGTGGTGCCCCTGAGTTGGTGCCGGCAGGGCGTCGGCGATGGCGGACACCGTCCCGGGGTGCGGCAGCCGGTCGATCGTCAGGAAACCCGTCCGGAAGAGGCCGTGGGATCAGGACGTCCAGCTCGGTGCCGCACCCTCACCTCACACGACGTGTCAGGTGCGAGGGTTCGACCGGTCTCGGCAAGAAGCTGATCAGCGACGCGCGGGACTCCCATCGGGATTAGTCATCCTGATGGCGCGGTCCTGCGCCCGCAGAACCACATCGGCACCGTACCTCCCCACAGCGAGCGCGGCGACTCCACCCAGGCTCACCATCCGCGTGATCTCGTTGTCCTTGTGGAAGACAAGAAGGTTGCCGTCCTGCACGTAGTCACCGCCGTACGTCCCGTCACCCTTGATCTCGACAGGCCGACCCAGTTCGTTCTCGATCTGCGTACCGGTCGCGGGGCCGAACAGGACGTGCACCGAGGTCCAGTCGCCGGGGGCCAATTCCTTGAGCGGTCGCGAACCACCTGAGCGGGCCAGATCCACGATCGCCTTCTCAAGGCCCACGTCGAATTCCACCTTCACCCCCGAAGTGTTCACGCCACATCCCACCAACAAAGCCAGCAGTGCGAGCAGGGTCACGATCACACGCATCTCAGTACTGCTCCGGAATTGCCGAGGGTTCGCCAGGATCATGGTCGTCGCCGCGGTCCGGGTTCTCCCTCGACCAAGGCTTGTTCTCGGTGTCGTAGGTCTCGCCTGGCTTCACCTCGTGGGACGGCGCCAGAGTGCCGTTGTTGTCGATGACCACCATTCTGCCGTCCTTGACCGCCTGCTCGACCAGACTCGCCAACTCCTCGGGACCGGCGTCGGGGTGTGCCCGCGCGATCTGGCGGCCCACCTCGTTGTTGTGCAGGTCCATGGCCACCGGGACGTGGTGGCTGGCCGGGTTCCGCTCGTGCGCGGTCGCGAACTCGCACGCCCACTGCTCGCCGTACCGCTGCGTCATCAGCGCGTTCCAGTAGGCGTGCCGGAAGGCGTCCGCATGCCCGTCGGTCAAGCCCTTGCCCCCGAACCTGCCCTCTGCGACATGGAGCGCGTCCTGCCGGATGTCGGCGAACTCCTTGAGGCCCATGAGCCCCTTGCGCGCCTGAAGGTCGTCGAGCATCTTCACTTCGGCGTTGGTGATCTGCTCCTTCGTATAGCCCGCCCGCTCCGCGAGCCAGCCGGTCAGACCGCTGGGCCACATCGTCGTGCCGTCGGTCCTGACCTGGTACCTGGCCAGCAGATCGCGATGTCGCTGCTCGTCGACGATGTGATCGTCGCCTGCCTGCGCGGCGGCCACCAGCGTCGCCGCTCCGGCGTCATCGATCTCACGGGAGAGGATGCTCTCCAGTACGGAATTCAGCTCGGCATCGATCGCGGCGGCCTGGTCCAGGATGACCCGCACCTCCATCCGCAGGGTCGCGGCGGTGAGGACGCCCTCGGAGCGCCCGGTCTCGACGACCTCGCCGTTCTCGATCCGGTACCCGTTCCTCGCGGCGTGCTCCTCGATCGCCTCGACGCCGCGGACCAGAGCCCGCACCGCCAGCTCGGTGTCATCGATGATCTTCACCGCCGCGGATCATCGCGCCGCGAGTTCCTCGAGCGCCTGACGGCGAACGCGAAGATCACTCTCCGCGGCCTCGGCCGCATCTCCGACCCACCCGGCCGGTCTGCCGAGGTCCAGCTCGGCCTGGAGACCGACGACCAGCTTGTTCTGCGCGGCGAGGTGGTCGCCGACCTGACCGACCACGTCCGGCTTCCACTGCTTGATCTCGGCCCAGCCGGCCATCAGCGGCCTCCGGTCATGCCGAAGGAGTGCGCGGCGGCATCGTCACGCGCCTGGTAGTCACGGGCGGCCGAGGTGAGCGCGTCCGCATACGAGGCCATGCCTTCTGCCCACTTCTTGCCGCTGGCCTCCCAATGCCGACCGAGCCGACCGGCGGTCCCGGCGGACTCCGTCCCCGGCAGTGCGGCGGCGAGCACCGCCACGCGGCCCAGCTCCAACTTGCGCACGACCTCCGCGGCCTGCCGCGCGGCGCCCGCCGCGACGCGCAGTGCTTCGGGATCGACCTCGAACCCCGACATCCTTCCTCCCCGCGTCCCTACGGAGAGTATCAGTGACACCACAGCGTGTATCCGCGTGCCGCGTCATGCTCATCGCGTCGTCCCCCGCCCACCCAGGACTCGGCGAAACCGCCAACTCCCGTTCGTGCGGGTGTCTCAGCCCGACTGGCGCAAGGACCGGCCGCCGCCCAGATCAGCGAGGAGAAGGTGCCGAGCACGTCCTGGATGCGGTTCCGCGGCACGGCCCGTCGCGTCTTCGCGCCCTCGGTCTCGTCCGCCCGAGTCTTCACCCAGCGTCGGCCAGTGGAAATCGGTGCGCAACTGACGGTTCCGCAAGCGCTGCTCTGCGGCGACCGAGATGACGGCAGGCAGCGGTTTGCGTGCGCTGTGAACGCCGTTGAGCGCCGACTGCGAATCGCGGGCCGTTCTCGCCACCGCGCTGTGCCGCGCGTCTTGTCTGTCGTGATGCGACGTTCCGCGACCTGATGGCGCGCACCGGGTTGCGGTTGTCGGAACAGTCGAGCCTGCCACTGTTCGAGGTGCCGCACGTGGATCTGGGGCGAGCGTACGCCTTGCTGGTCGTCGCCAACCGGCACCGACAGCGAGCGTTGACCAAGACGGGGGCTGTGCCGCTGACTGGCCGCCATTGACCGTCATCCTGGGCTGTCAGTGAACAGGCTGCTCCTGCCAGACATGGTGAACCCGGCCCTGGCGGGGCCGGGTTCACCATGTTCTCCCTGCTGCGGGTCGCCGCTACTGGACGGTCAGGGAGTGAGGACCCTGCGGACGCAGTACCTGTCGATGACCACGTCGGCAGACTGACCCTCGTCGGCCATTTCGGCGGCTGTTACTTCAGATCGGCGAGGAGGCCGTCCAGGGCCTCACCGAGGGCTGCGGCGTTGGCCGGATCGAACCACGTGGTGCGGATCCGCTCGTTGTTCCCTTGGGGCGTCTCGTGAACGGCAGCAAGCTGATGCAGAGGGCGGCTCTCGTCATTCAGTGAGCGGCCGACGTTCTGGAAGAGGCAGCGCACATACTGGTCAGCGACGTCGGGGGCGATGCCGTGCCGAGTGGCCCACGAGGTGAGCGTGGCGAGGTAGGCGTAGTGGGCGGTGAGGGTCCCGGTCAGTGCGGAGAAGACGTTGAAGGCGTTCTCGTCCGCGACGGACATCGCCCCGCCCAGATGTTCGAAGAGAGCGTCCACCGCGGGGTGCGAGGGGCAGGTCACGGTGACGGAGCGTCGCTCGCGCACGGCGGGCAGCGGGATGGCGCGGACGATCGGGGCGCCGGTGGCGAGGGTTCGACGCACGTCGTCGATGGCGACGCCGGCCATCAGGCTGACCACGGTCTTGTCGTCGTCCACCTTCAGCCCGGCGAGCGCCTCGTGGTGGTCCTGGCGGCGCACGGCGATGACCACCAATTCGGAGCGGTCCACCACCTCCTGGTTGTCAGCGCACACCTGGACGTCCTCGAAACGCTCGGACAGTTCGCCGGCCACGCGGGCACCTCGGGGAGAGAGGAAGACCTCCGGCGACGCACCGCCCCCGCTGAGCAGACCCTCGACGATGGCCTTGCCGATCTCACCCACGCCGATGATGCCGATTCGCCGCACTGTGTCGTCCTCCATGGTGCGCTGTGGTCGTGGCTCGCGTTGTGCGGCTCGGTACGGCTCGGTACGGCCGCGATGGTTGCGTGCGAAGCGAATGGAGCCGTCGTCACATCGGTCGCCTTCTTCTCCACAGCAATGTGACCGCGAGAACGCCCGCCAGACAGGGAACCATCCCGGCCCAGCCCAGCTCTGGTGGCAGTCCGGTCGCGCCGGACGTGTCCTTGGTCAGCAGCCCGGCGAGTCCGGCGCTGGCGCCGAGCACGAGCAACACGGTCGAGATGGGGCGGGCCCACCGCTTGCCTGCCTTGACGGCCCAGGCCGCCGTGAGCCAGCCAAGAACGCCGAGCGCTCCGATGGCGGACGACACGACCAAGTAGGTGGTGACGGCCGAGTCAACCTGCGCCTGGGAGTAGGTGGGATAGCCGGCCCGGATGTGATCGGCGAGCAGGTGGGTGGTGCCGCGGTCGACGTACGCGGCGACCGTCGCGAGGACGGTCAGCGCAAGACCCACGTACATCGCTGCGAGCGGCCCTCGTGCATGGGGTGGTTGCGTCATCAGGATGCTTCTCTCGTCAGTTCTCTTCATTTCTCTTCACGGCGGCTAGGGTGCCGACGGACTCCTCGACGGAGGCGGGATCGACGCGGGCAAGGAACTACCGGTCGAGGTGATCGGTGCGCGGGTGGCGCAACGACGCTGCGCAGGCACGCCGCAGATCGTCCGGTGAACCAGGGGGCACCAGGTCGTCGGCGGTGCGTCGGACTCGGGTGTTGATGGCCAGCACGCCACGATGGCGCTGCCGTGCGAGGGTGCGGCCGAGGAGTTCCTCGTTTGTTCCGGCGACGTAGAAGCCAGCGGTGTCGAGCACGGTGACGCGCAAATCGAGGGCCTCCAGCAGAGTGGCCGCAGCCTCGCGCGGGTCAGGGGGACCGTAGGTGCCGGTCACGCTCATGCGGCGAAGTCGAGTCGGGAGACCGCCCGGCCGTCGGGTCCGAGGGTGCGGCGCACCACTCCTCGGTCACTTCGCCAGGGCCTCACGGAGGAACGCGAGGATCTCCGCCTGGGCGGCCTCGGCCTGGGGTTCCACGCCGGGCAGGGTGAGGAACGCGTGCTTCGCGCCCGGGTATTCGGAGAGCCGCACGGAGGTCCCCGCCTCGCGTAGCCGCTCGGCATAGCGGCGGCCGTGGTCGGCGACCGCGTCCTGGGTGGGCACCACGACGAGCGCCGGGGCGAGCCCGCTCAGGTCATCGGCGCACAGCGGCGAGACGGCGCCCGCGTCGGCTCCCGGCGGAACGGCGAGCCGCTGGAGGAACCGCAGTAGCGGCAGGGCGCGGGACGGGCTGTATGCGTACTCAGCGACGGAGGGGTACCCCAACATCGTCTCGGTCACATCGACCACGGGGTTGACCAGCACCTGGGCCTTGAGCGCCAGGCCGGCCTCCCTGGCTCGGACGGCCGTCAGCGCGCTGATCAACGCGCCGCAGCTCTCACCGAAGACGGCCACCCGCGCCGGGTCGACGCCCCACTGCGCGGCGCGCCGCACCACGTGCCGGAGCACGTCCCAGCCGTCGTCGGCGGCGTTCGCGAGCGGGCTGTCGGGGGCGAGGAGGCGGTGTTCGACCGAGACGACGACGGCGGGCAGCCGCGCGGCGAGGTGGCTGTTGGTCCAGTCGCACTGCGCCGCCGTGCCCACGAAGCCGCCTCCGTGGACATGGACCACCAATGGCAGGTCCGTTGGGGCCGCGGCTTCGTCGTCTCCCGTCGGCGCCGGCCGGTAGACCCGGACCGGGAGGTCGCGGCCGGGCAGCGCGATCTCCCGCCAGTCGATCGCGGCGCCGGGATCCGGTTCTCCGAGGAGCGCCCGCGCCGCGCTGGAGGCTCGGAAGCGGTTCTCCGCGTCGCGGTAGGCGAGCAGTTCCTCGATCGTGATCACCGAGAAGTCCGGCTCTGGCGGTCGCGTCGCGGTAGTGGGGTCGCTCATGTCTCCTTCTTCTCTCCCGGGCCGGATGCCGGGTACGTCGTCGTGACTGGACAGCGCGCTGTCCTCATTATGCACGCGGTGCGTGCAACGGCAAGTGCATCAGCAAGTGCATCGGTTAGACTGGGACAGGACGAGAGGGGCGAGATGACCGGCCGAAAGCGATGGTCGACCGAGGAGATCCTGGACACGGCGGCGGAACTGCTGCGCACGAGCGACGCCGAGTCGTTCAGCGTGCGCAAACTCGCCGCAGCGCTCGGGACCGACTCCTCCAGCCTCTACCGGCACTTCCGCAACAAGACGGAACTGCTGCGCGCCGTTGCCGACAGGGTCCTGCTGGCCGCCATGGACGGCTACCGCCCCGAAGGCGACTGGAAGCAGCGCATCACCGCCCTGGCCCTGCGCCTGCGCGAGGCCTTCGGCGAGCAGCCCCAACTCGCCACGGTGTGGGGACGCTACGCGTCCGGCGGCACCGGATCCCGACTGGTCATGGAGGAACTGCTCCAGGCCCTGCGCGCGTCAGGCCTGCCCGACGAGGAGGTCCCGGTGCGCTACCACCGCATCGTGATCCTCCTCGCCGCGCTGATCGCCTCCGAGGCCGGTATCAGCACCCTCACCCCCCAGGAGTACGAACAGGGCGTGGAGCAGTTCCGCGTCGCGGTGCTCGGCGCGGATCCCGAACGCTTCCCCGCCCTGGCCCGCTTCGCCCGCGAGGTCCGCCCCCTCGGAGCGGACCGCCGCGCCGCGTTCGACGAGATCCTCGCCGCCCACCTCGCCCACATCGAGACCCAGATTTCCTGACGCGCTGGATCAAGAGCGCGATGCGGTCGGGGCGCGCCGCCGCCGCAGGCACGGTGCCGGAGGCCGGGTGTCGGAGTAGCGGCCGAGGAAGTTGATATGGCCGCACCGAGGCGAGGAGAGCTGGGCGGTCGTTCGGACCGCCCCTGCCCGGCCGCCCGCCGACCGGGCAGGGGGCACTCCGGGCGCGAGTCGGCATCGGTGAACCTCTCCTGCCACTTCTCCACGCCCAGGATGTCGTGGAGGAGCAGGCTATTGATATGCACCAGCCAGCCCATCGGGTTTCTCACCCGGCGGATGCGCGATCTCGACGTCCCGGTCCCGCTACACCTGACAGGGTTCGCCGTGCGGCCGCATCTGGTGGTGGCGGATCGCGGCGGCCAACGGCGAATGAGAGCCGGTGAACCCCAACTCGGCCAACTCGTCGAACAGCCTGCACACCCACCGATGCGGGTCATTGCAGGATGGCATCTCAGATCAGTGCCATGTCCTCAAACTGTCCCGCAGGCTGCCCGGAGGCGTCGCGAACCTGCATCGGCAGCCATCCGTTCCACCCATGCACACACGGTTGGTGCTTGCTCGATGCGGCTGACGATGTCCTTCTTGGACGCTCTGTCCAGGGTGTCCGGGATCTTGTCGAAAGTGGACGGTGCGAGGAAGGTCTGGGGCCATGCCGGGACGATCGCGAGAAGCCCCACGGGGCAGAAGATCAGTAGAGCCGGAAGCCCGGTGATCACTTGCCGTCACCGAGATCGCGAGGCGGTGGGTCTCCGCCAGGGCCTGTCCTCAAAGCCAGATGAGCAGGGTGGTCAGATCGATCATGCCCTGGTAGGACATGGCGGTCTTGTCGAACCGGGTCGCGAGGGCACGGAACCGTGTGCGACGGGTTGACGCAGCGCTCAACGACGGTGCGGCGGTGGTAGGCAGTGCGGTCGAAGGCCGGTAAACCCCGCCGGCCCGGCCGCGACGCAGCCGGTGGGCCTGCTGGTCACGGCGTTCGGGAATCGTCGCTGGGATGCGCCGTAACGCAGGTGGGAGCGGATGGCTCGGCGGGAGTAGTCGTTGTCCACGATCACCCGCACCTCTGTCACCACGGGTGGTCAGGGCGCCGGTGCGTGACCACCGCCAGAACCGGTTGTCGACACCTCTTCCGCAACCCCTGTCGTTCCGGCAGGTCACGTCACGCCACACCGGTCTTGGCCTGGAACCGCTATCCCATTGATCACCCGGTCGTCTACCCGGGGACGTCCCTTTCGCGCCGGAAGGGGCAGCAGTGGTTCGATCGCCCGCCGCTGCTCGTCCGGCACCTCGTGCCCGCGTGCCGCTGCGCAAGATCACATCAGATCAGCCACACCAGCTTTGAGGACAGGCCTAGCAGTCACATGGTGGGCAGGCGGATGCTGATCGTGCTGGACAACGCCGCCACCACCGACCAGGTGGTCCCCCTGTTGCCCGGCGGGCACGGGCGCACCGTGCTGATCACCAGCCGCGACCACCTGCGGGGGCTCACCGCCCGCCACGGCCGTCCCGGCGGAGTCCCTGGGGACGGCCACCGCCCCTGGTGACCGCTCGGACGTCGAAGACGCCGAGGCCGCAGAGAAAAGCGTTCGTCCACAGTGGACGACGGCGTGGAGGAAGGCCTCCCGTGCGACGACCGCAGGAGGCTCAGCCCCGCTCGGCGGGCGACGCGGTCAGGCCCTGGCAGACCACGGCGACCAGACGACTGGTGTCCCCGCGTCGCCGGGCGCGGCGCTCAGCCGTGCCGCAGGCGACGAGCAGGTCCTGCACGTCCGTGATCTCCAGGTCGGATCGGATCGCGCCGGCCTCCTGAGCCCGGCGCAGCAGGGTGGCGACGGCGTCCAGGAAGTCGTGTTCGACGGCCGAGGTGGCCTTGAACCCCGTGCCGGTGCTGGCTTCCAGCGCGTCGCAGAGCGCCTGGTTCAGCGACAGTTGGTCGATCACGCCGGTGATGAGGTCGAGGAACGCCCGGCCGGGGTCGTCGGCGGTGGCGAGCGCCGCCGCGTCGTCGGCGAACTGGCGGATGCGATCGAGGAGGACCGCCTCGAACAGGGCCTCCCTGGTGGGGAAGTGCCGATAGACGGTGCCGACACCCACGCCGGCCCGTCGGGCGATCTCGTCGAAGGAGATCGCCAACCCCTCCTCGGCGAAGGCGTCCTGGGCGGTGGCGAGGACGAGTTCCCGGTTGCGCCGGGCGTCCGCCCGCAGCCGCCTGCCGCCGGCGACCGCCACTGACTCATCGACCACGGACCGATCGTACCTGGCCCCCCTTGCCAACCGGAGAGATCTCTCCGTATATTCCAGTAACCGGAGAGATCAATCCGGTTAGTCCGGTGAAGCCACCACCATGCGAGGAGTCGTGATGACCGAGCGGAACACCGTGCCCGGCCCCCGGGAGATCGTGGAGCGCATGCGGCGGGGGATGGTGGGCGACACCGCCGCCATCGAGTTCGCGGAGGACGCGGTGTACGAGACGCCGTTCGCGCTGCCGGGCTCGCCCCGGCGGTTCGAGGGGCGGGAGGCGATCCAGAACCACCTGGCCGCCCGATCCGCGGAGGGGATGCGCGCCGCGCTGGACATCAGGGACGCGGTCGCGACCGTCTACGAGACCACGGACCCGGACGTCGTCGCCTTCGAGTTCGAGCTGTCCGGGGTCTCCGTGCCCGCCGGCACACCGTTCCGATTCACCTCGTCGATCGGGGTGCTGCGGGTGCGCGACGGCCGGATCACACACTGGCGGGACTTCCCGAACTTCCTGGGTGGCGCCGAGGCCGCCGGCGCGCTCCCCCAGCTCGCCGCCATGCTCGGCGGCCAGGACACCCCGTGACCGAGGGCGACACGCCCGCCGTGAACGCTGTGAACACCGTGCCCACCCGCACGCGCCTCGACCTGGTCCCGTCCGCGAGACAGACGCGCGAGATGGCCGTGGCGCGGTCGTCATCCCACGCCGGCACGACCCGGTGACCCAGGGTGAGACCGGGTGAGACCCGGTCAGACCCCGTGACCGCTCGACCACCACGCGGTTCGAGGATCTGGGGCTCCGGACCGCGCGCAGCTCCAGCTCCTCGTCGCACCACCACCTCTGAGATTCCTTCTCCGCCCCCTCACGGAAGCGAGGTACCGCCGTGTCCACCCACCACACCGACGTGCTCGTGGTCGGCGGCGGCCCGGTCGGGTTGCTGCTGGGCTGCGAGCTGGCCCGACGCGGCGTCACGACACGGGTCATCGAGCGCAGGCCCGTCCGCACACCCACGGGCGCGCGGGGACGCGCGCTGTCCGCGCGGAGCCTGGAGATCCTCGACGACCTGGGCGTCGTCGACCAGGTCTACGCCCGCGGCCGGCGGGACCCGAAGGCGTACCTCTACGACGGCGACACCGTGGTGCGCGTGCTGGACCCCGCGTCGGCGAGCGCCAGCCACCCCACGCCGGAGGCGCCGCACCGGTGCTCCTTCGTGGAACTCCCCCAACAGTCCACCGAGGAGATCCTGACCAACCGCCTGGCCTCGTGGGGCGTCGAGGTCGAGTTCGACCACGAGCTCGTCGACCTCCACGACCTCGGTGACCACGTGGACGCCACGGTGCGCACCAGCGGCGGCACGAGGCGGATCACCGCCCGGTACGTCGTCGGGTGCGACGGCGGCTCCAGCCGGGTCCGCACCCTCACCGGCATCTCCTTCCCCGGCCAGACCAGGACCGCCGAGCAGTACCTCACCGGCTGTGTCGCGCTCCGGGGCCTCGACCCCGACCACCTGCACATCTGGTCGACGGGCACGATGTTCACCTGGCAACGGGACCTCGACGGCTGGGTGTTCTTCGTCCGGGTCAGCCCCGACCACACCGGGACGCCGCCCGCGCCGACCGCCGCCACCCTCCGCCGGATCTTCGACGACGAGTGTCGTCTGCCCGGCGTCACCTTCGGCGCCACCTGGGCGACGTCGACGTGGCGGCCGAACATCCGCATGGCCGACCGCTACCGGCGGGGACGCGTCCTCATCGCCGGCGACGCCGCCCACGTGCACCCGCCCACCGGCGGCCAGGGCATGAACACCGGAATCCAGGACGCGTACAACCTCGGGTGGAAGCTCGCCCACGTCCTGCGCGGCGCACCGGAGTCCCTCCTGGACACCTACGAGACCGAACGGCGTCCGGTCGCGCGGGGCCTGTTGGCCACGACCACCCAGCGTTTCGACACCGCGACCCGGGAGGACACCGAGAGCCGCCTCGGTCTGGTCCGGGACGCGTTCCTGGCGCAGGACAGGTTCGCGGACACCACGCAGCTCAGCATCGGCTACCCGGACAGCCCGCTGTCCCGCGACCTGGGCGGCACGGGGGTCAGGGCCGGCGACCGCGCCCCGGACGCCCCCGGCCTCCGTGGCCGCGACACCACCACCAGCCTGTTCGACCTCTTCCGGGGGCCACACCTGACGTTGCTGCGTTTCGGCCAGGCCCCCACTCCCCCGCCCGTCGACGTCGAGGGGCTTCGGGTGGTGAGCGTGATGCCGCCGGGAGCGCGGGAGCTGCCCATGGGCGACGCGGTGGTCGACGCCGAGGGGCACGCCCACCACGCGTACGGCGTCACCGCGCCCGCCACCGTGCTGGTCCGCCCCGACGGCCACATCGGATTCACCGCGCCCGACTCGGCGGACACCGCCCTGGCCGACCATCTCCGGCTCCTGGTCGCGACACGCAACACGTAGGTTCGGGCGGGCGGCGGCCGCCGAGCACCCGCAGGAAACCCCAACAGCGACAGGGTCATGAGGCCTGCTGCCGGACCCCCTTCACCAGGGCAGGCGACCCCTTTCCTCCACGCCTGTGAGGGCAGGAAAAGGGGTTCCGGAGCCAAACCATAAGACAGGTTCGCAGGAAGTTTTCGAGGGTAGGGGCCTACGAGAGGTGTTGGACCGGCGCTCGTTGATGTGCTGACGTGCCGGGTGTGCCACAGGTTGTTCGATCGCTGTCATCTGCGGCACACCCGGCACCTGGTCATCAGGATGACAGCGGATTCGTGCCCGGTCGCCCGAGGTCCTCATCTTCCCGACCAGTCGGATAACAGGGTCGTTGGAGTTCTTCCTCGCCACCGGTGTCCACGACGAGGTACTGCGTGGGATCGTGATGTTCGACGTCCGGGAACGGCAAGCGGCTCACGCCGTACGTGCGCAGCGCAGGTGGGACCGAGCACGGAGGGACGGTGGTGCGCCAGGTCCTGCGACGTGTCTTCCGCGATGGGCCGGCCGCCGAGGACATCTGGCGGCACACCGAATCAACGAGAAGTGAGCAGTCACAGGCCCGCCCCGGTTTCACGCCGTGCCGGCCTGGCCGTGGATCGACATCTCCCGCCCGAGACCTCGTACGGCGCTGGCCGAGGGAGTGCACGCACCCGCGGGAAGCGCTGAAGCACCACGCCAACCGCATTGCAGGCGAGACGCGCGAGGGGAGGTCGTCGCGCGATTCTTGCGCCTACCTACCGGTTCCGTCCCGCTCCCGGTGCGGCCAGCACGCGACGTTCGCTGTCATCAACTGGCCCGCAAGCAGGCGATCAGCTCGGCAGCCAACCTCCTCACCACAGGCCCATGGGGCGCGTCCTCACAGGACAGCTCCTGCGCGCACGCCCACAGCCGCGCCAGCAGCCCCGACCGCGACTCCAATTCCGCAGCCCGCTCACGCGCCACCCGCTCAGCCAGCTCCGGAACCGACCAGGACGACGCCCACAACATCGCCGCGTCCAGCCCGCGAGGCGCCAACCCCCAGTCCTCCCAATCCAGCAACCAGAACTCCGGCGCGGTGAGGTTGTTCCAGTTCAGATCCCCGTGCGCCGTCGCCCACTCCGGCACCACCGTGTCGACGACCTCGCCGAACACCTCCACGATCTCCCGCGTGAAGCGCTCCTGCGTCAACGGCACCGTATGGACCGTGGCCACCCGGGTCGTCTCACGCTCGGACAGCGCGTCCAGCGAAGCGTTCAACCCCGCCCACCACTGCTCCGACAACACACCGTGGTCGAGGAAAACGTCAGCCAGCGCAAACACGGCCAGGCTCGACGCCGATGGTGGAGGCGAGGTCGGTGACCACGTTCGTGATCAACCTGGCCGCGATCACCGTCGACGTCATCATCATGTCCTGCGTGCTGCTGCCACCCGTGTTCCGCCGCGTCGCCCAACTCTTCCGCCGAGTCCGCCGGGACCTCCGCCGCTGGAACCACGAACGCCGACAGCGCAGGGAACAACAACGCAGGGACGAGCCACCCACGACCCCGACGACGCAGGCCACGAGGAGCACGCGTTGAAGATCAAACCGGCCGCCCGGATCACCGGTCGGCTCCGCCAGCAGGTGGCCGCCGACCTGAAGAAGAAGTACGAGAAAGGAGCGAGCATCCGTTCCCTGGCGAGGTCCACCGGCCGCTCCTACGGGTTCGTGCACAAGGTCCTCATCGAGGCCGGAGTCCAGCTCCGCGGACGCGGTGGCGCCAGGCGAAGGACTACCCGCAGGCGACGATGACACCAGTGCCCCTGGTGGTCCCCGCACGGCCCTACCGCACGCACGGGAGGTCAGGAAGTGTCGGCCCCGCACACGCGGGGATGGTTCGACCATGTGTTCGTCCCACCCGATGGTGGCCCAATCGGCCCCGCACGCGCGGGGATGAGCCGGACAGTCGCTACCTCGCGATCATCACTCGTCGGCTGGCTGCCACCGCACACACGTCGGCCGCAAGCCACCAGACTCGCGGAACTCGTGCACTGCGGCGCGGAACTGGTCCAGAGTGATGGCCGCGTTCGCGGGGAACGGGGTGGCGGAGTCGATGTCGCGGTAAAGCTGGGGTGCGTGGGCTGGAGCTGGCTCGGAGAGTGACACCTGGGCGCCCTCGTCGTCCGGGCCGTAGTACCGCAGGGCCGCCATCCGCGCCCGGGGGTCGATGTCGAGCCGTAGTCCGTGGTCGGGCATGTCGTTCCACTTCGGCCCCTCAGCCACGTGCATGGCGGGGTTGTGGTTGAACCCGGCTGCGGCGGCGATGAGCCGGTCGACTGCCGAGTCCACCTCCTCACGAGTACGCGCGACCATCGGGAGCGCGTCCTCGACCTCGGATTGCAGGTAGATCTCCAACGTGTAGTTCATGGCCACAGCTTTCTCGATGGTGGCGTCCGAGCTATCTACGCCTCAGAAGACGTCTGCTTCCTGCCATCGCACGCAACGGGGCCGCTCACCGGTCTTCCTGAACTCATGGACGCGCCCAGCGGACCACGTCGAGTGGGAGCACCGCGTCAGCGGGTAACACGACAGGGACGATGGGGGTCACTGTCGAGCGCATCAGCGTTTGCGCGATCATGGAGCGACGAACACTCCCCACCCGCCCCACAGATCGCGATAGCAAATGGTCAGAACCGGCGCCCCAGCCAGATGAAACGCCAGGTCAGCAAGTATCGGCCCCGCCCACGCGGGGATGGCTCGATACTGCCCGGCGCCGAGCCACCGCCGACGGGATCGGCCCCGCCCGCGCGGGGATGGCTCCGGGCGCAGACCTGTTCACCACCCGTTTGGTCCATCGGCCCCGCCCACGCGGGGATGGCTCGAGTGGTGGGAGGTCGACGAAGACGCCGACGCCATCGGCCCCGCCCACGCGGGGATGGCTCCTACTATCCGCGCCGTGACAGATACCAAAACCCATCGGCCCCGCCCACGCGGGGATGAGTTTCGTGGCCGTGATCCTGTGCAGTGGGCCCCTGGCCCGCCCCGGGGTGGAGGGTGGACCCCGGGGCAGACGTCGGAGGGGGTTACGAGGCCGCGAGGGCGTCGACCACCACGCAGGCGATGTTGTCGGGGGCGCCCGCGTCATAGGTGAGCTGGGTGAAGCGGTCCACGGCCTCCTGGGGGTCGCTCGCCGTGTCCAGGACCTGGTGGATCTGCTGCTCGGGGATCACGGCGTGCAGGCCGTCGGAGCAGAGCAGGTACCGGTCGCCCACGTGCGCCTCGCGCAGGTGGAGGTCGGACTCGGCGCTGCCGTCGGCGTGCAGGGCGCGGAGCAGTCGGGCCCGCTGCGGGTGCGACACCGCCTCCTCCGGCGTCAGCTTCCCCTCGTCGACGAGTGACTGCACGACGGTGTGGTCGTGGGTGACGCGGGTCAGGTCCCCACCCCGCAACAGGTAGGCCCGGGAGTCGCCGACGTGCGCGAACCCGACCTGGGTTCCCGACCACAGCATGGCGGTCAGGGTCGTGCCCGCGTTCGCGTAGGCCGGGTCGGAGGTGACGATCTCGCGAACCGCCGTCCGCGCGCCGAGCACGGCGTCCCCGAGCGCCTTCAGCACGTTCCCGGCCGGCGCCTCGGTGTCCAGTGGGGCGAGGGCGTCGATCGCGGCGACGCTCACCCCGGGCTCGGGCCCCGTCGTCCCGAACCCGTCGGCGACCGCGAACAGGTGCCTGCCCTGGTACGCCGCGTCCTCGTTCTTCTCCCGCACCAAGCCGCGTTCGTTCCGGAGGGCGGACAACAGCTCCAGCTTCGGGGAGAGGTCGGCCATGGCAGTGTCCCTTCTGGACAGATGGTCGACGAGGAAGGTGGCCAGTTCCCTGCGCGCGGCGGTGTCGGCCTCAACCTGCCGCCAGTATGACGAGACCTCGGCGGCCGCCGCGAGCGGCGGGAGGTCGCAGACGACCCGGATGCGGGCCAACGGCATGCCGAGCCCGCGCAGCCACAGCACCAGCTTGGCCCGCGCCAGTTGGGACGGGTCGTAGGACCGGTATCCCGAACGCGGGTCGACGTGGGCGGGTGGCAGCAACCCGAGTTCGTCGTACAGGCGCAACGCCTTCGGCGTCAGACCGGACGCCTGCGCGAACTCGCCGATGCTCAGTCTGGCCATGTCTCCCTCCTCGCCCCGGGCGCCTCACCCGGTGACCCCACGGTGTGGCCTGCCCTTGGGGGAAGGTCAAACCCGGTCGCCCACACCCGGCTCGGGCACGTTCCGCGACCGTACCTCCGCGCATGATCACGATCAGTCACCAGTGCGGGGCAGGGCGAACAGGCAGCTCACACGCCCCGCGACACACTCGCCGTCGTGCACGAAACACCTGAGGATCTGGAATGGTTGCAGCGCCTGCTCGATGACTCCTACGCCAGGTCGGGCGACCACCTCCGCTCCGTCATCAACGAGGAACGGCGTCTGGACGCCGAGGGCGTGGTGGCGGAGATGGGCAACATGCGGGTGATGGCCCTGGCCACCACGACCGCCAAGGGCGAACCCCGGGTCGGCCCGGTGGACGGCCTGTTCTACCGGGGCCGTCTCCACTTCGGCTCCGGCGCGAACTCGCTCCGGTTCCGGCACCTGCGGGCCAGGCCTGCCGTCTCGGCCTCGGTCATCGACGGCGAACGACTCCAGATCACGGTGCACGGCACCGCGAGCGAGGTGCGACCGGCCGAGGACCCCGGGCTGGAGGCGTTTCTGGTCGAGGTGTACGGCCGTGAGGCGTGGGAGGGCTGGATGCGGGAGCTGCCGTGGGCGCGCATCGATCCCGTTCGGATGATCACTTTCCGCAACCCGGCCGCGGCGGAGCGCTAGCGGACCGCCGGCGGGCCGGTGCTGGAGCGGCCGGTCCGTCCAGGAAGGACCACGCCCCTGGCGCGGAGGGCGTCCGCGCCAGGGGCGTGGGTGCGTGGGCGTCGACCTCAGCCGCCGAAGGCGGCGGCGTTCTCCCTCACCCACTGGGCGAAGGTCCTGGCCGGCCGTCCGGTGACCTCCTCGACGGTGGGCAGCACCGTGTACCCGGCCTCGGGCGGGTTGGTCCTCATGGTCAGGAAGAACTCGACGTCCTCGTCCGAGAAGCCCTGCTCCCGCCAGCGCGCGACGATCTCGTCCCTGCCGAGTTCGACGTACCGCACGTCCCGGCCAAGGACCGCGCCGATCACACGCGCCTTCTCCGGCGCGGTCAGCGCCTCGGGGCCGGTCAGCCAGTACTCCCGGCCCGCGTGGCCGTCGGCGGTCAGCGCGGCGGCGGCGACCGAGGCGATGTCCGCGTCGTGGATCATGGCGCTCCGCACGTCCGGGAACGCCTCGCGGACGACTCCCTCGTCCCGCACGGACTCGGCCCACTCCAGGGCGTTGGACATGAACTCCACCGGCGCCAGGTAGGTCCACTCCAGACCGCTGGCCTCGACGGCCTGGTCCAGCGCGGTCTTCTCCGTCTCTCCCTTGAGCACGGTCACCCTGCGCACGCCGGCCCGCACCGCCAGATCCATGATCTCCGAACCGTTGGTGAGCGGGGCGTAGTCGCCCCCGAAACCAATGAGATGGACGGCGGTGACACCGGCGAACACAGTGGACAGACTGGAGGTGTCCGCGAGATCACCAGCGACGACCTCAGCTCCGGCAGGGAGGGTGGCCCGTTCCGGGCGGCGGCTCAGGGCGCGCACCCGGTGCCCGGCGGCCAACAACTCGGCGACGAGGGGACGGCCGACGTGGCCGGTGGCGCCGGTGACGAGAACGGTGGAGGGCTCGGCTTGCGTCATGGTCACGACGCTAGGGACCAAGGCGGACGACTTCGGTCCTCGTTCACGGGGGACCTTCGAGTGGAGGGAACAGGAGTGGACGACGAGCGGGTGGAGGACGTGCGGCTGGCCGTGTTCCGGGCCTTCGCCGAGACCGGGAGGGCGCCGGAGCGGGCGGAGCTGGCCCGCCGGTCGGGGCTCGACCCGGCCCGGGTCGAGGAGGCGTTGCGGCGGCTGCACGAACACCGGGACCTGGTGCTGGACGCGGAGGGGCGCGTCGTCATGGCGCACCCGTTCTCCTCGGTGCCGCTGGGTTTCTCGGTGATGGGCCGGAACACCCTGTGGTGGGGCGGGTGCGCGTGGGACTCCTTCGCGATCCCGCACCTGCTGCCCGAGGAGCCCGAGGTGTTGGTGGCGACCCGGTGCCAGGGCTGCGGAGCACCGCACGCCCTGGTCGTGCGGCGGGACGCGCCGCCGGACTCCGGGCTGGTCGCGCACTTCCTGACGCCGGTCAGCCGGGCCTGGGACGACGTGGTGCGGGCCTGCGGCAACCAGCGGATCTTCTGTGACGAGGGCTGCGTCGCGGGCGGCCCGAGCAGCCGCCCGCGACACCTCGGCCCCACCCGGGATCGTCAGGCGCAGGGGGTCAGCAGTTGCGGGTTGACCACGAGCGCCAGGAAGCGGACTCCGCCGAGCAGGGCGCCCTTCTCGTCGCGCACGCTCACCTGGAGGGTGTGCACCCCGCCGACCCTGGTGTCGTCGGGGAGGTCGAACGCCAGGCCGAGCGGAGCCGCGCCGCCGGGCCTGACCCGAACCCTGACCTCCCTCCCGCCGGCGCCGCAGAGCACGTTGTCGCCGAAGAAGGTGAGGCCGCGGACCGGGTTCTGGGCGGCGGCCACGGTGTGGGTGGCGACCGCGTCGACCAGCACGGGAACGCCGCCGGCTCTGACCAGCGCCAACTCCAGCGGTTCCCCGAGCCGTCGGCAGAACTCCTGGTTCCGCAACCGCTGGATCTCCACCGCGTCCATGCCGGTGATCGTGGCGCCCCAACCGGACAGGACCTGGGCGAGCCCGATGAGGCCGAGCCCCTCGTCGCCCCGGAGTTCCTCGGCCGTCACGGTGAACGTGGCCTCGGTCGGCGCGGGGTTGGCGACGCCGAGGGTGAAGCAGGCGCGGCCGCCCGGCGGGAACCGGCGCAGGTTGATGTTGTGTTGCCCGCAGTGCGGGTCGATCACCACGGGGAAGTCGGCGGTCGCCGAGGTGATCTGTCGCCCCTCGGGGGAGCCGGGGCAGCCGTGGGTGTAGCAGTTGGCCCCGAGGCACATGTGCGCGGAGTTCGGGTCGGCCGGGTTGATGAACGAGCTTTCGTCGGGGATCCAGTCGACGCTGGCCACCGCCCACCCGTGGGCTCGGACCACTCCGACCGGGAAGACGGCGTGCGACCGGTTCGGGTCGGGCGCCGGCGGGAACGGCATCGAGTGGACGGGCGCGATCGGCGCGATCGGTTTGGACACCCAGATCTGGACCATGACGCCGGAGATGTCGGTGTCGCTGTTGTTGTCGACGCGCACGTGGATCCGGTTCGGCACGCCGGGTCGCGCGGTGGACAGGTCCCAGCCGCCGGTGAGCCACATCGACGGCGACTCCCAGTAGGCGGCGCCAGGAGGGATCGGACGGGCTCCCGTGTCGTTGCTCCGGTACTTGATGTACAGACTGGCCATGGTGTTCCCTTCTGGTGGGAGCGGTGGTGGGCAGGGGTTCTGGGACGTGATTCCGCGCCGCGATGGCAGATCCTCTCGCGCACAACGAAATTTGGCGTCGCGCAAGGGCGTGCGTCCCGCGCCGTCGGACACCTCGGAAAGCACGTGACATTCGAGACGGCGTGATGGGGATTGCACTTCGATGAGGGCCTCGTGGCACGAGGAGGCCAACCGGTCTCGACGTCACGTGATCGCGTCACACCTCAACGTCATGCGTTGACGTCATGCATTGACGTCGCGCGATCACGTCACGCGTGGGACGAGCCGAGCACGAACGAAAGGAACACACCTCCTTTTTTGGGGTGGCCCGCCCGAGATTTCGACAACGCCGGTGACATTACGAAGCGATCATCTGCGCCGAAAGCCCCAAGAGGGCGACACGCTGTTGTACGAAAGACTCACCCACGCCGGACACAGCCGTCACTCCCCGCCCGCTGGTGAACAGCGGCCACACCGTGCCGGTGGCGCTCGTTCACCCCTTGACCCGAATCGAGCAATCAGCGCGGGAAATGGACCCTGACCACACGCCGCCACCGCGCGAACGACGGGAGCGCGCCCGCTCGGGCAGGAGAGAGCTACCTCGGTCGGCTCAGGGCCGGGCCCAGCCGACGGCGCCAGGGCGGCGGAGCACAGGACCGACCACCGAGGGGCGCGCACCAGGCTTCTCGCGAAAACAGCAACAAAAATTGCCGGCAGGGTCATCGCGGTCGCAGCCTGGCGTCAGGAGGTGATCGCGATGAGCGGCATGGCGAGCGCGCCCGGCGTCCGCCTACCAGGGCGGGCACGGTGTGGCCGCATGGGGAACGCCCTCCGGTGACGCGGCAGCCGTGCGCCCGCGCGACACCGAGCGGCAATGAGCGACGATGAGCGCCGACTCTCGCCACCGGTCCCCGGGCCGGAGACGCGGGTGACGCCAGGACGGCTGCCCGGCGACAGCACCGGCTCCGCGGTCCTCTCCCCGCACCGCCCGCGCCCTGGCGCGGCATTCGTCCACTGAGGACAGAGAAGACGACTTCCCGCACCGGCCCGATCGTCCGTCGGCCTCCATCGGGCGCGTCCCTGCCCACCCGCGCGAGGAGATCCCCCATGTCAACAGATCTGGGAGACGCAGTCTCCGTCACGCCGTCCCCCGTTCCCGACGGGAGCGGAGAAACCACCGGTCGACCGAGGGAACGCGGGCGCGCCGCGTTCGCGATCCTCGCCGTCGCCCAGGGAACGCTGATCTTCACCATCAGCCTCATCACGGTGCCGCTGCCCGTCATCGGACGGGAGTTCGGCGTCGGGACGGCGGAACTGGTGCTGATCAACGCCGCGTACGGGCTGCCCTACAGCGGGCTGTTGCTGTTCGGCGGACGGCTCGCCGACCGGTACGGCGGGCGGCGGATGCTCGTGACCGGGCTCGCGCTCTTCGGGGCGGCATCCGTCGCGGCCGCGTTCGTCCCCGGCTTCGAGGCGTTGGTGGCGTTGCGGTCCACGCAGGGCGTCGGCGCGGCGTTGACCGCGCCGGCCGCCATCGCCGTGCTGCGCGAGCTGTTCCCCTCCCCCGACGCCTTCGGCAGGGTCATGGCGACGTGGGGCGGCGCGTCCGTCATCGGCGCGATGCTCGGGCCGCTCGCCTCCGGCGTCGTCACCACGTGGGTGTCGTGGCGGTGGATGTTCGCCTTCCCGGTCGTGGTCGCCGCGCTCACCCTCGCCGTGTCCAGGGCGCTGTTCCCGGCGGGCCGGGCGGACCGCGGCGCGTCCCGTCCCGGTGTGGACCCCGTGGGCGCGGTGCTGGCCACGCTCGGCATCTCCGTGGGCAGCTTCGGGCTGATCTTCAGCGTCGACCTCCCGTGGACGTCGCCGACCGTGCTGGTCCCCGTCGTGGTCGGCGTCGTGCTGCTCGGCGCGTTCCTCGTGGTGGAGCGCCGGGTCCGCGACCCGCTGCTGCCGCCGGGGTTCACGCTGGAGCCGCGCCGGTTCGTGGGGCTCGTCGCGATCCTGCTCGCGGCCGCCGGCTCCGGCGTGGTGTCCTTCGTGCTGTCGGTCTACCTCCAGCAGGTCCAGGGCTGGTCGCCGCTGGCGACGGCCGGCGGGTACGTCCCGTTCACCGTCGCGCTCATCGCGTCGAACGCCGCCGCCGCGCCGCTGGTGGCCCGGCTCGGGGCTCCTCGGGTGACGATCGCGGGCCTCGTGGTGTCGGCCGCCGGCTTCGCGCTGCTCACGGGCATCGACCACGGCTCGTCCTCCGCCGCCGGCCTGCTCCCCGGGCTGCTCCTGCTGCCGGTCGGCTCCTCCCTGGTCTTCTCCGGCTCGGCCGTGCTGTCCACCGCGCACGTGCCGCCGCGCCAGATGGGGCTCGCCGGCGGAGTCATGAACACCGGGATGGAGCTGGGACCCACCGTGGGGCTGGCCGCGTTGATGTCGGTCGCGGGCACGCGGCCGGACGTGGTCGACGGTTACGTGTGGGCGTTCGGCACCGCCGGGACGGTCCATTTCGTGGCCGCGCTCGCGTCGGCGGTGCTCGTGCGCGCCCGCCCCGGAGCCGCCACGAACCCCTGAGAGCCCGACAGCCGTCCCGTTCCCACCGCGTGGCCCGCTCCGCGCACCACGAGGCCACCCCTGCCCTCACCTGGGCGTGCCGTCCGGCTCGTCCAGACAAGGAAAACGAAGGAGTTCTCCCGTCATGCCCACAAGCCCCGTCTCCGCCGTCACCGAGCAGACCTTCGAGCGCCAGGTGCTCCAGGCCCGGCGGCCCGTGCTGATCCAGTTCTGGGCTCCCTGGTGCGCGCCGTGCCGGATGATGACGCCGATCGTCGAGCAACTGGCCAGCGAGCACGCGGAGTCCCTGACCGTCGTCAAGATCAATGTGGACGAGGAGCACGGGCTGGCGGCCCGGCACGGGATCTCCGGGATCCCCGCCTTCCTGGTCTACCGGGACGGGCAGGTCGTGGACGCGTGGGTGGGCGCCGCGCCCAAGCCCATGCTCGAACAGCGGCTCGCCGACCACCTCCCGTGAGTTCCGCTCCCGGGGAAGGGGCTGGCTCCGACGCGGTGGACGTCGGAGCCAGCCGCTCGGCGCGGTCCCCGCGGTTCGACCTCAGGCGCCGCGCAGGGCGAAGCGCTCGGCGAAGGCCGCCATCTCGTCGCGCTGTTCCTCAGGGTCGGTGGAGCTGGGGCTGACGACGATCCTGGTCACGCCCTGGGCGGCGTACGCCTCGACGGCCTCCGCCGGCATGTCGATCGAGCCCCAGCGGGTGTACTCCAGCCGGTCCGGGTCGCGGCCGGCCTCCACCGCGCTGGACCGGGCGAGGTCCATCTGGGCCTCGCGTTCCTGGGGAGTGAGCATGCCGCCCGGGAAGTAGCCGTCGCCCCGACGACCGGCACGCCGTGCCGCCGCGCGGCTCGACCCACCGACGTGGATGGGGAGCTGGCCGCCGCCGTAGGGCTTGGGGAAGCTGCACGCCCGGTCGAGGGTGTAGAACTCGCCCTGGTAGCTGACCCCCTCCTCGCCGCCGGACCAGAGCAGCCGCATGACGTCGATCGCCTCGTCGGCCCGCCGTCCGCGCGTGGCGAAGTCGACGCCCACCGCGCTCGCCTCGCCCGGCAGGCTGCCCAGCCCCACCGTCAGCAGCCGCATGCGTCCCTTCGACAGCACGTCGATGGTCGCCAGGCGCTTGGCCAGGACCACGGGGTGGTGGTACGGGAGCAACAGGACGCCCGTGCCGAGCAGGAGCCTGTCCGTGGCGGCGGCCACGAAGCTCAGGCAGTCGAGCGGGTCGGCGAACGGCAACGAGGGTGGCAGCTCCATCGCCCCGACGGCGGCGCCCGGGTACAACACGACGTGTTCCGGCAGGTACAGCCCCTCGAAGCCGCACTCCTCGGCGCTGCGCGCGTACGCCACGATCCGGTCGGGGTCGACCCCGTGGTAGGCCGTGTTGTAGCTGATCGCGAACTTCATCGTCTCCCCAGTCCACCCAGGAACGAAATCTGTCCATAGTGGACAGTACAGGCGGGACATCCCCGCCGTGTCCGGCCAGACTACGGCCGAGCCACGACAGGGGACGCCGCTCTCACCGGCTGGACCGGGAGCCGCGCGCCAGCTCCTGGATTCCCGCCAACACGCGGTCACGGGTCATGCCACGGGCGGTGACGAGGTAGTCGATGACGTCGGAGCGCAGCGCGGTGAAGACCGCGTGCGCGAGGTACTCGGTGTCGTCGGTGACACCGGCCGCCGCCAGCCTCCGGTCCAGCTCCTCGATCCAGAACTGGCTGGCGTCGTTGGCGTAGTAGGCGTCCGGGCCCCGGTGTTCCAGCGCGCGAATCATCGGACGATTCCGCCAGACGAACGCGAACAGCGCGTCGACGTAGGCGACGAGGGCGTCGTGAGGATCACCACCGGGACCCAGCGGCGGGGGTCCGCCCTCGACCGACTCCCGCAGCGCGGCGACCCTCGGCTCCAACACGGCGTGCACCAGGGCGGTCCGGTCGCCGAAGCGACGGAAGACCGTGCCCTTGCCGACACCGGCGGCGGCCGCGATGTCCTGCATGGACACGCTCTCCACGCCCTCGCGGTCGAACAGGGCGGTCGCCGCGGCGAGGATCGCCTCCCGGTTGCGGGCCGCGTCGGCCCGCTCCTGCCTGGTGCCCATGCCTCTCCTTGCTATCCGGACCGCCGGTACGTATCTTAGGCCGCGCTGAAGCGGACCATCGGTCCGGTTGAGGTCGCGTCTCGTTTCCCCGTGATGTGGAAGGAACTCGTGGTGATCCTGATCACCGGAGGTCGCGGTCGGATCGCCCGCGCCACCGTCGCCCGCCTGCACGCCGCTGGTCACCGGGTCCGGGTCGTCAGCCGGGCCCCCGACACCCTCGACGTCCCGGAGGGCGTCGAGGTCGTCGGCGCCGACCTCGCGTCCACCACGCGCGCCTCGGACTGGACGCCAGTCCTCGACGGCGTCACGGACGTGCTGCTCTACGCCGACCCCGGCGGTGTCGACCGCTTCCTCGACGCCGCGTCGGCCCGGATCGTGCTGGTCTCGGCGCTCGTCGCGGACGACCTGGTCGCGCCGACCGGTGACCCCATCGCGCGGATGCACCAGGCGGCCGAGGCGGCCGTGCGTGACTCCGGGCTGCCCTGGACGTTCCTGCGGGCAGGTGGCTTCGCGACGAACGCGTTGGGCTGGGCAGCCTCGATCCGCGCCGAGCGCGTCGTCCGCGCGGCCTACCCGGAGTCGCACTCCGCGCCGATCCACGAGCAGGACATCGCCGACGTCGCCGCGCTCGTGCTGTCCGCCGACGGCTCCGAGCACGAAGGCAGGGCCTACGCGCTGACCGGACCGGAGTCCCTGACCCAGCGCGAGCAGGTGGACCACATCGCGGCGGTGCTCGGCGAGGCGGTGCGGTTCGAGGAGATCAGCGCAGGCGACTACCGGGCGATGCTCGGCCAGTGGGGCGACGACAGCATGGTCGACACGCTGCTCGCGCGGCTCGCCGAGGCCGACGGTCGGCCAGCCCTCGTCTCCACGACGTACCAGGAGTTGACGGGACGCCCCGGCCGCTCGTTCGCGCGGTGGGCGCGCGACCACGTGGACAGCTTCCGGTGACGGGCCGCCCAGGGCGTTCTTGAGGAACGGCCACGCGCACCCGCGTGCTCATGGCCGTGAGCCGGCCGCGGGGTCCGGGCAGCGGTCCGGTACGCGCCCCGCGGCCGGCCACAGCGGTCAGGTGTTCTTGGGGAAGGCGGCCGTGATGACGCGACCGGCGATCGCCGGCTGGGGCTGTCCCATGTGGAGGGTGTTCACCGAGTAGACCAGGCGACGGCGCAGGTCCGTCGTCGCGCCCATGCCGTTGTTGTAGCCGGGTCGGTCCCCGGTCTTGCCCCAGATGGTGACGCCGTTCAGCGTGAACTGGGTGAGTCCCGCGCTGTGCACGGCCTTGACGTCGTTCGTCGGGTCGTCGTCGCCGTCGTAGGTCATCACGTCCGGGACCGTGAGCATGACGTCGAGTTGCTCCTGGGGCAGGAGGCGACCACTGAACAGCGCCACCAGGAACCGGTCGAGGTCGGCGGCGGTCGAGATCATCGAGGCCGCCGACCACTGCAACGAGGGGTTGGCCTCGGTGACGTCGACCAGCGTGGTCCTCCCGTTCCTGGTCACCGCCTCGTAGGCACGCGCGTGCGGTCCGTGGATCTTCGGGTCGACGCCGGGAGCCACGGTGTCCCCCATGCCCAGCGGGCGCAGGATGGTGTCCTCGACGACCCTCTCCCAGCGCCGTCCGGTCACCTTCTCCACGAGCAGGCCGGCGACGATGTAGTCGGCGTTGCCGTAGTGCTGCTTCTCGCCCGGCTGGAAGAGCAGCGGCGCCCGGGTGTCGAGCTGTTCACCGGGCCGGAAGGTGTCGAAGCGGTGCTCGAAGAACCACGACGGGTCCTTGCTGTTGACCGCCAGCCCCTGGAGCCCGCTGGTGTAGGTGAGCACCTGGCGGACGGTGATCGGCGGGCGGTCGGCGGGCAGCAGGTCGGGCAGGTAGTGCTGGATCGGCCGGTCCAGGTCGATCGACCCGTCGGCGACCAGTCGCAACACGGTGACGGCCGTGAAGGTCTTGGTCATGCTGCCGATCCGGAACCGGGCGTTGTCCGGCACCGGCCGCCGGGAGCCGTCCTTGGCCACACCCGAGGTCCCCCGCCAGCAGCCGGCCTCGCCGCTGACCCGGACGAGCGCGCCGTTGACGTCGCTGTTGGGCAGGCCGGCGATCGCGTTCCGCAGCGCCCGCTGGTCCTGGTCGGGCAGTGGCGAGCAACGCTCGGCGACGGCCGCCGAACCCTCCGGCGTCGCGGCCAGGGCCGCTGGCGCCACACCCACGACGCCCGCGAGCACCGCGGAGGAGAGGAGCGCGGCCACGACGGCGCGGCGGGGGCGTCGCCTGTCAGTCAGGGTCATTCTGGTCCTTCCGGCTGGGACCGCGAGGGGCGTCGCGGCGACCGACCGAGCAGTCGACCGACCCCGTCACGCCCCTCGCTGATCTTGTTCGCGCCCCAGCCTCACCCGACCGGCGCCGCCCAACATCGGGGACGGGCCCTGGTCTCGTCGGCCTCCGCCCCTGAGACCCCGCTCCGGAATGCCCCGGAGGTCGCGCCGCTCACAGCGGCGCGGGGCAGGGCGTCACAGCCACCGGCGAAGAGGCCCAGCACCACAATGCCCAGCACCACAACCAGGACCAGCGCCCCAGCCCCACTACCCCAGGTCAGCCCCCACCCGCCCTGGGGGGCGAGCCCTGCTCCAGCCTATCCGCCCTGACCCCCGCCCCCAAGGTGATCACGCGAGGCTGTGGACAACTGGAGCGCCTGTGGACAACCCCGTCGCCCGACAGGAGGACCGGCTTGACACCACCCCGAACATCAGCCACAGAACATCCCGCCCTGCCGCCACCGGGCGGGCGGAAGACACCGGCCCCGACACCGGGTGGACACGAGCCCCACCCCTCGCCGAACCGGGATCACGATCACCGAAGGACAGCCCCCACCCGCCCTGGGGGGCGAGCCCTGCTCCAGCCTATCCGCCCTGACCCCCGCCCCCAAGGTGATCACGCGAGGCTGTGGACAACTGGAGCGCCTGTGGATAAACCCGTCCCTCAACAGGATGACAGGCTTGACAGCACACGGAACACGAGCCAACAACCAACAGCGTCAGCGGTGCGCCAGCACGTTGACCACTCGGCCGTTCGGGTCCCTGACGAAGAACCGCCGCACTCCCCACTCCTCGTCGGTCAGCGGATGGATGATCTCCGCGCCGCGCTGGAGCATGGCCTCGTACGCCGCGTCCACATCGTCCACCTCGACGCTCAGGTCGGGCACGACCGGCGCGGTCCTGTCCTCGGTCATGACACTGACCTGCGCCGCGGGGGTGGACGCCGACCCGAGGGTCATGATCCAGCCGTGGTTCATCACCTCTTCGAAGCCGAGCAGGCCGTAGAACTCCCGGCTCTCCCCCACGGCCTCGGACCGGATGTTGGGCACGACACGGCGAACGGCCATCGACGTCTCCAGACGCGTGCGAGCGACACTTCGACTCCCAGGAGTACCACCGCGCACCCGTCGCCCGCACTGTCGAAACGGGACACACGTCGCGGCTTCTCCTTTCGGCCATGCCGCTCCGGCCGCACGCGGGTCCCGTGCCGCGCCGCTCACGACGGCACGGCACGGGACTGCTCCTGAGTTCCTGCCGTGGCCATCAAGGCAGAGCCGGACCTCAGGTTTACCGGAGATTCATCCTCGCCGACAGGACGGACACAACACCGGATCCCCGAGCGACAGCCTCCGATCTGTCCTCTGTGGACTCTCCGACCAGAACCGGACGACCTGTCCTGGACAGTGTCACTCGGCTGTCAGCTCGTGGCGGATCCAGTCGGTCACGGAGCCGTGGCGCGGCGTCCACCCCAGCTCCTCCCTGGCGCGGACGCCGCGGACCCGGCTGTTGGACCCGAGGGCGTAGACGGCGGGCTCGTACCCCCACTCGGCGATCGCCGAGTCGATGTCCCACGGTTCGGCCGGGCCGAGGCCCAGCGCCTCCGCGATCGCCCGCGTCATCTCGGCGAACGACGCCTCGCCGTTCTCCACGAAGTAGAACGCCCCTGCGGGCGCGTCGGCGAGCGCCAGCAGGTACAGGTCGACCACGTCGTCGATGTGGACGGTCGACCAGATGTTGCGGCCAGGGCCGATGTGCCGGGCCACGCCGCTGGCCCTGGCCTGCGCCACGAGCCGGGGGATCTGCACGCTGTCGCGGGCGATGCCGCGCCCGTGGCCGTAGATCAGGCTGTTGCACAGGACCACGGATCGCACGCCCCTGGTTCCGGCGTCGAGCACGAGCCGGTCGATCGCAACCCGAGGGGCCTTGTCCGGGGTGGGCCGCCACGGACCGTCGGGACGGATGTCCTCCTCGGTGTAGACGTGCTCGGAGAGCTCGCCGCGCGCGTCGTCGCCCACGATGCTGGACCCGCTCGTGTGCAGCAGGGGCTTGCCCGAGCCGGCGAGGGCGTCCACGAGCGCCTCGGCCGCCACGCGGTGGTCGCTGTCCGCTGCGTTGATCACGGCGTCGGCCGCGGCCGCCTCACGGGCCAGGACGGCGCGGTCGTCGAGCGTGCCGAGGACCGGCGCGACGCCGCGTTCGCGCAGCGCCTCGGCCCCGCGCTCGGACCGCGTCAGACCGACGACCTCGTGCCCGTCCCGCACCAGGCGGGCGGCGAGGGAGCCGCCGATGTAGCCGGTGGCTCCCGTCAGGAACACGCGCACAGTCCCTTCACCTCACATCCATGCGTAAGCATATTTTTCCTACACAGATAGTGATCATGCATGGAAGTCGTGTCAAGGCCCGGCGCGGGGCATCGAGGTGATCAGGGGCTCCACACCATCGTCTGCTGGTGCACGGGCCGCCCGTGGTGCCGAAGGCCCGGCACCACGGGCGTGGGTCCGTGCTTCTCGAAGCCCATGCGCGCGAAGAAACGCACGGCCCGCGTGTTCTCAACCAGGGTCTGGAGATGACAGCCCGGCGACTCCACCGCCCGCAGATGGTCGAGCCACCGCCGCATCAGGGCCGCTCCCGCGCCGACACCTCGCGCGCGAGGCACGAGGTTGATGTGCAGGTGCGCCGGCCACCGGGGATCGGTGAAGTCCCCGGGCACGGGCTCCCGGCGCAGCGCGCACCGGACGGTGTCGAGCGCGGCTCGGGCGAAGAATGCCAGGGGGCCCGGCCTGAGGAACAGGCGATACGTCCTGATCGCGTGCGTCATCCGCGCGCTTTCCGAGGGAAACCGGGAACTGTCGACGCACCCGGCGAGATAACCAACCATCTCTCCGTCCAACAGGGCGACGAGAAGGGTTTCCGGCGCGTGTTCCACGTACGGCATGAGATAGACGGCGGCCTCGGACTCGGGATGTCCCCAGATTGACCCGGACGGTGTGCCCTCGCCCGCGCGCTCGAACAACTCCCGCACAGCGGCTCGGTCAGCCGGCGCGTACGGGCGCACCTCGATCTCGCTCATGACTCTCCCCCCTCGCGTCGTCCCTCCCAGCATTCCGGAACGGATTAGGTCCTACGCGGCGCTGTGCTCCCTGGCCGCCCGCACCGTCGTCCGCCCGAGGACGAGGTCGGCGGCCTTCTCCCCGATCATCACCACTGGAGCCGTGGTGTTCCCCGTCGGCGCCTGCGGCATGACCGACGCGTCCGCCACCCGCAAGCCCTCAACACCCCGCACCCGCAACTCCGGGTCCACCACCGCCATGCTGTCCACGCCCATCCGGCACGTGCCGACCTGGTGGTGATAGGACAACGTCGCCAACCGCACGTACTCCCGGATCTGACTCCGGCTCACCCGCTCGGCACCTGGGGAGACCTCCGACCCGCGCCAGCCGTCCAACGCCCGCTGCCCGACGATCTCCCGCACCATCCGCACCGAGTCGACCATCACCTCCAGATCGTGCGGCTCCGCGTACACCCTCGGGTCCAACGCCGGGGCCTGCGCCGGATCCGCCGAACGCAACCACAACCGCCCCCGACTGCGCGGATGATCCAACCCCGCCATCGCCGTGAACCCCTGCTCCGGCCGAGACCAGCCCGGCGGCGGGAACGGGAACCCCATCAACACCGGCTGCGTGTCCGGCACCAACAAACCAGGGTGCGACCGCCAGTACAGGTGGGCCTCCAACCCCACCGCCGAGGCCGGCACCGGCTGCCGGGACTCCCACACCAACGGCACCACCAGGTGGTCGTGCAGGTTCTCCCCCACCCCCGGCACGTCGGCGCGCACCCGAATACCCAGCTCGGCGAGCTGGCGGGCGGGGCCGATCCCCGACAGCAGCAGCAGGTGCGCCGAACCGATCACCCCGGCGCACAGCACGATCTCGTCGGCGCGGGCGTGATAGAGCTGCCCGTCCACGCTGTAGTCGACACCGGTGGCCCGACCCCGCTCCACGACCACACGGTGCACCAACGCGTTCGTCACCACCGACAGGTTCCGCTCGCCCATGACGGGAGCGACATAGGACGCCCACGCGCTGGCGCGGCGTCCCGCACGGATCATGCGGGAGGTCAGCGACACCCCCTCCCGCTCGCCGCTCGCGCCATCGTCGATCAGCGGCAGGCCCCACTCCTGCGCCGCGCGCACGAACGCCTCCGCGAGCGCGCTGGGACCACTGTTCCGGGTGACCGGGAGCGGACCACCCTCCCTCCCCGAGGCGGCGGAGGCGTTCCCGTGGTCCTCCGCACGCCGGAAGTAGGGCAGCACCGAGGCCCAGTCCCAGCCATAACACCCCTGGTACGCCCAGTGGTCGTAGTCCGCGGAGGCGCCACGCGTGTAGATCATTCCGTTGATCGCCGAACACCCGCCCAGCACCCGACCACGCGGCCAGTAGATCCGCCGACCACCGCACCCCGGCTGCGGCTCGGTCCAGAACCCCCAGTCCACACTGGACCCCCACAGCTCCAACAACCTGGTCGGGTCGTGGATCGCCGGGTGCTCGTCCCGCCCGCCGGCCTCCACCACCAGCACCCGCCGACCCGCGTCCACCAACCGACGCGCGACCACGGACCCGGCCGTGCCGGCCCCCACCACCATCACATCCCACGAACCGGTGTCACCTCGACGAGGGCCACTCGGGTTCACACTGTTCTTTCTGCTCATCACGCACATCCCCCCACATCATCGGGCACACGTCGACGTGCGCCCGTTTCTCCGAACCATCTACGTCGCACGGAGCACGGGACGCGGCCGGCCGAAGGCAGCCGGACACAGCAACATGCTCACGTTTCTCGCGCCGACCGCCCCTCGGGACGGCCGGACGCCCAGGGAACGCGACGGAAGGCGCGCCCCTCCCTTGACGAGAGCCACAGGACCAGGGACGGCACGCCACTTCTTCCGCGCGGACCCCGGCGACCGCCGCGTGATCAGAGGAGCGTCGCCACGGCGGCGGGAAACATCTCGGAAAGAAAGGGACCGCTGTTCCGCCCCCGGGGCCACCTCATTCCCCGACCGAAATGCCGGGCGCTCCGCGGATTCGGGCGGTCACGAACCCGCCGGACTTCGCGGCGCGCCTCGTCATCACGGGGATTCACGGGGATTCACGATGAAGCACGTCAACAGGGTGTCACGGGCCGCGCCGCGCCACCCCACCCAATTTGACCGAAACCACCCTTTCGCGCTAAGTCGAGTGTCGGGGGCGCGGCGGCGGTCACCCACCCCCTACGCTGACGGCGTGACAAATGATCTTGAGTGTCCAGGGGCGACGCCCAGCACCAGGGCGCCAACCGGCCGGTGACACGCTCGACGCGAGCCCTCCCCGCGTCCGTCACCCCACCCCCGAAAGGACAACCCGTGTCAGCACAACCGCACGTGAACAACCTCAGCGCCCGGGTCGCCGCCTACGTCCAACCCGACGGCGGCTGGTTCCTCAACAACGCCGGCTGGATCACCGGCGCCGAACGCACCGTCCTCGTCGACACCTGCGCCACCGAGAGCCGCACCCGACGACTCCTCGACGCGCTCAGCGCCCACAGCTCCAGCCCCCACGTCCCCCTCACCGCCGCGCTGACCCACAGCCACGGCGACCACGCCAACGGCGCCAGGCTCATCACCGAGTCCGGCGGCACCGTGCTCGTCACCGAGACCGCCGCCAAGGAGATCGCCAACGGCCCGCACACCTACCCGCAGGTCTTCGCCTGCGAATCCTGGGGCGACATCACCCCGCCCGAGAACACCACCGCCATCACCGACGCCACCCGCGTCGACCTCGGCGGCGGCAACACCGTGGAGGTCATCCCCGTCGCCCGGCCCGCCCACACCCACGGCGACCTCGTCGTCTGGCACCCCCACGACGGCGTGCTGTTCGTCGGCGACCTGCTCTCCCACGGCGTGGTCCCCCTGGCCCTGCACGGCTCCGTGGCGGGGTGGCTGTCCACACTGGACTGGATCGACGAGGTCGGAGCCCGCTGGCTCGTCCCTGGGCACGGACCGGTCGCGTCCGCCCGTGACGGCCTCGTCACGAGGGTCGCCGACTACCTGCGCTGGCTGCTCGACACCGCGTCCACCCTCGACGACCCGGCCGACCCCGAGCCGGAACGGCGGGCCCGCGCCCGGTGGGCCGACTGGCTCGACCCCGAGCGGCACGCCGTGAACCTCCGCGTCGCCCACGCCGAGGTCCACGGCTACCCGGTCGACGTGCCGGCCGCGCTCGCCGCGATGCTCACCGCCGCCGGAGGACAGATCACCCTCGATCTCTAGGCGCGCCACGGTGGACAGCGACGACGCCGGGCGTTCCCCGAGTGGTGGCCCCGAGTGGTGGCCCCGAGTGATGGCCCCGAGTGATGGCGGAGTCCTCCGGCTACCCTCACGACATGATCACCACCTGGGAACCCACCGCGCCCGGCGTGCTGCGCCTCCCCTCCGGCCGGCTCGTGCGCGGACGAGGGCTGCGCCACCCCCTCCCGCCCGGACCCACGCCCTCCTTCGCGGTGTACCTGCTGGGGCACGAACCCCCGGCCGTCGACTGGGAAAGCCGGTGGCTGCGGTGGCCCGACTTCTGGCTGCCGTCCGACAGGGCCGAGGCCTCGACCGTGCTGCGCGAGGCGTGGGAACGCGCGGAGAACGAACGGGTCGAAGTGGCGTGCGGCGGCGGATTCGGTCGCACTGGCACCGCGTTGGCCTGCCTCGCGGTGTTGGACGGAGTTCCGGGACGGGAGGCCGTCGCCTACGTCCGACAGCATTACGCGCGCCGTGCCGTCGAGACGCCGTGGCAACGCCGCTTCGTCGCCCGATTCTCGTAACGACCCGCTTTCCGAGCGACTGTCGGTCAGTCGGTCATTGCCGAACCTGTCGACGCGAGGTGGCATTGCCCCGCCGTCCCCGCTGCGACTCGTCGGTCACCCCGCACCCACAAGTGATCAACGGTTACGTCGCCTTCCTCGAAGGCGCCGCGTTGTCGATCACAACCACCGGAGCGCGGGTGCTCAGGATGTTCGCCAGTCGCTACCATCACGGACACTCCGCCGCACACAGAGTTCTCCCCGGGACAAACCGAGCACACGACATCGATTGGGGCAGCACCGTTGGCACGGAAAGTGGTTGTGAACCTTGTCGACGACCTGGACGGCTCCACCGGCAGCGACATCTCCCCGGTGCGCTTCGGCCTCGACGGAGTCGACTACACGATTGACCTGACCGCGTCGAACGCGGCCAAGCTCCGGGACCTCCTGGAGCCCTATGTCGCCTCGGCCCGCCGCGCGCGGGGGTCGCGCAAGGCGCGCGCCGCCACGGCGAGGGTGACCACGGCGGCCTCGGCCAGGACCACGTCGGCCGCCGCGCCGACTGTCACGGAGGACGCGACGACAACCGAGAACGTCGTGGCCCCCTCGGCCAGGGCCGCGTCGAGGTCCTCCGCCAGGTCGTCCCCGAAGTCCCCGAAGTCCTCGGTGAAGTCGGCTCCGAAGTCGGCGACGACGAAGTCCGCGCAGAAGGCAGAGAAGGCGGAGAAGCCCGCGTCGAAGACGAAGGCGAAGGCGCCGAAGGCCGCGGAGGCGGAGCCGAAGGCGACCAACAGGGAGGAGGGCCGGGCCATTCGCGAGTGGGCCGCCGCCAACGGGCACGCGGTGGCGGAGCGGGGACGGATTCCGACCAACGTCGTCACCGCCTACCACTTGGCCCACCAACCCGACATCCGCGCGGCGATCTTCTCCGGCTGACCGCCGACCGACCCCGCCCATCCCGAGCGCGCGGCTCGGGCGCCTTTCCACGGCTCCGACACGTCCGACTCCGTCTTCTGTCGTTGTGCCAGTGCTTTCGAGCCGCCGCGCGGGAACTCTCACGCCCCGGTCCGGGAAACCACGTCCGGGAAAAGCGCTCGCTCGACCGGATTTCCTTTCCGGTTACCGTCAGCTCCGGCGCGCCCCGCGCGTCACGACGTCAGGCACCGCTCGCTTCAGGCACCGCTCACTTCGGACACCGCTCACTTCGGACACCGCTCACTTCGGACACCGCTCGTTTCAGACGCCGCCTCGCCGCTTCCATTCCGGTGATGTGACACCGCAGAACTCGTTCCACGCGAGGCAGTAGGCCCGCGACTCGGGCCCGAGTCGCCACCACAACGCGCTCAGGTCAGATCCCTGGCCCCGGCAGTGAGAAGTGCTTCGAGGAACCCCCTGGCCGAGGCGGCCTGTTCGGTCTCGTTTCCCTCGATCACGACCTTCTCGACGATCTCCAGACACCGGTCGACCTCGTGATCGGTCAGTTCGTCGACGCGTGCGACCAGTTCCCTGCCCATCTCCACGAGCGTCAGGACCATCAGCTCCTCGCCCCACGGGCAGCCAAGGATGTCGCTCAGTTCCTGCGCCACGAAGGCCCAGGCTCCCGCTTCCGCACCGACTCCCCTTCCCGACCCTCCTGCTCCTCCTGGCTCTGGTCCCCGTCGCGGGCGAGCAGTCGGGTGAGGACGCGGGCGAGTTCGTCGGCCGGCTGGTCGGGCAGGGCGGGGACGCGCCAGGCCACGAACCCGTCGGGCCGGACGAGGAGCGCGCCGTCGTCGGCGATCCCGACGACGTGCGGCCACCGCCCTTCGGGGTCGCTCACCTCGGCGTCCGGGGCGATCCGGTGGACCACGAGGTCCACGCCGAGCCGGGCGGCGGCCTCCGCCGCTGCCGGCGTCCAGTCGGCGCCCTCGGCTCCGGTCAGCAGACAGAACCGGGACGCGACGAGATCCAGGGTGGACAGTCGCCGCCCGTCCCGTTCCAGCCAGAGGTGAGGAATCCTCGACCCCGGGGTGCCGTCGAGGTTGGGTTCGAGGTCCTCGGTGGACACCAGCTCCGGCCGGGGGTCGATCACGGCGCGGGAGTCGTAGCGGTATCCCCAGTGGACGACCGGGGCGTTCACGACGCCGGCGGCCGCCCGCGCGGCCGCCGCCTCGGGGCCCACGCCCCAGTGCAGGCGCGGATCAGCGAGTCGGGACAGCGCCTGGTCGAGGGTCAGCGCCGCGACGGGACGCCGTTCGGCCTCGTAGCTGTCCAGGAGCGCCGGGCCGGCCTGGCCCGTGTGGACGGCGGCCAGCTTCCACGCCAGGTTGTGCGCGTCGGCCACGCCGGTGTTCATCCCGAACGCCCCCAGGGGTGGGACCGCGTGCGCGGCGTCGCCGACCAGGAAGACCCTGCCGACCCGGAAGCGGTCGGCGAGCACGCCCCGCATCCGCCATGACTGGGCGCTGAGCACCTCGACGTCGAGGTCCGGGTCTCCCACGGCCGCGCGGATCAGGGTCGTGCAGCGCTCGGGCGTGAAGTCGGCGGGGGCCTGTCCTCGTGCGGGGTCGTACTCGACGTGGAACGTCCATGTCGTCTTCCCGTCCACCGTCATCAGCAGGCCGGGGGAATCCGGGTTGGTGACCGTGCACGAGACGAAGGCGCGGCCTCCGGTGTGCTCGCGGAGGTCCGCGCGGAACAGGATGTTCATCTTCGGGTTGCCGAGCCGGCCCGGCCCGGAGGTGCCGACGCCCAGCGCGTCCCGGACGCCGCTGCGCGCGCCGTCCGCGGCGACCAGGTAGTCCGCCTCGACCACCTGCTGGCCCCCGGAGCAGGAGAGGAGCGCGGTGACGCCGTGCTCGCCCTGCTCGAAGTACACCAGCCTGGTCGAGTACCGGACGTCGGCCCCGCGTTCGGTGGCCGCCCGCAGCAACACGGAGTCCAGCCGGTCCTGCGAGCAGATGCCGCGCAGTCTGGCCGGGCTGTGCTGGGCGAACCACTCGCTCACCTGGCGGTCCCCCGAGGAGGCGGTGCTCGCCGTGGCCGTGAGCCCGGCACTGGCCAGGGTCGGGGCGGAGATCTTGCCGAGGCTGTCGGCCGTCATGTCGACGGCGGCATCGTTCACCGCGTCCTCGACTCCGACCTCGCGGAAGAACTCCATGGTGCGCGGTCCGACGCCGGTGGCGCGGGGGTGGGCGGAGGGACCGGCCTGACCTTCGACGACCAGCGTCGGGACGCCGTGGTGGGACAGGAACAGCGCGGTGGCGAGGCCGACGGAGCCGCCACCGGCGATGAGGACCGGGATTCGGGTGGATGACACGGGCGCCCCCAGTTATGGATACAGTGTTCTCACAACGGCTACACCGTAGCCATGGGGTTACGATGCCCGCAAACGGGTGACGCGTGGGGAGGACGTGATGGCTGGTCAGGAACATCAGCCCGGCGTCGTGTGGAACCGGGATCGCCGGGTCCCCCGCCGCCAGGCCCCGAGCGTGGAGCGGATCGTCGCCAGGGCGGTGGCCATCGCCGACGCGGAGGGGCTGTCCGCCCTGTCGATGCGCCGGGTCGCCGCCGACCTCGGCTCGGGGACGGCCTCGCTCTACCGGTACGTGGCGAGCCGGGACGAGCTGCTGGACCTGATGATCGACGCGGTGCGCGGCGAGGAGGAGCCGCCGGCGCTGACCGGCGACTGGCGCGCGGACCTGACGGCGGTGGCGCGGCGACTGCGCGCCGACCTGCTCCGCCATCCGTGGCTCGGCTCCGAGCTGACCGGCCGGCCGACGCTCGGCCCCCACTCGCTCCGGCACGCCGACGTCGCGCTCGGGGCCGCCACCGCGCTCACCCCGGACATCACCCTGGCCGCGCACGTCGTCGACACGGTGCTGGCGTACGTCTTCGGATCGGTGGCGGGGGAACTGGCCGAGGCGCAGGCCCAGCGGCGGACCGGGCTGACCGAGGACCAGTGGCGCGCCAGCGTCGGCCCCTACATCCGGGAGGTCATCGCGAGCGGGGCCTACCCGCTGTTCGCGCGGCGGGTCACCGAGGCCGAGGACCCCACCCCGGACCAGCGGTTCGAGTTCGGTCTCGCGTGCGTGCTCGACGGCGTCGCCGCAAGAGTCCACAGTGGAGGGAGGGTCGCCGCGGGGCCGGACTCCCCGCCCCGGCAGTAGTCCGTGTCCTGTCAGGGTTCCGGGTTGCCCTTGCTGATCACGGCGGGGTGGGGCGTGTGAGCGGACGGACAGGGCGTGGGTGCGTCGCCGCGTCACAGACGATCATGACGTGCCGGGCGCCGAACCGGTCGCCCACCGCGCCACCGAACGGCAGGAACAGCGACCTGGTCAGCGCGATCGCCGACAGGATGGCTCCCACCGCGGCTCCGCCGTGCGCCGACGCAGCCCAGAAGAGCGCGAAGAACAGCACGGCGTCGCCGAGGAGGAAGGCGAGTGCCGCGCCCAACCAGACCGAGTACACGGTGGGAAACGCGGCACGGGCGGGCGCGGCACTGGTTGGTGGACAACGTTCGGTCCCCCTGTTTCCGTCGCCCGGCCTTCGCGGACAGCGGTCGACGACTTCCCGAGGTGACGGGTTCGTCGGTCAGAGGTAGCAGGGGGCACCGACTCCGCCGGCGCGACGTGATCGCCGGCGTCGAGCGGGTTCGCCAGGTCAGACGTCGAGGGCGTGACCGGTCGTGACGTCGATGTGGTCGGGGATCTCGTCGTGGCGGTCGCCCACGGTGGGTGTCCCGGCGGGCTCGAACATGAGGATCGCGGCCCCGGAGGGCGCGGACGGCTTGTGCTCCGTGCCGCGGGGGACGGTGAAGACCGACCCCTTCGCGAGGCGGACCGTGCGCTCCCCCGCGTCGTCGCGCAGCGAGAGGAACAGCTCGCCGTCGAGGACGAGGAAGAACTCGTCGGTGTTCTCGTGGACGTGCCAGATGTGCTCGCCCTCGACCTTCGCGACGCGGACGTCGTAGTCGTTGACCCGCGTGACGATGCGGGGGCTCCACAGGGCGTCGAAGGAGGCCAGGGCCTCGCTGAGGACGATGGGTCGGTTGCTCACGAATCCATCGTGGACCGTTCCGCGCGGTCGGCGTGAGTGCTAGGAATCGCACATGCCGCAAGAATCCTCGCACGGGGCTCGCCCGCACCGGGTCGTCGTGATCGTGGACGAGAACTCCAACCCCTTCGAGCTGGGCTGCGCGACCGAGGTGTTCGGGCTGCGCCGGCCCGAGATCGGGCGGGACCTCTACGACTTCGCGCTCTGCTCCCCCGAGCCGAGGACGCTGATGCGGGACGGGTTCTTCACGCTCACCGGCGTCGCCCCGCTGGAGGCGGCCGACACGGCGGACACCCTGATCGTCCCCAACCGCCCGGACGTCGAGGTGCCCCGGCGGCCGGCCGTCCTGGACGCGGTGCGGCGGGCACACGCCAGGGGCGCGCGCCTGGTCGGCTTCTGTAGCGGCGCCTTCACCCTGGCCGAGGCGGGTGTGCTGGACGGGCGTCGGGCCACCGCGCACTGGCAGTGGGCGGACGCCTTCCGCGCGCGTTTCCCGTCCGTCCGGTTGGAGCCGGACGTGTTGTTCGTGGACGACGGCGACATCCTCACCGCGGCGGGCAGCGCGGCCGCGCTGGATCTCGGGTTGCACGTCGTCCGCCGCGACCACGGCGCGGAGATCGCCAACGCGGTGAGCCGTCGGCTGGTCTTCGCGGCGCATCGCGACGGCGGCCAACGCCAGTTCGTGGAGCGGCCGGTGCCCGATCTGCCGGACGAGTCCCTGGCTCCCGTCCTGGCCTGGGCGCAGGAGCGGCTGGACGCCCCGCTCAGCGTGGCGGACCTCGCGGCGCGGGCGGCGGTCAGCCCGGCGACGCTGCACCGCCGTTTCCGCGCGCAGTTGGGCACCACTCCCCTGTCCTGGCTCACCGGGGAGCGGGTGGCGTTGGCGTGTCGGCTGATCGAGCGCGGGGAGGCGCGGCTCGACGTGGTCGCGCGCCGCAGCGGCCTCGGCACCGCCGCCAACCTGCGTGCGGTGATGCTCCGCGAGACCGGCCTGACGCCCTCGGCCTACCGTCGCCGGTTCGGCCCTGGCGCCAAGGCCGGGTGAAGGGGGCTGGGTCCGCTCGGGGGAAGCTCGGATCGGGGGAAGCTCGGAGAAATTCGCCGAGAAGAAAACTCGGAGTAACCCTGGATCACCCATTCGGGCGAGAGCTACCCTCCCTCCAACCGCGCCCGACCCGCGTCGACGAGCCCAGAGCCACCGAGAGCCACTCAGAGCCCCTCGGCGCACCCGACCGACCAGGACTGATCGACCCGACCGCACTCCCCCGCACCAAGAAGGACCCGCATGACCTCACCGGACGACACCGACGCACGCACCACCGGACCGGCCAGCCCCACCTGGACCGGCATGGTCTTCGACGGGACCTGGCGGGCCGGTCGGGCCGGCGCCCTGGACGTCACCGCCCCGGCCACCGGCGCGGTGATCGCCACCGTCGGCGCCGCCTCCGCCGAGGACGTCGACCACGCCGTCGCCGCCGCGAGGAAGGCCCAGCGCGACTGGGCCGGCCTGACCTACGACCAGCGGGCCTCGGTGTTCCACCGGGCCGCGTCCCTGCTGGAGGCCGATCCCGACCGGATCCTCCGGTGGCTGGTCCCCGAGTCGGGGTCGGCGATGGGCAAGGCGCGGTTCGAGGTGGGCCTGGTCGCCTCCGAGCTGCGGCACGCCGCCGCGCTCACGACCGAGCCCTACGGCGAGCTGCTGCGCAGCTCCCGGGAGCGGCTCTCCCTGGCCCGCCGCGTGCCGATCGGCGTGGTCGGCGTGATCACGCCGTTCAACTTCCCCGCGATCCTGTCCATGCGGTCGGTCGCGCCCGCGCTCGCCCTCGGCAACGCCGTGGTCCTCAAGCCCGACCCCCGCACCCCGATCTCCGGCGGCCTGGCCCTGGCCGAACTCCTCGCCGAGGCCGGCCTGCCGGAGGGCCTGCTGCACGTGCTCCCCGGCGGGGCCGACGTTGGCGAGGCGCTGGTGCGGCACCCGCACGTGCCCTGCCTGTCCTTCACCGGGTCCACCGGGGCAGGGCGGGCGATCAGCACGGCCGCCGCGCCCCTGCTCAAGCGCCTGCACCTGGAGCTGGGCGGCAACAACGCCCTGGTCGTCCTGCCCGACGCCGACCCGGAGGCCGCCGCCTCGGCGGGGGCGTGGGGCTCCTTCCTGCACCAGGGCCAGATCTGCATGACCACCGGGCGGCACCTCGTCCACTCCTCGCTGCTGGAGGAGTACGTGGCGCGGCTGACCGCGAAGGCGGAGGCGATCCGCGTCGGCGATCCCACCGACCCGGCCAACGCCCTCGGCCCGATCATCGACGAGCGTCAGCGCGACAAGATCCACGACATCGTGACCAGGACCGTCGCCGGCGGGGCGCGGGCGACCACCGGAGCGAGCTTCGACGGGCTGTTCTACCGGCCCACCGTCCTGGTCGACCTGGCGGAGGACGCGCCGGCGCTCACCGAGGAGATCTTCGGGCCCGTCGCCCCCGTCATCGGCTACGACACGGTGGACGAGGCTGTCGAGATCGTCAACTCCTCGGAGTACGGGCTGTCGGTGTCCCTCCTGACCAGGGACGCCTTCGGCGCGTTGGAACTCGCCGAGCGCGTCGAGTCCGGGGCGGTGCACATCAACGACCAGACCGTGGACGACGAGGCCGTCGCGCCCTTCGGCGGCATGAAGGCGTCCGGGGTGGGCGGCCGGTTCGGCGGCAAGGCCAACATCGACACCTTCACCGAACTCCAGTGGATCACGGCCCAGAGTCGCATCCAGTCCTACCCGTTCTGATCCGCCTTCGCGAAGGACGGCCCGCCGGCGAGATCGTTGGCGGGCCGTCCTTTCTCGACCACACCACGAGAAACCCCAGGCTCGACACCGGCCTCACGCCGCCCGCGTCGTCCGCGGGAAAGTTCCCTGGGCACGCTCCCGGTCTCGGGAAGGGGTCCGCCGGGATGACGAGACAGCCACGGTCCACAAAGGACGGTGCGGCACTCCGACGTCGGGGATGAGGGATCAGGTGGCCAGTGTCATGGACAGCCATCCCAGCGACGCGCCGAACTCGCGGATCTCGCGGGGCTGGTCGGGCTGACAGGCCCACTGGATGAGGTCGGTGTCGGCGACCAGGTCGGCCGCGCTCCGGCGGGTCTCCTCGTCGTCCGGCGGTGACGCCCTGAGCGCGTCGCGGAGCCGGAGGACGGGTTCGACCAGCGGGAGCAGCTCGGCGGGTGGACGGCTTCCCGGCGTGAAGACCCGCCGCGCGCTCTTGATCACCATCATCGCCGCCAGCCACGAACTCTGCCAGGTCCCGGCCTCGTCGTTCGGCGGTCGCATGAAGCCAGAGTAGACATCGCGCCGAGGGAACGGCACGCGTCGGGCCAACTCGGGCGCCAGCCATTCCGATGGCCGGTGCCCGAGTTGACCCTGTGCGCGGGCGGACCTGACGAGAGCCTGCCTACCTCGCCCGGCCGACGCCGAGGGCGTGGCGAACGGTCGTGGGATCGTTCAGCACGTCGAGCATCGCGTGGGCGAGGTCGGCCCGGCTCAGGCTGCCTCCCGGCACGCTCGCCTCCAGGGCGGTGCGGTAACCCACCGCCGGTTTGTCGGTCAGGTACGGGGGACGCAGCACCGTCCACTCCGCCGTGCTCGCGCTCAGGGCGCGTTCCATCAACTCCAGGTCCACATAGACCTCGCGGAAGACGGCGCGAACGATCGGGAGAACCGTCGCACGGAACCACAGCGGCTCCCCCGCGCCGGTGCGGAGCACGGGCTGGGCGCTGACCGCGACGATGCGGCGCACGTCGGCGTCGGCCATCGCGGTCAGGATGCTCCGGATCGCGGTCGAACAGACACGCGTGGTGTCCTTCCGACCTCGCGGCCCCAACGCCGACACCACGGCGTCCGCGCCCGACAGGGCGGAGGCGAGGGACGAGGGGTCGAAGACGTCGGCCACGACCACGCTGAGCGCGGGGTGGTCGAGCGGGAGGCGGCTCCATGCGCGGACGACGGCCGTCACCTCGTGTCCCGCCGTCAGCGCCTGGCGGACGAACGCCTGACCGGTGCCTCCGGAGGCTCCGAACACAGTGAGTTTCACGCGTGGCTCCCCGACTGTCGAAGACCGGCGAACGTCAGGCCGGCGAAGGTCAGGACCCACGCCGCGCCGGCGAGCATGAAGGCGACGCCCAGACCGGTGAGCGGCAGGGCGCCGGTGACCGCGAGCGGGAGCATCACCGCTCCGGACAGGGCGTTGGCCGCGATGGCGGCGCGGGCGAGCCCGGCGGGAACGCGCGGGTAGCCGGCGATGAGGCCGAGGGCGGCGGCTCCGCCGAGCATGCCGATCCCGATCGGCGCGAACCAGTCGCCCGGCAGGCCCAGCGGGTCGGCGAGCCACCGGCCGCCCGCGAGCATGACCGCGCCGAAGACGGCGGTCCCCACGCCGTCGACCCGCAGGCTACGCCGGAGCAGGTCGGGTGTGCCGTCGCGAGGGGTGGCTCCCCGCGCGGCCCGCGCGGTCATGACGCTCATACGGATCTCCTCGGTCGACCCTCCGGCCCCTGGTCGGGACCTGTCTGGACAGACCGTGTCAGGAGCGGGGCATGCCTTCAATGACCTCGGAGGTCATGACGACTGTGATCTACGCCCGGTCGTCGGCACGCCGGGGACGCCGGGGACGCGACCATCCCGTGTGGACTGTTCACCGGTCGACGCGACAGGCGCTGGCCCCTGCCGGCCCGTAGGAGGTGTCCTCAAAGCTGGTGTGGCTGGACTGGTGTGATCTTGCGGCGTGGCACGCGCGCACGGTGACCGGCGAGCGCGGCAGATCGAGCCGTTGTTGCCCGCCTTCGACGCGAAAGGACTCCCACCGGTGAGGCACCGGATGACCAACAGGATGACTGATCACGGCGAAGACGGGTGCGGCGTGACCTGCCGGAACGCAGAGGCCAATCCTGGGAGAGGCGACGACAACCAGTTCTGACAGTGATCACGCGCCGAAACCCTGACCACTCTGGCGACAAGTGTGCGGTGATCGCCGAGGTGAACAACGAACGCGACCGGGAGGTCCCGGTCGGCTCCAACACCGTGCGCCCCGTCCACCAGCACACCGCCGGCGCGCCACACCTCCGCGCCCGCCACAGGGAGGCGGATCGTGCGACGGGCACCGTAAGCCACGTGATCACATCATCTGGCCACCCTGCTCATCTGGCTTTGGGGACAGGCACTAGCTGCCGAACGGGATCCGCTCGCCCGGCTCCACGCAGCGCACGCGGTCGGCGAGCCCGCGCCGGCGCACCGCCTCCTCGAACTCGGCGCGGGGCGAACGGAACACCGTGTAGTCCTCGGTGTGCACCGGAACCGCGGTGGTGGGCTTCATCAGGTGAAGCCACTCGGCGCCCTGCTCGCCGTCCATGGTGACCATGATCCCGCCCGGCAACGTGGTGCCGCCGAGGTGCACCACCCCGAGGTCGAGGTGCGGGTACCGGGCCGCGATCTCGCGCAGGCCGTCGAACATCAGGGTGTCGCCGCTGAGGTAGACGCGGCAGTCGACCTCGCCGGAGACGTCGCCGAACTCCAGCAGGCTGCCCATCACCGGGGGCAGCAGCCATTGGATGGGGCCGGGCGCGTGCCGCCCCGGCAGCGAGGTGACGCGGACGGCCGTGCCGCCGCTGACCAGGAGCTGTGACTCCCACGTCGCCAGCCCGCTGGCCCTGCGGAATCCGTGCCAGCCCTGAAGCCGGCGGGCCGCGTGCGGGGTCGTCACGATGGGGATTCCCCGGTCGAGCGCGCGCCGCGCGACGCGGTCCCAGTGGTCGCCGTGCAGGTGGGACAACACGACCGCGTCCAGCTCCCCGAGCTGGTCCGGGGACAGGGCGGGCTCGGTCAGGCGCTTCGCGCTCAGGCCCCACCCCAGGTAGGCGCGCTGGCCGCGGTGCAGGAAGTTCGGGTCGGTGAGGAGTCGCAACGACCCGTACTCGATCAGGACCGTGGCGTTGCCGATGAAGGTGAGCGCGCCGGAGGGCACGCCCGGCGGCTACCCCTGCCCTTCCCGGTCGAAACCCGGCGGGTCGCTGGCCGGCCGCTGGTGGAGCGGGTCCGTGTCCTGTGGCGCACGCGGCACGGCCTCATGGCGTCAGGTCGAGCGAAGCGGTGCCGTAGTGGACGGCGAGCCGGGACCCGTCGCTGACGAGGCGGGCTCCCTCCAGACCGATCGACGGGTGGGTCAGCGCGGTCGCGAGGCCGCGCAGCGGCCCGATCGGCCAGTGCAGACGCCAGTGGTCCAGGTGGCCCCAGAGGAAGCCGTGTCCGTTCCGCGTCGCCGCCGGACTGAAACCGAGTTTGTCCACACGCCACAACCCCTGCGGATGCGCACAGGTCAGCCGGACGAGCAGGGCCGCCAGCAGGTGCTCGGCGTCCTGGCTCATCGGCGGCAGCCGGTGCAGCAACTCCTCCTCGACCGGCTCCAGCGGCGGGCTGTCGTGGGCCAGCGCGTGGAACCGGCGGAGTCGGGCTCGTTGTTCCTCGTCCTGTCGAACGGGGAACGGCCGCTCCTCGCGCGGGAGCCGGGGTTCGACGCGGATGACGGCCTTGCTCGGGTGGTGGTACAGGAAGAAACGGTCGGGCCAGTCGCTGCTCACGACCCTGAGGCCGGGCAGGCCCAGGACGCCGGTCCTGTTCCACAGGCACAGGGTCGTGACGAGCACGCCCGGGGCGCTGGTCCGCAGCACCAACTGTTCGTGGTGGGCGGACACGAGGTCCAGCGGAACCAGGCTCCACCACACGTGGCGGTGGGCCACGGCCGAGGCCGTCGGGTCGTGCGGGTGTCCGGTGGTGAGCAGGAACAACGCCAGCAACGCGCGGAGACGGCGTTGTTGCGGGAGGCAGTGGTCCAGGCCGTGCGAGCGGTCCCTGCCGACGCCGCGCGCGGCCTCGACGTGGGTCTCCTGGGTGTAGCGACAGCGGGTCACGATGAGCTGCCGACGAGCGGACGCGGGCACGCGGGCTCCTTGTACCGGTCGGGCTGCCCGGACAGCCCAGAGCACGCGCCACCGCACCGGGGATGGCTGGTCGACAGGGGAGGACGGACGAGGTAGGTGCCCCACACCTTCTCACCGCTGCGCGTCGTCCGGGCGAGCCAGCGATACCGGAGCCTCGCACCCCGGCACGGGGCGAAGGCTATCCCCGTGACGGAAATTCCCACAATGGAGATCACCTGTCCGAGTGACGATTCACCGAATGACCACACAGGAGCGGGCCAGGTTCTCCTTTGCCCCTCACTGGCGTGACGCCCAATCGAGCGGCACACATCCTCTTCCCACTCGCTCCGCCACACGGCGACAGCGCGGACCCTGTGCTGATGGCGCTCTTCCCTGCCACCTCCCCGCCCCAGAACGGTCCTGGCGAGCACCGGTACGCGGTCGTTCACGGCCCGGCGAGCGTCAACGGCGGGAGTTCTTCCTGACGTCGTCCCCGAGTCCCCGACGCGTCCGCGCCGGCCGGGACCTCGCCGCCAGCCTCACTCTATCGAGTGATCCCCGGCGACGGAAGAAGCGAGTTCGTCCGCCCATGCCCAGCGACGCGCCGACACCGGCTCACGGCGACCACTTCCCGACAGTCCACTGTGGAGCCGCCAGGTGCGGGGCGACCCTTCGCCGCCAGCCCTGCCCTGACTTCCCTTCAGAGAAGGAAAACTCACAGAAACCTCACAACCAGCGCGACGCACCCGTGCGCACCGGAACGTACGATCACCCTTCTGCCCGCTGACCATTCTCCGACGGAGCCGGGACACCCCCGCCAGACCGGAACTGGCCGGGCGCGACACCGAAGTTCCGCTTGAAGGCGTGGGAGAACGCGAACGCCGAGCCGTAGCCGACCTGCCGTGCGATGGCGGGCAGCGGCAGGTCGGTCTCCCGCAGGAGACGAGCGGCGATCGTCATCCGCCACCAGGTCAGGTAGGCCATGGGCGGTTGCCCGGTGAGCGCGGTGAACCGCCGGGCCAGCGTCGCCCGCGACAGGCCCACGCGAGCGGCGAGGTCCTCGATCCGCCACGGCTCCGCCGGGGCCGCGTGGAGCGCTTCGAGCGCGGCGGAGATCTCCGGATCGTGGAACGCGCGCGGCCAGGCTCCCCCGGGATTCTGGGCGAGCCAGGCCCGCACCATGTAGACGAGCAGCAGGTCGAGCAGGCCGGAGAGCACGACGTGCCGGCCGGGCTGGTCGCCGTGCACCTCACGCCCGAGCAGGTCGACGGCCGCACGCAGCTCGGGATGCCGCCCGACCTGGGCGGGCAGGTGGATGACCTCGGGCAGCCCGGTCATCAGCGGATGCGCGCGAGAGCGGTCGAACCGGTACTTGCCGCACAGGAAGTCCACGGAACCGTCCGGCTCGTCGACCGCCCGGTCGACGGTCACCGCGCCCCTGGCGCTCGGGGAGTCGGACAGCACGTGGGCGCTGCCGTGCGGCACGAGGACGATGTCACCCGGCCCGAGCGGGATCGGTTCGGCGCCGTCGGGAATCACCCACGCGTTGCCACGCAGCACCACGTGGAACCCGGCCCCGTCGTAGGGCGCGATCCGGTAGCACCACCCCTCTCCCGCCCGGAACCGGTTCGAGAGGGGCCGCCCGGTGCGCATGACCTCGATCGCGTCGCTCAGCACGTCCACCGGCGCGAGCGTAGTCGCAGCGTTGAGACGATCGCGCATCAGATCGCGCGGATCGCGCATTGGAACGCGCACACCCACTGGCTAGCGTTTGCCGCGTGCACAGCTTCCAACTCGGCGACGTCACGGTAATTAGGGTGATCGAATGGCAGGGCGGGTTCGCCCCGCCTCAACACCTCGTCCCCGGCAGCCCACCGGAACTCTGGCGCGACAACGAGTCCTGGCTCGCGCCGGACCACTGGCGACCGGAGACGGACACCTGCCACGGCACCGTGCAGACCTGGGTCCTGCGCAGCGAGGGCAGAACCATCCTGGTCGACACCGGGGTGGGAAATGACCGTCGTCGACCGCGGAACCCGCTGTTCGACCACCTGAGGACCGACTACCTCGACCGACTGGCGGACGCCGGTGTTCGTCCCTCCGATGTGGACATCGTCGTCAACACGCACCTCCACGCCGACCACGTCGGCTGGAACACCGAACTACGCGACGGCCAGTGGACGCCGACGTTCCCCCACGCCACCTACCTGATCCCCCGAGCCGACCAGGTGTTCTACGACCCGGACAACGCCCACCGCCGGCCGGCTCCCGGGGACGAGACCGAACGACTGCGCAGGGAAAGCGATCTGCTGGTCTACGCCGACAGCATCGCACCCGTCCTCGCCCAGGCGGTGCTGTGGGAGGGCGGCTACCGCATCGACGACAACCTCACCCTTGAGCCAGCCCCGGGGCACACGCCCGGTTCGTCGGTCCTCCGCCTGTCATCGGGCACGGACCGGGCGGTGTTCGTCGGCGACGTGGTGCACACCCCGGTCCAGCTCCTCGACCCCAGCCACAGCAGTTGTTTCTGCGAGGACCCGGACGAGGCGACCACGACGCGTCGCCGCATCCTCGTACGCGCCGCCGACAACCGGGAACTCGTGATCCCGGCGCACTTCGCCGGGTCTGGCGTGGCCGAGGTCCGCCGCGACGGAACCCGCTTCCGCATCACCGGCTGGCCTACCGGGACGGCCTGACCACCGCCGGCCCGGAGGGAGGGAAACCTGGCTACAGGTCATCGCCATAAATCTTCGAGCGATCCCAGCCCGGTGGCGGAGGTCCGAGCACGTCGAATTCCCCGCGGACCCACGAGAGCAGGAAATCCTTGACCTTCTCCGGCATGTCCGCGTTTTCCAGGGCGCGCGTCAGATCCGAATGCACCGCGCCCACCGCCCGCGCGGCGGTCAACTGGTGGACCAGCGGCACCGAGTCAGGCAGGACCAGCGGGAAGTATCCGTGTGCGATTGATTCCAGATAGGGAAGGAGAAGCAGCATCATGGGAGCGAGCGGAGCCTGGCTCCACGGAGCCTCCTCGATCGTGTAAGCGATACCTGATCGCCCACGCAGGCTGTCAGCCGTGAAGTCCGTCCACCAGCGTTCATCAGAGATCCACGGACGGCCCGCCTCGATGAGGGCGTCACAGAACGGCGCGGGCTCAGGAGCATGACGCCCGGCAGCGAAACCCGTGCGAAGCAGGCGTTCGGCCTGGGAAGAGTAGGAAAAGACAAGAAAGGTATCGCAGAGATAGAGAGGACCCGGCCCGAACTCCGCGACGAGGCGAACAAGGCCAGATCCAGCGTGGATCGATTTCCAAGGACCGCGTTCAGCCCACTGCTCCACTTCCTCCACGTACCGCCTCGTCAGCTCGCCATGAACCTCCCTCCATGCCCGGCAAATCCGGTCGTCCACGTCGGGGTAGCGCGTGGACATGTGGACAATGAAGTGCAGGGCGAGGCCACTACCCGACTCGACGTGCCCAGCCAATATGGCCGTGACAAGCCTCTTCAAAACGGGCAGGTTTCCAGGGGAGCAGCGGTACATCACACTGTATAACGCACCATTCAGGGCCTCCATTCGCATGAAGGTCGAGGATCCAACCCAGTAGTGGAAACGATCCGAAACGTCACCTTCGAGCGCGGCCTCCAAGGCGGCTTCCACCACGTCGTGGATCACGTCGTGACCAGGATGGACATAGCCGAGGGCGCGAGCGGCGAAACCAAGAAGCCGCCCGGGTTGCTCGGAGTCGCCGCCCGCCTCCGCCAGGGCCAGACGCAACAGGTCGTCGACGCCACCGTCGATGTTGCGGTCCAGGAGCTGTAAGGCGATCTGGGCCACCACGTCCCACTCACCGGCCAGAATCCGTGGACGCAACGCCTCCCACAGCCGTTCGGGTGTGGGGTGGGTGCGGACGAGATGCTCGGCGGCGAAGTACTCCATGAACGTCCGGTGTGTGAAGCCGTAGCAGGGCTCCACGTCGGTCGCGCCGACGTCGGTGAGAATCCATGCGCGACCGGTGCAGAACTCCACGAACTGCTCAGCCGCCGCCAGCGCGTCGTCCTCGTCGAACTTCTTCGCCATCAGGTGCCGAGCCAGGATCCGCACAATCGCGTGTCGCGGCAACGCCTTCCCCGACTCCTCGGCGCGGAACAACTCCCACGCGAGATACTGCACGGCCGCGCGCAGCCGGCCGTGGAACTGCATGGGCGGGGAGATGCCCCGCATCGAGTCCCACCGATCGAACAGCATGATCGCGCAGCGTTCGTAGATCTGTGCCAGGTTGTGCGGGATGTAGTACTCGCTGGAGTACATCGCGCACAGGAGCGCCAACAGCAACGGGTTCGACCGGAGGTCAGCGATCCCCTTGCTCTCCTTCAGGAACGAGTCGGCCATCCTGGCCCGGTCGCTCTCAGCGGTGCTCTCGTCCAGCGCGAACCATCGCTCGACGTACTGGCGGACCTGGTCGTCGCCCATCTTCGACACGACGCCCACCCGGAACAGCCTCGGATCCAGCGGCGCGTCGGAGTAGCCGATACGCCGGGCCGTGACGAGCACGGGGACCAGCGGGTATCGGCTGACGAAACCTTCGACGAGCTGGACGACCTTGCGGCGCAGCTCGGGCTCGACCAGCTCGTCCAAGCCGTCCAACACCACCACTGCCCGCCCGTTTCGCAACAGGTAGTCGACGGCGTGCGATGGCGGTTCGAGGTTGTACGGGTCGCCGCAGATCCGTTCCAGATAGTGCGCCAACCCCTTGCCACCCTCGCGGAACGAGCTGGTGAAGTTGCGCAGGACCAACAGGAACGGGACGCGGCCCTCGGCGCCCGCCACCCGGTCGCACGCCACGTCGTGGGCGAGCTTCGAGGCCAGGGTCGACTTGCCCGCGCCCGGATCGCCGAGGATCACCGACCGTCGCCCGGGTAACGCCAGGGCCATCAGGTCGGGAACGTCCTGGTGTTCCTGTTCGGGGCACAAAGTCGGCTCGACGTAGAGCTGCTCGTAGGGCACCGAACGGCTGACCCCGAGGTGTGGCAGGCGCATGTGTCCATGGACGGCGGCCACCAGGTCGCGGAGCTGCGCGGCGAAGGTGTGGATCTCCGAGAGGTCGCCGATCTCCCGTAACAGGCGGGAGTTCGCGGCCGCGGCGGCGACCAGGTGGCCGGCCGCGGCCGCTGTCGTCGGGTCGAGATGGTGTCGAACGGTCTGGTCGACGGTCTCGTTCGCAGCGGTGGTCAGGCTGTCGAACAGCACGTCGGCCGCGGTGACCAGCAACTCGGGACGAAGCTTGACGACGTTGTGGAGACCCTGACGCAACTCGTACCGGATGTTGACCTTCAGCCCCTCCCACGGGACGTCGTTGAGCAGCCGGCCGAGGGTGAACTGGAGCGCGATCTCCTCGAAGTCGGGCGAGAGAAGGTACTCGCCAAGCCGGTGGATCTCTTCCGGATCCAGCTCCGCGAGGAAGCCCTCGGCGACCCGGGTGGACACCAACGCCCGGGTGTCCTCCCGCAGTCGGCTCCTCGCGCGGCGACCGCGCACGGTGCCGAGGAGCTTCTGTCCCACCTGCACGAGCACTCGCGCCACAGGTGCTTCCAGTCCCGACGCCACCCGCCCCCTCCCCTGCCACACCGCGGACCCGCGACTCGGGTCGTGTCGATCAGACAGCAGTATGGAGGAGATCGGAATCGCCGTGGTGACAACGGACACCTCACCCGCTGCAAGCGTCAGCGGTCACGTGGGGTGGCTCGGGTGAGCATCAGGGCGGAGGTCACGGCCACCACGGCGATCATGCCTGCGGCCAGCCAGAACGCGAGCTGGACGGCATCGAGTGACGCGGCGGCCGGCATCAAGCCGGTGTGGCCGCCGGTGGCGAAGGTGTGGAGAAAGGTGGTGCCGAGGACCGCGATGCCCAGCGTGCCGCCGAACTGCTGGACGGCGTTGAGCAGGCCGGCGGCCGAGCCGGTCTCGTGGGGCCGGACCCGCGACAGGGCCGTGGTGAAGAACGGGACGGTGAAGAGGCCGTTCCCGATCCCGCCCACGGCCAGCGGCACGAGCAGGAGCCACGGGTACGCGCCCGGCCGGGCGGTGGCGTAGACGGCGATGGCCGAGAGCAGCCCCACGAGCAGGAAGACCAAGCCGGCGCCCATGACCCGGGAGCCGTGGCGCGGGACCAGGTGGGCGCCCGCGACCCAGGAGGCGACGGCCATGCCGCAGGACCACGGCAGCAGCGTCAGCCCCGCCGTGAGGACGTCGCTGCCGAGGCCGAGTTGCACCTGCATCACGATGACCACGGACAACCCGGTCGTGGCGGCGAAGAACAACGTCGAGGTCACCAGTGCCGCCGGGAAGCCCCGGTCACGGAACAGGCTCGGCTCGACCAGCGGCGTCCGGCCACGCCGGGCGCGCCTCCGCTGGTGCAGACCGAACCCGACCAGCACGACGACACCGAACACCAACGCGCCCCAGGTCCAGCCTGGCCAGCCGAGGGTGTCGCCCTGGATGAGCGGGTAGACCACCAGGCCGGTCCCCACCACCACGAGCGCGGTGCCGGGAAGATCCGATCCCGGGGAGTGCGCGGCCCTGTCCTCGCGCAGGAACGGGGCGGTGGCGAGCACGAGCATGGCCAGCGGAACGTTGACCAGGAAAACCGCGCGCCATGACGAGCCGAACAGGTCGGCGTGGGTGAGCACGGCGCCGAGCACCGGACCGCAGATCGCGGCCAGGCCCATCACCGGCCCGATGCTGCCCATGGCCCTGGCCAGCTCCGGCCCGTCGAACAGGGCGCGGATGAGCCCGATGGTCTGCGGGATGACCAACGCGGCGGCGGCGCCCTGCACGGCGCGGGCCGTGATCAGCATGCCGGGGCCGGTCGCGAGCCCGCAGGTCACGGAGGCGAGCACGAACCCGACGACGCCGACGAGGAACACCCGTCGCCGGCCGAACCGGTCCCCGAGCCGGCCGCCGTTGACCAGGAGCACGGCGAACGGCAGCGTGTAGGCCGCGCCGAACCACTGGATGTCGGACTCGGCGCCGCCGAGGTCGGCGTGGATCACCGGCGCGGCGACGGTGACGATCGTGGAGTCCAGCAGGTTCATCGCCTCGGCCACCAACAGCGAGGCCAGGGCGACCCATCGCCACCGTGCGGCGGCGGCCTGCCCGGTCTTCTCCAGCAACAACATGATCGTTTCCTCGTCTCGGAGACTGTTCGCGGGGACTGTTCGCGGGGACTGTTCGCGGGGACTGTTCGCGGGGACTGTTCGCGCGGAGCAGCCTCACCCGGGCGACGAGGTGTGTTCCACTGATCGCGCCCAGCACGAGGATTCGTTCCTCAGACGCGCGCCAAATGAGAAAATGCGCTCATGCTGGACGAGCTGGACCGAGGTCTGATCCACGCGCTGCACGTCGACGGGCGCGTGCCGTTCAGCCGGGTGGCCGAGGTGCTGGGCGTGTCCACCCAGACCGTGACCCGCCGCTACCGACGCCTGCGGGTGGAGGCGGGGCTGCGGGTGGTTGGGCTCGCCGACCCGGCGCGGGCGGGCGAGGTCCAGTGGATGGTCCGGCTCACCACGACCCCGGCCACCGCGCAGGCCCTCGCGCACTCCCTGGCCCGCCGCCCCGACACGTCGTGGGTCAAGCTGACCTCGGGGGGCACCGAGATCTTCACCATCGTCCACGCCCCGCGGGGCGCGGAGCCGTCACGATCGCTCCTGCTCCACGACATCCCGCGCAGGAGCGGCATCACCGCCGTGTCCGCGCACTGCCTGCTCCACACCTACCTGGGCGGCCCCACCGCGTGGTCGGGACGCCTCCGGGCGCTCAGCGAGGAGCAGCGGGAGCGGCTGCGTCCCGACCTCCCGCCCGCCGGCGAGGACATGCCACTAACGAGCGCCGACCACGACCTGGTCAACGTCCTGCGGCACGACGGCAGGGCCAGCTACGCCGACCTCGCGGCGGCCACCGGCTGGTCGCAGGCGACCGTGGCCCGTCGCCTGGCCGACCTCCGCGCCCGAGGCGTGGTCTTCTTCGACGTCGAGGTCGACAGCACGGCCTTCGGCGTCGGCACGCAGGCGCTGCTGTGGATGCGCATCGCGCCGGCGCACCTCGACCACGTGGGGACCGTCCTCGCCACGCACCCCGAGCTGGCCGCCGTGGTCGCGACCACCGGCCCGACCAACCTGCTCGCGCAGGCGTTGTGCTCGGACCCGGCGGACCTGCACCGCTACCTCACCCGGGGGCTCGGCGGTCTCGACCAGATCCTCTCGATCGAGACCGCCCCGGTGCTGCACACCCTCAAGGCGACCGGTCATCTCCTACCCGTCGCGACTCCCCCGTCACCGCCGGCGCACCGGCGGAGGCCCTGAGGGCGACCGAGAGGCACGGGGGCGAGGCACGGGGACTCAGTCGAGCTGGCGCAGGACCTCGTCGAGCCGCTGCGCCACACCGGTGCGCCAGCCGCCGCCCATGATCGAGCGGGCACGCCGCTGGAGCGGGTTGTCCGGGTCGAAGCCGTCGTGCACGAGGAACAGCCGGGTGCCCCGCCCCTCGGGCTGGAGCGTCCAGGTGATCGTCCAGTCCGCGGCGTGGGGGCCGTCGGGGTCGGCGTCCCGCCACGCCACGCGCAGCATGCGCTCGACCTCGAACGCCAGCACCTCGGCGTGGACGGTGCCGGAGAAGCCCGTACCCGGCATGGGCGTTCCCCGCATGGTGTAGCGGTGGCCGACCTCCAACCGGAAGTCGCCGGGCATCAACCACTTCGCGATCAGCTCGGGCTCGGTGAGAGCGCGCCACACCTTGGCCGGCGGGTGCGCCAGGAACTGGTCGACCCTGATCGTGGTCAGGTCGTCCTGGTCAGGGTTCTCGGGTGTCATCGTCGCCGTCCACCTCGTGGGTCTCGTTCACGTCGCCGACGTCGCTGTCGCCCTTCGCGCCGCCGACGTGGTCGTCGTCGTCGTTGTTGTCGTTGTTGTCGTTGTCGTGGTCGTCCATCTCGTCCAGGAGGTCGCGCAGGCCACCCAGCTTGTCCCGCCAGAACCTCTCGAACGGGTGGAGCCACTCCCGCACCTCGAACAACGCCGTCGCCTCCAGCCGGTACAGGCGCTGCCGCCCAGCCCTGGTCTCGCTGACCAGGTCCGCCTCCCGCAGCACGCGGAGGTGCTCGGAGAAGCTGGGGCGGGCCATGTCGAAGTGCGCGGCCAGCTCGTTGACCGGTCGCGGTCCGGTGTCCCGCAACAGGCGCAGCACCTCGCGGCGCACCGGGCTCGCCAACGCCGCGAACACGCGGTCGCTCGGCGCCTCACCGGGCACATCCCGGTGTCGGCGCGGACGGGACCGTGACGTCTCCATCGGTCGGTCGGCCATGCCACGACAATAGGTAGGAAAATTCCTACGTGTCAACCGGGCCTCGGAACCCGCCTCCGGCCCGACCTCCGATCCCGCTCGGCGTCTGGTCCACTGGTCGGATGCGCAACGATGATCAACTCCTGCGGGAGCAGGACGCGCTCCAGACCGAGGCGGACGAGGTCGGCGCCGATCTGGAGCTGAAGACGCTGCTGGGCGGGCTCGGCGACCCGGTGCGGGTGGGCAGCGCCGCCCTCGGGCTGATGGTCGGACGGGACCTGGACGTCACAGTCATCTGCCCGAGGCTGGACGAGGCGACCACGGCCGAGGTCGCCCAGGTCGGGGCCCGGCTCGCCGTGCACCCCCGCGTACGGGAGGTGCGCTTCCGGGACGACACCGGGCACTGGAACACCGACCCGACGTACCCGGACGGCCTCTACCTCGGCATCCACTACCGCTCTCCCCGCGACCACGACTGGACCCTGGACATCTGGTTCGTGGACGAGCCGGAGCGGCAGCCCGACCTCGCCCACCTCAGGTCGCTGCCCCCTCGACTGACCGCCGACGCCCGAGCCACGATCCTGCGGATCAAGCGGGAGCTGGCGGCGCGACGGAACACCGAGCGGGTGCCCAGCTACGAGGTCTACCGCGCGGTGCTCGACCACGGGATCGGCTCCACCGAGGAGTTCGACCGGTGGCGGGAGTCCGAACAGGACTGAGAATCGCGGCCAGGGCGCCTGAGTGTCCACAGAGGACGAAAAAGAGGCGGCGGGCCGCTCACCAGGGTGAGCGGCCCGCCCCTTCCGGAACATCCGTCGTGTCCGGTCAACCTCAGCGCACGTTCCACTTCGACGGCGGCCTGATGTTGTTCCTCTCGCAGTACTCGGCGATGAAGTTCCGCCGGATGCGCTCGCCCTGCTCGCCCATCCCCTCGGTCTGCTGACGGATCTCGTTGAGCAGTTGGGCGGTGTGCTCCCGACGCTCCGGGGGAAGGTTGTTCACGTGCTGCTCGACGGTCTCCCACGGCACGTTGGCGAAGCGACGGACCATGCTGTCCTGGACGGTGTACCGCTCACGCGGGTTGTCGGGATCGAGACGGTTCTCGTTGTTGAGCACGTTGTGGTACTCGAGCACCGTGATCTCCGTGTTGGCGTTGGTGTGCCCGTCCTGGTGCTGCCGGATGTGCCCCATCTCGTGGAACAGGGTCTGGGGTGGCTGACCCTCCGCCAGGAAGAGCACTTCGGACTGCGGCAGGTAGGCGCCGCCACCGACGCCCTCCGTCGCCTGCTGGTACACCGAGGAGTTGGCGGTCTCGGGGTCGTCCATCGGCAGGCCCAGCACCTCCCCGATCGGCCGGGTGTCGGTGTCGGCGATCCCGACCCGGTGCTCGGGGGGAAGTTGGTTCACCGGCGTGCTCATCCTGGGCACCATGGTGCCGCCCGGATTGTTCGGGTCCGGGATGGTCGGCGGGATCCGCAGGATCGGGACCTGACGGTTCGGGTCGATCCCCATCCGCTGCCGGTAGTCCGCGACCTGCTCCACCAACGGCCGGGGGTCCGGCGGCTGGGTCGGCCGCTGCTGGGACGGCCCGGGGTCGCCGGGCGGGCGCGACGGCCCACCGTTGTTCCCCGGCCGGCCCGGGCCACCACCCGGCCTTCCCTGACCGCCACCCGGACGGCCGGGGCCACCGCCCGGCCGGCCCCCCATGGGAGGCGGCGGCGGGGGCGGGGCACCGTGTCCCGCCGAACCCCTCCCCGGCGGAGGCGGGGGTGCGACGGGCGGACCCGACGGGGGCGGCGGCGCGCTCGACGCGGTCGTGGTCGTGACGCCCGACCCCGCCGGCGGCCTGTGCGTCGACGGCGGAGGAGGAGGCGGCGGCGCCACGGGCGGACCCGAGGACGGCCTGCCGCCCGAACCCCCAGGAGCCTGACGCACCGGTGGAGGCGGCGGAGGAGGCGGCGCCGACGACGGGGACGTCGTGTCGCCGCCCGTCGTGGTGGGAGGTGTGCGCACCGGAGGAGGCGGGGGCGGCGGTGGCGCGGAGGACGGAGACGTGGTCGTGTTCGCGCCGGTCGACGGCGGCTGACGGACCGGGGGCGGCGGAGGAGGTGGCGGCGCGGAGGACGGGCTCGTCACCGAGTTGACCGCCGGCGGGGTGATCCCGTCCTGGTGCATCGAGTTGAGCGTGGACGCGATGTTCTGGTCGAGCTGCGACGTGGAGTTGAAGGTGGCCCGCACGCCGGCGCCCGCGTTCGACGCGGCCGTCGCCGCGTCGCGGAGGGTGTTGCCCGCCTGCGTGATCGAGGTGTTCACCTGCCCCGCGATCGTCGCGCCGACCAGCCCGTAGGAGCCGGGCGAGAGCTGGTGCTGCTGCACCCCCACGCTCAGGGTGTTCAGCCTGCCCTCGATGTTCGACAGGTGCTGCGTCATGCCGTCGATCGACGACGGGACCATGCCGAGGCCGGACGTGCCCTGAGGGAGCCCGGTGTCTCCCGGGCGCGTGGAGGTCCCGCCGGGGGTGCCCGAGTTGTTGTTGACCCGGGGCGGGGGCGGCGGAGGTGGCGGGGGCGGGTTCCCGTTGTTCGGGGGCGGCGAACTCGTCTCACTCGGAGGCGGGTTCGTTCCGGTGTTGGCCGGAGGCGGGTTCGTCCCGGTGTTGGCCGGGGGCGGAGGTGGGGGCGGCGGAGGTGGCGGGGTGGAGTTGCCACCACCCGTGGAGGAGCCGTGACTGTTCTTCGGTGCCATGGTTGTCGTGGTTCTCCTGGCCTGACGGGAAAATCGGGCGGACGGGAGCCGGATCAGGGGGCGTTCTGGTAGGCGTCGCCCGCCTTGGCCATCTCGTGGCCGATCTCGCCGACGTCGGCGACGTGCTCGAAGCGGCCGAAGCCGGTCCGCAGCTTGCCCATGCCCTCACCGAGCTTGGCCAACCGGCTGCCCTGCCGGGCGAAGGCGGCGGTCAACCGGGCGATGCGGCTGGCGATGTCCGCCGCCACCGACACGCACTTGGCCACCGCGAAGCCAATGAACCCGGCGATGGACGCGCCGAAGGTGAAGGCGGCCGCCGCGGCCGCGATCAGCGCCCCCTTGATCAACTGGGCGATCACCTCGGCGATGATGTCCCGCACGATGTCGCGGAGCACGACCACGAGCACCCCGGTCACCGCGGCGACCTTGGCGGTGCCCTCCACGGTCTCGGCCAGCGCCTCCAGCTCCTCGCCGTACTTGTTCATGGTGGCGCGGAAGGCGTCGGCGCTCTGCCCGGTCCAGCCGTCGAAGCCCTCCATGGCCCGCTTGTGGTCGTCGGCGACCGCGCGGACCTCCTTGGCCTGCTGCTTGAGCGCTTCGGTGTTCTGCTGGATCTCGTCGGGATCGCCCATCAGCGCATCGAGCGGCTCCCGCAGGAAGCTGACGTGCTCGATGAGCCAGCCCACGCCGGAGGCCAACAGCGTCCCGATCGGGTCCACGACGAGCTTCGCGGTCATCGCCGCCGCGCCGATGGCGCCGAACGTGATGTCCAGGACCTGGACGGTCTCGTTCTCCGACTCGGTCGTGATCGACTGGACCAGCCCCTGGTAGGCCTCGAAGATGCCCGACCCGCGCCACTGGTTCTCCTCAGTGACCTCAACGACCACGGACGCCCCCTCCACTCACTCGGCAGAACAGCACTGTCACGCTCGTGGCCGTGGGCGGACGCGCGCACCCGCCGGCTCCCCCGGCCAGCGCGGGGATCGACCGGGCGCGAGCGAGGAGATCCGGACGGACGGGGCGGTTCCGTGTGGTCCGGGGTGGACGGAAGGCCGGCGGAGGCCCCTCGGCGGGGCGGGCCCGCGTCGACGTCGCGGACATCTCTCCACTCCATGTGAGCCATCGCGGACCCGTTCGCGGTCCTGTCCTCCATCCACAGCGGACTCCCGCGGCCCCCACCCCTCAACGCCGGGGCGGCGACCACGTCGACCGTCACACCGGGACCGGTGTGGACCACACCCATGCCACGGCCACGCGGGGAGGGTAAGGAGGAGGAAGCGCGCGCGACGGCGTCGACCCCGTCGGCGTGCCCGTTCGTCCCGTGAACTCTGCACGATCGTCCTCAGCCCGACCGGTGTCCTGGTCGAGCCAGGTGAGGTGGCGCGAGGCGGGGCGGACAGGTCGCCGACCATGCGCCCGAGATACCGGTCGACGACCGACCGGCCGACCGGCCTTCCGGGGTGAGGTCGACCAGCGGGGCGCTCTGGTCGTCGGGGTCGTCCACCGTCGCACCACGCCGCGCTGCTCCAGCCCCGTGGATGGCGCGTGACGTGCGGCCGGCTACCTGCATCAGGGGGATCTCCCCCGCCCGCAGCGGCGCGCGACCAGGTTCAGGATGACGAGAGTCCTCGTCGCGAGGCGATCCATCGCCAGTCCGACCGCACCGACCGCACCGGCCGCGTGTTCGTCGAGCTGCCCTGAATCAGGGTGTTCGCTGAGCTGCGTGAGCCTGGGCAACAGCGGGGACCGGCCTGTTCGACCTCCTTGTTCGACCTCCTTCACGGTCCACGCTGGACACTCCTGGTGTTGGACGACCAGCGCGCCGGTCGTCCCGCTGTCGATCACCCGAGTGTTCGGTTTCGCTCGCACTCCATCACCACGAGCACCGAACCTGGTTCATCCCCGACCGCTGTCGTGGACACCCAGAGGCACGCGGACCGCTCCTACGCCGTGTCCTCACAGCGTGATGAGCAGCGTGGCCAGATCGATCACGCCCTGGTAGGAGATCGCGGTCTTGTCGAACCGGGTCGCGAAGGCACGGAACCGCGTGAGGCGGGTTGACGCAGCGTTCGACGACGGTGCGGCGGTGGTAGGCGTGCGGTCGAAGGCCGGTGGGCGCCCCCTGTCCGGCCGCGGCGCAGCCGGTGGGCCTGCTGGTCACGGCGTCCGGGAATCGTCGCCTGAGATGTGCCGTCGGCGCAGGTGGGAGCGGATCGGCTGGGGTAGCCGTTGTCCGCGATCATCCGGCTCGCCCGGGGGTGGCGGGTCGGCCCGGAGTGGTCAGGGTTCCGGTGCGTGACCACCGCCAGAACCGGTGGTCGACACCTTTTCCCCGGCCCGTGCCGTTCCGGCAGGTCACGCCATGCCACACCCGTCTTCGCCCTGAAAAGCAATCCCGTTGATCACCCGGAGGTCGTCCCCGTGGACGCCCCTTCACGCCGGAGGCGGGCAACAGCGGGGACCGGCCTGTTCGACCTCCTTGTTCGACCTCCTTCACGGTCCACGCTGGACACTCGTGGCGTTCGACGACCAGCGCGCCGGTCGTCCCGCTGTCGATCACCTGAGTGTTCGGTTTCGCTCGTTCACCGCCACTCGGCGGATATATGGCGATGCGGTGCTCCGTCGCCGACCTCCACCTGGTCGAGCACTACCTGACCACGCGGTTCCTCAGGAGGGTGGCGCCTCACAGTCCATATAGGACAGTAGTGACCCGCGGCAGCCGCCCGTCTCAGCTCCGGGGCTCCGTCGTCGCCGCGGGCTCGGCGGTGAACCCGGGGTCGTAGGTGTACAGCCAGCCCGTGGCCCTCTCGTAGAAGAACCGGAAGACCAGCCTCATCATCCCGTTCCTGACCCACTGCCCGACCGGTCCGGCCGTCTTGGCGTCGCGGTTGTCCGCCCCGACCTTGAGCATCTTCGTGATCCGCGGTCGGCGCTCGGCCTCGTAGTCCGCCAGGGCCCGGGCGACGGACGGGGCGTCGCGGAGGCAGCGGGCCAGGACGAGCGCGTCCTCGATCGCCATCGACGCGCCCTGGCCAGCGCCGACCGGGTGCGCGGCGTCGCCGATGAGCACCATCCGGTCATTTCGCCAGGTCGGCACGGGGTCGAGCGAGTGCATGACGGTGGTCCGGTGCAGCCGGGTGGTGGCGGCGATGATCCGCGAGGGCACCGGTTCCGCCCGGTACAGCTCGGCGACGCGTCGCTGCCACTCGGAGTCGGGGACACCGCGCCGGTCCGGCTCGCGCGGATCGGCCACCTGCGCGGCCCACCACACCCCGCCGTCGGGGACGGGGAGGTGCATGAAGGCCCCGTGGCGGCCCAGGGTCATGTTGAACACGCCCGGCTCGAACCCGTCCATTTCGGACACTCCGGAGACGGTGTAGAGGCCCGCGTAGCGGGGCCGGGGCGCGGCGCCGTCGAGCAGGCCCCTGGTGGCGGACCAGATCCCGTCCGCCCCGACCAGCAGGTCGGCCCGCGTCCGTCGGCCGCTGGAGAACTCGGCGACCACGCCGTCGCCGTCGGGTGTCGCGATGGTCAGCCGCTCGTCGGTGGTGAGGGTGATCCCGGCGCGGACGGCATGCTCGCGCAGCGCGGCGACGAGCTGGGCCCGCATGATCGTCACACTCCGCATCGGGTCGTCGGCGAGACGGCCGCGCGCGACGTCCCCGAGCAGGGCCCCTGACCCCGACCACACTCGCTGCCGGGGGACCTCGACTCCCCGCCGGCGCACCTCGTCCAGGCAGCCGAGCGCCGCCAACCCCCGCAGGCCGTTGACGGCCAGGCCGAGGAAGGAGCCCACGTCCCCGTCGGGATTGGTGTGCGCCTCGTGGACCGTGACCTCGGCGCCGACGCTCCGCAGTGCGATCGCCGCCACCGTTCCGGCGATGCCCGCTCCCACCACCACAACGCGCGGTGTCATGTCGCCCCCTGTTCTGAATCTTGATTCACTGATTCCGAGTTCACTGAATCTGAGTTCAGTGACTGTGCGGTCAGTATGATGACGCCGGCGGGGATCGTCAACAGGTGCCGGGAGACGCGCGGTGGGAATTCGCAGAGCACGGGCGGCCGAGACCCGTGGCGCGCTGATGGACGCGGCCCGACGGCTGTTCGCCGAGCGCGGCTACCTGAACACCAAGATCACCGACATCACCGCGGCGGCCGGCCGCTCGACCGGCTCGTTCTACGAGCACTTCGCGGACAAGGACGAACTCCTGCGCGAGATGGCGCGCGAGATGGAGGCGCAGGGGGACTCGGTGATCGACACCGAGAACTCGGCCGAGCACGACCTCAGCGACCGTCAACAGCTCCGCGACCACGTCGCCGGCGGGTGGACCGTCATGCGCGACCACCTCGGTGTGGTGGTCGCGCACCTCCAGTCCGCCATCGCCGCTCCGCCCGAGTCACGGCAGATGTGGCGCGCGCTGGTCAACCAGACGACGGAGTTCCGGGACCATCTGGAGTACCTGCGCGTGCGCGGGCACCCGCTCCCCGGCGATCCCACGGTCGTCGCCGCCGCGATCGGCGCGATGCTGTCGCTGTTCGGGTACGCCGCGCTGACCGCCGGCGAACCGGTGGCCAGCGACGACGAGATCGTGGACACCCTCACCGACCTGCTGTTGCACGGCCTCGCCGGCCCACCGATCGCGCATGGGTCCGAGTCGGGGAACAAGTCAGGGGACGAGCCCGAGGAGTGAGGCGGCGACGGCCGAGGCAGGCGGTCAGGAGGACCAGTGCCGGACGGCCCGCGTGGTCGGGGTGTGCTCCGGCCACGGCAGGTCCGCGTCGGTCTCCGGCTTGCCGGTGCGGGCGAAGGAGAGCCAGGACGCGCGCAGGCGACGCCCGAGGTCGGCGATCTCGGCCGGGTCCGCGCCGGTGAGCATCGGGGCGTCGGCCCAGTCGGCGTCGGTCCCGAACAGCAACGGCAGTTCGAGGCAGTGGCAGGCCCCGAACGGCGACCCCGCGGGGGCGTAGTCGAACTGGTAGGCCCAGACCCGCGCCCCGACCGCGCTCAACCGCGAGGCCAGGCGCAGCGTCGGCCGGGCGAACACGGCGGAGCCAACGGCCTCCCCCACGGCGTCGGCGGCCCTCGGGCCGTACGTCGGAATCTGGCGCAGGCGCTGGAAGGTCGGGTTGGTGGTGTAGAACGCGCCCATCTCGCGCCCGGTCCACCCCAGGATCACGTCGAGGTCCGGGGCGGTGCGCACGACGTGCTCCCACCAGCGCGCCCGGTCGGGGAGCACCCCAGCGCCGGCGACCGGCATGAACGGCGGGGCGGTGTTCATCCCGAGTGGACCGGACTGTCGGCGCAGGACCCGCTGCTGGGCGTCCAGGATCGCCGGGATCTCGGCCGTGCGGGGGTCCGAGGCGAGGCCCGCGAGGAAGCGCTCGGCGGACCGGCGCGCCCGGCGCGGGTCACCGAGGCCCAGGCCCATCGGCGGGCTCTGGAGGATCGCGCGCCGGAACAACGAACGGGCCTCGGGAATCCCCAGCAGACAGGCCACCGAGTGCGCGCCCGCCGACTGGCCGACCACGGTGACGGTCGAGGGGTCGCCGCCGAACGCGGCGATGTTGTCGCGCACCCACCGCAGGGCCGCGATCTGGTCGCGGAGTCCGAGGTTCCCCTCGGACAGGCCGGGTGAGCGCAGGTAGCCCAGCGCGCCGAGGCGGTAGTTGACCCCCACGACGACGACGTCGCCCTCCCTGGCCAGGCGGTGGCCGCCGTACCACCGCCACGAGCCGGCGCCGGACAGGAACGCGCCGCCGTGGAGCCAGACGAGCACGGGACGCGCGGCGTCGTCGACCCCCGGGGTGGTGATCGTCAGGCTCAGGCAGTCCTCCGCCTGGTCGTGCGGCTCTGGCGCGCCCATCACGTGTTCCAGCCGTGAGGGTCGCTGCGGGGCGATCGGCCCGTCCACCAGCGCTTCCCGGACGCCGGTCCACGCGGGCACGGGGCGGGGCGGCCGGAACCGCTCGACCTCGGCGTACCGGACGCCCCGGAAGACGACGAGCCCGTCCTCCACCCGTCCCCTGAGTTCGCCCTGGCTGGTGCGCGCCGTGGTCCGCATGCGGTTCGCCTCCGAGGAGTCCGAGAAGTGCGCGGCATCGCAAGTCGACTTGCGATACGTCCAGCAAACCGCGCCCTCCACCCCCTGCGCAAGTCGACTTGCGATACTTCCCCTGTGCCAGCACCCCGCCCGCTCCGCCGCGGAGAAGCCGTCCAGCGCGCGATCCTCGACGCGACCGCCCAGGTCATCGAGGCGGAGGGCGTGGCGGGCGCGCGCGTCGCCGACATCGCCGCGCGCGCCGGGGTCCACGAGACCTCGGTGTACCGGCGGTGGGGAACCAGGGCGAACCTGCTGCTGGAGGTGCTGACGAGCCAGCTCGACCGCGCGCTCCCCCTCCCCGACACCGGGACCACGCGCGACGACCTGATCACCTTCTTCACCGCGCTGGCCGGGTTCCTGGCCACGCCGGCGGGCAGCTCCCTGATCCACGCCGCGCTCTCGCCGTCGGAGGACGAGGCCCAGTTCGAGCAGGCCCGGCGCGAGTTCTGGAGCGCGCGACTGGGGCGGGCCGCGGTGCTGGTCCACCGGGGCGTCGAGCGGGGCGACCTGCCCGGGGGCACCGACGCCGAACTGGTCCTGGAGGCGATCGCCGGCCCGATCCAGCTCCGCGTGCTGCTCCGGAACGAACCCGTGGACCGCGGCCACGTCACGCGCATCGTCGACCTGGTGCTGGACGGCGCCCGGTCACCAGAGCAGTCTTCTGAGGCGAGTCTCGGCTGACGACCGCAACTGCCCCCGCGTCGACCCGAGCGGGGACCTCACAGCGCGAACAGAGCCCGCCATGGCGAACACCAGGACTGTCCTGAGTGGACGTACCTGGCCTCGGGAAGAAGGCTTCTGATGCTGGTTTCGCCGCGTCGGCCCGGGAACGCCGGGAACCGCGTTTCGACAGGATTGACTGGTGCCCGTTCCCGCCTGATCAGCAGGGGCAGCCGGCGTGGGGTGCGGCGGCGCCGAGCCGCTCTTCCAGGTGCGCCAACAGAAAGGACCCGGGCCCGCCCACTGCCCCTGCGCCGACGGGCCGTCTGTCCTGAATGGACAGAACGTCGTCGGCCATCTCTCCGACGGACGGTCACGAGGCCGACCTCACGACCACCACCACCAGGACAGCCCCCACCCGCCCTGGGGGGCGAGCCCCGCTCCAGCCTACCGCCGAACACCCCGGAGCGGAGGCCGGCACCGCTCCGCTGTGGATAACTGCGTCGCCTGTGGACAACCCCGTCACCCGGCACGGGGACAGGGTTGACACCACGCGGAAGACGGGAGCACACACACACTCGCCGCCGTAGGGCGGAGAACAAGATCACCAGGGAGAGACCCCCCACCCGCCCTGGGGGGCGAGCCCCGCTCCAGCCTATCCGCCCCGCACCCCGCGTCCAAGCTGATCATCCGAGGCTGTGGACAACTGAAGCGCCTGTGGATAACTCTGTCCCTCACACGAGCGAAAGCCTTGACAGACAACAACAAGACACCTCTCCCCAGAACGGGGAGATGCCCAGGACTCCGGCATCACTGGTGGCCTCCACTGCCACCACAGGGCCGTCGCCTGGTCACCGCGGCGACAGCCAACAGAAGGCACACGACCTCTGCTCCCCCACCCAAGAGAGCCGGAAGCCGGCCGTCGCCCGCGAACCCACCTCCGCGGCCGGAAAGTGCGGCCCAGTTTCGTCACCCTGACAAACGCGAGGCCGGCCGAGGGGACACAGTCCTCGGCCGGCCTCACGCGATGTCAGCGGGTCATGCCCCGCTCGATGGCCTCGATGATCCTCGGCCGCAGCTCGGCCGCGCTGACGATCGCGTCCACCGAGCCGACCTCGACCGCGCGCTGGATGCTGTGCACCCGGTCGAACTCCGCGGCGACCTCACCCAGCTTCTCCGCCCTGACGGCGGACTGGACCTCGGCGAGCCGCGCGTTCAGCGCCGCCCGCTCCGCACCGCTGGCCGCCGAGACCTGCGCCTGGAGCTTGGTCACCCTCGGGTCGGTCGCGGTGCGGTTGTTCACCTCGCCGGAGAACACCACCGCCGCGGCGGGGGCGCCGCCGAGCACCGAGGCGAACGAGCCCTCCAGCGCCAGCACGGTCATGTTCGGGTTGAGCGCCTTGGAGAACACCACGAACGCGCCGCCGTGGTAGCGGGAGATCACGCAGAACACGATCGGGCCGTCGAAGTTGACGATCGCCCTGCCGATCTCCGCGCCGTACTCCAACTGGAGCTTGCGCATCGACTCCGGCGAGCCGTCGAACCCGGACAGGTTCGCCAGCACCACCAGCGGCCGGTTGCCCGACGCCGCGTTGATCGCCCGCGCGATCTTCTTCGACGACAGCGGGAACAGCGTGCCCGCCGTGTAGGTGTCGGGCCCGTCGGTGGGCGGGAAGCCGCGCCGGGGCACCGACCGCGACTCGATGCCGACCAGGCAGACCGGCCAGCCGCCGATCCGCACGTCCTGCACCACCGAGGTGTCGGCGTCGGCCATGCCGGCCCAGCGCTCCAGCACCGGGTGGTCCTGGTCGGACAGCGCACGCATCACGGTGCGGATGTCGAACGGCTTCTTCCGGTCCGGGTTGTGCTCGGACGAGAAGATCTGGCCGACGGTGGTGAAGTCGCTGCCGACGATCGCGTGCGGGAACTCGGAGACGTCGCGGTCGGCCGGGTCGTTCGTGGGCGCCCGCCGCGGCCCCGACTCGCCGGGCACGACGTAGGTGTGGTCGTAGTGCGCCATCAACACGTCGCGGGCGGCCGGCAGGTCCGGCGCCCAGTACTGCGCCTGGCCGTTCGGGCCCATCACCCGGTCGTAGCCGCCGATGCCGAAGTTGTCCTCGGCCGACACACCGCCGGAGAAGTCCAGCGACTGCTTGCCGGTGAGCACCATCGCCGAGTCCGGCGTCATCACCAGGATGCCCCTGGTGTGCATGAGCATCGTCGCCTCGGCGTTCCAGTACGGCTGGGCGCCCACGTTGATGCCCGCGACAACGATGTTGATCTCACCGCCGGCCTGGGTGAACGTGACGATCCGCTTCAGGGCGGCCGCGACCCAGTCCATGTTCTCGGTGCCGGAGGACATCGAGATCCGCGCGCCCGCCGAGAGCGCGAACCACTCCAGCGGGACCCGCATCCGCTCGGCCAGGTCGAGCGCGGCGATCACGCGGGAGCACTCCGGCTCCGACAGCGCGCCGAGCGCCTTCGTCGGGTCGCCGAGCAGCACCACGCGCGTGACGCCCTCGGGGTGCCGCGCGGTCGGGGTCGTGACGACGCCCGCGACGATCGCGGCGGTGTTCCTGCCCTTCGGCCGGTCCACCGGCACCAGCGCGCCGTGCTCGTCGAGGTCGTGCTCGACGAAGCTGCCCTCCGGCCCGGCGAGCATGTCCGTCAGCTCGTACGGGTAGACGTTCCCGCGCCGGGCCGCGCGCAGCACCTTCTGGTGGTAGTCGTCCAGCGGCCGCACCGGCTCGGTCGACGGCTCGCCGACGTCCAGCCGCGCGCCGTGCCCCGGGGTCAGGGTGATCCGCACCGCGACCTCGGTCAGCTCGCCCTCGGCGGTGCGCTGCCGGGCCAGGAACTGGACCTCCTCCAGCCCGGCGCCCGTCGTGGTCGGCAGGATGCGCTGGACCAGCGTGTCCAGCTCGTCGGTGGTCAGCTCGGTCGACGGCCAGACGTACATCATGATCCGGTTCGTGTCGAACCGCTTGTTCTGCGGGCGCTGCGCCTGGATGTTGCGGATCGAGTCGAGGCACGCGGTGAACGTGTCCTCCAGCGCGGGCAGCGCGACCAGCCGGCCGTCGGCCTCGCGCAGCGCGGTCAGGTCGCGGACCTGGGCCATCGCCACGAGCCGCTCGTCGGCCGGGTTGCTCTTCGCGACGGCCTTGAACAGGTAGATCTCCTCGTCGGCCGAGGGCAGCCGGGTGAGGTCGAACTCGCGCAGCCGGTGGAGCTGGAGCCGCTCGGCGATCTGCGGGTGCAGGCCGCGGATCAGCCGGTCCTCCACCAGGGCCGCGCCGTCGGGCCGGAAGGTGAAGTGGTGGTGCATCACCGCGCCGCTGGTGCCGGCGACGGTGGCGGTGATCCGGCTCAGGCCCTCGGGCAGCGGGTGCTCGGCGAGCAGCTCGCCCAGCCGCACGGCCATGGCGTCGGCGTCCGGCTGGTCCTCCCAGGTCACGTAGAGGTCGGCGACCAGCTCCCGCCCGGCGGCCCCGTCAGCGCCCCCGGTGCCCCCGGTGTCCCCGGTGCCCTTGGTGCCAGCGGCGAACGAGCCGACCGCGCCGAGGGCGGCGGGCAGGGCGGCGATGTCCACGGCGGTGGTGACCACGCGCGTCACGCCGTCGGGGCCGGCGTGGTCGGCGGTGACGAACCGGCACCCGGCCGCGTCGACCGCGGTGACGCCGGACAGGCCCCGGTTGCCGTAGTACCGCCGGGTCAGCACCTCCAGCAGCGGGGCGTGGTCGCAGCCGGGCCGGCCGATCCGCTGGCCGACCAGCCGGACCAGCGGCTCGGCGCTGGCGACCATGGCCTGGATACGCTCGGCGCGGTCGGGCGCGTCCGGGTTGCGGTCGAGGTAACGCAGGTCCGCGCGGACGGCGGCGTAGACGCGGGCGCGGTTGCGGCGCAGCAGCGGCTGGGCGAACCAGCGGAACACCACGCCGCGAGCGAGGTCGGAGACCGCGGGGAAGCGCACCTGCGTGGCCTCGATCAGGTGCTCCAGGGTGCGGCCGACGCGCTCGCGCAGCGACTCCAGCGGCGGCGCGCCGGTCAGCCACTGCCGCAGCAGCTCCGACACCACCGCGACGTCCGACGACATCCGCTGCTGCGCCAGGAAGATCCGGAAGACCGCGGCCTCCAGCTCCGGCGTGCGGTCCAGGTCGGTGACGCCGTAGTGCCCGAGCACCCGCCGCAGCTTCGCCTGGAACGCCTCGGGGAGACCGGCGCGCTCGACGTCGAGGCTCCGCAGGTAGCTGTGGAAGTACTCGCGCGGGCTGTGCACCGGGCTGCCGGGCTCGACGTCGAGTTCGCCGCGCGGCTTGTTGCGGCTCAGCTCGGCGAGGTCGGCGAACACGGTGAGCAGGTCCAGCTCGCCCTCCACCGACTGCCCGCCCAGGTCGGCGCGCGCGGCCAGGTAGGCCGACAGCACCCGCTCCCGGTCGAACGGGTCGACGTCGAAGCCGAGGAGCATGCCGCGCAGGTCCCGCAGGCCGCGCTCGACGCGGACGGCGGCGGACGGCTCCGCCGGCTCGACGGGCAGGTCGATCTCGACGGTCCGGCCGGCGCCGGCGGTCGCCTCCTCGGCGGCCTCGTCGGCGAGGGGCTCCAGGCGCATCAGCGGCGCGCCGGTCTCGACCTGGCTGCCCACCGACACCGGGCACTCGCGGACGCGGGCGCGGAACGGCGCGCGCAGCACCGTCTCCATCTTCATGCTCTCCAGCACGAGGATCGGCGCGCCCGACTCGACCTCGTCGCCGACCGACACCGGCGTCGCCACGACCAGCGCGGGCGCGGGGGAACGGACGACGCCGCCCTCGTCCCGGCTGATCCGGTGCGTGACGCCCTCCACCTCGACCAGGTGGATCGGGCCGTGGGTGGCCGACACCAGCCGGAACCGGTGGCCGTTGACCGCGATCTGGCCGCTGTGCGCGTCGAACCGCTCGACCTCGACGTCCGCCATGTGCGCGTCCCCGCCGCCGGAGATGCCGACGCGGAAGCGCTTCTGGCCGACGCGGGCGACGCTCACGCGGTAGTCGACGCCGCGGAGCTTGAGGCCCAGCGGGCGGCCGCTCTCGTGCCGCACCTGCGGGCGCCCGCCGTGCGCGGTGGACAGCAGCCGGCTGCGGCTGACCTCCTCCTCGTCCTGGTACGCCTCGATGGCGGCGGCGGCCAGGGCGATCGCGGAGTGCCGGTGGGTGACCAGGCGGCCCTCGGCGCGCACGCGGTCGATCCAGCCGGTGTCCGCGCTGGCGTCGATCACCTCGGGCTGGTCGAGCAGGTCGAGCACGAAGCTCTTGTTGGTGGTGCCGCCCTCGATGACCACGGTGGTCTCGGCCATGGCGCGGCGCAGCCGGGCCAGCGCCTCGTCGCGGTCGCGTCCGTAGGCGATGATCTTCGCGATCATCGAGTCGAAGTCGGCGGGGATGGTGTCGCCCTCGCTGACGCCGGTGTCCACGCGGATGCCGGGGCCGGCCGGCAGGACCAGCCGCGCGATGCGGCCGGGCGAGGGGGCGAAGTCGCGGTCGGGGTCCTCGGCGTTGAGCCGCGCCTCGACGGCGTGGCCGCTCTCGGCCGGCTGCGGACCCTCCAGCCTGCCGCCGCGCGCCACGTGCAGTTGCAGCTTGACCAGGTCGGTGCCGGTCGTGATCTCGGTGATCGGGTGCTCGACCTGGAGGCGGGTGTTGACCTCCAGGAAGGCGAACAGCTTCTCGCCGGGGTGGTAGAGGAACTCGACGGTGCCGGCTCCCCGGTAGTCCACGGCCAGCGCGAGCCGCTCGGCCGCCGCCTTCAGCTCGGCGGCCTGCTCGGGGGACAGCACCGGGGAGGCGGACTCCTCGATGATCTTCTGGTTGCGCCGCTGCACCGAGCAGTCCCTGACGCCCAGCGCCCACGCCGTGCCCTGGCCGTCGGCGATGACCTGCACCTCGACGTGACGGGCCCCGGTGACCAGGCGCTCCAGGAAGACCACGCCGGAGCCGAAGGCCCGCTCGGCCTCCTGGCGGGTGCGCTCGAAGGCGTCGGCCAGGTCCTCGGCCGAGGTGATCTTCCGGATGCCGCGCCCGCCGCCGCCGGCCGCGGCCTTGAGCATCAGCGGGTAGCCGATCTCGTCGCCGGCGCGCAGCGCCTCCTCCAGGGTGGCGACCTCGCCCCGGCTCCACGGGGCGACCGGGACGCCGACCTCCTCGGCGATCAGCTTGGCGCCGATCTTGTCGCCGAGCCGGCGCATCGCCTCGGCGCTCGGCCCCACGAAGGTGACGCCGATCCTGTCGCACAGCTCGGCGAACGCCGGGTCCTCGGCGACGAAGCCCCAGCCGACCCACGCGGCGTCGGCCCCGGTCTCCACCAGCGCCCGCTCCAGCACGGCGTGGTCGAGGTAGGGGCGGGCCGAGGCCGGGCCCAGCGGGTAGGCGACGTCGGCCTCGCGGACGAAGGTCGCGTCGCGGTCGGCGTCGGTGTAGAGCGCGACCGTCTCGATCCGCGTCCCGGTTTCCGCCGAAAGATCCCGGACGGCGTGGATGAGCCGCATCGCGGCCTCTCCACGGTTGACGATGGCGACACGACTGAACACCGGCTGAGCCTCCCAGGTACCCGCATGACTGAAGGCGTCGCCCGAAGTCCGGAGCGTCGCCCACACCTGTACCCTGCTCGATCTCCGCCGGGCGCACCAATGTGCCAGTTCGCGCATGCCGGGGCCCCTGCGTTGTGGGGACCCGACAAAAAGCGAGTTCCGCACGCCACCTGGCCGTCATTTGACGCGAGATCTGCCACAAAGTGCGCCCGCGTGCCGTGCACGTGGAGTGTCCGGAGAAACACCGGATTGAGGAAAGGGTTCGGCAAGCGCGGCGAATGGGGACCGGGTCGTCGGCCCTTCCGGGTGGGCGGGACAGCCGGCCCCGCGTACTCCTTCCGCACGCGGCTGGACGGCGGTACTGGAACGCGTGTGAGCGGAGTTACGCTCCCCTGGCTCCACGGGACCACTCCCCTGCGGCAACCGGGGAGGTTGGTCGAGGTCCGGAACTGTCGCGTGATCGCGGATCGACGCGAGGCGACCGGTCTGGTCACCGCGCCGGCGGGTGCGACGTCCATCCGCTGTGGTGAACCGCAGGGGGGACGTTCTGCATGCGGTGTCGATCTGGAGCGGCGAACGACAGGACGGCTCGCGGCCACGCCCCCGCGCTGGGGCTCGCCGCGCCGCGCGCCCCTGCGCGGGCATCGCCCAGGTTGTCCCAAGTGGACTTCGACGGCCTCACCCAGCACCGCAGCCGTGGAGCCGAGAAACCGGCTGTGACGAAAACCGCCGCCCCCTGGCGACGATCTCCCGCCCGGTTCCGCCCTTTGACGTTCCGCCACACTGAAGAACAAGGCATGGGGGTAGCGCAGTGAGACGACTTTTGTCCGGTCTGTCCGCCCTGGCGGTGTCGGTGGCCGCGGCCGTGGCCGTCGCGCCGTCCGCGGGAGCGGTCAGCACGACCGGAGGCTACGACGGGATCTGCACCGGCAAGGACGCGCTGACCGGGGTCACCGTCGTCATCGACTTCCAGGAGCTGGACGGCAACGGGGGCGTCGCGGCGCCGACGATCACCCGGTGCTCGCCGAACCCCAACCCCGGCACGTCGCGCACGGGGATCAAGGCGTTGCAGGACGCGGGCATCGCGGTGACCGGCACCGCCCGCTGGGGTCTGGGCTTCGTGTGCCGGCTGGAGAACCGCCCGTCGCCCACGGAGACGATCCCGATCACCTCGAACCCCGACTACAGGGAGCCGTGCCTGAACACGCCGCCCGCCTCGGCGTACTGGTCGTACTGGCACGCCGACGGCTCCGGCACCACCTGGACCTACAGCGACTACGGCGCCATGGGCCGCAACGTCACGCCCGGCGGCTTCGAGGGGTGGTCGTTCTCGCTGAACAGGACGGCGGACACGAACCCGCCGCCTGGTGTCACGCCGAGGAACCCCGCGGTCGGCCCGAACCGGCCCACGGTGAGCCTGTCGGTCGACGATCTCGACCAGAAGATCAGGCTCGGTGAGAGCACCTCGCTGAGCTGGACGTCGACCAACGTCACGTCGATCACCGCGCACTCGGTCTCCCCCGCCACCGGCGGCGGGAGCTGGTCGGGCGCGTTGGCCGTGCCGAAGGGCACGCGCACGATCACGCCGACGGCCAGGGGCACCTACACGTACACGATCAAGGCCACCGGGACCGGAGGCACGGTCTACTCGACGGCGACGCTGACGGTCGTCTGAGCCGAGCTGGTGGGAACCGGGCGGCGCACGCTGCGAGCGCGTCGCCCGGCAACCCGCCGATCCGGGCTCTCGCGGGCCATGTGGGAAGGGCGCGGAGCGGCACGAAAAAGAGGTGCGAAGGGGGCGGATACGACGAATAGGGTCGGCTCGGACGCAAGTCGACCCACAGGAGTAGCGCACCCATGACGACAGAGCCCGCCACCACCCCGACCGTCACGCGGGATTCCGAGCTGACCTTCCGACGGATCAGCGCCCTCAACGTCTGCGAGGTGTGCGAGCTGAGCGAGACCCTGTCCGAGCAGCAGCGCGGGATGGTGGCCGACAACGGGACCTCCATCGCCGAGGGGTTCTGTTCGACGAACGCCTGGTTCCGCGCGATCTACGCGGACGAGACCCCGGTCGGGTTCGTCATGCTCCACTTCGGCTCGGACTGGGATGACGGCATCGAGTGCCACGGCGCCTACCTGTGGCGACTGATGATCGGCGGGCCGTTCCAGGGCATGGGCTTCGGGCGGCGCGCGGTCGAGTTCGTCGTGCGCGAGGTGCGCGCGCGGGGGTACCGGGAGCTGTTCACCAGTTACGGCGAGGGCGAGGGCAGCCCGGAGCCGTTCTACTCGTCGTTGGGCTTCGTCCGCACCGGTGACCACTACGGCGACGAGCCCGAGGCCGTCCTGGTCTTCGAGAAGGCGGGACCCGAGCGCGCCGCCGAGGTCTCTCCACACAGGACATAACTCTCCACAGAGGACATGCTGGAACGCTCTTCGCCGTGGGAGCTGCTGCCTGTGAGTGCCGAAGCGGTGCGACTCGTGACGGAACGCCCCGGGCTGGAGCTGCGGTCGCTGCGGCCGGAGGACGGCGCGGCCTACGCCCGCCTCATGTGGGACAACGCGGCGCATCTCACCCGCCACGGCGACTACGTGGACATGGTGGCGGCGTCGGCCGAGGACCACGCCGCCACCTTCTCCGCCGGTGATCCCCTTCTGAACTTCGGCGTCTACGAGGACGACCGCCTCGTCGGCCGGGTGGAACTGGTCGTCGGCGAACCCCCGAAGTACGGACTGGGCTACCTGCTCGCCGAACACGCCTGCGGGCGCGGCCTCGCCACGACCGCCCTGCGCGCCCTGGTGCGGCACGCGCGGTCGCGCCTGTCCGCCACCGACCTCTTCGCGGGGGTGACCCGGGGCAACCACCCGAGTGTGGCCGTGCTCCGCCGGCTCGGCTTCACCCGTGTCGCGTCGTTCGACACCTACGACCGCTACCACCTCGACCTCATCACTCCCGGTGAAGTCGGTTCCGGTCCCGGTTCGCCTCCGACTCCTTCGGGTCCCTGACCGCCTGCGCGCACCGCGCCGACACGTGCTCGCCCGACTACGCTGACGCCACAGCACGAACGCGAGCCCCAGATCCGACGGTGACCGGGACGGCCACGTCGGCCGCCCGCCTTCGCGGAAGGAGCGAGGTCATCGTGCTCACCGACCACCTGACCAGGCCGCCGGTCCTCACTGCCCAGATGGTGATCCGCAGGCCGGCCGACGAGGTGTTCAGGGCGTTCGTGGATCCGGAGATCACCACGAGGTTCTGGTTCACCAGGAGCAGCGGGCGGTTGGAGCCCGGCGCGAGGGTCACCTGGGAATGGGAGATGTACGGCGTCTCCACGGTGGTCACCGTCGTGGAGGTCGAGGAGGATCGGCGGATCCTCGTCGAGTGGAACCCGGAGGCGCCCACCCGGGTCGAGTGGCGGTTCGTCCCCGGGCCGGACGGCCACACCCTGGTGAAGATCACCGAGAGCGGGTACGGCGGGTCCGCCGACGAGGCCGTGTCGAGGGCGATCGACTCCATGGGCGGGTTCACCATGGTCCTCGCGGCGGCCAAGGCGCTCCTGGAACACGGAATCGTGCTGACCGTCGTCGCGGACGCCTTCCCGGAGGGGTACTCCGAGTGACGCGTCGCCGGCGTGCCGCGTCGTCCGGCGTCGTCCGGCGTCCGCCACCGTCACCGTCACCGCCTCGACCTCGTCACTCCCGACGAAGTCGGTTCCCGCTCGCGTTCACCCCGCGCCGACACCCGGTGGACGACCTAGGCTGGGCGCCCATGGAGATCGGTTGCGCTGCCCTCCTGTTCGACGCGGACGGCACCCTGGTCGACTCGCGGGCGGCCGTGGAGCGCTGCTGGGGCGCGTGGGCGGAGCTGTACGGGCTCGACGTGGCGGCCGTGCTCGCGGTCTGCCAGGGGCGTCGCTCGGAGGAGACGATCGCGCGGTTCCTGCCGGCCGACGAGGTCGAGCCGGCCGTGGCCCGGCTCGACGCGCTGGAGCTGGCGGACCTGGCCGACGTGGAGCCCTGTCCCGGCGTCCCCGAGCTGCTCGCCGCGCTGGACGGGCCGGGACGGCCGTCGTGGGCCGTGGTGACCTCGGGCATCCTGCCGCTGGTCACCGGGCGGATGCGGGCCGCCGGTCTGGCCCTGCCCGAGGTGGTGGTGACCGCGGAGTCGGTGACGGCGGGCAAACCGGACCCGCAGGGGTACCGGCTCGCGGCCCGGCGGCTGGGCGTGCCGATCGAGCGGTGCGTGGTGGTCGAGGACGCCCCGGTCGGCGTGCGGGCCGGGCGGGAGGCCGGCGCGCGGGTCGTGGCGGTGACGACGACGCACACCGCCGAGGAGCTGTCCGAGGCCGACGTGGTCGTCGAGTCGTTGGGCCAGCTCGTGGTCGGCGACGGGACGCTCACCGTCGTCTCGCCGGGCAGGGAGGTCGGGGTCTAGGACCTGTCCGCAAAGCTGGTGTGGCTGATCCGTGTGATCTTGCGGCGCGACACGCGGACACGAGGTGACCGACGAGCAGTGGCAGGCGATTGAGCCGCTGCCGCCCGCCTCCGGCGGGAAGGGACGTCAACCGGTGAGGCGTCGCGTGATCAACGGGATGCTGGTCAAGGTGAAGACGTGCGCGGCGAAGCGTGACCTGCCGGAACGGTACGGGCCGTGGAAGAGGCGCCGGCAACCGGTTCTGGCGGTGGTCACGCACCGAAACCCTGGCTACGCAGACGACAGAGGTGCGGTGATCGCCCAGACGACCAACGGATCCCGACCCGGAGATCTAGGCCGACTCCAGCACCGTGCACGCCCACCAGCACACCGCCGGTGCGAACCAGGCAATCATGCCGTCGGCTGTTCCCGCAGTGGCCCCACCACGAAGATCCACCTGGCCTACCGTGGGCATGGCCGGCCACTACCGGCGGTGTCGACCGGCGGCAACGTCCACGACCGCGCGCTGTTCGAGCAGGTGACGGCCGCCGTCGTGTTCCGGCGCCCCGGTCCGAGCCGACCCGCCACCAGGGGCGAGCCCGGTGATCGCGGACAAGGACTACCCCAGCCGCGCCACCCCCGAACACCTGGCCCGACGCGCCATCAGATCGACCATCCAGCAGAAGGATGACCAGGCCGAGAACGCCATGGGGACCTGTCCTCAAAGCTGGTGTGGTTGATCTGTTTGGCCCAATCGGGAGGACCCGGTCGACTCCAGCACCGTGCGGGTCCCCAGCACACCGCCAGCGCCCGCAGCACCCCGCGTCCCAGGACAGGGGGCGGACACAGTGCACCAAGTGATCACGGCATCGGCCGTCCCCGGGCTTGTGACCCCGCCACCTACCCACGTCGCACCGTCATCGAACGCCGCGTCAACCGGCTCACGTGGTTCCGCGCAATCGCCATCCGCAACGACAAGACCGCCATCTCCGACCGAGGGATGACCGATCCGGCCGCCCTGCTCATCTGCCTGTCAGGACAGGTCTCAGTGATGGGTGGGGCTGGTGGTAGGCCCATTCGTCAAGCAGGGCGCGGTGGAACCGCTCTCCTCCGCCGTTCGTTTCCGAGTGCCGAGGGCGAGTGAAGCGTCGTGGGATGCCGAGGCGAGTTGCAGGTGCCGCGCCAGGTGTTGTGGGCGTAGCACCAGGCGCTGCCGGTGAGCACCCGCTCGATGACGATGCCTTGGGTGCTGAACCACGTCGTCCAGCGCGGTGTGCAGGAACACCGAGCCACGGCGCTGGGCGTGCTGCTGGTTGGTCCGGCCGGCAGCACCCCCGAGAACCTTCTGGCCGCCGCCGGCGGGGATGCCGCCTCGTCTTGTCACCTCGACATGGACTAGCTCGCCCGGCCGGTTGCGTTCGTCTCGGCGGATCGGTTCCGCGGTGGCACGCCCCTCACACGCGGCCAGCGGCAGCACGCCCCATGCGGCCAGCGGCGGCAGGCCATCGCGGCGTAGGACCTGGTGCAGGGTCGAGGCGGCAACCGGGACCCAGGCGGCGACACGCAGCGGAGACGATCTTAGGTTCCCGCCGTGGTCGCACGATCCGCTCCTCGACCGCCGTCGGTGTCCAGCCGCGGGCTGTGGCGCGGACGGCACGAGCGATCAACCATCGCCGCCGCACCCCACGACCGACAGCGGCAGGCCCAGCGGACCACGGTCGTGTGCGAGACCTGGAACCGTTCCGCCGCCCGCCGCAGCGGCCACCCCTCGCCCACGACACACCACGCCCCACCCAGCCGGCCCGTCAGGGTCAACGGGGCATTGCGGTGGACCACCGAGGACCTCCCGGGTTGCGGTGCGGCGTGTGGTGATCCACATCGAACCCGCAGGCCCTCACCTTGATCACCATCATCAACCGCGTGGCAGCCCGCACCAACGTTCCCGAACAGCACACCTGGGGCGGCCGGGGTGGGCAGGACACACCCGCCGACCCTCCACTGTGGACGTACGGCTGAGGGTCGTGGCGATGGACAGCGACAACGCCGGCAGGCGACGACGACGGGCGACGACGACGGCGGCGGCGACGGCGGCGGCGGCGGCGAGCGGGGCGCCAGGGGTCAGCGGAGCTTCCTGACCACGGCCTCGGCCACGGCCCTGGCGCTCGCCGGGTTCTGCCCGGTGATGAGCCGGTCGTCCTCGACGACGTGGCTGGCGAAGGGCTGGTCCGTCGCCCGGTACCGGGCGCCGCGCTCCCTGAGCCCGTCCTCCAGGCTGTAGGGGACGGCTTTGTCTCGCCGGGCCAGCTCCTCCTCGCGCCAGGAGAACCCGGTGACGTTCCTGTCCCTGATGAGGTGCTCGCCGCTGGACAGCCGGGCGTTCAACAACCCGCACGGGCCGTGGCAGACCGCGGAGACCACCTTCCCCGACTCGTGGAAGTCGCGGACCAGGTCGGCCAGGCGTTGGCTGTCGGGGAAGTCGAACATCACGCCGTGGCCGCCGGTGAGGTAGATGGCGTCGTGGTCGGCGGCCTCGACCTCGGCGACCGACCTGGTCTCGTCCAGCAGCCTCATGAAGTCCCGGTCGGCGTAGCGCCGGTCGGTGCCCCACTCGGCCAGGACGTCGTGCGCCAGGCTCTCCGGGTCGATCGGCACGTGGCCGCCCTCGATGCTGGCGATCGTGACGCCGAACCCGGCCTGCTCGGCGACGGCGTAGAAGTGGGTCAGCTCGCCGAGCCACAGCCCGGTGCGGAAGCCAACCTTCTCGTACTCCCCCGCGCTGGTGACGATGACCAGAATGCGTCCGGTGCCCGCCACGACCCGCACCTCCGTCCCGTCGGCGTTCTCCTACGTTCTCCGTGCGTTCTCCTGCATTCTCCCCGCGTCCCGGGACCCAGTGCGGCGACACCGGGCCCCCGACCCAGGGAACGCCGCTGGGCCGGATCGCGCCACCGGGCGCCCCGACCAGGTCCCTGTCCCTCCGCGAGGCGCTCTCCCCGGCGGGGTGGGGCGGCGTCGTCTTCAGGCCGACGCCGGCCGCCCCCTTCCCCTCTCGTCCGCGTGCTGTTTCACCCGTCCGAGTTGTCCCACCCGTACTCGTCGAAGTGGCGGCCGGTCCTGGCGTTGGTGATCGCGCGTCCCACGAAGTCCAGCGCGTCCTCCGGGAGGTCGTCGGGATCGACCCACACGAGGTCCGCGCACTTGTGCGGCTCCCGGATCTCCGGTTCGCCCTCCCAGGTGCCGACGCTGAAGAAGAAGTCCACCCTCGGCTCCAGGGAGCGGCGGAACATCACCCCGGCCGGCGTCAGGGCGTGGCGGTCCACGACGACGCCGAGTTCCTCCTCGGCCTCCCGCGCGGCGCAGGCGCTGGGCGTCTCCCCGAGGTCGACGTGCCCGGCCGGCAGGGCGAGCAGCCCGTCGGCGTAGCCCGTGCCGGCGCGCCGCATGAGCAGCACGCGGCCCGCGCGGTCGGTGAGGATCACGTGGGCCGCCACCGGATAGCGGTCGTGCTCGGTGTCGAACACGTACTCGGTCATCCGCTCATCTCCTGTGCCAGGTCCGCCCGGTGGGGTCACAGCGCCTTCGGCTGCACCTGGCGGGAGCCGTCCACGTAGACCGTAATTCCCTTGCAGCCGGCCTCCCACGCCGACAGGTAGGTCCGGTGGACCTCGTCCGGTCCGGCGGTCCCCGGCAGGTTCACCGTCTTGGACACCGCCTCGTCCACGCAGGCCTGCACGGTCGCGGCCATCGCCAGGTGCCCGGAGGGGGCGATCTGGGTGGCGGTGGCCAGCAGGGCGCGGAGCGCCTCGGGCAGGTCGGCGTCCTCCGGCAGCCGGCCGTGGGTCGCGACGTGGTCGAGCACGTCGGTCCGGCCGGCGCGCTCCAGCGCGGACCGCGCCGCCGGGTGCACGCGTCCCGGCAGGTGCGGCTCGGACAGGCGGAACAGGGGCTCGATCCCGGTGGAGGCGCCCACCACCAGGGCGCTGCGGCCGGTCGGCGGCACCGCGATGGTGGAGGAGTTGCGCAGCATCCCGGTCTCGGCGATGTCCTCCGCCAGCGTCGTCCACTCCTCCTCGGAGACCGTGCTCACCGGCAGGGCCGCGAACCGCCCGAGGAAGGCGGTGTCGGCGTACCTCGACCGTCCACATCGGACTGCCGGACACGGTCCACGATGGACGGCCAACTCCCACGAGGCGCGTTTGGACGCGTGGTTGACGAACGCCAGCACCTCCATGGCCAGCGCCCTGCCCTCGTCGCTGTCGTAGGGCCGGCCGGCGGCGAGCAGCAGGTCCGCCAGCCCGCACACGCCGACCCCGATCTTGCGTTTGGCGGCCATCACCCTGGCCGACAGCGGGTCGGGGTAGTGGCTCAGGCTGGCCTCGATCGCGTCGTCCAGCGCCCTGACGAGGATCGTGACCGTGTCCGCGAGGGCGTCGAGGTCGACGGCGACCGCCCCGGAGCCGGTGTGGAACCGGCCGAGGTTGACGTACCCGAACTGGCAGGTCTCCCCGGCCACCAGCCCGACCTCGGCGCAGGGCGCGGTGGAGACGTACGCGCCGACCTCGGGCGTCGGGTTGGCCTCGTTCATCCGGTCGGCGAACACCAGGCCGGGGTCGGCGCAGACGTGCGCGGCCCGCGCCGCCGCGACGAGCAGCGCGTGCTCCCGCCCGTCCCCGTCGCGCGCGGCACGCATCTGGGCGTCGGTGCAGGCCAGGGAGATGTTGAACTTCCACTCCTCCCCGCGCGCGTCGGCGCCCACCTTGCAGTGGATGAACTCGGCCACCCTGGGGTGGGACAGGGACAGGATCGCCATGTTCCCGACGGGCCGGTCCTCGGCGCCGGACCGCGCTCCGCGCACGGCGACGTCGTTGAGGTACCGCAGGACCGCGACCGGGTCGTCGAGGTCGTCGAGGTTGAACCCGGTGCCCATGCCGGCCCGGTGGTAGTCGTCGACGGTCGTCCTGACCGCCGCGAGGTCGCCCCGGAGGTCCACCGGGGGCACGGCGCACGCGGCGAGCGGCCGGTCCGTGTGCCGCCCGGCGTTGGTCATGATCGGGGTGGAGAAGACGATCCGCCCCGCGTCCATGGCGGCCCCGAGCCGCTCGGCGAAGTCGTCCGCGCCCTCGTGATCGGCACGGCCGGCGCGATCGGCACGGCCGGCGCGATCGGCGCGGCCGGCGCGATCGGCGCGGTCGAAACGCCGGTCGGCGTCCGCGAGCGTGGCGACCACGCGGTTCACCATGTCCCTGGCGGTCTCCTCGGGCGCGGTCATCCGGCCCGCGCGCAGGTAGGCGTCGGTGGCGGTGCTGTGCGGGAAGGTCGAGGCGTACATCTGGGCGCACCCTTCCTCAATGAGGGATGGCGGGAAGTCCTGCCACAACACCGCGCCGTTCCCCCTGGTCAGGACTGCGGAGGCGACACCATCGGTGTGGTGCCCGGAGACGGCTCCGACGGGCAGGTACCCCAACAAGGAGGCCGACGGCCGCCAGCGAATACGCCGTTCGTCGCATCCGGAACCGCGACGTGAGGCCGTCGCGAACGAACCGGTCGATTGCGGGCGGAGAACTCGGATCGTCAGGAGGCGACCCGTGCGCGCCAGATACGTCCGAGTGTCGTTACCGGTCGGTGGTCTCCGCCCCGAACGCCTGGAGGAAGGTGTCGACGGCGGCCCGCGCCACGGCGCGCAGCTCCGCGTCCGGCACCTCCCGCGTGCCGAGCCGGGACCGCGTCTCGGCGGGCCCGGTGAGCAGGGCGACGAACTGTTCGGCCGCGACGAGCGGGTCCCGCGCGCGCAGGGCCCCGGCGACGGTCAGGCGGGCCATGCGGTCGGCGAGGGCCTCGGTGACCCGGTCGACGGCGTGCCCGTGGACGATGTCGAGCAGGTCGGGGAACTGGTTGATCTCGCCGGACAGCAGCCGGCGCAGGGCCCACGAGCGTTCGTCGCAGTAGCACCGGAGCAGCCGGAGGCCGACGTCCTCCATCCGCGCGCGGAGGTCGCCGTCCTCAGTGGACAGTCGGCCGACGACGGCCATGTTCTCGGCCATGGCCTGGTCGGCCGAGGCGGCGACCGCCTCGCGGAGCAGGTTCTCCTTGTCCCGGAAGTGGTTGTAGACGGTGGCCTTGGCGACGCCGGCCTCGGCCGCGATCACGTCCACCCCGGCCTGCGCGTACCCCTCGCGGGCGAAGACGGTGAACGCGGCGTCGAGGATCGCCTGTCGCTTGTCGATCCGGCCGCGCGCCCCCGGGGACCGCCGGTCTCCGGACGTCCTGGTTCCACCCACGGCGGAATCATACCCAACAGCTCGACAAACTAGACCCACGCGTCTAGTTTGATGATCACACCAGTTCACCTGACGAGGCCGGCGCCCGCGACGACCGGTCTGGTCCTCCAACCCATGACGGGAAGCCTCATGACACACGCGACGAGAACGATCGTGATCTCCGGTGGGACCGACGGGATGGGCAGGGCCCTCGCGCTCACCGCGCTGCGCCGAGGGGACACCGTGGTCGTCGTGGGACGCGACGAGCGGAAGGGGCAGGTGTTCCTCGACGCCGCGGCGTCCTCCGGGGCGGAGGGCAGGGCGTTCTTCCTCGGGGCGGACCTGAGCCTGGTCAGCGAGAACCGGCGGGTCGTCCGGCGGATCACGGAAGGGTTTCCCGTGGTGGACGCGCTGGTGCTGTGCGCGCGCCACTTCCGCTCCACGCGGCTGGTCACCGCCGAGGGACTGGAGAACACCTTCGCGTTGGAGTACCTGAGCCGCTTCCTGCTCAGCCACGGGCTGGTTCCGTCACTGCGCCGCGCGGACGCGCCGGTCGTCGTGAACGTCGCCGGCCCCGGCGTGCCCAAGCCCGAGATCCACTGGGATGACCCGGGGCTCGGCGGGAACTACCACGGCGTGACGGCGCAGCTCCAGGCCGGCAGGGCCAACGACCTGCTCGGTGTGGCCTTCGCCGGGGAGCACGCGTCGTCCGGCATCCGCTACGTGCTGCTCAACCCCGGCGGCGTGGCCACCAGCTTCTCCGGGGAGTACGACGCGGAGACCGCGGCGCACGTGGAGTCGCTGAAGCGGTTCGGCAAGCCGGTGGAGGAGGGCATCCGGCCGATCGTCGCGCGCGTCGACGACCCGCCCGCCGAACCGCTGAGCGCGTTCGTGGAGGACCGGCGGATCACCTTGGCGGACCACGGTTTCGACCCGGAGCCCGCCGCCAGGCTCCTCGCGCTGACCCGAACCCTGCTCGACGGCCGCTGAGGAACCCCGGGTCGCGCCGCGAGGGCTCACGGCGGCGGGATCATCGACATCAGACAGTCCCTTCAGGTCATACCCTTCAGAGCAGTCCCTTCAGGACAGTCGGTTGAGGACAGTCGGTTGAGGACAGTCGCGTGAGGGCAGGGCCTTCCGGGCGGTCCGCTTCGGGGAGTCGACGTCAGCGCGTGTCGGCGTTCGGGGCGAGCAGGTCCCGCAGCATCGCCTCGAACTCGTCGACCGTGGGTGGCTCGTCGGTCAGCAGCGCCTGGAGCAGCAGGCCGTCGAAGGCGCCCACGAAGACCTGGACCCGCACGGGGTCGTCGACGTAGCACCGCGCGAACGCGGCCAGCGCGTCCCGCCAGCGCCGGGTGGGCTCGCGCAACGCCGGGGAGCGGGCGGCGAGCAGGTACAGCTCGTACTCGGCGAGGAGTCGGCTCGGGTGCGGGGTGACGATCTCGCCCATCAGCTCGGCCAGGGCGCGCAGGCCGGCCTCGGTGCCGTCCGCGTTGGCCGCGATGACGCGCAGCCGGTCGGCGTCCTCGTCCATGCAGGTGCTGAGGGCCGCGGTGAGGAGGTCGTCGATGCCCTGGAAGTAGTAGGCGGCGGCGGTGGCGGGCAGGCCGGCCTCGCGGGCGACGGTGCGGTGGCTCACGCCGGAGACGCCCTGGCGGGCGACGACGCGGACCGTGGCGTCGATGAGTTCCTGTCGCCGGCGCTCCCCCTTCAGTCGACGACCGTCCGTCGTCACGTCGTGGGCCATGGGTCTCCCGTCTGTGTTCTCCGTGTTCTTCGTGTTTTCCGTGTTCTTCCGTCGTGCCCCAGAACGTTCCGCCCGCTGTCCCGCATCCGGTTCCGGGCACCGGAAGACGGTACCCGGTGGTCGCGCCCCGCCCGTTGCCACGAGGAGGGGCGCGACCACCGGGACCGCGTCGGCGTGCGAGGACCGCTCATCCCCGGTCCGCGACGGCCACCTCCTGCCGGCTGGCCTCGGCGCCCCGCATCGACCTGGCCAACACCCCCTGGCCGACCAGGGCGAGGGCCAGGGCGAGCGCGCCGGCGGCCACGGCCACGACGAACCCGCCGCGCGGGCCGAACGCGTCCACGGCCCGGCCGGAGACCGCCGCGCCCAGCGCGACGCCCGCGCTCAGCCCGGTGATGACCCAGGTCATGCCCTCGGTGAGCCGCGCGGCGGGGACGATCCGTTCGACCAGCCCCATGATGGTGATCATGGTGGGGGCGAAGAAGACCCCGGCGAGGAACACGGTGGCCGACAGGCCGACGACGCCGGTCACGAGCAGGAGCGGGAGCGTGGTCACGGCGGTTCCCGCGACGAACAGGACGAGCAGCCGGGGCAGCGGCACGCTGATCCGGAGCGCGCCGACGACCAGCCCGGACAGCGCCGAGCCGACCGCGTAGACGGACACGACCACGCCGGCCGAGGCGGTGTTGCCGAGGTGGTCGGCGAAGGCGACGCTGACCACGTCCACCGTGCCCACGATGACCCCGCCGGCGAGGAGGGTCGACACGAGCAGCACGAGCGCGCCGACCCGCATCGTCGCCCCGTCGCGGCTCTCCCGGTGGTCGCGGACCTCGGGCTCGGTGCTCCGCTGGAACGAGAACAGCACGACGCCGACGGCGAGCAGCGCCGCCGCCACCATCGGCCCCGCCTCGGGGAAGGCCATGGTGGACAGTGAGACGGCGAGGGCGGGGCCGATGACGAACGTGAGTTCGTCCACGACAGACTCGAAGGAGTACGCCGTGTGCAGGCGCGGCGACTCGCGGTAGATCTCGGTCCAGCGGGCGCGGACCATGGCGGACATGTTGGGCAGGCACCCCGCGACGGCCGCGAGCACGAACAAAGTCCACAGTGGAGCGTCAGCGCGGACGCAGAGCAGGAGCGCCACCAGGGCCGCCGCGCTGACCAGGGCGGTCGGCAGGATCACCCGCCGCTGGCCGACCCGATCGACCAGCCGGGAGACCTGCGGGCCGAGCAGGGCCGTGGACACCGTGAACGTGGCCGAGACCGCGCCGGCCAGACCGTAGGAGCCGTGCGACTGGGACACCATCGTGATGAGCCCGATGCCGGCCATGGCAGCCGGTAACCGGGCGACGAAGCCGGTGAGCGTGAAGGCGAGCGATCCCGGGGCGGAGAACAGCTCGCGGTACGGGTTAGCCATGGCGGGCGCCCCCGCCCGCCTCGACCAGGGGAACGTGGAACACGAGAAGCCTCCGGTGGGGCGACAACTTCTTGAACACTCGTAACAAATTGAACACTCGTTAGAGTTTCTAGGGCGAAGCCTCCCCGCATGCAAGATCGCGTAAGGCGGATCACAGGACGTTCAGGGCCGTTCGGCGCGCGCGACATGCCGTCGGCGGCGGGCGACTCACCGCGTTCGCGCTGGTCAGAGGCAGCGACGATCCGTGGGAACCAGAGCGAGGCGTCGGACAGGGCCTCCAGGGACCTCACCGTCCGACCCGGGGGCGGAGGGCGTGGATGGTGCCGGCGGTGGTGACGGTGATGGTGCCGGCGGAGTCAGGCGCGCCATCCGCTCCACGAGCCGGTCGACCCGAGCGCGGGTCGCGTGCCCGGCGAGGTTGAGGCAGGCGTACTCCTCGGCGACACCGCCCCTGTTCAGCCTGGTGGAGAGCAGGAGGCACTCGTCCATGACGTCCTGCGGCGGTTTCCTGAACCAGACGGCCAGGGACCACGGGGCGCGGTGGACCTCCCAGCCCGCCCCGAGCGCCCCGAGGCGGCGCTCGGCCTCCACGGCCAGCTCCCGCGCCACGAGGACCTCGTCGATCTGTTCCCGCTCGGACCGCCCCGCCAGGAAGTCCCACAGGACCAGGGGCGCCAGGGCGCTGCGGGAGCCGCCGAACGTCGTGTCGCCGACGCTGGTGGCGTCGGGGTGGCCGGGCGGAGTCATGTGCAGGTCGCGTCGGGTCACCAGGACCCCGCACGGGCACGGCGAACCGATGCGCTTGTGCACACTGGTGACGATCGAACAGACCTCGGGCACCGCGAAGTCGAACCTCGGGAGCGGGACGGGTGTTCCCGCGTCGTCCCGCTCCAGGACGCGGCCCTGGCTGATCGCCGTGTGGAGGAACGGGGCGTAGGTCGCGCCGAGCGCGCCGTCGACGTTGACCCAGCACCCCCGTCGCTGCGCGGTCAGCGGCCTCCCGCGCGCGTCCCGCCCGTACCGGACCGGCCGCCGGTCGAGGCCGTGGCGGGCGAGGACCGGCCGCAGCCGCGCGCAGATCCCCTCGACGTCGTCGTAGGCGCCCTTGAAGGCGGTGCAGTAGTTGAGGTTGAGCAGGATCGGGTGTCCCCTGCTGGCGAAGAACTCCACGAGGGTGAGCAGCGCGTCGACGTCGACGGCTCCGGGGCCGAGGTCGCCGCCCCGGCAGGGCGCCTCCTCCGGCCACGGCCGTCCCGGCCGGAGCGGGTTGTCCCGGGGGTAGCGCTGGGACCCGATCTCGTAGAACGTGGGGATCGCCAGCATGCGCGCGGCCTTGGCGACGGAGTAGTGGGTCTCCGAGGAGTAGAGGACGACCGGCGTGTAAGCGTTCGGGTTCCCGGCGGGCGGCTCGTCCTGGACCCACACCTGACGCGGGACACCTCCGTCCACTTCGGACACAAGAGACCTGCCGGACAGGTAGTCCCTCGCGACCCACAAGGCGTAGAGGAGCCCCTCGCTGGCGCCCAACGACAGGACGTAGCCCCAGTAGGCGTCCTCGGGCATCGGCCGGGATGACCGGGGACGGGCGTGCCACAGGCGGGCGTAGTAGCCCACCACGGCCCGCTCGACGGCCCGGAGGTGCGGGGCGTGCCGGACGTCCTCGAAGGGGTCGCCGACGTAGGCGACCGGGAAGCCGAGCATGGGCGAGAGGTCCGCCTGGTAGTCGACCCGAGGGGCCTCGGCTCCGGCGAGGAGCGCCCGCCACTTGGCCGAGAAGCAGGCCATCAGCGTCCCCAGGATCTCCTGTCCCCTGCCCTTGGGCAGGCCGGAGAGCGGGAGAGCGAAGAGGTCCTCCATCGACTCACCCGGCGCGTCGTCGGGTACGGCCGACGGCCCGTCCTCTCCGGCGCTCACCCGCTCGCCTCTCCCTCCGTCCCTCGGTCGGCCAGGGGCCGGAACTCGGGGGTGGAGGTGTCGACGGCGGCGGGCACGCCGAGCGCGAAGTTGGCCGTGTGCAGGAAGTCCTCGCGGTGCTCCCCGAGGAAGCTCGGGCTCGGGTCGGTCTCGATCGCGGCGGTCGCGCAGGGAGCCAGGCCCAGGTCGGTGGCCACCAGGTAGAGGGTCTGGAGGAGGCACCCCGTGTCCCGGTAGATGATGCTGAGGGTCATCGCCCCGTACTTGCACTGCACCCGCCGGAAGTAGGAGGCGAGGTAGAAGCTGACCGCCGGCGGGGTCTCCACGAGCATCGCCTCGCACAGGAGCCGGCGCTGGAGCCCGTCCAGCTCCGACGTCCACGGCTGGAGCTGTTCCAGCGCGTGGTCGAACGGGTCGTAGTGGTACGCGCCCGGTTCGAGTCCGTCCACGTTCCGCACCACCAGGTACAGCTCCAGGCTGTGCCGGCCGCCACCGGAGGCGCTGGGGCGTCGGGTGGTCTGCCACAGGTCAGGGCCGAGCCAGCCCCTGACCCTGGCCGCGCGGTGCAGGAAGGACGCGAGCTGGTCGAAGGTCAGCGGGGCGGTGTCGAAGTCCCGGATGCTGCGCCGGGCGCGCAGCACCTCGGCCAACGGCCGGCTCGGCAGCGCGGGCACGGGCAACCGGACCGTGCGGATCGCCTCGGGGTGGTTCAGGCGGGCGGGCGGGATGTCCCGCGCCCGCATCTTCGGCTTGCCGCCCCGGGACGCCTGCGCGTGCACGGCGAGTTCGCTGGGCGTCCACTCGTTCCGCCGCGCCGGGTCGTCGCCGTCCCCGTCCCCGTCGCCGTTCCCGGTGGTGACGGGTCGCACGACGCCGGCGTCGGCCATCTTGCGCAGCAGGTCGGCGAGCTGGTCCCGCGTGTAGCCGGGGACGTCGAGGTCGCCGAGCGACGCGGGCCGGGAGATCTGGTTGAGCATGGCCAGCAGGGCGGGGTCGATGCGGAACCTGCGCTGGGACCGGGAGTCCACGACAACGACCCGCTCCCCCTCGTCCCACTCCACGAGCAGCCAGGGGTTCCGTCGGTACCGGGTGGTGGACATGGCGACCTCCGACTCGTGGTTCGCGACGAACAGGCACCCCCGCAGCAGCACGGCCTCGGGCGGCCGGACCGGGAACGAGGGTCCATCCACTGTGGACAGAGGAAGGACGGCGAGCGGCTCGGAGCCGGCCTCGCCCAGCCCCCTGGCCACCGCGGCGGTCCGGTAGACCTCCATCCGGTCCAGTCCCGCCGCGACGAGCAGGTTCATCTCCTCCCACATGCTCAGCCCCGCGCGCAGGCCGGGATTGGGCGTGTCGCTGCCGATCACCCACCGCACGCCCGCGCGGTCCAGCTCCCCCACCGCCGCCGTCATCGCGGCGACGGCCCGGTGGCACCGCGCGATCTCCTCCTCGGTCCACGGCGTGGCCACGACGGGGACCTCGCGCCAGTACCGGACCATCGCGGGGTCGTGCCCGGGGAAGGCCCAGCCGCGTTCCGCCTCCTCGACGAGCCGGTGGTGGACTACCAGGGTGGGGCACAGCGCCGTGCCGGGTGGAGGCAGCGGCCACGTCTCGCCGGGCTCGCGCTCGGACCACCGCCGGTGCGCGGCGTGCGTGCCGTCGGCTCCCTCACCGGGAGGGACGAGGCAGGCGAGGTGTTCGAGTTCGTCCACGCCCGCGCGCACGGCCTCGGCCCACTCCCCCAGTCGTGGGTGGATGGCGACGCGCAGGCCACGAGCGTGGGCCTGCTCGACCGTCGTCCGGAACAGCGCGGGGGGAAACCGGGTGTACAGCTTGACCCACCGCGCTCCCCTGGCGACGGCGGCGTCGAGCAGCGCGGGAACGTCGTCCGGGTCGTTCCACTCCGACGCGATCGGCAGCCGGGGCCGTCCCGGCTGGTCCAGCAGCGGACCGCCCAGGACGATCTCGGGGACGGGGTCGGCGCAGTCCCGTGGGGTCGGGAGCGGTTGCCCGGCCCCGACCTGGGACCCGAGGTCGCGGACCTCGACGACGCCGTACGCGACGTAGTCGGCGACGTCGACGAAGGGGTGGAGGTGCACGTGGGCGTCGCGGAGCGCCGGAGCGACGAACGCGTCCGGGAAGCGCGCGGACGGCGGCTCCCCGGTCGACGGGGCGAGCGTCCACGAGGCGTCGGGGAGCACGGTGAGGGTGTGCGGCGCGCGCCGGAGTTCGGTCGGTGTCAGGACTCCGCCGACCTCGATCCGGTACGGCGCGTTCCTCCGGCACAGCCGGTGCGCGGCGCGCGGCGGCTCCATCGTCGCTATCCCATCGGGATCGGGTGGGGTGTCAGCTCGTCCTCACGGAGCGCCCTGTCCCGCAGCCCCATCCGGACGGGAGCCTCGAACAGCCTGCGACCGCCGAGGCGCCGGAACGTCGTGGAGAACCCGACAGGTTGGAGGCCGGGCACGACGCAGCGCACGACCACGACGCCGCACTCGGCGACGTCGACCGGGGTGAGGTCCACGACGACCGGGTGGTGGCCGGCGGCGGAGAGACGCCCGACCAGGAGGTCCACCGCCTCGGCGTCCGACACCGGGGCCGGAGGCGGTGGAGGGAGCGGGCGCACCGGCCCGTCCCGCACGAAGTCGAGGAGCGAGACCCGGCTCTCGTGGCAGTAGTACGTGGTGAAGTCCCAGATGTCCCGTGGCTCGTCCAGCGACGGCGCACCGCCGAGTTCGACCGAACGCCAGTACATGCGGAAGACGTGCTCCAGTTCCTCGGCCGCGCCCAACAGGCACCGGTGCGGGTCGACGTCGGCGCGGTAGCCGAACAGCGACACGGGCCGTTCCGGCGTGTCGAGACGGCCGAGCACCGCCATGGCGGGGACGCCGACGTCCGTGGTGACGTCCTTGACGAACAGCTCGATCCCGTCCTGCCGCATCCGGTCCAGGATGGCGCGCGTCGGGCAGGGAGGAAGCCCTGACCAGTCCACTGTGGGCAGAACGAGCTGGTTGTACCAGAAGATCGCGGCCGCGTCCCGCTCGACGACCTCCTGGAGGCCGCCGCGCACGGCCTGCGCCCACGTGCTCCCCGCCGCCAGTCCCGTGGAGTTGGGGTTGAGCAGCCACTCCCGCGCGTGCGGCGGCCGGTACGGGATGTGGACGGCGATCGCGGGGAGGTGGCGGCGCCGCCCGGTGTCGAGTTCCGCGCCCTCGACCCAGTCGATCACCAGATCGTCCTCGTAGGGCGAGACCTTCTCCTTCGTGGTTCGGTACTCGGTCGGCGAGCCGAGGGGGAGGTCCCTGGGGTCGACGGCCTCCGGGCCGAGATCGGACAGCGAGGCGCGCAGGAACCGGTCCGGCGAGTAGATCCCCGCCGCGTAGCGCTCCAGGATCTCCCCGACGGCGCTCACTTTGGCCGCCAACGGGTCGTGCTTGGTCGATCCGCCCACACAGGACGCGCGGACGGGAGAGAACCACGTGGTGTCGGTTCCGCCGCGCCCCCAGGCGACGGTGGCGTCGGCGGTGGAGCCGGGCTCGCCCGGCTCGTACACGCGGACACCGGACACGATGCCGGTGAGCGGGTCCACGGCCCGGCTCATCCGGTGCCAGCTCTCGGCGATCGTGACGGTGGTCGCGTCGTGGGCGACCGACCGCGCGGAGGGGACCAGGTTCGCGCAGACCGCGCAGTACGGGAGGTGGAGCACCGGGTGGCTGGTGCGGTCTCCCGTGTCGAGGTTGATGTCGATGAGGTCGGCGAGGTCGGCGCCCGCCGCCGCGGCAGCGCCACGGGACGGAGCGCTCGCGGCGCGGATGACGTGGTGGGCGACCAGGCCGGCGGCCGCCGTGGCGCTCGGCCAGTGCTCCTCGGACCACGCGCCCAGCAACATCTCCATCGGCATCCGGGCCAACGCCCGGTCCGGGCGGGTGGCCCTGATCCTGCGCTCCAGACACAGTGGACAGGCCGTCGCCGGCGGGCGCAGCAGTCCGAAGTAGACACGAGCGCCGGCGTGCGCGAAGACCATGACGGGTCTTCCTCCGTGCGCCGCCCAGCGCGCCACGTCGACGAGGCGTTCCTCGTCGGCGGTCAGGGGAAGCGCGACCAGCTCGGCCCGCAACGGGGTGTCGGGCTCGACGGGCACACCGGCGCGCTCCAACGCCGACATGACCGCCCGGCACAGGCCGTCCTCCCCCGCCACGTGGACGGGGCCGGCCGAGCCGGCGTGGAACGAGGGGTGGCGCCGCAACGGCTGGTCGGCCGGCACGAGCAGGCCCCTGGCGACCAGGCTCGCCACGGCGTCGGCCGGCAGGTCCCGCCACCCCGTGTCCCCGTTCCCCGGGACGGGTGACCGCAGGCGCAGCGGGGGGCCGTCGCTGCTGCACACGAACAGGACGTCCCCTGACCTCCGGAAACGCACATCGGCCCTGGGAACCAACGAGGACGGTTCGGTCATGTGTCCTCCAGAGCCCCGGCGGATCCGGGGACGGGAGCCATGCCCTTCGACGGCCGAGCGCCGAGGGCGCCGAGGGCACGGCGATGCGGGTCAGCTCAGGCTTCGCCCCCAGGCTTGTCCTCGGAGCGGCCAGGAAAACCGCCAGTCACACGAACGTGCCGGGCGACCGCACGACAGGGCGACACTCGGCTGTTGACACCACTGGTGACACCACGGCGCGGGCGGAGCTCGTCGGGTGTCGACACCACGGACGCGCGACAAGCCCCGCCCCTCCGTTGCGTGTCGAGCCACCACGACGCCGTGGCTCACTCCTCGGCCGAATCCTCGGCTCGCTCCTCGTCCACCTCGGCGGCGACCAGGCTCAGGCTCAGGCACACGGTCAGCGGCACGGTTTCCGGCTCACACGGCACGATCTCCTCGAAGGGCTCCACGGGACACACCTCCCCCCACCACTGCGAAAGCACCAGAAATGCCGTCACCGCCACACTGTCCGCGGTCCGCGGCCACCGTTGGACGGCCTACGGACTCCATTCTCCGGAGTGAAGCCACAGCGACGTCGCGGCTAACTCCTTTCCCGCGTCAGCCGTGACGAAGGACAACGCGCACAGGGACTCCGACACGAAGTCCGGCACGGTTTCCGGCTCACACCGGACGGTCTCCTCGAACGGCTCCACGGGACACACCTCCCCCACCGGGGGGAATTCAGGGAAAAGCGACATGGCCGAAAAGGCCGAGGGTCCGCAGGCCACCGTTCGGTGGCCTGCGGACCCCACTGTCGGTTGACGTCTGCCGCAACCGGACCTCAATCCTCGACGTCGGCGTCGACGAACGACACCGTCAACGACAGAGGCGCCTGTTCCGGCTCGAACGGAGTGATCTCCTCGAACGGCTCGAACGTGTCCATGACCTCATCCTTCCTCTGGTTTCACCTGAGGCTCCGCGCCTGTCTCCCGACTGGGGTTGACGGGAGCCTGGAGGCCCGTAGCTCACCCGCGGGGCGAGCTACGGACCTCGCCCGCCGCCCTCGGGGGCGGCGTGCCCTGGTCACTCGTCGTCCTCCACGTCGGCGGCAACGAAGCTGATGGTGAACGTCAGAGGCGTTGCCTCCGGCTCACGGGGCACAACCTCTTCGAACGGCTCGAACATGATGTGGAACCTCCTCATGAAGTGACGATCGAACATCGCACCGCCACGTCCAGAAAACCTGTCGCGTAAAAAACAACCCCGTCCCCAGCTTCCACATTCGGGGCACAGAAGGATCACCCTCGCATCGAGGACCAGGCCTGGCGCCGTACGCGGAAACGATGTGCCGAGGATCCGCGGAACATGCTCAAGTGACCTCAAAGCCTCTTCATCGCGGAGCGATCGCGCTCGACGTCACTCCTCGCCCTCGTCCTCGACGTCCACCGCGACCAGGGAGAGGGACAGCGACAGAGGCACCGTCTCCGGCTCGCGCGGGGTGATCTCGGTGATCTCGGTGAAAGGCTCAACCATGACGTGAACCTCCTCGTGCGGATGGCGATCATGTCGAGCACCGCCACGCCCAAAGTCTTTGCCCTGACGCGGCCGAGGGAACCACCCATCACACGAACGGGTTTCCCGAATCGCACGACCGAGGGACAGAACGCGGGCAAATGTCGACACCTCGCGTCTCACCCACCCGTTTTCGATCATCTGTCCGAGTGAGCGTCCCACGAACCGGGAGGTTGACGGAAGGTAGCCCGAGACAACTTTTTCCCTGCTCACCAACCTGGCGGCCACGCGGGGTGCAGGCTGAATCCCGGCGGTGGCACGGAAAGGACGACGCGATGGCGCACGCAGAGCACAGCACCGACTGCCCTTCGTCACTGATCCGGTTCGACCTGCACTTCCCACCCCGAACTCCGTTCACGAACGCGAAGAGCCAGGAGGAGGCGGGCCAGGGTTGGGAGCAGTTCCTGAACCTGGTGCGGCGACAGGGAATCCTCGACCCGCACCACCCGACGTTGCCGCTGGCGCCCACGCTGACCGGACTCGACCCCGTGGCCGAACGGACCCTGCTGGAACACCTCACCCACGTTCTGCGCGCCGTCGACCGCCTCGCCCGGCATTACGCGGAAAGCCGGGAACTCCAGCGTTTCCTTGGCCTGCCACCGTTCCTGCACGAGTGCGCGCTCAGCGAGCCGCCCCGCCGACGCCACGTCGACCACTGCCGGTTCGACCTGGGCGGGGCGCGGTTGGACCAGATGCGGGTGTTCGAGGTGGGCGGGGACTACCCCATCTCCAACCTCAGCGGCCTGCTCAACCGCTACTGGCGGCAGGCGGACGCGGTGCGGTGGCTGACCGACCAGTACCGGCCCGCGCGCTGTGAGGAGCCGGGATGGATGATGGCCGAGCTGCTGGACCTGGCCGCCGCGCGGGGGATCGACCCCGCCGACGCGCGCCGCGTCGCGGTGCTCTGCCCCGAGGAACTCCGTTCCACCAGCGAGATACGCCTGCTCGAAGCGCACGTGCGCCACCACCGGCGCACTCCGGTGTACGTCCTGCCGGAGCACTTCCAGGACGACGACGTGGTGCTCGGATTCCTGCCCCACATCACCCAACCGTTCGTCGAGGACCCCGACCGGTACGCCCCGATGCTCAAGCGCGTCGCGTCAGGGAACCTGGTCGTGTTCAACGGTGTTCTGGGCCGGTTGGTCGCGGGCAACAAGCTCGTCTCGGCGATGCTGTCGGACCCCCGGTTCCGGCACGTGTTCACTCCTGAGCAGAGGGCCAGCATCGACGCGCTCATCCCGTGGAGCCGGAAACTCGGCGACGGCATCACCGCCGACGAGGCGCTCGCGGCACGGGCCGACCTGGTCGTCAAGGCCCCGTTCGACGTGCTCAGCCGAAGCGTGTTCGTCGGCAGGGACCAGGAACCCGCCGCGTGGCGCGAGGTCGTGGAGACGGGGGCGCGGCAGGGCTGGCTGGCGCAGGAGTTCGCGCCCTCCCAGTACGTCAGCACCAGGGTCGGCCGGCGACGGCGGACGCTGGGGGTCGTCTTCTGCGGCGGGCGGCCGGTCGGGTACAACGGCCGCCTCACCACGTCGCTGGTGGACTTCCTGTCCGACGGCGGTTTGCACGCGGTGTTCGGCGACCACACCACCGGGACCGACGACGCGCTCACCGCATGAGAAGGGCGGTCACTCGCACGTGACGACGTCACGCTCACCCCGGCGGGTGTGAAGCCGACAAGGCGCGGGATCAGACCTGGCTGGGGTCGCCGAACTCGTAACGGAGGTACATCCCGAGGTCGCGCAGCGAACGAACGGGGCGGACGAGCCGGGCGAAGATCCTCGCTCCGAGGGGCAACCCGGCGGCGCTGGGCGCGAACAGCGCGCTCACGGCGTCGACACGGCGCAGCTTCGGATTGGCGCACTCCAGTTCGCGCGCGTCGTCGACGCCCCACCGCAGGAGCGGACTGCCCACGATCCGCGTGAGCCGCCGGTTCACCAGGCGGATCGCGAGCCGGTTGTGGACGTCGAAGGCGAGCACTCCCCACGGGAACCGGTCGGTGATCCGCCGGAACAGCTCGTGCCCCTCGGCCGGCCGCAGGTACATCGTGAGCCCCTCGGCCAGGACCAGGGTGGGGCGGTCGGCGGGAACCTGGTCCAACCACTCCGGCGAGGTCACGGGGCAGCCGATCATGCGGTAGTCCTCCCGTGGGGGGAAGAGCTTGCCCCGCACGTCGACCACCTCGGGGTAGTCGACGTCGAGCCAGGTCACCCCGGGGCCGGGGTCCACCCGCCACGGACGGGTGTCCAGCCCCGCCCCCAGGTGCACCACGGTGGCCCGCTCGTGCCCGCGGAGGAACTCCCTCGTCCAGTCGTCGAAGTGCTTCGCCCTGGCCGCCACGCTCGGCGCGAACCTCGCCGACATCGCCAGCCGCGCCTCGTCGTAGTCGATCCGGTCGAGGATCTCGGAGGACATGGTGTCGCCCAGGATGGACGGACTGCGCCGGGCGTCGACCGCCTTGCCACTCAGGGTGATCAGCGACGTCTCCATCGCCTCGCGCAGTTGGACCCTGACCTGAGCCATGCCACCGCTCCCTCGCCCCGCGCCGGTCACACCCGCGCTCGACGCCCGACGGGATGGACGCGTGCTGACCGTCTCGACGGGTTCTCGCCAGGGTGGCGCGCACTCCGGCGAGCCGTCAATGATCACGGCCTGGCTCCGACAGGGACTCGCGCCGAACTCCCCGACGCGTTGCCCATCCCGCAGGTGCGTCGCGACGTGCGTGACCCGGCTGGTGAGCAGGGCGGCGTCGACGAGCAGGCGCCCCTCGGGGTCCTTGGCGTTGTTCAGGATCTCCACCAGGGCGCGCAGGTGCGCGGGGTGGGCCTCGACCAGCTCGATGGTGGACTCGACGAAGGCGCGCGGTTTCGCCGCGTACCCGCTCACGGCCTCGATCCTGGGGCGCAGGAACGCCGCCAGGACCCGCGATGTCTCCTCGGCGCAGGCCCTGACCAGGTCGTCCTTGCCGGCGAAGTGGTAGGAGATCATGCCGGTGCCGCTCAGCCCCGCGCGCTTCGTGATCTTGGCGAAGGAGGTGCGGGCGTAGCCCAGCTCGGCGATGGTCGCGATCGCCGCCTCCACGATCTGCGCCCGCCGGGCAGTCTCGGTGAACGTCCGTTCCGCCCTGCCCGATGCTTTTGCTCCCACAAGGGGAAATGACCAGAGGCGAGCAGGAACGCCCTGGTCACGCCCGCTGTCCAGCCACGGCGCCCTACCACGGCGCCCTGTCACGGCGACCGGCCACCGGTGTCCGGTGCGGCCGAGGGAGTCGGCCACACCGGACACCCGGAAGCCGAGGCGTCAGGCCGGATCGCGCGTGTCGTCCGGGTCGAGGCCGAGCGCGCGGCGCAGGTGGGTGGCGGTGTGGGAGTCGGGCACGTCGAGCAGGGCGGACGGCGTGCCCTGGAACAGGAGCCGGCCGCCCGCGCTGCCCCCCTCCGGCCCGAGGTCGACCACCCAGTCCGCGTGGGCGACGACGTCCAGGTCGTGCTCGATCACGATGACCGTGCTCCCGCGCTCGTCGACCAGGTGGTCCAGCACCTCCAGCAGGCGCGCGACGTCGGACATGTGCAGACCCGTGGTCGGCTCGTCCATGACGTAGACCGCGCCCCTCCGGTGCAGGTGGGAGGCCAGCTTGATCCGTTGACACTCGCCGCCGGACAGGCTGGTGAGCGGCTGGCCGAGCTGGAGGTAGTCCAGCCCCACGTCCGCGAGCGCGCGCAGGATCGGCGCGACCGACCGGTTGCCGGCGAAGAACTCCAGCGCCCTGCCGACCGTCATCTCCAGCACGTCGCTGATCGACGCCCCGTCCAGCCGGTGGGCGAGCACGTCCTGGGTGAACCGCCGGCCCTCGCAGGTCTCGCAGGTCGAGGTCATGTCGTCCAGGAACGCCAGGTCCGTGACGACGACGCCGGTGCCCTCGCAGGCCGGGCACGCGCCGGCCGAGTTCGCGCTGAACAGCGCGGGGCTCACCCCGTTGGCCCTGGCGAACGCCCTGCGGATGGGGTCGAGCGCCCCGGTGTAGGTCGCGGCCGTCGACCGCCGGTTCGCGGTCGGGGCCGACTGGTCGACCACGACGACGTCCGGGTGCTGGGCGCGGAGGGCGCCGTGCACGAGGGAGGACTTGCCGGACCCCGCCACGCCGGAGACCACGGTGAGCACGCCGGTGGGGAACTCCACGCTGAGGTCGCGCAGGTTGTGCAGGGTCGCGCCGACCACCGGCAGCCACCCGGTCGGGCGGCGCACCTGGCCCTTGAGCCTGGTCCTCGCCCGCAGGTGCCGCCCGGTGAGCGTTCCCGACGAGGCCAGGGCCTCGACCTCCCCCGCGAACACGACCGTGCCGCCGTCGACGCCCGCCCCAGGGCCGATGTCGATGACGTGGTCCGCCGCGGCGATCACGTCCCTGTCGTGTTCGACGACCAGCACGGTGTTGCCGTTGTCCCGCAACCGGAACAGGAGGTCGGTGAGCCGCCGCACGTCCCTGGCGTGCAGGCCGGTGCTGGGCTCGTCGAAGACGTAGAGCAGGTCGGTGAGGGTGCTGGCCAGATGCCGGACGATCTTGACCCGCTGGGACTCCCCTCCGGAGAGGGTGTCCGTGGGGCGGTCCAGGCTCAGGTACCCGAGGCCGATGTCGACGAGGTGCCCGACCCTGGCCCTGAGCGCCTCGACGATGGGCGCGACGGCCGGCAGGTCGAACGTGGCCAGCACGTCGAGCAGGTGGGTCGCCTCCATCGCCGACAGCTCGGCGATGCCGTGGCCGAGGACCCGGCAGTCCAGCGCCGCGCGGGAGAGCCGGGCGCCCCCGCAGTCCGGGCAGGGCAGCGAGGTGGTGAACCGGGCGGCCGTCCGCCGGGCCCGGTCGCTCAGCTCCCCGCCGTCCTTGTGGACGTGGAGGCGCAGGAACTTGTCGACCGCGCCCTCGTAGGTCGCGTTGACCCGCTGTCCCCTGACCTCCAACGACACCGGGCCGGCGGTTCCGCGCAACAGGGTGTGGCGTTCCTCCTCGGAATAGTCGCGAATTGGTTTGTCGGGGTCGAACAACCCGGATTCGGCGTAGATCTGCCAGTGCCATGTGCCGACCTTGAACGTCGGCGCGAGCAGCGCGCCCTCGTTCAAGGAGCGGGAGTCGTCGAGAAAGGCGTCCATGTCGACGTCGGTGACGACGCCGATCCCCTCGCACGCCGGGCACATCCCCGCCGGCATGTTGAACGAGAACGCGTCGGAGGCCCCGATGTGCGGCGTCCCCGCCCTGGAGAACAGCAGGCGCAGCAGCGGCGCGATGTCGGTGGCCGTGCCGACCGTGGAGCGCGCGCCGCCGCCGAGACGTCGCTGGTCGATCAGGACCACGGCGGAGAGGTTCTCGATCATGTCGACGTCGGGGTGCCCGAAGCTGGGCAGGAAACCCCGGACGAACGCCGGCAACGTCTCGTGGAGCTGCCGTTGCGCCTCGGCCGCGACCGTGTCGAACACCAGCGAGGACTTGCCGGAGCCGGACACGCCGGTCACCACGGTGAGCCGTCGTTTGGGGATCTCCACGTCGATGTCGGCCAGGTTGTGCTCCCGCGCGCCGACGACGCGGATCCACTCGGTCACCGGGGTGTCGGTGGCCGGGCGCGAGCCCGTCGTCCGCGCGCCGCCTCGGGAGGCCGCGTACGGAAGCGCCATGTACGACAGCACTGTTCTCTTCCCTTCTTCCCGGCCGACCCCTCCCACGGGAAGGGAATCGCCGGAACTGCCTGAGGAAATCCTTCTGAGCCTCGATGGGTCCGGGCGGATCCGGACGCGCCAGAACCGTCGGCCCACCAGGGGCCGACCAGAAACAGTGATCGAAATTCCGGTACGAACTCCGGAAACCGAGAGCCTCAGCCGAGTTCCGGCGGGCTCGCGGTGAAGAGCGGGCCGAGCGCGGCCCTCGGCGTCACCGCCGGGTGGTCACCGGCGCGCCCGGTCCCTGAGCCGACGCGCACGGAGGTGGGTCGCGGCGAGGTCGCGGTTGGCCTGCGCGCGCATGTGGTCGGGCAGGTCGTCGAGGTTGTGGTACAGCACGAGCACGTGTTGGACGTACCCCAGGAGCCCGGCGACGTCGGCGCCGAGGCGGTCGGGCCGGCCGTGGGCGTCCACGGCCAGCGCGACCGGGCACTCCCGCACGGCCTGGTGCAGCGACGCGTGGTGCTCGGCGAGTTCCTCGCGCACCTCGCTCATCGGGTACGCGCCCTGGCCGCGGAGCGGGTGGCGGTCGAGCACGTCGGCGATCCGGGTGGCCGCCTCGACCGCGACGGAGAGGAGGCGGGTTCGGGGATCGGTGGGCGAGTCTGGTTCGTGGTCGCTGTGCCCAGATGTCATAGCTTCAAGTTTATCGTTGAAGTACCGTGTTGAAGCTTTGCGCGATCTGCGCGAGCACATGCTCGGAGAAGGGTCCGCGAACCCTCAAATCGGGGTGCAGACTCAGGACGAGGGGGCGCTGTGGCTGGGAGGGACTCGGGGTACCGCCCCGTCGACCTGGCACGCATGATCGGGGTCTCGGCGCAGCAGATCCGCAACTACGTGGACGCGGGCATCCTGCCGCCGGCCGAGCGCACGCCCGCCGGCTATCGGCGGTTCGACGAGCGGCACCGTGCCGCTCTGCTGGCCTACCGGGCCCTCGCGCGGGGATACGGGTGGAACACCGCCCGCGAGATCCTGCGGGAGGTCCACGCCGGGGACGTTCCCCGGGCGCTCGCGCTCGTCGACGCCAGTCACGCCGCGCTGCACGAGGAACGGCGTTCCCTCCGGTCGGCGGGTGAGGCCGTCGAAGCCGTCGCGCGGCGGGAACCGGACACCTCGGCGGTGCCCAGGACCGGGCTGCGGGTCGGCGAGCTGGCCGCCCTCCTCGGCGTGCGCGCCTCCACCCTGCGGGTCTGGGACGCCGCCGGCCTGTTGACCCCGCGCCGCGAGCCGGGGACCGGGTACCGCCGCTACGGCTCGGCGGACCTGAGGGACGCGCAGATGATCAAGATGCTCCGGCGGGGTCGACACCCCCTCGCCCAGATCAGGACCATCCTCGACGGCCTGCGCCGGACCGGGAGCGTCGAGACCCTGCGCGCGGCGATCGCCCAACGCCAGGCGGCGCTGACCCAGCGGTCGAGGGCGATGCTGGACGGGGCCGGCCATCTGCACCGCTACCTCGACCTCGTCGGGTCGCCCACCAGCGGACCGGGGGACGAACCGGGTCGGGACGACCAGGGCGGCCGCTAGCCGGCCCTGGTCCGCCCCGGCGGCCGTCAGTCGGCGAAGACGAGCAGGAAGGTCTTCAGGTAGGCGAACGAGGCGGGCCTCGGCCAGTCGAGCCGGCGGACCGCGTCGGTGAGGTCCTCGCGCACCGTGCCGTTCACCCGGACCTCGACGATCTCCTCGCCCGCTCCCGCGCCGAAGATGACCTTGACCCCGTTGATCGCCTGGTCGAGGTGGGGCGGCAGGAGCTCCCGCAGCGCGGGCACCAGCGGCCGCTCGACCACCCAGTCCAGCAGCGCCTCCCTGTCGGCCCCCATCGGCAGGACGGGGCCGTGGATGACGTGGAAGCCCGGCATGCCCTCGGGGTCGTCGGACCCGAGGTGGGTGGCCAGCTCACCGCGTTGGACCAGCAGTTCGAGCATGGTCTTCCCGGTGGTCGCCAGCCACATCGCGGCGGCGGTCTCCGCGACCTCGGCCGGCGTGCTCCCGAAACCCACGGCGCAGTCCCACAGCACCGGAGCCTCCGGGTGCTCGGGGTTGAAGGCGAAGCCCACGTCGACGTGCCGGGGGTCCTGGGCTCCCCCGTGCAGGTCCGTCACGAGGATGACCGGGGTCCCCTCGCTGCGGATCACTCCACTGTCGACCGTCCAGGTGCCGGCGATCTCGCTGATCCGCTCGGCGAGCGCGCGCATCATGTGGTCCCGGTCGAGCGCGATGACGTCCATTCCGCAAGCCTAGAGGTTGACCTCCTGAGGTGTGACCGGTTGGCGCGGGAACCCTCTGGTGATCACTGGGCGTGTCGGTGGGCACGTGTCCCACACTGATGTGGACACCCCTTGGTCGCCAGCCGATCTCTCGCCGTGGTCGGCTCCGTCCCTGGGCCGAGTCCCGTGCGGCCCTACGGGGGCGACGAACGTCCTCTTTCTGTCCACTATGGACAGTTTCCTTGCGCGCCACGGGCGTTCTGGGTCCTGCCGGTCGCGGTCCCCAGAGGGCCGAGAGGCCACGGAAGCGGCGAACGATCGTCCACAAGGAACGGACGTGCGGGCCCCACGGCGCTGGCGTGGCCACGCGCGACGCGGCCGAGGCGGCCGAGGCCGGCCGTGCTGAGCCCGACCGGGGGCGCGCAGCACCGGAACGGCGGGACGCGGCGCGAACGACAGCGGACAGCCGGACCGGGAGGTCGATCCACCGGGGGACGGGACTTGTCTGCCATGGTGGCACGTGCTGATGCTGTCGCGGTGAGTTCCGCTGTGATCATCACCTGCCCCGACACCGCTCCCGCCGACCCCGTGTCCCCGCACCCCGCGTCAGCCCCCGAGCACCCCGTCCCGCGCGGACAGGGGTGCGGCAACGGTCCCCTCGTCCCCAGCGGCCTCGCCGTCATCGCGGTGACGGCGTTCTGGGTGGTCCGCCGCCTGTGGCGGCTGGCGGGGCGCCTCGGACGGCGGGCCGCGCGGCGGTGAGGGCCAGCGGCGTCGCGCAGAGCGCCCCGAGGGCCAACAGCGTGAGGGGGAGCCCGTAGCCGCCGGCGAGGGGGCTCGCCAGCACGAGGAGCACGTTGAACGACGTGTGGCCCACGACCACGGGCAGCAGGCACCGGGTCCGCCGGTACAGCGCCACGGTGAGGTACGCCCACGGCACCAACGCGAGCAGGTAGAGGCCGTAGTAGGCGTGGTAGCTCAGCCGCAGGGCGACGAGCACGGCGGTCGCCCAGCCGGTGGCGGCGAAGGTCCGCCCGTCGCGCCAGGGCAGGCGCTCCAGCGCGCGGAACGCCAGCGCCAACACGATGATCTCCTCGGCCACCCCGCCGTACGCGGCGTGCAGGAGCACCATCCACAGCGGGAACGCGGTGGTGCAGGCGTAGGTGACGCCGAAGTGCGCGCCCAGCCACGGCCACACCCGACCGACCGACGCCACGACGTCCTGCGGGATGGTCAGTGCCACCAGCAGGATCACCAGGTAGGCGGCCAGCACCGTCGCCTGCGTGCGCCAGGGGCGGCGCGCCAACCCCACCGCCGCCGGCCCCTCCGCCGCGCGGGCGCAGGACAACGCGCCCACGGCGAGTCCGATCACGACCACCTGCCGCCACGCGACCCGCGCCCGCTCCGCCGGAGAGGTGTCGAGGCGCCGCACTCCCCCGCCATGCCGGCCGTCGACCACCGCCCACACCTCGCCCCACGCGGAGCTGATCCACCACGCCAGGACGCCGCCCGCGACCAGGGCGCTCGTCGCGCGCAACGTCCACTCCACCCAGCTCCGGCGACGCTGCCGCCGAGGCCGTGAGGGCGGTGGAGGCACCAGGGACGACCACGCCGACGTGAGGCGCGTGAACAGTGACCCTCGCTTCACCACGGCGCCCGAGGACCGTTCCCCGCCCCAGGAAGGGCTGACGGCGCCACCGAGCGCGCACCCGAGCGAGGCGAGCCCACGCCCGAGGCGTGCTGGCGGCTGGTCGCCGGTTCCCCGCATCACGACGCTTCCCGGAGGTTGATCACGTGTGGCTGGCGTAGTGGTGCCCGGATCTTCCTCGTCCCGAACGGCCGACGGCGGGGAACCGCACGTTCGAGTGGGGGAGTGACCGTGGCGCGGGTGACGTGCGGGGCCGGAGAGTGCGTCAACCTGTTTGCCACGAACGAAAACCACGCGACAGCGCGCTCGCAGCTCGCACGTCCCGTGCATTCGCCGCGAACATCCCTGGCAAACCAGGCCAAGATCACCCAACCGGCTCATGGTTGGCGTACAACATGCGTGACCACCGACGGGTTCCGACCAGCCTCCCGAAGGGAATCCGGGGTCGCCGCAGGCCGGGGCGCACGCCGTGGGTTCGGCGTGGCTCCGGCACGAGGGGAACGCATGCGCGACGAGGACATCCTGGACGCGGCACGGGCGATCCGGCCGCGCCTATCCGGCGCGCTCGCCGACGAGATCGACCAGTTGCTGGCGCGGGCGGACGGGGGCGAGGACGTCGCCGACGCGCTCCTGGAGGTGTTGACCGGCGACGACGCGCTCCGGGACGAGGCACGGCGGCTGCTCGACCGTCAGGTGGACACCAGTCGTGGCGCGGACTCCGGCGGCTACGGCATGGCGGACTCGGCCGGCTACGCCGCCCTGCCCGGCTACGCGGTGCCCTCCGCGGAGATCATGTACGGATGCGGGGAGTGCGACTACGAGTACCCCGTGTTCGAGGTCGGTGAGCCCGTCCCCCACTGTCCCCACGGGCACGGCGCGCTGGGGCGGGTGGGCGGCCGGTGATCGCCTCGCTGTGGTCGGGACTCGGGGGCAAGGTCGCGGAGCGCTGGGCGACACTGCTGATCTCACCCGCGCTGCTGTTCTGGCTCGGCGGCCTGCTGGCCTGGGTGCACGGCCACGGCGGCCTCACCGGAGCCCGGTCGGGGTGGCAGGCGCTCGACCGGGAGTGGACGCGGGCGTTCGGCTCGCCCACCCCGACGGCGCAGGGCGTGTTCGTGGTGGTCGCGCTGCTGGTCGTGGCCGGGTCGGCGCGGCTGGCGGAGACCTCCACCCTGGGCGTCGTGCGGCTGCTGGAGGGCTACTGGCCGCGCTGGGCGCGACCGCTGCGGGCGGCCATGCTCGCCGCACGGGGGTTCGTCATCGACCGCCGGACGCGGGCCTGGCGCGACCTCGCCCGACGGCGGACGTCGCTGACGGCCCCGGAACGGGCGCGCTACGCGGCGTTGAACGCCTGGCGCTCGACCGTGCCGCCCGCCCGCGAGGACCGGATGCCCACCCGGCTCGGCGACGTGCTGCGCGCCTCGGAGTCCCGGCCCCGGCACCGGTACGGGCTGGACGCCGTGGTGTGCTGGCCGCACCTGTGGCTCGTGCTGCCCGACCAGGCCAGGGCGGAGCTGGCCGTCGTCCGCGCGCGACTGGACGAGGGCGCGCGGTGGTGGCTGTGGGGCCTGCTCTTCTGCGTGTGGACCCCGTTCACCTGGTGGGCGGTCCCGGTGGGACTGGCGGGCATGGTCGCGGGGTCCCGGCTGGCGCTGGCGGCGGCGGTGGTCTACGGCCGGCTGGTGCAGGCCAGTTTCGACCTGTACCGGGGAAGGCTCTACGAGGAGCTGGGGCGTGAGCGGCCCACCGACCCGGACGGGGAACGCGCCGCGGGACGGGAACTGACCAGCTTCCTGGAGCGCGGCCCCGTCCTCGACCACCCGGAGGCCTGAGATGGACCGCGTGAGAGCCGCCGAGGAGTGGCTGGGATGGCGGCCCCTCCCCCCACCGCCGCGGCGGTTCCGTCGGCCGCTGGCCAGGGCTGGCGCGGCGCTGGCCGACTACGTGCTGGACGCCGACCGCTCCGCCCTGCCCAGGATGGCCACGGCCATGGACGCGGTCGTGGGCTCCTCCCGGTTCGACGACAGCCCCGTGGCCTTCCGGATCGCCTGCCTGAACCGGGCGGGCATCGCGCACAACTGGCTGGGCGTCGGCGCCAGCGACAACGCCGAGCTGGTCACCGCGCACGACCTGTTGGCGGAGGGCCTGCGCCTCGCGCCGCCCGGGAGTCACGACCAGGCCAGGCTGGACTACAACCTCGGCAACACGCTGCTCAACCTCTACCAGCGCACCGGGACGACCGAGCTGCTCACCCGCGCGGAGTGGCACTGTCGCCGCGCGGTCCGGCGGGCGGTGGGCGACCGGCGGCTGGAGGCGTTGTGCCGCACCGGTCTCGCCTCGGCGCTGCGGACGCGGGTCCGGGTGGACGGTGACGTCTCGGCGCTGCGGGAGGCGATCGACCTCGCGCGGCACGCGGTGGACATCGCCGGGGAAACCCCGATGGGCCACCGGTTCAAGTACGTCCTGGCCGAGCTGCTGAGCGCGCGCAACGAGATGCACGGCGGACTCGACGATCTTGACGAGGCCATCGCCGTGCTGTCCGAGGCGGCCCAGGCGCGCGACCACATGATGTCGCCGGGCACGGCCGACCCGATCACCGGCACGCTCGGGGCGCTGCTGCGGCGCCGGTTCCTGCGGACCCGCGACCCTCGGGACCTGGACGTCGCGATCCAGCTCATGCGCGGGATGGTGGAGGGCGTGCCCGACCCGGTCGCCGCCGCCCTGACCAACCTGGGCAACGCGCTGCTGACGCGGTTCGAGCACGGCGGCGACCCCGAGGACCTCCGGCAGGCCCTCGACATGCAGTTGCGCGCCGTCGCCGCCACCCGCCCCGGCGACTGGCAGGCCGCGTCGCGGCACAACAACGCGGGCAACTCGTTGACGGCGATGTGGCGCGTCACCGGCGACTCCCGCTTCGGGGAGCTGGCCGTGCGGGAGTACCGGGCGGCGCTCGACCTCACGGCGGAGGACGCGCCGGAGCGGGCCTCCCGCGAGTACAACCTGGCCCGCACCCTGCACGCGCGCGGCGAGGAGACCGGTGATCCCGCGCTCGTCCCCCAGGCCGTCGACGCGTACGCGCGGGCCGTGCGCCACGGCCTGGACGCCGCGCACGAGTGGGCGCTGGCCGCCGCCCAGCACTGGGGGGCGTGGGCGTCGACCCGGGGAGAGTGGGCCGAGGCCTGCACGGCCTACGCCGGAGCCACCGAGGCCACGCGGCGGCTGTTCCGCACCCAGCTCCTGCGCAGGAACAAGGAACTCTGGCTCACCGAGTCGCAGGGCCTGCCCGCGGCGGCGGCCTACGCGCTGTTCCGCACCGGGGCGCTGGAGGACGCGGTCGTGACCCTGGAGGCCGGTCGGGGCATGCTGCTGTCCGAGGCGCTGGACCAGGACCGCGCGCGGCTGGACGACCTCGCCGGGACCGAGCACGGGCCACTGCTCGAGCGGTACCGCGCGGCCGTCGCCGCACTGGACGAGGCCACCCTCGGGAGCGCGCCGACCGAGGCGCGACGTGCCCGACGGGAGGCCGTGGACCGGGCGATCGAGGACATCCGGGGGATACCGGGCTACGAGCGTTTCCTGCACCGGCCCGACATCGCCGACGTCCGCCGCGCGGTGCCGCCCGACACGGTGGTGCTGTACCTGGTGGCGGCCGAGGACAGCGGGGTGGCGTTCGCCGTGGACGCCGAGGGGGAGGTGCGGGCCGCGCCCGTCCCGGCCACCGTGGCGGCCGTGGGGCAGCGGGTGTGGAGCCTGCTCACCCGGGGCGAACGGTGGGAGGGGACGCTGGACGCGGTCACGCGGTGGGCGTGGTCGGCCGTGGTGGAGCCCGCCCTGTCCGTGGCGGGGACCGCGCGCCGGGTCGTGCTGATCCCGTTCGGCTTCCTGGCGATGGTGCCGCTGCACGCGGCGTGGCGGCCGGGCGCGGACGGCACGCGGCGCTACCTGCTGGACGACCGGGTCGTCGGGTACGCGCCGAACATCCGCGCGCTGGAGGTCGCCACGCGCGCCGCCGGCCGGGTGCCGGCGGACCGGCTCTCGGTCGTGGCGAACCCGGACGCCGCGGCGTGGCCGTCGATCGGGTACGCCGACGAGGAGGCCGCGTGGGTGCGGCGCTGGTTCGTCAACCCCGGGGTGCTGCGCGGGGCGGCGGCCGACCGGCCGGCGGTGCTCGCGGCCCTGGCCGACGCCCGGGTGCACCACTTCATCTGCCACGGGGTCGCCCGGCCCGACGACCCGACGCGGAGCGCGTTGGTCCTCTCCGGACACGACGAGCTGACCCTGGCCGAGATCCTGTCCCTGCGCCTGACCGGGTTGAGCGTGCGGCTGGCGGTGTTGTCGGCGTGCGACACCGACCGGCCGGGGACGGCGCTGCCCGACGAGGTGATCTCCTTCCCCAGCGGGCTGATCCAGGCCGGGTTCCCCGGGGTGGTCGCCACCCAGTGGACGATCAGGGGCGAGGCGACCAGCCTGGTGATGGCCCGCTTCTACCAGCTCTGGCGGGTCGGGGGCGTGCCGCCGCACGAGGCGTTGGGCGCCGCCCAGCGCTGGTTGCGGGACACCACCAACGCGGAGAAGGTCAGGGACCTCTCCCCCGACGCGGACACCCCCGGCACCCGCGCCCTGGTGCGGGCGCTCCGCCTGCGTGATCCCAACGCCCGCTCGTACGTCCATCCCGTGCACTGGGCGGCCTTCAGCTTCCACGGGTGTTGAGCGGCCCGGCGCGCGCGATGGCGCCGCGAGGTGGTCGTTCCGGACACCCGGTCGGACGCGACCACCTCGTGGAGCGCCATCCTCGCGACGGCGCGGCCGAGGGGAGGTGTCGTCAGCCATCGCGGTCATACTCCGGCCCGAACAGCACGACCTCATCCAGCCTGCGCCGCAGGGACGCCCGCTCCGGGTCGGTGCCCGCGAGGCCGAGCGCGACGCGGTAGGCCGCCGCGGCCTCCGCCGGACGGCCCGCCCGCCGCAGCAGGTCGCCCCGCGCCGCGTGGTACGGCCGGTGAGCGCGCAGCTTCGGCTCGTCGGCCATCGCGTCGAGCAGCGCCAGGCCCGCCTCCGGCGTGTCCCGCATCGCCACCGCGACGGCCCGGTTCATCGCGACGACGGGCGAGGGCGCGAGGGCGAGCAGCACGTCGTAGAGCGCGACGATCTGCGGCCAGTCGGTGCTGGCGGCGTCCGGGGCCTCGTCGTGCAGCGCGGCGATCGCGGCCTGCACCCCGTAGGGGCCGGGCGGGCCGCCGGTCAACGCGCGGACCACCAGGTCCCGGCCCTCCGCGATCATCTCGTGGTCCCACCGCCCCCGGTCCTGCTCGTCCAGCGGCACCGGCTCCCCGGTCGGCCCGACGCGGGCCGCGCGGCGGGCGTGGGTCAGCAGCATCAGCGCGAGCAGGCCGGCGACCTCGCGCCCGGCGGGCATCAGCCGGCGCAGCACCCGCGCCAGCCGGATGGCCTCCTCGGCGAGGTCCAGCCGCTGCGCGTGCGGCCCCGAGCTGGCCGCGTAGCCCTCGGTGAAGATCGAGTAGAGGACCTGGAGCACCCCGGGCAGGCGTTCCGGCAGCTCGTCGGACCCCGGCACGCGGAACGGGACGCGGGCCTGACTGATCTTCTTCTTCGCCCGCACGATCCGCTGCGCCATCGTCGCGGTCGGCACGAGGAAGGCCCGCGCGACCTCGGGCGTCGTCAGGCCGGCCAGGCACCGCAGCGTCAGCGCCACCCGGTCCTCGGCGGCCAGCGCCGGGTGCGCGCAGGTGAAGAACAGGGCCAGCCGCTCGTCCGGCAGGTCGCCGTCGGCGTCGGCGGGCGGAGCGGGCAGGGCCCGCTCCGCCTCCACCTGGAGGACGGCCAGCCGGGCGGCGTACGCCTGGTCCCGTCGCAGCCGGCCCACGGCCCTCCGCCGGGCCGTGGTCAGCAGCCACGCCCCCGGCCTGGCCGGCACACCGTCGACCGGCCAGCGGGCCAGCGCCGCCTCGACCGCCTCGGACGTGACCTCCTCGGCCAGGTCGAGATCGCCGAACCGGCGGACGAGGGCGGCGAGCAGCCGTCCGCGTTCCTCGCGGAACACCGCCTCCACCAGCGCCGCCGCCGTCTTCCACTCCCTCGGCCCTCCGGACCCGCCGGCCGCCGGGGAGGCCACGTCCCCCATGGTCAGGCCCCGAAGTCCGCGACCGGGCGCACCACGACGGAGCCGCCGCCCCGCGCCCCCGGGCAGCGGGCGGCCCAGTCGATCGCGACGTCCAGGTCGGGCACGTCGATCACGTAGAAGCCGCCGAGGACCTCGCGCGTCTCGGCGAACGGCCCGTCGGTGACGATCCGCTCGCCGTCCCGGCCCACGCGCACCCTGGTGGCCGCCACCAGGTCCGCCAGCGACTCGCCGGACACCAGGATCCCCGCCTCCCGCACCTCCTTGTCGTAGGCCATCCACTCCGTGACGTCGCAGCCCTCGGCCGCCCCGTTCTCGTCAACGGCACCGGCGTTGATCAGCAGCAGGTACTTCATGTGCCACCCCAGTCAGCTCGTCGTCCTCGTACGGCGGGTCGCCGTACAGCATGACGACGATCGGGACGGCTCCGGATCGACACGCACCCCGAACATTTTTTGCCCCAGGGTCTGCCGACCCTCTCCGTCCACCGAGAACCACGCTCTGATCAGCCCAGAACGAGCTGGGGTGCCGGCTCCACCGGGGCCGCACGGCATCCGAAGGTCATGATGTCTGGGAGGAGGTCCTGATCAACGAGCTGTGGGCACGACGGGAATCGCTGACCCGGCACGTCCGAGTCGCTGCTGCCCGCCTCCCACGCGAAAGGACACCCACGGGAGGACGAGGCATCGCGTGATCAACGAGACGCTTGCGCCCACCAGCACGCCGCGCAGGCCTGGCACCGTGAGCCAGGTGATCACGCCACCGGCCGCCCCCGGCTTTCGACCCCGTCGCCTCCCCATGCCACAACGCGGTCGAACCCTGCTTCACCGGCTCACGCAGCACCGCGCGACCGCCACCCGCCACGACAAAACCGCCATCCCCTACCGAGAGATGACCGACCTGGCAACCCTGCTCATCCGGCTTCGAGGACAGAACCTAGCTAGGCGGCGTCCTGTAAGTCGGTGATCAGGGTGTCTGCTAGTTCTGGCGCAGGGTTGGCCGTGGTGAACTGACCGACCGGGCGTGGGCGGCGATCCAGCCGCTGTGACCGGTGTCGGGGCGTGGCCGCGGATGGCGGGATCACCGACAGGTGATCACCGCGATCCTGGGGAAGCCGCGCACCGGCGCTCCGTGGCGGAACCTGCCCAACCAGTACGGACCGTGGAAGATTGCGCACGAGCGGCTTTCGGTTGTGGGGCCGCGGACGACGCCGGGCAGCGCGTCCTCGATCGGTGGTCGTCAAGGCCGACGCGGTTGGCGGGTTGGAGTGGATCGTCAGCGTCGGCTCCAGCATCGTCCGTGGCCCACCATCACGCCGCCGGCGCCCGGAGAAAACGGGGGATGCGCAGCCGGGATCGAAGTCCTCGCTGCCGGCGGGGAAGGACTCGGCCGGTCCCGGGGCGCGCTGCACCACGATCCACCTCGTGGTGATGGGGCGCGGACTGGCGATGCGGCGTGCTGATCACACCCGGTCAGCCGGTGCCCGGGCTGAGGTGGTGATCGCGGACAAGGCGTACTCGCATCCGTCAACCCGCACAGCGCTGCGTGGGCGGCGCGTCACGTTCCTTCGTCCGGAACGCGGTGACCAGATCACCCGCCGCACGAGCCTCGGGGGTCGTGTGGCGGGCGGCTACCAGCCTTCGAGGACCAACGCGACAAGCAGCGCAGCGCGTTGAGCGTTGTTTCGACCGGCTCAAGCAGTTTGGTGGTCTGGCTACCCGTGACGCGCAGCGAGCCGCCTACAACCAAGCACTCGTCATCGCCGCCATTGTCCTGTGGCTGCGATAACGAATCACAGGACACCGCCTAGACGGGTGCGGGACCCCCTCGACGTGTCGGGCTCCCCTGCGGCACGACGGTCCCGTGGCGAGGGATGTCGCGGTTCGTGACGATGGCCTTGCCCGACGTCGTGGCACCTCGCCGACCTGGTGCAGCGACCACGCGGCGCCGGGCAGCACCAGGGCGGCACCGTGCTCGGCGAGCCGCGAGCCGCGAGCCGGTCAGCAGCCCGTAGCCGCACGGGTCCGACCGCCGCTTCCCCGGTCGACCTCCAGGCGACCACCCCGAGGCAACCGTCCTTAGTGGACAATATCGGGAAGCCTGGCCGACATGACGCGGAAAGTGGCTCAGGAGAGGGGTTTTCGGGCGACGTACAGGGTGGTCTGCTGGTCCTCGGCGTGGGGGCGGTCGTTCAGGTGGCCGTGGTCGCTCAGCCCGTGGACGGCCACGCACGGCAGCCCGGCGTCCCGGAGGAGGCGACGGATCAGCGACTCACCCCGGTGCCGCAGGAAGTGCTGGTGGGTGATCTGCCGCTGCCGTTCCCCCTCGCCGGCCCAGAGGTGGCGGGTGATGCGCATGCCGAACACGGCGACTCCGTCCGATGTGGACTGTTCGAGCACGTCCCACGTCATCAGTTGGTCCCGGCTCCTGGCGACCAGCGTGCGTCCGGACAGGCGGCGGTAGGCGTGCTCGTTGCGCTGGTCGAACACCAGGACCCCGCCGGGGACCAGCGACCTGGCCACCCCGGCCAGCGCCGCGGCGAACTCGTCGTCGGTCAGCAGATGGCTGAGGGGGTCGGTCATGGCCGTGGCGACGTCGAAGCGCCCGAGGTCGGGGAGGGCACGGAGGTCGGCCTCGACGAACGTGATCCGGTCGGCTCCTGGTTTGCCGCGCGCGACGTCCAGCATCGCCGGAGACAGGTCGCACCCCGTGACCCGGTAGCCGAGCGAGGCGAACGCCAACGCGCTCGCGCCGGTGCCGCAGCCGAGGTCCACCAGACGGCATCTGCCCTGCCCCTCCTGCCCGTCGTGTTCGGCACTGCCGTGGCGGACCGCCAGGTCGTGGAACGCCCTGGCGACGCGGTCGAACCGCACGTGCGCGTAGTCGGCGTCGTAGAAGGGCGCCCACTCGCGGTAGGCGTCGGCGGTCCCGAGGGTTTGCCGTTCCTCGTCCGGGCGCGTCACGACCCCATCCAAGCCCGCCCCGCGCCGGCGTCGCCATAACCTACTCGTGTTACGCGCGCTGGTCCGTCGGCGCGATTCCGTACCAGATCACCCCTTCAGCGGTTCCGTTTCCACGGCGGGTCCGCGCACTCGAACACCCGCGAACGGGCGTCGTTCGCCAGGACAATCACCGGAGGTCCGACGGCGAACGCGTGGCGGTTTCACCGTTTCGGACCTTCCCTCTGTCAGGCCCCGCTCCTACGGTCGTCAGTGATCACGAGAGATCACGCGTTTCGCCGCACGAATGGGGTGTCGTGGAGGTTCCCACGCCCCGGCCGCGCCCCGTTCTCGTACCGGTTCCGTCGTCCCAGCACCGCGAAGAGGTATGCCTCGTGGGTTTCCCTGTTCCGAGTTTGCCCCTCTCGCTCGTCCAACCCGACCCGTCCAACGTCACCAAACCGACCCCGGACGGAATCCAGCAGCAGCTCACCGACGTCAGCGTCCGCTGCCCGGAGACGGTCAAGGAAAACCTCCTCCAGTACATCAACAACGTGACCAGCACGTTTCCCGACGACTCCCGGCGCGTGCCCACCTGGCTCATCGCCGAACCGGCCTCCACGCTGAGCTTCAGGGCCGGCGAGCTGGTCGCCGGAGCGCAGGACCTGGTTCCTGCCTTGCGTTCGGCCAACGCCGTGACCCAGAACTTCTTCGGCTGCCTGGCGAGCACGAATCCCGGCACACAGGACTTCGTGCGGGAGATGGCCAGGAACGATCCGGTGGCGCGGGAGCTGGTCGACCACGTCCACGGGTCGCGGTCGGGGGCGCACGACCTCCTGCGCCGCGTCACCGAGGCCGGCAGGGGCGCCCCGGCGCTCCTGACGAGCGTCGCGGAGCTGGGGTCGCCGGCGCTGGACTTCCTCGCCGGCCTCGCCGTGCAGGACATGCAGCCGGCGGCGGTGGGAAGCTGGGTGCCCGACCCGAACCTCGTCGGGCCGTCCACCCAGCTCTTCTCCATCCAGGCGCCCGAGAACTGGCAGCGGCTCAAGTCGCACTTCGGGAACGACTTCGCGGGGCAGGAGAACAATCCCGACGTCGAAAAGAAGCCCTACAGCACGACCGAGGCGTTCGAGCAGCTCTTCCAACAGCTCGGCTACAAGGCGTCCGCCGCCGTGGTGCAGGGTCTGGCCAAGACGGACACCGAGGCGCAGCTCGCGAACCGCATCAAGGGGAACCGCAGCGGCGACAACAGCTACGACTCAGGTCCGCAGAGTCTGGTTCTCCTGCTGGCCAACGGCTACGACCCGGTGAAGCAGGAGGTGGCCGGCGTGGGCGTCCTCACGGTCGACTACCAGATCCAGATCAACGACTACCGCAACAAGTCGAAGGACGACCACGACCGCTGGGCCACGATCTCCATTCACACCAGGGCTGTCACGTACTCCGACTGCACGCTCTGCCGGGACTACAACTACATCCGCAAGGACCCGACGCCGGGTTGGTGCGAGCAGTACTGCCGGTAGCGCCGTGAGGCCCCCAAGAACGACCTGAGACCGAACGAGAAGGGCGAGAGATGGGTTTCCCCGTTCCCGGTGTCAAGATCTTCCCGAGCCGCCCGCCCGCCACCGAGGACACGTTCCGCAGCGGCATTCCCCTCCAGGGCAGCGAGGACCAGGCGCGCGCCATCATCCTCTACACCCCGGACCTCCAGATCATCGGCTCGATCGACAACACGAACTCGGACGCGGAGACGGTGTGGTCCCGCTCGGTGACCACCGGTTTCACGTTCCGCGTGGAGACGTCGATCAGCGTGTCCGTCTCCGCCGAGGTGAACGTGGAGTTCGTCAAGGCCGGCCTGACCGTGACCTCCAGCCTCACCTTCAGCAGCGAGTGGTCGAAGTCGGTCACCGACACCATGCAGTTCTCGGTCCCGGCCAAGGCCAGGGTCTTCACCTACCAGGGCTACATCTGGTCGGAGATCCTGACCTTCGACACCCACAGCCAGCAGTACGGCTGGTCCAACGAGGGGCCGGCCCGGTGCCTGACGAACGTGTTGGCGACCTCGCGCGATCCGTTGCCGATCACGTGAGGGGCGGGTGGGGCGCCGCGCCGGCAGGGGGCGCGGCGCCCCGCCGTTTTCCTGACGCCACAACGACATTCCCGAACCGCCAGGACGTGGGGGCCGTGGCGGGGCGTCGGGCGCGAGGAGAGGCAGGCCCCCGTGCGAGGAGCGGGCATGACGACCACGGGTGAGCGGGACCGGATCCGCGAGATCGTGCTGGAGCTGGCGGAGCTGGAGGACGGCGAGCTGACCGAGACCGACCTGTTCGTGGAGGACCTGGGGCTGGAGTCGTTGACCCTGGTGGAGATCCAGGCCGCCATCGAGCGGGAGTTCGACGTGGTGTTCGAGGAGGGGCAGTACCGCAGGATGGTGAGCCTGGCGGCGCTGCGGGAGGTCTTCGCCGAGGTCCGCGCCGCCGCCGCGCCTCAGACCGGGACGAGGTGAGGCGCGGTGCCACCGCGCGTCGTCGTCACCGGGTGCGGCGTGGTCTGCCCCACCGCGCTCGGCGTGGAGGAGTTCGCCCGCGCCCTCAGGGAGGGACGCGAGGGCGCCCGACCCATCAGCCTGTTCGACACCACCGGGTTCGCCCACTCCCACGGCTGCGAGGTCACCGGGTTCGATCCCCGGCGTTGGCTGCGGGAGCTGCCCTCGGACCGGGTGGGGCGCGCGAGCCAGTTCGCGGCGGCGGCCGGGCGGATGGCGGTCGAGGACGCCGGCCTGGACCTCGACGCCCTCCGGGCGCTCCGGGGCGTGGTCGCGGTCGGCACGACCGACGGCGGGTCGCACGAGCTGGACCAGGCCGTCGAGATGGAGATCGCGCGCGGTCCGTCGGGGATGGACCCCGCGCTGGTCCGCCGGATCCCCGCCGGCGCCCTGTCGGTCTCGGTGGCCAGGGAACTGCGGTTGTCCCGCGTGGACGCCGTCACCCTCGGCACGGCGTGCGCCGCCGGGAACTACGCCATCGGCGCGGGACTGGACGCCCTGCGGTCCGGCGAGGTGGACTTCGCCCTCTGCGGCGGCGCGGACGCGTTGTGCCGCCGCAACTTCACCGGCTTCTACCGTCTCGGTCTCGTGGCGCCCCGGCACTGCCAGCCGTTCGACGCCAACCGGCGTGGCATCCTCACCGGGGAGGGGGCGGCGGTGCTGGTGCTGGAGACCGCCGAGTCGGCCGCCCGGCGCGGAGCCCGTGTCCACGCGGAGGTGTTGGGCCTCGGCCTGTCCTGCGACGCGCGTCATCCCATCGCCCCCGACGAGGAGGGCATCGCCCGGTGCATGCGGCTGGCGTTGAAGGATGCCGGCATCACGCCCGGGATGGTCGACGCCATCTCCGCGCACGGCACCGGAACCCGCGCGAACGACGTGACCGAAAGCCGCGCCATCCACGAGGTGTTCGGGCCGCGCCCGCCCCGCACCATCGGGCTGAAGGCCATGCTGGGCCACACCATGGGGGCCGCCACCGCGCTCGGCGCGGTCGCCTGCGCGCTGGCGATCAGCCGGGGATTCCTGCCACCCACCATCAACCACGTCGAGACCGACCCCGAGTGCGCGCTGGACTGCGTGCCCAACCGGGCCGTGCCCGCCGACGTGCGGATCATGCAGAACAACGGGCTCGCGTTCGGCGGCAACAACGCCGTCGTGATCTTCGGCAGGCACGCGCCGGACGCTCCCCCGGCGGCCGGGTGAGGAGGAGTCGCATGGACGTGTCCGCCGCTCGCGAGCCGCTGGTCGTCTCCGCGTGGTCCGCGGTCTCCCCGTTCGGCATCGGCCGCGACGCCTTCGCGGCCGGCGTCCGGTCCGGCGCGGGCACCGCGCGTCGGGTGGCGGAGTCGCACGGCGAGGTGCCGCACGACCACGCCTGCCTCGTGCCCGACTTCGACGTCCGCGCGGTGCTCGGTCGCAAGGGGACGCGCTCGATGGACCGGGTGAGCGGCCTCGCCGTCGCCACGGCCCGCGAACTCCTGGCCGGGGTGGGAGATCTGGGCGACCCGACGCGGACCGGCGTGGTGCTCGGCACCTCCGGCACCGCCCAGCAGATGCGGGACTTCACCCGCGACTCGCTGCTCGGGTCCAGGCCCTTCCACGTGAACCCCGCGATCGTCCCGAACGGGGTCATGAACCACGCCGCGAGCCAGATCGCGATCTGGCACGACCTCAGGGGTCCCAACGCCACGGTCGCCACGGGACGCACCTCGGGGTTGTCCGCGCTCGCGTACGCCCGCGGCCTGCTGAGGAGCGGACGAGCGCGGCGCGTGCTCGTGGGCGCCGCCGAGGAGTACAGCGCGACCCGCGCGTGGCTGGAGCACCACCGCACGTCCGAACGCCTGGCGCTGGGCGAGGGTTGCGCGTTGTTCCTGTTGGAGTCGGGTTCGGCGGCGCGGGACGGCGCGAGGCGCCCGCTGCTGGAGGTCCTCGCGGTGGAGAGCCAGGTGGCGCTGGGCGACGACGTGGGCCCGGCCCTGCGACAGTGCCTGGTCGACGCGCTGGACCGCGCCGCCGTGCGCCCCGAGGAGATCGGGGTGGTCCGCCACTCGGCAGCGCCGGGGGACCTCGGCCGTCAGGAGGTGGAGGCGGTCCGGTCGCTGGTCGGTGCGGAGGCGCTCACCCGGGCGCCGGACGTCGCCTGTCTCGGCGAGACCTCCTCGGTCGTGGCGGCCTTCCAGCTCGCGGCCCTGCTCAGCGTCGCGCCGACGCGGGGCGGGGTGGGCGACGTCGCCGCGATCACGTCGGTGACCGACGAGGGAACAGTCGCGTGTGGCCTGTTCCGTCTCGTCCGTGATCGGGACTGAGTCGTGGCGCGGAAGTTCTTGTCCGGCAAGGTAGGCGCGCGGTAGGCGGGCCGCGGCCAGCGCCCGTGGGCATCCGCCAGCAGCTTGCCCGACGCGCGGGACATTCGTCGATCACGCGCGCCTGGAGCGGCGGCCGACGGGGCGGCTCGCAGCAGTGGAGCGTTTCGCCGCTGGTGACTCAGGAGGCGCGGGCGCGGGGTCAGCCGGTCGTCAGCGTCGTCAACGGTCGTCGGCGCCGTCAGCGCCGTCAGCGTCGTCAGCGGTCGTCGGCGTCGTCGCTCCGCGTGGACGAGCCGGACGGCACCGGGGTCGCCCTGATGATCGAGGTGAGCAGGCCGGGGAACCGCCGCTCCAGGTCGGCGTGGCGCAACCGGCTCGGCCGCGTGTTGCCGTCCACGCGGGTGGAGACCACGCCGCTCTCCCGCAGGACCTTCATGTGGTGGGACACCGTGGAGACCTTGACCGGCAGGTCGAGGGAGGTGCAGGTGGCCTCGCCCACGACGTCCAGCAGGGCGACGATCTGACGTCGCGTCGGGTCGGCGAGGGCCTGGAGCACGGTCCCGATGTCCAGCTCGTCCGGACCAGGCTGCGGCAACCAGGCGCCGCGCTCGTCGTTCATCCCGCCGTCTCCTTCGACCTCGGCCCCCTCCTACCGTACACGTGGATCTCCAATTACGATCGCCATCGTAATGTCCAATGATCATTGGAAGAGTGGGTATGACCAGTCTCTCCACCCCCGTCTCCGCCGCCCGCACCCACTGGCGCGCCCACGCGGCCGTCCTGGCCCTGGGGACCTTCGCGGTCGGGACCGACGCCTTCGTGATCGCCGGCGTCCTGCCCGACATCGCCGGGGAACTGGACGTCAGCGTGGGCGCCGCCGGCCAGCTCGTGTCGGTCTTCTCCCTCGCCTACGCCCTGCTGGCCCCGGTCCTGTCCGCGCTCACCGCCCACTGGTCCCGACGCAGCGTGCTCGTCACCGCCCTGGTGGTCTTCGCCGTCGGCAACGCGGTCACGGCGCTCGCGCCCGGCTACGCGCTGGTGCTGGCCTCGCGCGTGGTGGCGGCGGCAGGAGCCGCCCTGTACACGGGCAACGCCAGCGCCACGGCGGCCACGCTGGCCGGCGACGCCCACCGGGGCCGGGCGATCGCCCTGGTCATCCTCGGGTCGACGTCGTCCCTGGTGCTCGGCGCGCCGTTGGGCACCGCCATCGGCAGCGCGTGGGGCTGGCGGTCCACGATGTGGTTCGTCACCGCCCTGGCGTTGGCGGCCACGCCCTTCATCGCCCTGCGCCTGCCCGAGATCGCGCGCGGTCCGGTCGTCGGCCTGCGGCAGCGGATGGCGCCGCTGGCCGACCGCGGGGTGCTGCGGGCCCTGGTCACCACGGTGGTGGCGTTCGTGGGGATCTACATGCCGTACACGTACCTCAGCTCGATCTTCGAGCCCGCCACCGCCGGCGACGGGGACCGGCTGGCCGTGCTGATCCTGCTGTTCGGCATCGCGGGCACCGCCGGCAACCTGCTGGCCGGGCACCTGGCCGACCGCGTCGGCCCGCGCCGGGTCAGCGTCGCCGCCACGGCGCTGCTCACCGCGGTGTTCCTGGCCACCCCGGCCCTGCGGGAGTCGTTCCTGGTGGCGCTGCCCGTCGTGGTGGTGACCGGCCTGTTCTCCTTCGGCGTCACCACGCCCCAGCAGCACCAGATCATCGCCAGGGCTCCGGGAGCGCAGTCCCTGGTGATCTCGCTGTACCAGTCCGCCCTGTACCTGGCGGTCTCGCTGTCCAGCGTGCTCGGGGCGGCCGCGCTCGGCCTCGCCGACGCCGGCTGGCTGCCCGTGTTCGCCGCGGTGTTCACCCTCGTGGCCGCCCTGACGACCTGGCTCGACCGGCGGGGCGAGTCAGGGTCGTGATCCAGGTCCCCACCGGGACCACGCGCGAGCGAGCCGACGGCGACGAACCCCGTCCGAGGGACGGCGGTCGACGCTCCCCGCGGCGCTCCGGGTCGGGGCGGGGAAACCCGCCCCGACCCGCCGTCGTCTGGACCGCGTGCCGGCCGCACGTCGGTTTCTCCAGGTGGCGCCGGGTGTCGTTCCGCCGACACCGCCCCGCACGGCGCAACGCAACCGAGGCAGACAGAGTCCGGCGCGGGCTGGGACCTCTGGCTCATGTCCACAGTGGCCACGCCGCGGGCACGGGCACCGCCTGCTCCTGGCCGTGTCCCGCGCTTCACGTCGACGGGAGCCGCCACACCTCAGGCCTCGGAACGCCGCCACCCATGCCGCTGCCGCCCTTGCCACGTGCCCCACACCGCCCGCAGCGCGAACGTCGTCACTTATCCCGCCAATGGTGGCTTCTTCGTCCCGCCTTTTCGTCCGATGTGGAACAGGAGGAGCCACCATGCCCAACGCACCCACTGCCGCGCGACAACAGGCGGCGATCCGGTCGTGCCCCCGACGAGGAAATCCGACCGGCGGCGGGTTTTCACACCCTCCCGGCCGAGGCCGCGGGGAAAGGCGTGAGGACCGACCCGTCCCCGTGCCCGGTGTGCCAGGGCGTCCGCATCCTCCCTCCCGGCCCGGCCGGAACCGGGCGCCGGGCATTCCTCGGTCCGCTTCGGGTCCCCGCGTCCCGACCGTCACGACCCCGACCGTCACGACAGAGAAAGGGCGGCACATGCGTCTTGTCGACTCCCGGCGGCTCACCATCCAGGCTCGCCCGCACGACCTCGACACCATCCGCGTCTTCGCCAGGGGCTACCTCGTCGGGAGCTACGCCGAGGGCCGGCGCGACGGGCGTCTCGTCTACCTGCCCGAGGTGGTCGCCCCGCACGGCGAGCACTACCAGCTCCCGCCGTGTGACAGCTCCGTCGAGGCGATCACCGCGGTCCTCACCGCCGCCAGCGAGTACGAGTACCAACCCCACCCCATCACCGTGACCAGTGGCGACCACCTCCCCGACCGGCAGTGTTACGAGGTCTGGTGTCCCACCTGCCACCACGCCGACCTGCCGGCGACCCCGCCCTACCCGAGCCGCGTCGAGGCGTGGGGCCGCGCCGCGCACGACCACTACGAGATCACCGGCCATCCCGCCGTGCTGTGCGAGAACCCGACGCCCCTGCTCACCGTCGGCCCGCCGTCGGACCACCTCTCCCCGCACCCGCACGGAATGGGCTTCTGCCCCGCGAACCGCTGATCCCGCCGCCCGGACTCCCCGACCAGGACAGGGCGCCGGAGGACAGGCGGACGACGTCCTCCCCGCGTCGCGCCGAACCCGCCCGTCACCCCCGAACACCCGTCGTCACCTGCGCGCGAGCGCCTCGACCACCTCCACCGACCTCGCCGGGGAACGACGCGCCCGCGCGGTCAGCGCCAGGACCAGCAGGGCGAGGAGTTGGCAACCGGCTCCGGCCAGGGGCAACGCGGTGAGCAGCCCGGCGCTGGCGAACAGTCCGCCCAGCGCGGCCGCCGCCGTCTGTCCGACGTAGACAGCGCTGTTGTTCAGCGCCAGCAGCATGTCTCCGTGGGACCCGCCGATGTCCAACAGGCGGTGCTGGATGAGCGGGAAGCTCGCCCAGTGCACCAGGCCCCACACGGCCAGTCCGACCGCCGCGCCGGGCACCGACCGCAACGCGAGGACCTGCGCCGCCAGCACGACCGCCAGGACACCGACCGAGACACCCAGACCGGCGGCGGGGTTGACGCGGTCCGCGAGCCGCCCGCCGGCCATGACGCCGGCGAAGCTGCCGACGCCGAACAGCAGGAGCAGCCAGGGGCGCACCCCGCCGGAGGCGTGGGTGACGTCGTCCAACAGCGTGCCGAGGTAGGTGTAGACGACGAAGGTGCCCAGCACCCACAGCGTGGTGACCAGCAGGGCTGAGGGCGCGCGGTGGACGCGGACCGCGCCGAGCCGCTCCCGGATACCCGCGCCCCCGGTTCCCGGGAGGCTGGGCACGCTGGCGAGGAGGCCCACGGCGCTGACCACGGCGAGCAGGGTGACGAACCCGAACGCCCACCGCCACGACAACACCGTCCCGATGGCGTTGCCGATCGGGACGCCCAACGCGATCGCCGAGGTCATGCCCGCGTAGACGATCGCCAGCGCACGCCCGCGCCGGTCGGGGGCGGCGATGCGGGCCGCGACCCCGGAGGCGGTCGCGGCGAACAGGGCCGCGCCCGCGCCGGCGACGAACCGGCTCAGGAGCAGCACCCCGTAGGACGGGGCGACCGCCGAGAGGACGTTGCCCACGGAGAACACCGCGAGGACGGCGACGAGCAGCGCGCGCCGGTCGACCGTCCCCGTGAGGCCGGCCAGGATCGGCGCCGCGACGGCGTAGGTGATCGCGAAGACGGTCACCGTCTGGCCGGCGGCGGCCGTGGACAGGTCCAGATCGCGGCCGAGCGCGGGCAACAGCCCGGACACGATGAACAGGTCGGTGCCGATGGCGAACATGCCCAGGGCCAGCAGCCAGACCTGGACGGCGGTCGAGGGGGCTCCCCCGGGTGCGCTCTGGGGCATCAGGACCCGCCTCTCGACTAACCGGTCATATGGTTACCTCGTTGATCAACCTAACATGGGGTGATGAGCGAGGAGCAGCGCGACTGGGTCTGGTACGGAGGTCGGGTCAGCATCGACTTCGTGAACACGAAGCGTGACCGCTACGCGGCCGGGCGGGAGCTGTTGGCCCGCCCGGCGGACCTGGAGGCGTGGTTCTCCGCCGCCGAGCTCGTGCCGTGCCGGGGGGAGGTCGACGAGGAGCTGCTGGCCGAGGCCCGGCAGCTCAGGGAGGCGATCGACGCCGGGGTGCGCGCGGTGGCGCACGACGACCGGTTCCCCGCCGACGCCCAGCAGGTGATCAACACCTGGCTGGCGCGCACCGCGCAGCACCCCCCGCGTCTGGAGCTGTCGGGCGGTCGGCCGGTGTTGCGGATCGCCACCGCGCCGGTGGACGCGCGCGGCGCGCTGTGCCAGATCGCGCTCGACGCGGCGGAACTCCTCGGCAGCGAGACGAGGAAGCGGGTCCGGATCTGCGCCGGCGCGAATTGCAGCGGCCGGTTCGTCGACCTCTCCGCCGGTGGGCGGCGACGCTGGTGCCAGATGGCGGTGTGCGGCAACCGGGCCAAGGCCGCGCAGCACCGGCGCGCCACCGCGAGGACCTGAGGACGAAGCGATCAGGCGTGGCGGGTTCCCTCCGCATCGGTCCGGTGTGGAGGGACCTCTGTCCTTTCCCGCGCGGGAAAACGAAAAGGAAGACCGGGGTCAAAAAGGTCTATATTTCCGCGTCCTGGTTGTGGCACGGTAGGCCCCTGTTCGTCCCCGGACGTCCTCTGAGCGCGAAGGAACGCCAATGGCACCACCACGCCTGGTTCCGTTGCTGAAGCAGTTCGACTTCGCCAGGGAGCGACTGGTCCGCCGACTGTCCGGACCGGACGTCGACAGCGGCGACGGCGTGCGGGTGCCCGTGACGGCGATGACGGACGAGGAGTACCTGTGGGAGCCGGTCCCCGGGTGCTGGTCGGTCCGCCCCCGCGCCCGCGCCCACGGCCCCGGCCCCGGCCCCGGCCCCGGCGCGAGCCTGCTGGTCGGCGCGGGTGAGTGGGGGCGCGACGGCGGCCGCCCGCACCCGTACCCGCCGCCGATCACCACCATCGCGTGGCGGCTGCACCATCTCGGCGAGATGCTGGCCCTGCGCGCGGATCACGTGATCGGCTCCCACGCGCTCACCGAGAACGAGTACGCCTTCCCCGGCGACGCGGCCGGCGGCGTCGCCGCCTTCGACAGCGCCGCCGAGGCGTGGCGCCGGGCGTTGCTGGCGGCGGACAACACTGCGCTGGACAGGGTCGGGCACAGCACCTATCCCGACGGCAGCGACCCGGACGTCCCCTTCGTCGAGGTCGTGTGGTGGATCAACCAGGAACTGCTGCACCACGGCGCCGAGATCGCCCTGCTGCGCGACCTCTACCGCGCCCGGAGGGGCTGACCCGCTCGCGCGGACCGGGTGTCGCTCAGGCCGACCGGGCGGTGTACCAGCGGGCGAGGTGGGTGGCGAGGCCGTCGACATCATCGACATCGCCGACGTGGCCGGCGTGTCTGTCCGGCCGCACCAGGATGGCGCGGGCCGCGCCGCCGTCCACGAGTCGACGACCGGGCTCGCTGTCGGGATCGACCAGGCGCACGTCGACCGGAACGGCGACGGCGTCGAGAATCCGACGGTAGCGCCGCTGGAGGTCGGCGGACCGGTCGTCGTCAGGGGCGATGACCAGCAGATGATGACGCAGCCCTGCTGGGCTCCCGTCCTCGGGGGCGCCGAGGTCCAGCAGGCCGGTCGGGAGCCGGTCGCCCGCGCGGACACCGCGGGTGTCGCCCAGGTTGTGGGTCACGGTGGGCTGGCCGTGGTAGGTGATCCAGGTCTGGGAGAACAGCCGGAAGATCACGCGTTGGGCGGCACGGGTGCGGGCCAGCGCGCTGACCGCGGCCGGGAGCAGGGTGCGGCGCAGGATCTCCAGCAGCCGGCTGTCGCTGGCCTCCCACGCGAACCCCCGGTCGGCGTTGCGCAGCACGGCCTCCGCGACCGGCCGACGCTCGGCCTGGTAGCTGTCCAGCAGCCGGGGGCGGCCCTGGCCGGTGGCGAGCGCGGCGAGCTTCCAGCCCAGGTTCGCCGCGTCGCCGATCCCGAGGTTCATGCCCTGCCCACCGGCGGGGGCGTGGAGGTGGGCGGCGTCGCCGACCAGCGCGACCCGGCCGTCGACGAACTCCTCGGCCAGCCGGTGGTGGAGGCGGTAGACCGAGGTCCAGCCGACGTCGGTGATCCGGGCGCGGATGCCGAAGTACTCGTCGAACCAGCGTTGGACGTCGGCGACGGGAATCGGGCGGCCCGGCCCGAGCTGCGAGAAGCGCGCCGCGTACGCCGGTGACAGCGCCCCGAACAGCCGGTACCACCCGTCGCCGAGGTGTTGGATGCCAACGAACCCGCCCTGGGCCAGGTTGAGGTGCAGTCCGTCGTCCGCCGGGGCAACGCTCAGGCCGACGTCGGCCAGGAACGCCGTGGGCGCGTAGCTGTCGCCCTCGAACCTGATGCCCGACAGCTCCCGTACGGTGCTGTGCGCTCCGTCCGCGCCGACGACGTAGGACGCGTGGATCTCCCGCTCCTGGTCGCCGACGCGGAGGATGGCCGCTACGCCGGACGGCTCCTGTCGGAGGTCGGTGAGCCGACTGCCCCACTCGACCTCGACCCCGTGGCCGCGCAGCGCCTGCCCCAGCATCCGTTCCGTGCTGCTCTGCGGCAGCGCCAAGGCGTGGTCGAACGCGCCCGCCTCCCTGCCGTCACCGGTCAGGCCGAAGCTGGTCAGCCGACGTCCCGCGACCGACACCGTCACGTGCCGCACGGGGATTCCCTCGGCCAGCGCGGCGTCGGCGAGACCGACGTCGTGCCAGGTCTCCAGGGTCCTGACGTGCACGATCGCCGCCCTGGACTGGTCGGTCGGCCCCTCGCGACGGTCGACCACCCTGACCCTGGCCCCGGCGCGGGCGGCCGTCACGGCGGTCATCAGGCCGGCCGGACCGGCGCCCACCACGAGGACGTCGCACTCTCCGCTCATCGTTCGCTCAAGCTCAAGCTCACTATCCACTTGGATAGTCCTACACTATCCACTCGGACAGCACTATCCGTCCGAACAGCGGAACGCGGACACGAGGAGCGGCGGAATGGCGGACGACGCGCGGCAACGCATCATCGAGGTGGCGGCGGAGCTGTTCGCCGACCACGGGTTCCCCGCCGTCAGCCTGCGCGACATCGCCACGCGCGCCGACGTCACGCACGGGCTGGTGCGCCACCACTTCGGCAGCAAGGAGGGCCTCTGGCAGGCCGTGCTCCACTGGGCCAACACGACCTTCGACGGCGCCCTCGCCGAACACCTCGCCGAGGCGCGGGACGCCGACGACCCGCTCAGCACGGCCACCCGGCTGGTCGAGGCCCTGTCGACGACCGCGGCGGCCCATCCGCACCTCGTGCGCCTGCTGCTCCACGAGAGCTTCACCGACAGTGAGCGGCTCGACGACATCCTCCGTGGCCTCAGCCCCCTGGCCGACACCGTCGAGGCCCTGCTCCCCCGCCTCCAGGCCATGGGCAAGCTGACGCGGTTCACGCCCCGCGCGTTGTTGCTCCACCTGCTGCTGACCACCAGCGCGCCGTTCGCCCTCGCGGGACTCAGCGGACGACTGCTCGGCGGTTCCGTCGGCACGCCGAAAGGCGCGCGGGCGCAGGCTGAACGCGTCGTCGAACTTCTCCTCTGATCCGCTCCGAAATGTTCGATGCGCTCGACGGGTTTCCCCGACCGCGTCGGGCGACCTGTCCGCGCCTCAATTGTTTCCATTGTGGCCTTAATGTTTCCATTGTGGACAGTGAAGAGCAGAGCCGCCTCGGCAGGTGGCGCCGCCACTGGGCACCGCGAGGGAGGATCCGTGTCGAGGATCTGACGGTTCTCGCCCCCGATGCCGTTCGGCCTGGTCTCGCGCTCCCCTGCTTGGACCGGCCCGTTTCGTAGGATGGTCCTAGGTCATAGGGGGCGGACGGGGGAGGAAACGTGGAGTACCGGACGACGGTGCGGCCGCCGCGATGGGCGACGGTGGTCTTCGCGGTGATGTTCCTGGCCGGCGTGGCGTTGTCGGTGTTCCTCTGGGCGACGCGCTCGGAGGAGGTGGTGGCCTGTGTGGTCAGCACCGTCCTGCTCGTCGGTTGTTTCGGCGCGATCCTGTTCTGCCACGGCCGGATCACGGTCGACGACCGCGCCGTTCGCCTGGTGCTCGTCCCGTTCGTCCGCAGGACCGTGGCGCTGCGCGACGTCGAGTCGGTCGAGCTGTCCCAGACCGACGCGATGCGGGAGTTCGGCGGCTGGGGATACCGGTTCGCCGGAGGCGGCAAGGTCGGCTTCGTTCTCGGCTCCGGCCCCGCCGTGCGGATGACGACCAGGAACGGCAGGACGTACGTCATCAGCGAGCCCCACGCCGACCAGCTCCTCACCGCGCTCCGCGCGAACATGGACCCGGGGCGGCGCGAGGTCAACCACGACTGAGAACCGGCACCGGCTCATCGCGGTGTGTCGACTCCGGAGCCAGGCGAGGCAGGGCAACAGCACCACGACCGCCCACGCCCGAACCCGGGAACCTCCCGCTGGAGTAGACGACCACGACGAACACCAGCAGGCCGAGCACCGCGACCAGACCCACCAACAGAACGCGTCGCCCGGACACCCACAGGTGGACCACCAGCGGAGCGCACCAGACCCAGTGGTGGTGCCGCGAGACCGGTGAGACGAGCAGCGCGGTGAGGGCACAGGTCAGCACCGCCGGCAGCTCGGCTCCTCGGCGGTGGAGCCGCACGGTCGCACGCAGCCCCAGGACGACGACAACCAGGACGAGGACCACCAGGACGAGGACCAACCAGGTCGACGCGAGGGCCGGGTCCTCCGTGGTGCTCCCGGTCAGACGGCCGAGGAACGCCCGCAACGACTGGTTGCCGAGGTAGTAGACGTCGTCGCCGATCCGGGACGCCTTCAGGAACTCAGCAGCACGACGTCCGGGCGCCGAGCCAGGACGAGCACGAGCGCGAGGCGGGCCCGCTGCCCGCCCGACAGCTCTCCCACCTTCGCGGACAGCGACAGCCCCGCCTCGTCCACCAGCCGGCGGGCCGTCGCGTCGTCCCAGTCCACATTGGTCACCCGGCCGAACCGGAGCATCTCGGCCACCGTGAACCTCCGGTACAGAGGTTTCGTCTGGGCGACGAAACCCACCCTGCCCCGGACGGTGATCCCACCTTCCGTTGGCCGCGCCAACCCGGCCGCGAGCTTGAGCACCGTGCTCTTGCCCGCCCCGTTCGCGCCGACCACACCGGAGACCGTCTGCCGACAGCCAAGGACGTCGTCGCGCAGACCGGGATCAACCCCAACACGGTGCTGAAGGCGTACCGCGAGCTGGAACGCGAGTGGCTGGTCGAGCCCCGGCCGGGCCGACCACACCGAGCCGCAGCGCCTGCTTCACCTGGTTCACGAGCTGTAGGTAGGTGGCCACCCCGGATCGGCGATCGATCCGGAACTCGATCAACCTCAACCCTTCCACTAGTCAATTAGTGAAACTACAGGTACCAGCACCACACCCCCCTGTCAAACCCCTCCCCTTCCCCACCCCACGCCGTCCACACGACACACCCCGCCCGTCTCGGCGGCAAGCGGGACAGAACGACGAGGAAGACAGACCAGGCATCCCTCGAAGACGTGGCCACACCATTTCCTGACGAACGGGCCCCCGCCACCGCTGACGAACGTGGCCGACTCACCCCCGCCTGCGCGAGGAAAGCACTTCCTCATCAGGTGGTCGTCGGCTCCTTCACCACTCTGTGATCTCTGTGGTCTCGTCAGTCTCCAGTGCCTGTCTGGGCCACGCGATCAGGGTCAGGCCATCGAAGTCGATCGGGACGCGGCGGTACTCACCGAACGTGTCGATCTCGAAGCCCTGTTCGTTCGCAGAGGAGTAGACCAGAACCGCCCATCCGCCCTGCGCGCTGATCGACTGGCAGAGTCCTCGCCAGAGGCTCTCGCGCACCCGTCGGGTCAGGGTGCCCACGTAGACCCCGGCCTTCGGCTCCAGCAACCAGCGCGTGAGCGCACCGCGCGTTCCATCGGTCACCGTGCTCGTCGCGATCACACACAACCCGCTCACCGCATCACCAGTCCGCGTCAACGGCGTAGTCAGCGCGCCGCGTACCCCCCTGACCAACGGGGGCGGGGACAGGGGGTCAGGAAGATTGGACCACTCCCACGGGCACCGGTCCTCTCCCTGCTCCCTCTGCGGAGGAGGCACCATCGAGGCGAGCAGGCTGACGAAGAGTGTGTCTCCCTTGGGGTGATAGGACATGCGTCCGCGAAGCGGCCCCGCGGTGCGGGAGGCACTGGAGACGGACCCAACCTTGCGAGTGGAGCACCTGCCGGCCGCTCCGTAGTACCAGTGCACCAGAAGCCACCACGCTCCTTCGGCCGCGGGAACCGGCTGCTGCCGCCCCTGATGGTGGCGTGTCCACCAGGTCGGGCCGTTCACTCCGACCGGGCGTCCCAGGACCAGCTTGTTGATTCCCGCCGTCTCCGCGCACTGTTGGCGAAGACGCGGGTCCTGCAACCACGGTCGTTCAGGGTGGAACAAATCGAAGCGTCCGCTATAGCCCACGAAGTACTTCTTGATCTCCGCCTCGTCGAACCTCCCATCACGCACCAGCCTCTCCTGCCGGGAGCGCCACTCGTCGGGGTCGACGCCCGATTCACCCAGACCCGTGATCTCGTAAGCGATCGCGCTGAGGACCCGCCACAACGCTGCCTCCGCGGGCGGGAGTGGAAGGTCGAGTTCCGTCAGGTCGTGCGCGTGGACCAATACGTCCTGAAGGCCCATCCGCCGCGGTTTGCCGTCTTTGTCGATCACGGGAATCCAAGGCTGGATGGCGAGGTCGAACGAGGGCGTCACAGGCTCCTCCTGCCTGGCATGCGGATCAGCGGCACTCGACGTCATGCTGTGACCGACAGATTACGGAGCGGGTACGACAAACCCGATCTCGCGGTGCAGGTAGGCCCCCCGCGCGTGGCGCACCGGGAAGGCTTCTGTCATGTCGAGGGCAGGCACGGGCTCCGGGTCAGGAGCCATGGGAACGGCGACCAGACGCGACAGCAACGGATGCTCCGCCCACTCCTCCGGGGAGGGGTGCTTGTCCGCCAGCTCCCGTAGCCATCGCCCTTCGCGGACGGGGATGCTGTGTCGCACGAGCGTCGCCACATCCTCAGCGCGCCACGACCGGCCGCGCTGTGGAACGGGCTTCTGGCACTCGGGGTCGAGGAAGAGCCTGTCGCCGGACTCCCACAGCGGGACGATCCGACTGTTGTCGACGCCGAGACGGGTCGAGAGCTTCGACTCCGGGTCCACGCGCGCTGTCAACTCGTGCAACCCGTGAAGTCCGGTGGGCGGTGGAACAGCGAGGACTTCGGCCGCGCTCTTGGCCGCCTCGTCCTGCGCCCAGGACGAGGCGGCCGCGGCAGCCAGGTCTTCTTCGTCGTCCAGGAGCCAGGTCGCGACCGGGTACACCTGGTCCACCAGATCCTGCACGTCGTCGGGCACCGTAACGGTCAGCCGTCCCATTCCATCGGCCCGGTCCCGCAGTGCTCTCAGAGTCATCATCCGTTGGTCATGCGGGTACGGGTACTGCTCAGCGAGCTGGCCGTCAGCCCTGGTGGCGACGAGGACGTGCAGTTTGGGTCCGCGCTCAGCCCAATACGCCGCGCGGTCCGCCCGAGGATGACGGTGACAGCGCCCGGCCCGTTGGAGAAGCAGGGCGAGCGGGGCCAGCTCGGAAATCACGACATCGAAGTCGAGGTCCAAGGACTGCTCCACGACCTGCGTCGCCACGACGATCGCACGGCGAGGGCGTTGCCCCTTCTTACCGAAAAGATCCTCCAGTCGCGTCGTGCGAGCCGACCGCTCGTACTGCGGAAGCCGAGCATGCAAGAGGAGGAGTTCGCAGTCCGACGGGACCACTTTCCGCAGCGTCAGGTAAGTGAGCTGAGCCGCGCGGACCGTGTTCACCACGACCAGCCCGCAACCTTGACCACCCTCACGCACGATCGGGTCGAGCAGGTCCCGGCAGTTGTTCGCGAACGCATCCTCGTTGTCCGGATGCTCTCTCAGGTTGAGATGCAGGCGGACGACGTCCTTCCTCCCGACCGGACAGGGGACAGCGGTGGTACGCCCGGTTCGGGCATCGTGCAGCACCCAACCCGGATAGCTGATGCCTTCGGTGTCGACCGTCCTGCCACCGAGTGGTTCGGCAATACCTTTCTGCCGACGCCAACGAGCAGCACCGTCCGCGTATGCGCCCACCAGGGACTTCGCCACCGGCACAGGAAGGGTTGCCGACAACAGCACCACTGGGGCGCCGAATGCTCCCAACCAGCTCAGCACTCTGCGGAGGAGGGTCTGCATGTAGCTGTCGTACGCGTGAGCCTCGTCGACGATGACCACCTTGCCGCTCAACGCGAGCGACCGCATGGGTTGGTGGGTGGAGCGCAGCGCCATCGCCAGAAGCTGGTCCACGGTCGCCACGCAGACCGGGGCGTACAGACCGCGTTTTCCTCCCCGTGTCCACTCCGATCCCACCGCCTGGCCCGATGGATCCTCTTCGCCCTCTCCCGTGACGAGCCTGTCGAACTCCACCGAGCCCTTGGCTGGCTTCTCGTCGTTGCCGTCCAAGGCTCCAGCGCCGGAGGGAGACCGTCGCCGGAGGAGGTCATGGAGTTCAGGTGTGTAGGCCGCCATGGAATGGAGGAGGGAGATGACGCCGTCCTCGTCCAGGACACGGTCAAGGTCACCAATCACTCGACGGAACATCGCGTCCGTCGTGGCCATCGTGGGTAGTCCGAAGAACAGACCCTCAGCACCGGAGGCAGCTCCGAGTACCTCTGCGGCGTACAACGCCGCTTCAGTCTTGCCCTGTCCGGTTGGTGTCATCACAACCAGCAACCCAGGGCCTGTGACATGGGCGGACAGGTGCTCCACCAACGACTGCTGCACCCCGCGAGGCGCGAACGAGAACCGCTGCTCGAATCCCAGAACATGTCGACGAAGACGGCGCAGACCGATGTGTTCGAGCTCAGCGGACACCTTCGCCACACCGGAATTCAGGAAGGGACGGACAGTGTCGGGCGTCCACTCGGTCGGCAGCTCAGCGAACCGTCCGTTGATGTACCGCTCCTGCGAGACGATCCAGTCGCCCAGCGGTACGACACCACAGGCTGCCATGGCGAACCGTCGTAGGTGGCTCTGCGACGACATGTCGGGTAGCTGGGGGACATCCACGGCGCGCGCGATCAACTCCGCGATGTCCCGTCGGGAGCCAGTCCACTGTGGGCCATCCGCCAGCGTGCTCTTCATGACGGTCCCGATCCAGCTCCGCGCCAGAGGTGGAGGGATCACCCCGTGATGACCACCAACAACCTGGGCTATGAGCGCCACCCACAACTGGGTTGCGACAGCATCCGCCCCGACGGGCAACAACCCCTCCGTCTGCACGCATGCCTGTCCCGGAGCGGTGTGACCGGAACTGGTGGCTATCGGGCGCGACAGGCCGGGGTACAGCAGGTCCCAGACCTTCGGGTCCTGACTCTGGAAGCCACCACTGCACTTTCCGATGTCGTGCAGACCGGCAACGAACATGAGCCAGCGCAGTCCGGTGCGCACGTCGTCGCCGAGCTGGAACCGCTGACGCACCGCAGGAGCCAGGTAGTCGTCCCACAGAGCGCGCACAGCCGCAGCCGCATCCAACAGGTGGGCTAACAAGGGGTATGGGCGAACGAGTCCACGTGCCTTCCCCCAGACCTGATCAGGGCCGAACGGCTGAAGCCGAGGAGTGCTGTCCGCACGCTCCTTCCCGTCATCTGGCGGATCCACCCTGCGGCGATTGGCTGGTATGGGCACGTGGGCGATCATGTCCAAAGCGGGAGCGCCTGAGCGCGACCTTGGGGGAACAACCACCCAGTCGGCGCAATGACGCTCCGACGCGCCAGCCGCTCATCGCGGGGCGGTCATGACAGGAGCCTCGCTAGCCTTGTGGCCAGTCGACGTCTGAGGAGCGAAGAGTCACGATGGTCGAAGACCAAGCCCCGCTCACGATAGATCAAGAAACGGTAACGCCCCTCTGTTAGCCCAGGTCGCGAAGGGTCCTCCCCGCGCACGCGGGGGTGTGTCCACCTGGATCTGGTCGGCGACACTCAACGGCCGGTCCTCCCCGCGCACGCGGGGGTGTGTCGCTGGGCGATCGACGCGAGATCGCTCGCCAGCGGTCCTCCCCGCGCACGCGGGGGTGTGTCGGCCAGGTCAGCGGGCATCACCCTGGTGTTGAGGTCCTCCCCGCGCACGCGGGGGTGCCCAGCTTGCCCTCACCACAAGCGAGGCGAGGTCAAGTGATCCCCACGTATGGGGGTGGGCCAGGGGCTGGCCGAACCTACGACGTGAGACCGGCACAAGTGGCGAGTCCGAGCGCAAGCCGAGAGAGACCGGCGGGAGGTGGGGCAAGGTGAGGTGTGCCGGCAGGGCTGAGGAAGGGGGTGGTGTGGGCGGCCCTGGGGGCTGAGCCGCCCACACCGGACAGGTGGTCTGTCAGATCAGGGGTAGGCCGACGTAGTTCTCGGCCAGCGAGGTGGCGGCGGCCGTGGAGGAGACGGTGTACCGGAGCTGCGAGAGCTGGAGGCGGTGACCGAAGGCGTCCTCGCGAGGGTCGCGGTGAAGCATGGTGGTCATGAGGTAGGAGAAGTGCTCGGCGCGCCAGACCCGACGAAGGGCGGTGTCGGAGTAGGAGTCGAGGGCGGTCTCGTTGCCGTGCGCGAACCAGTCGACCAGCGCCGAGGCGAGCACGGTGACGTCGGCGACGGCGAGGTTGAGGCCCTTGGCCCCGGTCGGGGGGACGATGTGGGCGGCGTCGCCGGCGAGGAAGAGCCGGCCGTGACGCAGCGGCTCGGCGACGAAGCTGCGCATGGGCGTGATGCCCTTGTCGGTGATCGGCCCCCAGCGCAGCGCCCAGTCGTCGTCGACGGCGAAGCGCGTGGCCAGCTCGTCCCAGATCCGGTCGTCGGACCAGGCGTCGACGGTCTCGTCGCGGTCGACCTGGAGGTAGAGGCGGCTGACCTTGGGCGAGCGCATGCTGTGCAGGGCGAACCCGCGCTCGTGGTGGGCGTAGATCAGCTCGTCGCAGGAGGGCGGGACGTCGGCGAGGATGCCCAGCCAGGAGAAGGGGTACTCGCGTTCGAAGACGCGGAGGGCGTCGGCGGGCAGCGACCGGCGGCCGATGCCGTGGAACCCGTCGCAGGCCACGACGACGTCGCACTCCAGGACGTGCTCGGCGTCCTCGTGCCGGTAGCGGACGCGCGGGGCGGTGCTGTGGAAGTCCTCCACGGCCAACGCCTCGGCCTCGAACAGGAGCGGGGCTCCGGCCTCCAGCCGCAGGGCGATGAGGTCCTTCACGACCTCGGTCTGGGCGTAGACCATCACGGAGCGGCCGCCGGTGAGCGAGGGGAAGTCGATGCGGTGCCCCTGCCGGTCGAACCGCAGCTCGATCCCGTCGTGGCGCAGGCCCTCCTGGTCCATGCGGGCCCCGGCTCCGCACTCGCGCAGGACGTCGATGGTCCCCTGCTCCAGGATGCCGGCGCGCTGGCGTCGCTCGACGTAGTCGCGGGTGCGCGCCTCCAGCACGACGGTGTCGATGCCCTGGCGGTGCAACAGGTGGCCGAGGAGCAGACCAGCGGGGCCGGCGCCGATGATGCCCACGCGGGTCCTGCGAGGACGCGACATGCTCAATTCTCCTTGGGAGGCGGTGGAACTCAGTCGGCCTTGGCGTCCAGATCGGCGAGCACCCGCTGGGCGACGGCGAACGCGGAGTTGGCCGCGGGCACCCCGCAGTAGATCGCGGTCTGGAGCAGCACTTCCTTGATCTCGTCGCGGGTGAGGCCGTTGGTCAGCGCGGCCCTGACGTGCATCGCCAGTTCGTCGTGGTGACCGCGAGCGACCAGGGCGGTGAGGGTGACGCAGCTCCTGGTCCGCCGGTCCAGTCCGGGCCGGGTCCAGATCTCGCCCCACGCGTAGCGGGTGATGAGGTCCTGGAAGTCCGCGGTGAACGGGGTGGTCCTGGCCTGGGCGGCGTCGACGTGGGCGTCGCCGAGGACGGCACGCCGCACCCGCATCCCCGCCGCGAACCGTTCGACGTCGGAACCGAGGGAGACGACATCGGAACCCGGGACATCGACACCGGAACCACGAACATCGACACCAGAGCCGTCGGACACCACGCCGGCACCTCGGACATCGACGCCAGAACCACCGACATCGACACCGGAATCCTCGGACACCACACCCGAACCCCGGACATCGACACCGGAACCACGAACATCGACACGAGAGTTCCCGGAGACGACATCCGAACCCTGGACATCGACACCAGAACCACCGACGCCGACACCAGAGCCCTCGGACACCACACCCGAACCCCGGACATCGACACCAGAGCTGTCGGACACCACGCCGGCACCCCGGGCACCGACGCCAGAACCACCGACGCCGACACCGGAACCCTCGGGCACCACGCCGGCACCCCGGCCATCGACACCGGAACCCTCGGACACCGCGCCCGAACCCTGGGCACCGACACCAGAACTGCGAACACCGACGCCAGGACCATCGGAGACCACGCCGGGACCGGCGGGGTCGAAGTGGGTGAGGAGGGCCGCGGTCACGGCGGCGGGGCGTTCGATGCCCGCGAGGTGGCCGGCGCTGGTCAATTCGATGAGCCGCGCGCCCGGAATGCCCGAGGCCAACTCGCGGGCGTGCGCGGGTGGGGTGGCGGAGTCCTGCTGGCCGGCGACGACCAGGGTGCGGCCGGTGATGCGGTGGAGGTCGCCGCGCAGGTCGTAGGTGGCCAACGCGTCGCAGCAGGCGGCGTAGCCGGCCGGGTCGGTGGCGGCCAGGTCGGCGAGCAGGGCGGCGCCCCGCGGGCTCTCGGCGGTGGCGAGGTCGGAGAACCAGCGGCCGGGGGCGGTGGGCACGAGGGGCGCGGTGCCCTGTTGCCGCACGAGCGCGGCGCGCTCGTGCCAGGCGGCGGGGTCGCCGAAGTGGGCGGAGGAGCAGATCAGGGCCAGGTGCACGACCCGGTCGGGGTGGTGGACCGCCAGGTACGCGCCGATCGCGCCGCCGAGGGAGATGCCGGCGTAGTGGAAGCGCTCCCAGCCCTGCTGGTCGGCGAGGTCGAGGACCAGGCGGGCGAGGTCGGCGACGGTGGTGTGCCCGGGCTCGGGGTGCGGCAGCGCGGAGGCGGGTGAGCCGCCGTGGCCGGGGAGGTCGTAACGCAGCACGGCGTGGTGTTCGGCGAGCGCGGCGACGTGGGGGTCCCACACGGCGAGGGAGGTGCCGAGGGAGGGTCCGAGGATCAGGGGCGTCCCGTCCGGCTGCCCGTCGAGACGGTGGTGGAGCGGCGTGGTCACGGGTTCTCCTGGCGGGCGGTGGGGTGCGGCGCGTCCGCTCGGTCGGCGGCGAGGGCGCGGTCGACGAGGGCGCCGGCCGAGCCGAGGTACGCGGCGGGGTCGGTGAACTCGGCGAGGCGGTCCGGGGGCAGGTCGGCCAGTTCGGGCGCGGACGCCAGGACGGAGGCGAGGCTGGTCCCCTCGGTGGCGGCACGGAGGGCCGCGTCGGTGACCAGCTTCTTCGCGGCGGCCGCGCCGAGGAGCGGGGTCAGGGCGAGGCGGACGCGTTCGGAGACGATCAGTCCCTGGGTGCGGTCCAGGTGCGCGCGCATGGGTTCGGGTCGGACGACGAGCCCGGCCACCAGCTCGGCGGCGTCGCGGGCGGCGCCCCCGGTGAGTCGCAGGGCCTCCCGCAGGGTCTGCCACTCGGCGTGCCAGGCGCCGGCGGGGCGTTCGTCCTCGGCGGCCAGCGAGCCGAACAGCACGGCCGCCAGCGCGGGGACCTGGCGCGCGGTGGCGGCCAGCAGGGTGGCGCGCACGGGGTTGCTCTTGTGTGGCATGGCCGACGAGCCGCCGCCGCTGCCCTCGGCGATCTCGCCGATCTCGGTGCGGGAGAGCACGAGCACGTCGGCGGCGATCTTGCCGAGCGCGCCGGCGGTGTGGGCGAGGGCCGCGCCGAGGTCGGCGACGGGCGTGCGCAGGGTGTGCCAGGGCAGGACCGGCTCGGCCAGGCCGGTCTCTTCGGCGTAGGCGGCGAGGAGCCGCAGGCCGGGGTCGGTCCCGGCCGGGTCCCCAGGTGCCAGTTTCCCGGGTGCCAGTTCGTGGAACGCGGCGAGGGTGCCGCCGGCGCCGCCGAGCTGGGCGGGCAGCGCGTCACGCGCGGCGGCGAGGCGGCGCCGCGCGTCGAGGGCCAACGAACGCCAGCCGGCGGCCTTGAGGCCGAAGGTGGTGGGAACGGCGTGCTGGGTGAGGGTCCGGCCCGGCAACGGGGTGTCCCGGTGCGCGGCGGCGAGCCGGGTGAGGTCGTCGACCACGTGGTCGAGGTCGGCCAGCACCAGGTCCAGGGCCCGGCGGGCCACGAGCATGGCCGCCGTGTCGAGGATGTCCTGGCTGGTCGCGCCGAGGTGGACGGCGCCGGCGGCGGCCGGGTCCCGTTCCCGCACCGCTGCCGTGAGATCGGCGACCAGCGGGATGACCGGGTTTCCGCCGGAGCGGGCGCGCAGGGCCAGCCCCGGCAGGTCGTAGGCGTCGGCGCGGGCGGCCGCCGCGACGGCGGGCACGGCCGAGCCCGGGACGAGCCCCAGCCGGGCCTGCGCGCGGGTCAGCGCCAGCTCGGCGTCCAGCATCGCCTGGAGGAAGGCGACGTCGCCGGTGGCGGCCTCCACCGCCGACCCGGCCCGCACCGGGGAGAGCAGGCCGAGGTCGGCGCCCGGCGGCAGCGCTGGCGCCGGGTCGGTGGGGTCAGGGGAAGGCAAGGAACACCGTCTCCTCGTGCGGCCCGTCCCCGCCCTGGAGACGGATGTCGAACCGGTACGTCCGGTCATGTTCCCGCGTGGCGAGCAGGGTCGCGCGGCGCTCGGGCGGCAGCGCGCCGAGCACCGGGTCGGCGGCCAGCGCGTCGGCGTGCTCGGGCAGGTAGATCCGGGTGAACAGGTGGTGCAGCAGCCCTCGGGCGAAGACGCACACCGACAGGTACGGGGTGGCGCCGGGACGGTGCGGCCCCGGCGGGAGGGTGCGGACCACCCATCCGCCGTCGGCGTCGGTGGGCACCCGGCCGAAGCCGGTGAAGTCCACGCCGTTGCGGCCGAGGTGGCCGCCGGTGACCGGGTCGCGCCGCATCGAGCCGGGACGGCCGGTGAGGTCGCCGTCGGGTCCGGCCTGCCAGATCTCCAGCAGGGCGTCGGGGATGGGCTGGCCGGCCCCGTCGAGGACCACGCCCCGGATGGTGATCGTGTCGGGGTGGCCGGCGGGCGCGATGTCGCCGCCGCCGGGGAACGGCAGCGCGTAGCCGTAGAACGGTCCGACCGTCTGGGACGGGGTGGGGGGCAGCGTGCTCACAGGCGTCCTTCCTCCATCCACGTGGCGGCGGGGCCGTCGAGGACGATGTCCCAGCGGTAGCCCAGGGACCACTCGGGCACGGACAGGTCGTGGTCGTAGGTGGCCACCAGTCGCTGGCGGGCGGCGTCGTCGGTCACCGACTGGAGGATCGGGTCGTACGGGAACAGCGGGTCGCCCGGGAAGTACATCTGGGTGACCAGGCGCTGGGTGAAGGCCGTGCCGAACAGCGAGAAGTGGATGTGCGCGGGCCGCCAGGCGTTGCGGTGGTTGCGCCACGGGTAGGGGCCGGGCTTGATCGTGGTGAACTGGTAGCGGCCCTCGTCGTCGGTGAGGCAGCGGCCGACGCCGGTGAAGTTCGGGTCGAGCGGCGCGGGGTGGTCGTCGCGCTGGTGGGCGTAGCGGCCGGCGGCGTTGGCCTGCCAGATCTCCACGAGCTGGCCGCGCACCGGCCGGCCGTCGCGGTCCAGGACCCGCCCGGTGACCGTCAGGCGCTCCCCCAGCGGCTCCCCGGCGTGCTGCCGCGTGAGGTCGTTGTCCAGCGCGGTGACGTCGGTGACGCCGAAGACCGGGCCGGTCAGCTCCATGACCTCGGGGTCCTCGATCGCGACCAGCGGCTGCTTGGGGTGGCGCAGGGCGCTGCTGCGGTAGGGGAGGTAGTCGCGGTCGGGGTGGAGCCGCTCGGGCGCTCCCCCGGCCCGCAGGTCCACATAGGACTGTCGGAGCGCGGCGATCTCGCGGTCGATCTCCCGCTGGCTGGCCAGCGACGGGGCGGCCCCCGGCGGCGGGGTGGGTGGGGTGCTCATGGGTGGGAGCTCCTGTGGGGTGACGGGGCTGGGTCAGCGTTCGAGGAGCAGCGCGAGCCCCTGGCCCACGCCGATGCACAACGTGGCCAGGCCGGTGCCGCTCCCGGCCCGCGCGAGCTGGTGGGCGACCGCGCCGGCGATGCGGGCGCCGGAGGCGCCGAGCGGGTGGCCCAGCGCCACCGCGCCGCCCCTGGGGTTGACGATCGCGGGGTCCAGTTCGGGCAGGGCGGCCAGGCAGCCCAGGGCCTGGGCGGCGAACGCCTCGTTGAGTTCGACGACGTCGAGGTCGCCGAAGGAGCGGCCGGCCCTGGCGAGGGCGCGCTGGGTGGCCTCGACGGGGCCGAGGCCGAAGTACTGCGGTTCGATGCCGGTCACCGCGCTGGTCACCACGCGGGCCAACGGCTCGCGGCCGATCGCGCGGAGCCCGGCCTCGTCGGCCAGGATCAGCGCGGCGGCGCCGTCGTTGAGCGGCGAGGAGTTGCCGGCGGTGACGGTGCCGTCGGGGCGGAACACGGTCTTGAGCCGGGCCAGCGCGGCCAGCGAGGTGTCGTGGCGGATGCTCTCGTCGCGGCTGGCCTCGACGCCGTCGACGGCCACGACCTCCGCGTCGTAGTCGCCCTCCCGCCACGCCCTGGCGGCGCGCTGGTGGCTGGCGAGGGCGAACTCGTCCTGCGCCTCGCGCGTGATGCCGTACTTGTCGGCGATCAGCTCGGCGCCCTCGCCCAGCGCGACGGTCCACTCCGCGGGCATGCGCGGGTTGACCAGCCGCCAGCCCAGCGTGGTGGAGACCAGCCGCTGGTCGCCGGCGGGGAAGGCGCGCTCGGGCTTGGGCAGCACCCACGGCGCGCGGCTCATCGACTCGACGCCGCCGGCGATCACGATCGAGGCGTCGCCCAGCGCGACGGCGCGGGCGGCCTGGATGACGGCCTCCATGCCCGATCCGCACAGCCGGTTGACGGTGGCGCCGGGGACGGTGACCGGGAGGCCGGCCAGCAGCGCGGCCATGCGCGCGACGTTGCGGTTCTCCTCGCCGGCGCCGTTGGCGTTGCCGAGGATGACGTCACCGACGCGGGCGGGGTCCAGGTCGGGAGAGCGGTCGAGCAGCGCGCGCAGCACGCCCGCGGCGAGGTCGTCGGGGCGGACCCCGGCGAGCACCCCACCGTAACGGCCGATCGGCGTGCGGACGGCGTCGACGACGTAGACGTCGCGGGGGCGCTCGATCATCACATCTCCCTGGACTCGTGGGCTGGGGAGGCCGCGCCGGCGCGTAGGTCGGGCGGGATCCGGACCGGGGCGGCGGTGCGGGCGACGATCTCCTCCGGCGACACGCCCTCGGCGGTCTCCACCAGGACCAGACCGTCGTCGGTGACGTCGAGGACGCCGAGGTTGGTGATCACCCGGTGGACGCAGCGCCGGCCGGTGAGCGGCAGCGTGCACTCCTCGACGATCTTCGAGGTCCCGTCCTTGGCGGTGTGCTCCATGACGACGATCAGCCGGCGGACGCCGTGGACGAGGTCCATGGCCCCGCCCATGCCCTTGACCAGCTTGCCCGGGACCATCCAGTTCGCCAGGTCGCCGCGCGCGGAGACCTGCATGGCCCCGAGGATCGCGGTGTCGACGTGGCCGCCCCGGATCATGCCGAAGGACAGGGCGGAGTCGAAGAAGGCCGCGCCGGGCAGGACGGTCACCGTCTCCTTGCCCGCGTTGATCAGGTCGGGGTCGACCTCGTCCTCGCGCGGGTAGGGGCCGACGCCGAGGATGCCGTTCTCGGACTGCAACACGACGTGCACGCCGGCCGGCAGGTGGTTGGACACCAGGGTCGGCAGCCCGATGCCGAGGTTGACGTAGGAGCCGTCGGTCAGCTCGGCGGCCGCGCGCGCGGCGATCTGTTCCCTGCTCCAGCCCATCAGCCGCGCACCGTCCTCTTCTCCACCTGCTTGTCGGCCGCCTGCTCGGGGGTGAGGGGCAGCACGCGCTGGACGAAGACACCGGGCAGGTGGATCGCGTCGGGGTCCAGCTCACCCGGCTCGACCAGTTCCTCCACCTCGGCCACGGTCACCCGGCCCGCCATGGCGGCGAGCGGGTTGAAGTTGCGCGCGGCCCTGTTGAACACCAGGTTGCCGTGCCGGTCGCCGCGCGCGGCGCGGACCAGCGCGAAGTCGGTCCTGATCCCGCGTTCCATGACGTGCTCGACGCCGTCGAACTCGCGCACCTCCTTGCGCGGGGAGGCCACGGCCACGGTCCCGTCGGGCGCGTAGCGCCAGGGCAGGCCGCCCTCGGCCACGGCGGTGCCCACGCCGGCGGGGGTGAAGAACGCGGGGATGCCGCAGCCGCCGGCGCGCAGCCGTTCGGCGAGCGTGCCCTGCGGGACCAGCTCAACCTCCAGCTCGCCGCCGAGGTACTGGCGGGCGAACTCCTTGTTCTCGCCGATGTAGGAGGCGGTGACCCTGGCGATGCGGCCGGCGGCCAGCAGGACGCCGAGGCCCGCGCCGTCCACGCCGCAGTTGTTGGACACCACGCTGATGCCGCGCACTCCCGTGTCGTACAGGGCGCTGATCAGCACCGAGGGCACCCCGCTGAGCCCGAAGCCGCCGACGGCGAAGGACGCGCCGTCCCGCACGCCCGCCACGGCCTCGGCCGCGGTGGCCACCACCTTGTCCATCGCGCACGCGCTCCGATCGTCCGCCCGAGATGTTCCCTGTGTTCGCCCAGTGAACTATCGTTCAAAATCGACTGGCGCTGAGTCTGGTCCGCCGGACGCGGCGCTGTCAACGCCTCCCGCGGGGTGTGGTCGGAGAGCCGGCGGGCGCCCGGCCCGCGCCGGTAGCGTCCGTCCACACCCGACACCGACTGGAGGACGCATGCCGCGCCCGGCCACCGCCGCCCCCGTCCCGGACACCCCGTCCGGCGACGAACTCGTGGGCCCGCTCGATCGCGGACTGACCGTGCTGCGCACGCTCGCCACCAGCCAGGAGCCCCGGCTGCGGCCGGGCGACCTCGCCCGCGCGACCGGCCTGGCCCGCGCCACGGTCGACCGGATCGTCTCGACCCTGGCCCGCCTCGGCCACGTCCGCGTCGAGGGGCGCGAGGTGCTGCTCGCCCCGCGCCTGCTGGAGATCGGCAACGCCTACCTGGCCGCCAGCGGCATCCCGTCGGCGCTGGGGCCGCACCTCGCCCGCCTGGCCGAGGACCTGGACGAGTCGGTGTCGGTCGCCGTCCCCGACCACGAGGTGGTGCGGCTGCTCACGCAGCGGACGCGTCCCCGCGCGGTGCGGCTCTCCTTCCGGATCGGCCTCCCGCTCCCCGCCGACCGCTGCTCCCCCGGGCCGCTGTTCGCGACCTCGTGGGACGAGGAGGACTGGCGGAGGTGGGACGAGAGCGCCCGGCTGCGCGAGCTGCCCGCCGACCGGGTCGCGGACTTCCGGCGGAGGGTGGCCGAGGCGGGCGAGACCGGCTTCGCCGTGGACGACCAGTACCTCGAACCCGGCCTCATCGCCGTGTCCGTCCCGGTGCCGGGCGCGGACGGGACCACGGCGTGCACGGTGAACGTCGTCAGCGACACCAGCCGGCACACCGCGCGGGGTCTTGTCGAGCACGCCCTGCCCCGGCTGCGGGCCAGCGTGCCCGCCATGGCCGCCGACCTCGCCCGGCCCGCCGCCGAGAAGCCCGCGGGACGGCCCGTGGCGGGCGGGCTGCGCGCGCACAAGGACGAGCTGGGCCCCGAGTTCCTCCAGTCCCTGGCCAGGGGGTTGGCCGTGCTCACCGCGCTGCGCGCCCCTGGCGGCCGCACGTTGTCGGAGGTGGCGGACGCGACCGGCCTGCCGCGCGCCACCGCGCGCCGGGCGCTGCTCTCCCTCCAGCAGCGCGGCTACGTGGCCCCGGCCCGCGACCAGCGACGCTTCGCGCTCCAGCCCCGGGTGCTGGAGCTGGGCTACGCCAAGCTCTCGCGGCTCACCTTCGAGGAGATCGTCCAGCCCCACCTCGCCGACCTCGTCGAGCAGGTGCACGACTCCGCGTCGGTGGCGGTGCTCGACGGCGAGGACATCCGCTACGTCGCGCGCGTGGCCACGGTCCGGATCATGAGCGTCGACATCCGGGTGGGCACGCGGTTCCCCGCCTACGCCACCGCCATGGGCCGCGTCCTGCTGGCCGGCCTCCCGGACGAGGAGCTGGCGGAGCGCCTGTCCCGCCACGAACCGCGCCCCTTCACCCCGCACACGCGGACCACGCGCGAGGCGTTGGCCGTCGCCGTCGACAACGCGCGCCGGGATGGATTCGCCCTGGTGGAACAGGAGTTGGACGAAGGGTTGCGCTCGATCGCGGTGCCGCTGCGCGACCGCGCCGGCCGGGTGGTCGCGGCGGTCAACGTCGCCACCCCGGTCAGCCGCAGGACCAGCGCCGATCTCCGGGAGCGGGTGCTGCCGGCGCTGCGCGCGACCGCCGACCGCATCGCCGTCGACCTCGCCGAGGTCGGGGAACGGGGGTTCCTCCCCCTGCCCTGACGACACCCCGAGGGCGGAGCCGGGCAGTTCTGTCCACAAAGGACGGACATGCGGGGCGCCCGCCAGATCGGCCGGGTGTTGTCCACGGGCTCGTCCTGGCGACGGAGGGGGACGCCAGGACGAGCCGCGGCCCGACATGTCAGGGAAACAGGGACTCGCGTCCACAAGGGACTTGTGATCAATCGCTGTTCCGTCAGGTCACACCGATCAGTGGCGACCCTCCCTTCTCCTCGTCGGTTCTTCCGCGCGCGGTCGTCGGCGGCTCAGGGCGCGGCCGGTGAGGCCAGTTCCTGGCGGATCGGGGTCACCGGGGCGGGACGGCCGGGGCTCACCTCGCGGCGCAGCGTGGCGGCGAGGCAGCGCTCGCAGGGGACTCCCTCGCCCAGCTCGCAGATCTCGGACAGGGTCAGGCGCAACACCGTGCCGCAACAGGCCCTCGGGTGGTGCGACATGAACTCGCCCGGCGCGAGCCGGACCATGTGGACCACGCGTCGGGTCTCCCCCACCACGCCGGGCAGGTAGCGCACCAGGACCGTGACGGGCTCGCCAGCGCCCACGTCGCCCCGGACACCCCACCGGACGGCGCTCAGCCCGTAGCGCGCCCGCCAGGTCGCGGCAGCCCTGGCGACGGCGACCGGGCTCGCCGACGCCCACTCCAACAGCACCCCGTCCGGGGTCTCGCCCACGACGTGAAACGCCTTCACGTCAACGGAAGGCTCAACGTCGGACCGTCCCTCCTGGACGGACACGGGCGGACGGACGGGCGTCGCCTCGCCGGAACCGGGGCTGTCACTGGTCATCGCGCTCTCCCTGACTCGCTCGACATCACCGCGTGCGGTCAGGGTTCCCCTTCCCGGCGCGGTCAGGGACACCGGAGTGCGGAAGCGACGGTGGGGAGGATTACGGGAGGATCTTGGGAGGGTATTCACCCGATAGCGGGATGTGTTTCCGTGGTGACGGACAGTGCCAGACTGGGGGAGTCCGGGAGGAGGCCTGATGCGACCGACGCGCACCCCCAACGACCACCTGCGACGCGCCCGCGAACGGCGTGAGTCCCAGCGGTACCCGGGACATCCGCTGTCCCGCGCCGAGTTGGCCGAGGCGGTCAACGCGTGGATCTACGAGAACCGCAACCGCCGCGTGGCGGCGCTGGACGCCCACTACGTCGCCAAGCTGGAACGCGGCGAGATCCGGTGCCCGCAGGACGACTACCGCGCGGGACTCCGCGCCGTGCTCGACGTCGCCACCGACCAGGAACTCGGCTTCCAGCCACGCCACCGCAGCGCCCCTCCCCCACCGCCGGCGCCCCCCGCGGCGGTGCCGATCCCGAGCGGCCCCTCCGCGCACCCGCCGGCGCTGGGCGAGCTGATCCGCCCGGTCGCGTCGTTACCCACCCCCGGCGCCGTCGGACGCCGGGAGATCACCGAGATCAGGAGCGTGGAGCGGATGTACCGGGCGTGGGACGCCACGCACGGGTCGGGACTGCTCCGGAGCACCATCGCCGAACACCTGCGTTACGCCAACGAACTCCTCAAGGCCCGCTGCCCGGAGCCCCTCCGGGAGGAGCTGTACTCCGCCGTCGGCGGCCTGGTCCACGCCGCCGCCTTCTTCGCCTTCGACGCCGGCTCCTACGAGGAGGCCGAGCGCCTGTTCCGGGCCGCCGCCCACTACGCCGAACTCGGCGGCGACTGGCACCTGCGCGCCAAGGTCCTGTGCTCCCTCGCCCGGACCTCGTTCTGGCGGGGTGATCCGGACAGCGGACTGACCTGGATCGAGTACGCGATGGTGCGGGCCGACCGGCTCACCCACACCGAACGCGCCATGCTCACCGCGGTCCGCTCCCGCGCCCTGGCGTTACTCGGGCGCGTCCAGGACACGATCCGCGCCGTGGGCGAGGCCGACGAGTACATCGGCCAGTCCAACCCGGCCGACGACCCCCCGTGGGCCGCCTACTACGACGCGGCCGAACACGCCGGCGAGACCGGCCACGCCCTGGCCGACCTCGCCCGCCACGGCCACCGGGCCGACGAGGCCGCCGCCCGGCTGCGCGAGGCGATCCTCCACCACGGCCCCGAGTACGCCAGGGCCAGGGCCTTCTGCCAGCTCCGGCTCGCCCGCCTCACCCTCGCGGTCGGCGACCCCAGGGAGGCCGTGCTGCTGGGCGAGCAGGGACTGACCAGCGCCACCACCATCCGCTCGCACCGCATCACCACGGTCCTGCTGACCCTGGGGCAGGCCGCCGAGCGACACCGGGCGATCCCCGAGGTCGCCGCGCTCCGCGACGCCGTGGCCGAGGCGGTCACCCCGTGACCACCACCGTCGACACCGCCACCGTCGTCCGCGCCGCATGCGCCCGCGTCGGCCTCCCCGGCGCCGAGGCCAAGCTGATCCGGGTCGCCGAGAACGCGCTCTACCGACTGCCCGGCCGCGTCGTCGCGCGGGTCGCGCGCCCCGGACAGCAGGCGGCCGCCGCCAAGGAGGTCGCGGTCTCCCACTGGCTGCACGGCCACGGCGTGCCCGCCGTGCGCGCCCTGGAGATCGAGCAGCCCGTCCTCGTCGCCGACCGCGCCGTCACCTTCTGGCACGAACTCCCGCCGCACCGACGCGGACAGCGACGCGACCTGGCGGCCGCGCTGCGCCGTTTCCACGACCTGCCCGTCCCCTCCGGCCTCTCCCTGCCCGCGCTGGACCCCTTCGTGCGTCTGGACCAGCGCATCGACGGCGCGCACACCCTCACCGAGGACGACCGCGCGTGGATGCGGGCGCACCTGCGCAGCCTGCGCCGCCGCTACACGTCCCTTCCGGCCACCCGGCCGGTCGGCGTGGTGCACGGCGACGCGTGGATCGGCAACATCGCCGTGACCCATCGAGGTCAGGTCCTGTTGCTGGACTTCGAACGCGTCGCCGTCGGCCCTCCCGAGTGGGACCTGATCTACAGCGCCCTCAACCTCTACTCCGTGGCCGCCCCCGGGGCCAGGAAGGAGTACGAGGAGTTCGTCGCCATCTACGGGTACGACGTGACGACGTGGGAGGGATACACCCTGCTCCGGGACATCCGGGAGTTCCGCATGACCTGCACCGCCGCGCAGGCCGCCGCCGAACGCCCGGAACTCCACCCGCAGGCCGCCCTCCGGCTGGCCTGCATCCGGGGCGAGCGGGGACCGCGCCCGTGGAGCGGCTGGCACTCGGTCTCCTGACCGCTTCCCGCTGCCCGCTGGCGTGGGGCCGGCGCCGGCTGTCCTTCCAGCGGCGGCACCACGCTCGCGCGTCGCCCGGTCCACCCGGTGGCGATCCTGCCCCGAGTGGTGGGGACAACCTCAGGAAGGATCCGCCGGGTGACCGGCCGGGGGGAGACGGGCCGAGTCGGAAAGCTCTCCCCCGCGGAAGCCTGTTTCCTCCCGATCAGAATCGAGACCGCAGTGCCCACCACGCAGTCCGTCCTGTCCTCGCGTTCCGTTCCGTCTCCCGGCGTGGCCCAGCGACCACCGGCCCCGGTGCGAGGCGCGTTCGCACTGTGGATCACGGCGGTGGTCGCCGGCGTGCTGGAGACAGCGCTGGCCGTCGGCGGTCTGCTTTCCGGCGACCCGGGATCCGCGGGTCAGGTCGCCGTGGGCCTCGCGATCCGGGTGCCCGTCTTCGTCGCCGCGTTGGTCGTCGCGGTCCACATGCTCAGGGGACGGGGTTGGGCGCGGACAGCCCTGACACTCGGCCTCGGTGTGCTGGGCACGGCCTCGATGGTCGTTCCCCCGCTCACCGCGCTCGCTAAGGGAAGTTCCCTCGGCGCGTTCCTCGCGGACGCCGGACCACGCGACCTCGCGTTCGGGGCGATCCGCGCCCTCCATGTCGCGGCCGTCCTCACCGCCGTGCTCCTGATGTTCGTTCCCGCCGCGAACGCCTACTTTCGGGCACGTCGAACACGATGAGGATCCCGCGCCACGCACCAGGTTGGAAGAGATGCGAGGCAATCGGGTGGCTCGCGTCATCGAGGCCAGGAAGGGAAGGCTGGCTCGGAGAAGTCGAGTCCTTCGAGTCAGCTACAGCGGTGTCAAGGACAAACTGGTTCAGGTCAATGCCACCCTCCAGCGGACATCCACCGCCACCACCTGGGCATGCCGCCGTTCGGCCGATCTCCGGAATGGCCTGTGGCCAAGGAAAATTGGGTTCAGCGAAGGTCTTGTTGGCTCATGGCGGTGACGAGGGTGGAGGGAGAACGCCCTGATGCCCTGGGGGTAACCGGGTCGGCAGCCGAACCGTTAAGATCAAGTGGGATCGGGAGAACGTCTGGCGAGACGGGACATCCGCAGGTCACGCGTGGACGACGGGTACGTGGGACACGCTCCTCATACAGAGAAGCAGCGGTGGTCCGGGCGCGTGTCCGAGGCGAACTTCCCGACTGACGCGAGGAGCGCGATGAGTCAGGCCGTGCGGAACTGGGCGGGAAACGTCGTGTTCTCCCCGAGGAATGTGCACGCGCCTGTCAGCGTGGAACATCTTCAGGAGCTGGTGAATGAAGCCGGACAGGTGCGAGTGATGGGCACCGGTCACTCGTTCAGCGCGCTCGTGGAGACGTCCAGGACTCTTCTGCGGCTCGACCGGCTTCCCCGCACCGTCGAGGTCGACGCTGACAGCCGCACCGCATGGGTCAGCGCGGCGACCACCCTGGGTGAACTGGCGCCACGCCTGCACGAGCGTGCTCTGGCTCTGCCCATTCTTCCGTCCCTGCCTCACATTTCGGTGGGCGGCGCGTGCGCGACCGCCACCCACGGGTCCGGCAACGACGTCGGGAGCCTCGCGAGCGCGGTACGGGCGGTGCGGTGGGTGACCGGGGACGGTGAGGTCAGGACGATCTCTCGGGGCTCGCCCCGGTTCGAGGGCGTGGTCGTCTCACTGGGCGCGCTCGGGGTCGTGACGCATCTGGAGTTGGACCTGGTCCCGACCTTCGAGGTAGAGCAGCACGTCTACGAGGACCTTCCCTGGTCCTCGCTGCTGGACGGTGGCGCGGAGATCTTCGCCTGCGCCTCCGCCGTGAGTGTCTTCACCGACTGGCGCCGGTCCCCCTCGGTCTGGGTGAAGCGGCGTTCCGACGACGCGCCGGTGGACCTGACCTGGACAGGGGCGCGGAAGGCGTCCCGACCCCGGCATCCGATCGCGCACCTGTCGGCCGAGAACTGCACTCCCCAGTTGGGCGTCCCCGGTCCCTGGCACGAACGTCTCCCCCACTTCCGCCCCGACCGCGTCCCCAGCGCCGGCGCCGAACTCCAGTCCGAGTACCTCCTCCCCCGGGACCGCATGACGGAGGTGTTGCGGGCGCTGCGGGAACTCGCGCCCCTGATCACACCCGTTCTCCAGGTCTCGGAAATCCGCACGGTGGGGGCGGAACCGCACTGGCTCAGCCCGAGCCACCACCGGGCGAGCGTGGCCGTGCACTTCACCTGGCGGCCGGACGCGGGCGCGGTCTCCCGGGTCCTTCCCCGGATCGAGCACGCGCTCGACCCGTGGTCTCCTCGCCCCCACTGGGGGAAGATCTCGATGACGTCCCCACGACTGCTGGCGAGCCGATACCCGTACTGGGCGGAGTTCCGCGCGTTGCGTCAGGACATGGACCCGTCGCGGAAGTTCGCGAACCGGTTGATCGAAGACTGGTTCCTGGTGGACCACGCCGGGTCAGCGGGAGACCGCGCCGACGAAAGACGCTGACTGCACAAGGAAACGCTTGTCCGCATTACTCCTGCGGGGTTTCTTGCGGTGTGCTACTGGCGGCACGCGTGAACCGACGGGCCAACACGCCGAGCCGTTCGGTGAGTTCGGGCGCGTCGAGGACGTCGAAGTCGACGTCGAGGGCGGCGAGGTAGACGGCGAGCATGTGCGGGGTGTCGGCTCCGGCGTCGAGCACGCAGGTGTCGGCGTCGGTGGTTTCCAGCACCCAGGTTGGCGGCAGACGATCGGCCACGGACGCGGCCGGCGCGCGCACCACGACGCGGGCCCGGTACCGCCAGAGGGCGTCGGCGATTCCTCGGGTGACGAAACCGACCAGGTCCTCGGCCGGCGGTTGCCGTGGCGTGAAACGGGGTCCGGTGGGGACGCGGGGCGTGAGGCGGTCCGCGCGGAAGCTGCGCCAGTCCTCGCGGTCGCGGTCGAACGCCACGAGGTACCAGCGGTGACGGGTGTACACGAGGTGGTGCGGCTCGACCGTGCGGAGGCTGGTGACGGCGTTGTGGTCGCGGTAGTCGAACCGCAGTTGGTGGTGGTCGCGACAGGCCGCGGCGAGCGCCGTGAGCACCGAGACGTCGACCTTGGGGCCCGGGCTGGGCGACGGCACGGACATGGCCCGCGCGGTGGCGACCCGGTGGCGGAGCCGGGCGGGCAGCAGGTGTTCGAGCTTGGCCAGCGCGCGCACCGAGGCCTCCTCGATGCCGGAGACCGACCCATCCGCGGCTGTCCGGAGTCCGACCGTGACCGCCACGGCCTCGTCGTCGTCGAGCAGCAGCGGCGGCAGGGCCGCTCCCGCGCCGAGCCGGTAGCCGCCGGCGACGCCGGGCGTGGAGTGCACCGGATAGCCGAGGCCGCGCAGGCGGCCCATGTCCCTGCGGATCGTGCGGGCGGCGACACCGAGCCGCTCGGCCAGGTCGGCGGTCGCCCAGTCCCGTCGGGTCTGGAGCAGGGCGAGCAGCCGGAGCAGCCGGGCCGAGGTGTCCACCATGGTCCGAGTATGCGGCCGATCGCGGCCCGATCCTGGCCGCGATGGCTCCTAGCGTGCGTCGCATGAGTCACGAGAGCAAGGTTCTGGCCGGTCGTGCCGCCGTGGTGACCGGTGGTTCGCGGGGCATCGGGCGGGCGGTCGTGCTGCGCCTGGCCGCCGAGGGCGCGTCCGTGGTGTTCAGCTTCCGCGAGGACGAGGCCGGCGCGGACCGCGTGGTGGAGGAGGTGCGGGCCTCCGGGGGCGTGGCGTGGGCGGTCCGGGCCGACCAGGCGGACCTCGCCGCCGTGGAGGGCCTGTTCACCGAGGCGGACCGGCGGTTCGGCGCGGCCGGCCTGCCCGGGCTGGACGTCCTGGTCGTCAACGCCGGGGCTTCGTTGTCGAGAACCATCGCGGAGACGAGCGAGGCGGACTACGACCGGCTGATGGCGGTCAACGCCAAGGGCGTGTTCTTCACGATCCAGCACGCACTGCCCCGACTGCGGGACGGCGGGCGGATCGTGGCGGTCTCGTCCATGAGCGCCGTCTACGCCACGCGGGGAGAGGCGGTGTACGCGGCCAGCAAGGCCGCCGTCGACCAGTTCGTCCGGGTGGCCGCGAAGGAGGTCGGGGCGAGGGGTGTCACCGTCAACTCCGTCGCTCCCGGGCCGACCGACACGGACATGCTGCGCGGCGCGGTCCCGGACGAGGTGCTGGGCGGCGTCGCCCAGATGACCCCGCTCGGCCGGGTCGGCCTGCCCGAGGACGTCGCCGGCGTCGTGGCCTTCCTCGCGGGCCCGGACAGCGGGTGGATCACCGGTCAGACCATCCACGCCAACGGCGGCCTGGTCTGAGCACACGTCCCCTGAGGCCGACGTTTGCTCGCTCACCCGAGAACGGTTCCGCGTGTCGGTGCCGCGACCGCACTGGTCGCGGCACCGATCTCCCTTGTGCCAGCCGAAATCCCTGAGAACGCGGCCTCGACATCAACCGTCCTCTGTGTGTCCACAGAGGACACGTCATCCACGGTGGTCGGACCAGGCTGACGTGATCTGGTCGAAGATCTCGTCCCGGTGCGCGAAGGCGGCGAGGTGCCCACCGGGCACGAACCTGGTCTTGCCGGTGGGGAGCCTGTCGGCCAGGCGACGCGCCAGCGAGACCGGCACCTTCGGATCGTCCAGCCCGTGCCAGAGGAAGACCGGCCCGCGGACCTCGGCCGGGTCGAACCCCCACGGCCGCAGGTGCCGCCGCAGGTCGTCGACCATCGCGGCACCGCCCTGCCGACTGCTCTCGCGCACGTCGGCAGCGAACGCCGCGCGGGCGTCGCCGTGCTCCGCGACCAACAACTCGCGCAGGACCCGGCGGTCCGCCTCGGGGAGCGTCCGCTCGACCTGGCCGACGAGCCGGCCGGGGTCGCCGTCGGCGGCGGAGGCCATGGCCCGCGCAGAGGTGGCGCACAGGACGCCCAACAGCCCCGGCGCGTGTCGGGCCAGCGCCCAGTACAGGGCGTCGGACCGGCTGTCGGGTCGCCAGCGCTCCCCGGGGTCGATCGGCGGCATTCCACTGAGGACGGTCGCGCTGGACACGAGGTCGGGGCGGAGCGCTGCCAACGCCAGTGCGGGTGCGGCCCCCATGGACACGCCGATCACCGCGAGCCGGTCGAGACCAAGATGGTCGGCGAGCGCCGAGGCGTCGTGAGCCCACGCCAGGAATCCGCGCCCGGGACGCGCGGTGGACCGGCCGTAGCCGGGCCGGTCCACCGCGATCAGGCGCACGCCGTGTCGACGCGCGTGCTCCTGACCGAGCGTCCACCCGGCGGCCCAGCGGGACGAGGAGAAGCCGTGCACGAACAAGCACGGCCGACCGGCGGGGTCACCGAAGACGGTGTACGCCAGGTGCCGCCCGTCCTCCAGTTCGAGGGTGCGGTCCTCGGGAGCGCTCGTGGCCACCTGGCGTCCTTCCGCTGTCTTCCGTCTTCCGCTGTCTTTCACTGTCCGCGGCGGTCTTCCGTCGACCCGCCGTCCCGTCGACGACCCGCCGTCCCGTCGACGACCCGCCGTCGCGTCGGCGCGGCCAGGCGTCGCGGGGCTCATTCGGTCTCACGGTGGTACTCCAGTTCCTCGCGCAGGAAGTCCTGGGCCTGCCCGGGGTCGACCGTCCACAGGGCGAAGGACCGCAACACCACCTCGTTGCGTTGGAGTGGTCCGCCGACGTCGTCGTCAACCACGTGCGCAGCGTCCGCTCGCCCGCGACCAGGGACCCACCTACCCGATCTACGTCGTCCCCGAGTTCGCCACGATCACCCTCGACGAGTACGTCGGCCTCGACGACTCGGTCATCTCCGTGGGCGCGCGCCACGTCGCCCAGACCCCGCTGCTCATCCGTCGGAGCGTCGTGGTGCCTCCAGCCCGGGTCGCCGTGGCCAGGGCGGCAACGGCCGCCACTCGGGGGCCGAGCGTCCCGCTGCCTCCGCGCCCGTGCGCGACGTCGTGGTACTCGGCCCGGTCCCAGGACAGCCGGCGACGGCCGGCCTCGGGGCACAGGTCGGCCGCCTCCGGAGCCCGGGCAGGTCCTGGCCGCCGATCGGAGAGGAATAGCGGGCCTCAGTCCTGCCGGCCATCAGGTCTGGCAGCGGCTGGGTGGGCGCGGGCTGGTCGCGTCGGTGTGCTGGTCACTCCCGGCCACGGGGCTTGGCGCGCACGTGCATGCGCTCGCCCTGCGGGCCGAACAGGCTGAGGATCTCCACCGGCCCCTCCCCCGTGCTGCCGAACCAGTGCGGCACCCGCGTGTCGAACTCGGCGGCCTCCCCCACCTTGAGCACGACGTCGTGCTCGGCCAGCATCAGCCGCAGCTTCCCGCTCAGCACGTACAGCCACTCGTAGCCCTCGTGGGTCCGCAGGTCGGGCTTGCTCCGGGAGGCGCCGATGAGCATCTTGTACGCCTGCAACCCGCCGGGCTGCTGCGTCAGCGGCACGATCGTCATGTCTCCGCGCCGGACCGGCTTCATCCGCACCCGGGGGTCGCCGATCGGGGGCGCGCCGACCAGCTCGTCCAGCGGCACCTGGTGGGCGTGCGCGATCGGCAGCAGCAGTTCGAGGCTCGGCTTGCGTTGCCCCGACTCCAGGCGGGACAGGGTGCTGACCGAGATCCCGGTGGCCTCGGACAGCGCGGCGAGGGTGCACTGGCGCTGCTGGCGGAGCTGTTTGAGCCTGGGTCCCACGGCGGCGAGCACGTCATCCATCCCCCTATTGCAGAAACAGCAACAGGATTTGTCAAACCATCGGCGCGCCGGGCATGGTCGGTGCTGCGGCGCCCCGCCGAGAGGGTGGGGGCGGCGAGGACGCGGGCGGGACCACCAGCGCCGCCCACCGGACCCGTCGGGCAGGGCGACGTGGGGCAGAGCACAGGGACGAACGGCTGGAGTGGGTGTGGACAACGACTTCGACTGGGCCGCGATGGCCGACATGCTGGAGCTGGAGGGTGAGGCGCACAGCCCGTACGTGCGGCAGGCCCTCGACGAGCTGCGTGACCTCGCCCCGCGCCGGGTGCTCGACGTGGGCAGCGGCCCCGGGGTGGCGGCCTGCCGGATGGCGGAGGTGTTCCCCGAGGCCGAGGTGGTCGCGGTGGACGGGTCGCCGGAGCTGCTGGCCCGCGCCGAGCGGCGGGCCGAGCGGCTGGGCGTCCGGCTGAGGACGCGGGTGGCCGAGTTCCCCGAGGGGCTCGCCGACCTGCCCAGGGCGGACCTGGTGTGGTCGGGCCAGGTCGTGCACCACGTCGGCGACCAACAGGGCGCGCTCGACCTGCTGGCCGGCCTGCTCGAACCGGGCGGGGTCCTGGCGATCGTCGAGGGCGGGCTGCCGGCCCGGTCGCTGCCGCGCGACCTCGGCTTCGGGCGCCCCGGCCTCCAGACCCGGCTGGACGTGGCCATGGCCGACCGCTTCAACCGGATGCGGGCCGAGCTGCCCGGCACGGTGTCGGTGGTCGAGGACTGGGCGGGGATGCTGCGCGCCGCCGGCCTCACCGAGGTGCGCAGCAGGAGCTTCCTGGTGGACCACCCCGCGCCCCTGGCCGACGGGCCGAGGCGGGCGGTGCGCCAGATGCTGGAGCGGCAGCGCGGCATGTTCGCCGAGGTCCTCGACGCCGACGACGTCGCGACGCTGGACCGGCTGCTCGACCCGGAGGACCCGGCGGGCGTCGACCGTCGCCAGGACCTCTTCCTGCTGACCGCCAAGACCGTCCACTTCGGAGTCAAGGCGAAGGGCTGATCCGGGGCGGCGCTGTCCGGAGTCGGGCGGCGCCGTCCTGACTCCCTTTCCCGTGCGGCCTCGCGGGGTGCCCCGTGGTCCTCTCAGGCCTCTCTGGCAACCGCCTCTCTGGCAACCGCCTCTTTGACAAGCATCTTTTTGACAAGCACCTCTTTGACAAGCACCTCTTTGACAAACACAGTCCCGCCGCGGGCTTCCCCACCTGCCCGACGACGGGAGAACTGTCGACGCCATCTGGTCCCGACGCCCACACGAGGGGCGTCGGGACCAGGTTGTCCGCGCCGATCAGACGAATGACTCCCAGGTGCTGGGCGTGTCGCCGCGAGCACGCAACATCGCGTACACGTCGCGACCGTAGTTCAGTTCGGCCGCCACGAACTTCCCGTTGGCGCTGGACTGGATGGTCACGCACCCGCCACCGCACGACTGGGAGATGGTGAACCGCTCCCAGGCTCCCGGCGCGTCCGACCGGGCACGCAGCAGGGCCTGGACGTCGCGGCCGTAGTTCAGCTCCGCCACCACGAACTTCCCGTTGGCGGTGGAGCGGATGGTGGAGTTGCTCCCGTCAAGACAGACGTTGAAGACCTCCCACGCCCCCGGCGCGTCCGACCGGGCGCGGAGCATCGCGGCGAAGTCGCGGGCGTAGTTCAGTTCGGCCGCCACGAACTTCCCGTTGGCCGCCGACCGGATCGTCACGTCCCGACAACCGGGAACGGAGCCGCCGCGCACGTGGTCGGCGACGAACTCGGACAACGACGGCCACGCCTGTGCGCTGGCGGTCGGCGTGCTCGCGTGGGCGGCCGACGCCAGGGTCAGCGCGGCGACAGCGGCGGCAGCCACCGCGACGGCGCGGGCCGTTCGGGATCTCCACGTGCTCATCTGATCACTCCTCGGGAACGGTTGTGGGCCGCTCGGGCGGCCCCGTTCGACACCGGCGGCTCGCGGCGCGCGACAGGCGCGGCGCCACGGCTGTGACCAGCGAACGGGGCAGCGAGGAGTCGGAAGTCCCGCGCCGCTGGCGGCGGAGCATCAGGACCTCCTCGGCTCGTGGCACAGCGAAACCAGGATCAGGGCTATCAAACGCCCGCACCCGGCACAAGAAATCCGTCAACTGACGGAAGTCCCGGAGAGGAACGGGGGCGCGCTGGCCACGATTGTGCGGCCAGCGCGCCCCGCGTGCTCCTGACGTCACTCCTCGACCATGATGGCCATCACCGGGCACAACGCCGCCGCGTTGCGGACGTCCTCGGCCAGCTCCGCCGAAGGGTTGGGGTCGAGCAACACCACGACCCCGTCCTCGTCGCGCTGGTCGAACACCGCCATGGCGGCCGTCACGCACTGGCCCGACGCGACACACCTGTCCTGGTCAACGGTCACCTTCATCAGTTCCTCCAAGGGGGTCACCACGTCACGGGAAGCTCGTACACCCCGTACACCGCGCCGTCGTGTTTGAACGGGATCTCGTCCAGCCGCGCGGCCAGCCGCAGCGTGGGGATGCGGCGGTAGAGGGTGCCGTAGACGACCTGGAGCTCCATCCTGGCCAGGGGCTGGCCGAGGCACTGGTGCGGTCCGAACCCGAAGGCGACGTGCCGGCGGGCGTCGCGCCGGATGTCCAGCCGGTCGGGGTCGGGGAAGGCCTCGGGGTCCCGGTTGGCGATGTCGTTGGGCAGGATCACGCCCTCGCCCTCCCGGATGACCTGACCCGCGATCTCGATGTCGGCCAGCGCGACGCGGCGCCGCCCGTTGTGCGTGATGTGCAGGTAGCGCAACAGCTCCTCGACGGCGGAGGCGACCAGCGCCGGGTCGTCCGACTCGCGGAGCAGGGCGAGCTGGTCGGGGTGTTCGAGCAGGGCGAGCGTGCCGAGCGCGATCATGTTGGCGGTGGTCTCGTGCCCGGCGACCAGCATGAGGACGCCGATCTGGGCCGCCTCCGGCCGGGTCAGCTCCCCCTTCCCGACCCGGTCGGCCAGCGACGACAGCAGGTCGTCCTCCGGGTGGTCGAGCTTCTCGCCGATCAGCCGGTCGAGGTAGGCGGACAGCCGGTCCACGGCCACCCACCGCTCCTCGGGCGTCACGTCCCTGTTGATGAGGACCCGGCTGTTGTCCTGGAAGAAGTCGTGGTCGGCGTAGGGCACGCCGAGCAGTTGGCAGATCACCAGCGAGGGCACGGGAAGCGCGAAAGCCTGGACGAGGTCCACCGGCCTGGGGCCGGCGAGCATCTCGTCGATCAGGTCGTCCACGATCTTCTGCACGGTGGGCCGCATGGCCTCCACCCGGCGGATGGCGAACGGCGCGGTCACCATGCGCCGCAGCCGTGCGTGTTCCGGGTCGTCCATGAGGATGAAGCTGAGGGGTCGCCCCCTGACGGGCGAGGGGCTCGGGAAGCCGGGCCGGGTGACGTCCGAGCTGATCCTCGGGTCGGCCATCAACGCGCGCTGGTCGTCGTACCGGGTCACCAGCCACGGCGTGCTGCCGTCCGCCAGCCGGACCCTGGTCAGCCGGGTCCGCTCCCGCAGCGCCTGGACGGTGGGCGGCGGGTCGAACGGGCAGCCGGCCGCCCGCGCCGCCGGGAACGCCGGAGTCTGCTCGGCCACCGGGTCGATCGTTCCGGTCATGACTTCCCTCCCACGAGTACCGAAGCCCCGACGAGTTCCCGTCGGCGCAGCCTGGCCTGTTTCGGCATGTTCCAGCCGACGACGCCGATGACCCCGCCGTCGCGGCGGTGGGCGGCGACGAAACGGCGCTCCGCGACGTCACCCTCCACAATGGACACCTCAGCGGTGGGGGACGTCTCCCCGTGCACGTGGATCCTGGCGTCGAACTGGTCGGTCCAGAAGTACGACACCGGGGTGTAGGGCTGGTCGTCGCCGAGGATGTCGCCGGCGACCGCGACCGCCTGTTCGACCGCGTTGGTCCGGTTCTCCCACCGCACCGCCACGCCCAGCGCCTCGTGGTGCCAGCGGGCCACGTCGCCCACGGCGTAGATTCCTTCGGCCGCGCGGCAACGGGAGTCGCAGATCAGCCCGTCGTCCACGTCGAGGCCGCTGTGCGCGAGCCAGTCCGTCACGGGTTCGCCGCCGAGCGCGACGACCACGACGTCGGCCGGCAGCACCTCGCCGCCCTCCAGGCACACGCCGGTGACCCGCCCGTGCCGCTCGGTGAGCCCGGTGACCGCGGCTCCGGGCCGCAGGTCCACCCCGCGCTCGGTGTGCAGTTCGGCGAGCACTCCCGCGACCAGCGGACCGAACCGCGACGTCAGGGGCGCGGGTTGGGGGCCGACCATGGTGACCTCCACGCCCATTCCGCGCGCGGAGGCGGCGATCTCGGCGCCGAGCACGCCGTCGCCGACGACCACGAGCCGCGCGCAGCGGAGCAGGTCGGCGCGGAGCGCCATGGCGTCATCGAGGGTGCGGAGCACGTGGACGCCGGCCAGGCCGGCCTGCCCGGGGAGAGTGCGGGGCCGCAGCCCGGTGGCCACCACCACGACGTCAGCGGTCAGAACGCGTCCGCCCACGGTGTGGACGGTCCGCTCAGCGACGTCCAGACCGGCGGCCGGGTCGCCGAGGAGGAACTCCGCGTCCAATGCGGACAGGGTCTCTGGCTGGCGCAACGGGACGCGCTCCGGCGGCCAGACCCCGGCGAGGACCTGTTTGGACAGTGGCGGCCGGTCGTAGGGTTGGCGCGGCTCGGCGTCCAGCAGGGTCAGACGGCCCGTGAAACCCCTGCGGCGTAAGGACTCCGCGGTGGTGAGGCCGCCCACCGAGGCGCCGACGACCAGCACGTGGCCCGGGGCGCTCACGCGTTCACGCTGACCGGGTCGGCGGCTCCGGGACGCCCGTCCCGGTCCACGAAGACTGTCACGGTTGTTCCTCCTCGGGTGGTGCGGGAGACGTGACGGGCGCCAGCCACAACCCCACGAGCGCGTCGATCAGCCCGTTCGCGGTGTCGTGCCAGCTCGCCCGGAGAGTGGGGGCGCCCTCGGCGAGCGCGCGTTCCCGGTGGGCGACGAGGTGCACCAGGAGCTGCCGGGCCATCTCGGCCCGTTCGAGTCTGGTCTCGGGCGGCAGGTCGGGGAGGCACCGGTTCAGCCCCTCCACGATCCGGACCAGCGACGGCGACGACAGCGCCTCCTCGGCGATGATCGGGCGCAGCGACGGGTCGGTCATCACCTGCGCGGCGAACCGGGCGAACCAGGTGGGGCTGCCCAGCGCGGCCAGGTGCTCGGTGACCGGGCGCACCAGACAGGAGACCCAGTCCCTGAGGTCCGCGCTGTCGCCGATCTCGGCCACCCTGCGCCGACGGATCTCCTCGATCGGTGCGGCGTGCCGGCGCATGATCGCCCGCACCAGGTCGGCCTTGGTCCCGAAGTGGTAGCCGACGGCCGTGTTGTTGCCCTGGCCGGCTGCCTCGCTGACCTGTCGGTTGGACACGGCGAGCACCCCGTGCTCGGCGAACAGCCGTTCCGCCGCGGTCAGGATCAGCTCGCGGGTCGCGTGCGCCCGCTCCGCCCGCAACGTCCGCCCCGGATCGCTGCTGACAGTCCCGCTCATCGTCATCACCATCGCACCGGTAGTTCCTGGAGCCCGCCGACGGCGGCCCCCTCGATCCGATGCAGATCCTCTACCGGGACCGCGAGTTCCCACGACGGCAGCGTGCGCGGCGGCACTCGAACCTCGGTGCGCGGGAGCGGGCGGCGTCGGCGCGTCGAGGGGGACCGGGCCGCGCACCAGGTCGCTCACCTCGCTCGGAGTCACCACGCGCTCCCTCTCCGTGAAGGCCTGTTGGAGCACAGCGTGCACCCGGCGCCGAAGTAAGTCAATCAACTGACTTAAAAAGAGGGAGGGTCATCCAGGGTCTCGCGTGACAGGACCGGAGGACACGAAGTGGCGGGAGCCGGAATCCGGCTCCCGCCACCAACATCCGCACCGGGCCTCCCGCTCGGCCCCTCGCCCCAGCCCAGCGAGGCCGCCGCCCGTTCCAGCCCGGTGAACTCTGTCCAGCGAGTCCTCAGCCCAGTGAGGTCACCAGCTCCCGACACGCCCGCTCACAGCTCCGGCACGCCTCCGCGCACACCCGGCAGTGGTCGTGCCGGTCGGCGTGGCTCGCGCACTCGTCGCCACAGGCACGGCACACGGTCGCGCACGCCTCCAGCACCGCGCGCGTGATGTTGGCGTCGTAGCCGGTGTGGCGGGACAGGATGCGGCCGGTCGTGTCGCACACGTCCGCGCAGTCCTCGCAGGAACGAATGCACTTGCGGAGCATCGGGAGCATGTCGTCGGCCTCCGACATGCACGCGTCGGCGCACGCGGTGCACGCCTGGGCGCAGGAGTAGCACTCCTCGATGCAGCGCATCAGCGCCTCGCGGTCCACTCGACCCAGGTCCGCCGGGTAGGTGCGGAGCATCTCCGCGACCTGCGTCATCACGGTCACCACCTTCCGTCGCACCCCGCCCCGCGGCCCTGCGCCGCGGGTCGGCACGGGCTGCCTTCGGTTCGGCTACCCGTCCGGGACAGCCGACACGCGCGGCGACGGGGTTGGCGTCGGCCACAGGGCCGCGCGACCGGGCGGCCCCGGCGCGTCACCGGTGGCCCGCACCCGGGGCTCTCGCCGAGAGTCGACGGATCAGTACGCGCGGATGCCGCCGAGTGCGACGTCCACACCGCGCCGCATGGCCGCCCAGAAGTCCTCTTCGGACTGTTCGAGTTCGAGGCTCCTGAGCGTGGCCGCCTGCACGGCTCCGACGAACGCGCCGACCACGGCGGCGGCGGTGACCGGGTCGAGTTCGTCGGGGCAGGCCCTCTCCAGCGCCACGGCGATGTCCCGCTGCATGTCGAACGCGACCTGGAGCGCCCTGGCCTGGAGCGAGGGCACCGACCGGACCAGGGCGGGGTAGATCTCCATCAGCTCGGGGTCGCGCAGCCCACTCCCCCGCTCGTCGTACCCGGCGAGCATGGCCTCGTAGGCGCGGGTCAGCAGGTCGGCGACGCTCTCCCCCTCCCGCCGGTCGGCGATCACGTCGAGCGCGGTCCGCACGCTGTCCCTGCTGTCGGCGAACAGCACGTCGTCCTTGCTGGGAAAGTGGTTGAAGAACGTCTTGGTCGCGACGTCCGCCGCCGCGGCGATCTGGGCGACCGTCGTCCGCTCGTACCCCTGCTCGGCGAACAGCCGGAGGGCCGTCTCCGTGAGCAGCCGACGGGTCTCCCGCTTCTTCCGCTCGCGCCGCGACTCGTGCATGGGGAAAAGTTTACATCAGTAGCAAAGTTACCCTTGCTGTACGGTTACACCCGATGTAACTTTGCCGGCGGAGTCTCAGGACGACACAGGGGGCCACACGACACCCGTGCGGCCACCATCTGGTGAGGACGACGACGATGACGACAGAACCCCTGACGTTTCCTCTGGCCAACGCCGGACCCTTCGACCCGCCGAGCGAGCTGATGGCGATGCGCGAGGGGCGGCCGATCGCCCCGCTGCGGTTGCCCGACGGCAGGCTCGGATGGGTGGTCGTCCGGCGCGCGACGGTCCGCTCGGTGCTCGCCGACCCGAGGTTCAGCGCCCGACAGGAGCTGAGGGGCAACCTCAGCCCCAGCGGCGGGTCGCTCCCGCCCGCGCCTCCCGGCATGTTCATCGGCATGGACCCGCCGGACCACACCCACTACCGGCACCTGCTCACCGGCCAGTTCACGGTCCGCCGGATGCGCCAGCTCACCGCGCGGATCGAACAGCTCGCCGAGGAGCACCTCGACCGGATGGCGGCGGCCGGGCCGCCGGTGGACCTCGTGGCGACCTACGCCCGGCCCATCCCCGCGATGGTGATCTGCGAACTGCTCGGCGTGCCCGACGAGTTCCGGGAGCGGTTCGGCCAGCAGGTCGCCGAGTTGTCCCGCCAGGACGCCACACCGGAGGAACAGCAGCGCACGCTGGTCGGGATCCTCACCTACCTCGGCGAGCTGGTGCGGGAGAAGCGGAGCACGCCGACCGACGACCTGCTCGGCGGCCTGGTCGTCGACGGGGCCGGGCTGACTGACGAGGAGCTGACCAACCTCGCGTTCATGCTGCTGGGCGCCGGGCTGGACACCACCGCGAACATGCTCGGTCTGGGCACCCTCGCGCTGCTGGCGCACCCCGAGCAGATCCCCGTGATCACCAACCCGGACACCGTGGACAACGCGGTCGAGGAACTCCTCCGCTACCTCGCGATCGTCCCGGGAACCCTCCGCACCGCGCTGGAGGACGTCGAGGTCGAGGGCGTCACGGTCCGGGCGGGCGAGACCGTCATGGTCAGCCTGCCCGTGGCCAACCGGGACCCGGAGCGGTTCGCCGACCCCGACACCCTCGACCTCACCCGGCAGACCTCGGGGCACGTCGCCTTCGGGCACGGCGTCCACCAGTGCCTGGGCCAACAGCTCGCGCGGGTCGAGATGCGGGTGGCCTTCCCGGCCCTGTTCCGCCGCTTCCCGACCCTGCGGCTGGCGGTGCCCCAGGAGGAGGTGCCACTGCGCGACGAGATGCTCATCTTCGGGGTGCACCGCCTCCCCGTGACCTGGGAGGACTGACCATGGCCGAGATCCGTGCCGACCGGGAGGTGTGCGTCGGGGCGGGGATGTGCGCGTTGACCGCGCCCGAACTCTTCGACCAGGACGACGAGGACGGCCGCGTGGTCGTCCTCGTCACCAGGCCCGAGGCGGAACTGCGGGAGCGGGCTCGGGAGGCCGTCCGCCTCTGCCCGTCGGGCGCCCTGTCCCTGAGCGAGGAAGCCTGATCCGTCTTCGGCGGTTGAGGACGCGGCGGGTCACCACGGGGCCAGGTGTGACGAGGGTGGTCAGCCTGGCCCTCGGGGTGGCCCGTCGCCATGTGACCACCGCGCTGTCTCTTTCGCGCCGTCTCTTTCACGTTGTCTTTTTCGCGCTGTCTCTTTCGAAGCGTCTCGGTCGAGATGTCACTGTCACCGCCATGTGTCTTGGTTACGAGCGAGGGGGCCTCAAGCCGCTCGACCGAGGCTCGCGCCCCTCAAACGGGCCATCGGAATGGGAGGTGTTCCGGGGGACGATGACACTCCGGAGTTGTCCACAGTCCCCCGAATTCCTCCACAGGAGACGGGAACAGCCTGGCTCGTGAGGCACTTCGCGGTAGGCTGGAGCGGGGCTCGCCCCCCGGGAAGGGTGGGGGGCTGCCCTGAGGAAGGTGGGTGGGTTCCGGGGCGGGCTCCGGGATGTAGGAACTGTCCACTGAGGACGTTCTTGTCGACGAGGAACCCTCGAACCCCAGCGCCGCGCACTCCCCTCCGCAGAAATGACGAACGACGCCGTCCCCTGGCGGGACAGGCGTCGTTCGTCGTGGTGAGGCGGTACGCGTCGCTGGGAGTGGCTCTGGGGGCGGTTCTGCGCCCGACGCGCCGCCTCAGCTCGGGAACATGCCGCTGGTGGCGTTGACGAAGGTGCCGGTGATGGCGGCGGCGTGGTCCGAGGCCAGGAAGGTGAGGGTGGCGGCGACCTCGCTCAGGCGCGGGGACCGCCTGGTCATCCGCATCTGGTCCAGGTTCTGGAGGATGCCCTGGAACGCCTCCTCCTCCATCATCACGCCACCGCTGAACGTGGCGAGCTTCTCCCGGGAGAGCGTCTCGGGCAGGCCGGCGGTCCACACGCCCAGCACGCGCACGCCGCGCGGGCCGATCTCGGCGGCCAGGTTGCGCACGAACGCGTCGATCGCGGCGTCGGCGGGGCCGGTGGCGCCCATCATCGGGCTGCCGTGGGCCGAGCCGCTGTTGAGCGCGAGGATCACGCCGGAGCCCTGCTCGACCATCTGGCGGGCGGCGGCCCGCGCGGTGACGAAGTTCGCGGTGAGGCCGGTGGCGACCGGCCCCACGACGTCCTTGGTGGGCAGGTCGAGCAGCGGGACGCCCTGCACGTCGCCACGGGTGACGAGGTTGAGCGAGATGTCCAGGGTGCCCGCGTCGGCCACCACGGACTTCACGTGCGCCTCCACGGCGGCCTCGTCGGTGGCGTCCACCACGGCGACCGAGGCGTTCCCCCCGGCGGCGGTGATCTCCCCGGCCACCGCGTCGAGGGTCTCCTTGGTCCGGCCCACGAGATGGACGTTCGCGCCCGCCGCGGCGAACGCCTTCGCGACCGCGCTGCCGATCGCCCCGCCGCCGCCGTAGATGACCGCGTTCTTCTTGTCCAGCACCATGTTCGTCCTCACGTCCGTCGTCTTCTCGTCACGTGCTCGACAGCACGCAGGAAAGAAGACGCACAGGAGCGCGGGAACTCATCGGTCCCCTCACACGTCGCGCCCCGGCAGGGTCAGCGGCAGGCCAAACGCGCGGAACAGGTGCGGTTCGAACGAGGTGATCTCGACGATCCGGCCGCCCTCGATCCGCAGCACGTCGAGGACCTGCGCGCGGTAGACGGTGGTGCCGGGGCGCTGGAGGTAGCCGGCGGTGGCCGGCTGCCGGTTCGCCGACGTGGGCAGGTGCTTCCACCGGCCCAGGTAGTGCGGCGAGGACGGGTCGACCGAGGGCCGGATGAACGACATCATCGCCTCGCGGCCGGCGAACCACAGCCGGTTCGGCGGCATCGTCAGGACGACGTCCTCGCTGAGCAGCTCGGCGACCGCGTCCGCGTCCGCCTGGTCGGCGGCGGTCATGTACCGCTGGAGGATCTCGCGCTCCTCCTCGGTCGGCCGGGCGGCGGCGGTCCAGTCGGCGCGGCGTTCCGGCAGGTGTCGGCGCAGCGTCGGGCGGGCCCGTTGCAGCGCGCTGTTGACCGAGGCCACGCTCATCTCCAGAAGCTGGGCGGTGTCCGCGGCCGACCAACCCAGCACGTCCCGCAGGACGAGCACGGCGCGCTGCCTCGGCGGCAAGTGCTGGATGGCCGCCAGGAACACCAGTTCCATCGTCTCCCGGGACACGGCCGCCTCATCGGGGCGCACGTCGTCGGAGGCCACGTCGACGAGCAGCTCGTCGGGGTAGGGCTGCAACCAGGTCACCCTGGACGGCGGGGTGACACCGTCGGCGTCGGCTCCGGGAACAGGCTCGTAGGGCTGCGGCCGGCGCGAGTTGCGGCGCAGGAAGTCCAGGCAGGCGTTGGTGGCGATCCGGTACAGCCAGGCGCGGAACCCGGAGCGCCCCTCGAAGCCGTCCCTGGCCCGCCACGCCCGCAGGAAGGTCTCCTGCACCAGGTCCTCGGAGTCGTCGTAGGAGCCCACCATCCGGTAGCAGTGCACCTGGAGCTCGCGCCGGAACGGCTCCACCAGGCCCGCGAAGACCCACTCGTCCCCGGAGCGCAGGGTCTCCGCGACCGTGTCGTCCCTGGTCACGTCGGCGCGGCTGTCGTCGTCCCCCGTCCCGGCCCCGGTCACGCCGGTTTCCGTCACGTCGTCTTCCGTCACACGGTCCGGCGTGGCGTTGTCCGCCGCCACCGCGCCGGACGCCGGGCGGGAATTCGTCACCGAGCCGGCCGTGACGTTTTGTGGCGTGACGATATCCGTGACGTCCCTCGGGCCGGCGGTGGCCTGGGCGGCGTCCCGGGCGATCCGCGCGATGCGCCGTAACCTGCCGACCGACGAGGACAGCTCGGTCACCTCGGCGTAGAACTTCAACGGCATCCGCGGCACCAGCAGCCGCACCCGCCGCTCGATGTCGGCGATCAGGCGGTACACCGCCTCGTCCGTGGACGGGGTCTGGCGGGAGCGGTACGCCTTCTGCCGACACGCGGCCGAGCAGTAGACGGCGGCCCTCCCCCGTCGGGCGGTCTGCCGCGGCAACGCCCCGCCGCAGGTCCTGCACCGAGCCTCGGACACGGAGCATCACCCCGAAAACGTCACGCGAGATCACCGTTACGGATGAACGTACACGGGGAACGATCATGTCGGTGTGCGAAGGCTCGAACAGATGAGCGACGACACCCCGAGAGGGCGCACGAGCCCGGAAAGCACGAGACTGCGCAATTCTGGAGAAGCCGAGGAGGGTGAGCGGGACACAACTTCCTGCCGCGCGCACCACTTCCGCGCTCCCGCTCTCCTCTCTCCACGCGAAGGATCACCATGACCACGGGGCCCACCGACGCCGACGGACTGGTCGACACCGTTGACCCCGTCGTCGACGCGACAGGAGCCAAGCCGATCGAGACCGCCGAGCGCTACACCGACGCGGTCGCCGCCTCCGCCACCACGCGGACCTTGGGCAACAACACGGTGCGTGCGCTGCCCGGGCCAGCGCCAGAACCGGGGTAGACGGTCTTCCGCGTCCCATACCGGGGCAGGTCCTACATGATCAGCCGGACACTCCGCCACCGCAGCAGAGCCCGACCGCGCAACCATTGCGCTCCATGGCAAGGCACGTGCGAACAGGGCGCGGTAGTCGACGTAGCCACGGATCGACACGACCGACATCGAGTGCGAACGCCACTGCCTTTGCAAGGGTTGCCGGATCGGTCGCCGTGCCGGGGCGGCAGGGTGGTGTGATCACACCTCAGCCTGATCGAGGGCATCGCCTCCAAGGACCGCACAGGTGGTGCCTCTGGCGGGAGGCGCCGGAACGGTTCGGGCCGTGGCAGACGCTGGGTGAGCGGCAGTCGCGCTGGAGCGCGGACGGCACCTGGAGTCACCTGGTCAACCAGGTCCGCGAGGGCGAACCTGGCCAGGGAGTGGGACTGGGTGGTGTCGGTGGAATCCAGCCTGTCTCTGGCTGCACCATCATCGTGTTCGAGGAGGGTCTGGCCGATGTCCGCGTCACCGCCCGGGCGCCGCGCCCGTGCGTCAGGCCGGAGCGGGTGATCGTGGACAAGGGGTTACTCCAGCCGCGCCAACCGGGAACACCTGGCCCGGACGATCAGATCGACTATCCAGAGAAGGAGTGACCAGGTCGAGAACCGCGCCGTCGCGGCTCGGTCGGCGGGCATCCCCACACCTTCAGCACACAGATCGACACGCGACGCACCATGGTCGGGCGCTGTTTCAACCGGTTCAAGGGTTGTCGCGGCATCGCCACCCGCTACGACCGGCTGGCCCTCGACTACCTGGGTGGGCTGGAGCTTGTTGGTCTGCTCGACTGGCTCCGTGATCCGTCAGACACGACCTAGGAGAGGGTGCCGGCGGCCTCGCGAAGCGCGGCGCGACAGGCGCGGATCGCGGGATGACCACCGCGCCCGGCGCGCACGACGGTGAGCAGCCGGCGGGCCTGGTGACCGCGCGGGAGGCGTCGCAGCGGGACGGTCGGCCGCCGCCCCTCCCACACCAGGTCCGGGAGCAGCGCCACCGCGAGTCCGCGCTCGACGAGCCGCCGGTGCAGGAGCAGGTCGCTGGACTCGAACCGCACGTCCGGCTCGAAGCCGACCTGACGGCAGAGGGAGATCGCCCACCGCCGGGCCGCCGACCCCTCGGGCTCCAGGACCCACGGGTGTCCGGCCAGCGCGCGGAGCGCCTCGGTCGGCCCCACGGCGCCCTTCCCGGAGCGCGCGACGCGCGTGCCCCTGGGCTGGGCCAGGCGCAGCGGGTCCTCGCACAACTGTTCCACGTCCAGCTCGGCGACGCGGGGGTGAGGGTCGCCGGGGTACTCCTCGGTGATCACGAGGTCGTGGTCCCTGGCCAGCAGCGCTGGCAGCGCGATCTCCGGCTCGACCTGCGTGACGTGGACGCGCAGGCGCGGGTGGGTGTCGCGGAGCAGGGTCAACGCGGTGATCACCAGGGTCAGGGACGCGGTCTGGAAGCACGCGACGCGCAGGGCGCCGGTCAGTTCGGTGAGCGAGGAGGCGATGTCCGCCTCGGCGCGTTCCAGGCGTTCGAGCACGGCCTCGGTGTGGGCGACCAGGATCTCGGCCTGCTCGGTGAGCCGGACCCGCCGGCCGACCGGCTCCAGCAGCGGAACGCCGACCTCCGTCTCCAGCAGGGAGAGCTGCTGGGAGACCGAGGACGGGCTGTAGGACAGGGCGGCCGCGACCGCCGCGAGGGTGCCCCGGTGCTTCAGCTCGCGCAGCAGGCGCAGACGGTGGAGGTCGAACATCGCCCGCTCCCCCGATCGATCGGATTTTCCGAACGATATCGCTCGGAAACATGCGCTGGACCGAGGGGTGGAGCGGGCGTCAGGCTGGGCGCGTGCCGCAGAACACCCTTCGTCGCTCCTGGTTCGCCCTCCGCGACGCCCGCACGGTGACGACCACGCCCGCTCCCGCCGAGGTCCAGCGCTTCCACGCGGGCCTTCCCGACTACGCGCCCACTCCCCTGGTCGGGCTCCCCGAGCTGGCGCGCGAACTGGGCGTGGGCCGGGTGTTCGTGAAGGACGAGTCCGGCCGCCTGGGGCTGCCCGCGTTCAAGGCGCTGGGCGCCTCGTGGGCGGTCCACCGGGTCCTGTCCGCGCGGGAGCCGGGGGCCGAGGTGCGCCTGGTGACCGCCACCGACGGCAACCACGGCCGGGCGCTGGCCCGGATGGCCCGGCTGTTCGGCCAGCGGGCTCACGTCTTCGTGCCCAGGGGGGTGCACCCGGCGGCCGTCGCCGCCATCGCCGACGAGGGGGCCACGGTCACCGAGGTCGCCGGCGACTACGACGACGCCGTCCGGCGGGCCGACGCCGCGGCGGCGGAGCCGGGCTCCGTGCTCGTGCAGGACATGGGGTGGCCCGGGTACGAGGAGATCCCGGGGTGGATCGTCGAGGGGTACTCCACCCTGTTCACCGAGATCGAGGCGCAGCTCGCGGGGGTGGGCGTCGACGCGCCCGACCTGGTCGCCGTCCCGGTCGGGGTGGGGTCGCTGGCCCAGGCCGCCGTCACGCACTACCGCGCCCAGCCCGGTGGCCCCGCCCTGCTGTCGGTGGAGCCGGAGGCCGCCGCGTGCGTCCTGGAGAGCCTGCGCGAGCAGAGGCCGGTGACCGTGACGACCGGCGTCACGACGATGGCCGGGCTGAACTGCGGCACTCCGTCCAGCCTCGCCTGGCCCTTCCTGCGCGACGGTCTGGACGCCGCCGTCGCGGTGTCCGATGAGGACAGTGCGCGCGCGGCGCGGGACCTCGCCCGGCTCGGTGTCTCCTCCGGCCCCTGCGGCGCCGCCTCGCTGGCCGGGCTCCGGGCCGTGCTGGCCGACCCCGACAGCCGCTCCGCGCTGGGCGTCGGTCCGACCGCGACGGTCGTCCTGCTGAGCACCGAGGGGGTGCGGGCCAACCCGCACGGGGAGAACCAGGTCTGACCTCCCGTCCACTGTGGATGCTTCCTCGCGACGGCCGGAGCCGGTGACGCCAACGGGTGTCGCGAGGAAACCGGCCCGCCGGGAACCGCGGTCTCCCGCCCCGGTTCCCGGCGGGCCTCGCCGCGCTCAACCCTCGTGCGCCTCGAAGAACTCGGTCAGCTCCCGCACCACCACGTCCGGGGCCTCCTCGGGAACGTAGTGCCCGCTCCCCTTCATCTCGACCACCCGGATGTCGGTGCCCAGGTCCGGGCTCATCTGCTCCCGCAGCGCGGCGTAGCTGGACTCGCCGGCCAGCGTCAGGATCGGCACCGTCACCGGGGCGTAGGTGGCGAGGGCCGCGACGTCCTGGCGCATCGTCTGGTACCACCCGCTGCCGGCGCGGATCGCGTCCGGGTTGTCGTAGGCGTGGGCGTAGACCCGGCGGGCCTCCTCCTCGACGGACGCCTGGTCGACCAGCATGTGCCCGTACAACCAGTCGATCACGTGCCGGAACCGGCCGACGAGGAGGCGCTCGGGCAACTCGCGGAGCTGGTTGAACGCGAACCACCACGGGTAGCCGCCCCGGCCGGTCTCCAACGCCACCTGCTGCTCGTCCGAGGCGGGCAGCATGGGGATGCGGAGCCAGGAGTCGACCGGCACGCCCAGGTCGATGGTGACCAGTCGCCGCACCGACTCCGGGTGGTTCGCGGCGAGGTGGTAGCCGACCGAGGCCCCGATGTCGTGGCCGGCGACGAACGCCGACTCGTGGCCGAGGTGGCGGATCAGCTCGTGGATGTCCTCGCCCATCGTCCGCTTGTCGTAGCCGGTCTCCGGCTTGGCCGAGGAGCCCATGCCCCGCAGGTCGACGGCGGTCACCCTGAACCGCCGCGCCAGCGCGGGCATCACCTTGCGGAACTGCCACCAGGTCTGCGGCCAACCGCCGAGCAGCACCAGGGGCTCGCCCGCGCCGCCGGTGACGTGGTGCAGGCGGGTGCCGTTGACCTCGGCGTGGGCGCTGGTGAAGTCGCCGTCCAGCGAGGCGGCCAGCTCGGCGTCGGTCGGCACCGGGTTCGGGGCGGTCATGGTCCCCCTCCACATTCTTTAACGATCGGTCCAATAAAAGGGCAGGAGAAAGGTCGAGAGGTTGGGAGCCGACGGGGTCGGCGAAGACGAGGGCGTCGGGGCGTCGGGTCAGGCGAGCAGGGCGAGGGCCTGGTCCACGGTGTCGTCGAGGAAGCGTTGGCGCACCGGGGTTTTGCCGACGACCCGGATCCCCTGGAGCAGGGTCACCAGGAACCGCGCCAACACGACCGGGTCCCTGTCCTCCGACAGCTCCCCCTCCGCCTTCGCGCGCATCAACGTGGCCGTGAGCAGGACCTCCATGGTCTCCAGCCCCGACTCCACGTGGCGCTGGGCCTCCTCGTCGGCCGGCAGCTCCACCGCGGTGTTGGTCAGCAGACAGCCCTTGCGCCCGGCCTCCTGGAGCGCGGTTTCGGCGTAGTCCCGCACCAAACCCCGCACGGCGTCGAGGGCGGAACCCGAGGTCGACAGGCGCGCCAGGAGCGACTCCCTGCTGTCCTCGACGTACCGCCGCACGGCCATGAGGAACAGCTCGCGCTTGCCGCCGAACGCGCCGTAGACACTGCCCCTGCCCAGCCCGAGGTGCTCGCACAGGTCCTGCATGGAGGTCGCTTCGTAGCCCTGCCGCCAGAACAGGTCCATGGCGGCGCGCAGCGCCGCGTCCGGATCGAACTCCTTGGTCCTGCCCACGCCGAGAACCTATCCATACTTGATCGTTCGGTCAAGAATCAGCGGTCGGCCCGGCCACCGGACCGTCACGGCGCCCGCGACCGGCGGCCCGGGGCCGACGCCCCGCGCGGCCGAACGGGTGCCATGCGTCGGGCGGATGGTGCGGCGCGCGCCGAGCCGGCAGGGTGTCCCCCAGCGACGGATCTCACCGGAGGACACACCGTGTCGCGTTCCGCAGGAACCTGGTGGCGCCCCACCCCGGGCCTCCAGTGGCAGTACCAGCTCACCACGCCCGTGAAGCTCGACGTCGACGTGCCGGTCTACGACATCGACGCCTTCGAGAACGACGCCGAGGTCGTGGCCGCCCTCCACGCCGCGGGACGCCGCGTGATCGCCTACGTCGACGTGGGGGCGGCGGAGGAGTACCGGCCCGACTACGCCGACTTCCCCCCTGAGGTGCTGGGCAAGAAGGTGCGCGGGTGGTCCGACGAGCGCTGGCTGGACATCCGCCGCCTCGACGTCCTCGGCCCGATCATGGCGCGCCGCTTCGACATGTGCCGGGACAAGGGGTTCGACGCCGTCGAACCGGACATGGTCGAGGCCTACACCCACCGGACCGGCTTCCCCCTGACCGCCGAGGACCAGCTCACCTACAACCGGTTCATCGCCGACCTCGCCCACGAGCGCGGGCTGGCCGTGGGCCTGAAGAACGACCTGGCGCAGATCCCCGACCTCGTCGACCACTTCGACTTCGCCGTCAACGAGCAGTGCGTGGAGTACGAGGAGTGGACGGCGCTGCTGCCCTTCGTGGAGGCCGGCAAGGCGGTGTTCCACGTCGAGTACGAGCTGCCGGTCCGCCGGTTCTCCCCCGTCACCGCGCCGCTCGGCTTCAGCTCCATCCGCAAGAACGTCGACCTCGACGCCCGGCGCTGGGCCGGCGCCTGACGTCCACGTGCCTGGCGGGGCACCGCTACTGTTCCCGCCCATGGCCGACCTCTCCCTCGAAACCACCCGGACGTTCTACGACACCATCGCGGACGACTACGCGAAGCTCTTCAAGGACCCGTTCGAGGGCCGAACGCTGGACCGCGCGTTGCTGACCGCGTTCGCCGAGCTGGTGCGGGGCGCCGACGCGAAGCTGGTCGCGGACGTCGGCTGCGGCCCCGGCCGCGTGACCGCGTTCCTGCACGGCCTCGGCCTCGACGTCCTCGGGGTGGACCTGTCGTCCGGCATGCTCGCGGTCGCGCGGCGGGAGAACCCGGAGCTGCGGTTCGAGCAGGGGACGATGACCGACCTCGACCTGGCCGACGGCGCGTTGGGCGGCCTCGTCGCCTGGTACTCGGTGATCCACACGCCGCAGGAGCGGCTGCCCCTGGTGTTCGCCGAGTTCCACCGGGTGCTGGCGCCCGGCGGCCACCTGATGGTCGCCTTCCAGGTCGGCGACGAGCCGCTGCACCTGGCGCGGCCCTTCGGCCACCCGGTCTCGCTCGACTTCAACCGGCTCTCGCCCGACGACATCGCCGACCTGCTCGGCCAGGCCGGGTTCACGGTGAACGCCAGGACCGTGCGCGAGCCGATCGAGACCGAGTCGACGCGGCAGGCGTTCCTCCTGGCCAGCAAGCCGGCTCGCCCGTAGTCGGCCCCCGGTCACCGCCCGCCGCCGTCCCCGCCCGCTGTCGTGAAGGTCACGGGGGCCATGATCTCGGAGGTCATGGCCCCCGTGACCGAGCGCGCCTACGGTCGCCGCATGAACGCGGCGCAACCGGTGCGGGTCGGGACGCTCCTGAGGGAGTGGCGGCTGCGCCGCAGGCTCAGCCAGCTCGAACTCGCCCACGCGGCGGGCACCTCCCCGCGGCATCTGTCCTGTGTGGAGACCGGGAGGGCCCGGCCGAGCCGCGCCATGGTGCTGCGGCTCGCGGCGACGCTGGACGTGCCGTTGCGGGACCGCAACACGTTGCTGCTGGCGGCCGACTACGCGCCGGCGTACCAGGAGAGCGGCCTGGACGACGAGGCCATGGCGTCGATCCGGTCCGCGCTCGACACCATGCTCCGCGCCCACGAGCCCTATCCGGCGGTGGTGGTCGACCGGTGGTGGGACGTCGTGGCGGGCAACCGGGCGATGGACGTCCTGATGGACGGAGTCCCCGCGCACCTGCTCGACCCGCGCCCGAACGTGTTCCGGCTGGTCCTGCACCCCGAGGGGCTCGCGTCGCGGCTGGTCAACCTGCACGAGGTGCGGGAGCTGTTCCTCGAACGCCTGCTCCGCCAGGCCAACGCCAGCGGGGACGGCCGACTGCGCGCGCTCCACGACGAGGTGAGCGGGTACCCGCTTCCCGCCAACGCGGGGCGGAGCGCGACCCGGGCTGCCGCCCGGCGGGCGAGTCCCATCGAGGTGCCGATCCGCGTCAGGACGCCCGAGGGCGAGCTGTCGATGTTCAGCACCATGGCGACGTTCGGCGCTCCGGCGGACGTGACCCTGTCGGAGTTGGCGATCGAGCTGTTCTACCCGCTCGACGAGTTCACCACGCGCGCCCTGCGGGGCATGGCCGGACTGCCGCCGACTCCGTAGCCGCTCCTCGTGCGGCCTTCGCCGCGATGGCGGATCTCCGGTCGCCCGTCGCTCACTGATCGCCGGCCGGTCGTCCGTTGGCGGAGGAGCGGGCGAGGGAGTCCTCGGCTGCGGCCTCGGCTCCCGGTCGGCGCGGAATTCCGACACCGATGCCGCCGATGTCGTCGTCGTGGGGTGGTGGCGGGAGCGGCTGCCACCCCATGAGTTCCTCCCACTGTTCGAGCGTGAGGTCGAGCAGGCTCCGCGGCGTCCGTCCCGTGGGGACGGCCCGCTGGGCGAGCAGGACGTACGGCGCGCAGGACAGGGCGCAGCCCCACTCGTGCGCCCTGGTGCGGAGGTACTTGCAGCCGGTGAAGATCTCCTTGTACGAGACTCCCTGGTCCTGTCCGCAGTACATGATGCTCTTGGCCACAGTGGACAGATGCCAGCGCAACCGGGAGCGCAGCTCGTTCTGCCCGACGTCGGACCCGGGGACGAAACCGCAGTCCTCGATGAACAGGCTGGCGTCGACGTCCTGGTCCTCGGCGATCGCGATCGCGATGATCGACCACACGTAGCCCGGTCCCCGGACGCTGGCGTCCTTGTTGGCGCAGACGACGTGCGCGCCGGGAGCGGGCGGCAGCCGCAGGCGCGTCGCGTCGTGGCTGTCCGGTGTGTCGATCCGGCCGAACAACCGTTCCGTCGCGTCGAGCAGGGGCGCGACCTCGTAGACCGGGACCTGGCGGTCGGCGCGCAGGTCCGGGCCGGGCAGCTCGTCGACGGGCACCAGGTCCAGCCTCTTCCTGAGCCGGTCGTCCGGCACCTTGACCAGGTCGTACCCCCACAACGCGCCGTCCAGTCCGCAGAAGGAGGACGCGGTGATCATGTTGATCTGGCCGACGTAGGCGTCGTTCTTCTCGCACCGGTCGTAGGAGACGATCCGCGACGTGCCCTCGTCGAGGTCCTCCACCGGCACCTTGCCGACGGACAGCTTCATGGTCGCGACGTAGCCGGTCCCGTCGCTGCCGGCGGCGGAGGCGCCGACCGGGTTCAGGTAGCCGGTGCACCTCCTCTCGTGGGTCCCGATGGCGTTGTCGACCACCTGCTCCAACCGCGTGCGGGGTGTCGCCATGAGCCCTCTCCCCTGCTCGACCGGAGGTTCACCTGCTGAGTGGGGCGCAGCTCGATGCTAACCAGGACCCCGTCCGGGCCGACCGGGCCGGACACACGTCCGTGTGGCACTCACATGGCTGCATGAACGCTCTGTCATGAGGCAGGTGAGACCGCGAACTCCGGAACGCACATGAAGACAGGGACACCAGACGACCGACGACGACCACCAGAGATCATCGGGTGCCAGCAACCACAAGGAGATCCACAGTGGACTCTCCACTGTGGATCTTCTTGGTGCCCGTCAACCTTCTTGGTGCCCGTCGACCGAGATCACCGCTGCGGGGCGTCGGTCTCCCCGGACTCCCCGGCCGACTCGGGTCGCGCCTCCTGTCCGGAGAGGACGTTCGCGCGCAGGGCGAGTTCCAGCTCGAACCGGCGGTCGGGGTCGCTCAGTCTGTCGCCGAAGAGCTTCTCCAACTGCCGCATGCGGTGCCGCACCGTCTGGGGGTGGACCTTGAGGCGGGCGGCGACCTCCGGGGCGCCGCCCCGGACGCCCAACCACACGACGAGGGTGTCCGCCAGTCGACGGCGCTGCTTGGGGGTGAGGTCGGCCAACGGCGCCAGGACCCGGTCCGCCATCTGCCGCGTGAGGAACTCGTCCTGGCGCAGCAGGAGCGTCGGCAGGTGCTCGGAGCAGAGCGTCAGGGACACGTCCGGGAGGTGGCCCCTGCGGACCAGGGCCAGCGCCTGGCGGGCCAGCCGCAAGGACTCGCGCGCCTCGGCGAGCGGCACCTCGGGGCCGGCGGCGGCCCTGCACCCGCCGAGTTCCAGCCTCAGGGCGGCGAGCGGGACCGACCCCGGCAGCAACAGGCACGGTTCCGGCCCCTCCAGGTCGGCCAGCACCTCGTCCAGCACTGGCGCGGTCGGCAGGAGGGGGTCGGCGTCCCTGCCGAGGGCCACCGCCACCACCCGCTCCGGCAGCGGCCAGCGCGCGGAGACGGCGAGGTCCGCGAGCTCGGCGCGGGACGGGGGCTGCCCGGCCAGGATCGTCTCCAGCAACCGCTTCCTGCGCAGTTCGAGCGCGCCGGCCGCACGGGCCTGCGCGGCGGCGTAGCCCTCGACCGACAGCGACGACAGCTCGTCGATGTAGGCGAAGAGCGCCTCGGCGAGCACGCACATCGTGGGCAGGGGCAGGCGCACGCGCTGCCCGAACTCGGCCATCCGCCGCCAGGCCACCCGCGCCCCGACCCGGTACGCGGTCTGGAGGGTGTCCATGCCGCGTCCCGCGTTCACCTCGCACCTGCCCAGCTTCCGGAACAGCTCCAGTCGCGTGTCCCTGCCCGGGTCGGAGGGGTCGGCCACGCGGTCGAGGAACTGGAGCAGGGCCTGTTCGACGCCGTTGACGAAGACCCGGCCGAACACCCCCTCCAGCGGCAGGGCGTACTCCGGCACCGAGCGCCGGATCTCCCGCAGGATCTCGCCGGCCACCCGGCCCATCTGGGGCCGGAGCAACGCCGCGAGCGTGCTGGGCAGCTCGGCCAGCAGCCGGTTCGTGGCCCGCATGCGCCCCTCCAGCCCCGACAGCGTCGGTGACGACGGTGGCGGCGGTGGTGGCGACTGGAGAACGGCCGTGGTGGCGCGGCGATGAGGCCGGTGCGCATCGGGTCCCTGGTCGTCCAGCGAAAACACGGTCACGTCACACCCCTGGGGGACGGGCACGGGGGCGCGGGTGGACGGCAGGTGCGGTCACGCGCTGCTCCACCCACTCCGCTCCCCACACACCGAGTGGCTCCGCCGGGGAGGGGCGGGGTCCCCGCCCGTCCCCGGCGGTGGCGTTTCCTCGCAGTGCGGATCAAGGTCTCATATCGCCGGCGGTCTCAACAGGCCGGCGGTCGGGCGTTGGCCGGGTCGAGCGCGTTCAGCACGAGCTGCGCGGTCGGCCGGTTGTAGGTGATCCCGACGTGTTCGGTTCGGTCGGACGGGCAGAAGTCCTGGAGGGTCTGGTTCGTCACGTTCGGCCCGGGAGGCAGGAACGCGGAGGTGTGCGGCGTGGTGATCTCGTCGTAGCGCGTGGCGATGTTGACGTAGCGCACGGACGGACGGGTGCCGCCACCGGCGTTGAGCGCCCTGAGGAAGTCGGAGTCCGCGATCTGCTGGAGGCACGCGGCGCATGGCCCGACGATCCCGGGGAACATCCGGCCCAGCTCGGCCAGTCCGTGCAGGGTGGTGCCCTGGTTGGTCGCGACCAGCGCGACGAGCGTGCCGACCTTCGCGGCGCCGCCGAGGTTGTTGATGTAGTACCGAGGCATCATCCCGCCCTGGGAGTGCCCGACGATGTCCACCGCGCTCGCGCCGGTGGCGGCCATGACCTGGTCGACGTAGGCCCTGAGCTGGCCCGCCGAGGTCGGGATGTCGCCGGTGCCCTGGATGACCTCGCCGGGAGCGCCTCCGTAGTTCAGGGCGAAGACGCAGTAGCCGCGTTCCTTGAGCCTGCCGGACAACCCCGCCCAGTTGTCGTACCGGTTCTCCCAGGTGCCGTGCACCAGCACCACGGGGCGGGGGTGCGCGGCGGACGGGCGGCAGGAGAAGTCGTTGGCGCCCGGCGGGTCGGCGGTCGGGTGGGCGACGGCGTAGGCGAACGCCGCCGGGAAGGTGTCCTGGGCCGGGCCGGGGTCCGCCCCCGCCGTGCCGGCGAGGAGCCCGGTCAGGGCGACGGCGGCGAGGGCCGTCCACCGGAGACGGCCGAGCCGTCCGAGTCGTCCGCGTCGTCCGCGTGCGGTCGCTCTGGTCATGGCGCTTCCTTCCCGCCCCGACCGGTACGCCGTGTCCGGCCCGGCGCGCGGGGCGGCGGGCAGTCGACATCGCACGATCCGCGCGGAACGCGTCGTGCCGAGGACGCCGGGAGCCGTCCCGGAACCGGAATTGCGACGAAAACGCGACGACGGTCGGGGGATTGTTTTCCGTCGGATGCGGGCATGCAGAGTGGCACGCTCGCCGAAATGGGCTCAATACTCCACCAGAGGTATGTCGGCGAGTGCCCGTGACACCGCCGCCCTCCCCTCACCGCGGTGACAGTTCCGGCCGCCGGACTTCGTCTCCTGGTGACTGTTCCCCGGGAACGTGACACGACCGCGACCGCGACCGGACCGTCATCGGCGCGTGGTCGGCGGCCAGAGTTGTCCGGCAGTACTGGAGTCCCTTCTGACGATGCCCGGCGGTGTTCAACGGCGTCCGGCGGTGTTCGACAGCACCCGGCCGTGTTCGACAGCACCCGACGCTGCCCGCCGGTGTTCGACGGCCTCCAGTCGTGTTCGACGGCCTCCAGTCGTGTTCGACGGCCTCCAGTCGTGTTCGACGGCCTCCAGTCGTGTTCGACAGCGTCCAGTGGTGTTCGACAGCGTCCAGTGGTGTTCGACAGCGTCCGGCGGTACCTGACGGCGCCGGATGACGAAGGTCGCCACCGCGACGGCCGAGGAACCCTGGCGATGCCCGGGAACAGCCGACGACGGCTGCGTACTGTCCCATTTCGGGTGGTCTACTCGGCTTGACGTCCGAGCAGGGCACTTTTTGTCAGACCCGCATGGGATGTTTGAAGTGGGGGGTCCCCCTTACTTCAGGCAGTAGTCGCGCGCGTGCGCGTGCTCCCGCACCGGTGCGGAACTTGATCATCCCGGGGCCTGGGCGCCCGACGTCGCCTCGGAACACCTGACCGCGCCGAGAAGCCAGACAACGCGGGGACACCTGACGACGCCCGAGGTCACCAGCGGCGCGGCAGCAGGCGGTCCACGGCGTCGAGCACGTCACCGGCGCGTGCTCGACGTCGCCCGACCCGAGCTGTGATCGTCATGCCCTCGGGAGCGCCTGTGACCTGCGGCACGACTGGTGCCTCTTTTCGCTGTCTCTGGTGAGCGCCCGCGCCCCTGGATTGTCACCCGGGTGACAGTTCCGCTCCGAGTAAGGCGTCCGAACGGTGTGGGGCGCCAGGCGCGTTCTTGCCCCGAATGAGGCGCCTGGGTAACCTCGCCGACACATTCGAGGGCGAATGCGAAGGAATTCGAAGCCCTCGCCGTCGTCCTTCCCCCACGTCGTCGCCGACGTTGTCGCCGCGTGCCCCGCGAGTTCTCGCCCACATCCCGACCGAAAAGGAGGTCGCGGTTATGGTCCAGACCTCTACGGCCCTTTTCCGACTGGCCGTCATGGGGTCGGCGGTGTTCGACGGCGGGTCGCGGCGCCGTCCCCGCCGTCTCGGCGGTGGGACCGGGCTCCCCCTCCCACCGGACGGCCGACGCTCCGCCGCGACGCTCGCCCTGGTCGCGCTCGTCGCGTTCGTGTCCACAGTGGACAACACCGTCGTGGTGGCCGCCGCGCCGACGATCGGGGCGGACCTCGGGATGGACCTGTCCGCCCTCCAGTGGCTGGGCATCGCCTACATGCTCCCGTACGGCGGCCTGCTCCTGGCCTCGGGAGCCCTGCTCGACCGGGGCGGCGACCGGGTCCTCCTCGCCGGGTTCGCGGTGTTCGCCGCCGGCTCCGCGCTCGGCGGGACGTCGGGCACGGCCGGGGGCGTGCTCGCCGCGCGGGTGGTGCAGGGGGTCGCGGCGGCGCTCGTGGTCCCCGGGACGCTCCGCCTGGTCCGCACCGCGTTGCGGCCCGGCCTCCGCGCGGTGGGCGCCACGGTGTGGACGGCCGCGCTGGCGACCGCGCTGGCGCTGGGGCCGTGGCTGGGCGGAGCGCTGGCCGAGCACGCGCACTGGAGCTGGATCTTCCTCGGGCACCTGCCGTTCGTCGTCCTCGGTGGCCTGCTGGTTCCCCTCGCCTCCGACGGCCGGCGCGGCCCGAGGCGTCACCCCGTTCCGGTCGGGAACGCGTTGGCCGCCACGGCTTCGCTGTTCCTGCTCACCGCCGCGGTCCTCGCCGCTACCGACGCCTCCGCCGGCATCGGGCGATCGCTGGCGTTGGGCGTCGCCGGTTGCGTCGCGGGGATCGCCTTCGTTCTTGGGGAGCGCCGCGCACCGCGTCCGCTGATCCCCCGACGACTGCTGCGCGAGCGCGCCTTCTCCCAGGCCAACGGCGTCCTTCTGCTGTGGGGCATGGGAACCAGCGGCGTCGTGTTCGCCACGCCCTTGGTGCACCAGGAGTTCCTCGGCATGAGCCCGAGCGCGGCGAGCCTGCCGCTGACGGCGGTCGCCGGCGCGGTCATCGTGACGACCCCGCTGGTGCCCGTGCTCTCCCGCCGGTGGGGACCGGGCAGGACCGTGGCCGCCGGCATGGCCGTCGTCGCCGCCGGGATGGGCGCGCTGGCGGCAGTGAGCCACATCCCGGAGGTTGGTCCCCGCTTGGTCGGTCTGGTGGTCGTCGGCGTCGGATCGGCCCTCACCACGCCGCTGACCGCGCACGCGCTTGACGCGGTCGCCGAGGACGACGCCGGCACGGCGTCCGGACTGCTGACGGCGGCCAGGGAGGTGTCGGGCGCTCTCGGGATCGCCGTGACCGGACTCGTGGTCTCCCTGGTGGGAGCGAGCCGCGCCGACGAGGGCGTCCCGGCGGGACCGGCGCTCACCCACGGCTACACGGCCGCTCTCGTGCTGGCCGCCGTGAGCCAGCTCGCCGGCGCCGTCCTCGCGTCGCGCATGCCGCGTCCCCACGCCCGCTCCCCCGCCGGAGAGCCCACGACGCCGCCCGCGACCTCCACGCCGCCCGCGTCCGCGGCGACCTCCGCTCCCCCCGCGCCCTCGGCGACCTCTGAGCCCCCTGGTCTCGGCCGATGACCCTGTTCCCCGCGCACGAAGTCGAAGGACCCATGAACAGTCACTCCCCCGACCCCGCGGCCACCCGGTCCGCGCCGCGCGAGTCCCTCGCCACCCTGCTCGACCGGTGGGCGGTCGAACAGGGCGACCACCCCGCACTGACCCACCTCGACCACTCCCGCGACCCCGGCGGGGTGGCCACCACCCTGACCTGGCGGGAACTCGACGCCATGGCCGCCGCCGTCGCGGCCAGGGTCGAGCACCAGACCGACCGGGGCGACCGGGTCGCGGTCCTGGTCGACCAGTCACCCGCCTACGTCGCGGCCTTCCTCGGCGTGCTCAGGGCCCGGCGGATCGCGGTTCCGCTCTTCCCTCCCGGTTCCCCGCACGACAGGCGGCTGGCCGCGATCCTCGGCGACTGCGCCCCCGCCCTGGTCCTGACCACGTCCCGCCTGGTCGACGACGTGGAGCGCTTCCGCCGCGACACGGGCTCGGGCGGGGCGGCGCTCGTCGTGGTGGACACCCTGCGCCCCCGGCGCGGCCACCCCCTCCCCGAGCCCCCGCACGCCGAGGAGATCGCGTACCTCCAGTACACCTCCGGGTCGACCAGGACCCCGGCCGGCGTGGTGCTGACGCACGGGAACGTCCTGGCGAACGCGCGTCAGGCCGCCGACTGCTACGGCGTGGAGCGCGGGCGGACCGTGAACGTGTCCTGGCTGCCGTTGTTCCACGACATGGGCCTGATGTTGGCGGTGGCCACGCCGGTGCTGCGGGGCACGCGGGCGGTGCTGATGGACCCCACGGCGTTCCTCGAACGCCCGACCCGCTGGCTCCAGGCACTGTCCGCCAACCCCGGCGCGATCACGGCCGCGCCCAGCTTCGCCTACTCCTACGCCGCGGGGCGTTGCTCGCCCGAGGAGCGTTCCCTGCTGCGGCTGGACGACGTGGTCACGCTCGTCGACGGCAGCGAGCAGGTGTCGCTGGCCAACATCGACCGCTTCCACGACACCTTCGGGCCCTGCGGGCTCCGCCGCGAGGCGCACCGCCCGTCCTACGGCCTGGCCGAGGCGACCGTGCTGGTCACGGCCAGCCGCGCGGGCACGGCGCCCCGGGCGCGGACCTTCGACGCGCGGACGCTGGCCGACGGCCACGCGGTCGCCGCCGTGGGCGTGGCCAGCTCGACCCTGGTCGCCTGCGGCCGTCCCGTCGACCAGCACGTGCGGATCGTGGACCCGCGCACCCACCGGCCGCTGGCCGACGGCAGGGTCGGGGAGATCTGGGTGAGCGGCCCCAACGTCGGCGTCGGCTACTGGGGCCGCCCCAAGGAGAGCCGGCGCACGTTCGGGCTCACCCTCGACGCGCCCGGCGACCCGCTCGCCGCCGGGTGGGAGGGACGCGGCTGGCTGCGCACCGGCGACCTCGGGGTCGTGGTGGACGGGGACCTGTTCGTGACGGGGCGGATCAAGGACATGATCGTGATCGACGGCAGGAACCACTACCCGCAGGACATCGAGCTGACGGTGGAGCTGGCGCACCCCGCCGTGCGCCGGCACTCCGTGGCCGCGTTCGCCGTCCCCTGCGACGAGGGGGAACGCCTCGTGGTGGTCGCGGAACGGGCCAGGGACGAACGGACGTGGTCCGCGCCGACCTCCGACGTGGTGGCCGCCGCCCGCTCGGCGGTGTCCGCGGCGCACGGGGTGTCCGTGCACGACATGTGGTTGCTGGAGCCGGGCCAGACGCCCCGCACGTCGAGCGGGAAGATCAGCCGCGCCGCCAGCCGCCTCCAGTACCTGGCCCACGCCCGGCGGAGCGCCGCGTCGTGAGCGGGGCGCCGGTGACCGAGGAGGAGTGGCGCGGGTGGCTGGTCGACCGGTTGGGCAGCCTGCTCGGCCGACCGGTCACCGAGGACGAGTGGGAGCGCCCGCTGCGCGAGTGCGGGGTGTCGTCCCGGGTCGCGGTGAGCCTGGCCGCGGAGATCGGACGGCGGCGCGGGCGGGACGTGCCGCACAGTCTGCTGTGGACGGTGCCGACCCTGGCCGGGCTGGCGCGGGAGCTGGCCGGGGCCGGCCAGGACGGGACGCCGGACCACCGCCCGGTGGCCGGCCAGGGCGAGCCCGTGGCCGTCGTCGGGTTGGCCTGCCGGTTCCCCGGGGCCGGGGACGCCCGCGCCTTCTGGTCACTGCTGCGGGAGGGCAGGGACGGGACCGGTGAGGTGCCGGCCGGGCGGTGGGAGCCGTTCGCGACGCCCCGCGAGCTGGCCCGCCTGCCCCGCAGGGGCGGTTTCCTCCCCGACGTCACCGGGTTCGACGCGGACTTCTTCGGGATCACGCCGAGGGAGGCCGAGGCCATGGACCCGCAGCAGCGCCTGCTCCTGGAGGTGGCGTGCGAGGCGCTGGCCGACGCCGGCATCCCCCGCGCGTCGCTGGCGGGCAGCGACACCGGCGTGTTCGTCGGGCTGTCCGCGACCGAGCACGGCCAGTGGGCCATGACCGACCTGGCCTCGGTCGACGCCTGGTCCAGCACGGGCGCCGCCGCGTCGCTGGCCGCGAACCGGCTGTCCTACGCGCTGGGGCTGCACGGACCCAGCATGACCATCGACACGGCCTGCTCGTCCTCCCTCGTCGCGGTGCACCAGGCGGTGCGCGCGCTGACCGGCGGCGAGGTGTCGACCGCGGTGGTCGGCGGGGTGAACGTCCTGCTCTCGCCGGCGGTCACGGCCAGTTTCCACGCGGCGGGCGTGCTGTCGGCGGACGGGCGGTGCCGGCCGTTCGACGCCTCGGCCGACGGGATCGCGCGCGGCGAGGGCTGCGGGGTGGTCGTCCTGCGCCGCCTGGCCGACGCCCGCCAGGCCGGGGACCGGGTGCTGGCGGTCATCCGGGGCAGCGCGGTGAACTCCGACGGGCGGTCCAACGGCATCACCGCGCCGAACCCGGCCGCCCAGCGCCGGCTGCTGCGCGACGCCTACGCGGTCGCCGGCCTCGCGCCGGCCACCGTCGACTACGTCGAGGCCCACGGCACCGGGACCCCGCTGGGCGACCCGATCGAGGCGGGCGCGCTGGCCGAGGTGCTCGGCGTCGACCGCGACCAGGGCCGGCCCCTGCTCCTCGGCTCGGTCAAGAGCAACCTCGGTCACCTGGAGGGCGCGGCCGGGATCGCCGGGCTGATCAAGGTCGTTCTCGCGCTGCGCCACTCGTTGATCCCGGCGAGCCTGCACGTCACCGAGCCGAACCCGCGCGTGGACTGGGAGGCGGGACGGCTGCGGGTGGTCACCTCGGCCGAGCGGTGGCCGCGCTACTCCGGGTTGGCCAGGGCCGGGGTGTCCGCGTTCGGGTTCGGGGGCGCGAACGCGCACGTGGTCGTCGAGGAGTGGCCGCGCCTGACGCGCCCCGACACCCCCGAGCCGCGGGACGAGCCGGGCGCTCCTGTCGTGGTCCCGCTGTCCGGGCGGACCGAGGACCGGCTGCGGGCCAGGGCCGGCGCGCTCGCGCGGTGGGTCGGTGAGGATCACGACGAGCGCCCGGCGCTGTCCGACCTCGCCGCCGCGCTCGTGCACGGGTGCGACGTGGAGCCGGTGCGGGCGGCCGTGGTCGTCCACGACCGGGACGAGTTGCGCGACGAGCTGCACGCCCTGGCCGAGGGGCGGCGTCCCGCGCGGAGAACGCGGCCACCGGAGTCCGGGCCGGTCCTGGTGTTCTCCGGCCACGGTTCGCAGTGGCCGGCGATGGGGCGTCGGTTGTTGGCCGAGGAGCCGGCGTTCGCCGACGCGGTGCGCGCGATGGACCCCGACTTCACCCAGCTCGCCGGGTTCGCCCTGTCCACGGCCCTGAACGGGGATCACCGCCCGGAGGACCTGGCGGTCCAGCAGCTCGGGCTGTTCGGCATGCAGGTCGCGCTCGCCGCGCTGTGGCGGGAGCACGGCGTGACGCCGGCGGCGGTGCTCGGTCACTCGGTGGGTGAGGTGGCGGCGGCGGTCGTCGCGGGCTGTCTGGACGTGCGGGAGGGCCTGCGGGTGATGTTGGCCAGGACGGCGGTGCTGGCCGAGATCGACGCGGCGGGGACGGGCGCCATGGCCGTCGTGGAGTTCTCGCCCGAGGAACTGGCGGGGCTGTCCCGCACCGCGCCGGACGTGACCGTCGCCGTCCACTCCTCCCCCACCCATCACACGATCAGTGGCCCGGCGGACCAGGTGTGCCTGGTGGTGGCGGAGGCGGAGCGACGCGGCCGGTTCGCGCGGCGGCTCGCGGTCGGCGGGGCCGGACACTCCGCCGCTGTCGCCCCGTTCCTCGACCGCTTCCGCGCGGTCCTTGGGACCCTGTGGCCCCGCCCCGCCTCCGTGCCGTTCTACTCCACAGTGGACCCCGAGCGGACGCCGGAGCCGGATGAGGAGTACTGGGCGGCGAACCTCAGGGAGCCGGTGCGGTTCCGCCAGGCCGTGGCCGCCGCCCTGCGGGACGGCCACCGGGTGTTCGTGGAGGTCTCGCCGCACCCCGTCGCGTCGTCCTCGATCGAGCAGACCGCCCACGCGCTGGGCGGCGGCGAGGTCCACGTGGTGCCCACGATGCGCCGTCACCTGAGCGACCGGCTCGACGGTTTCGCCGGCGCGTTGGCGCGGTTGTACGAGCTGGGCCATGTCGACGTCCTGCGTCGCCGGTACCCGCGCCGCGTCGTGATCGACCTGCCGCCGCCGACCTGGGAGCACCGTCCACATTGGATCCCTCGCCCTCGCGTCGCGCGAAGCCGCGCGGGACACCCGTTCCTGGGTGATCTGGTGCGCCCTCCGCGCGACGAGCGTCGGCTGCGTTTCGGCGACGTCGGACTGTCCGGGCACCCGTGGCTGGCCGACCACGCCGTTCACGGTGTCCCGGTGTTTCCCGGAAGCGGGTTCGTCGAGCTGGCCCTGAGCACGGCGCGGGATCTGGCTCCGGAGCGCCCGCGCACCGAGGTCCGGGACGTCGTGCTGCACCGGATGCTTCCCCTGACGGAACACACCGAGGTGTGCGTGTGCGCGGAGCCCGGCCCTGACGGTGCGGTCACCCTGACCATGTTCGGCCGATCCGGCGAGGACTGGGTGTTGTACGCCGAGGCCACCGCGGGCCCACTCCATTCATCCATTGTGGACGATCTGTCTCCGCGTCCAACGCCGGCAGGCCAGCGCGAATCACGGGACGTTTACGAGGTGCTCGACCGCGCCGGCCAGGTCTACGGCCCGGCTTTCCGAGGCCTGACGTCGGTGACCGCCACGGCCGGGTTCGCGCAGGCGCGAGTCCCTCGTCCTTCGGACGCGGACCGGTTCGTCCTCCACCCGATCCTCGGCGACGTCTGCCTCCACGCGCTGGCCGCTGCCGGCGGTGACCTGGCTGGTCAGCTCTGGCTGCCCATCCGCTTCGGGCGGGTGCGGGTTCTGGGAGACCCGCGACGGGGCGACGTGGTGCGGGCGTGGTTGTCCGCGGAGCCGGGCGAGGACGGCACGCGGTCGGGCTCGGTCCAGTTACTGGACGACGACGAGCGGGTCCTGGTCGACATCAGCGAGGTGACGCTCCGACCGGTGCGGCACGACGAGGTCGCCGCGTTCCCGCCCCACCTCGCCTACGAGACGACCTGGGCGCCGACCAAGCCGCCGAGTCCCCACTCCGTGCGCGAGGGCGCCTGGCTGGTCCTCCACGACACCGATTCCGACACCGATTCCAGCACCGATTCCGACACCGATTCCAGCACCGATTCCGACACCGATTCCGACACCGACACCAGCACTGACACCGACTCCGACACGAAGAGCCGGGACCTGGCCACGAGGATCGCGCGAGGCCTGACCGAGGCTGGCCACGCTCCCACCCTCGCTCCCCTCACCCGTGTGCCGGGCACGTCCCCCGACGGCCACGAAGGGAACGGGGACGGTCTGGCGGGGGTCGTGATCGTCGCCGCCGCCTCCCCGCCGCCCGACGCGGTCGCGGCGGCCAGGGAACTGGTGCTCGCCGCCGTGGACGTCGTGCGCCGGCTCGTCACCCCCGGCTCCGCCGCGCCCAGGCTGTGGCTGCTCACCCTGGGTGCGGCGGCCACCACCGCCGACGAGGCCGGCGAACCCTCCCCCGCCGCCCTGCGCGGCCTGGTCCGGGTGCTCGCCTTCGAGCACCCCGAGCTGCGCGCGAGCTGGCTCGACCTCGACCCGGCGGGCGACCTGGCGACGGTGGCGCGCGACGCCGTCCACGAACTCACCGCGAACGCCGAGGACGACGAGGTCGCGTGGCGGTCCGGTCGTCGGCTCGCGCACCGCCTGTCCCGCGCCACCGTCGACGCCCCGACCGTCGCCCCGGCCGTCGCCCCAGCCGACACCCCGGCCGACGCCCCAACCGGTGCCCCTTCGATCCGCGCCGGCGCCTACGTGATCAGCGGCGGGCTCGGTGGGCTCGGGCTCGCCGCCGCGCGGTGGCTCGCCGAGCGGGGCGCGTCCCGGCTGGTGTTGTCCGGCCGGCGGGCTCCCGGTCCGGACGCGGAGTCCGAGGTCGCCCGGTTGCGGGCGCGCGGTGTCGAGGTGGAGGTCGTCCTCGGGGACGTCGCCGAGCCCGAGGTCGCGCGGCGCATGGTGGCGCGAGCCACCGACGGGGGCATGCCGCTGCGGGGCGTCCTCCACGCCGCCGGAGTCCTCGCCGACGCCGCCGTCCTGTCGCTGCGTCCGGAGGACCTCGCCGCGGCGTGGCGCGCGAAGACGGAAGGCGCGCTCCGGCTCCACGAGGCCACGGCGAAGCTCGATCTGGACTGGTGGGTCGCGTACTCCTCCGCCGCGGCCCTGTGTGGTTCTCCCGGTCAGGCGGCCTACGTCACGGCCAACGCCTGGCTCGACGCGTTCGTCACCTGGCTCCGGGCGCGCGGACGTCCTGCCGTGAGCGTCCAGTGGGGCGCGTGGGGCGAGGTCGGCGGCGCGACCGGCCGGGACAATCCGCTGCTGGCTCCTCTGTCCACAGAGGAGGGTCTGGTCGCGCTGGGCGCGGTGCTGTCCTCGGGGAGGGGCGTGACCGGGATCGCTCGCCTCGACTTCAGTCAGGCACTGGAGCTGTTCCCCCGCCTGGCGACGCGCCCGTTCTTCGCCATGGTGTCCCGCGACCAGTCCACGCGCGGGGTCGGTTCCGCCCGGCTCGATCCGGAGGAACTCCATCGACTCGCCCCAGGGCGCGCGCGGGACCTGCTGCTGCGCCGGCTCACCGACGTGGTCGCCGACCTGACGCGCCACGACCCCGACCAGCTCGACCCGCAGGCGCCCCTGACCTCGCTGGGGTTCGACTCCCTGCTGGCCATGCGCGCCCGCGCGACGATCGAGCGCGAGAGCGGCCGGACCGTCCCGTTGCCGCTGCTCATGCGGGGCGCGAGCCTGAACGACCTCGCCGACTGGCTGGCGTCCGAACTGGGGCTGTCCTCCTCGCCGACCGGACCGGGGCCGTCCCACCGCCCGGGTCCGCTCCCCCGCGACCCGGCGGAACGGTGGGTCGCCCGGCTGTGGCGGGAGGTGCTCGGCGTCGAGGAGATCGCGGTCGACGTGCCCTTCGCCGAGGCGGGCGGCGGCCAAGACGAGCGCGCCCGCCTGCGAAAGCTGGCGTCGGAGGAGATCGGGCGAGACCTGACCGCCGAGGAGCTGTTCGCGGTCCCCAGCATCGCCGGCATGGCCGACGTCCTGCGGGCGGAGATCGACGGTCGCCGTGACCGGCACGACCAGCCGGTGCGCGTGCTGGCCGAGGGCGGGGGCGGTCCGACCGTGTTCCTGTTCCACCCCGCCGGCGGCCCCACGGAGGTCTACCGCCCCCTGGTGCGGCGGCTCGACCCCGCGGTGCGGTGCTACGGCATGGAACGCCTCGACGATCTCCACGACGTCGAGTCGAAGGCCGCCCGGTACGTCGAGCTGCTGCGGGAACGCCAGCCCGACGGGCCGTACCGGCTGGGCGGCTGGTCGTTCGGCGGCTGCCTCGCGTACGAGGTCGCCCGGCAGCTCACCTCGGCCGGCGCCGAGGTCGACCTGGTGTTCCTGATCGACACCATCCTGCCGCTCCCGTCGGCGGACCAGGCCGGCCACTCCGACAGCTCCCACGGTTCCCACGGTTCCCACGGATCCAACGGATCCAACGGATCCAACGGATCCAACAGTTTCGACGGCTCCCACGCTTCGGACGCCTCGGGCCACGAGGTGTCGGTCGCCAGGATGCGCCGGTTCGTGGAGCACGTCGAGCACGGCTACCGGGTCGACCTCGACCTCCCCGTCGAACACCTGGCGGCGCTGCCGGAGGAGGAGCGGCTCGACCTCGTCCTGCGGCGCGTGCGGGAGCGCGTCCCCGCCGTCACCGACGCCGTCCTCGAACACCAACGAACGTCCTATGTGGACGCCCGGGTCGGGGAGCGGTACCGGCCGGGCCGCCACACCGGGCGCGTCCTGCTGTTCCGCGCCGCCCAGCCGCACCCGCTCACCACCGCCCTCGACCCCCGCTACCTCCGGACCGACGCCGCCCTCGGCTGGGACGAGTTCTGCCCCGACCTGGAGATCGTCCCGGTGCCGGGGGACCACATCTCGGTCATCGACCCACCGCACGTCACCGTGATCGCGGACCGGCTCGCCGCCGCGCTGGGCGCGGTGGACCGGTCCCGGGGAGAGGAGAGAGCCTGATGAGCAGTGGCCCACCCCTGCTGCCGAGCACCGCCTACCGCATCGCCGACCTCGCCGCCCGCGAGGAGGAGGTGCTCCGCATCGCCGAGAAGCACGCGGCGGACCGGCAACACACCCGGGGGAAGCTCACCGCCCGGGAGCGGATCGACCTCCTGGTCGACCCCGGCTCCTTCTACGAACTGGACCGGTTCGCCCGGCACCGCTGCACCGACTTCGACATGGACGCGCAGCGCCCCTACGGCGACGGCGTGGTCACCGGACAGGCCACTGTGGACGGACGCCCAGTCTGCCTGTTCTCGCAGGACTTCACCGTCCTCGGCGGCAGCATGGGCGAGGTCTTCGGGGAGAAGGTGCTCAAGGTGATGGACCTGGCGATGAGGATCGGCTGCCCCGTCATCGGCATCAACGACTCCGGGGGCGCGCGCATCCAGGAGGGCGTGGTCTCCCTGGCCTACTACGCGGAACTGGGCCGCCGCAACGTCCTCGCCTCCGGCGTGGTTCCGCAGATCTCGCTGGTCATGGGGCCGTGCGCCGGCGGAGCCGTCTACACCCCGGCCCTGACGGACTTCGTGGTGATGGTCGACGACATCGCGCACATGTTCGTCACCGGGCCGGAGGTCGTGGCGGCGGTGACCGGCGAGAACGTCTCGGCGGGGGAACTCGGGAGCGCCGAGGTGAACAGCGAGGTCTCCGGCAACGTCCACTACCGCGCGACCGACGAGCGGGACGCGCTCGACTGGGTGCGGACGCTGCTCGGGTTCCTGCCCGCCAACAACCTTGACGAGTGCCCGGTCTACGCCAGCGCCGCGCACGACAGGACCGACACGGCCAACACCGAGGACGCGCTCACGCCCACCGACCTCGCGCTGGACCACCTGATCCCGGACTCCCCGCACCAGGGCTACGACATGGGGCGGCTGATCCGGGCGGTGGTCGACGACGGCGAGTTCCTGGCGGTGCAGGAGCGGTTCGCCCCCAACATCATCTGCGGCTTCGGCCGGGTGGAGGGCCGCACGGTCGGCGTGGTCGCGAACCAGCCGCTGCACCTGGCCGGGGTGATCGACATCGACGCCTCGGAGAAGGCAGGGCGGTTCGTGCGGTTCTGCGACGCGTTCGGCATCCCCCTGCTGACGCTGGTCGACGTGCCCGGTTACCTGCCGGGAGTGGAGCAGGAGCGCGCCGGCATCATCCGACGCGGCGCGAAGCTCATCTACGCCTACGCCGAGGCGACGGTCCCCAAGGTGACCCTGGCCGTGCGGAAGGCCTACGGCGGCGGCTACGCCGTGATGGGCTCGAAACACCTGGGCGCGGACGTCAACCTGGCCTGGCCGACGGCGGAGATCGCGGTGATGGGCGCGGAGGCCGCCGTGACCATCCTGCACCGGCGGCGGCTCCGCGCGACGGACGAGGCGGAGCGCGAGGCCGTGCGCCGGCGGTTCGTCGAGGACTACCGCCGCCGGTTCGCGACGCCCTACGCGGCGGCCGACCGGGGCTACGTCGACCGGGTCATCCGCCCGGCGACCAGCCGGATCGAGGTGGCCAGGGCGTTCCGGATGCTGCGCGACAAGCGGCAGGAGACGCCGGCGCGGAAGCACGGGAACATCCCGCTGTGACCGTGTGACCACACGTTCAGTGGGGACCGGTGCTTTCTCGTGTTCAGCGTGTTCTCGTGTCCAGTGTGTCCTATATGGATGGCTGAGGAGGGACGATGGTCGCCCGGCGCCGCCTTTCCCGTTGTCTCGTCCTGACACTCCTGACGATCCTCGCGGCCACGTCGGTGTCCCCCGGTTCCGCGCGCGGGGAGACGACCTCCGCGCCGGAGGCCGACGACGGGGCCCGGGTGGTGCGGGAGACCAGGGTCTCGGACCGCGTTCTCGATCTGGAGATCAGCTCCCCCGCCCTCGGGCGCATCGCGATGGTGCGACTGCTGGTCCCGGCGGGCTGGCACGAACGCGCGCGGCGTGACTGGCCCGTCCTCTGGCTGCTGCACGGCTGCTGCGAGCCCGCCGACTACCGGTCGTGGACCCAGTTCACCGACGTCGAGGAGTTCACGGCGAACCTGCCGGTCCTGGTCGTGATGCCCAGCGGAGGGCGGGCCGGGATGTACAGCGCGTGGTGGAACTTCGGGTTGGGCGGCGCACCCGACTGGGAGCGCTTCCACGTCACGGAGGTGCGGCAGATCCTCGAACGCGGCTACGGGGCCGGCGCGCGCCGCGCGGTCGCGGGGCTGTCGGTGGGCGGCTTCGGCGCGATGCACTACGCCTTCCGCCACCCCGACCTGTTCGGGGCCGCCGCCTCCTACAGCGGGCTGCTGAACACGCTGGGCGCCCACGTTCCCGAACTCATCAAGGGCATCCTCGTGCGCGAGGGCTTCCCGCTCTGGCTCGCCCTGTGGGGCAGTGAACACCTCAACCGCGCACTCTGGGTCTCCCACAACCCCTACGACAACATCGAGCGGCTGCGCGGGAAACCGCTGTACGTGTCCTCGGGAAACGGCCTGCCCGGTCCGTTCGACCCGCCGTACCGACTGGACGCGCTGGAGTCGGCCGCGTCGGTCTCGTCGCAGGAGTTCACGAGGAAACTCCGGCACGCCGGCATCGAGGTCACCACGGACTTCGGCGCCGGAACCCACAGTTGGCCCTACTGGCAGCAGGCCCTGCGCCGGTCCTGGCCGGTCCTCGCGAAGGGGCTCGGCCTGTGACCGACCGTCTGAGATCAGCAACGCGGGAGAGACGGGCGCGCCGTCCCGACGAGAGATGGTCCTTCGGGGTTCGGTTGTGGTTGGCATGCCTCAGCCCGGCCGCAACCTCGGTCCCCCCTGATCAATCGTGGTGGGAACCCAGTCGCACCTCGGCTTGGAGCAGTTTCGGGGACACTGAGAACCCGTGCCGCTCGTACACCGACACGGCGCGCTCCGACGAATGCACGGTGACCCGCTCCAGCCCGAGTTCGGTGGCCAGGCGCAGGACCGCGTCGACCAGCAGGCCGCCGAGGCCACCGTCACGGGCCTCCGGCGCCACGTACACGCTCTGCACGTCCCCGGACGCCCGGGAGAACGCCAGCGGTGTCGGCACACGCGCGGTGATCGCGAGGAACGCCATCCCGATCACCTGACCCTCCCGCACCAGGACCAGACACCGGTGCGTGGCCGCGTTCTCCCGCGCCCACGCGGCGAACCTCCGCACGAACTCGTCGCGGCCGGCGGCGGGCAACCCGTCCCGCTCGGCCACCCAGCGCCAGCGCAACCCGGCGACGGCGTCGAACTCCGCGGCGCGGGCCGGGCGGATCTCCGTCTCGGTCACGCGTTCATCCTGGCCCTTCTGGCCCCGTGCTCACGGCCGAGCCGGCGGACGACCCGCACCAGTGCCGGCATTCCCGACGAAACCGTGGGTGCCGCGATCGTCCTCGCCATCGCCCTCGCCATCGTCCTCGCCGGTGTCCTCGCCGGCGCGCAGGAACCGGATTCGGCCCGGAATACGGAAGGGCGGCTCCCGGCCACCAGGTCGGGAGCCGCCCTTCCCTGTTCTCTCGCTGTGAGCGTCGGCCGTGGTCAGGCGCGCGCGGCGGGGATGCCCGCGGGCCGGTAGGGCCGAGGCGCCGTCGCGGGCAGCGGGTCACCGGTCACCCGCTCCATCGCGGTCACCTGGCGAACACTGTCCGGTGTCGGGATCGGAGCACCGGGGCAGGAGTCCTCGGCCACGGCGCCGTCACGGAAGTACCTCACCGCCTCGCTGGCGCACGGCAGGTGCATGAGCGAGCCGTGCACGTCGTCCTCGACGGTCAACAACGCGCCACCGATCTTCTTGCGCATCCCCAGCGCCCAGGGCAGCGGGGTGACGGTCTCGTAGGTGTGGCCGACGAGCTGGAGGGAGGCGTTGTTCTGCTTCAGGTTCCACGGCTGGGTCGGCAACGGCCAGCCCACGCAGGTGCCGGAGTGGCGGGAGAGCCCGCCGGCGGCGGGGTAGCGCCGCTTCCGCTCCTGCTTGTTCCGCCAGACCGTCTCGAAGTCGCGGCTGCTCACCGACTCGTTGCAGATCACGGCGTGGCCCTGGAAGTCGTTGCCGTACTCGAACCGCTCGTCGAAGCCGAAACGGGGGTCGGCCCCGGCCTTCGCCGCCGCCACGGCCGCCTTCGCCTCGACCCGCCTGGCCTCCCCGGGCACGTCGCCGTCCCGGATCGTGGCCAGGTCCCTGGCCCAGTCGGCCCACAGCGACCGCGGCCCGAGCATGAGCTGGGTGACCGTGTCCCCGTCGATGGTGATCTGGGACTGCCCCGAGCCGATCACGCGCGGTGAGCTGGCGAGCTGGTCCCGCAGCGTGAACAGGGCGTCGCGGACCCGGGACGCGGTGTTCCCGAAGTGGTAGACGTCGTCATAGCGCGCGACCCAGGCCGTGAAGTCGTGGAAGAGGTTCTCCCCCGCTGCCTCGGTGTCGTCGTCGATCGCCTCCAGGTCGAACCTCGGCGGCATGACCGAGTCAAGCACCATCCGGTCCACCTTGTCCGCGAACAGGCTCCGGTAGGTGGCGCCCAGGGCGGTGCCCCAGGAGATGCCGTAGTAGCTGATCTTCTGCTCGCCGAGGGCGACCCGGATGGCGTCCATGTCGCGGGCGATCGACGGCGTGGTGAGCTGCCTGGTGAAGTCGATGTCGGTCTCGGCGCAACGCTTGTAGTACCGCGCTTGCTGGTCGGACCGGAACTTCTCGGTCTGCTTCGGGGTGAGGCCGGGCGGCGGCTTCTCGTTGTCCTCGGGGAGCGTGGGACAGCGCAGCTTGTCGCTGTAGCCCACGCCGCGCGGGTCGAACCCGATGATGTCGTACTCGGCGGCCAGCGGGGCCAGCTCGCTGCGGGACACGACCAGCGGCAGGAAGATGCCGCTGCCACCGGGGCCGCCGGGGTTGGTCAGGATGACGCCCCTGCGCTTCGCGGGGTCGGTGGCCTTCAGCCGGCTCACCCCGATACTGATCTTGCGACCGTCCGGCCTGGCGTGGTCGAGCGGGACGCGCAGGGTGGCGCACTCGGTTGTCGTGTCGCCGTGGGTGAGTTCGTCCCAGCCGTTGGCGATCTTGGCGCAGGGCTCCCAGGTGAGCGTTTCCCTCGGAGCCGGCTCAGCGGCGGCGGTGGGCGCCAGCAGCACCGCGCCCGCCGCCGGAACAGCCGTCGCCAGGAGCATCGCCACCAGGCGCACAGCGGGTTTCCTCGACATCGACACCTCCCGTTTCGCGATGTCGTGCCCAGCGTGCGCTCAGTTGATCTCCACTCACATCAGCCCGTGGTCCCATCGCGGACCCGAAGATCGGCGGGTTGTCCCCGGCCAGTTGGCGTGATACTCGGCCGCCACGAACAAACGCGGCCCACCGGCCCCCACCCCAGTGGACAGCCCCCACCCGCCCTGGGGGGCGAGCCCCGCTCCAGCCTACCGGCGAACGCCCCTCGCCCGAAGCTCACATCAGACGGCTGTGGACAACTCCGGCACCTGTGGACAAACCCATCCCCCAACACGGCGACAGGCTTGACAACCACCCGGAACACGAACCAACAAGACATCCCGTCTTCGCCGCCGGATGCCCCGCCCTCGACACCGCGGACCTCGCGCGGAACAGGAGCCGACACCCCACTGGGCCGGGAACACCACCACCCGAGACAGCCCCCACCCGCCCTGGGGGGCGAGCCCCGCTCCAGCCTATCGGCCCACCACCCCCGCCCCAAGCCCATGACGTGAGCCTGTGGAGGAATTCGGGGGATGTGGACAACTCCCGCGCTCGCCCCGACGAAGGGTGAGCAGGAGCCGACGGGCGCCAACACATCAACCATCCACTATGGACACACACCAAGGCGGGACACGAAGCGGGACGGAACACACGAGGCGGGGCGCACGACGGGAAGACCTCACCCGACGTGGCGTCCCCCACAAGGGTTGCCAGAAGATCTTCGGCGTGCGTAGTCTCTGACGCATGGGAACTCTGTGATCGCCGGGCGCGGTACGGCGTCGAGCACCGCTCCGCTGTTGACGCGCTCATCCGTGCGCTGATCCTTTCTCGCCGCCTCTCACTCGCGGTCTGTCTCGCGCACGGTCACGCCCTCGATCCGTTCCGATCGGCCCGGCCGAGAACAGGGGGATTCCCTTATGCGAATCGCGCAACTCACCCTTCATGACATCACCAAGCGTTACGACGAGCGTGTCGTGCTCGACCGGGTCTCGTTCACCGTCAAGCCCGGCGAGAAGGTCGGCGTCATCGGGGACAACGGCTCCGGCAAGTCCACCCTGCTCCGGCTCCTCGCGGGCCGGGAGCGCCCGGACAACGGCGACCTGGTCGTCGTCGCCCCCGGCGGCGTCGGCTACCTGGCCCAGACGCTGGAGCTCCCCTCGACGGCGACGGTGCGGGACGCCGTCGACCTCGCCCTCGCCGACCTCCGCGACCTGGAGGCCCGGATCCACCGGGCCGAGGTCGAGATGGAGACCGTGCCCGAGTCCGAGCTGGGGGCGGCGCTCCGCCGCTACGCCAGGCTCGTCGAGGACTACGAGGCGCGGGGCGGCTACGAGGCCGACTCCCGGGTCGACAGCGCGCTCCACGGCCTGGGACTGCCCGGTCTGGCCAGGGACAGGGTGTTGGGCAGCCTGTCCGGCGGCGAACGGTCCCGGCTGGCGCTGGCCGCCACGCTGGCCTCCTCGCCCGAGCTGCTGCTGTTGGACGAGCCGACCAACGACCTCGACGACAGCGCGGTGGCCTGGCTGGAGGCGCACCTGCGCGCCCACCGGGGCACCGTCGTCGCGGTCACCCACGACCGCGTGTTCCTGGAACGGTTGACCACGACGATCCTGGAGGTGGAGTCCGGTCAGGTCTCCCGCTACGGCAACGGTTACGACGGATACCTCACGGCCAAGGCCGCCGAACGGCGGCGGAGGCTCCAGGAGTACGAGGACTGGCGCGCCGAGCTGACCCGACAGCGGCGCCTGGTCGCCGCCAACGTCGTGCGGTTGGAGGCGATCCCCCGGAAGCTGCCGTTCGCCGTCTTCGGCCACGGCGCCTTCCGGACCAGGGGACGCGGCCACGGCGCGATGGGGCGCATCCGCAACGCCAAGGAGCGGGTCGAGCGGCTGACCGAGAACCCGGTCGCACCGCCGCGCGATCCGTTGGTCTTCACCGCGCGCATCGCCACCACCGGCGCCGCCGCGGAGGAGATCGCCGCGGTCGCCGACCTGCGCGACGTGCGGGTCGGGACGCGTCTCCACGTCCCGTCACTGCGCGTCCTGCCCGGGGAGCGGCTGCTGGTGACCGGCCCAAACGGCGCCGGCAAGAGCACCCTCATGCGGGTGCTCGCCGGCGAGATCCGGCCGGACACCGGAACGGTGCTGGTGCCGGGACGGGTCGGGCACCTGCGCCAGGAGGAGAGCCCGTTGCCCCCTGGGTTGACGGTGCCGCAGGCGTTCGGGTGGGGACGGGTCGGGGACGTCGACGAGCACACGGAGACGTTGCTCTCGCTCGGGTTGTTCGACCCGGCCGACCTCCGGTTGCGGGTGGGGGAACTGTCCTACGGGCAACGGCGGCGGATCGAGCTGGCACGGCTGGTCACCGAACCCGTGGACCTGCTGTTGCTGGACGAGCCCACCAACCACCTCTCCCCGGCGCTGGTCGAGGAGTTGGAGCAGGCGCTGGCGGGCTACGAGGGCGCGCTGGTGGTCGTGACCCACGACCGCCGGATGCGTTCCCGGTTCACCGGTTCCCGGCTGGTGCTGCGAGACGGCGAGGTCGCCGAGTACCAGCCGGCCCGGGAGACCGCCGACTGCTCGTGACTCTGGTGGTGCGGGTCAGCCGTTCTCGCGGCTGGCCCGCACCGCTGCGGCTGACCCGCACCGCTGCGATTGACCGGCACCGCTGCGATTGACCGGCACCACTGCGATTGACCGGCACCGCTGCGACTGGCTCCGCCCCACCGGGGCTGGGGCCCTTGCGGCGCAGGATCGGTCCCCTTCGGTCCCTCGCCGTCCACATTGGCGTTCCTGAAGAAAACGCTTGTGCGCCAAGGAATCCCGGCCGCCGTCCAGCGGAAGGCGCCACCCGGGTCCGCCTCTGGAACCACTCGCGAGGTGATCATTGCTGGTACAACTGTGGCGATGAGCGACTTCTACCACCTGGGCTTCGTCGTCCAGGACATCCATCGCGCGACCGACGACCTCACCCGCGCACTGGGCGTGGAGTGGAGCCCGATCCGCGAGGGCCGCCTCGGCGAGTGGGCCTACAGCATCGTCTTCTCCGTGCAGGGGCCGCCGTTCTTCGAGATCATCCAGGGACCTGAGGGAAGTCCGTGGGATGCGACCGCGGGCTCCCGGTTCGACCACATCGGCTACTGGTCGCGCGACATCCACAGGGACAAGGGATTGCTCCAGGAGCGAGGCGCGCCCGTCGAGTTCGACTCCTGCCCCTACGGGCGGTCGTTCAGCTACCACCGCCTCGACAGCCTCGGGATCCGTGTCGAGCTGGTGGACACGGCCGTGCGGAAGTCCTTTGTGGACACCTGGTGCCCTGATGGTCCTGTCATGCCCTCACTCGATCTCGACCACCGGCGGACGTGACGGACGGTGTGGGGGCCGCGCCGTCTCATCGGGGCGCGAGATCGGGCGAACCGAGGCACAGCGCCGCCTGCGCCGCGCCCGCCGCCAGTGCCGTCGGCGTGTCCGCCCCTCCGAGGTGGGCGACCAGGAAACCGGAGAAGAACGCGTCGCCCGCGCCGTTGGTGTCCACGATCCGGTCGACGGGCGCGGCCGGGACGTGGTGGAGTTCGCCGTCGGAGGCCGCCACCGCGCCCGCCGCGCCGCGCGTCGCCACGGCCACGCGCGCGCCCTGGGCGACCCGTGCGGTGAGGAAGGCGAGGAGATCCGGCTCGGACATGCCGTCGTCGTTGAGGAAGAGGTAGTCGGCGGCGTCGACGAAGTCGCGGTGGAAGTCCGCGTGGCCGTCGTAGTCGTGCACGTCGCACCACACCGGGACGCCGGCCTCTCGCGCGGCGGCCAGGAGCGGGCGGGAGTGCTCGGCGAGGTCGATCACCGCGGCGTCGGCCTCGGCGAGGGCCGCCATGGCGCGCTCGTCGGGCCGCGCCCGTCCGGAATCGGGGAGGTCGAGGTAGATGGAGACGCGACCGCCGTCGGGGGTCATCAGGTTGAGGTGCTGCTCGCTCGCCCCGGGCACGACCTCGGCGAGGAGTTCCACGCCGGCGGCCGTCAGGGCCTCGGTGATCGCGCGTCCCGGCTCGTCGTCGCCGACGACGGTACGCAGGGTCACCTCAGCGCCGAGGTGGGCGAGGTTGAGCGCCTTGCCGGCCGACGTGCCGCCGAGGGCGGTGCGGTGGGCACGGGCGAAGACCGTGTGCGGTCGGGGTTCCGGGAGCTGGTCCACCATCACCAGGCGGTTCCACGACACCGGGCCCGCCACGAACACCTTCGGCATGGCGTTCATTCTGCTCGCCGCCCAGGTCTGGTCTTCGAACAAAGCCGTCGATCTTGCGCGGGGTGGCGCACCCGTGTCACCCCGGGTCACACCCGTGGCGCGCCACCGTTCTGACCGGGGGTCGTGCCGCCGGTGTTCGTCGACGGATGAGGAGTGGTCGTGGGCGTCCCCGACGCGTTCGTCGGCGGTGCGCTCGTCGTGGCGTTCTTCGGCACGACCTTGAGCATCGGGTGCTCGGTGTCGTAGGGGTCCAGTGGACGCACGCCCGGACTCCAGACGCCTGGTCAGGGGACGGCGTCCACTTCTCGTCGTCGACGAGGGCCAGCGTGTGGCACAGCGTGGGGTGGCCGTTGAGCTTCGGCCACGTGTCGAACTCGCCGTTGCCGTTGGTCTTCGCCGTGGCGAGGTCGGCGCCGCCCTTCTCCGCGTCGAACCACCGGACGGTCACCCCGGAAACCCCCTCTCCGGGGTCGGCCTTGCCGTTTCCGTTGGCGTCGTGGAAGACCGTGCCCCTGAGCAGACCGCTCCGGGGAACCCGGACGAAGTCATATCCCCGGTTGTCCTTCGGATTCGCGTCGTCCTGCTCGGCGACGAACGTGACGGGGAAGAAGAACGCGGGGATCTCGGAATCCAGCTCGGAGACCGGCACCCGGAACTCCACGGAGCGCTCCTGGCCGGGCTCCAGCGCGATCCCCGCCCCGTCCGGCCGCAGGTCCCGCCACCGCGCGGCGGGGATCTCCCGCACCACCTCGTCCGACCCGACCGTTTCCGCTCCCGTCGGGCCGATGCGCGTTCGTTACCGCCGCCGAGAAACGACCCCATTTCGTCGGGCGTGAAGAATCTCTTTTTCACGCGGAGTTCGGCGCCCGCGGGCGGACAATCAGTGGTGGAACCGCCGTGAAAACCGTTTCGTCCCTGTTGCGCGCCTTGTTTTGTTCCGGCTCAGATCCGGTCTCCCGGAGCGAGGCCGCGCGGAGGGACGTAGCCGTCGTGGTCCTTGGGGTCCCCGGCGTGCAGTCCGGGGAACATCTGGTTGGGCACCAGCACGACCTCGGCGGTTCGGGAGAGGTCGATTCCCTCGGACGGGCCGATCCAGCCGTCCTCCAGCCACCGCGGGGTGACGATGTCCCCGCTGTCGGCGTGGCCGATGTCGGAGCAGAGGAGGACGACCCGCTGGGCGTCCACGGCGCAGATCTGGAGCTCGATGCGTTCGGGGGCGAAGCCGGCGAACTGGTAGGTGAAGTGGACGGCGTTGCCCCGGTCGGGGACCTGCGGGTGGGTCCTGACCTGCCAACCGGTGACCTCGGCGGTGGTCGGGTAGGTCCTGTCGCCCCGGATCACGGTGACCTTCTTCGCCGCCGGCCCCAGCGGAGGAGGAGCGGGCTCACCGCAGGCCGCGAGGGCTCCGATCATCGTGAGGGCGGTGACGACGCCCACCGGCCGCGACCACGAACCCATGAGTACCCCCTCGTCAGGCAGACCAGCCCATGCGGTGACCTCACCCCGGTGAGACCCACGCGCACACGGTGATCATCCATGGCTCCTGGCGACGTCGGGGCGCGCGGCGCTCGACAACCAGCGACGACCTAGGGCGACCTGTGGCGACCTGTGGCGACCACCACCCCGCCTCTCGGAGGTGTTGTGACAAGAGCCGCAGGAGACGCCTCCGGTGTGCAGGTTCGCTAAACAGGCGCTGTAGCCTGACTCAACGAAGCGATGCGCCACCTGGTCGTATCGACACCACCGAATGCCGTAGGCCCCGTCCTGTGGACGGGGCTGCTTCGTGCTGCGCCCGGAAGGACGCGCACGAGAGCCGCCGGACCCGACCCCGTCCGGCCGGCGGCACCCCACACGAAGGAGACTGGTTTGCCACGCGCAGCGGAGCCGCTGGCCGCCCAGGAAGCGTCGGCGCCCGCCGCCGGCCCGGAGCTGGCCGACGGCGGCCTGAAGCCCCGTCACGTCCGCATGGTCGGGCTCGGCGGAGCGCTGGGCATCGGCCTGTTCCTCGCCTCGGGCAAGCTCATCCAGTCGACCGGTCCCGGTCTGCTGCTCGCGTACGCCGTGTGCGGCGTCCTCGCCTACCTGGTCCTGCGCGCGCTGGGCGAGCTGGTCGTGTACCGGCCGGTGTCCGGCTCGTTCACCAGCTACGCCAGGGAGTTCCTCGGGCCGTGGGCCGAGTTCGTCACGGGGTGGACGTACTGGTTCACGTGGGTCGTCGTGGGGATGGCCGAGGTCACCGCCGTGGGCATGTACGTGCAGGTGTGGCTGCCCTCGGTGCCGCAGTGGTGCACCGCGCTGCTCGCCCTGGTCGCGGTCGGCACGGCGAACCTGGTCGCGGTGCGGCTGTTCGGGGAGATCGAGTTCTGGGCGGCCATCGTCAAGGTGCTCACGATCGTCGCGATCATCCTCACCGCGGTGGCGGTCGCCGTGTTCGGCTTCGGCGCCGAGCACTCGTCGGGCGTGGCCAACCTCTGGGCGGAGGGCGGCGTGCTCCCGCACGGCCCGCTCGCGGTGGTCCTCGCGCTCCCCCTCGCCTACGCCTCGTTCCAGGGCGTGGAGCTGGTCGGGCTGACCGCCGGGGAGACGGCGCGCCCGCAGGAGGTGCTGCCCTCGGTGTTCCGCAGCGTGCTGTGGCGGATCGCGTTGTTCAACATCGGCGCGCTCGCCGCGCTGATGGTGCTGATCCCCTGGCACCGGGTGTCGGCGTCGTCGAGCCCGTTCGTCCAGGCGTTCGACCAGCTCGGCGTGCCGGCCGCCGCCGACATCGTCAACTTCGTGGTCCTGACCGCCGCGCTGTCGGTGTGCAACAGCGGCGTCTTCGGCACCGGCCGCCTGCTCATGACGTTGGGGCGGGACGGGCACGCGCCGAGGTGGCTGGGCGCGACGAACCGGCGCGGGGTGCCGGCCAGGGCGCTGGGGGTGTCGCTGGCGGTCATGTTGGTGTCGGTGGTGGTGAACTACCTGGTGCCGAGGGAGGCGTTCCTCTACCTGTACTCGGTCTCGGTGTTCGGCGGGCTGCTGACGTGGGCGGTCATCGTCGCCACCCACCTGCGGTACCGGGCGGCGGTCGCCGAGGGCCGGGCGCGCGCGGTGTCCTTCCGCATGCCGGGGCCGCCCTGGCTGGGGCGGGCGCTGCTCGGCGCGCTGGCCGTGATCACCGTGCTCTTCGCCGCCCACGACGAGACGCGCGTGGCGCTGCTCGTGGGTCCGGTGTGGCTGCTCCTGCTCTCCGGCGCCTACCTGCTGGTGCGGCGGCGTCAGCGCGCGACCGAGGCAGCCGCGAGCGAGTAGGAGGGCGGTAGGAGGGCGATCGGGCGGGTCCTCGACCCGCGTCAGCCTCCGTACTCGCCGGGGTCGAACGGCCGGTCGGCCGGGAGCGACGGCTGCTCGGTCTCGACCGTGCCCACCATGTCGTCCGGCAGTACGCGGGGCGGTAGCTCACCGAACCGCACGAAGCGCCAGAAGGCCGCCTCCTCGTCGGTCAGCCGGTCCACCGGCTCCGGCGCGTCGTCGATCCGCTCCACCTGTCGGCCCTCCCCCTCGACGCCCTGCCCGGCGGGCTCGTGTCGAACACCGGTGTGCCCAGCATTCCTGATCCTGGTCACGCCGAACAGCCCTTGGTCGAAATCGCCCCGACCCTCGTGCGCGCCGAGGCCGGGACATGTCCTCGCTCGGCATGGACGCGAGGCAGGAGGCGACCGGGACCGGGCTCTGGTGGCCGGAGCCGGGTTCCATCCACTGTGGACCTGGCCGCCGTCAACCCCCGAAGTCTGGGGATTCGCCGATCTCCTTCGCCACGGCAGGGTTCAGGTCAGGAGGAGAACCCGTCAGCGAGCGCACAGGAGGGGTGGGGATGAACTCCTACCGACGGTTGACCGTGCTGGGCATCGGAGTGTTGGTGGCGGGCAGCGCCGTGGTCGCCACGTCGGCGTCGGCGGCGCCGGCTACCGGGTCGGCGGTGTCGGGCCGGCAGACGACCCAGGCCGTGAACGGCCCGGTGCGGGAGTCCGACCTGACCACCGGCCAGGACGTGGTGCGGCAGACGACGTCGGCGGTGAAGCTCCAGTCCACCGGCGGGGTCCAGACGACCGTGCTCTCCACGTCGTTACCCGCCGGCTCGTGGGTGTTGTCCAGCAACGCCAGCCTCGTCAGTTGGGGGCCGAGCGACTACACCCGCTGCACGTTGTTCGTGAACGAGACCGTCGTGGGCGGAGCGGCCACCATGGTGGGCGCCCCGTCGCCCAACGGTGAGCAGACCGGCGTGTACGTGGCCACGGTGAGCGCCCACGGCGCGTTCACGAGCGGTGCGACGACCACGGTGAGCCTGCGTTGCTCGCACGACCACACCAGGGCGGCCTCGGAAACCGCCTACGTGGACCCGTCGGCGACGTTGTGGGCGCACAGGAGCTGATCCCTGTGCGCCCACGCGCAAGGTGAGGTCCCTGCGGCACGACGAGTGCGCGCGTGGGCGCACACCTTGGCGCGCGGGTGCACACCTTGGCGCGCGGGTGCACACCCTGGCGCGTGGGCGCACACCCTGGCGCGCGGGGCGGAAGCGTTGCCGGGGACCAGTACGGGGAGGTGCTGGGGGTCACGGGGCCGTCGGGGCGACACAGGCGCGGTGTCGCTCCGGCGGCCCCGTGCCGTCGTCAGCGCGCTTCGTCGGCCCCCGGTGGCCTGAGCCCGAGATCACGCAGCGACGCGAACGCCCGACGCGCGAGCCCGGTGGGTGACAGCACCCCGCGGAAGATCGACAAAGCCTCGGCGCGTTCCTGGTCCTGGTGCCGGTCGGGCTCGACGACCTGAGCCGCCGGCACGACGAGATCCTCCAGCGCCCTGACGCACCGGTGGTACGCGAGCCGCACGGGGTCGACGTCCACCGGCCCGTACCCGGCGAGGAACCACGACTGTTCGCGCTCCCCCACCGGAGCGAAGTCGAGGACCCCGCCGAGGACGAACAGCAGGTCGCGTTCCCGTGGGGCCAGGACCGCGTCGTCCCAGTCGATCAGCCACACCCGCTCGTCGTCCCCCACCAGCAGGTTCCCGAGGTGCGGGTCCCCGTGGCAGACGACGACCTCGGGAGGGTTCCGGACGGCGGCGTCGCGGCTGAGGACCCGAGTCGCGCCCACGAGTGCCGAGACGAGTTCGGTGGCCGCCCGCCACTCCTCCACGAGGGCGCGGACCAGAGGGTCGGGCGAGGTCGTGGCGGCTGGCTCGCGCAGACGTCCGTCCAGCGCGTGCACGTCCGCCACCCATCGCTCGTGGGCGTCCACCTCTCTCGGCAGGAACTCGGACACGGCGCTCGTCACGTGCGTGGCGTGCACACGGGCCATCAGCTCGCCGTAGGCGGTCCACTGGCGTGCGGACAGCCCGCGGTCCAACGCGCCGACGTCCGACACCCACGGCACGAGGGACAACCGGCGTCCCTCCCGTTCGCTCCAGAGCGCTCCGTGCCGGGCCCGCATCGGCGCGACGATCCCCGGCACGGCGTTCTCGGCGAGCCAGGCGGGCAGGGCGAGTCCGGCTGGTGAGCCGCCACCGCTCCATTTGACCGCGTACGACGCGCCGTCCGCGGTCTCCCCGCGCCACACCTCGGCCGCCACGTCCGCGCCGTCGTCCACCCTGGCCATCGCGACCAGGTCGACGTCGAAGTCCTCGCGCACCCACGCGCGCAGTCGGTCCCGCACCCGAAGCCCCTCCCCGCGATCCCCTGAGTCGATCCCTGCGCTCGATCCCTGAGCACACGTGGCTGACATTTCTGGCCGTCTTCACCTGTCCGTGGGCGGAGTTATCCACATCCCCCGAGGTTGTCCACAGGCGAGCATGATCCAGATGGGCGGGCCGTGCCGGACCGATAGGCTGGTCGCGGGGCTCGCCCCCCGGGACGGGTGGGGGCTGTCCTCGGGGAAGGGTGAAGATCCGGCGGTGGGGCCGGCCCGAGGGGGCGGGAGCGGGCCCAGTGGCGAGAGCGAGCACCCTCCTCGCGGAGGGACGGCGCTCGCCACGAACCGGACGGCGCTGCGGCTGGAGACAGGCACCCTCCTCGCGGAGAGGCAGCGCGTCGCCGTCGCCCGTCCCTCGCGCCACACGCCTCGCGCCGCACGCCTCGCGCCGCACGCCTCGCGCCGGTGTTCCGGGCCGGTCTCGGCGCCGCGTTCAGTCGGACCGCCGTCCGCTGGCGATGATCAGGGGAAGGGCGCGCGCCAGCGAGGCCAGGCTGGCGAACTCCCCGGTCAGGATCTTCCCCGCAACGCCGAACGGGAACGCGGCCGTGCCCTCGACCAGGACCGCGAGCGCGCCAGGGGCCTGCTCGTGCGCGCCCCACCGCCCACCGTAGGCGCGGATCAGCACCTCGCCCGTGTAGGAGCCGACCAGCTCCCGCCACCGCTCCAGCCGCTGGTCGTCGAGCGGCCCCTGGGCCAGCAGCTCCGCGCACACCTCGTCCAGCTCGTCGAGGCTGTCCACGCTCCAGTCGAGGTGGCGGCCGAACTGGGCGTCGACCAGCTCGACGCAGTCCTCGGCCGCGCGACGGAGGTCGGTGGTGGGGATGGTTGACATGGAACATGATCTTGCCATCGGCTCCGGTCCCGGCCAACGGGGTTCGACGGGGACGCCGGGGTTCTCACCCGCACGAACGGGAACGGCACCGGAAGTCCACTATGGACAGATATTCGCCGTCAGCCGACACCCCCCGATCGGGAACGCAAGAAGCACCGGTAAGCAAGAAGAACCCGCCAGCGAACCCGGCGCGCACCGAGGCCGCGCGCGCCGAGCAGACAACGGGACGGCCAGGAGATGCGGACGATCTCCCCGATCCGGCTCCGCAAAGCTGTGGCCATGCGCCACCTTCCGACGCTCGTCGTCGTCAGCGGCCCGCCCGGATCGGGCAAGACCACGCTCGCCCGCACGCTCGCCCGGGTGATCGGCTGCCCCGCCGTGTGCCGGGACGAGATCAAGGAGGGCATGGCCCACGCCACCCCCGGCTTCACGCCGAGCGAGAGCGACGAGCTGAGCCTCCGGACGTTGCCCGTCTTCTTCTCCGTGATCGGGACGCTGCTGCGGGCCGGCGTCACCACGGTGGCGGAGGCCGCCTTCCAGGACCGGCTGTGGCGGCCCGGCCTGGAGCCCCTGCTCCACCTCGCCCGCGTCCGGGTCGTGCACTGCGTGGTCGACGCGGAGATCGCCCTGGCCCGGGTGCTGCGGCGTCGTGCGGACGACCCGCTCCGACAGGTCCACGCCGACCCGCGACCGGAGGACGCCGACCCGCACGTGAAGGCGCACCGCGCGTTCCGGCGGGTGAGTGTCGACGCGCCGGCGATCGAGGTCGACACCACCGACGGCTACGCGCCCGCGCTCGACGCGGTCGTGGCGTTCGTGAACAGGTGAGGCCGGCCCCGGCGTTCCGACCGCGAGGAGCGATCACGACGCGGGTGGGCCCAGACTGGGAGGCGTGACGCGGCCGGTGGTGACGCGCGAGCGCGCGACCGTTTTGTCTTCTCCGTAGTGAATCGGTCACGGGCGGTGGCCGGCGACGCACGGGTGACTCGTCCGCGCTGTGTAACGTGAGCGCGGTGCGGCGACGGCACGCCCGGACGGGTGGCACCTGTCCGGGTTTGCGGTGACTCCAGCAGAACGAGGTGGACGTGGGCGACACCAAGGTCAGTGTTGGTCGTCGGGCGGCGGACGGCGGGGCGGGCGGGGCTGCGTGGGACCAGCCGGAGTTGCGGCAGTTGCTGGCGGGGCTCACCGCCGTCAGGGACGGTGACTTCGGCATCCGGCTGCCCGGGGACGGCGACGGCCTGCTGGGCGAGATCGCGACCGTGTTCAACGGCATGGTCGACCAGCTCTCCCTGTTCACCTCCGAGGTGACCAGGGTGGCCCGCGAGGTCGGCACCGAGGGCCGGCTCGGCGGCCAGGCCGAGGTGCCCGGCGTGTCGGGGACCTGGGCCGACCTGACCGACTCCGTCAACGCGATGGCGAGCAACCTGACCAGTCAGGTCAGGGACATCGCGCAGGTCGCCACCGCCGTCGCCAGGGGCGACCTGTCCCAGAAGATCACCGTCACCGCCCGCGGCGAGATCCTCGAACTCAAGAACACCATCAACACGATGGTCGACCAGCTCTCCGCCTTCGCCGACGAGGTCACCCGCGTCGCCCGCGAGGTCGGCACCGAGGGCCAGCTCGGCGGCCAGGCCGACGTCAAGGGCGTCTCCGGCACCTGGCGCGCCCTGACCGACTCGGTGAACTTCATGGCGGGCAACCTCACCGCCCAGGTGCGCTCCATCGCCCAGGTGGCCACGGCGGTGGCCAGCGGCGACCTGTCCCAGAAGATCACCGTCACCGCCCGCGGCGAGATCCTCGAACTCAAGAACACCATCAACACGATGGTCGACCAGCTCTCCGCCTTCGCCGACGAGGTCACCCGCGTCGCCCGCGAGGTCGGCACCGAGGGCCGCCTCGGCGGCCAGGCCGACGTCAAGGGCGTCTCGGGCACGTGGAAGGCGTTGACGGAGTCGGTCAACGTCATGGCCGACAACCTCACCGCCCAGGTGCGCTCGATCGCCCAGGTCACCACCGCCGTGGCGCGCGGCGACCTCACGCAGAAGATCCGGGTGGACGCCAGGGGGGAGATCCTGGAGCTGAAGGAGACCATCAACACGATGGTCGACCAGCTCTCCGCCTTCGCCGACGAGGTCACGCGCGTGGCGCGCGAGGTCGGCACCGAGGGCAACCTGGGCGGCCAGGCCACGGTGCGCGGCGTGTCGGGCACCTGGAAGGACCTCACCGACAACGTCAACGTGATGGCCTCGAACCTGACCAGCCAGGTGCGGTCCATCGCGCAGGTGGCGGCGGCCGTGGCCAGGGGCGACCTGTCGCAGAAGAGCACGGTGGAGGCCAAGGGCGAGGTGGCCGCCCTCGCCGGCGTGATCAACACGATGGTGGACACCCTGTCGGCGTTCGCCGACGAGGTGACCCGCGTGGCCCGCGAGGTCGGCACGGAGGGCATGCTCGGCGGCCAGGCCAGGGTCCCCAACGTCGCGGGGACGTGGAAGGACCTGACCGACAACGTCAACTCGATGGCGAACAACCTGACCAACCAGGTCCGCAACATCGCCCAGGTCACCACCGCCGTCGCCCAGGGCGACCTGTCGAAGAAGATCGACGTCGACGCGCGTGGCGAGATCCTCGAACTCAAGACGACGATCAACACCATGGTGGACCGGCTGTCGGCGTTCGCCTCCGAGGTCACCAGGGTCGCCCGCGAGGTCGGCACCGAGGGCAAGCTGGGCGGGCAGGCCGAGGTCGAGGGCGTCTCGGGCACCTGGAAGCGGCTCACCGAGAACGTCAACGAGCTGGCGGGCAACCTGACCAGGCAGGTGCGGGCGATCGCGGAGGTGACCAGCGCGGTCGCCGAGGGCGACCTGACGCGGTCGATCACCGTGGAGGCCTCCGGCGAGGTCTCCGAACTCAAGGACAACATCAACTCGATGGTGGAGTCGCTGCGCGAGACCACCAAGGCCAACCGGGAGCAGGACTGGCTCAAGTCCAACCTGGCCCGCATCTCCGGCCTGATGCAGGGGCAGCGGGACCTGACCGTCGTCGCCGAGCTGATCATGGACGAGCTGGCGCCGCTGGTGTCCGCCCAGTACGGCGCGTTCTACCTGGTCGACGACGCCGACACCGACCCGAGGCTGCGCCTGGTCGGCTCCTACGGCCACCCCGAGGCCGACGGGGCCGCGGTGGGGCCGGACCGGCTGCGGTTCGGCCAGTCCCTGGTGGGCCAGGCGGCGCGCAGCCGCAGGGTCATCGCCGTGGACGACGTGCCCGCCGACTACGTCGCGATCTCCTCCGCGCTGGGCAGCGCCGCGCCCCAGAGCCTGATCGTGCTGCCGATCGTGGTCGAGGAGCAGGTGCTGGGCGTCATCGAGCTGGCCTCGGTGCACCGGTTCACCGCCGTCCACCGCGACTTCCTCGAACAGCTCATGGAGCTGGTCGGCGTGAACGTCAACACCATCAGGGCCAACGCGCGCACCGACGAGCTGCTCGCCGAGTCGCAGCGGCTCGCCGCCGAGCTGCGTGCCCGCTCGGAGGAGCTCCAGATCCGGCAGGAGGAGCTGCAACGCTCCAACGCCGAGCTGGAGGAGAAGGCGGCGCTGCTGGCGAGCCAGAACCGGGACATCGAGACCAAGAACCTGGAGATCGAGCAGGCGCGGCAGGAGCTGGAGCAGCGCGCCCAGCAGCTCTCGCTGGCGTCGAAGTACAAGTCGGAGTTCCTGGCGAACATGAGCCACGAGCTGCGCACCCCGCTCAACAGCCTGCTGATCCTGGCGCAGCTCCTGGCCCAGAACCCGACCCGCAACCTCACGCCCAAGCAGGTGGAGTACGCGGGCATCATCCACTCCGCGGGGTCGGACCTGCTCCAGTTGATCAACGACATCCTGGACCTGTCCAAGGTCGAGGCCGGCAAGATGGACATCACCCCGGAGCGGGTGCCGCTGCGCCAGCTCCTGGAGTACGTCGAGGCGACCTTCCGCCCGATGACCAGCCAGAAGAGCCTCGGGTTCCTGGTGACCACCGCGTCCGGCGTGCCGGGCGAGCTGCTCACCGACGGCTCCCGGCTGCGGCAGGTCCTGCGGAACCTGCTCTCCAACGCGGTGAAGTTCACCGAGCGGGGCAGCGTGGAGCTGCGCATCGAGCAGGCCGACCCCGCCGAGCTGCCCGCCTCGGTGCGCCACCACGGGGCCGCCATCGCGTTCCGGGTGATCGACACCGGCATCGGGATCGCCGAGCACCAGTTGGAGTCGATCTTCGGGGCGTTCCAGCAGGCCGACGGGACCACCAGCCGCAAGTACGGCGGGACCGGGCTGGGGCTGTCGATCAGCAGGGAGATCGCCTACCTGCTCGGGGGCGCGATCCTCGCCGAGAGCGCGCTGGGCAGGGGCAGCACCTTCACCCTCTACCTGCCGGTGGCCCGTCCCGACTTCCAGGAGACGTCCGCCGGACCCCAGGGCGGCGACGCCGGGAACACGACGCGCCAGCAGGAGGTCCTGGCCGGACCGCCGCACGCGCCCACGGCGCCCTCGGCCCCGACGCAGCGGCGGCTGCTGGTGGTCGAGGAGCGGCCCCGAGGGCTGCTGTCCCTGGTCGCCGAGAGCGCCGTGGCCGACCTGGCCGGCAACCACGACCCCCGGGGACCGGTGCAGGTGGTGACCGCGGTCGGCGCGGAGGAGGCGGCGGCGGCCATGGCCGCGGAGTCCTACCACTGCGTGGTGCTGGAACTCGACATGCCGGGCGCGGCGGCCCAGCGGTTCCTGGAGGCGATGGACGGCGATCCCGCCCTGCGCTCCGTCCCGGTGCTGGCGCACAGCAACCAGCGCCTGCCGGGCGACCAGGAGCGGCGCCTGCGGGCCAGGGCCGAGAGCCGGCCGCTGGAGCTTCTGTCCAGTTTGGACGAACTCAGGGAGCGGGTCGCCCTGCACCTGACCGCCGACGGCCCCGGCGACGTGCTCCCCCTGGTGCGGGCGGAGGACCCGACCCCGGACGCGGCGTCCCAGGTGGACGGTGTCCTGACCGGACGGACCGTGCTGATCGTCGACGACGACGCGCGGAACCTGTACGCCCTCAGCTCCATCCTGGAGCTGCACGGCGCGCACGTCCTACACGCGGAGAACGGGCGGGAGGGCATCGACGCGCTCGCGGCGCACCCCGAGGTCGACCTGATCCTGATGGACGTGATGATGCCGGAGATGGACGGCTACGCCGCCACCGCCACCATCCGCGCCATGCCGGAGCACGCGGACCTGCCGATCATCGCGGTGACCGCCAAGGCCATGCCCGGCGACCGGGACAAGAGTCTCGCCGCCGGCGCGAACGACTATGTGACCAAGCCCGTGGACGCCGACGACCTCATCGCGTGCGTTCAACGCTGGTTGAACGGGTAACCCCCTCGGTATCGGCACGACCGACGACTGAGGAGGAGCACCCGTGGTCGACCCTGCGCATCCCGCCGAACCCGCGCGGGACGACGGGCGGCGTCCGTCCGCCCCTCCCGACGACGAGCGATCTCCCCACGGATGGAACCGGCTGGCGGCCACGGTGGAGCGGCTGCGCGACGAGGTGCGGAGGGCGAACGCCGAGGCCGAGGGAAGGGCGCTGATCGAGCTGGCCAAGGGCGTCCTGGTCGAGCGGCTGCGGTGCGGACCCGCGCAGGCGGCGCAACAGTTGAGCGACCTGGCGGCCAGGGCGGGCCTGATCGAACTCGAACTGGCCGCCGAGCTGGTCAGCCAGGCCGCGCAGGACCGGCTCACCGAGGCCGTCGGGGAGTTCCTGGCCCACTCCGGCCAGGGCGGAGACCAGGTCGACGGAGGCCAGGACGGGGAGCGGGACGGCCCCGCCGAGCCCTCGCCCGCGCTGCGGTTGCGCACCGCGGAGAGCGCGGTCCTGGCCGCGAACGACACGCAGCGCGTCGCCCAGTCGCTGTTGGACCACGCCCTGGAGCCGCTGGGCGCGGTGGCGGTGGCCGTGTGGTCGGCGGGGGTGGACTCCTCGCTGTCGCTGGCCGGGTTCGCCGGCTTCACCGACGAGGAGGCCCGGCGGTGGCACTACGTGCCGCCCGGTGTGGCCACCCCGGCGCGCAGGGCCCTCACCGACCGGGGTCCACTGTGGATCGAGGACCTGTCCCGGTCGGGGCTGCCGTCGATCGGGCACCTCACGCTGCCGACCGGAGGACGGGTGGTCGTCCCCGCCGAGGCGGGCGGACGCATCCTGGGCGCGCTGGAGATCTGCTGGCCGCAGGCGACGCCCCCGCAGCCTCCCGCGATCCAGCGGCAGATCGAGGCGTTGGCCGAACTCTGCGCGCACACCCTGGAGACCGGGACGCCCGCCGTGGCGGCGGGCTCTCCCGGCGACGACCAGTCGCTCGCCGAGCTGGTCAACCTCGCCGACGGGCTCTTCGACCCCGCCCTGGTGCTGCGACCGCACCGCGACGCCGGCGGCGGTCTCGTGGACTTCCGGGTCCACCACGTCAACCGCCACTTCGTGGACCTCTCCGGCCGTCCGCGCGGGGCCGTGCTGGGCGCGCTGCTGCTGGAGGCGTACCCCTCGGCCGCGACGCCCGGCCAGCTCTTCGACAAGGTCGAGCGCGTGTACGCGACCGGGGAGGCGTTCCATGCCGAGCGGATGCCCCTGCTCACCCTGGTCGACGAGGTACCGTTGACCGTGGTCGCGCGGGTCAGCGTCAACCGGCACGGCGACAACGTGCTGCTGGTCTGGCGGGTGGAGGACGAGGCGGCCCGGCTGGCCAACCTGCTCCAGCACGCCCAGCGCCTGGGCCGCGTCGGCGGGTTCGAGGAGAACACCGTCACCGGCGAGATCACCTGGAACGACCAGCTCTTCGCCCTCTACGGGCTGGAGCCCACCGCCGACCCCGTCCCGCTGAGCCGGTTGTCCGCCCACGCCCACAGCGACGACGCGGTGCCCATCAACAGGTTCCTGCGCACGGTGCTGCACCACGGGCGCCCCGCCGCCACGACCTTCCGGTTGCGACGGTCCGACGGGGTCACCCGGCACATGCGGGTCATCGCCGAACCGGTCCTGGACAGCGACGGGGACCTGATGGCCGTTCGCGGCGCGTACCAGGACATCTCCGCCCAGCACTGGACCGAGGTCGCCCTGTCGGCCACCAGGGACCAGCTCGCGCACACCGAGCAGCGGGTCGCCGAGCAGAACCGGCTCGCGCTCCAGCTCCAGCAGGCGATCATGCCGCCGGCGCAGCCGCCCATCGACGCCTTCGACCTGCGCGTCGCCGTCCGCTACCGGCCGGCCGAGCAGGAGCACCTCGTGGGCGGGGACTGGTACGACGCCGTCGTCCTGCCGTCCAAGCAGATCCTGGTCTCGGTGGGCGACATCACCGGGCACGGACTGGAGGGCGCCACGCGGATGGTGGTGCTGCGCAACGCCCTGCGCGGCCTCGCGGTGACCGGGGCGAGCCCCGGTCAGCTCCTGAGCTGGCTCAACCTGGTGGCCCACCACCTCAACGACAACATCCTCGCCACCGCGATCTGCGCCCTGTACGACCCGCAGACCCGGGTGCTGCGCTGGGCGCGCGCCGGGCACCTGCCGCCGGTGCTGGTGCGCGGCCGCCAAGCCACGAACCTGCGCATGTTGTCGGGTGTGATGTTGGGCGTGTGCTCCCAGGTGGAGTACGAGGAGGGCGAGATCCAGCTCGAACACGACGACGTCCTGCTGCTCTACACCGACGGTCTGGTCGAGCGCCGGGACCTCCCCCTCGACGACTGCCTCGAATGGCTGCGCGCCACCGCCGCCGCGTCCGCCGTTCCCCTGGAGGAACTCCTCGACCACCTGCTCACGCACAGCCCGTCCGACACCGACGACGACACCTGCGTGGTCGGCATCCAACTGACCTGAGGGCCGACACCGCCAGCCGAGGGCGTGTCTGACGGATCACGAACCCAGTCGCGCAGACCAACAAGCTCCAGCCCACCAAGGCAGTCACGACGCAGTCGGGCCACCGGTCAACACCACTGACAGAGGTCGGCCATGGCCGTCGCGGGCGAGATGGATCGTGGTGGTGGCTCCCACCGCGGGAGCGACCGAGGGCATGATCAGATGGCTCACGGTGCCCGCCGCACGATCCGCCCTCCCCCTGTGTGAGACGCCGTGCTGCGGCGGGCGCCCGGGGGCGTGCTGGTGCGTGTCGCACGGTGCTGGAATCGACCGCCACCTTCGGGGCGGGTTCGTTGATCGCCTCGGCGGGTACCCGCACCCGTGACACCACGGGTGGTCAGGGTTCCGGTGCGTGACCACCGCCAGAACCGGTTGTCGACACCTCTTCCACGGCCCGTGCCGTTCCGTCAGGTCACGCCATGCCACACCTGTCTTGGCTGGGAATGGCGTCCCGTTGATCACGCGACGCCTCGTCTCCCCGGGGGCGTCCCTTCGCGCCGAAGGCGGGCAGCAGGGTTCGATGCCTGTCATTGCTCGTCGGTCAACTCGTGCCTGCGCACCACCATGCGGGATCAAAGCCGATCAACCACACCAGCTTTGAGGACTCGCCCTAGGTGTACTGACCACTGAGGTTGCGAACGGTTCGACACGTCATCGGATGATCGTGGAATGAGGGAGGGCCTCCGGGTTCGGTGTGGATCGCGACGTCGACACCAACCAACGCAAACCCCTCGTGACCCACGCTCACACACCACTGACTCCGCTGGGCAGGCTGCGCCTGGCCCGCTGTGTCGTGGACGAGGGGTTGGCCGCTGCGGCGGGCCGCGGAACGGTTCCAGGTCTGGAGTCAGCACCGTGAAACGCTGGGCCGACCGCTACCGGGACGAGGGTGAGCCGGGCGTGGCCGACCGATCGTCTCGTCCGCACACGAGTCCGGGGCCGGATCCCGACCCGCAGCGAATCGGCGGATCATCACGGTTCGCCTGGCACGGCGATGGAGGGCCGGCCCGCATCGCGTTCCCGCTGCACCTGGCGCCCTCCACCGTGCATCGTGTGCTGGCCCGGTTCGGCCTGGCCCGGCTGGCCTATCTCGATCGGGCCACCACGCAACCGGTGCGCCGCTCCGAACGGGCGAGGCCCGGTGAGCTGGTGCCCGTCGACATCACCACACTCGGCACCATCCCCGACGGCCGCGTCGGGTCACCAGCCGCCAGGCCAGCACGCGTCACCGCACCCACACACCGGGCAAGACCCACGACCGCAACGGCAACAGCCACCTCGGCCACACCGACCCGCACAACCGTCGTGGACGACCACTCCCGGCTCGCCCCCCAGCGACATCCCGCCCGACGAGAAGAAGCAAACCGCGGTCGCGTTCCGGCAACCAGCCCAGAACGTCGTCACCACCAACGGCATCACCGTCGAACGGGTACTCACCGACAACGGCGCGTGCTACAAGTCCCAGCTCTGGCGCGACACCCTGACCACCGCCGGCATCAGCCACCAACGCACCCGCCCCTACCGGCCACAGACCAACGGCAAGGTCGAACGCCGCAACCCGCACCCTGCTCGACGAATGGGCCTACGCCCGCCCCTACCGCACCAAGACCGAACGACGAGCCGAGCCGCCGCGGTGGCCGCACACCGACCATCACCACCGCGGCCACACCGCACTCGCAGGCCAACCACCCGCCAGCCGCGTTCCCCACCTCTCAGGTCAGTACACCTAGGGGCGGTGTCCCATGGAGAAGCGGTGCCCCATGGAGAAGCGGTGCTCCATCGAGGAGCGGTACTCCATCGAGGAGCGGTGGTCGGGGGATCGCCTTTCGTTGTCACCCGTTCGTCGGAAAAGCCTCGTGGAGTCGGATCGTCCACTCCGCACTACTGTCCCGGGTGTCCCCCGCTGGTTGACTTGGTGGCGGAGCTGACCCCCATCACGCTCCGGCCCGGGTTTCCGACCAGCCCCCTGGAAACCCGAAGGCCCGCGCGGACACCCACAGGCCCAGGGTGTCCGCGCGGGCCAAAAGAATCCGGTCAGGCCTGGAGGAGCCTGCCCCCGCACAGGGTTTCGGCGTAGGCGAAGACGTAGCCCTGGCCGATCTCCACCGGGGCGAGGCCGGCGAAGTCGTCGTCGAGCGGGGACGGGAACCGCAGCTCAGCGCCACCGGCCCAGATCTCGCCGAACTCAACTCCGGTCACCTCGGAGGAGACGAGTTCGGCCACGGGTGGGGCCGACGAGGTCCAGGTGGGGAACACGCGCGTGTGCACCAACGGAACCGTGTGCAGCAACGGGGGCTGCTCGATCCGGCGTTCGGCGCGCACGGCCATCTCGGCGACGCGCCGGCCGTGGACCGACAGGGTGCCGGCGTGCCGGCCGGGGGCGTTGGGCTTCGGGCCGGCCAGCCCGACGCTCTTCGGCCGGGTCTGGTGGACCGAGCCGAACTGCTTGGGCATGCCCTGTACCCATCCCCGCATCATGGGGACGGGGCTGTCGACCCACGCGTACGGGCAGCGCGCCATGGGCACGCCCTCGTACTCGCAGGCGAGCAGGATGAGGAACTCGGTGAACTGGCTCCGCTGCGGGTCGTCGAGTTCCTCACCGGACTCCGAGCACCACTGCCACTCGGCGAAGACCGCCGCCGCCGCGCCGGGGTCGGCGCCGAGGGACAGTCCCGGCGGGAGGAAGCGGGCGGCGGCCTCGGGGTCGACGCGGTAGTCGACCATGATCACGTCGCCGGAGAAGTGCCACGGGGGCGGGGTCAGCATGGCGGAGGCGCCGGTCGGCGACAGCGGCAGGCTGTAGCCGGTCGGGCCCGCCTCGGCGGGGGCCGTCGTGGTCATGCTCGTCCCTTCGTCACGCGGGAGTCGTCGACGCGGACCGCCAGGCTTCGGCGAGCAGTCCGGCCGCGACCGTGAGCTTGTCGGGTTCGGTGAAGCTGTAGGCGAGGCGCACGGCCGCGTGCGGTCCCGAGCCGAACCGGGACCCGGCGGCCACCCGCACCCCGACCGCCTCGGCGGCGGCCAGCAACGCGGACTCGGGGTGCGCGAACGCGCGGACCCACAGGAAGTAGCCGCCCTCCGGCGGGTCGCAGGCGAAGTCGTTGTCCACTGTGGACCCCACGCCGGACCCCATGCCGGCCCCCATGCCGGGCCCCAGCCCGCACCCCAGCCCGGACCGCAGCGCGGTCGCGAGGGCGTCCCGCCTGGTGCGCAGCCGGGCGCGCAGCCACGTCAGGTGGCGGTCGTAGGCGCCGGAGCGCAGGGCGTGCGCGACGGCGAGCGAGGTGGTGTGGTTCGCCGAGCCACCGCTGACGAACACGCCCTGCTCGGCCACCCGCGTGACGACCGAGGGGTCGGCGAGCAGGTAACCGAGCCGCAGCCCCGGCGCGAGCGTCTTGGAGAACGTGCGGAGCCGGACGACGCCCTGGTGCTCGGCGAGTCCCGCCAGCGAGCGGGGCGGCGTCCGCCCGTCGAGGTCCAGTTCCGCGTAGGCGTCGTCCTCCACGAGCAGCACGTCGAGGCGACGGGCGACCGCGAGCAGGTCACGGCGTCGCGCCTCGGGCATGACCAGCCCGGTCGGGTTGTGGAAGGTGGGCACGAGGCAGGCGAACGCCACCCGGCGCCCCTGGGCGCGGACGGTGGTCACCGCCTCCTCGAACGCCCCGGGGTCGACGCCGTGGGCATCCATCGCCACCGGGAACGGACGCAGCCCGCAGTCGCGCAGCAGGCGTCGCCCCAGGTCGTAGCCGTACTGCTCGACGAGCACGACGTCGCCGGGCTCGGCGAACGTCCGCGCCAGCAGGTACAGCGCGTGCGAGGTGCCCGCGGTGACGAACACGTGCTCCGGGCCGCACGCGCTGCCTTCGGCGCGGGCCACCCGGTCGGCCACGGCCGCGCGGAATGGCTCGGCTCCCCGGTCGTCGCCGTAGGCCAGCGCGGCGGCCCCGAACTCGGCGAACGCGCCGTGGTAGGCCTCGGCGAGCAGGCCGGCGGGCAGCAGCCCGGGGGCCAGGTAGCCCGGACCGAGGTCGAGGACCCCGTCCGGGCACACCTGTTGGACCACCCCCGGCCGCCACGCGCGCGCGTGGGAGAGGGGTCCGGCCATCACCGGGCGAGCAGCACCGACCGGAGGGCCTCCGCCGCCTGGGCCACCGCGGAGGGCGACCGGGACAGGGCGACGCGCAGCGAGTGCGCCCCCTCCTCCGGCCGCGCCCAGTGGAACTGCTGGCAGGGCAGCGCGAACACGTTGTGCTCCCGCAGCGCCGACCACACGTCGAGGCCGAGCCGCTCGCCGAGGTGCACGCGCTCGACGCTGACCCGGCTGTCCAGGTCGGTGAAGGTCACCCCCGGCACGTCGGCCAGCCGGTCACGCAGGATGGCGCGGTTGCCCGCGATGAAGCGGTGCAGCTCGACCAGCCCGCCGCCGATGCCGTCCTCGGCGAAGCGCCGCACCATCGACAGCACCAGTGGCGACACGCCGAGCAGGATGTCCGAGTAGATCTTGGCCAGCGGCAGCCCGACGTTGGTGGACGACACGAGGAAGCCGATCTTCAGTTCCAGGGTGGGCCACAGCTTGCCGGTGTCCTCGATGACGACCCAGCGGCAGCCGCTGGCCTCCAGCACCGCGTAGTGGTCGTAGTGCGCGCGGGTGTCGAAGCCCCGGAAGGACGTGTCGAGGGTGAGCACGACGTCGTGCTCGGCGCACTGCGCGGCCAGGGCGCGCAGCCGCTCCTCGGACAGCACCCGGCCGGTGGGGTTGTTCGGCGTGGTCACGAAGACGGAGCCCACGGAGCGGAGCAGCTCGACCGGCAGGTCCCCGCCGTGGAGGACGTCCTCCTCCAGCGGCACCAGCCGCAGCCCGACGCCGCGCAGGATGTCGGGGATGTTGTCGAAGGTGGGGTGCACGAGCGCGATCGCGTCGGCCGCGGTGGCCAACGAGCGGGCGAAGATCTCCATCGCCACCGACGAGGAGTAGCAGCTCAGCACCCGGCCGTCGTCGGCGGGGTAGGAGTGCTGGCCGAGCATCTCGAAGTAGGTGCGGCACGCCTGCCGCTCGATCTCCTCGACCGGCCGCTTCACCGCGTCGGCCCACAGCTCGGGCAGCTCGTCGACGACCCTGCTCTGGCCGGGGGTGAGGGGCTGGCGCGCGTGGCCGTCCGAGAGGTTGAGCGGGCTGTTGAGCGCCAGGTACTCGAACTGCGTGAGGTTGCCGGGGGTGGTGGCGGCGAGCACCGGGCTCGTCTGCGTGTCCTGCATTCCGATCACAAGCACCTTAGGTAGGAGGAAACGGGCTTGGAGCCACCGCGCGCCGGACGCGACGCCCCGAGCGTCCACAGTGGACACGACAGGGCGCTGTCCCCGAATCGGGAGAGATCAACGGAAACGGTGTCCGGCGACCGGTTGACTCACCGGCGGCTGCGGCGAGCAGCCGGGACGAAACGACTCCCCGAGTAGAACACCCTCGCGTGGGCGCTGTCCACGACGAGAGTCAGGACGCCAGTGGTCGACCTGCGGCTTTTCCGCAGAAATCAAGAACCTTGTCGGTCCCGCGGACCCGCCCCAGAATCCCGTCGACAGTCGCCCCCGCGCTCGGAGTGAGGCCATGACCGCGTCCGCCACGATCGAGGCAGCCGACCGAACCGACGAGGACGGCGTCCCCGCGCTGCGGGCCGGCCCGGTCCTGGTCGTCGCCGGGGTGCTCGGCGCGTTGTTGTTGGCCACGGCCGGCCGGCACGGCTACTACATGGACGAGCTGTACTTCCGGGTGGCCGGGCGTCATCTCGCCTTCGGGTACGTGGACCAGCCGCCGCTGGCGCCGTTGCTGGCGCGGGCGCAGATCGCGGTGTTCGGGGACTCCGTGTTCGCGCTCCGGGTGGTTCCCGCGCTGCTGGCGGTCGCGTCGGTGGTCGTGGCCGCGCTCGTGGTCAGGGAACTCGGGGGTGGCGGGCGGGCGCAGGTGCTCGCCGCGCTCGCCACGAGCGCCTCGCTGGCGACGTTGGCCGCCGGTCACGTGCTGCACCCGACCGCGGTGGACCACCTGGTCTGGGTGACGGTGTGCTGGCTGGTGGTCCGGCTGGTGCGCACCGGGGACACCCGGCTGTGGTTGGCGGTCGGCGCGGTGGTCGGGGTGGGCCTGCTCGCCAAGTACCTGGTGGCGTTGCTGGTGGTCACGTTGCTCGTCGGCCTGGTGCTGTGCGGGCCACGACGGGTGCTGCGCAGCGGTCACCTGCTGGGCGGCGTCGTGCTCGGCCTGGTGGTCGCGGGGCCGGGGATCGTGTGGCAGGCGCGCAACGGATGGCCGCAGTTCACCATGGCCTCGGAGATGTCCGCCGGGTTCGGTGTGGAGGGCGCGGTCGGCTTCCTCGTCGGACAGCCGCTGATGATCGGGCTGTTCCTGACTCCACTGTGGATCGCGGGGCTCGTGGCGTTGTTCCGGCGTCCCCAGTGGCGCCCGTACCGGTCGCTGGCCGTGGCCTACCTGCTGATGGTGGTGCTGTTGACGGTCGTCGGCGGGTTCAGCCGGTACAGCGAGGGTCTGTTGACCGTGTTGCTCGCGGTGGGGTGCGTTCCGGCCGTCGACTGGGCGCGCGGCGTGGGCCGGCGCGCGCTGCTCGGGGCCGCGGTGCTGCTCAACGCGGTGACGTCGGCGGTGATGTGCCTGCCCGTCCTGCCGGCCACGGCCTACGGCGAGGACTCGCCGCTGGCCGGGTTCGCCGACGCCCAGCTCGGGCAGACGGGGTGGGCGGAGCTGACGGAGCAGGTCGCGGCCGTGTACCGGTCGCTTCCGGAAGGCGACCGCGCGCGGGCGGTGCTGCTCGGCCAGAACTACAGCGAGGCCGGCGCGCTGGACCGGTACGGCCCCGGGCTGGACCTCCCGGCCGTCTACAGTGGACACAACTCCTACGCCGACTTCGGGGTCCCCTCCGACGACAGGACCGTGGTGGTCGCGGTCGGCGTGGACGTCGCGACGCTCCGCCCACTGTTCGGCCGGTGCGAGACCAGGGCCACCCTTTCGTTCCCGCTGCCGCATTTGGATCAGGGCAAGGAGGTCGTCGTCTGCCACGACCCGAACCGCCCGTGGGACCAGATCTGGCCCAGCCTGCGCTGGATCGGCACGTTCTGACCACGGCCGCCCCTCCCCCTCGTGTCCGCCCGACGCGCGCCCCGCGTCGGGCGGACACGTCCGTCAGGGGAGGCCGACCGGTCAGTTGCGCAGGTAGGTGAGCACGGCCAGCACGCGGTGATGCCCCTCGGCGCCGGAGATGTCCAGCTTCGTGAAGATCGCGTTGATGTACTTGGCGACCGCGGCCTGACTGACGCACAGGTGCTCGGCGATGGCCGCGTTCGCCCTGCCCTCGGCCATCAGCGCCAGCACCTCGCGCTCCCTCGGCGTGAGCCGGCCGAGCAGGTGGGCGGACCGCTCCCTGCGCAGGAGCTGCCGCACCACCTCGGGGTCGATCACCGTGTCGCCCTCGGCGATGCGCTCGACGGCGCTCACGAACTCCCGCACCGCGCCCACCCGGTCCTTGAGGAGGTACCCCAGTCCGCCGACGCGGCCCCGGCCGTCCGCCTCCAGCAGTTCGAACGCGTAGGTGGGGGCGACGTACTGGGTCAGCACCAACACGCCCAGCCGGGGATGCCGCGCCTGGAGGTCGACGGCCGCGCGCAGGCCCTCGTCGCTGAACCCCGGCGGCATCCGCACGTCGGTGACCAGGATGTCCGGCTCCTGCTCGTCGACGGCCTCGGTGAGCGCCTCGGCGTCGCCGACCGCCGCGACCACGTGGTGGCCGAAGCGCTCCAACACCGCGGCCAGGCCCTCCCGCAGCAGGACGCCGTCCTCTGCCAGCACTACCCGAAGTCCGGCGTTTCCCATGGCAGCTCCACTCGCAGTTCGGTCGGCCCTCCCGGTGGGCTGGACACCGCCATGGACCCGCCCACCACGGCCACCCGGTCCGCGAGGCCCTGGAGGCCGGTGCCCCGCTCCGGCGAGGCGCCCCCGATCCCGTCGTCCCGGACGACCAGCACCATGTGATCATCCCGGGCGCTGCCGATGATCTGGGCCGAGGACGCCCTGCTGTGCTTGATCACGTTGGCCAACGCCTCGCTCACCACGAAGTACGCCGCCAGCTCCACCTGCGGGCACGGCCGGCGGGGCAGGGTGAACCGCACGTCGACCGCGAGCGGGCAGCGGTCGGCCAGCTCGGTCACGGCGGCGGGCAGGCCCCGGTCGGTCAGCACCTGGGGCCGGATGCCGCGGATCAGCTCCCGCAGCTCCGCCAGCACCCCCTCGGCCTCGGACCGCGCCCTGGCGACCAGCCGCGCGCCGGCCTCGCTGACCCCGGACAGCTCCAGCTCGGCCAGGCCGAGCGTCATGATCAGCGCGACCAGGCGTTGCTGGGCGCCGTCGTGCAGGTTCCGCTCGATGCGCGTGCGCTCGGCCTCGAACGCGTCGACCAGGCGGCTGCGCGAGTGCGACAGCTCCTGCACCTGGTCGGCGAGCCAGGCCTCGGGCGAGGTGAGGCAGCGCCGGGCGACCGCGGCCTGGCCCAGCGCGAGCAGGACGACCAGGTACCCGACCACCGGCACGAACACGACGCCGACGAGCACGGCGGCCGGCCCGCTCACCGGCCCGTCGACGTTGACGATGGGCTCGATCTCGAAGACGAACTCCAACACCGGCGACAGGGGCACGATCACCGCGCACAACGCGGCCACGAGCGCCACGAGGTCAACGACCGCGATCACCGTGGTGAACACGAGGGTGTAGCCGAACAGCCGCCACGGGCAGCCCCTGCTGGGGGCCACCCGGCCGTCCACGATCTTCAGGCGTCGGCGTTCCGCCGCGCTCACCGGCAGGGCCAGCAGCACGTTCATCCCCAACAGCCCGGCGACGGCGACCGGCAGCCCCCACTCGGTCTCCAGCGCCATGGCGCCCCGGACGAGCGCGAGCACCGGCAGGCCGCCGAGCGCGCCGAGCGCGACGTACCACAGCGCCCGCCACGGCCTCCCGGTGAGCAGGAACCGGGGCCGGCCGAGGTCAGCCGCGCGCACCGGCGGTCTCGTCCAGCGTCTCGGGCGCCAGCGTCGCCGAGGGGAACCGGCGCATCGTCGGGCTGAGGGACACGCCGAGCGCGACGAGTCCGAGGGCGGCGGCGCACACCAGCGTCCCGGTCGTCCCGCCGGCCGCGGCGAGCAGGCCGCCGAACAGCGGGCCGAGCGCGCCCGCGCCGCCCGAGCAGAACCCGGCGAGGCTGCTCAGTCGGCCGCGGAGCCGGTCGGGGGTGGTCACCAGTTGGTAGGTGAGCACCGTCGTGTTGGCCACCGGCACGCAGAACATCACCGCCCCGAGCAGCACGCCGAGCAGGACGCCGGCCGGGACCAGGCTCATGGCCGCCACCAGGGCCGTGGCCAGCCAGGAGAACCCGACCAGGACCACGGGGGCGGGCAGCGCCGCGCGCAGCCGGTCGGCGGCCATCCCGCCGAGCAGGCCGCCAGCGCCCAGGCAGGCCATGGTCAGGCCGATCTCGCCGGTGTCCACCCCGGTCTCCCCCGACACCGCGAGGACGATCGTCACGAGCGCGCCCAACACCAGGTTGCAGAAGACCATCCACAGCATGGTGGCGCGCAACGTCCGGTGCCCCAGCACCCAGCGGAAGCCCTCGGCGACGTCGGCCCTGACCCGGGTCGGCGGCGCGTCGGCCGGCGTGACCCGGTGCGGCAGGCGCAGGAACAGCAGCGCCACGAAGGACAGGCCGAGCATGACCGCGTCCGCGACGAGCGGGGTGGCCGGGTGCGCGGTGAACAGGAAGCCGGCGACCGCCGGGCCGAGCAGGGTGGCCACGAACGGCCGCGCGGCGTTGCGGGCCACCGCCCTGGCGAGCTGGTCGGCCGGCACGACCTGGGGCAGGGCCGCGTGCTCCACCGGGTCGAACACCGCGCCGAGGAAGCCCTCCACGGCCGCGACGGCCAGCACCGCCGCGAGGTGGCCGGCGCCGCCGAGCACGGCGAGGGCCAGGGCGCCCATCGCGAGGGCGCGCCCCAGCATGCACACGACCATGATCCGCTTGCGGTTCCACCGGTCGGCGGCCACGCCCGCCGGCACGACGGCGACCATGTTCGCCGCCATCAGCACCGACGAGGCCAGGCCCATGGCCAGTGGGGAGCCGGCCATGGCGAGGATCAGCAGCGGGAAGGCGATCTGGGTGATCTCGGCGGCGAGTTCGGAGAGGAGCTGGCTGCCCCAGAGGATGTGGTAGTCCCGGTTGCGGGACAGCGGGACGCTCGGCCGGCTCATCCGGTGGCGCCCCCGCGTCGACGGGCGAGTCGTCCGGTCACCTGGATCAGGTCGATGCCCCCGGTGTCCGGGTCGCGGAGGAACCGGCCGCCCAGTGACGTCGCCCCCATGGCGACGCGGAACCGCAGGTCGGGCAGGCAGGTCAGCGGAACGACCTGGTCGCCGTCCAGCGCGAGCGCGAGCCCGCCGCCGTCCTGCGCGGTCACGACGAAGGCGGCATGGCCGTTGACGTAGTGGCCGGCGGCCTCGGGCGGCCCGGGGACCGGGGTCTGGTCGGGTTCCTCGCTCCGCCCCAGCGACAGCCCCTCCTCCGCCGCGAGTTCGTCGGCCAGGTCCCGCCACAGGGCCGCGCCGGTGGACGCGTTCGTCGTCAGCGCGACGGCGGTGCCGCTTTCGGGCTCGAACCGGAGGTGGCAGGACGTGCCGTCGCCGGTGCCGTCGTGGCCGTACCAGTCGCCGTCCGGTCCGCGGTACCTCGCCCAGCCGAGCCCCCAGCCGTCGGCCATGCCGTACGGCCCCACGGTGATCCCGTCGAGCTGGTCCCGGCACATCGGGGCGGCGGCCTCGCGGTCGAGGACGCCGCCGCCGGCCAGGGAGTCGGCGAGGAACAGGTCCGCGAAGGCGACCAGGTCCGCGGAGGACAGCGCCAGGGCGCCGTTCGGCGCCTCCACCTCGGGCATCACCTGGCTGCCGACCGGCAGCACGCGGTCGCCGGTCACCACGTGACCGGGCACGGACGGGCGGGGTCCCGGGTCGCCCACCACGAAGGCCGGGGTGATCCCCAGGGGGCGCAGCAGGATCGACGCGACCGCCTCCGCCCAGTCCATCCCGGTCACGTCCTCGACGAGATGTCCCGCCAGGACGTAGCCGACGTTGGAGTAGGAGAAGACCGTGCCGGGCGCGTGCTGGGGTGAGCGTCGCGCCGGGTACCGGGCCACCCACCGCCGGCGCGGCAGGTCGACCGCGTCATCTTCGTCCACATTGGACTCAAGTCCCGAGGTGTGGCTGAGCAGCCGCCGCACCGTGATGCCGGGGTCGTAGTCCGGGACCGGCTCGTCGAGTTCCAGGTCGCCGTCGGCCACGAGCGCCATCACCAGCGCCGCGGTGAACGGTTTGGTCAGCGACCCCAACGGGAACGCCGACGCCTCCGTGACGGGAGCGGCGGCGTCGTGCCGCTCCCGTCCCACCGCGACGGTGACGGTCCTGCCGTCCCGACGCACGGTGAGCTGCGCGCCGGGGACCCGGTGGTGTTCGGCCAGCCGGGCCACCCTCGCGCCGAGCTGCTGGTCGTCGATCACGGCTCACTCCCCCGCCAGGTAGCTGACCAGGGACCGCAGGGCGGCCCCGAACCACTCGGCGACCCGCTCGACCGTGGTCCGGTCGTGCACGTTCTCCGAGTAGTACCAGGTGAATTCCAGCCGGCCGCCGCTCACCGCGCCCACGACCTCCAGCAGGTGGGCCAGCCGTTCGTCCGGGTGCTGCTCCTGGCCGATCGCCTCCCGGACGCCTCGGATCAGCGAGTCGTCGCCGACGGCCGCGACCTCGTCGGTGCGCCCGTGGTAGTTGAACACCACCTGCCCGCCCCGGCGCTCCCGCAGCGGCGAGTCGGGGGCGAGCCAGCGCAGCGCCCCGTAGCCGAGGCCGTTGCCGGGCACGGCGCGGAGCTGTCGCCGCACGGAGCGGACGAACTTGCCCCAGTCCTGCTCGATGACCTCCACGGCCACCGGGTAGAGCGTGGTGAACCACCCGACGGTGCGGGACAGGTCCACGTCGTCGAAGAGGTCCTCGCGGCCGTGGCCCTCGACGTCGACCACCACCCGGCCCTGCCCGGTCCACCGGCTGAGCGTGTGGGCCAGCGCGGCGAACAGCACGTCGCCGACGGGCGTGCGCAGGACGCCCGGCGCCCGGTTCAGCAGCACCTCGGTCTCGGCCTCGGTGAGCCGGACCGCCACGGTGCGGCTGGAGGCGACGGTGGCCGGTCCGTCCCCGTCGACCGGCAGCGGCGCGGGGTCGGGCAGGCCGGTCCAGAAGCCCAGCTCGTCGTCGAACCCGCCGGCCGCCGTGTGCTCGGACAGCCGCCGCGCCCACGCCAGGAAGGACGTGGTCGGCGGGCCGAGGCGCACCGGCTCCCCGGACGCGGCCTGCCGGTAGGCGCGGTCGAGGTCGTCCAGCAGGACGCGCCAGGACACGCCGTCGACCACCAGATGGTGCACGGTGAGGAACAGCCGGGGTCCCTCGTTCGTCCGGAACAGCAGCGCGCGCAGCAGCGGGCCGGTCGCCAGGTCCAGTCCGGCGTCGGCCGCCGCCGCGAGCCGGTCGGCCTCCGCGTCTGGATCGTCCACATCGGACAGATCATGGCAGTCGAGCGGGACCTCGCCCACCGGGGCCTCGCGTTGGGTCCAGCCCTGGTCGTCCCGCTCGAAGCGGGTGCGCAGCGCGCCGTGGTGGTCGAGCAGCCCCCGCAGGGCCGCGCGCAGCGCGTCCACGTCCACGTCGTCGCGCAGGTCGAGGAACACCGACTGCGTGAGGTGGTGCGGCGCGACCGGGTCCCCGTCGAGGAACTCGCGTTGGATCGGGGTCAGCGGCGCCGGCCCCGCGACGACGTCCTCGGCGCGGCCGGCGCCCTGGCTCTCCCCCGACCCGGCCCCGGCCGCGCCCGCGGCTCCAACCACGGTCGCCAGCTCGGCCACGGTCTGGTTCAGGAACAGGTCCCGGGACCGGACGGTGAACCCCGCCTGCCGGATCCGCGCCACGACCTGGATGCTCAGGATCGAGTCGCCGCCCAGGTCGAAGAAGTTGTCCGTCACGCCGATCCGGTCGAGGCCGAGCACGTCCGCCCAGATCTCGGCCAGGACGCGCTCCACGTCGTCGCGCGGCGCCACGTGCGCGAGGTCAGGGTCGAGGTCGGCCTCGGGCTCGGGCAGCGCGTTGCGGTCCACCTTCCCGCTGGTGTTGACCGGCAGCTCGGGCAGGGTGACGAACACGGCCGGCACCATGTACGCGGGCAGCGCCCTCCTGGCGTGGTCCCGCAGGTCCGCCGCCGACGGCGCGGTGTCGGTCGCGGGTGTCACGTACGCGACCAGCCGCCCCACTCCCGTACCGCCGTCCCGCACCACGACCGCGGCCTGCGCCACCGCCGGGTGCTCGGTGAGCACGGCCTCGATCTCACCCGGCTCGATCCGGTAGCCCCGGACCTTGACCTGGTCGTCGGCGCGGCCGAGGTACTCGACGACGCCGTCGCCGGTCCACCGCGCCAGGTCCCCGGTGCGGTACATCCTGCCGCCGGTGAACGGGTCGGCCACGAAGCGCTCGGCGGTCAGCGCGGGGCGGTTGAGATAGCCCCTGGCCACCTGCGGGCCGGCCAGGTACAGCTCGCCCACCACGCCGGGCGGCACCGGACGCAGCCACCGGTCCAGCACGTACACCGGGGTGTTCCACGCCGGCCGGCCGATCACCGGCCGCTCGGCGACGGCGACCCGGCAGGACAGGGCGTCCACAGTGGCCTCGGTGGGGCCGTAGAAGTTGTACCCCCTGGTGTTCGGGGCGGCCCGCAGGTCGCGCCAGACCGACTCGCCGGCCGCCTCACCACCGAGCATGACCACCCTCGGCGCGCCCTCGCCACGGAGCAGGCCGGCGGCGACGAGCTGCTCGGCGTAGGAGGGCGTGAGGTCGAGCAGGTCGACGCGGTGCTCGGCCACGTACTCCACAAGCGCTTCCGGGTCCCGGCGGGTCAGGTCGTCGACCACGTGGAGCTGGTGCCCGTCGACCATGGCCAGGACACCCTCCAGGAAGGTGTCGAAGGAGAACGCGGCCGTGAGCGCCACCCGCAGCGGCCGGCCCGCGCGCTCGCTCTCCGGCCGGAACAGCTCCGCGCTGTGGTCGGCGAACAGGTTGGTGAGCCCGCGGTGGGTCAGCACGACGCCCTTGGGGCGCCCGGTCGAGCCCGACGTGTAGATCACGTACGCCGCGTGGTCCGGCTGGGGCCGCTCGCCGACGTGCGTGGTGTCGGGAAGGGCCGCCGGGTCCGTGGCGTCCGCCGAGCCCGACGGGCCCGACGGGTCCGACAGGTTCGACGGGCCCGACAGGCTCGACAGGTTCGACGGGTCCGACAGGTTCGACGGGCCCGACAGGCTCGACAGGTTCGACGGGTTCGCTCCGTCCTCCCCGTCCGTCCCGCTCACCGCCAGCACGGGGATCCCCGCTGGCAGGTCGATGTCGGCCCCGGTGTTGAGCACGAGGGTCGGCGCCGCGTCCTCGACCAGGTAGGCCAGGCGTTCCTCGGGCAGGCCCGGGTCGAGGGGCAGGAACGCCGCGCCCGCCCGGAGCACCCCGAACAGGGCGACCACGGTGTTGGTCGTCCTGGCCGTGGTGAACCCGACCCGGTGTTCCGGCCCCGCGCCCAGCGCGACCAACCGGCGGGCGAGCCGGGTGGCCCGCCGGTCCAGCTCGGCGAAGGTGACCGCGCCGTCCTCGGCGACGACCGCCGTGCGGTCCGGTGTGGCCGCCGCCTGGCGCGCGAACAGCTCCGCCAGGGTGGCGTCGGGCACCTCGTGCTTCGCCGCGGCCGGGGCGGCCGGACCGAGCGGGGGCAGCGCGCGCAACGGGCGGCGCGGGGTCTGGACGACCTCGTCGAGCATGTCCCGCAGGTGCGTCGCCATCCGGTCGACGGTGGCCCGGTCGAACAGGGTGGTGCTGTAGCCGATCGCGACGTGCAGCGCCTCGCCCTGTTCGACGAAGTCGAAGGTCAGGTCGTGGCTGACGGCGTCGCCGACCACCGGCAGCCGCTCGACGTCGATCCCCGGCAGGCCCGCGTCGGCGGTCCGGCTGGTCTCCAGCCCGACCATGACCTCCACGAGCGCGTTGCGGCTGGGGTCGCGGTCGGGGGCGGCCATCTCGACCAGCCGCTCGAACGGGACGTCCTCGTGCGCGAACGCCTCCAGCACCGTGTCCCTGACCAGGGACAGCAGGTCGGCGAAGGACGCTGTCTCGTCCACAGTGGACCGGAGGACCACGGTGTTGACGAAGAAGCCGATCAGGGGCTCCAGTTCGGTGCGGGACCGCCCGGAGGTGGCGGTGCCCACGGTGACGTCCTGCTGGCCGCAGTAGCGGGCGAGCAGGAGTTGGACGGCGGCCACCAGGGCCATGAACAGCGTGGCGTCGTTGGTCCTGGCCACCGCCCGCAGCCGGGCGGCGGTCCCGGGGTCGATCTCGACCAGGAGCATGTCCCCCGCCGCCTCGCGGACGGCGGGCCGGGGCCGGTCGGTGGGCAGGTCCAGCGGGGTCACCCCGGCCAGCCGTCCACGCCAGTACGCGAGGTGCTCGTCCATCGCGGACCCGGCCCACGCGGCGCGTTGCCAGGCCGCGTGGTCCGCGTACCGCACGGGCAGCGGGGTCAGCTCCGCCCGTTCGCCCCGGACGGCCGCCGCGTAGCAGGCGGCCAGCTCCTCCTCCAGCAGCCCCATCGACCAGCCGTCGGTGGCGATGTGGTGGATGACCAGCGTGAGCACGTGCTCGCGCGCTCCGAGCCGGAACAGCGTGGCGCGGAGGACCGGCCCGGTGCGCAGGTCGAACGGACGGGACGCCTCGGCGCGGACGGCGTCGAGGAGCGCGTCCTCGGTGGTGTCCACGACGGGGATGTCCATAGTGGACGGTTCGTGGACGACCTGGACCGCGCGGCCGTCGACGGTGTCGAAGGTGGTGCGCAACGGCTCGTGCCGCTCGACCACTCGGGCGAGGGCCTCCCCGAGCGCCCGGATGTCCAGGTCGCCGCGCAGGCGGGACGAGGACACGATGTTGTACTCGGCGCTGTCCGGCTCGAACTCGTGCAGGAACCACAGCCGCTGCTGGGAGAAGGACAGCGGCAGCGGCTGGTCGCGGTCGGCGGGCGGGATGGGCTGGGCCTCGGCGGCGTCGCGTCGCGCCCGGCCGATCACCTCGGCCAGCGCCGCGACGGTGGGCGTGTCGAACAGTTGCCGGGGCGAGACGGCCACGCCGAGCCGGCCCCGCATCCGGGAGATGACCCGGATGCTCAGGATCGAGTCGCCGCCGAGGTCGAAGAAGTTGTCGTGCGCGCCGACGCGGGGCACGTCCAGCACCTCGGCCCAGATCGCGGCCAGCACCGGTTCCACCGGGCCGCTCGGCTCGACGTACTCGACGCCGGTGTCGAGCGTGGCGTCGACGGCCGGCAGGGCACGCCGGTTCACGGTGCCGCTCGGCGTCATCGGCAACGCGTCGAGCACGACGAACGCCGAGGGCACCGCGGCCGGCGGCAGGTTGGCCGCGGCGAAGGCGCGCAGCGCCCGCGCGTCCGGGGCCTCCCCCGTCCGATCCGGCACGACGTAGGCCGCCAGCCGCACGACCCCGGAGCTGTCCTTCCACGTCGACGCGGCGACGGCGCCGACACCGGGGCAACGGGCGAGCGCGGACTCCACGTGCCCCAGCTCGACCCGGAAGCCCCGGATCTTGACCTGGTCGTCGGTGCGGCCCAGGCACTCCAGGTTGCCGTCGGCCCGCCACCGCGCCAGGTCCCCGGTGCGGTACATGCGCTGACCGGGCACGAACGGGTCCTCCCGGAACCGGTCGGCGCTGAGGTCGGGACGGTTCCAGTAGCCACGCGCGACGCCGTCACCGGCGATGTAGCACTCGCCGGCCACGCCGACCGGGACCGGGCGCAGCTCCGCGTCCAGCACATACACCCGGGTGTTCTGGAACGGCCGGCCCACGGGGACGAACGCGGCGTCGCCGAGCGGGTCGCCGCCGAGTCGGAAGAAGGTGGAGTCCACTGTGGTCTCGGTCGCGCCGTAGGCGTTGACCACCACCGTGTCCGGGCCGAAGACCTCCCACACCCGCGCGGCGTCGGCGGCCGGCCAGCCCTCCGAGCCGACCATCAGCAGCCGCAGGTCCTCGGCGCGCTCGCCGCGCCAGGCCAGTTCGGCGGCCAGCTCCCTGGCCAGCGCGGGCACGGTCACCATGAGCTGGGCGCGGCTGGCGCGCAGCAGGTCCAGCAGCGCGGGCGGGTCGGCGACCACCTCGGTCGGGCAGATCACCATGGTGCCGCCGAACAGCGTGGACAGCAGGAAGTCGCCGAAGAACAGGTCGACCGACAGGCTCGACACCGACAGGCAGCGCGCCCGCATGTCGGTGAGCCCGTACGCGGCGTCCCAGGCCCGCACCATGTGCCACACGTTGCGGTGTTCGACCATGACGCCCTTGGGGCGGCCGGTCGAGCCCGAGGTGTAGACGACGTAGGCGAGGTCGTCCGGGGCGACGCGCACCGGCGGCGGCGAGGCCGGGTACGCGGTGTGGTCGAACTCGTCGACGACGACCAGCGCGGCCCCGGTGTCGACCCGGTCGGTGAGGTGGCGCTGGGTGATCACGACCGGGGCGGCGGCGTCGGCCACCATGGTCGCGAGCATCCCGGCGGGGTACTCGGGGTCCAGCGGCACGAACGCGCCGCCCGCCTTGTGGACGGCCAGCAGCGCGACGACGGCCTCCACCCCGCGTTCGACGTGGACGCCCACCAACACTCCGGGGCGCACGCCCAGCGTGACCAGGTGGTGGGCCAGCGCGTTGGCCCGCGCGTCCAGCTCGCCGAACGTCAGGGCGTGGTCGCCCCGGCTGACCGCGACGGCGTTCGGGGTCAGGGCGGCCTGCTCGGCGAACACCTCGTGCGCGTATCGGACCTCGCCGCGCTCGACGGCGGTGTCGTTCCACTCGCGCAGGAGCTGGACGCGCTCGCGCTCGGTGAGCAGGTCCAGTTCGGCGAGCGTGGCCGACGGGTTCTCGGCGATCGCGTCGAGCACGGTGGTCAGGTGCCCCAGCATGCGGTCCACAGTGGACTCGTCAAACAGGTCGGGGTCGTACCCGAGCTGGAGCTGGAGGTCCTGGCCGGCGAACGCCGACAACGTGAGCGCGTAGTTGGTGTTCTCCTGGCCGGAGTACTCGCCCAGCGTGAGGCCGTGCCGGGCGGCCGCGTCGGCGTCGTAGGGGTAGTTCTCGAACACGACGATGCTGTCGAACAGGTTGGTCCCGCGCGGCACGGCGCTGTGCCCCTGCACCTCGGCCAGCGACAGGTACTCGTACTGGCGGGCCTGCACCTGCGCGTCCTGGAGCCGTCGCAACCAGTCGACCACGGTGGCGCCGCCGGCGGTGGTGTCGCCATCGGTGGTGTCGACGCTGACCCGCGCCGGCAGCATGTTGATGAACAACCCGATGATCGACTCGGCGCCGGGCAGGTCGGCGGGGCGGCCGGACACGGTGGTGCCGAAGCAGACGTCCTGTTCCCCGCTGTAGCGGGACAGCAGCAGCGCCCACGCGCCCTGCACGACGGTGTTCAGCGTCAACCGGGCCTGCCGGGCGCGCTCGGCCAACCGGGCCAGCGGGTGCGTCGCCCGGACGTCGCGGGAGGACCGCGAGCGGTGGGCGCGCACCGGCTGCCGGTCGAACGGGAGCGGGGTCGGCGTGGTGAACCCCGCCAGCGCGGTCCGCCAGTACGCCTCAGCCTCCGCGCGGTCCTGCTCGGCCAGCCACGCCACGTAGTCCCGGTACGGGCGGCGGACGACGATCTCCGCCGTCTGGTCGCCGGTCAGCCGCGCGTACTCCCGGAAGACGTCGCCCAGCACCTCGGCGAAGCTCCACCCGTCGGCCAGCAGGTGGTGCGCGGTCCAGTAGAGCTGGACCCGCGTGTCGGTCAGGCGGACCATCGTCAGGCGCAGCAGGGGCGCGGTGGCGAGGTCGAACTCACCGCGCTCGTCCCACAGCTCGGCCAGTCCCGCGCGCTGCTCGTCCGGAGTCCGGTCCCGCCAGTCGTGGCGGGCCAGGGGAAGCCGCACCCGGGTGCGCACCACCTGGAGCGGTTCGTCGACGCCCTCCCAGACGATCGCGGTGCGCAGCACCGGTGTCCGGTCCACGACGCGTTGCCACGCCTCGGCGAGCGCGTCGGGGTCGGTGACGCCGTCCAGCAGCACACCGAACCGGCCGGCGTAGACGTCGGACCCGGCCCCGGGCCCGGAATCCGCCCCAGATAGTGAGTGGAACAGCATGCCGCTCTGCATGGGCGTGAGCGGGTAGATGTCCTCGACGGACCGGCCGTCCCCGACCAGACGGTCCACAGTGGACTGATCGAGTCGGGCGAGCGGGAAGTCGGACGGCGTGCAGCCGCCCGCTCCCGGCGACGCGCAGTGCTGGATGATCTCCGTCAACGCGGTGACCACGCGCCGAGCCAGCTTGGCGACGGTCTCCTCGTCGTGCAGCGCCGTGGAGTAGGCCCAGCGGAAGACCAGCTCGCCGCGCTCCACCACGCTGTTGATCTCGATGAGGTGCTGCCGGAGCTGGTGCGGCGCGCGCTCGGCGTTCTCCGGCGTGGGCAGGGTCCCCCGGTAGAGCGCGCCGGCGTCCACCGCGCCGTCCATGCGGCCCAGGTAGTTGAACGCCACCTCCGGCTGCCGGCCGGCCAGCTCGTGCCCCTCGGGGTCGAGGTGGCGCAGCGCGCCGTGGCCGAGCCCGTTGCCCGGCACCGCCCGGAGCTGCTCCTTCACCGACTTCAGGACCGCGCCCCAGTCGCCGTCCGGGACGGTGAGCAGGCACGGGTACATCGTGGTGAACCAGCCCACGGTGCGACTCAGGTCGACGTCGTCGAACAGGGGCTCGCGGCCGTGCCCCTCCAGCTCGACCAGGGCGGCGTCACCACCGGCCCAGTCGGCCAGGACCCTGGCCACCGCGCTGAGCAGGACGTCGTTGACCTGGGTCCGGTAGACCTCGGGGACGTGGCGCAGCAGCGCCTCGGTGTCCTCCGCGCCGAGCCGGGCGGTGACGGTGCGCGCCGTCGCGATGGTGTTCGCACCCCGGCGGTCCACGGGGAGGGCGGCCACGTCGTGGCTGCGGCGGGCGAGGTCCCGCCAGTGGTCCCGTTCGTGGTCCAGCCCGCCACTGGCGACGTGCTCGGCGAGCCGGCGCGCCCACTCCTGGAACGAGGTGCTCTTCGGGCCGAGGTCCACCCGGTCCCCGCGCGCCGCCCGCTGGTAGGCACTGTCCAAATCGGACAGAAGAACGCGCCAGGACACCCCGTCGACGACGAGGTGGTGCGCCACCAGGAACAGGCTGCGCGGCGACCCGTCCTCGGGCACGACGAGCAGCGCGCGCAGCAGGGGGCCGGTGTCAAGCCGGAACCCGTGGGTGAGGCTGACGAGGTCGGCGGCCTCCCGCGTGGGCACGGTGATCCGCTGGAGGACGTCCTCCTGACCGGGCGGGGCGTTGTGCTGGCGCCATCGACCGTCGACGAACTCGGCCCGCAGGCGCAGCGCGTCGTGGTGGTCGAGCAGCGCCTGGAGCGCGACGCGCAGCGCGTCCTCGTCGACGGTGTCGACCAGCTCCAGGTGCGTCGACTGGTGGAACCGGTCGACGCTCTCGGCCAGGGTGTCGAAGAACCAGTGCTGGATCGGCGTCAACGGCACCGGGCCGACCACCGGACCCTGCCCGCCGGTCGGGCCGGTGACGACGCCGGCCTCGGCGGCCAGCTCGGCGATCGTCTGGCGCAGGAACATCTGCTTGGGGGTCAGGTCCAGCCCGGCGCTCCTGGCCCTGGCCACGACCTGGAGCCCGAGGATCGAGTCGCCGCCGAGGTCGAAGAAGTTGTCGGTCACGCCGACCCGGTCCACGCCGAGCAGCTCCGCCCAGACTCCGGCCAGGACGCGTTCGGCCTCGGTGCGCGGGGCGACGTAGTCGAGGCCCTCCTCGCGGTCGCCGCTGGGCGTGGGCAGCGCTCGCCGGTCGATCTTGCCGTTGACGGTCAGCGGCAGCTCGTCGAGCACGACGAACGCGGTGGGCACCATGTGCTCCGGCAGGCGCTCCCGCAGGTGGGCGCGCACCCCCGCCAGGTCGGGCTCTCCCTCGCACACCAGGTAGCCGACCAGCCGGGTGATCCCCAGGGTGTCCTTCCGGACCGCGGCGGCGGCCTGCGCGACGTGCGGGTGCCGGCCCAGGGCCGCCTCCACCTCGCCCAGCTCGATGCGGAACCCGCGCAGCTTGACCTGGTCGTCGGCGCGGCCGGCGAACTCCAGGCGGCCGTCGGGCAGCCAGCGCGCCCGGTCGCCGGTGCGGTACATGCGCTCGCCGGGCCGACCGAAGGGGTCGGCCACGAACCGCTGCGCGGTCAGGGCCTCCTGGTGGAGGTAGCCGCGCGCGAGCCGGGTGCCGGCCAGGTACAGCTCACCCGGCACGCCGACCGGGACCGGGCGCAGGCGGTCGTCGAGCACGTAGGCGCGCACGCTGGGGATCGGCCGCCCGATGGGCACCACGCCGGTGGCGGCGTCGGCCGGGGTGAGCGGACCGCTGAGCGTGGCGCACACCGTGGACTCGGTCGGCCCGTAACCGTTGATCATGGTCCGGCCGGTGGAGAACGCCTCGGCGAGCGCGGGTGGGCACGCCTCGCCGCACACCACGAGCTTCACGCCGGGCGGGATGGCCCCGGACGGCAGCGCCGCCACGGCGGTGGGCGGCAGGTTGAGGTGGGTGATCCGGTGGGTGGCGATCAGCTCGGCGAGCGGTTCGCCGGGCAGCCGCTGCTCGGCGGTGGCCAGGACGAGGGTCCCTCCGGACAGCAGCGCGAGCACCAGCTCCCAGAACGCGCCGTCGAAGCTGAGGGAGGCGAACTGGAGCACGCGGGTGTCCGGCCCGGCGCCCAGGAGGTCCCGTTGGACGGCGACCATGTCCTGAACGCCGGTGTGGGTCACCACCACGGCCTTGGGGCGGCCGGTCGAGCCCGAGGTGTAGATGACGTAGGCGACGTGGTGCGGCCGCAGGTCGACGTCGGCCGGCGCGGTGCCGGGAAGACCCGCCAACGCCGTCCCGACCTCGGGGTCGTCCAGCGCGAGAACAGGGGCGGTGGCGGGGAGGCGGCCCGCCGCGTCGCCGGTCGTGAGGACCAGCACGGGGTCGGCGTCCTCGACCATCATGCGCAGCCGCTCGACCGGGTAGTCCGGGTCGAGCGGGAGGTAACCCGCGCCCGCCTTCTGCGCCGCCAGCACGGCCACGACCATCTCGACCGACCGGGGCAGCGCCACGCCGACCAACCGCTCCGGACCCGCGCCGCGCGCCCGCAGCAGGTGCGCCAGGCGGTTCGCGCGCTCGTCGAGTTCGGCGTAACTGACCGCGCGGTCCTCGAACACCAGCGCGGTGGCGTCCGGCGTGGCGGCGACCTGCTCGGCGAACAGCTCGGGTGTGGTGCGTGGGGCGGGGCCGGAGCCCAGGCCGGGCCACTCGGCGGTGACCAGGGCGTGCTCGTCGGCGGGGAGCACCGGCAGCTCGGCGACCGGTCGGTCGGGATCGACGGCGACGGCGGCCAGCAACGTGGCCAGCCGCTCCGCGAGCCGCCGGGCCGTGCCGGCGGTGAACAGGCTGGTGTTGTACCGGAGGTAGCCGGTCAGCCCGGCCTCCCCCTCGACGAAGTCGAGGACGAGGTCCGTGCCGCACACGAGGGTGGGCGGCATGACGTCGCTGACCCGCAGTCCCGGCATGCCCAACACGGGCGGCGGGGTGTTCTGGAGGTTCACCACGACGTCCACCAGCGGCGAGCGCGCGAGGTCCCGGTCGGGCCGGAGCGCGTCCACCAGCCACTGGAACGGCGCCTCCTCGTGCGCGGAGGCGTCCAGCACGGTTTCGCGCACGGTGTCGAGGAACCGGGCGAACGACGCGTCTTCGTCCACAGTGGACCGCAGGACGAGGGTGTTGACGAAGAACCCGGCCACCTGTTCCAGGTCGGCCTCGGTCCGGCCGGAGCTGGCGGTGCCGACCGCGACGTCCCGCGTACCGCAGTGGCGGGCCAGCAGGACCTTCGCCGCCGCCACGAGGACGGTGAACAGGGTGGCCCCGCGCTCGGCCCCCAGCGTCCGCAGCCGGGCCACCACCGACTCCGGCACGAGGAAGGTGTGGCACGCGCCGGAGGGGTCGCGCACCGCGGGCCGGGGCAGGTCGGTGGGCAGTTCCAGCGGGGACAGGCCGGCCAGCTTCTCCCGCCAGTAGTCGAGCTGGCGGGCCAGTCGCGGGCTGGCGAGCTGGTCCCGCTGCCACACCGCGAAGTCGGTGTAGGTCGGCCCGGGCGGCGGCAGGTCGGGCGCCGCGCCCCGCGTCGCGGCGGCGTAGAGGGCGTTGAGGTCGTTGACGAGCAGGCCGATCGACCAGCCGTCGGTGACGATGTGGTGCATCGCCAGGACCAGGACGTGCTCGCGCGGCGCGAGCCGGATCAGGCGGGCGCGGAAGACCGGGCCGCGCCGCAGGTCGAACGGCCGCCGCGCCTCGTCGAGCAGCTCGGCGGCCAGCGCCGCCTCACCCTCGGCCGACCGGTCGACCAGGGGGACGTCCACCACGCCCAGCTCGGACATCGGGTGGACCCGTTGCACGGCCTCGCCGTCCACCGAGTCGAACGTGGTCCGCAGCGCGGCGTGCCGGGCCACGAGGCCGTTGACCGTCGTGCGGAGCGCGTCGACGTCGAGGTCCCCGCTGAGCCGGAGGATCTTCGGGACGACGTACTCGATGCTGTCCGGCTCCATCTCGTGGAGGAACCACAGTCGTTGCTGCGCGGCGGACAGCGGCCACGGCCCGTCCCCGTCGAGCCGGGGGACGCCGTCGCCGTGGTCGTCCCCGCCCTCGCCGGCCAACCTGCGCAGCAGTTGCTCCCGCAGGTCGTCCGGCAACGCGGCCAGCCGGTCGTCGATGCTCATCGGAGCTCCCCCAGGACTCGGTCCCGCACGGTCTCGGCCAGGGCCCCGACGGTCGGGGCGTCGAACAGCTCACGCGGCGTCACCTCGACCCCGAAGGCCCGCCGCATCCGGGACAGCATCCGCAGCGCGATGATCGAGTCACCGCCGAGCGCGAAGAAGCTGTCGGTGACGCCCACCTCGGAGACCCGGAGCAGCTCGGTCCAGATCCGGGCGATCGCCTTCTCGGTGGGGTCGCGGGGCGGGACGTGCTCGGTGGGCGCGACCCGGCGCCGCCGGGGGTCGGGCAGCTCCGCGCGGTCGACCTTCCCGTTGCGGGTCAACGGGATCCGGTCCAGCGCCACGAACACCGACGGCACCATGTACTCCGGGAGGCGGTCGGCCAGCTCGCGGGCGAGCGCGCCCCCGTCGGGCGGGAGGTCGGTCGGCCCGGTCACGTACGCCGCGAGGCTCCGGCGGCCCGGCTCCTCCTCGTACGCGACGACCACGGCGTCGGTCACCAGGTCCAGCTCCCGCAACGCGGCCTCGACCTCGCCCACCTCGATGCGGTGGCCCCGGATCTTGACCTGGCCATCGGAGCGGCCCAGGAACTCCAGGTCGCCCGCGTCGGTCCACCGGACCACGTCCCCGGTCCGGTACAGCCGGCCCCCGTCGCCGAACGGGTCGGCCACGAACCGCTCCGCCGTCAGGTCGGCGCGGCCGAGGTACCCGCGCGCCAGGCCGTCGCCGGCCACGTACAGCTCGCCGGGGACACCGGGTGGCACCGGCAGCAGACGGTCGTCGAGCACGTAGACCCGCATGGTGTCCATGGGCCGGCCGATCGGCGCGACCCGCTCCCCCGGCGTCAGCGAGCGGCAGGTGGCGAAGGTGGTCACCTCGGTCGGGCCGTAGCCGTTGACCACCGTGACACCCGGGCAGTGCGCGGCGACCCGGTCCACGGCCGCCATCGCGACCGCCTCGCCGCCGGCCCACACCTCCCGCATGCCCGCGAAGCAGCCGGGGTCGTCCTGCGCGAACAGGCTGAACAGGGCCGAGGTCAGGAACGTCGCGGTGATCCCGTGCTCGGCGACGAGCGCGGCGAGGCCGCGCGCGGTCAGCTCGCCCGAGGCCACCACCAGGCGACCACCGCCCAGCAGCGGGGTCCAGATCTCGTAGGTCGCGGCGTCGAAGGCGTGCGGCGAGTGGAACAGCACCCGCTCGTGCGTCCCGTTCCGCAACCGCCGGTCCGAGACCGTCGACACGACGCCCCGGTGGGTCACGGCCACGCCCTTGGGCGTCCCGGTCGATCCCGAGGTGAACATCACGTAGGCCAACTGGTCCGATGTGGACGGTGCTGGCAGCTCGACGGCCTCGATGTCGACGTCAGCCGCGAGGCCGGCGGGGTCGGCGTCCACGAGGAGCACGGGCCGGCCGGTGGCGGCGGCCCGCCCGGACATCTCCTGGTCAGCCAGGACCAGCACGACGTCCACGTCGTCGGCGGCCCGGCGCAGCCGCGCGGGCGGGTAGCTGGCGTGCAGGGGGACGTACGCCCCGCCGGCCTTGAGCACCGCCAGCATCGCCACGACCGTGGCGGCGGAGCGCCCGAGCAGCAGCGCGACCCGGGACTCCGGGGTGACGCCCCGGGACACCAGCACCCGGGCCAGGCGGTCGGCCCGCGCGTCCAGCTCGGCGTAGCTGATCTCCTCGCGGTCCGACACCAGGGCGACCGCGTCCGGCGTGCGCCGGGCCTGCTCAGCGAACAGCTCGTGCACGGTCCGGTCGGCCGGGAACGGCGCGGCCGTGTCATTCCAGTCCACCAGCACCCGACGCGCGTCCGCCCCGGTCAGCAGCGGCACGTCGCCGACGCGGGCGGTGGGCCGCTCGGCGGCGCCCGTCAACAGCGCGACCAGGTGCCCGCCCAGCCGACGCACGGTCGCGGCGTCGAACAGGGCCGGGTCGAACCGGAGGGAGAACGTCAGCCGCTCGCCGGGATAGGCCACGACGTTGAGCGGGTACCCGTTGACCTCGTTCGCGGTGATCCCGGCGATGTGCGGGGCGGGGCCGGAGTGGTCGATCGGGTAGTTCTCGAACACCACGATGCTGTCGAACATCCGGGTGCCCGGGGGCACCTCGCTCCACGACTGCACCTGGGACAGCGCCACCGACTCGAACTGCCGGGACCGCGCCTGCCCGTCCTGCAACTCCTGGAGCCACGGCACGAGCGCGCGGTCGCCGTCGACCCGGACCCGCACGGGCAGCGTGTTGATGAGGATGCCGGCGATCTCCTCCACGCCGGCCAGCTCGGCGGGGCGGCCGGAGACGGTCGCGCCGAAGCAGACGTCCCGCTCCCCGGTCAGCCGCGCCAGCAGCATCGCCCACACGCCCTGCACCACGGTGTTCGTCGTGAGCTGGGCGGAGCGCGCCAGCTCGGTCAGCCGCGCGGTCACCTCCGGGTCCAGCTCGATCCGCACCGACTCCACGGAGCGCGGCCGGGAGGACGGGGCCGGCGGCCGGTCGTAGGGCAGGCGGGTCGGGGTGGTGAACCCGGCCAGCTCCGTGCGCCAGTGCGCCTCGGCGACCGTCTGGTCCTGCTCGGCCAGCCAGGCGAGGTAGTCCCGGAACGGGCGGCGCGGGGTCGCCGGGGCGAGGCCGGCGTACGCGGCGCGGACGTCGGACAGCAGCCGGTGGGCGCTCCACCCGTCGAGCAGGATGTGGTGGTTCATCCAGATGACCCGCACCTGGGTGTCGGACACCCGGACCAGGGTCACCCTGGTCAGCGGGGTCGCGGTCAGGTCGAGGCGTTCGGCCCAGTCCTCGTCCACGATGCGCCGCAGCTCGGCCTCCTGGTCGGCGTGGCCGCGCAGGTCGTGCCGGCGGATCGGCAGGGTCACGTGGGCGCGCACGACCTGGAGCGGCTCGTCGACGCCCTCGGTGACGATGGCGGTGCGCAGCACGGGGGTCCGGTCCACCAGCCGCTGCCACGCCTCGGCGAGCGCGTCCATGTCGGTCACGCCGTCCAGAAGGATGTTGAACTGGGCGAGGTAGACGTCGGACTCCGGCGCCATCAGGGTGTCGTAGTAGATGCCGCTCTGCATGGGCGTGAGCGGGTAGACGTCCTCGACGGACCGGCCGTCCCCGACCAAACGGTCCACAGTGGACTGATCAAGCCGGGCGAGCGGGAAGTCCGACGGCGTGCGGCCACCGGCACCGGGGCTGGCGCAGTGGGCGACGATCTGGCGCACGGCCTCGGCGAACTCCTCCGCCAGCCGCCCGACCGTCTCGGCGGTGTGCAGGTTCGCCGAGTAGCCCCAGGTGAACTCCAGCTCCCCATCCTGGACGGAGCCGACGATCTCCAGGGCGTGGGCGCGCCGGTCGGTCGGGTCCTGCCGCAGCCGGATCGGCGTGACCGCGCGCAGCAGGCCGTCGGCCGACCCTCGGTCGTCGAACTGGCCGAGGTAGTTGAAGCTCACCTTCGGGGCGAGGTGCGGCAGCCGGTCGGCGGCGCCGAGGTGGCGGAGGGCACCGTAGCCGACGCCGCGTCGCGGCATCGCGCGCAGCGCCTCCTTGACCGACTTGAGCGAATGCCCCCAGTCCGCGCCGGCGTCGGCCAGGGTCACCGGGAAGTAGCTGGTGAACCAGCCGACGGTGCGGCTGAGGTCCAGGTCGTCGAACAGGTCCTCGCGGCCGTGGCCCTCCATGCCGACGAGCACGCTGCCCCGTCCGGTCCACCGGCACAGCACCCGGGCCAGCGCGGTGAGCAGCACGTCGTTGATCTCGGTCCGGTAGGCCTCGGGCACGTCCCGCAGCAGCGCGCGGGTGATGGCCGCGTCGAGCCGGACGGTGACCTCGCGGGTGGTGTCGACGGTGTTCGGCCCGGTGGAGTCCACGGGGATGTCCGCGTCCTGCGCGGAGTGCGCCGAGGTCCAGAAGGGCAGTTCGTCGTCGAACCCACCTTCGGCCACGTGCTCGGCGAGCCGGATTCCCCAGTCGCGGAAGGAGCTGGTCCGGGGGCCGAGGTCCACGGGCTGGCCGGCGCGGGCCTGGGTGTACGCGGTCTCCAGGTCCTCCAACAGGACGCGCCAGGACACACCGTCCACCACGAGGTGGTGCACGGCCAGCAGCAGCCGAGGCGTCGCCGAGCGCACCAGCACGGCGCGCAGCAGCGGACCACTGTGGATGTCCACTTCGGACAGAGCGACGGCGTCGTCCTCAGAGTCGGCCACGCGCAGCAGTTCACCGTCCTCGACCGCGACGATCTCCTGCGACCACTCCCCCTCGTGGCGGGTGTAGCGGGAGCGCAGCGCGTCGTGCTGGTCGGTCAACGCGCGGAGCGCGGTCCGCAGCGCGGTCTCGTCGACGTCCGGCGCGAGGTCGGCGGTGACGTACTGGTCGAACAGCTCCGGCCGGTCGAACTCGGCGAACAGGTGACGCTGGATCGGGGTCAACGGCGCGGGGCCGGTGACGCGTTCCGCCGAGCGGGTCCCGTCCTGGTCGGCCACCACGTGCGGGGCCAGCGACGCGACCGTCTGCCAGCGGAACAGGTCCTTGGAGGTCAGCCGCAGGCCGGCCCGGCGCGCCCTGGACACGACCTGGATGGCCAGGATCGAGTCGCCGCCGAGGGTGAAGAAGTTCTCGTCGACGCCCACCCGGTCCACGCCCAGCGCCTCCGCCCAGATCCGCGCGAGTTCGCGCTCGACCGGGGTGGTCGGCTCGACGTGTGCCGCGCCCGACGGGGCCGTCCGGCGCGGTTCGGGCAACGCCCGGTAGTCGATCTTCTCGTTGCTGGTCAGCGGGAACGCCGCCAGGGTCACGAAGGCCGAGGGGACCATGTACTCGGGCAGGGTGCGGCCCAGGTGCGCGGCCAGCTCGGCGGCCTCGGGCGCGGGGTCGGCCGCGCTGGTCAGGTAGGCGGCCAGGTACTTGCGGCCGCCCTCCTCCCGCGCGACGACCACGGCGTCGGCCACGGCCTCGTGGGCGCGTAGCGCCGCCTCGACCTCGCCCAGCTCGACCCGGAAGCCCCGGATCTTGACCTGCCGGTCGGCGCGGCCGACGAACTCCAGCACGCCGGCGTCGGTCCACCGCACCACGTCTCCGGTCCGGTACAGCCGGCCCCCGTCGCCGAACGGGTCGGCCACGAACCGCTCCGCGGTCAGCGCCGGCCGCCCGAAGTAGCCGCGCGAGACGCCCTCCCCGCCCAGGTACAGCTCCCCGGGCACGCCGGGCGGGACCGGCGTGAGGAAGTCGTCCAGCACGTAGGCCCGCATGTTGTCCATGGGCGGGCCGATCGGGGTGCGGGTGAAGCCCGCCTCGATCCGGCCGAGGGCGGCGCCGACCGTGGTCTCGGTCGGGCCGTAGCCGTTGACCAGCCGGGTGTTCGGGCAGTGCGCGATCACCCGGCGCAGGGCGGCCGCCGACAGCGCGTCCCCGCCGACCAGGAGTTCGTCCAGCCCGGCGAAGCAGCCCGGGTCCTCCTCCGCGAACAGGGTGAACAGCGCGGAGGTCACGAACGTCGAGGTGGCGCGGTGGGTGGCGACGAGGGAGCGCAGGCTCTCCGGGGTCAGCTCGCCGAGGGCGAGGACCACGCTGTTGCCGGCCAGCAGCGGCGTCCACACCTCGAAGGTCGCCGAGTCGAAGGCGTGCGGCGAGTGGAACAGCAGGCGTTCGTGGCCGGTGCGCCAGTGGCGGTCCCAGGCCAGGGACACGACGTTGCGGTGGGTCACGCCCACGCCCTTGGGGGTGCCCGTCGACCCGGACGTGAAGATCACGTTGGCCAGGTGGTCGGGGTGCACGGACAGGCCGAGGTCCTCGGCCGGCCGCGTCGCGATCTCCGGGTCGGACTGGACGTCGAGCACCGGGCAGCCGACCAGCTCCGCGCGGTCGCGCAGCGCCCGGTCGGTCAGCATCAGCACCGCGTCGACGTCGGCGACGGCGGCCCGCAGGCGGTCGACCGGGGAGGTGGCGTGCAGCGGGACGTAGGCCGCCCCGGTCTTGAGCACGGCCAGCATGGCCACGATCGCGTCCGGCGTCCGGTCCACCAGCATGGCCACCCGGGACTCGGGGCGCACGCCCCGGGCGACCAGCAGGTGCGCCAGCCGGTTCGCCCTGGCGTTGAGGTCGGCGTAGCTGAGGGTCCCCGCGTCCGACAGCAGGGCGGGGGCGTCCGGCGTGCGCCGGGCCCACTCCTCGACGATCTCGGGCACGCTCCGGTGGGCCGGGAAGTCCGACGCGGTGTCGTTCCAGCGGCGGATGACCAGCTCGGTCTCGTCCGGCGGGAGCATGGGCACCCTGGCGACCGGTCCGGTCGCGGCCGAGGGCAGCGCGGTCAGCAGCGTCGCCAGCCTGCGGGACATCCGCTCGACGGTCTCCGCGTCGAACAGGTCGGTGTTGTACTGGACGAGGACGTCGAGGACGTCGTCGCGCTCGGTGAACTCCAGGGAGATGTCGTAGATCGCCGCGACCTCGGGCAGGGCCAGCCGCTCGCCGCGGGTCCCGGTGAGGTCCAGCGACCCGCGCAGGCCGCTCTGGAGCACCACCAGCGCCTGCACCAGCGGGGTCCGGCTGGGGTCCCGGTGCTCGGACAGCTCGTCCACCAGGCGGTCGAACGGCACGGCCTGGTGGTCGAACGCGGCCAGCACCGTCTCCCTGACCCGCGCGAGGAAGTCGGTGAAGGGCACTGAGCCGTCCACAGTGGACCGAAGAACGAGGGTGTTGACGAAGCAGCCCACGAGGCGTTCCAGCTCGGGGCGCTCCCGGCCGGACACCACCGTGCCCACGGCCACGTCGCGCTGCCCGGAGTGCCGGGCGAACAACACCTGGGACGCCGCGACCAGGGTCGTGAACAGGGTGACCCCCTGCTCGGCGCTGAACCGGGCCAGCGCCGCCGTGGCCTCCTCGCCGAGCGTGAACCGGTGACCGGCGCCCGCGGTGGTGCGCACCGGGGGCCGGGGCCGGTCCGTCGGCAGGTCCAGCGGCGTCAGGTCGGCCAGCTTCTCCCGCCAGTAGTCCAGGTGGGGCGCGAGGCGCTCCTCGGTCAACGTCTTCCGCTGCCAGGCGGCGAAGTCGGCGTAGCGCACGGGAAGTGGGGCGAGGGATGCCGCGTCGCCCTCGTTGTACAGCGCGGTGAACTCCTCGGCCAGCAGGCGCATCGACCAGCCGTCCACCGCGACGTGGTGCAGGCCGAAGACCAGGACGTGCTCCCGCTCGCCGAGGCGGGCCACCAGGAACCGCACGACCGGGCCGTGTTCCAGGTCGAACGGGGTGCCCATCTCGTCCCGGATCACCCGCTCCAGCTCGTCCTCCGTGGTGTCCACAACGGACAGGACCGGCTCGGCGGCCTCGTGGACGACCTGTGCGGGCTCGCCGTCGACCAGGGAGAACGTGGTGCGCAACGGCTCGTGCCGCTCGACGAGGCCACGGCAGGCGCGGCGCACCGCGTCCAGGTCCAGCTCGCCGTGGAGGCGGAACCCGAAGTGGACGTTGTACTCGACCGAGTCCCGGTCGTACTCGTGGAAGAACCAGAACCGGCGCTGGGTGGAGGAGACCGGCAGCGCGCCCTCCCGGGGCGCGGGCGGGATGACCTCGTGGGCGCCGGCCGTGGCCAGGCCGGAGTGCGCCGCGAGCGCGGCGACCGTGCGGTGGTCGAACAGGACCCTGGCCGGGAGCTGGACGCCCAGGGCCTTGCGCACCCGGGGCACCACGCGGAAGGCGAGCAGGGAGTTGCCGCCCAGCTCGAAGAAGTCCTCCTCCGCGCCGACCCGCTCCACGCCGAGCACGTCGGCCCAGATCTCGGCGATGGCCTCCTCGACCGGCCCCTCGGGTGCGCGCGAGGCGGGTGCCGCGACCTGCTCGGGCTCCGGCAGCGCGCCCCGGTCGAGCTTCCCGCTGGGGGCGAGGGGCAGTTCGGTCAGCGTGACGAAAGTCGCCGGGATCATGTGCTCCGGCAGCGACGGCGCGAGGAACTCCCGCAGCGCCGCCGCGTCCGGCAGCGGCTGGCCGTCGGCGACGAGGTAGGCCACCAGGCGGCGGTCCTCACCGGTCCCCCGCGCGGCGACCGCCGCGTTGGCGACGGCCGGGTGGCGCAGCACCGCGGCCTCGATCTCCGCCGGCTCGATCCGGAAGCCCCTGATCTTGATCTGGTCGTCGGACCGGCCGAGGTAGTGCAGGTCGCCGGCGGTGTCGAGCCGCACGACGTCGCCGGTGCGGTACATGCGCGCGCCGGGCTCGCCGAAGGGGTCAGCCACGAACCGCTCGGCGGTCAGCCCTGGCCGGCCGAGGTAGCCGCGGGCCAGGCCCTCTCCGGCGACGTACAGCTCGCCCGGCTGGCCGGGCTCGACCGGCCGCAGCCACTCGTCCAGCACGTAGGCGCGCGCGCCGTCGATGGGCACGCCGATGGCGACCGGGCCAGGAGCCAGCTCCGCTTCGGGGCCGACGCGCAGCGCCACACAGCCCACGGTCGCCTCGGTGGGGCCGTACTCGTTGATCACGGCGGCTCCGGGGACCCGCTCCCGCCAGCGGCGCAGCGTCTCGTCCGGCAGCGCCTCGCCGCCGATCACCAGGTCGGTGGTCGGCGAGAACCGCTCGGGCAGGGCCAGCAGCATCGGCAGGTGGCTCGGGGTGACCTTGACGAACGAGGGGCGCACCGGCAGCTCCGGCGCGGTGTCGTCGAGGTCCCCGACGAGCACGCAGCCACCAGTGACCAACGGCCCCCACACGGAGGTGATCGTCAGGTCGAAGGCGACGGAGCCGTGCAGCAGCGCCGACCCCGCCAGTCCGGGGTAGCTCTCGACGCAGTGGGTGAGGTAGCTGGCGAGCTGCCGGTGCTCGATCCCCACGCCCTTCGGGCGGCCGGTCGAACCCGAGGTGTAGATCGTGTACGCGAGGTGTTCCGGTCGGGGGCGGGTGGCCGGCGGCGTGGCCGGGTGGCGGGCGATGTCGGCCCGGTCGGCGTCGAGGAACACCAATGCCTCGGCCGGCGCGGGCACCCGGTCGGCGAGCCGGCGCTGGGTCAGGACGGTGGTGACCCCGGCGTCGGCCAGCATGAACGCCAGCCGCTCGCGCGGGTGGGCCGGGTCCAGCGGCAGGTACGCGCCGCCGGCCCTGAGCACGCCGAGCATGCCGACGACCAGGTCGGTGCCGCGCTCGGCGCACACGCCGACCAGCACGTCCGGCCCGACGCCGCGCCCGGCGAGGTGACGGGCGAGCTGGTTGGCCCGCGCGTCGAGTTCCGCATAGCTGAGCGAGTCGGCCCCGGTGCGCACCGCCGGCGCGTCCGGAGCCCGGCGCACCTGCTCGTCGAACGAGTCGAGCAGAAACCGCACAGCCACCCTGACCCCCAAATTCTCGGCAACTCTCGGCGGAAGGACTGGAGAACGTTTCAGTAGATGACGCGGGAGGCGGCGGTGAGCCGGGAGTCCCGGGACTTGCGCAGGTCCCTGGCCACGTTGAGCCGCCGCAGCCAGCGGTCCGTGCCGTCGAAGCGGGCCCGGAACGGCTTGCGGCCGTGGACCACGCGGTAGTTGTCGATGAAGAGCATGTCGCCGGGGGTCAGCACGACCCCGCCCATGGCCGCGTCGACCGCGGCGCAGAACGTCTCCAGCGCCCGCTGCTCCTCCGGGCCCTGCACGCCCTCCATGTAGTACGGGTCGATCCGCACGTACGGGTCCTCGGGCGAGCCGAACAGGACCTGGACCGGCTCCGGCTCGGCGAGCGCGCGCTCGACCCGCTCGACGCTGCGCCGGCGGAGCTGCTCGACCAGCGGGTCCTCCGCGTCGGCGCCGACCTGGTTCTCCGGGCGGTGCGAGTTGTCCGGCAGGATGCGGAACCGGGGCTCGGACAGGATCCTGCGGGTCTCGTCGTCGATGCGCACGTCCGCGATGTCGGCGGCCGTCGTCTCGACGTCGTCGGGGTTGCGCAGGCACATCAGGCCGAGGTAGTCGGTGCGCAACGGGTGGAACGCGTCCTCGGTGTGCCAGGTCAGCAGCTCGTCGCTGCCCCACCCGATCTGCTCGTGCTCGTGTTCCTTGATCGGGAAGATGTCGTGCATGACCCGGCCCGCCTGCTGCGTCGCCCAGGCGATCGGCTCGCCCAGCAGCGACGCGACCAGGTAGAACGCGATGTCGTAGCGCAGCGACGGCGACGCGTCCGGCTTGGTCTTCCAGTGGGCCGGCGTGGGGCCCAGCTCGTCGTCGTCCACCGGCAGGCCCGACACCACGAGGATGCCGGTCGGCTCGCCCAGGTGGAACTCGCGCAGGTCCCTGCGCAGCGCCCTGGGCAGCTCCTGGGCGTACACCCCCGCCTCGCGCTGGAACTCCGGCTCCTCCACCGAGGAGTAGCGCCCCGCCAGCTCGTCGACGAGCTTCTCGATCGAGCGGATGTCCTCTTCGCGCAAATCCAGCCGCAACACTGTGTTTCCTTCCTGACGAAGCGCACCACGCCTGGAGACCGGCCGCGGGTCGAAGCCTCTCCGGACTCGCGGCCGGGCTCCAGGTCTTTGACGGCTGAGTGAAAACCGGCGGTCAGACGGCCGAGGAGGGCTCGGCCATGGCCACCGCGATGCGCCGGGGACCGGTGAACGGCTCCCTGGCGTGCGTGCTGAGCATGTTGTCCACGACGAGCACGTCGTCCCGCTCGTAGTCGAACCGGGTGGACGCCGCGCGGTAGCAGGCCCTGAGGTGGTCCATGACGTCGTCGGGGATCACCCCGCCGTCGCCGTAGTAGGTGTTGTTCGGCAGGTTCTCCTCGCCGCACATCTCCAGCAGCCCCGTCCTGATCTCCTCGGGGAGGGTGCTGACGTGGAAGAACGTGGCGTGGTTGAACCAGACCCTCTCCCCGGTCACCGGGTGCCGGTGCACCGGCTCCCGCACCGCCCTGGTCCGCAGGCGGTCACCGCCGAGCCACTCCGTGCGGATGCCGTTGCGCTCGCAGTAGGCGTCCACCTCGGCCCGGTCGTCGGTGTTGAACGACTCCTGCCACGGCATGCCCAGCTCGTCGCTGTAGTTGCGGACGACCATCCACTTGCGACGCTCGAACTCCTCGCGGATCTCCGGGTCGATCGAGGCGTGGATCTCCCTGGTGGAGGCCAGCGGGGTGGCGCCCTGGGTCAGCGGCGGCTCGACGCAGTAGAAGTACAGCGTCAGCGGCCAGACCGCCTGGTAGGAGTTCTCGTTGTGGGCGAAGATCTCCTCCTGCGGCGGGTAGTCCGTGGAGGTGTAGACGTTCCCGCTGATCCTGCTGCGCGGCGTCGACCGCTCCGAGTAGGTCAGCGGCGTCCCCGACAGCTCCCTGACCACCTGGTCGAAGCCCTCGACGCCGCCCACGGCGAAGCCGCGCAGCAGCACGGCGCCGTGCCGGGTGAGCGCGGCGCGGATCCGCTCCCGGTCGCGGCGGATCCGCTCGTGCACGGACTCGCTGTCGCCGGTGATGACCAGCGGCAGCGTGGCGAACGCGCCGGTGTCGGCCTGGGTCACGGTCTCACGCCCCCCGCTCGTCGTTCATGGCCGCGACCAGGCTCTTGGGCCGCATGTCGGTCCAGTTCGCGGTGATGTGGTCGAGCGCGCTCTGCCGGTCGGTCTCGCCCAGCGCGACCGTCCACCCGGCGGGCACCTCGGCGAACGCCGGCCACAGCGAGTGCTGGCCCTCGGCGTTGACCAGCACCAGGTAGGAGCCGTTGGGGTCCTCGAAGGGGTTGGTGCTCACGTCGCTGTTCCTTCCGTCATCGAACGTCAGTCGAACGGGTCGGTCGAACGGGTCAGGTGAGTTCGGGCTGGCGGGGGCGGGGCAGCGCCGCTCCGCGGTTCTGGAGCAGGGCCACGCCCAGCTCGGTCAGCGAGTGCAGGACGTTGTTGCGGCTGCGCGCGGTCATCACCAGACCGGCCTTGCGCAGGACGGTGGCGTGCTTGCTGGCGCCGGCCACCGAGATGCCCAGTCGCTGGGACAGCTCCCCGGTGGTGCAGCTCTCGGTGAGCGCCTGGAGCGCGGCGGCCCTGGTGTGGCCGACCAGCGCCTCCAGCGCGTGGTCCCTCGGCTCCTCGTCGCCCCACAACTCCTGGGTGAGGGCCGGGTCGGTGGGCGCGGAGAACACCAGCGCCGGCCGGCCGCCGCTCCGCTCGGCCTCCAGGAACACGCAGGGCCGGCCGGACAGGAACACCGACGGGCTCAGCAGCAGGCCGCGGCCGTTCAGGTGGACGTCCCGGTCGGCCGCGTCCGGGACGGTCAGCACCGGGGAGTCCCAGTGCAGCTTGGGGTGCAGCGTGTCGAGCAGCCCCTCCACCCCGTTGGTGATCGCCACCCGGCCGAGGACGTCCCGCACCGACTCCAGGTGGGAGCGCACCCGGTCCCAGTACGGGGTGACGGCGACCTGGCCGAACTCGAACACGGTCGCGGCCAGTGGATCTCTGACCCTGTCGTCGGCGTCCTGGCGGTCCGGGTGCCGCTCCAGCAGCCGGAGCAGGTCCTCAAGGTGTGGTCGGTTCCGACCGGTCAGCTCCTCCGCGACCGTGGCGTCCAGCAGCCCGCGCACCCGACGGCGCCAGCTCTGGAACGAGGTCGTCGCGCCCCGGACGAACTGGTTCAGCGCGAACACGCTCTCCGCCACCACACCGAGACTCGCCGTCATTCGCGTGCGAGCCAGGTCCTGGACAGAGAAATGAATCCTCAACATGCAGGCCCTTGCCTTTCCCCAGACGTGTGCGCTTGGCGCGCACACGGCGCAGCGGAGGCGCGCCGGGGCGGGACACGAGCGTGCCGCGCGTGTCCACGGAAAGAACCGCCGAGATCGGCCGCGATCGACCGTGACCGACGGTGTACAGCCCCCACCGCGAGGTCCGCGCCGCGGACCTCTCCGCTACGACCGGACTCCCCAAAGTCCGGCCGCCGCACCGGTCTAGCAGAGGGGTCGGTTGTCCGGTAACGCTGATTGCCCGGACAACCACGATGGAGGACAAACGACGTCCGTTCGGACGCAACGACTGGTCCGTCCGTCGTCAACGCACCTGCCACAAACCTTTCTCCGCCCCCGGGCGCACATCCATTCGTGTTAGTACTTTCAGCGGAGGCTTGATGGGGAGGCTGGCTGTGGGAGGACGTCATGGGGCGGCCTGAACGTGTGATCGATCCCACCCGAGGTCCGGTGCAACGCTTCGCGCTGGAACTGCGTCAGCTCCGGGAATCCGCTGGTAGACCCAGCTATCGGGAGTTGGCCCGTCGGTCGCACTACTCGGTGACCGTGTTGTCGGAGGCCGCGGGCGGCACGTCCTTCCCCACCCTGGCGGTGGCCATGGCCTACGCGGAGGCGTGCGGGGCGGACCCCGCCGTGTGGCAGGCGCTCTGGGAGCAGGCGGCGGCGGAGCTGGCGAGCCAGAGGAACGGCGCGGCTCCCCCGCTTCCCGACAAACCGCCCTACCTGGGGCGGGCCGCCTTCCAGACCGCCGACGCGCACCGGTTCCACGGCCGCGACGCGGCGGTCGCCGAGGTGCGGTCCCGGGTCCTGGAATCGGACCTCGTGGCGCTCTTCGGAGATTCCGGAATCGGAATGTCGTCCTTCCTGCGCGCCGGACTGGCGCCCGCGCTGACCGAGTTCCACACGGTGTTCGTCACTCCGAGCGACGTTGTCGGGGACAACGACTCCGGAAAGCGATCCCCACGTGAATTCTTCGCGACCGTTCCCGGAACGGAAGGGTTGCCGGACGGTGACGGGAAACCCACGGGCACGCTACTGGTCGTCGACCAGTTCGAGGAGTTGTTCGCCACCAACAGGAAAGACGAGGAACGCGAGGAGTTCGTCAGGGGCCTGCTCGACCTCCGGTCGCGGCCGGGCAACCGGGTCCTGCTCGCGGCCAGGGCCGACACCGCGGCGCGGTGCGCGGCCGAGCCCCTGCTCGGGCCGGCCCTGTGCGGCAACACCATGATGCTCGGCCCGATGGGCCGCGACGACCTCTGCGACGCGATCATCCGGCCGGCGGCGAACGTCGGCCTCCGGGTCGACCCGGCCCTCGTCGAGGCCGTCGTGGCCGACGCGGTGGGGCAGCCCGGCTCGGTCGCCCTCGTCTCGCACGCGATGCGCGAGGTCTGGCAACGCCACCGGGGCCGCAGCCTGACCGTCGCCGTCTACCACGAACTCGGCGGCATCCCCGGCATGGTCGCCCGGCTCGCCGAGGAGGTGTTCACCGCTCTGCGCCCGGCGGAACAGATGGTGGCCAAGGAACTGCTGCTCCGGCTGACCGGCTTCCCCAGCGAGAGCGACCACGCGCCGCGCCGCACCTCCCACGACGAGCTGCTCGGGGACCGCCTCGACTCGTGGGTCACGCCCGTGCTGGAGAAGCTCGCCCGCAACCGGTTGGTGTGCGTCAAGCGCGACGGCGTGATCCTGGCGCACGACGCGCTCCTGCGGGAGTGGCCCCGCATGCGCGAGTGGCTGCGCGAGGACCGCGACCTGTTGCGCTGGCACCGCCAGTTGGCCGAGGCCGCCACCGAGTGGGAACGCTCCGGCCAGGACGCCGGCTTCCTCTACCGGGGCGCCCGGCTGGCCGCCTACGGCGACTTCCCACTCAGCCGACTCAACGACCGGGAGTGGGCCTTCCTCACCGCGAGCCGCAGGGCGGAGAACGGGGAACGCCTGGCGCGCCGCGTCCGCACCATCGTGCTGGGCGCGGTCCTGTCCCTCCTGGCCATCCTCAAGGTCGCCTACCGCAACGAACGGCGCACCCGCCGCGCCCTCACCGGCACCCCCGCACACCAGTGCACGCGCCGCACCTCGTGGCTACGACCGCGCCGCGCCAACCGCACCTCCGTCACGTGACCACCACCCCACTGACGACGAACGGAAGCACGCCCACGATGATCTCCTCCGGATCATGTCTGATGGGAGGTGTACCTTGACGACCGACAGGTCAGCACGGCGGCATCGGCGCGACATCAACGCAGGTCACGAAGTATCGGCCCCGCACACGCGGGGGTGAGTCCTGGCTCGGCCGGATGTAGACGGGCAGGTTGTCATCGGCCCCGCACACGCGGGGGTGAGTCGGTTCTCGATATCGAGCCACAGGAGGCGGCCTTATCGGCCCCGCACACGCGGGGGTGAGTCCGCGACCAAGCCCGGGCACGGTCCGCATAGGACATCGGCCCCGCACACGCGGGGGTGAGTCGTTCCTGTTCACGTCGCCGTCGCTCCTCCTCTGATCGGCCCCGCACACGCGGGGGTGAGTCTCCAGTAGCCAACTCACCCCCGTGCACGCGGGGATCGGCCCCGCACACGCGGGGGTAAGTCCCGTAGCGCGGGCGAGGTGTTGCGGCGCGGAGGATCGGCCCAGCACACGCGGGGGTGAGTCCGGCACCACGAGTCGAGGAACGTCGTGGTAGAGATCGGCCCCGCACACGCGGGGGTGAGTCGGTGGGGGCGGCCCCCACCCCTGCCAGGGTTGGATCGGCCCCGCACACGCGGGGAGTGAGTCCGACGCGGTCCTCGGCACCGGGTCCTACAAGGCATCGTCCCCACACGCGCTGGGTTGAGTTCGATCGAAACCAGGCGCGGTTGGTCTTTGATGCATCGTCCTCGCACATGCGGGGGTGAGTCATGCCGAGATCAGAACCTTCATCCCGCTGCGGTATCGGCCCCGCGTGCGCGAGGGGGTGAGTCCCACTGCCACCACCACTCGACATAGGACACATGATCGTCCCCGCACGAGCGGGGGTGAGTCTCCCATCCGGTCTACCTTCTGCGCCTGCTGCGCATCGTCCCCACACACGGGGATGAGTCCGCCCATCACCTTGGGTGCTCCTCGGGCACCCGCTCGTCCCCGCACATGCGGGGGTGAGTCCCGGATCTGCGGGATCACCGCGATCCTGCTCGGGTCGGCCCCGCCACGCGGGGGTGAGTCAGCGTCGCCGCTGGAGGTAGGGGCGTTGGTCGTATCGGCTCCGCACACGCAGAGGTGAGTCCGGCACCACGAGTCGAGGAACGTCGTGGTAGAGATCGTCCCCGCACATGCGGGGGTGAGTCGAGTCCTTGGTGGGCTCCTGGATGCTGGCCACATCGGCTCCGCACACGCGGGGGTGAGTCCATGGTCTGCCCGGTCAGCGGTGGGCTGTATCCATCGGCCCCGCACACGCGGGAGGTCCTCATCACCAGCCCACGGTCCTCACGACGGATCGTCGTTCCCGCACACGCGGGGAGTGAGTCCGACGCGATCCTCGGCACTCGATCGAAACCAGGCGCGGTTGGTCTTTGATGCATCGTCCTCGCACATGCGGGGGTGAGCCCTGGACGGCGGCGCACCCGTCGCGCCTCTTTCCATTGTCCCCGCACACGCCGAGGGTGAGTCCGGGCGATCACGTCCGGGCGGCCGTGCTCGGGATCGACCCCGCACATGCGGGGGTGAGTCGGGCTACCTGATCGGCACGTACGACCACCCCGAATCGGCTCCGCACGCGCGGGGGTAAGTCCTAAGGCGACAAGGTCTCCCTCTTCCGCTCCGTATCGGCCCCGCACACGCGGGGGTGAGTCCACGGGGTGGACGCGCCCCCGCCCCTCGCGCGCATCGGCTCCGCGCACGCGGGGGTGAGTCGACGGGCGCGCCGCTGGCGGCCCACCAGCGAGCATCGTCCCGTGGGCGTGAGTCCGAGTTGAGGATCGACCCAAGACCCCCACCGGCATCGGGCCCGCACACGCCGAGGGTGAGTCCGGGCGATCACGTCCGGGTGGCATCTTCGGGATCGGCCCCGCACATGCGGGGGTGCGCCCCACTGCCACCGCCACTCCACAGAGGACACACGATCGTCCCCGCACGAGCGGACGTGAGTCTCCCATCCGGTCTACCTTCTGCGCCTGCTGCGCATCGTCCCCACACACGGGGATGAGTCCGCGTACACCGCGAGCGCCACACTGAGCTGCGTATCGGCCCCGCGTGCGCGGGGGGTGAGTCGTGAGTGAGACGGAGCCCGGTGCCCCGCCGCTGGTCGGCCAACGCCCCTTCCTGAGCTTCAACTCGGAGCGGGCTACCAGTGGCGGGGCGTGGCCATGCAACGATCACGTCGTGATCGTGTCCAAAAAGGACTATGGCGCTTAGGTGGCCGAATGCCGGGCGGGGCGCGCCGCCTCCTTCGTCCACCCCGACTGGACGTACTCCGTCATTCCGGGACTTTCCCGATGGGCGCTGGCTGACATCCGGCGCGTCGAGACGACGGAGCCCTGGCTGTCGCCTGGCGAGGTCGCGTTCCTGTATCGGGAACTTCAGCGGTACGCCCGCGTCGCACACCGGTACTGGTCACACTGGTCCGTCGGGTCCCGGGCCTGCCATCCCTGGGTACGCGGCGACGTCGTCCACGTGCTGTGAGCCCATCCTCCACGCAGTCGCGCGGCTCTGCGTGCCCTCATCCACCCCCTCGACGACGAGATACGACGGCGGAGGCCCCCTCGACCGCACATCCCCACCAGACTCGCCCTGGTGGATGCGGCGAATCACTGGAGTTCGCCGCCCCTGACACCAGCACCACCTTTCGATGAGACCGCATCCCCCCGAAGCGGGAAGGGGTCATGTCAAGCGTTCTCGTGTACCTCGTCATCCGACAGGCGTGGGTTCCTTGGGGCGCTCCTCCACCTTCGGGGGCGTTGCCAGTCGCGCGCGGACGGCGGTCGCGGCGCTGGCGATCACGACGAGGCCACCGAGGACGGTGGGCCAGGTGAGCTGCTCGCCCAGGAAGAGCGTCGCCCAACTGATGGTCATCACGGGCTGGACGAGCTGGACCTGGCTGACCTGCGCCATGGGGCCGATCGCGAGCCCCCGGTACCAGGCGAAGAAGCCGAGGAACATGCTCACCACGCCGAGGTAGGCGAAGGCGGTCCACTCGACCGGGGTCCCGGTCGGAGGCGTCTGCGCCATCGAGACGCCGGTCAGAGCGACCATCAACGGCGCGGCGAGCACGAGCGCCCAGGACACGGTCTGCCAGGAGCCGAGCTGTCGGGCGAGGAGCCCGCCCTCCGCGTAGCCGATCGCGGCCGCGACGACGGCGACGATCAGGAGCAGGTCCGACCAGTGGAGCCCACCCAGCCCGTCGCCCTGGACCGAGGCGAACGCGACGGCGGCCACGGCCCCCACCATCGCCATGACCCAGAACGACGTCGGCGGGCGTTCGTGCCCTCGGAGCACGGCCATCACGGCGGTCGCGGCGGGGAGGAGCGCGATCACGACGGCGCTGTGGCTGGCCGAGGCGGTGGTCAGCGCGAACGACGTCAACACGGGGAAACCGACGACCACGCCACCGGCCACGACCGCGAGGCGGACCCACTGCACGCCACGAGGCAGGCGCTGCCTGGTGATCACGAGCGCGCCGGCCGCGAGCACCGCGGCGACGACGGCACGCGCGGAGCCGATGAACAGCGGCGAGAACCCGCCGCCTCCGAGGGCGATCCGCGTGAACGGCACGGTGAACGAGAACGCCACGACCCCGAGGAGGCCCCACCAGAGGCCGGCGCGTGTCGGGGATAGCACTGACACCGTCATGGGAGTAGCGCTACTGTCCTGCTTCATGGCCAACGATAGCAGCGCTCGGATCGCCGCCGACCTCCGTGAATGGATCTCGACAGCAGCACCGGGCGCGAAGCTCCCGTCCACACGGGAGTTGGTCGCGCGGTACGGGGCGAGCCCGGTCACCGTGCAGAAGGCGCTGCGAACCCTGACGGCGCAAGGAATGGTGGAGAGCCGGCCCGGTGTCGGGACCTTCGTGCGCGCGGTCCACCTCGCTCGCCCGAACGACTACGGATGGCAGACCGCGGCGCTCGGGTCACCGCGCAACCGCATCCCCTCTCTGTCCGCTGCGCTGCGCACACCCCCGAACGACGTGATCGCGCTGCACGCCGGCTACCCGGACCGGGAGCTGCTCCCCGAGCGCCTGGTGCGGGCCGCGTTCGCCCGCGCGGCCCGGAGCGACGCCACGATCGGGCGGCCTCCGACGGCGGGACTGCCGGACCTCCAGGCGTGGTTCGCCACCGAGCTGGGCGCGGCCACGCCGGTCGGGGTCGCACCGCCGACGCCGAGCGACGTCGTCGTCCTCCCCGGCAGCCAGAGCGGTCTCAGCACCGCGTTCCGCGCCCTCGTCGGCGCGGGCCGTCCGCTGCTGATCGAGTCGCCGACCTACTGGGGCGCGATCCACGCCGCCGCGCAGGCGGGCGTGCGCGTCGTGCCCGTCCCCAGCGGGATCCACGGACCCGACCCCGACGAGCTGGCGCGCGCCTTCGAGCAGACCCGGGCGCGCGCGTTCTACGCCCAGCCGAACTTCGCCAACCCCACCGGAGCCCAGTGGTCGTCCGACCTGGCCGACCACGTGCTCGACATCGTGCGGCGGCACCACGCCTTCCTCATCGAGGACGACTGGGCGCACGACTTCGGGATCACCACGGACGCGGTCCCGGTCGCCGCGCGGGACGACAACGGACACGTCGTCTACGTGCGGTCGCTGACCAAGAGCGTCTCCCCCGCCGTCCGCGTCGCCGGGATCGTCGCCCGTGGCCCCGCCAGGGAACGCGTCCTCGCCGACGCGCAGGCCTCATCCACCTACGTCAGCGGCATGCTGCAAGCCGTCGCGCTCGACGTCGTCAGCCAACCCGCCTGGCGCACGCACCTGCGCGGCCTGCGCCACCAGCTCGCCGCGCGCCGTGACCTCCTGGTGGGCGCGCTCCGGGAGCACGCCCCCGCCGCCCACCTGGAAGCCGTGCCCTCCGGCGGGCTGAACCTCTGGGTGCGGCTTCCGGACACCACCGACCTGGCACGGCTCGTCCACGACTGCGAGACCGCCGGGGTCACCATCGCGGCCGGCGACGAGTGGTTCCCCGCCGAACCGACCGGCGCCTACCTCCGGCTCAACTACTCCGGCCCGAATCCCGGCGCCTTCCCTGACGGCGCGCGCATCATCGGTGAGATGCTGGCACAGCAACAGAAGTAGTCGCGATCGTGTCATCTTCCCGAACCCTCGGTGCCACGCCCCTCATCTGTCCATTGTGGACGCGTGTTCGCGTACTCCCCGGCGCGATCGTCGCCGACCGCACCGAGAACCGAGCAGGAGGAAGGAGAGCGCCCCCGCGAGTGCGGGGATGTGGAGCGAGACCGGTTGGTCAGTAGCGGAGGACGACGCAGCCGTTGAAGCCGGTGTCGCCGTCGTAGCCGGAGAAGACGCCGCCGTTGGCGCCGTTCCCGCCCCGACCGGAGTTGGCGGGGCATTCCGCCGGCACCGTGGCACCGGCCGCGCCGCCGGTGCCTCCGCTGCCGTTGAACACACCGTCCCCGCCCTTGGTGCCGTCGAGCCCGGGGTTCGTGGTCACCGCGCCGCCCGCGCAGCTCCGCGACGTCCCGCCGGTGCCCCCGGCCCCGCCCGCCACGTTGCCCAGCGAGCCGCCTCCGCCGTTGCCCCCGCTCGCGGAGGCCTTGTTGGTGGTCCCGATGGTGATGCTGGACGAGCTACCCATCTTCCCGGCCGTGGACGGCCGGTCGTCCACCCGCGCGACGCCCTTCTCCCCGCCCGCCCCGACGGTGATGTTCAGGACGTTGCCGGGCGCGACGATCAGGGTGCAGGTCGCGTTCGCTCCGCCCCCGCCGCCACCACCGGCGGGGCCGGGCACGGGGAACGTCCCCCACCCGCTGCCGCCTCCTCCGCCGCCCGCCCCGACGACGTGCACGGTGACCAGGGTGATGCCGGCGGGAACGGTGAACTTGACGGCGCCCGGGGTCGCGAACACCTGGGTCGTGGCCGCGTGGGCGGGTGACGCGACCGCGAGGGGCAGCAGCAGGCCGGCGAGCGCCGCGCCCACGACGAGCCCCGTTCGCGAACGGGAACGGTTGGACGAGTGGAACAGGGACATGAACCCTCCTCGGAGATGGGAGCGACGGCGCGTCGCCAGCGCCGGCACGCACGACGAGTCCCGGAACGCCGAGCTGGTCCCCGCCCGACGGACCACCCACCCCGGGCTCCGTCGACGGCGTCTCGGACGTCGTGCCGGGAATCATCGGCCGGCTGGCGGACCCCCGCCAAGCTGCGATCGGGTGACACCCGAATGGCGATCCCGCCTCCGAACGGGGCAGCAGAGCCGAGCCGGCGCCGGGACTACGCCGTCCGGAGTCTCCGACGGTCGACGGGTGTCCGTTTTCGGCTGTTGGCGGTGTTCCCGTCGGCCCGGCTCAGTAGCCTGGCGAGGTGATCACCGAGGGGGGCACGCGATGGACGACGTGGTGACCGGCCAGGTGAAAACGCTCGCGCGCGCCGTCGTGGAGAAGGTGGCGCCCGAGGAGCTCCCGTTCTTCGCGGCGACCTGCGAGGCGTACTTCTCGGGTCGCCGGAGCGCCCGCAACCGGGAGGACGTCCTCGGGTTCGGGCTCGGCGAGGTCGTCACGCTCGTCGGCCCGGTGGCGTTGGCGCTGGCCACCAGCACGGTGCACCACCTGGCCGGCGAGGCGGGCAGGTCGGTGGCCGCGCGCGGACTCTCGGCCTTCCGGCGGTGGCGACGCCGGCGGTCCGCCGAGCCGCCACGGGAGGAGGTCGCCGAGCTGCCGGAGCTGTCGCCCGCGCAGGAGGCCGAACTCAGGGTCGTCCTCGAACGACGGGCCAGGGAACTCGGTGTCGAGCCGGAGCGCGTCGACGAGGTCGTCACCGCCCTGCTGTCGGCGTTCAAGCGGGACGAGTAGTCCCCGATGCGGGCGGGCGGCGACCCGGCGGAGCACCTGCTGCGGCTGCCCACCGGCACCACCCTCCGCTTCCTCGTCCTCCTGCTGCTCGCCCTCGCCACGGCGGCGCTCGCGCACAGCACGGCCTCTCCCCCGGCGGCGCGCTTCGCCGACGAGATCACCCGCTGCGAGATCCTCAACGCCCCACCCGCCTCGACCGGGCTCGACGGCTACGCGACCTACGCCGAAGCCGCCGTCGCTGACGCGGGGTTTCGCGAGTGCGTCCGCCCCATCACCCTGCGCATCAGCGGGTACGTCGCGACGGGCGTCGGCTCGCTGCTGCTGCTCGCGACGGCGTTGTACTGGCTGCGCCCGGTCTGGATCATCTGGCGACGTCGGCTGGTTCCGTTGCCCGGAGCGCCGGAGTTCGACGTCATCCGCGCCGAACTCGCGGACCTCACGGCGCGCTCGGGTCTCGGCCGCCGCCCACCCGTGTTCCTGATCGACCCGTTCCACGGGCGGCGCACCGGATTCGTGTTCGGTCGTGGGCGTCGGCCGCTCGTGTGCCTCAGCGGTGGTCTCCTCGCCCTGCACGGCCGTGACCGGGCGGCCTTCCGCGCGATCGTGCGGCACGAGCTGGCGCACGTGCGCAACAGGGACGTCGCGATCACGGGCTGGACCATCGCGGTGTGGCGGGCGTTCCTGGTCACGGCGGCGCTGCCGTTCGCGGTCGCGCTGTCCGGGATCGAGGTCTCCGAGGACCTGACCGTCGGCCGTCCCTCGCTCGACCGGCTCGCCGACCCCGACGTCTGGTGGATCTCCCTGCGGTTGGCCCTGCTGGCCGCGCTGGTCTACCTGAGCCGCAACGCCATCCTCCGCGCCAGGGAGCTGGAGGCCGACCTGCGGGCCGGCCCCGAGGGCATGACAGTCCACAGTGGAGCGACGCGCGACCCGTGGTGGCGGCGGTGGATCTCGCACCACCCGCCGGCGTCGGTGCGCCGACGGGTCGTCGAGGACCCGGTCTGGTGGGCGCGGCCCCGGTTCGGCGCGCTGGCGGCGACCGGGGTCGTGATCGGCCTGGTCGTCGGGCACGGGGACCAGGCGACGTGGATCCTGATCACCACGCGGGCCCGGCTGGTGGACACCCTCCCCCGGATCGTCGTCTCGGCGCTGCTGGCCGGCGCGCTCGGTCTGGTCGTCTGGCAGGCGGCGCTGTTCGCGCGCCGGGGTCGCGGTCGGCTCGTCGCCCACGTCCTTCCCGGGACCGCCCTCGCGGTCGGCGTCGTGCTCGGACGCGAGGCCGAACTCAACCGGGACCCGTTCGTCCTCAGCAGTGCGACCGCGTTGGTCGGCAGTGCGGTGTTCGTCGTCGTGGTCGCCGCCGTCGGAGCGTGGATGGTGTGCTGCGCGCGGAACTGGCTGCGTGAGGACGGCGGAGTGCATCCGGTCGCCGTCGTCGTGGTCACGGCCGCCGGCGCGCTGGTGCTCTACTGCTGGGCGTCGTGGATGTTCCTCCGCGGGTGGCCCACCCTGTTCGGCCTGACCAACTGGATGGACCGCCAGACGATCGCGTCGTCGGGCGCGGTTTTCGGGAGCGTCGAAACGATCGCGGCCCTGATGACGGACAGCGCCCTGGCGAATGTCCAGAGCAAGAGCGCGTTGGCTCAGGCGTCGGTCGTCGTGTTGTGGCTGCTTCCGTTGCTGGGAGCACGAATCCCGAGGCGCCGCTCGGCACGTGTCGGTCTGCTCGTCGGCGGGGTCTCCGGGCTGGTCGGGTTCGTGCTGACCGTCATCCTCCGGATGTTCCCGCCCACTGCTTCTTCGGCCGTGAGCCCGGAGGCGGTGCGGTCGGCGTGGTGGGCGTTCCTGCTCGCGTTCGCGGTGCTGGCGCAGGTGGTGGCGGCGGCCCTGGCGGGGAGATCCGCTCCGTCGACGGCGTTGATGGCCGCGTACGCGACGATCGCGCCCGCTCTCGTGCTGATCGTGCTGAGTGTGACGGTGTGCGGTTGTCTGCCGGGCGACGGGCTTCCCGACGCGGTGTGCCTCCGGCCGCCGGGATGGCTCTTCCTCGCGGCCCATCTGGGGCTTCTCGCGATCGCGGTCCCAATGACGGGCACGCTTGGCGCACTACTCGGCATGGCGCTCCGGGCGGTCCGCCAGCCGTCGATCACCCCGGAACAGGAACAGAATCGAACGCGGCACCGAGCCGCATTGCCCCTTCTCGCCGGGACCCTCGCGATGGCAGCAGGGGTCGCTTCCGCGAAACACCTGGACGCGGAGGACAACGCGCCACCGGCCGTGATGACCCAACCCACTCCGACAACGAAGCTGCCGCGACCCAGCAGTCCTTTCGAGGCGGCGTACTTCGTGGCGGTCTGGTACACGGGCGGCGGGAAGACGCACATGGACCAGGTGAGAAACACCGTGCGCGCGTTCATCTCCTCGCCGAGCGAGAACACCTGCTCCGCCATGGGCACCGCCACTCGTCAGGCCATGGCGTTCGCCCGCGCGCCGGACGACACCGCGCAACGGACGTGGCACGCCGCGCTCCAAGCCGCGAACCGGGCCGGCGGGCAGTGCGGGACGGGCCGGTGGAACGACGCGGCCGGGTCCGCCCTGACGGCCGACGAACACCTCGACCAGCTCGTCCTCGACCTGGCCAGGGCACTCACGATCCCGAAGTGACCCCACCACCGGAGCGCCACGAAGTGGGTGGCCTGTCAGAACTCTGACGACCCGCACGCCGATTCTCGGCGTCCCACTCACCTCGCGGCGGACCCTGCCGCCCGGGTCGATCCACCGCCCGTGCGTCTTCTGTCCGACCCCCGACTCGACCGGGGGCGGCAGTTCCCGACGTAGCTCCCCGAACTGTTCGGGCATCACGGGGAGCGAGACCGGCGCGCCCCTCAGACGAGCGCGACAGGTCCCCCTTGCGGACTCGTCGCGCCCGCCGCGGGACCGATCAGGGCAGACCCGCCTACCCAGTGATGTCGAGTTGCGCCGCCACATCTTTGATCGACACTGCGCCATCGTCGGTCACGGACAGCCATCATGTCCCGTTGCCCTCACGAGCGAACGTCCGCGGGGAGAGACCCCCGACGGGTGTTCGTCCTCGCGCCTGACATCACTCCTGAGTCATGCGCTCGCGGCGTCGGCGGCGACCCCCAGGGCCGGGGAAATCCCGGAGACGCACCGTGCGTGCGCGCTCAGCGGGCTGGTCGCGCCGTCTCGGTTACCCGGTCCAGCGCCATGGCCACCGCCGACGCGAGCGGGCCGTACCACGGATCACCGTGCCCGGGGACGAGGACGCCGGCGTCGAGCGCGCCGAGCGCGTCCAACGCCGCCACCGAGGCGCCCGTCGAATGGGAGAAGAAGGACGGGAGCAGGTGTGGACCGACGAACCGCGAGGTCGGATGGCCGGTGACCAGCGCGTCGCCCGTGACGACGACCCCGGCCCCCGGCAGGTGGTACGCGCTGTGCCCCGACGTGTGGCCGTGGCAGGCCACGGGAACCGGCCGGCCGGGCAGGTCCAGCGGGCCGTCGTCCGGGAACGGCCGCGCGTGCGGGACGGCGAGGCGCCGCAGCGCCCCCGCCCGGCTGATGCGCGCGCTCCAGGCGAGGACGGACGGCCGCCACGCGCGCAGGAGGATGTCGAGCGGGGTGGCCTGTTCCACGTACTCCCGGCGGGCGTGCGCGACCTCGTCCGGGTCCATGTAGACGGGGACGCCGTACCGCTCGTGGAAGTGGTTCAGCGCGCCCATGTGGTCGAGGTGCGCGTGGGTCAGCAGGATCGCGCGGACGTCCTCGGGGCGGCGGCCGAGCGCGCGGATCGCCTTCTCCAGGGCGGGCACGTCGCCCACCCAGCCGCCGTCGATCAGGGTCAGCTCCGTGCCCTCGCGCACGAGCACGCAGTTGACGTCGGTCCCTCGCACGCGGAAGACGTTCCTCGCGACCTCACGCACCCCGGGCTCCCCTCGACTCGACACGTCGGAAGACGACGAGCTGGGGTTGATGGTCTCCCTGTTCCCGGCGACACGCCAGAGCCGTCGGCCCGGTGTTGCCCACTCGCATGACCCACGTCGGGTCGGCCTCCACCCGTCAGCGCCAGGCCCCCTCCCCTCCACCCTCCGGCGACGAAAGGCGGAGGACGGGAACCGCCTGTCGTCCCACGACCCGCGAACGGAGGTGCCCGACATGGACACTCCACTGTGGAGCGTCCACTGTGGTTCGCGTGGCGGGTCAGCGGATGCGCAGCCCCAGCGCCGTGACCAGGACGAAAGCCTGGTCCGGTTCGATGGTGGCGCCCCTGAGGTTGACGGTGAGCGGGTCCATCGCGGACAGGTCGCTGCCCCGCAGGTCCGCTCCGGAGAAGTCGGCGCCGTGCAGCCACGCGTCGGCGAGGTCGACGCCGACGAACGTCGCGCCCTGGCAGCGGGTCCCGGCGAAGTCCACCTCGCGCATCCGCACGCGGGTGAACGACGCTCGCCGGAGGTCGGCGCCGGGAAGGCCGACCAGCGACCAGTCCCCGCCCGAGACCTTCATCAGGTCGTGGGTGCAGCGGTCGAACATGCTGCCCACCAGCTTGCAGTCGACGAAGGTCGCGTCGAAGAACTTGCACGCCGTGAAGGTGCAGTTGACGAACGCCGACTCCTGGTGGACCGACGCGTTGAACTCGACGCTCCGGAACGTGCACTCGGTGAAGGTGGCGCCCCGGCTGGTCAGTTCCATCATGTCCACGTCGAGGAACTCCGTGCGCGCGAAGTGGTCCTCGGCGGTCAGCTCCGCGCGGTCCCAGTCGCGGTCGAGCACGGTCGTGTCCGTCGGTGGCGGGGGCACACCGTTCCTGCGTTCAGCCACGGAGGTCCTGTCGTCGTCGGGCGGCGGTCGGCGCGCGACCGGTCGAACCGGGCGTTGACCCGGGCGAACCCGGGTCGGGGCCGGCCGGTGGGCAGTCCCGTTGGACGGTATCTGATCGACGACGAAGGCACCCAGATGCGGACAAAAGGCACTCACCCCTCCCTGACGACCCAGCGACGAGAGGCAGTCCGGGGCAGCGCACGCGTCCTATCAGCGTAACGATCAGTACTCCATTCGCCCGGAAGGGAACGACTTTTCGGACCTATTTCCCATGTACGCCTTCCGTGTGATCCACGCCTCCGAGTAGGTAATGAGCGCCCAATCCACATGGAGGAGGAAAGCCATGCGACGCGCTCTCGCCCTGACGGGCACGACGCTGATGGCCGTCGGCATCGCGCTGGCGGCGGCCACCACCGCCGAGGCCGCGACCGTGACCCGGCAGGACTGCCGGCACGGAGGCGGCACCGTGAAGTACGAGAACTACTGGGACAACGGCTGGAAGACCAAGGCCACGTGCATCGGTGGCGTGTACAACGGCTATGACGTGACCGGCTGATCGATCGCCGGGAGGTCAGCTCCTCCCGTTGTCCCCCTGTGCCGCCGGGCCTGCCCCCTCGGCGGCACCCCGACCGACATGACGGTCAGCCGTGCGCCAGCCGAAGGCCCGTGGACAGGTGACCGCGTTGTCCGGAGCTTGTCCGGAGCTTGTCCGGAGCTTGTCCGGAGCTTGTCCGAGCCTCGCCTGGGGCTCGTCCGGGGCACCGCGGCGCACCGGTGGTGCGCCTTTTCTCGTTCCGGCCACCGCGCCGAAGGCCACGGGCCGGATCGACGACACCGCCCGAGGCAGGACGCCGCCGGACGCGCCCGACCACCCGGCTCCGGCGCTCCTGACACAGGTCGCACGGCAGGACCGCCCGACCGCGGTTCCAGCCACAGCAGGAGAACCCCATGGCCGAGATTCCGGCCGGCGCCCCGGAGGACCTGGGTCCGCTCGTCAGCGTCCACCGCGTCGCCAACCGTCGCCGTCTCGGGGTCGCGGTCCGCGCCCTGGGGATCACCGCGCTCGCCACGATCGTCGCGGTGGGCCTCCTCGCCGTCGAGGACGGCGGGATCATGTCCGGCTCCGGGACCTCCCGCGTCGCCAGGATCTCCGTCATGCTGGCCCTGGTCGGTCTGTTCGTCACGGTGAGCTACGGGACGAAGGCGTTGCGGGGCGGGCAGAACGAGCACTTCCAGCTCCGCGAGCACGGCCTCGTGCACGTCACCGCGCGACGCACCAGGATGTGGGAGTGGGACGACCTGGCCACGATCCGGATCAGGGCGAGGGCGCGGCCGCCCGCGCTCGCGGTCGCCCTCGGCAGCCACTACCAGGCCCGGATCACGCGGATGGACGGCCGTGGGATCACCATCACCGGCCTGACCGAGGGGCACGAGGCCCTCGGACACGCGATCGCCCAACACTGCGAGCAGGTGGGCGAACGGATCAACCGCCGGTTGCGCTGGGTGTGGCTGGCCCTGACCGCTCCCTGTGTCCTCGCGATCGTCCTGATCGTCAACCACATCAACGACCACCAGGACGGCAGGCAGGTCATCGACCACGGCGGCTACCGGGAGGAGATCTACACCCCCGGGCTGACGGACTCCACCACGTTCCTGCTCACGATGGGCATCGCGGCCAGCAGTCTGCTCACGTGCGTCTTCCTCGCCATGTTCCTCCGCACGTTCACCCGGAAATGAGCCACCCCCAGCCCCTCACCACCGCGCCGCCGCCTCCCGGGCGTGGGTTAACGTCCGGCAGAAATCCGGGAGGGGGCACGACATGCGCGAGCAGGACGTCGCGTTGTGGAACGAGGGCGACCAGGCGTGGGAGGCGGGCGACTGGGCCAGGGCGGGACGGGTCTTCGCCGACCTCGCCGCACGGAACCCGGGGGACGCGAACGAGGCGGCCTGGTGGTTCAACGCCGCCCTGGCCCACAAGAACCTCCGCGACTGGCCCTCGGCGCTGGAGCTGGGCAGGCGCGCCGCCGCGCTGGTCGAACCAGGAACCGGCGAGCCCGCCTTCTGGAACCTCGGGATCGCCGCCACCGCCCTGCGCGACTGGGCGACCGCCCGACAGGCGTGGATCGACTTCGGGATCGACGGGATCGATCCGGGCGAGGACAGCCTGGAGGGCTACTTCGGCCCGGTCTGCATCCGGCTCGACCCGGCGACGACCGGCGAGGTCGTGTGGGGCCGCCGGATCTGCCCCACCCGCGCCGTCGTGCTCAACGTGCCCATGGCCTGCGACCGGCGGTTCGGCGACGTCATCCTGCACGACGGCGTCCCCGACGGGGAACGGGTCCTCAACGGCCACCCGGTCCCCGTGTTCGACGAGATCGAGGTCTGGCAACGGTCCGAGCTGCCCACCTGGGCCGTCGAGGTCTCCGCGCCCGACGCGAGCGACCACGAGGCCCTGCACAAGCTGTTCGCCTCCGGGAAGTGGGGCGTCGAGGCGGGCAGCGCGATGAACATCATCTGCGAGTGTTGTTCCCACGGCAGCCTCGCCGTGCGGCGCACCGTCCCGACCGGGACGCGGACCATGTGGCTCGCCGCCCCTGCCGACGTCGCCCGCGACCTGCTGGCGCGGTGGCGTGACGAAGCCCCTGACCGGCGGACGGTCGGCAAGCTGCACACGATCTCCGCGCCCTCCGCCTGACCCGGTTGTCGGCGACCCACGCTCAGGCCTGTCCTCAGAGCGGGTGTGGCTGATCTGGTGTGGCCTCGGGGTGGGGCGCGCGGGCACGAGTTGACCGACGAGCGGTGGCAGGCCATCGAACCGCTGTCGCCCGCCTCCGGGGCGAAGGGACGTCCGCCGGTGGACGAGGCGTCGCGTGATCAACAGGAGAGCTGCCAGCTCACCATGCCCTCGGTGGCTCCCTCGGCGGACCGTCCACCAAGATCCATCTCGCGTGCGACCGGCATGGCCGACCGCTGTCGATCGTGTCAACGGGCGGTCATGCCAGTCGCACCCACACCGGGTGATCGCGGCCAAGAGCTACTCCAGGCACACCATCCGCACCGCGCCGCGCCGCCGGCCATCCGAGCCATCATCCCGGAACTCTGACGATCGGGCTTCGAGGACAGGCCCTCGGCCTCCCGTCACGTGGTGGGAAACCGAGCGGCGGCTCACCCTGAGCTTGGTGCTCGGACAGGACGCCGATATGTCCTATCAGGACAGTCCACAAGAGACCTCTCTCGGCCACCTCGTTCGGGGCCTATGAGACTTCCACCTGCTGGTGATCGGGCTCTGGGGCTGGCGCCCGGAGACTGTGCGGGCGGAGGAGGTGTGGCGGCACGTCCGCGAGCTGGCGGACCACGTGGTCGGCCGCCGAGTAGTCGAGGGCGCGGGTGAGCGGGGTGGGGACGGCGACGACGGTCATCCCCGCCGCCTTCGCCGCCGCGACCCCGGCCAGCGAGTCCTCGAACGCGACGCAGGCCGCCGGGGCGACGCCGAGCCTGCGCGCCGCCTCCAGGTAGACCGCCGGGTCGGGCTTGGCCGCCGGCACGTCGTCAGCGCCGACCACCGTCTCGAAGTGGTGGGCGAGGTCGTAGTGCCGGAGCCAGCGGCCCACCCAGTTCCGTGACGCGGCCGAGGCGACCGCGAGGCGGAACCCGGCGGCGGACAGGTGCGTGAGGAACTCCGGGACCCCGGGCACGACAGTGACGTTGTCCGGCGTGAGGAACAGGTCCCACAGCTCGGAGAGCCGGTCGCGTAACCGCTCCTTGTCGCCCGCCCGCGGTGACGTGGAGGCCAGCCGTTCCAGAAGCGCCTCACCGCCCAGGGGGAGGCCACACGCCCGCGCCCACACCTGCGTCGGCAGCTCGACGCCCCACTCGGCGAACAACGTGGACCAGGCGAGGAAGTCGGCCTGGATGGAGTCGACCAGGACGCCGTCGTGGTCGAAGATCACGACGGCGTCCTGGTGGTCACGCCGCGGATCGACGGCACCAGGGAGCCCGATGTCCGGCGGACCGGCGCGCCGTGGCGGCTCCGGTGGTTCCGTTTCGCCTCCTGGGCTCAGGAGCATGGCGTTCTCCTCACTGGCTGCCCTTCCCCGAGGACGGGGTCAGCGGTCCCTGGCGTCGAAGGTCAGGACGGCGCCAGGATGCACCGAACGCCGGCAGGCCACCAGAACCCGGGCGGACACGTCACCCCGGTGCCTCCGAGATGACGCCGTCCGACGGGCGTGCGGACGAACCCGCTCCCCCACTGGTGGGCACGTTCTCACCGTCATGGCGGGCAGAACCCAACGCACGACGGACAGCCGCACCGAGATCCCCCGGTGTTGGCTCGGAGAGCACGGCCGCGATGTGCCCGTCGGGACGGATCACCCACGCTTCCCGGGGGCGCGCGTCGAGGACCTCGGCCACGGTTCCGGCGCGGTCGATGTCGGCGAGGCGAACCACCCGGAGCGGGGCGCTGACCGCCCCCTCCAGCGCCCCGGCGGTCGCTGCCGGGTCGACGCCCTCGGTGGTGAGGACGAGGAACCCGTCCCTGACCAGCTCCCGGAGCCGGGACGCTCCGGGCGCGGACACGGGCGCGTCCGGGACGAGGACTCCCGGGACGGCGGGCGGCGCGTGACCACGGGGTGGCCGGCCGGGGAACGGACGCGTGGCGCTCGGCGTGGTCAACGGGGAGTCCACGTACCAGAACGGCTCCGCGAACCGCCCTGAGTCCACTGTGGACCTCTCGTCCGGCGCGGCCACGGCCGCGTCCAGCAGGGCCCGGCGCGCGCGCCACTCGGCCTCGCCCCTGGGGACGAGGAACCGCATGGTGGCGCTGGTGACCTCGATGTTCTCGACCGCGGCCGCGAGCCGCTCGGTGTGGTAGCTGTCCAGCAGCGTCTCGGGCGCCCACCCCCGCAGCACGAAGGCGAGCTTCCACGCCGCGTTCTCCGCGTCCGCGACCCCGGAGTTGAGCCCACGGGCGCCGAACGGCGCGACGACATGCGCGCAGTCGCCGGCGAGCACCACCCGACCGACCCGCATCCGGGGCACCAGGCGCGAGTGGAAGCGGTACACCGACCTCCAGACGATCTCGTACGGGCGGTCGCCGACGATCATCCGGATGCGGGCGTCCAGCGCGCCGCCGGCCTCCTCGGCCGCCAGGTCGAAGTCGGCCGGCACCTGCCAGTCGATCCGGTAGGTCGAGTCGGGGCACGGGTGGATGAGCACCTGCCGGTCCGGGTTCCACGCCGGGTCGAAGTAGAACCGGCGTTCGGACTCCCAGCCCGGCAGCTCGGCCCGGATGTCGCAGATCAGGAACCGGTCCTCGAAGCTGCGCCCCTCGAACTCCAGGCCGAGCGCGCGGCGGACCGAGTGCCCCCGCGCGCCCGCGCACGCCACGGCGTAGCACGCCCGGAGCTGGACCTCGCCCCGGTCCGTCGCGCAGGTGAGCGTGACGCCGCTGTCATCCTGCGCGATGCCGGTGACCTCGTGGGACCACCGCACGTCGATCAGGGGCTGTTCGGCGATGCGCTCGTCGAGGACCTGCTCGGTGCGGCACTGCGAGATGTTCACGAACGGCGGCAGCGGAGAGCGGCCCCGGTCCACAAAGGACCACGCGAACAGCTCGTGCTCCCGGTAGAAGGTGCGCGCGGTGGTCCAGGTCAGGCCCTCCTCGGCGATCCGACCGGCCCCCAGCGAGGCCCACACGTCGAGCACGTCGCGTTGCTGGCAGATCGCCCTGGACCCCGCCGCGTCCCGTGCCGGGCGCTGGTCCAGCAGGAGGACGGGCACGCCCCAGCGGGCCAACAGCAGGGCGGTGGTCTGCCCCACCGGTCCGTTGCCGACGACGGCGACCGGGTCACCGCCGTGCGGAGACAGGGGGCGCACGCCTCACGCGCCCTGGAGCTGGTCCCAGACCTCGCGGTCGCGCCGCGCGGTCCAGATCCGCGGCCAGTCGATCCCGTCCAGCTCGTCCCACAGGCGCGAGACGTCGAACGGCAGGCAGTGCTCGAAGATCGGCCACCGCCCGTACTTCGGGGCGAGCGCCGCGTGGGTCGCGTCGAACGCCTCCTTGAGGGTGCCGCCCCGCGCGTGCACCGCGCCGACCTTCTCCCGCATGACCAGCAGGAAGTCCCGGGTCTGCTCGATCGCCGCCGCCACGGCGTCGCGGCCGCGCGTCACCGCGCCCCGACCGCCGACCAGCGCCTCGGCGTCGAACTCCCGCACCCGGTCCAACGTCGTCGTCGACCAGTCGGCGTGGAACCCGTCCCCGGTGTAGAGGGCCGCCTGCGCCTCCACGAGGTCGCCGGTGAACAGCACGCGCTGGCGCGGCAGCCAGGCGACGATGTCGCCCGCGGTGTGCCCGCGCCCGCAGTGCTGGAGGACCAGCTCGCCCCGGTCACCGCCGAGCTGGATCGTCATCCGGTCGGAGAACGTCACGTCCGGCCAGGTCAGCCCCGGGATCGTCTCCGGCTGCCTGAACAGGCGCGGCATCCGGCCGAACTCGCTGTCCCAGTCCTCCCTGCCCCGCTCGGCGATGAGCTTCCTGGTGTTCTCGTGCGCGACGATCACCTCGGCGTCGAAGGCCGAGGCCCCGAGCGTGCGCACCGCGTGGTAGTGGCTGAGCACCAGGTACCGCACGGGCTTGTCCGTGTGCTCGCGCAGCCTGGCGAGCCAGTCCCTGGCCGCCGCCGGCGTGGCCCTGGCCTCGAACGCGACCAGGAAGTCCTCGCCCTCCACCGCGCCGACGTTCGGGTCGCCCTCCGCCGTCAACGCGTAGACCCCGTCGGCCAGCACCTCCAGCGTCTCGGTCTTCTCCGACAGGTCGGCGGAGGACGCGAACGGCTTCGTCGTCATGCTCGGTCTCCCTTCGTCTCCGAGGAACGGCCGCGCGCTCGGCGCCCCGGTCAGACCAGCTCGCGAGGGGCGGGAACCCCGCCCACGAGGGGCGCGCCCGGGACCGGGTCACCTCGGGTCCCCGGGCCGTTCCGGACGTCACGGGAAACGTGCCACCGATCACAACATTGGTAAAGTACGAGAAATCTCCCATCTTCTTCGGGAGGACCGATGAACCAACCCCGGTTCACCCTGCGGCAGCTCCGCTACTTCGTGACGATCGCGGAGTGCGGCACGCTGAGCGAGGCCGCGAGCCGGCTGCACGTCGCGCAGCCGACGTTGTCGCAGGCGCTCACCGACCTCGAACGCGCGCTCAGGGTCCAGTTGTGCGTCCGCCGCAGGGCGCACGGCATCACCCTGACGCCGTCGGGCCACCAGGTGTTGCGGCAGGCCCGGCACCTCCTGCGGCAGGCGGAGGACCTGGAGAGCGCCGCGTCAGGGCAGGGCTCGTTGACCGGTGTGCTCTCGGTGGGCTGTTACGTCACGCTCGCGCCGACCGTGCTCCCCCCGCTGCTCCAGGGGTTCTCCGCGCCGCACCCCGAGCTGACGGTCGAGTTCAGCGAGGACACACAGGACGTGCTCCAACAGCGTCTGCTCCACGGCGAGCTGGACCTGGCGATCCTCTACGACATGGACGTGAACCCGGAGCTGGCGCGCACCGTCCTGCACACCGTCCGGCCCCACGTCCTGCTGCCGGCGGACCACCCGATGGCCGACCGGTCGTCGGTCTCGCTCCGCGACCTCGAACCGGAGCCCATGGTGCTACTGGACGCGCCCCCGAGTTCCCACAACACCCTGGCCATCTACGAGAACCTCGGCCTGGTGCCCCGCGTCCGCTACCGGCCCAGCACGATCGAGACGACCAGGGCCCTGGTCGGCAGGGGCATGGGGTACGCCCTGTTGGTCCAGCGGCCGAACCACGACCGCACGCACGAGGGACGCCGGGTCGTCGTCAAGGAGATCGCGGAGCAGGTGCCCTCGGCCAGGGTGCTGCTCGCGTGGCCCCGCGCGACCCGGCTCAACCGCAGGGCCGAGGAGTTCGTCCGCTTCTGCCGGGAGAACTCGGCCGCCTGACGCCGGCCAGAGCCAGAGCCGAAGCCGGAGCCAGAGCCGGTTTCGACCATCCGCGCCGATCGAGGTTCCGGCGATCTCCTCGGTGGGACGGCAGGTGCTGGTCGGCGTCGTCGGACTGGCCATGGTGGCCACCGGGATCGCGCTCCGGACGCACGAGGCAAACCGTCGCCCTCGCCGGAAGCGGCCACGACGAGCAGACCGGCGGCGACCTGCGCCGCACGCGCCCGCGCCCAACCCGTCAACCGGCGGATCCGTTGCCGAACCTGGCCCAGGGCAACGAGTTCCGCATGGTGGCTCCACGCGGCAGCGTCAACGCCGCGTACGTCGTGCACCTCCGGCTCACCGGCATCGCCACGAACAACGACCTGACCTGGACGGCCACCGCGTGGCAGGACGGCGATGCCTGAACCGGCGGCGCTGCGCCAAGACGCCGTCTGGCCTAACTTCATCACAGGACGCCAGGCTCCTCTGTTGAAGTCAGGGCGTCTCACTCGACCGAAGGTCGTTGTCCCGTGGCCCCGGCGCACAGATAGTGGTGAGTGCCGCCACGGCCACCATCCTCCGAGGGAGGAAGGATGTTCCTGCGCACCTTCGTGGCTCTCGCCCTGGTGTTCGCCCTGCCGACGCCCGCGCACGCGGCGTCGGAAGGCCGCTGTGACGGGTACGTCGCGCTCACCTACGACGACGGGCCGAACGGCTACACGCGACCGCTGCTCCGGGCGCTGCGGTCGGTCGGGGCACGAGCCACCTTCTTCGACGTCGGCTTCCGGATGGAGAAGAACCCGGACGACGTGCGCGCCACCGTCAGGGCCGGCATGTGGCTTGGCAACCACACCTGGTCCCACCCGCACCTGCCCCAGCTCGCGCCCGACGAGCTGACCGAGGAACTGGACAGCACCCAGGAGATCATCCACGAGATCACCGGGCGCACGCCGACGCTGTTCCGCCCGCCCTACGGGGACACCAACCCCGCCGTGCGGGCCGAGGCCGCCCGGCAGGGCATGGCCGAGGTGCTGTGGACCGTCGACACGCTCGACTGGAGCGGGCGGAACGCCCAGCAGATCATCGACTCGGCGCTCACCGCGAAGGCGCGCGGCATCGTGCTGATGCACGACGGCTACCAGCCCACCGTGGACGCGGTCGAGCCGATCGTGCGCGGTCTACGGGCCAAGGGACTGTGCCCCGGCAAGATCGTCAACCGCGACGGCACGCCCGTGGTGACGGCCCCGTGACGTGACCACTCCGGCCCGACCGCTCTCCGGTCGGGCCGGAGAGCGCACCGTGTTCGGGTCGTCGCCGTGCCCGGGACGACCCACCAGGACAAGGGGAACCCCCGAAGAGATCTGTCCTCACTGGACAGAAGTATCGGACGAACACATCGGACAGACACTTCGGACGGACGAGGGTCCGGTGCTCCTCACCCCGCGTGGGGTGAGGAGCACCGAACCCTCGCGTGCGTCACGTCTCGTTCGTCCGAGCCTTCCTGACCGCGTCCTTCATGCGGTCGAACAGCGCCAACACCGGACCGGCCAGCAGGTTTCCCGTGGCGCTCTCCATCCCGGGGTGAGGCCGGGTCGGCGCCACGGCCTCGGCGGCGCGGACGGCGCCGACCAGCCGCGCGAGCTGGTCGGGGCTGCCCTGCTGACGCAGGTACAGGAACTCGTAGCGCTCCTCGTACTGGGCGTGGGTGAGCACCGCCATGCGCAGCTCGTCGAGCAGCGACAGGAACTCCGGGGACTCGGCGTCCATCTCGTCGAGGCGGGCCAGCATCTCCTTGGCCTTCTCCTCCTCGTCCAACCGGTCCCGCACCACACCGTCGCCGCCGGGGAGCAGGCGCCGCGCGAGGGGGTGCACGACCTCCTCCTCGGCGGTCTCGTGGATCGCCAACAACCGCGCCAGCTCCTCGAAGGTGGCCCGCCTGTTCCGGGCGTCCGCCCCGGTGACCCGCGCGAACAGCTCACGGATCATGGCGTGCTGCTCCACGAGCAGGTCGACGACGTCCTGCGAGGGAGCCTCGTCGTGGGTCTGCCGAACCATGCTGATCCTCCTGGTGTCGCGGTGCTCAGGCCCGGCTCGCCTCGTGTTCCCGCAGGCTCTCGACCGGGTGCGGCCCCTCGGTCTCCATCCGGTACTCCCGGCCGAACCGCTCCCGGTGCTCGTCGATGATCCGCTCGCTCGGCGGCTTCTCCCCGCCGTGGATCTGCTCCTGCATCCGCTCGAACCGCTCGTGGGCCTCGCGGACGTAGCCGGCGCCCAACGTCGTCAGGTCGATCTGGGTGTCCAACAGCTCCCTGATGTAGGCCTTGTTCGGCTCGAACGTCAGCACGTTGGGCAGCTCGGGCGCCAGGATCTCCTCCGGCTCCCTGCCGTCGTTCCGGCGCATCAGGTCGCAGGCGATCCGCAGGTGCTCCAGCTCCATGTTCAGGTGCAGCTCCCAGATCGCCCGCACCTTCGGGTCGGGCTCGGTCTCCATGAAGGAGTGGTAGAGGTAGCACTCGTTGTACTCGTGGTTCACCAGCCGCTCCCACCAGGTCTCGCCCGGGTCCACCAGGGACTCGTAGTGGGTGACGTGCTCCTCCTCGACCAGACCGATCTCCTGGTAGAGCTGGCGCGCGATCGGCTCCATGTACTGCGGGCCAACGTTCATGTAGAAGTTCATCGTCTGCTGCTCGGCCGACATGATGGTCAGCGCGTGCAGTTTGGACAGTGGGCTGGCCTCGTCGCGGTCGTACGGGTCGCGGACGTTGTCGGCCGCGTTGCGGTGGTGGAACTTGGTCGGCCGCCCCGGCATGACCTCGGTCAGCGCGTCGACGATCTTCTCGGCCTTGCGGTGCTGCACCATCTCGTACAGGTTGGCGTACCGGTAGAGGTGGTCGAAGTCCTCCAGCACCCCGAACTGGTACGCCTGCTTCAGGTACGGGTCGGGCTCCATCCGCGCGACCCACGCGGTGAGGTCCACCGCGACCTGCTCGTAGGCGATCGTGGTCTCCAACGGCGACGCGGCGCCGGGCAGCAGCCAGTTCACCGCCTTCTGCTGCTGGTGCTCGATGTAGCGCACCTCGGCGAGCTGGCGCTTGACGTCGGCGTCGAGGCAGTTCCTGGAGAACTGGTGGCTGAACAGGATCGCCTCGACCTCGATCCCGTTCATGGTGATGACCCGGCACCGGGTGTAGGGGTCGGCGTGGTCCGGGTCCAGCGGCGTGACGTTCAGCTCACGCCAGTTCCGGAGCTGTTGGTCGAGCGGGATTCCCCGTTCCTGCAAGGGGTTGAAGGCCATGGGGGCGTCCTTCCGCGACGGCGCGCAGGGGTTCGCTCCGACCGTAGGTCGCGGTTTCCGCCCCGGCAGCGTGACCAAGGGGGCACCCGCGCAACTCCACCCGGATGGACACGACCGGCCGCACCGCGACGCCGACGACGGCCGTGACCGCAGCGGGGTGGCGCGAGGAGCGGCGACTGACAGCGATGCGGTCATGCCGCGTACTGGCCAATTTCACCGCGTCGACGGACCCTCGATCAGCGTCGCTGTCACGCGAGGACATCCCCGGCAGAGGACGGCGGTCCCCAGTGAGCGCGGGGCGCGCGGCAGCGCACCCAAGCGGGAGCGCACCCAAGCGGGAGCGCACCGCCCGTGAGGTGCGCGGGCGGTGCGGGCTCACGCCTGGTGACGAGGCCAGGGGAACCGGCGGGGCGATCCGCCGGTCCCCGCGTTCATCACGCCAGCAGGCGACGCAACTCCTCCGGGTAGTCGTCGTAGCTGACGAGGAAGTCCTGGAGGTCGACCAGCCACGGGAAGTCGATGACCGGCTGCCGCTGGGCGAGGAACACCGCGCTCTTCTCGACGACCCGCTGCTCGTCGGCCTCGGCGACGCCCAACTTCTCCAACACCCCCGGGTCGACGTGGAACCGACACTCCACCGTCTGCCCCTCGGCCTCGGTTCGGACCAGGTACTCGTGCTCGGCCACAGGTTCGACCAGGAAGCGCTCAGCCATGGCTCCAACTTAGGAGTCGCGCCCCCGGCGCGCACGGCCCAACAGCGCCGATCTTCGTGCCGTCGCCCACAGGGGTCTCACCCCGCACGACCCACCACCCTCCGCGCACACCATCCCCCGTGTCGCCACGGAGAGGAGCCGGCCCCCACGTCTGAGCGTCTCCTCCCCCAGCCCTCCTCGGGGAATCGCGGCGGTGTCAGGGCGAATGGTGGTCCACTTCGGACAGCGCGTGCTCGATGTCACCCCACAGGTCGTCGGGGTGCTCGATCCCGAAGGCGATCCGGACCATCCCCCGGCTCACACCGGCCTCCCGGAGTTGGTCGTCGTCGAGGTGGCGGTGCGTGCTGGTGGCCGGGTGCGACGCCACGGTCTCGGTGCCACCGAGCGACCCGGCGTTGAGCACCAGCCGCAGACGCCGCAGGAAGGCCTGCGCGGCGTCGGCTCCACCGGCGAGGTCGACGGCCAGCACCCCGCCGTACCCGGACAGGAAGCGCCTGGCCACGGCGTGACTGGGATGGGACGGCAGTCCCGGGTAGTGGACGGCGGCGACCGCCGGGTGCGTCGCGAGCCGCTCGGCGACGTGGAGGGCGTTCGCGCACTGCTGGCGCAACCGGAGCGGCAGCGTCTTCACACCCCGGATGACGAGCCACGCCGAGAACGGGTCGGCGACGACGCCGAGCCGGGTGGCCTGCGACCACGCGGCGCGGTAGCGCTCGGCGTCGGCGAAGACCGCCACCCCGCCCACCACGTCGTGGTGCCCGCCGAGGTACTTGGTCGCGGAGTGGATGACGACGTCGGCGCCGTGCTCGATCGGGCGGCACAACAGCGGCGTCGCGAAGGTGTTGTCGACGACCGTCGCCAGGCCCGCGCTCCTCGCGACGTCGACCATCGCCGGCAGGTCGGGCACGAACCCGGTGGGGTTGGCGATCGTCTCCAGGTAGAGCAGGCGGGACGTGGGACGGATCGCCGCCCGCAGTTCGGCGGGATCGTCACCACGGACGAACTCGACCGTCACACCCCACCGTTCCGCCAGGTCGCGCAGCGCGCCCATCGTGCCGCCGAACAGCGCCTTCTGGGCGATCACGTGGTCTCCGGCGCGCAGGAGCGACTGGAGGACGGAACTGGTCGCGCCCATCCCCGAGGCGGTCGCGAGCGCGGCGGCGCCGCCCTCCAGGTCGGCCACGGCCTCCTCCAGCGCCCGCACGGTGGGATTGGCGTAGCCGCTGTAGGCGAAGGCGCCCTCCGGGCCGGCCAGGGCCGAGGCCAGCGCCTCGGGGCCGTCGAAGGCGAAGATCGAACTCTGGTGGATCGGCACCCCGACCGGCGTGCCGTCCACCTCACGGGGAGCGGTGATCCGGGCGGCCCTGGTCTCACGGTGGAGGGACATGCCGCCAGCCTCCGACAAGATCCGGACAGGGCACAAGGCCAATGGGCGTTTCCCGGCTCCTCAGGCGACAGGCTGTGGGAGGTGTGCGGGGAACGGGCCAGGCTCCCTCGGACGAGGGACGCGGCTCGTTCCGAGGAGGGGTGCCGCCGAGCCCAGGGCGTGTGACGGTCAGGAGCATGATCGAGACCGCTCAGGGCGCCGCCCTCGCGACACTTCCGATCGAACGTCGAAGATGGTCCCGGCGGGTGGGTCCCGCGGCCGTCGTCTGGGCTGCCGGCTATGGGGTATTCGGCCTGGCGAGTGCGCTCACCAACACCCCGATCGTCCAGTTCGGACCGTCCCCTGCTCCGGTCGCCCTGAACTGGTTGGTCGTCGCTGTCGCCGTCGTCGCGGGCGCGGTCGTCCCGGCCACCCTCCGGCCGTGGGGACGGCGCGTTCCCCGGGTCTTCCTGCTCTCCGTGGTGTGGGGGTTGGCCGTGGTCTGTGCGGCGGCGGCCTTCGGACTGCTCATGCAGCTCGCGTCCGTGCTGATCTCCCAGCAGGTCGACAGTTGGGCTTCGGCGGGGAACCAAGTGTTGGCAGCGGTGGGGGTCGTGCTGCTCGTCGGGACCGCACGTGCTCACCAGCACGCCACGAGCGGGACGTGCCCCCGCTGCGGGGAGAAGCACGGTGCGCGGACGAGCTGGGTCCGGCCGGAGCCGAGCCCAGCGCCACGAGCGGTCCGCGTGGCCGCGTACGTCGGGTGCGCGGCGTTCCTTCCCTACATCGCGATGAAGACGACGTGGGCGCTCGGCGGCACCTTCGCCGGTGTCACGGGCGCGGACATGACCCCCGGGGCGGAACAGCACGACGCCGGCGGCCTGTGGCCCGTGTTGGAGTCGGTCGGCATCGACCCCACCGCCCTCCTCGCCGCGCTCGGCATCTTCCTGATCCTGGGCCTCGTCCGACCGTGGGGCCAGGTCTTCCCCCGCTGGACCCCGTTCCTGGCCGGTAGGCCGGTGCCCCGGTGGCTCCCCCTCGCGCCCGCCCTGCTGGGCGCCGCCTCGCTCGCGCCGTACGGCCTGGTCGGCCTCCCGTACGTCGCTCTCGGAACCCTCGGGGTCGTCCCGATCGACAGGGGCGACTTCCAGACCCTGGAGGACATGCTGGTCGTCGCGTGGTGCGGGATGGTCGCGTTCTGCGGTCACGGCGTCGCCCTCGCGATCGCGGCCCGCTCCTACTTCCTCCGCACCCGCCCCCGCTGCGTACCCACCCCCGCGCCCTGACCTCCTCCCATCCCACGAAGCCCCTTCGCATGATCTCGACTCGGCGCGTCTCCTGGATCGGGAGTTTCTTGGTCTGGGGCTTCACGCTCCTACCGCTGTTCTTCGGCAGCCGCCGGGCGGCGGCGCGGTTGGTGTTCCTGGTGACCATCGACCGCGAGGTGGGACAGAGGCCTGATGGTCCCAGCCCGGACGGCCTGAACGGCGCTCTTCTCTACCTCCTCACCGTGTCCTTCCTGGCTGCTCGCACGCTGGTGCCCCGAAGAGACGATCACCAGCAGAGGGGCGGTCGCGTCTGACGACGCGAACCTCCACCAGACGAGACCGTGGTGGAGATCAGGGATTCTGACGGGCGGTGAGGCGGGCGATCCCGGCCAGCCCGGTCACGACCAGTCGCCCCAGCTCGGCGTCGGACAGAACCAGCGGCGTCACGTGGGCCGGCGTCCTCTCCGTGATCGGGTCCAGTGAGCCGGTCCTCCTGAGCTGTCGCACCATGGCCAGCATCAGGCCGTGCCCCACCACGAGGCGTGGCCCCGGATAGGCGAGGCACGCGCGCAGCCCGCGGAGGAACCGGGCGAGCACGGCGAGACGTGTCTCGCCTCCACCGGGTGGCGCCACAGTCGCGCCGTGCTCGCCGCACCACAGCTTGTAGGCGTCGAGGCTGCCGCCCTCGAAGTGGCCGTAGGTCTCCTCGTTGATCAGCGGCTCGACCACGCGGTGCGCGGAGTGCCCACGGAGCAAAAGGTCTCCGGTCTGGCGCGCCCTCGGCAACTCGCTCGTGACGAGCGTGCGGACATTGGTGAGCCACAGGGCCGAGGCCGCGCGCCGGCACTGCGCCAGGCCCTTGGCCGTCAACCTGATCCCGGTCGTCGGGTCCCCGTTGCAGACGCGGGCCGCGTTGTTCCCGGCGTGGCCGTGCCGCACCAGATACGAGACGGACTCCACCGGAAAGCCCCCTCTCTCGACAGCGGAAACGGTCGAGGCACGGCAGGACCCTCGTCGTGGGCGATCTGGGGTCAGGAGGCGGCGTCGCGCATCTCCCGGAAGTTCGCGCGGTACTGGTCGTGGATCGCGTTGGACCGGATGCGCACGAGTGCCTCGTCGTTCTCCCGCAACGCCGCGTTGGTGTAGTTGTGGGAGCCGGTCATGACCCACTTGCTGTCCTTCACGCCGGCGTAGGTGCCCTCGATCAGCATGTACTTGGAGTGGACGATCTGGTTGCCGTCGATCTGGCGCAGCACGATCCGGTCGTGGTTGGCCAGGTGGCTCCTGCTGCCCGCGTCGAGGGTCGTGTAGACGACCTCGACCCAGCACTTGCGGTCGGCCAGCTCGCGCAGCTTCCTGGCGATGGCGTCCCGGCTGAAGTACCACATGGCGATCCTGATGATGGTGCGCCCGCTCTTGGTGCCGACGGAGGTGTTGCCCTCACAGGCGACGTTGTCGTCGAGCATGTTGTAGATCGTGTCCGTCGACGCGTCGCTGCCCGCCCTGGGGAAGAAGTACGCCTTGGTGTTGTCGCCGTTGACGGTGCGGTAGTAGTCCCCGGTCTTCTTCATGGCCGCGAGGTCGCGGAAGTAGGACAGGTAGCCGTTGTAGAGCGCGGTGTCCCCGACCAGGGTCACGGCGTTGTTCCAGTACTTCTCCGCGTTGTCCTTGGTCAGGTTGGACGACGACTGCACCAGCACGTTGGACGATCCACTGGTGTTGGAGAACAGGAAGAACTTGTTGTGCATGATCGGCGTGCCGACGTTGCCGATGCACGCGCCGCCCTTGGTGCAGATCCGCACCCATGACGGCTTGCTCCGGTCGGTGCCCAGCGCCTTCACCAGGTTCTCCACCGCCGCCCTCGACTCCGACGACTGGTCCACGACCAGGCGCACCTTCACACCGCGGTCCCGCGCCGCCACCAGGTCAGCGGCGACGGCGGTGTCGCTGAAGTGGTAGATGGCGGCGTGGATCTCCGACCCCGGGGCGGCGCCCTGGATCAGTGACCGCAGGTGCTTGATGATCGCGTACTGCCGTGCCGCGTCGCCCGGCTTGTTGAACACGGCCGACGAGGCGACGGCGGCCGAGGCCGGCGGCGTGGCGGGAGTGGGGAGGAGTAAGGCGGTCAGGGCGGTCAACGCCGCCAGTGTGACGCGAGCGAGTCGCATCAGGTCCCCCTTCGTCGAGATCGCGACATCCCGCGTGAGACAACGGCCCCCCAGCCGCACGCCCGTGGCGGCGCATGCCTCCCGCGGGTCTTCGTCCGACCATCATGTGCGTCCGACCCGCCCGGATCACTCCGCCAACCGCGCTATTGCCCAGTCAACGCGGCGCGTCAGCGCCCGCCGACCGGTGCGCCCCGCCGACCGGTGCGCCCCGCCGAGCGGCGCGCCCCGCCGAGCGGCGAGAGCCGACAAGGCATCGAAGGGAGACCCCGGAGAAGGAGAACGCGGCGCCGGCGACGCGCCGCTACCGTGACCGCGACGCGCGGCGGCCGACGCGGTCCCAGCGCGTGAACCCGCCGGCCAGGGGCCGCGCGTCGTAGCCCAGCTCGCGCAGGAGCTGCACCGCCTTGGGAGAGGCCACGCAGTACGGCCCCTGGCAGTAGGCGACGATCTTGGCGTCCCTCGGCAGCTCCGCCAGCTTGTCCCTCAGCTCGCCGCTCGGCAGCGAGACCGCCCCCGGCACGTGGCCGGCGGCGTACTCCTCCGGCGAGCGGATGTCCAGCACGACCAGGTCCGGGTCGTCGAGCCGCTCGCGGAGCTGCTCGACGGTGACCGGCTCCATCTCGGCGGGGTCGCCGAGGTGCGCGGCCACGGCGCTGCGCAGGTCGGCCAACCGGTCCTCGGCGAAGTCCTGGAAGTGGCCGAGGAACGTCGAGACCTCGGGGGTGGCCAGCCGGTAGTAGACCCGGGTCCCGTCCTTCCGGCTGGCCACCAGGTTCGCGGCCCGGAGCTGCTGGAGCTGCGCCGAGGTGTTCTTCACCGTGACCCCCGCCTCGTCGGCGAGCTGCTCGACGGTGCGCTCGCCCTGGTCGAGCAGGTCGAGCAGGCGGAGCCGCACCGGGCTGGACAGTGCCTTGCCGATCCGCGCGAGCTGCGCGTAGATCGGTTCCTCGACGAACTCACCCATCCGCTCTTCCGCTCCTCACCCGTCGCGCCGTCGCCCCGCCGGGGCTCACGCCTCCGGGGCGTCCCCGCGCAGGAACTGGACGTACCGCTCCGCGCAGCGCTCCACCACCTGCTTGGCGTCCCCGTCCAGCACCGAGGTCCACCACCCGCCGTAGATGCGCCCGAACTCGTAGGGCCGCACCGCCGCGACCACCTGGCGGACCAGGCGCTCCGGCAGCGGGAGCATGTTCGGGGCGCTCCACAGGAAGGTGACCCGGTCCCGGCCCGGGGTCACGTAGATGGTGTCACCCGTCAGCAGCACGCCGGCGCCGTCCGCCCCGTCGGCCCAGTGCAGGACGGAGCTGCCGGGGAAGTGGCCGCCGCACTGCACGAGGGTGACGCCGGGCAGCGGGGACAGGGAGCCGGACCACGTCCGCACCGCCGGGTCGGTCCTGGTCATCCACTCCTGGTCGGCCTCGGGCAGCAGGATCGGGGCGTCGAAGGCGCGGCTCCACTCGACGGCCGCGCCGTACATGTGCGGGTGGCTGGAGCTGACGGCGGCGAGCCCGCCCAGCTCGCGGACGGTGCGGACCGCGTCGTCGTCGAGGAAGCCCGGCGGGTCCCACAGCAGGTTGCCGCCGGACGTGCGGACCAGCAGCCCCCGCTGGTTGATGCCGAGCCCGGGCTTCACGCCGAGTCCGACCAGGTTGGGCTCCTGCTCCCGGAACTCCACGGTGTGCCCGTCCCGCGCCAGCTCCTCCAGCGTGGTCCAGCGCTGCCCGGTGATCGGCACCCACTGCCGCTCGTCGGCGCAGATCTTGCAGCTCGCGGGGGGCTGCTCCCCCTCGTGGTGGTTGACGCAGGTCGCGCAGATCCAGAGCGCCATGGCGGACCCGTCTCCTTCCGATATTCCAAAGATCTTTAGAACAACCGTAGATCAGGGCGGCCCGGTCCACAACCCCTTCCCCGACGCCCCCTTCGCGTGGCGCGGCCGGGCGAACACACGCGACGGCCGCGCCCGGAGATCGAGCGAGGCCGTCCTCTCGTTCGGTGGTGTCACTACGACGGTTCCGTGGCGCCGCGTCCCGCCCGGGGATGACGGAAACACCCGAACGACAGCGCGGACGACCCAACGAAGAATGTGGCGGACATTTCGGATGCTCCTCACCCACTGGGGTTGCGGACCGTTTCGACGCGCCCGGATTCCGGCGGGGCTGCCCTACGCTGGTCGGGTCGCTGATCCGAGCCTGTGCGAGGGCGTCGGCAGCGGGGAGGGGTTTCCCGTATCCCCCGGAGCCCGGAGTCGGGATACAGCCCCTGAGCAGGGAGAACGCCATGGGGGCCACCACCGCGTTCGGTCAGGAGCTCCGTCGCCTGCGCACCGCGCTCGGCCTGTCGCTCGCGCAGTTGTCGGAACGGACCCACTACAGCAAGGGCTATCTGAGCAACATCGAGAACGGACGGAAGTCGGCGTCCGTGGACCTGGCGCGTCGACTGGAGGACGTGCTCGACGCGAAAGACGTGTTGGTCCCGCTGGTGGCGGAGGCCGAGGAGGGGCCCTGCCCCTATCGGGGACTGGCCGCGTTCGGCCCCGAGGACGCGCGGTGGTTCTTCGGCCGCGACCGGACGACGGCCGCGCTGCTGGGCCAGGCCGCCGAGAGCCTCAGGACCGGCACACCGCTGGTGGTGTTCGGCGCGTCCGGGGCCGGCAAGTCCTCGCTCCTGCGCGCGGGGCTGGTGCCGGCCGTCGCCAGGGGCGCGCTGCCCGTGCTGGGGTCGGCCCGGTGGCCCGCGCTGGTCATGACGCCGACGGCGCGCCCAATGGCGGCGCTGCGCGAGGGCCTGGCCAGGGCGCTGGGCGCGCCGGCTCCCCCGATGAGTGAGGAGCCGCGGACCTGGCGCGACGCGCTGCCCGACGGGCGGCCGCCCGGGGTCCACCTCGTCGTGGTGGTCGACCAGTTCGAGGAACTCTTCACGCTCTGCGAGGACGAGGCGGAGCGGGTCACCTTCGTCAGGGCGCTGTGCGAGGCCGCGGCGCTGGACCGCGCCGGCCTGCCCTCGGCCCTGGTGGTCCTGGGGGTCAGGGCCGACTTCTACGACCGCTGCCTGGCGTACCCCGACCTGCTCGGCCCGGTGCAGCGCAACCAGTTCGCCCTCGGCGCGATGACCCGGTCCGAGCTGGTCGAGGCCATCATCGCGCCCGCGAGGGTCGCCAAGGTCAACCTCGAACACGGGCTGGTCGAGCTGCTGCTGCGGGACCTGGGCGTGGCGCGCGGCGAGGAGCGGGACCACCCGAGCTACGACCCCGGCGCGCTCCCCCTGCTGTCCCACGCGCTCCTCGCGACCTGGCAACAGCGGCAGGACCACGACCTGACCGTCGACGCCTACCAGCGGACCGGGGGGATCCACGGGGCCGTGGCCGCGACCGCCGAACGCTGCTACTCCCGCCTGGACGGCGAGGCGCAACAGGCCGCGCGCCGCCTGCTGCTCCGGCTCGTGCGGGTCGGCGAGCAGGGCGAGGCCGTGCGTCAGCGCGTCGACCGCGACCGGCTGCTGGCGGAGGCGGCGGACGAGACGGTGTCACGGGTCGCGCTGGAGTCCTTCGCCTCCGCCCGGCTGCTCACCCTCGACCAGGACAGCGTGGAGATCACGCACGAGGCCCTGTTGTGGGCGTGGCCCCGGCTGCGCGACTGGCTCGACGCCGACCGGGCGGGGCTGCGCGTCCGCCAACAGCTCATCGACGCGGCCGAGGAGTGGGACCGGCGGGGCAGGGACCGTGCCCTCACCCAGCGCGGCGCTCCCCTGGCCGTCATGAGCGACTGGGCCGCGCACCACCCCGGGGAGCTGACCCCGGTCGAACGCGACTTCCTGCGGGCCAGCGACCGGGAGGAGAAACGCGGGGTCCGGCGCCTGCGCCGACTGGTCGCGACGCTGACCGTCCTGTTCCTCCTCGCGGTGGCCGCGACGATCTACGCGGTGCGGACGCAGCGGGACGTGGTCGAACAACGCAACGTCGCGATCTCCCGCAAGGTCGCGATCGAGGCGTCCGCGCTGCGCACGACCAACCCCGAACTCGCCGCGCAGCTCGCCCTCGCCGCCTTCCGGCTGTCCCCCACCGTGGAGGCGCGCAGCAGCCTGCTCGCCTCGTACGCCAGCCCGCACGCGTCCTTCCTGACACGCGATCCCCACCTCCCCGAGTCGGTGGCGCTGAGCCCGGACGCGCGCACGCTCGTCACGACCGGCCGGGACCGCATGACCCGCCTGTGGGACGTCTCGGACGTGGCGAACCCGACCTCCCTGGCCACGCTCGGCGAGCACACCGACTCCGTGCTCGCCGCCGCGTTCAGCGCGGACGGCCGCCTCCTCGCCACCGCCAGCCGCGACCGGACCGTCCGCGTCTGGGACGTCGCCGACCGTGCGGCGCCGACCCCGCTGAGCGTGGTCCACGGCCACGGCGACGTGGTCAGGGCCGTGGCCTTCTCACCCAGGGGCGCGCTCCTGGCGACGGCGAGCGACGACCGGACCGCGCGCCTGTGGGACCTCGCCGACGCCAGGAGCCCGAAGCCGCTGGCCACGATGACGGGCCACTCCGACGCGGTGCTGGACGTGGCGTTCAGCCCCCGGGGAGACGTCCTGTCCACCGTGGGGAAGGACCGCGCGGTGCTCCTCTGGGACGTCGCGAGCGGGCAGTCGCCCCGGGTGCTGACCGCGCTGCGGGACCAGGCGGAGCTGGTCGCCAGGTTCAGCCCGGACGGGCGGCTGCTCGTCGTCGCGGGGCAGGACCGGACCGTGCGGCTGTGGAACGTCGAGAACCCCCGCCAGGTCCAGACGGTGTCCACGCTCACCGGTCACATCGACGTGGTCCGCGCCCTCGCGGTCAGCCGCGACGGCAGGACGGTGGCGAGTGCCAGCGACGAGCGCACCATCCGGCTGTGGGACGTCAGCGACCCCCGGCGCCCCAACGCGCGGGCCATGCTCAGCGGCCACAACGACAACATCACCTCGCTCGTATTCAGCGGGGACGGGCAGACCCTCATCAGCGCCAGCGCCGACAACACCGTGCGGTTGTGGGAGATCGCGGGGCCGGTGCTCGCCGACCACACCGAGGCCGTCTTCGGCGTCGCCTTCAGCCCCGACGGCAGGACCATCGCGACCACGAGCGACGACCGCACGGTGCGCCTGAGCGACGTCACCAACCCTCGTCGCCCCGCTCCGCTCGCGGCGCTGACCGGGCACCAGGACACCGTCCGCCACGTGACGTTCAGCCGCGACGGACGCCTCCTCGCCACGTCGAGCTGGGACCGCACGGCCCGGCTGTGGGACGTCGCCGACCCGCGACACGCCGGGGCACTCGCCACGGTCACCGGGCACGCCGGCAGCGTGCGCTGGGTGGCGTTCGGGCCGGACAGCCGGCTCCTGGTGACGGCCGGCGACGACCGGACCGCGCGGCTGTGGGACGTGGGCGAGCCGCGCGCCCCGGTCGCGCTGGGCGTCCTGACCGGGCACACCGACATCGTGCGGTCGGTCGCCGTCCGGTCGGACGGACGGGTCGTGGCCACGTCGAGCTGGGACGGCACCGCGCGGCTGTGGGACGTGGCCGACCCGAGGCGGCCGGCGGCGCTCGGCGTGATCTCCGGTCACCAGCAGGCGATCCGGTCGATCGCGTTCGCGCCGGGGGGAACGGTGGTGGCGACGACGAGCTGGGACCACACCGTGCGCCTGTGGGACGTCGAGGACCCTCGACGGCCCAGCCCGCTGTCCACGATGACGGGCCACACGGCGATCGTCTTCGGCGCCGCGTTCAGCCCCGACGGCCAGACCCTCGCCACCACCGGGGACGACGGCACGGTCCGGTTGTGGGACGTGCGCGACCCCCGGCATCCCGTCGCCACGGCGATCCTCACCGAGCACCTGTCGGCGGTGTTCGCGGTGGCGTTCGGCCCCGACGGGCACACGCTGGCCACCACCTCGCAGGACCGCACGACCCGTCTGTGGGAGACCGACGTCGACCGCCTGTCCACCTACGTCTGCTCGACCGTCCGCAGGCCCGTCTCGGAGGACGAGTGGCGGCACTACTTCACCGGCATCCCCTACGAGCCGCCCTGCCCCGGGCGCTGACGCGGTCCGCGCTCGGCGTTCTCCCCTGCCGGCGAAAAGGCGTGGTTCGACGCCGACGGCGCGTGGCAGGGTGCTCCAGTGGTCGACCGTGCCTACTCCGACAGCAGCCTCGCCGAGTTGTACGACCTCCTCAACCCGTGGGGAGCCAGCGACGACTTCTACCTGGAGCTGGTGATGGCCGCCGGCTCCGTGCTCGACGTGGGCTGTGGGACGGGGACCCTGCTGCGCCGGGCGCGCGAGGTTGGGCACCGGGGGCGGTTGTGCGGTCTCGACCCGGCCGGCGCGATGCTCGACCGGGCGCGGCGGCGGACGGACGTCGAGTGGGTTCAGGGCGATCTGACGACGGTGAGCTGGGACCGGGAGTTCGACCTCGTCGTGATGACCGGGCACGCGTTCCAGGTGCTGCTCGGCGACGAGGAGCTGCGTGACGCGCTCACCACGGTCGCGGCGGCCCTGGTGCCCGGCGGGCGTTTCGCCTTCGAGACACGGAACCCGCTGGCCCGGCCCTGGGAGCGGTGGAACGGCACGGACGAGGTGCGCGACGGCGCGGGAGACACGGTGCGGGTGACGCGCGAGGTCGAGACACCTGTGACCGGCGACGTCGTCCACTTCACCGAGACGTTCACGTGTCCGCGTTGGGAGGAGCCCCGGGTGAGCCGGTCGAGTCTGCGTTTCGTGGACGTCGACGCGCTGGGCGCTCTCCTGGGCGCGGCCGGCCTGGTGGTGGAGGACCAGTTCGGCGACTGGTCCCGGGCACCGCTGACCACCACCAGCCGCGAGATCATCACGATCGCGAAGCGACCGTCCTCAGTGGACTGATCCACAGGGGCTGCGAGTTCCGTCCAGCTCGCCGCGAGCCCCATGAGAGCAACACCGGCCCCACAGGGCCGGTGTTGCTACGAGTTCACACCCGTCTTACAGCGCCCATGGGCTATCGGCGCGAAAAAGTCGAGGATGGGGTTTCGCCGGGCTCTTCAGCCCGCTCGACGAGCGCAACACGAAGCTGAGGTGAACTTCCAACCCAGCTCACCAAGCCATGCCGCGCACCAGGCGCAACCTGTACCAGTCCGCGCCGTCCCGACTCATGCAACGCCACGCCGGGCCATGCTGGGCGGATGAATGTCGTGCAGGTACTGCCCTTCTCCGACGGCTCGTTGATCATGTCGACGAAGGTGCAGAACAACGGCGAGCACGGTTGCCACGAAGATGAAGACATACAGATTGCCGAGAACAAAACCGATCGGCCCACCCAGTGGCACCGCACCCCTGGCGCTGTCCGGCGGGTCGGCGAGGGCAAGGACCCACGGAAACGTCAGCGGCAGCAACACCGCCGGCCCCAACCAGGCCGGGTGCACCACAGACCAGTCCCGCCGAGCCGCGAGGTGCAGCAGATACACAGCGAGCGGAACCAGCCACACCCAATGATGTCCCCAGGACCACGGGGAGATCGCCGCGGACGCCATGCCGCACAGGACGACGCCGAGAAAGTGCTCTCCCCGCCGGCTCGCCCACATCGCGGTCGCGAAGACCCCAGCCGCGACCACCAGGGCCAGCAGTGGCCAGACCACGGCCATGCCCTCGTTGGACACCCCCAGGCGGAGGATCATTCCCCGCAAGGACTGGTTGTGCGTGGACGTGAGGTTCGCGTAGATGCGCGACGTGTCGGCGAAGAGACCTCCGAACCAATATCGCGAGGCCTCACGAGGCAGGAGGACGAAGCCGACGAGCACCGTGCCCAAGAAGGTGCACGTCGCCACGGCCGCCGCCCGGTACCGCCTGGTCAACAGCAGGTAGGGCAGGAAGATCAGCGGAGTGAGCTTGATGCCCGCGGCGATCCCGACACCCACTCCCATGGTTCGCCGACGATCGTCGCGAACCAGGTCTCCAATGATGAGCGCCAACAGGACGAGGTTGATCTGCCCTACGTAGACCGTCGCGTGAACCGACTCGGACAGCAGCGAGAGACTCGCGATCACCAGGCACACGGTGGGCACTCGTCGTCTTCGGCTCGCATCGAGCCAACGCCAGGACCTCCAGACCACGAACACCAGAAGCGCACAGTTCGCGAGGACCAGGAGTGTCCGTGCCGCGATCGCCGGCATCGCGGCCAACGGGGCGAACAGTAGCGCCGCCCACGGCGTGTACGTGAAATGCATGGCGTTCCAGACGGGGCGATCGTAGAGACTGCCCCCGTCGAGCACGGCTCGGCCTCCCGCGCGATAGACCTCCAGGTCGATCGCGTTCGCGCGTATCGCGAGGGCGGTCATCGCCAGCCCTAACACGCACGTCGCGCCAGCACCTACGGCTGAGACAGCAGGATGGGACGCCAAACGGCGTAAGACGTGCACTGCTCCTCCACGTGTCTTTGCATGCAGAAGGAAGGAAGGACGAAGGTTAGCCTGTCGACGTGAGAGTTCTTCTCGCGCCAGAACGTGATCCACGCAGGGAGCCGTTGACTCTCTTGATCGCTGCGCCATGCGGCGGCAGAGATTCGGCTGACACGAGCAACCCTGCTTACTACCGCCCGTCCACATGGCCGGGAGCGCTCCAGCACGACCCGAGCACGCGGCATCCGCCACCGACAACACTCATGTCCGACGTGGACCGTCAACGGACCGCGTGAGGTCTGGCACCACCTTGGAGATCGAACGCCATGACCGCGACGCAAGTGTCCTCAGTGGACTGAGGTGCTGGGTGAAACGGAGTTCCGGTGGATTCTCAGCCACGGTCGAGCAGGGATTTGTGGTGGATGACCGGCAGAATGTCCGATCAAAGCGGTGGTCCGTCCTCCTGTCTCGACGAGGAAGACGCCACATATCAATCTTTCCGAGCGTCGGCGCGAACGCGTATCACAGCCTTCGACGCTCCGTCACCAGCTCCCCTGCGGCGGACGAGTCACGAAGACGGCGGAACGCGTCCAGGCAGCGAGCGCGCATCGCCAGCAGGTCCTCGAACCGGAGGTGGCCGCCGCCGGCCCCGCCGGCGAGGTCGACGAGGTGAGGGCGACGGCGACACTCCAGAAGATCGAATTCGTACGGTGTGGGCGAGAAACGCCAGTTTTCCCGGTGTTCAGACACCTCTGCTCTGACCATAGTGGACGACCGTTGGGCTGGTCACGGATGCAGGGGTCCCCGACCGGGCCGGGGTGCGGGAGTGTGTCGGCTGGGGGGTACTGACCGTGGTGCCGGCCCCAGGTCCGCTCCGGTTGACCGTGGGGTCAGCCGACGGAGGCCCACGGCGTCACCTGAGCGCCCTGGGCGAGGACCTGTCCCAGCACCTCCCCCAGCACCGCCTCCGACGGCGCGCCCTCGCCGCGCCACGCCACGAAGCCGTCCGGCCGGACCAGGACGCTCCCCCGGTCCTGCCCACCCCACAGCGCGGCGCGGTCCGGGGCGTCGAACTGCCCTTCGACGCCCACGTGGTAGACCCGCAGCGGAACCCGCCGCCGCGCGGCCGCGCGCGCCATGCGCGGAACCGCGTCGGCCTCGCTGGTCAACAGGACCGGGGCGTCCCGGCACAGGTCGATGCTGGAGAGGCGGCGTCCCCGGTAGGTGAGCCAGACGTGCGGGAGCCTGGTGCCCGGGGCGCCGGACAGGTCAGGGACCGCGGGGACGGCGGGGCCGCCACCGCCGATCACGGCGGCGGACTGGTAGCGGTAGCCGGTGAGGAACGAGACGGTGTCGCACGGCGTGATCCCGCCCAGCCGATCACCGGGAACGCCGGCCCTCAGGGCGCTCTGGTCGGCCGTGGCCCTGTCGACGGGCCGCCGTTCCGCCTCGTAGGTGTCCAGCAGGGGCTCCCCCGCCCAGCCCTTGAGCACGGCGGCGAGCTTCCAGGCGAGGTTGTGCGCGTCCTGGATCGCGAGGTTCGCGCCGTGGTTGCCGGCGGGCGGGTGGGCGTGCGCGCAGTCGCCGACCAGGAAGACCGGGCCGCAGCGGAACCGGGTGGCGAGCTGGTGGCTGGCCGGCCACCGGCGCACCGCCTCGACACGGGCCCTGAGGTCCGGCCTTCCCGCGACGCGTCGGATGACGCCGAGCCACCGGGCGACGTTGACGTCCTCGGGTTCCGCGCGGTCGGCGGGTGTTTCGAGCGCGAGGCACCAGCGGTGGCGGTCGTTGGACTCCGTGACCGTCGCGGGGAGGTCGGGGTCCGTGATCACGCAGGCGGAGAAGCGCCGGCCGCGCAGCACGCGGTCCAGGTCGGCGTGGAAGAGGACCGACGTCCAGCGGGAGATCAGCCCCATGCCCTCGACCGGGACGCCCGCCTGCTCGCGGACGGTGCTGTGGGGGCCGTCGGCGGCGACGAGGTAGCGGGCGCGCACCCGCCTCCGCGTCCCGTCGCGGCGGCGTTCGACGGTCGCGGTGACGCCGTCCTCGTCGGCCGTCCACGACACCAGCTCCGCGCCGAACCACAGGCGCGCGCCGCGCTCGCGGGCGGCGTTGGCGAGGAGGGGTTCGGTCCGGTCCTGACCGCACCAGAACGGAGGGCACGGGCCGGGGACCGCCAGCTCGTCGGCTCCGGTCTCCAGCACCTGGGCGTCGTGGATCTCGGCCAGGTTGCGGGCGGCGAGGACCGTGCGGGGCAGCACGGCGCGGTCGGTGCGTGCTCGCGGATCGTCGTCCGGCACGAGCCGCATGCCGATCGCCCGCACGCGCGGCTCCAGACCGACCGTCCGCAACAACTCCATCGTGCGGCTGCTGACGTGGGTGGCGCGCGGCAGCCGTGACGTGCTCTCGGCGCGTTCGACCAGAAGGACGGGGATCCCCTGTTCCGCGAGGAACAGCGCCGACGCCAGGCCGCCTGGCCCGCCGCCGACCACGAGGACGGGAACGTCTTCCTTCAGCATGGCTCCGCTCGCCTCCCGCAGGTCCGGCGACCCCGGAACCTACCCACGGCGTCGCCGGGAAACCCGCCACTCGCACCCCGACACGACCCAACCTCCCCGGTCAGGCGACCCCGCTCCCCGCGCGCCGAGTGCGGACAACGCGTCGTCCATGACAGTCAAGGTGATCTCTTGGTCCGACTCCCGAGGAGTGGGCGGTTCCGTCTTCCGCGGACCATCAGGGCGCGATGAGGACGGAGCGTGACGCTCGCTCCCTATGGTGTGGTGGTCGTCCCTCACAAGTGGACTGAGAGACGAAGGCAGGTGTAACTCCGCGCAGCACCGGGCACGGGGTAGCACCACCCTTCGTTCGATGTCAGCGCAAGGAGTTCCGCGAACCCGACATCCCGGGCCCCACGAGGAGAACCGCATGCGTATGTCGCCAGCCCCTTGGCGGTCGGCTTTACGGGCGTCCTCGCTCTGAGGCTTCCCGGCAGCGCCGCTGTCGCGGTGCCGCTGCCGGACGACCCGGCCGCCGAACCGGCGGACCTCGAACTCCGGAGTCCCTCCCGGGAACCGGAGTGTCCGCAACCGCCGAGCGTCAGGGAGAAGACCGGTGATCGTGGGCTTGAACTACAGCGCCATGCACGACAGTTCCGTCTGTGTCCTGGACGACGCGGGGCGGGTTGTCCACGCGGTGTCCGAGGAGCGGTTCAGCAGGGTCAAACAGGACGGTCGCTTCCCGAGGGGCGCGCTGTCCCGGATCGCCCTCGACGAGGTGGAGGCGATCGGTGTCCCCTACTCCAGGGAGGAGCCGCCGCCCGTCGCCAGCGCGGAGGTCTTCCGGGACGTCCTGCTCGCCAGGAGTGAGCCACTGGCGACCAACCCCTGCCCGGAGCAGTGGCTGCGGAACCTGGAAAGTCTGGGGCGTCCGCTGCTGTTCTTCGACCACCACGAGATGCACGCCTACGCCGCGTTCGTCCTGTCCGGACTCTCCGAGGCGCTCTGCGTCACCTCGGACTACGGCGCCTACTGCTGCCCGGTGTCCACCGGGGTCTTCCACGTCTCCGCCAATCGCGTCCAGAGGTTGGCGGCGGCAGGGCACCACGAGCTGGAGCCGCTGGCCGCGATGTACACCGACGTCACCGCCCTGCTCGGGTTCACGCCCACCAAGCACGAGGGGAAGGTCACCGGGCTCGCGGCGCACGGGATCCCGGCCGACGAGGTCAGGGACGCGCTCTGGAAGATCCACGAGGACGTGCGCCGCGACCGCTACCGGCTCTACGACTGGGTTGGCGTCCTCGACGAGGACGTGCCTCCGTTCCTCGAACCCAACCGGCACCTGGTCGCCGAGTACCGGGCGCGGCTGCCGTACGGCGACGCGGACCTCGCCCGCGCGGCCCAGGACCTCCTTGAGGAGAAGATGGGCCGGGTGCTGGAGTGGGTGGCCGAGACGTACGGGACCGACCTCCCGCTGCTGCTGTCCGGCGGGCTGTTCGCCAACGTCAGGCTGAACCTGCACGCGGCCCGCATCGGGTTCCGCTCGCTGTTCGTCTGCCCGCCCATGGGCGACGAGGGCCTGGCGGTGGGCGCCGCCCGCGCCGCGTACGAACAGGTGGTCGGCCCCGTCGCGCCGGGCGGCGGCAGGCCGCTGTCGATGGCGTTGGGGCCGACGCCCGGCCCCGTGGAGCGGGTCCTCCGCGACCTCGGCGTGCGCTACCGCCGCGAGAGCCCCTCGGTCGTGCGGGACACGGTCGTCGCCACGCTGGCGGCTGGCGGCACGGTCGCGCTGGTCAGGGGTGCGCAGGAGTTCGGGCCGCGCGCGCTGGGGCGACGGTCGATCCTGGCCTCGGCCCAGGACCCGGAGATCAACGACCGGCTCAACCAGAAGCTGCGACGGACCGAGTTCATGCCGTTCGCCCCGCTCCTGCGCGACGTCCGGTTCGACGAGGTGTTCGACCTGAGCGACGTGCGCGGCGACGTGAGCCCGTGTCTTCCGTTCATGACGATCTGCCTCCCGGTGCGCCGGGAGGTCGCGGCGCGCATCCCCGCGGTGGTCCACGTCGACGGCACCGCGCGTCCCCAGGTGGTCCGCGAGGAGGACGACCCCGAGCTGTACGCGCTGTTGGCCGCCTACGAGGAGACGACGGGCGCGCCGGCGTTGATCAACACCAGCTTCAACATCCACGACGAGCCCCTGGTGTCCGACACGACGGACGCCGTGTCCGCGTTCCTGGTCGCGGAGCTGGACCTGCTGGTCGTCGAGGACTGCCTGGTGCCGCTGGAGCACAACCGCGAGGCCGCCGCGCTGGTGCGGGCGACCGAGCGGGCGGCGCTCGCCGTCGGGAAGGCGCGCCACAGGGCGCTCAACGAGAGCTTCGGCCGGCAGATCGTCGACGGACCCGGCCGGTTCGACCCGCACTTCGTCGCGCTGGAGAACGGGGAGGCCCCCTGAGCGCCGACGGCGGCTCGGGAGAGCGGCGTCGGCAGGTGGGAGAACAGCACGGCGGGCGGGAGAACGGTGACGGGACGGTGGTCCTCGCATCGGACGAGGACCACCGTCCCGCGTCGGCGCCGGCGGGGCGCCGAACCGCACCTGGGTCGGTCGGGGGACCACTCCCGGCCACGCCGACAGCCGGGGGTGGGCTCCACCGAACACCCACGGTGGACTAGGTGGCGATGTGCCAGCTCCTGGCGTGCTCGTACTGGTTGTGCAGGCGGGCGAAGGTGCCGCCGGTGCGCAGCAGGTCCACCGGGGAGCCGAACTCCATGACCCGCCCCCCGTCGAGGGCGACCACGAAGTCGGCGGTGGCCAGCGTCGCCGGGCGGTGCGCGATCACGATCACGGTCCGCTCGGGGTCCCTGGCCAGGTTGGCGATGGCCTCGCTGATCGCGCCCTCGTTCTCCGGGTCCAGCGCCGAACCGGCCTCGTCCAGCAGCACGATCCGCGCCCGCTTGAGGAAGGCCCTGGCGATCGACACCCGCTGGCGCTCGCCGCCGGAGAGCTGCGCGCCGCCCTCGCCCACCTGGGTGTCCCAGCCGTCGGGCAGGCGCTCGATGACCTCGTCGAGCCGGGCCGCCCGCGCCGCCGCCTCCAGCTCCTCGCGCGTGGCGTCCGGCCGCGCCAGGCGGAGGTTCTCCTCGATGGTGGTGTCGAACAGGTACACGTCCTGGAACACGATCGCGATCTCGCCGAGCAGGGTCGCGTGGTCGAGGTCCCGGACGTCGACCCCGCCGACCCGCACGCTGCCCGAGTCCACGTCGAAGAACCGGGCCACCAACCGGGTGACCGTGGTCTTGCCCGAACCCGACGGCCCGACCAGGGCCGTGGTCGTGCCGGGGCGGCAGACGAACGACACGTTGGACAGGGCGGGGGTGTCGCCGTAGGAGAAGGTGACGTCGTCGAACTCGATCGAGGCCTCCTCGATCCGGCGCACCGCGTTCTTCTTGTGCGGCAACGCCGGCGTGTGCAGGATGCTCTCCACCCTGCTGATCGCGTTGTCCATCGCGTGCAGCGTGCCGAGCAGCTCGGTCAGCGTGCCGAGGGGTTCGAGGAACCGCACGGCCAGCACGAGCAGGGCCACGGTGTCGGGGACGGCCAGACTGCCGTTGAGCAGGAACTGGGCCCCGAACACGAGCACGGCGACGAACCCGACCATCACCACGCCGGTGTAGGTCAGGTCGGGGAACAGCGAGCGGCGCAGACCCCGGAGGTAGCGGTCGCGGTGGTCGTCGAGCGCGTGCCGCATGCGGGCGCTGCCGGTGGCGCCGACGCCGGCGGCCCGCAGCACGGGCTGGGCCTGGCCGAACTCGATGGCGCGCCCGGCGATCTCGACGGCGGCCTCCTCCAGCTCGCGGTCGGCCTCGGAGGTGATGCGGCCGGCGCGGCGCAGCGCCAGGAACGCGATGGGCAGGATGATCAGGAACACCAGCGCGAGCCGCCAGTCCACCACGAACGTCACCGCCACGACGGTGATCGGCACCAGGGTGCCGGTGATGGCCGGCGGCCCGAAGGTCGCGGCCAGGTGGGCGACGTTGCCGGCGGAGGTGGTGACCGTCCTGGACAGCCGCGCCTTGCGGTCGCCGGTGAACCAGCCCAGCGGCAGCGTGGCGACGTGCCGCATCAGGTGGTGCCGGAGCTGGGCGGCCAGGTGCATGCTCGCGGCGAACCCGACGGGGGTCGCGATCACCTTGAGCGCCCAGTACACGAGGACGCCGATCCCGCCGGCGACCAGCCACGGGGTGGCGGTGGCGAAGTCGGGCTCGGGGCGCAGCAGCGCGCGCAGGATCGGCACCAGCGACCCGAGCAGCAGTCCCTGGAGGACCGCCAGGACGACGTGCAGCACGGTGAGTCGGACGAGCAGTCCCGGATGTGGGTACAACCGGTACATGTGGCGGATCACGCGTTGTCTCCGTTCTGCTGGGCGCGCCACATGCGGGCGTAGAGCCCGTTCCTGGCGAGGAGTTCCTGGTGGGTGCCCGACTCCACCAGCCGGCCCTCGTTCAGGACGAGGATCTGGTGGGCGTGGGCGATGGTGTGCAGGCGGTGCGCGATCACCAGCACCGTCTTGCCGGTGACCAGCTCGGACAACGCGTCCTGCACGGCGGTCTCGCTGTCGGGGTCCAGCGAGGCGGTGGCCTCGTCCAGGATGACGATGGGGGCGCCCGACAGGATCGCCCTGGCGATCGTCAGCCGCTGCCGCTCGCCGCCGGACAGCCCGCCGCCGGCCGCGCCGTCGAGGACGGTGTCATAGCCCTCGGGGAGGCGCTCGATGACGTGGTGGATCTGCGCGGCCTTGGCGGCCTCGCGGACCTCCTCGTCGGTCGCCTCGGGCCGGCCGATCCGGATGTTCTCCCTGACGGTGTCGCGCAGCAAGACCACGTCCTGGAACACCAACGACATCGAGGACAACAGCTTGTCCGACGCGATGTCCCTGAGGTCGACGCCGCCGATGCGGATCGCGCCGCCGGTCACGTCGTAGAACCGCGGCACCAGGCTCGCCAACGTCGACTTGCCCGCACCCGAGGGACCCACGATGGCGGTCACCGTGCCGGGCTCGCAGACCGCGCTGATCTCCTCGACCGCGTTGCTCACCCCGTCGTAGGAGAACGTCACCCGGTCCAGCTCCACCCGGTGGCCGGTGGGGCGCCGCGGGTTGGCCGGCTCGGGCAGCGGCTCCTGCGCCAGCAGGCGCTCGATGCGGCCGGCGGCCACGCGGGCCTTCCGCAGGCCCTGGGTGCCCTGGATGATCGGGGTGAACGAGGTCGGCAGGCCGATGCCGACGACGAGGAACGGCAGCACGTCGGGGAAGCCGAGCCACCCCGCGCTGACGAACCCGACGCCGGAGGCCAGGACGACGGCCAGCACGGTCATCTCCGAGCTGAACACCTGGGCCAGCGCCGAGCTGTACCGGGTCTCGTCGACCCAGACCCGCAGGGCCTCGGTGTGCTCGCGGACGGCCTCGGCGAAGCGCTCCATGATCCGCCCGCCGGTGCCGAACGTCTTGACCACGGTGATGCCGTCGGCGTACTCGACGCTCGCGGCGCTGATCCGCCCCTCCGCGGCGATGAGCCGGGCCATGTGCGACGACATCGAGCGCATCGCGGCGCGGTAGCTGATCACCATCAGCAGCGGCACCACCAGGGTGATCAACGCCATGCGCCAGTCCACGAACACCAGGTAGCCGAAGCCGACGACCAGGGCGGTGATGCCGCAGACGATCTCCCCGAGGGCGTGCGCGATCAGGTGGTGCATCTCCTCCAGGTCGTCGGTCATCGCCTTCTTGACCTGGCCGGAGCCGGAGGCGCGGAACCAGCCCAGCGGCACGACGCCGAGCCGGCCGACGAGCCGGGTCCTGATGTCCCGCAGCACCTGGGCGTCCGCGGTGTGGCCCACGTGGGAGGACAGGCCGAGCAGCACCAGGCGCAGCATGGCGCCGGCCCCACCGATGGCGACCCACGTCCACACCGTCCCGGCGACCGACGCGACGTCCGGCGCGCCGAGCACCGTGCGCGCGATCTCCGCGATGGCCACGTACGGGGCGAACCCGCACGCCGCGGCCACCGCCGACAGCACGGCGCACGTGATCAGGTGCGGGCGCACCCGGCGCAGCAGGCGCGCGGCCGAGTCGGCGCGGATGAGTCGAGGTTCGCTCTCGACCACGGGCTGTCCTCGCCGGTTCGGGGTCGCGACTCGCAGCTCCCCGGTCGTGGTCGTCGTTGTCATCGATCTGCCTTCCTCATCGTGGTGTCTGATCACGCCGAGTCAGATCACGCCGTGTCGGATCACGCCGCCCCGAGGGCGCGCACCTCGTCGGTGCGGACCACATCATATGACTGATAGTCAGTCACGTCTGAGGGTAGGCTACCCTAACGGTGGACGCCAGGGGTGTCGGAGTGTGACGGACCAGGCCGTGGGGTGTCCCGGAGGACACGACAGGGGGATCAGCGCGATGCCAGAACCGGCATCCTCGCCGTTACTTCGTCAGGTGTGGCGCGGGAACGACCACGAGCGCGCGGCAGAGGCGGGCCGCCTCGGCGAGCATGCGGTCCCGGTCCTGGGGGAAGTGCACGATGTGGTCGGCGATGCCGTGCATCGCGTGGTAGAGGACGACCGCCGTCGCCTCGGGGTCCACCAGGTCGGCCCCGATCTCCCGCAGCAGGTCGTGCAACGCGTCGACGGAGGGGTTGCGGGTGGGCGTCTCCGGCCGGGTCATCGTGTGGAACAGCAGGTCGTGCAGGCGGATGTCGGCCAGGTGCTCGTCGATGCCCGCCAGCATCCACTGCTCCACCCGGGCGACACCGTCCTCGGCCGTCCGCGCGGCCTCACGCTGACGGGCGACGAAACGCTCGACGTAGCGCTCGCGCAGGGCCGTGATCAGCTCATTCTTGTTGGCGAAATGCAGGTAGAACGTCCCCTTGGCGACACCGGCCCCCACGGTGACGTCGTCGACCGTGAAGGAGTCGACGCCGTTGCGCAGCACGAGCGACTCGGCGGCGTCGAGCAGTTCACTCCGCCTCTGCTTGCCCGGCTTCGTGCGTGGCACGTCATCCCCTTTCGCCCTACCCAGCGTATCGGGCGCATCGGGGGACACCCCTCACTACCGGGTTCCGGATCAGCCAGCCGTGTCTGACTGTCAGTCAGTCATGATAGTAGGGAGCCCCTCGACATGGGAAGAACGGACGAGACGTCCCGCCGGACCGCCCCGCAGGGCCGGGCGCCCGCGCCGTCGGAGGACGGCGCGGCACCCCTGTCGCGACGACAGCGCATGCTCGTCATCGCCTCGCTGTACCTGGTCTCCGACATCGGGTACTCGTTCTTCTTCGGCGCCCTCGGCACGATCCTGCTCGCGCGCGGCGTCTCGCTCGGCACGGTCGCGCTGATCAACCTCCTCACCATGGTCTACTTCGGCCGGTTCCTCGTCGGGCCGCTGGTCGACCGGTTCGGCTCCTCCCGGCACGGGCACTACCGGAGCTGGCTCATCCTCACGCAGGTCGTGCTGGTGCTGATCCTGGTGGCGCTGGCGGCGGTCGACCCGGTCGAGCACCTGCCGGCGACCCTGGTGCTGATGGTCGGCGTGCTGCTCGTCTCGACGTTCCACGACACCGCCATCAACGGGCTCGCGGTCCGCATCCTGTCCCCCGCCGACGCCGGCATGGCCAACGGCATCCAGGTCGCGGCGGCCAGCCTGTCGTTGATCATCGGCTCCGGCGGCGCCCTCCTGCTCTACTCGCACGTCGGGTGGACCGCGACGGTGCTGTCCGTCACCGCGGTGTTCGCCGTCCCCCTGATCGTCCTCGCCCGCTTCGTCGAGCCGCCGGCCCCGCGCGGCGCGGGCCGCGCCGCGCCGTGGCGCGCGCTGGCCAGCTACTTCCGCATCCGGCGCAACGCCGTGTGGACCCTGCTCGTGATCCCCTTCTTCCTGCTGGGCGACTGGCTGGCCAGCGCGCCGCAGTCCGCCATGCTCCTGTCCGCGGGGTGGTCGACCGACCAGATCGGCTTCGTCCAGTACACCCTGGCCACGGGGGCCCAGATCGTGGCGGCGCTGGTCACCGGGACGATCATCACCCGCTACGGGCGCTCCCGGCCGATGGTGGTGATCGGCATCGGCAGCGCCGTCGCGCTGGCCGCCACCCTCCCACTCGCCTTCGGCAACGGGCACGTGGGGCTGACCTCGACCGCCCTGATCCTCATGGCGATCACCTACGGGGCCAAGCTCACCTGGATCTCCACGGTGTCGCTCGACCTGGCGCGCGGGGCCTCGGGAGCGACCGACTACACCGTCCCCGTCTCCATGACCGGACTGGGCAGGGTCGTGCTGACCTCGGTCGGCCTCAGCACGGCCGGACTCGTCGGCTACCCGTGGCTGGTCGGGCTGTCGGTCGTCTTCGCGCTGCTGAGCACCGGGGTGGCCGCGGCGGTGGTCCGCGGCTATCCCGGAGCCCCTCGCGAGACGGTCAGCGCGGCGGCCGGATCGACAGAGCGTGTCGGAACACGTTCCGGGGATCCCACTTCGCCTTGACCTCCTGGAGGCGCGGGTAGTTCTCCCCGTAGTACAACGTGTGCCACGGCACGCCGGAGGTGTTCCACTCCGGGTCGGCGAGGTCGATGTCGGGGTAGTTGACGTAGGCGCCGGTGTTGACCTCGTTCGGCACCGGCACTCCCCCGGTCTCCGCGTGCACGTCACGGTAGAGCTCCCGCATCCACCGGATGTGCTGGTCGTCCTCGGCGGGGTCGTTCCACGCGGCCATGTAGAAGGTCTTCACCACGGCGCCGCGCGGGATCGCGGTCGCCGAGGGCGACACGGTGTTCACCCTGCCGCCGTACCCGATGTACTCCATCGACGAGTTCGGGCCGTGGTAGTCGGGGTCGGTGAGGTGCCGGTAGGCCGCGACGAGCTGCTCCTCGGTGTGCGGGCCGCGCAGGTCGGCCGACTTGACCTTGCGGCGCGCCGCGATCGCCCACGGCCCGGTGTCGGGCACCGCCAGGTACCGGCTCGCCGCCAGCCACGGCAGGGTCTGCCGGCGGACCAGCGGGGTGACCCCGACGCCGGCGTTCAGCTCGTCGAGGAACCGGTCCCAGCGGGACGCGGCGTCCGGCCGGTCGGCGGGGATCTGCGTGTGCATCGCGACGTGGCCCGCCGACTGGTGCATGCACCGCATGAGGGCGTACAGGTCCACGTTGGGCGAGTCCACGTCGCTGTTGGCAAGCTGCCACCGGACGAAGTTGCGGGCCAGCCGGACGAAGGCCCGCTCGGTCAGCTCGGGCCACGGCCACTCCACCTCGGCGATGTGCACCATCCCCGGCGCGCGCGGCAGCAGGCGGGCGGGGTCCGTGCCGGTGGCGTCGGGCGAGCGCATCCAGTAGCGGGTGATGACGCCGAAGTTCCCGCCCCCGCCGCCGGTGTGCGCCCACCACAGGTCCCGGTTCGGGTCGTCGTCCTCGCGGGTGGCCACCACGGTGGAGGCGACGCCGTTCTCGTCCACGACGACGACCTCGACCGCGTGCAGGTAGTCGACGGTCAGGCCGAGCAGCCGGGACATCGGGCCGTACCCGCCGCCGCAGATGTGCCCGCCCGCGCCGACACCCATGCAGAACCCGGCGGGGATGGTGACTCCCCAGCCGCGGAAGAGCGTCTGGAGGACCCGGCCGACGGTCGCGCCGGCCTCGATGACGAACGCGTTGCGCTCCCGGTCGAACCCGACGTGCGACATCGGGGAGAGGTCCAGGATGACCTGGACGTCCGGGGAGGCGACGAACGCCTCGCCGCAGTGGCCCCCCGAGCGCACCGTGAGGCGCTTGCCCGCCGCGACCGCCTCGCCGACCGCCTGCTCGACCTGCTTCGGCGTGTGGGCCAACCGGAAGTACTCGGGGCGCGCGACGAACCGGTAGTTGTCCGCCCTGGCCAGCAGGTCGTAACGCACGTCGTCCGGCGTCACGATCTCCGCCGCCGGTGCGGGCGCGTCGACCACACCGTCCAATGTGGACGACTGAGGCGCCCGCTCGGCGAGGTGTTCCATCCGTCTCCTCCTACCGCGATCACACGAGGTCCCTGCCGGCGGCGTGCACGGCGCCCTCGGGCCACTTGTCACGTCGTTCTCCGTCGCGGGGGAACAACTCCCGGACACCGATCACCGACTCGGCCTGGACGAGTTCGGTGGCCGGGCGGTTGTCCGACTCCCAGTTCCTGAGCGCGACCGGGACGTCCCTGGCGTCGGCGACCGCCCTGGCCAGCCTGAGCGCGTTCATCACCGCGGTGCCGGCGCCCTGGCCGAGCGTCGGCGGCATCGCGTGCGCGGCGTCGCCGACGACCGCCACGCGCCCCACCGACCAGCGCTCCAGCCGCAGGACCTCGTACCGGTCGTAGCGCGGGGCCGGCGGCAGCTCCGCGAGCAGGGGCCGGAGGACGGGGAAGGTCTCGCACCACACCGCCGGATCGAGCGGTTGGCGCAGTGCCTCGTCCGTGTGGACCGCGCCGAGCAACAGGTACAGCTCGCGCTCGTCGCAGGGCACGTAGAGGACGCGCCGCCGCAGTCCCGCGTCCAGGAAGTTCAGGTAGTTGCGCCACCGGCCCCGGAACTCCGGCACCCTGGCGAGGGGAACGAGGAACCGGTACATCCCGTACGGGAACAGCTCGTGCCCGGCCAGCAGCCCCAGGCTGTCGCGGACGCGGGACCGGATCCCGTCCGCGCCCACCGCGAGGTCCGCCGGCCACCGGGCGCCGTCCTCGGTGACCAGCACGCCGCCGGGCTCCGCCGCCACGACCCGGGAGCCGGTGCGGATCTCGACGCCGGCGGCCTCCGCGGCGGTGAGCAGGGCGGTGTGCAGGGTCCTCCGCGTCATCGTGACCATCCGCAGGCCGCCCGGCAGCGGCAGCGGGCGGATGCCCAGCTCGTTGTCGTCGGAGTCCCGTTCCTCCCACTGAGAGGCCTCGTAGGAGCGGGCCAACACCCACTCCACGACGCCCAGTTCGGTCAACACCCGCAGACCGTTCGTCCACAGGAAGATCCCGGCGCCGAACGCTCGGGGGCGCGGGCCGGCCTCGTGGACACGAACCCGCCAGCCGCGCCGGGCGAGCTCGGTCGCCACGGTCAGCCCGGCGAACCCCGCGCCTGCGACCTCTGCCGTTCGCGTCACGGCCTCACCCTCGCAGGGCCGTCATGGCGGCTCAACATGGCCAATGGTTCGAGTCCGACATATGTCGCGCGATGTAAGCCCGTTGTGACCGGGGCGGGGAGCGTCTCTAATGAAGGTCATCCACGCACCGCTCCCCCGCCGGCACACGCCCCCGTCCGGACGAGAGAGGCAGAAATGAGCGCTTCGTCTCCCGCACCCGTCCTCGCCGACTCCGCGCTGAACCAGTGGCTGGCCAGCATGGGTCTGGCGGTCGAATACGTCCGAGCCGAGGGGAACACACTGTACTACCGGGACGAGAACGGACGGGAGGTTCCCGTCCTCGACCTGGCGTGCGGTTTCGGCTCCCTGCTTTTCGGCCACAACAACGACGAGATCGTGGAACACGCGAAATCGGTGCTGGACGCGCGGGTCCCGTTCCACGCGCAGCTTTCCGTGCTGCCACACGTCAACGCGGTCGCCAGCGAGATCAACAGGATCATCCGGCGGGAGACGGGGACGGACCAGTACTACTCGGCCATCTTCGCCAACACCGGCGCCGAGGCGAACGAGATCTGCATGAAGCACGCCGAGCTGGAGCGGCGGGGCCGCGTCTCGGAGCTGCGCGCGGAGATCGACGAGCACGTGGCCGCCGTCAGGGCGGCGGCCGGGGGCGGGCGCCTGTCGGTGGCGGAGGGCCCGCACGTCCCCACGGGCGCCCACCAGGACGTCGCGAGCCTGCTGACCGCCGTCGAGCAGGAGAACGCGGAGCGGCTGGCCAACGCCCGACCGGTGTTCCTCGCGCTGGAGAACGCGTTCCACGGCAAGTTGGTCGGCAGCATCCAGCTCACCCAGAACGCGCAGTGGCGGACCCCGTTCACGGCGTTGGCCGCGACGGTCCGGTTCGTGCCCGCCGACCAGCCCGACGACCTCGCCAAGATCATCGAGGAGGAGCGGCGCACGCTGCTCGACGTCGTGGTCGACGGCGACGTGGTGCGGGTGGTCGCGCGGGACCTCCCGACCATCGCGGGGTTCTTCGTCGAGCCCGTCCGCGGCGGCGCCGGCATGAAGCCGGTGACCCCGGAGTTCGCGCGGGAGATCCAGAACGCGTGCGCCGCCATCGGCTGCCCGGTCATCGTGGACGAGGTGCAGAGCGGCTTCGGCCGCACCGGGACCTTCCTCGGCAGCTCCCACATGGGTCTGCGGGGCGACTACTACACCTTCGCCAAGATCATCGCGGGCGGCGTCACGAAGAACTCGGTCGCGCTGGTGCGCCAGGACCGGTTCCGCCCGGAGTTCGAGGTGATCCACAGCTCGACCTTCGCCAAGGACGGCTTCTCCGGCGCCATCGCCCTCAAGGTGCTGGAGATGCTGGAGGCCGACGGCGGTCGGGCCTACCGGATGGTCCGGGAGCGCGGCGAGAGGCTGGCCGGGGCGCTCAACGCCGTCCGCGCCGACTTCCCCGACGTCATCAAGGAGGTCTGGGGCATCGGCCTCATGCTGTCGGTCGAGGTCGCGGACCAGAGCGACGCGGCCTCCGAGCGCATCAGGGAGGCGGCCCAGTCCGGCACGTTCGGCTACCTGCTCTCCGCGTTCCTGTTGCGCGAACACCACATCCGCGCGCTCCCGGCCGGACCGGGGACGCGGTTCCTGCGCGTCTCGCCGTCGATCTACATCACCGACGACGAGATCGCGCGGACGGAGGCGGCGCTGCGTTCCCTGTGCTCCGCGCTCCGCGACCAGGACGACCAGCGTCTGCTGCCGTCCTGAGGCCCCTGCCCTCCTCCAGGTCGTCGGCGTCCGCGTCCTGCCCTCTCCGGACGACGACGTCGTGGGGAACGTCGGTCACCTGGCTTCGGAGGTGCGATGCGCGTCCTCTTCTCCAGCATTTCCACCTATGGCCACTTCTTCCCTCTCCTACCGCTCGCCGTCGCCACCGCGCGCGCCGGTCACCACGTGGGTTTCGCGGTCAACGAGTCCCTGCACCCGTACCTGTCCGGGCTCGGGGTGGAGCCGATCCCGGCGGGGCCGCCGATCTCCGAGGCGTTCGCGGAGGCGGGGCGCCAGTTGTTCGGCGAGCGGGCGAACCACGACGAGCTGACACCCGCGCAGTGGGAGACGTTCGTCGCGGCGACCTTCGGCTCGGTGCTGCCGAGTCGCTATGCCGAGGACGTTGGGCGCGTTGTGGCGCGGTTCCACCCTGATCTGGTCGTCTACGACTCGGTCTGCGTAGGCGCGGGGATGGCGGCGGCGCGCGCGGGGACGCCGGCGGTGGCCCACGGGCTCAGTCATCACTCGCTGAACGTGCTCACCCCCGAGTACGTGCGCCGGGTCGACGCCGTGGCCGAGGAACTCGGGCTCGCCATGTCCCTCCGGGAGCCGAACCCGCTTGGTCACCCGTACCTGGACATCTATCCCGCGTCGATGCAGGACCCGGACTTCGTGGCCAGGGCCACCCGGTTCGCGCTGCGCCCCGTGCCGTTCTCCCGGCCAGCGCCCCTGCCCGAGTGGGTCCGGTCGAGGGACCGCGGCCGGCCCCTGGTGTACGTGACGCTGGGCACCGAGGCGGGGGCGGAGGGGGCGGACGACCTGCTCAGGGAGATCGTCCACGGCGTGGCGGCGCTGGACGCGGACGTCCTGGTGGCGACGGGGCCGAAGCTGACGACGGCCCTGCTCGCGGACGCGCCCGACAACGTGGTCGTCGAGTCGTGGGTGCCGCAGGCCGAGTTGTTGCCGCACCTCGACCTCATCGTGCACCACGCGGGCTCCGGGACGATGCTCGGCGCGTTGGGGCAGGCGGTGCCGCAGTTGGTCCTCCCCCGGGGCGCCGACCAGTTCGTCAACGCCGAGGCGGTGGTGGCCGCGGGCGTCGGGGTGCGCCTGCTGCCCGACGAGGTCACCGCGTCGTCGGTCTCCGGCTCGGCGCGGCGCCTGCTGGACGACGGGGAGTTCCGGGTGGCCGCCCGCCGCGCCGCCGAGGAGATCGCCGCGATGCCGTCCCCCGAGGAGGTCGCTGGTATCCTCCCTCGACTCGCCGGGAGATGACTCGCGGCGGAGCGCCGCCACCACGACCGTTCCGTCCTACGCCACGGGGCGCCCTTCGGCGCCCCGTGGCGTTGTCGTTGGCAGCGTGCGGTTTTCCCCTCCGTGTCACGCCGCCGCGCGCGTTGGTCTCAGTCCGCCGGCTGGATGGACAGCGTGTGCCGGAAGATGTTCAACGGGTCCCAGCGCTTCTTGACGCGTTGGAGACGGGGGTAGTTCTCCTTGTAGTACAGGTAGTGCCACGGAACGCCTGAGGTGTTCCACCGGGGGTCGGCGAGATCGGTGTCCGGGTAGTTGATGTAGGAGCCGTCGCTGATCTCGCCGGGGACCGGGACGCCGCCGGTGTCGGCGTACACGTCGCGGTAGAAGCGGCGGATCCAGTCGAGGTTGGTCTCGTCGTCCGCCTCGTCGGACCAGATGGCGATGTAGACCGCCTTGAGGACCGAGTCGCGCTGCGCCAGCGCGGTGGCCGCCGGGTCGACGGCGTTGACCTGCCCGCCGTAGGCCAGCAACCACAGCCGGGCGAGTTCGACCCTGGCCTGCGGGGACGTCAGGTAGTCGTAGATCGTGTCGACCTGCGCCGTCGAGAAGCCCCGGCGCAGGTAACCAGCCTTCCCCTTGTACCTGTCGTACTCGGCGCCCCGCTGCGCGTCGCCGTCGGGGACCGGCGGCATCATCGTGTAGAGCCACGGCGTGGGCTCCCCGATCTGCCGCACGCCACCGACGCCCTCCCCGATCGCGTCGAGGTAGCTCTCCAGCATCGAGCGGGCGTCGGGCAATCCCCCGTCCAGCATCGCCGCGACCACGATGTCGTCGGGGCGGTCCTCCTCCCCGCGCCCCGTGATCACGAACCGCGACGCCAGGGACGCGTAGCGGCAGCCCGGATCACTGTTCCGCTCGTGCCAGTCGGCGTGGTTGCGCATCAGGCGGTGGAACGCCTCGCGCGGCAGGTCCCGCCACGACCACGCGACCACGCCGCTGAGCAGGGACACCGGCGGTCGGGGCAACAGCGACGCCGGATCGTCGCCGGTGGCCTCCGGCGAGCGCAGCCAGTAGCGGGTGACGACGCCGAAGTTGCCGCCCCCGCCGCCGGTGTGGGCCCACCACAGGTCGTGGTGGGGGTCGGACGGGTCCCTGGTCGCCAGGACCGCGCGGACCTGGCCCGTGGCGTCGACCACCACGACCTCGACCGCGTCGAGGTAGTCGACCACGGAGCCGAGGGCGCGGGACAGGACCCCGTACCCCCCGCCCTGGATGTGGCCGCCGACGCAGACCGAGTGCCCCCAGCCGCCCGGGATCGTGACGCCCCAGGTCAGGTAGAGAACCCGGTACACCTCGCCCAGGGTGGCCCCGGACTCGACGACGAACGCCCGCCGGGCGGGATCGTGGTACACGCCGTTCATGGCGGACATGTCGATGACGACGCCGCCCGGCCGCTCGCCGACGGAGTTCTCCATGGAGTGTCCGCCGCTGCGCACCGCGATCCGCCGCCCGGCGCGGACGGCCGCGGCGACCGCCGCGACCGTCTCCTCGGTCGTCCGGACCACCTGGAAGTAGTCGGGGCGCTGGCTGAACCTCTCGTTCCTGCGCCGGAGCGCGAGGTCCTCGTACCGGGGGTCGCCGGGCCGGACCGCGCCGGGCGGGACAGCGCCGGGCGGGACAGCGACGTGGGTGGAGTCGGAGGCGTCCGTCAGCAGGTCATTCCCCAGCGATTCGACCATCAGTCGTCTCTTTCTGTCGACGTGCAGCGTCACGGCCCGGCGTCCCGGTTCTCCCTCGGCCCTCTCGCCGGCTACGTCGTCACGTGCCAGCTCCTGGCGTGCTCGTACTGGTTGTAGAGGCGGGCGAAGGTCCCGCCGGTGCGCAGCAGCTCCGTCGGGCTCCCGGTCTCGGTGACCCGCCCCGCGTCCAGGGCGACGACGTGGTCGGCGGCGGCCAGCGTCGCCGGCCGGTGCGCGATCACGATCACCGTCCGCTGGGGGTCCCTGGCCAGGTTCACGATCGCCTGGCTGACCGCGCCCTCGTTCTCCGGGTCCAGCGCCGAGGCCGCCTCGTCGATGAGCACGATGCGCGCCCGCTTGAGGAAGGCCCTGGCGATCGACACCCGCTGGCGCTCACCACCCGACAGTTGCATGCCGCCCTCGCCCACCCGGGTGTTCCAGCCGTCGGGCAGGCGCTCGACGACCTCGTCGAGCCGGGCCGCGCGCGCCGCCGCCTCCAGCTCCTCCCGGGTGGCGTCCGGGTTGGCCAGGCGGAGGTTCTCCTCGATCGTCGTGTCGAACAGGTACACGTCCTGGAACACGATGGCGATGTCCGACAGGAGAGCGGGGTGGTCGTACTCCCGCACGTCGACCCCGCCGACCCGCACGCTGCCCGAGTCCACGTCGAAGAACCGCGCCACCAGCCGGGTGACCGTGGTCTTGCCCGAGCCCGACGGCCCGACGAGCGCGGTGGTCGTCCCGGCGGGGCACCGGAACGACACGTCGGACAGCGCGGGCTTCTCCCCGTAGGAGAAGGTCACGTGGGAGAACTCGATGCTGGCCTCCTCGACCCTGCGCACCGGGTTCGGGCTGTGCGGCAGCGTCGGCGTGCGCTGGAGGTTCTCCACCCGCGTGGCCAGGTAGTCCATCGCGCCGAGACCCGAGGCGTGGTCGATGGTCCCGCCGAGGGGCTCGACGAAGCGGACGGCCAGGACGAGCAGGGCGATGGTGTCGACGGCGACCAGGCTCCCGTTGAGCAGGAACTGCACGGCGAGCACGAGCACGACCGCGTACCCGGCCATGACCACGCCGCTGTAGGACAGGTCGGGGAACAGCATCCGGCGCAGGCCCCTGCGGTACCGCTCGCGGTGGTCGTCCAGCGCCTCCCGCATGCGCGCGGTGCCCGTGGTGCCGTGGCCGGCGGCGCGGAGGACGGGCTGGGCCTGGCCGAACTCGATGGCGCGGCCCGCGACCTCGTTCGCGGCCACCTCCATGTCGTCGGAGACCGACGCGGTAGTGCGCCAGGAACGGCGCAACGCGAGCAACGCCAGCGGCACGGTGGCCAGCAACGGGATGGCGAGCCGCCAGTCGACCACGAAGGTGACCGCCACGATCGTGACGGGCACCAGCACACCGGTGAGGGCCTCGGCCCCGACGGTGACGGTCAACTGGGCGAGCACCCCGGTGACGTTGGTGACGGTGCGGACGAACTTTCCCTTGCGCTGCCCGGTGAACCAGCCCAGCGGCAGCGTGGTCACGTGGCGCATCAGGTGCTGCCGCAACTGGGACGCCAGCGCCATGTGCGCCGTGAAGGTGACCGGCATGACGATCACGCTGAGCGCTCCGTACACGAGCAGTCCGACCGCGCCGGTGACCAGCCACGGGGTGGCGGCGGCGAAGTCGGGCTCGGCGCGCAGGAGCGCGCGCAGGATCGGCACCAGCAGACCGAGCAGCAGTCCCTGGAGCACGGCCATGGCCCCGGTCAGCAGCCACACGCGCAGCAGCGGGCCGGGCTGCGGCCAGACGCGGTAGAGCTTGCCGATCATGCCGCCTCTCCGTTCTGCTGGGCGCGCCACATCCGCGCGTACAGGCCGTCGTGCGCGAGGAGCTCCTGGTGGGTGCCGATCTCGGCGAGCCGGCCGCCGTCGAGGACGGCGATCTGGTCGGCCTGGACGATGGTGTGCAGGCGGTGCGCGATCACGATCACCGTCTTGCCGGCGACCAGCCGGGAGAGGGCGTCCTGGACCGCGGCCTCGCTGTCCGGGTCCAGCGAGGCGGTGGCCTCGTCCAGCACGACGATCGGGGCGTTGGCGAGCACCGCGCGGGCGATGGTCAGCCGCTGCCGCTCGCCGCCGGACAGCCCGCCGCCGGCGGCGCCGTCGAGGAAGGTGTCGTAGCCCTGGGGGAGCCGCTCGATCACCTCGTGGATCTGCGCGGCCTCGGCCGCCGCGCGGACCTCCTCGTCGGTGGCGTCGGGCCGACCGATGCGGATGTTCTCCTTGACGGTGTCCCGCAACAGCACCACGTCCTGGAACACCAACGACATCGACGACAGCAGGCGCTTGGAGGACATCTCGCGGATGTCGACGCCGCCGACGCGGATCGCGCCGTCGGTCACGTCGTAGAACCGCGGCACCAGGCTCGCCAACGTCGACTTGCCCGCGCCGGAGGGGCCGACCAGCGCCGTGACCGTGCCCGGTTCGCACACGAAGCTGATGTCGGTGAGGGCGTTGGTGGCGCCGTCGTAGGAGAAGGACACCCTGTCGAACTCGATGCGGTGGCCGTGCGGCTCCCGCGGGCGCGCGGGCTCGGGCAGGCAGTCCCGCGTCAGCAGGCCGTGGACCCGGCCGGCCGCCATGCGCGCCATCCGCACGCCCTGGGCGCCGTGCATCATCGGGCTGAACGAGGTGGGCAGCCCGACACCGACGATCAGGAACGGCAGCAGGTCGGGCGCGCTGAGCCAGCCCGCGGCCACGAAGCCCAGCCCGGCGGCCACCACCACGGCCAGGACCATCATCTCCGAGCTGAGCACCCGGTTCACGGCCGCGCTGGTGCGGGTTCCGGCGAGCCAGTCGCGGTAGGCCTCGGCGTACTCGCTCATCGCCTCACCGAAGCGGTCCAGCAGCCGGCCCTCGGTGCCGCCGAACGCCTTGACCACGCCGATGCCGTCGACGTACTCGACCGTCGCGGTGCTGATGCGCCCCTCCGCGGCGATCAGGCGCGACATGTGGGCCGGCAAGGACCGCATGGTGATCCGGTAGACGACCATCGCCAGCACGGGCACGGCGACGGTCACCAGGGCCATCCGCCAGTCCACGAACACGAGGTAGCCGAAGCTGACCACCATCGCGGTGCCGGCGCCGACCACCGCGCCCAGCGCGTGGGCGAACAGCTCGTGCATGTCCTCCAGGTCGTCGGTCATCGCCTTCTTGACCTGACCGGAGCCGGAGGCGCGGAACCAGCCCAGCGGCACGACGCCGAGCCGGCCGACGATCCGCACGCGCAGGTGGTGCAGCATCTCCGCGTCAGCGGTGTGCCCGACGTGGGTGGAGAGCCCGAGCAGGAGCAGGCGCGCCAGCGCGCCTCCCGCTCCGACGCCCGCCCACGCCCACACCGTGCCGGCGGGGAAGTCGGGGCTGGCGAGCACGACGCGCGCGATCTCCGCCGCGGCGACGAACGGGGCGATGCCCATCGCCGCCGCCACCGCCGAGAAGACGGCGCAGGTGAGCAGGTGCGGTCGCACCGGACGCAGCATCTGTGCCACCGCGCCGATCGGCAGCATGCGCGGCGCCTCGGCGCCCGTGCCCGGTCCGGTTGGCTCCCGCTCCGGCGGTTGCTCCGGCCGGACCTCGATCGAGGTCGTCTGCGTGGTTGTCATGGCCCTTCCTCGTCCTGGTGCTCACTACCTGTCCGCAACACCGTTCAAAAATGACCGACTGACAGTCATATTAGGCGAGGCTAGCCTGCCCACAACACGGCTGACGATCAGGGGGGACCAGAGGGAGAGGAGACGGCGCCGGTTCTTTCCGTTGTCCCAGGCCAACTTCCTTCCGCCCCGCTCGCGATCCCGGCGCGGGCACGACGCGACGGGAACGGAGGCCGGCCGGAGGGCGGCCGGAGGGCGGGCGGAGGACAGCGAGAGCGGAGGGCGCGGAAGAACGGCCCGCCCCAGGCGGGACGAGTCGGCGCGGCCCCCGGCGGCCGACGGGCGGGCGCCTGGTCCGCCCGGTCGCGACTCTCGGCGACGGGGATCCCCGTCGCCCGCCGGCGCCAGGCGGACCAGGCAGCGGAACTGGTGGGTCGACGCAGGAGGATCTCCCCGTCTACACCGGTTCGCGCGGCACCCACTCCGGCGACACGTCCTTCGCGTTGAGCCCCTTCTCGATGAAGGCGATGTTGCGGTAGCAGTGGACTCCCGACACGTACTTCTCCGTGATCGAGGGCGCGTGCTCCCGCATGTCCCGGTACTCCGGGAAGTTCAGCCCGTCCAGGAGTTCCTTCACGCGCTCCACCGAGGTCCTGGCGGTCCCCTCCCCCGGCGCGGCGCCGCCGAACCCCGGCCAGTAGGACGTGTGCATGTCCTCGATGACATACAGGCCGCCCTCGCGCACGTAGGGGAAGAGCGCGTCGAAGGACGTCAGCACGTGCTCGTTGATGTGGCTGCCGTCGTCGATGACGATGTCGAACGGCCCGATGCTCTCGGCCAGCTCCCGCAGGAAGTCCGCGTCGCCCTGGTCCCCCCGGATCGTGCGCAGCCGAGGACCCCTGATCGCGGACTTGTCGTGGATGTCGAGGCCGTAGACCAGACCGCGCCGGAAGTAGCGCTGCCACATCCGCAGGGACGCCCCGCCCGCGTTCGGGTCGTCGTAACCGCCGATCCCGATCTCCAGCACCTTCACCGGCTCGTCGGCCAGGTGCCGGAAGTGCTGCGCGTAGTGCGGGGTGAACCAGTGGAGGAAACCCCACTTGTCCGACCCGTACCTGACGGCGAGGTCGTCGAGGTTGGCCGGCTCCGGCGAGAAGCAGGCGAGGACGGACTGGATGGCCTCGGCGTAGGGGACCTGGGCCTTGAACATCAGGTAGCTGTCCTCGCGCGGGTCCCTGCCCGGCGGGCGCAGCAGGGACTCGACCTGCCTGGTCGTGCGGCTGGGCCGGGACGCGGGGCCGTACAGCGCGGTGAGCAGGTCGACGACCTCGAACCTGATCAGCGCGCCGGGCTCGCCGTGGCGACCGGGCGTCACGTCGATCGCGCCGTCGGCGAACGAGATCGTGTGCTCGACCGACTCGTCGCCGCGGTAGACCTCGAAGAGCAGCGCGAGCGACACGCCCTTCGGCGGCGCGCACCGGCTGACGAGTTCCTCCACGATCAGTGTCGCCGCGCCGCTCAGGGTGATGTCGTCGATCAGGTTCCCGAGGGCGTCCGGCGTTCCCGCCGCTCGTAACAGGGACGCCGTCGTGCTGTCCTGTGGGTCTGCCACCATGGGATCTCCCGAGTCTCTCCGGCGCGAACGCCTCGACGCCCGCGACCTTGTGACCGTCTGTGGTGATGTCTCACCGCGTGGTGGGACGGGAAGCGGCCGAGCACCTCACCGCACGGGGTGCTCGTTCAGGTCGAAGTTCCACGGCAGGCCGAGCGCCCAGCGCCCGAGCAACTGGCGGGTGACGAAGCTGGTCGGCGGGTGGTACCGGGCCGCGTGGACGTCCCTGAGCAGACGCGAGGCCGTGCCCTTCGCCGAGTACGACCCGACGCCGACCAGCTCGGTGGTCAGTTCGACGGCGCGGATCGCCTGCGTCGCGGCCTGGAGCTTCAGCGCGAGCATGGCGGGGAGCAGGCTGCGGGAGTCGGCCTCGTGCTCGCCCAGCTTGCGGGCCAGACCCGCGCACGCCGCGTCCATCGGCAGCAGCGCGGTCATGATCTCGCCGAGCGCGGACTGGAACGACGGCAACTCGGCGCGCGTGGCGTCGAGGTGGTTGATCCGGGCGCGGGAGAGCGCGGCGCGCGCCTGGTCCACGGCGGCGGCGGCGACACCCAGGTAGCAGGCGGTGGCCGTGACGCAGAACCAGCCCGTCCCCGCCGCGAAGACGTCGTCGGCGGTGGAGCCGGGAGCGCCGCGGTGGATGACCAGGTCGTCGGGGACCGGGCAGTCGGTCAGCCGGATGGTGTCCGACTCGGAGGCCCGCATGCCCAGGGTGTTCCAGGTGCGCTCCACCCTGACCCCGTCGGTCTTGGTCGGGATCAGGGCGACCAGCAGGCTCTCGGGGCCGCCGGCCTCGTCGATCATCTGGAGACAGAGCAGGTCGCTGCGCTCGGCCAGCGAACAGGGCACCTTGATGCCGTTGGTCACCCAGTTGTCGCCCTCCCGGCGGGCGGTGCAGTTGGACCGGGTCAGGCTGCCGCCGAGACCGGGCTCCGCGAACGCGGAGACGACGATCTGGCCCTCCTTGGCGATGGTCTCCAGTAACGCCGAGGAATCGTCACGGTGACGCAGCCAGTGCTCCACCATGAATCCCATGGAGAACAGGTGCATGTTCACCGCGACCGACAGCCCGGGGTCGGCCGCGCCGATCCGGCGTTGCACCGCGCAGCACTCGACGAGCGAGGCGCCGGCGCCGCCGAACTCCCGGGGCACGGGAAGACCGTAGTACCCGCATTCCCGCAGCGCCTCGATGCTGCGGTCGGACAGGCGACCGTTGCGGTCGTTCTCCTCCGCCAGGCCGGCCAGCTCCTGGACGACCTTCTCGGGAACGAGATGGTCGGTGTTCGGCCAGATCGCTTCCATACCACGCTGGTACTCGTATGCTTCGTCCACGTCGAGCTATTCAGCTCCCGAGGGAATAAACTGTCAAGACACCCGAACGGAGGCGTTCTAGGCCGGTGGTCGTAGAACCAGGGCGTCAATCTCGCTGACCAGGGGACGACAAACGGAGTGCTCAGCGGGGCGACGACGTGACCAGTCCCGGCCGACGCGCGGGGCGACTTTGTTTCCCGATTCTGTCGAACCCCGCCGGAACGGGAACCGCCTCACCCACGCGCCGGGAGAACAACCCCGGGGAAGACTGGCCCGATGACCGGACGTGCCCCTAGACTTCCACGGCGTGGAGGCCGCCGGGAGGAACCAGCGAATTCGCGCTGACCACGACAAGCACGTCATCCCGTCCTGAACCGCCCGCGCTCTCCCTTTTTCCTGCGGAAAATCCGAAAGGAATGTCGATGACGGAACAGAGCGCCGCGCAGATCGAGGCGCGTCGGACGATCATGCGCACGTTGTTCGGGACGATGGTCACGCAGGCGGTGGGCGTGGCCGCGCGATGGGAACTCGCCGACGCCATCGGGGACGGCGAGGCCGCCGCGGCCGATCTGGCCAGGGTCTACGACATTCCCGAGGAACGACTGAACCGGCTGCTGCGCGTCCTCGCCTGTCTGGGCCTGTGCGTCGAGCGCACCCCCGGCAGGTACGCGCTCACCGAGGCGGGCTACCTGCTGCGCAAGGACAACCCGAACTCCCTGCTCGACCTGACACGACTGCTCACCCACCAGACGATGCAGGAGGCGTGGCTGCACCTGGAGACCAGCATGCGCACCGGCCGCCCGGCCTTCGACGACGTCTTCGGGACGCCGGTGTTCACCTACCTCGGTGAGCGGCCGGAGCTGTCGGCGTTGTTCAACTCGGCGATGAGCCAGCGGACCAAGGGCGACGGGGTCGCCGCGACCCTGCCCCAGCGCTACGACTTCGGTCGCTTCTCCCGCGTGACCGACGTCGGCGGCGGCGACGGCACCCTGCTCACGACGATCCTGAAGCACCACCCCTCCCTCAGGGGCGTCGTGTTCGACACCCCCGAGGGCGTGGCCCAGGCCAGCAAGACGGTGGAGGCCGCCGAGCTGACCGACCGGTGCGAGATCGCGGCGGGCGACTTCTTCGAGGCCGTCCCCGGCGGGTCCGACCTCCTCCTGATCAAGAGCGTCCTGCACAACTGGGACGACGAGCGGTCGACGACGATCCTGCGGCACTGCCGGGCGGCGATGCCCGACGACGGCCGTCTCCTGATCATCGAGCCGGTGCTGCCCGACACGGTGGACCCGGGCGGGGCCGCGTTCGAGGACCCCTACCTGAGCGACCTCAACATGATGGTGCTCATCGGGGGCAGGGAGCGGACCCGGGGCGACTTCGAGCGGATCTGCGCCGGGGCCGGGCTCGCCGTCACCGACCTGATCGAGTTGCCGGCGCACGTGGACTTCGCCGTGGTCGAGGCCAAGCCCGTGTGACCGGCCGGCGGGGGCGCGCGTGACGACTCCTCGGAGCGCGCGTCCCCGCCCCGCGCCCGGCCCGCGCTCCACTGTGGACGCAACACTGTGGACGCGACACTGTAGACGCGACACTGTGGACGCGACACTGTGGACGCGACATCGGGCGCCCGTGGCGCGTCGAGGGAGTGACGGGCGCCACCGGCGGCGGCGCCGGCACGACTTGAACCTCACGTGACGTGAGGTCCTACCGTCCCGGGACATGAAGATCGTCGTTCACGACACCGCCACCGCCATGCTCGACCTCCTGGACCGACCCGTGGAGGAGCGGCCCGAGGCGTTGCGGGAGATGTACCGCCCACTCGAGGACGTGTTGTCCGCCGTGGGGATGTCGGACATGGTCCGGATGCACCAGATGGGCAGCGGCTTCCCCCTCGACCGGGACGACCCGCGTCTGCGGGACGCCATCCACCAGATGCGGGACGCGCGGGTGTGGGAGCGGATCGAGGGCTCGCTCACCGCCGCGTGGCAGCGGATCAGCGAGGCGGCCCCCGACATCAGGCACGCCGACACGGTGCACGTCGTCCTGGCGCTCGGCGACCCCGACGACCACCACCTGACGGTCCGCAGCGCCGGCTACTTCGGGATGGGCGGCATCCCTGGCGCGATCCACCTCCTGATGTGGCCCACCGAGACGAGCATGACGAAGATCGAGTACGCCGCCGCGCACGAGTTTCACCACAACGTGCGGTACGCGAACGTCGTGTGGAACCCGATGACGGTGACCGTCGGCGAGCACGTCGTCGCCGAGGGACTGGCCGAGGCGTTCGTCAGGGAGCTGGCCGGCGAGCAGGCCATGGGCCCGTGGGCGACGGCGCTGACCGGCGCCGAGCTGGACCGCGCCCACGAGAAGATCACCGCCAACATCGACGTCGCCGGGATGCAGAACCTGACCGCCTACGTCCTGGGCGACGCCACCGCGGAGCTGATGGGGCAGCCGACGGCGGGGCTGCCGGACTTCGCCGGGTACCCGGTCGGCCTGCGGATCGTGGACGCCCACCTGGCGGCCACCGGGATGACCGCCGCCGCGAGCACCGGGCTGTCGGCGCGCGAGATCCTCGCCAACGCGGGCGTGCCGACCAAGGCGTGATCCCGCGTGGCGGCGGTCGCGCCCGACGAGGTGGCGTCGGGCGCGACCGGCGCCGGGGCACGCTCCGACGATTCCGATGATTCCGGCGATTCCGATGATTCCGGCGAACAGAGGATTTGTCAGACGTGGGGCGACCGGCGGAAGTCCGTTCGGCGGTACCGGTTGGTTTCCGAACGGAGCCAGGAGGTCGGAACAGGCCACGAGAGCCCGACGCCACAAATCTTCCACCGCGGACCGAGCCGATCGGGAAGACGTCCGTGTGAATGCCGATCCCGACGCCTCCTCCCGCGCCCCACACCGCCCGCCCGGACCGTGATCTGTTGACAGAACCAGGAGAGACTGTCGGAGACCTGGCTGATCCCCTGGTCCGGTCGGGGGGTCCGGAGATGTTATTCCGGGCACGAACCGGGGGATTCTGGTGCAATCGCCCCCTGGTCCGACCGGCGCAGCGGCGGATGCTCGGTTCGGCGAGCGCCGCTTCTCCCCGCGCGCCACGGCGACCGTGACAGGTCGTCGGGGCGCGCGCCGTCGGGGAGGCGGGCCCTGTCCGGCGGGGTACCGCGTCGCCGCAGGTCAGGAGCTGTTTGGTCCGACAGTGTGGGTCGTGGGTGGCATCCCGTGCCCCATCTGGATCACCCGAGCCCGGCACTACGACGGACAGCGCCGGCGAGGGGACGCCGTCCGGGTGAATCCCGGGCCGCCCGACCCTCGTCGCGCGCGGCTCCGGTCACTGGTCGCCCCGCTGACGGCTCGGGCATGATGATCACATGGATCTTGCTGCGCATCGAATCACCGCCGGTATTCCTGCGGGCAGGAACAGCGGGATATCCGGGGGCCCCACGCACACGACACGCCGCGACGGCGGTCACGGGAGAAAACAGGAGAAAACCCCGCCGCACCCGGGGCGAACGGGTCGCTGTCGGCCGACATCCACCGGAATCCGATGAACGCTCGCGAGGCGGACCGGGGAATTCAGCTCGACATCGGGGAGCTGGCCGAACTGGCCAGGGTCCAACCGTCGGCCCTGCGGTTCTACGAACGGCAGGGGCTGCTGCGGCCGAGCGGCAGGGCCGGTGGCAGGAGGATCTTCGACGAGGACGGCCTGCGCCAACTGGCCGCCATCGACTTCTGGCGCGAGGCCGGGTTCACGATCGAGGAGATCGCCGGCCTCGTCGGCGATCCGACCGCCAGCATGGACGAGGCCAAGCGGGTGGCGGCCTCCCGGCTGGCCGAACTCGACCAGATCATCGAACGGGCGACGCAGGCCAAGCGGAGCCTCACCCACATCCTGAGCTGCGCGCACCCCACGCTGGCCGAGTGCCCCTACTACCGGGAGCACCTGGAGGAACGGGTCAACAAGATCATCAGTGGCGGGTACCAGCGGGACCACCAGACGCCACTCCAGCAACTGCGGCGCGCCAAGGGGTCCAGCGCGAGCTAGGGTGCGCCGACGAACGGGTCTCCACCCGCACGTCGTCGTCGGATGCGACCGGGCGACCGCCCTGGGCCGGTCGGGCGGGTGCACCGGCGGCGCCCCGTGGACGGGACAGGATGCCGGGGCGGGACTGGACACAGTGGACTCATAGTGGACACAGTGGACGGTCGGAGCGGGACGGTAGAAATCAGGGCGGTAGAAACGGGGCGGTGGGAGCGGAGTCGTCGGAGGAGGCGGCTGGCGCGTCGCGGCCAGTCCCCCTCCGGCCGCTCCGCGCGATCAACAGCGTCGCCCGAGTCAGTGCCGCCGTCGAGAACCGCGCCCTCGGTGCCAGCCAGCGCCCGTCGGCGCCGGTCGGCGGGAACAGCGCTGTCCGTGGGATCGCGGTGGTCGCGCTGTCGGCGCCAGGGCCGTTCGCCCACGCCCACGTCGATCCGGCGAGGTCGAACCAGCGCGAGAATTCCGCGTTCCTCCGCCATTCCCGGGAGGAACCTAACATGGCGCGCAAGAGCCGCCAGGTTCGTGTCAGGCGCGCGTCTAACTCCATGGTTGTAGGACCGCCGCCCGGTTGTGGGCACTTGTGTCGTTCCGCCCCGCGCGGCAGTGAAACCTTTGGACAGGATGGGGTCGTCCGCACTGCCTTTTCTGATCACGGAGGGCCATCCTGGGACCCGGTCGCCCGCGTGGCGTTCCAGCCGATCACCGAAGCCGAGGAGTGAGGCCATGACCGAACGTGCCGCATCCGCCCTGGACCTGGACTGGGACAGCCCACCCGACGCGGATGACCTCGTGCGGGAGGCCGTCGAGTGGCACTTCAACCCCAAGACGGGCTCGGAGTTCTGGCTGGAGCGGGCCAAGAAGCTCGACTTCGACCCGCGCAAGGACGTCAGGACCGTCGCCGACCTGACGCTGTTCCCGAACATCGTCGACGAACTCAGGGACATCCGGCTGGAGACCCTGATCCCCAAGGGATACGCCTCGCTCAAGCGGTTCAGCGAGCGCCCCGTGGTGGGTGAGAGCGGCGGGACCACCGGCGAGCCCAAGCGCGTGTTCGCCCTGCCCGACGTGATCAACCACGCGTGGGACTGGTACCACCGCAGGCTGGAGGACCACGGGATCACCAAGGGCCCGAACTGGCTCGGGGTGGTGCCGACCGGGCCGCACATGGTCGGCAAGCTGGCGCGGGACACCGCCGCGTCGTTCGACGCGATCTTCTTCACCGTCGACCTCGACCCGCGCTGGGCCAAGCGGCTGGTGGCCAGGGGCGCGGTCGACGAGCTGAAGGCCTACGTCAACCACCTGCTCGACCAGATCGAGTGGATCCTGCGCAGCCAGGACATCGGCGTCCTCGCGATCACTCCCCCGCTGCTGGAGGCCGCCTGCCAGCGCGAGTCCCTGGTGGAGCTGATCAACGCGAAGGTCCGCACGCTCACCTGGAGCGGCGCCTCGATGGACGAGGACACCCGCCACCTGCTGCGCACCGAGGTGTTCCCCGACGTCAACATCGTCGGCATCTACGGGAGCACGATGATCTTCTGTGCGATCCCGGAGCGCAGGGGGACGTCCCTGGAGGAGCCGGCGATCTTCGACCCGCCCTCGCCGTTCTCCATGTTCTCCGTGATCGACCCGGACACCAAGGAGAGCGTGCCCTACGGCGAGCGCGGGCAGCTCGTCTGCCACCACATCACCAGGAACCTGTTCCTGCCGAACAACCTGGAGCGGGACACCGCCGTCCGGCACAAGCACGCGCTCGGCCTGGCCGGCGACGCGCTGTCCGAGGTCAAGCCGGTGAAGGCGTTCGGCGACAAGGCCGTGATCGAGGGAGTGTACTGAGATGACCGCCTCCGCTCCGGCCCGGCTGGACGCGCTCGGCGCCAGCGGGCCGTACCGGAGCCGCAACCTGGAGCAGGTGCACGACGTCACCGGCGGCCTCGTGGCCGAGCTGAGCCTGGTGCCCTGGCTGTACGCGCAGCGCACGCTGCGGGCGCTGCGCGCGGCCGCGCCGCCGGACCCGGCCCGGCGGGAGGAGATGCTCGTCGAGGCGGGACGGCTGTTCGCGACGGGCACGGTGGACGGCGTCGACGCCGAGACCTTCCACCGGACCGTCGCCGCGGTGTCTGGCATGCCGATCACCGCCGTGCGGGAGGCGACCCAGCGGGTCGGCGACTACGCGGCGAAGGCCTGCGCCAGCGTGCAGATGGCCCGGCCGGCCGGAGCGGTGACGGACTGGCGCGACCCGCGCGCCCGGCACGGCTGTGGCGTGTGGACCCGACGCGGCGAGGTGTTCGTGGTCCACGCGCCGGCCAACACGCCCGCGGTGCACTCGGCGTGGCTGGACGCGCTCGCCCTCGGCTACCGGGTCGCGATCCGGCCCTCGCGGCGGGAGCCCTTCACCCCGCACCGTCTGGTGTGCGCGTTGCGCCAGGCCGGTTTCGCCGACGACCAGGTCGCGCTGCTGCCCACCGACCACGAGACGGCCGACCGGCTGATCGCGGAGGCCGACGTGGCCATCGCGTTCGGCGCCGACGACGTGGTGCGGAAGTACCAGTCCAGCACGCTCGTCCTGCCCCAGGGGCCGGGGCGGTCGAAGATCCTGCTCACCGAGGGGGTCGACGTCGCCCGGCACCTGGACACCCTCGTCGAGTCGGTCGCCGGCCACGCCGGGACGGGCTGCATCAACGCGACGGCGGTGTTCGTCGAGGGCGATCCCCGGCCGGTCGCCGAGGCCATCGCCGAGCGGCTGGGGGCGCTGCCCTCACTGCCGCCGCTCGACGAGCGCGCCCGCCTCCCGGTCAGCGAGGTCGCCTCGGCCAAGCGGATCGACGACTACCTCCAGTCGAAGGTCGACGACGCGATCCCGCTGCTGGGCGGGGGCACGGTGGTGGACGAGCTGGGCGACGGCTCGGCCGTCCTGCGCCCCGCGGTGTTCCTGCTCGACAGGGCCGACGCGCCGCAGGCGCGGATCGAGCTGGGCTTCCCGTGCGTGTGGGTGGCCCCGTGGTCGCGGGCCGACGGCGTGGCGCCGCTGCGGGACACCCTGACGCTCACCGTCGTCGGCGGGGACGACACGTTGATCACGGAGCTGGTCGAGGACCCCACCATCAGCAAGGTGTACGTCGGCGACCACGCGACCACGTGGACGCGGCCCGGCCTCCCGCACGAGGGCTACCTCGGCGACTTCCTGATGCACAGCAAGGCCGTCATCGTCGGCTGAACCACCGCGACGACCACGAGGACCCGCTCCCGCCGGGGGGCGGGTCCTCGTGCTCTCACACAGGGTTCTCTCACAACCAGCACGGGTGCTTCGTGCACCTCCGCCCGGCGAGGTCACCTTGCTGGGCTCGCGGACCCGTTCCGATCACCACCCGTCGGCCGGCTGCCACGCCACACACATCGGCCGCCGACCTCCTGAACGACGGAACTCCAGCACCGCCTCACGCACCTTGGGCAAGGGAATGGCCGCGCTGGCGGGGAACTCCAGCGCCGAATGCCGATCCTGGTACAGAACCGGGGCGCCCACGATGGGCGGAGCGGACAACGACATCGACGGGACATCGAAGTCAGGACCGAAGTACCCCAACGCACCCACCCCCGCCGCCACATCGAAGTCGAACTTCAGGCCGTGGTCGGGCACCCCCGCCACACCGAACCGCGGCCGCTCCACCACATACAGAGTCGGGTTGTCCAGCACGCCCCCAGCTTCGAGCAACCGCTCGAACAGATGGGACAACTGCTCGTCGGTTCGTGCGGCCTCACTGAAGCCACCCCGGCGCGCCTGGAGGTGGAAGTGCGCGCTGTAGTTCGTCATGAAAGGCCGTCTTTCATGGTCAGAGTCCGAGAACTCGGGCTGCCGTGAAGGAACCCGGAACCGGCCGGTTTCCGACGAATGCACTTCGCGGTTCACCACCCGTCGGCCGGCTGCCACGCCACACACGTCGGTCGCAGCCCACCCAACTCGTGGAACTCGTGCACGGCGGCTCGAAGCTGGTCGAGGGTGATGGCCGCGCTGGCGGGAAACGGGGTGGCGGAGTCGATGTCCTTGTACAGGACGGGTGCTTCCAACGGCGGATCACTCAGCGTCATCGAGGGACCGTCGAACTGCGGGCCAACGTACGCCAGTGCCGCGACGCCGTGGTCCCGGTTGATGTCGAACTTCAGACCATGGTCCGGGAACTCGGCCGGTCCGAACGTGGGGCGTTCCAGTACGAACACCGTGGGGTTGTGGCTGAACGTCGGCGCGGCGGCGATGATGCGATCCAACGCCTCGTCCACTTCCCCCGTGGTGCGGGCGGTGATCGTGGCGCGGTCCGTCGTCGCTTGTAGACCGAACTCCAGGGTGTAGCTCACCCTTGTTCCCTTCCCTTGTAGACGTGTGTGCCAGTGATGTCATGGATGACCAGAGTCTGCCCAGGGGAGAGCACACGTACGGAAGTAGGCGGTGGCAGCCGAACCGCTCCTTGTCGACCTCGTTGTTGATCGCCAGCTCTACCTGGATGGACCCGCCCCGGCTGGGGGGCGGGTCCCTGCGCTGTCCGAGTGATCTTGTACTGAATTCGGCCCACTCACCCCGATCGCCTCAGGATGCTCGGTGTCGTGTCCACCATCGGGGAGGTCGCCGCCGCCGTCCGGGCCATCGCCGAACGGCTTCCGCACCAGGAGATCGCCACTGCGACGGAAGCCCTACAGGAATGCCAATCCGTGTTCGCGGCCGCAACCGAGGGAAGCTGGGCCGAGGAGCCCGCTCAGGTCGCGGCTTGGCTTGCCTCCGCCCTCGAACAGATCACGCAGGTTGCACAGCTCCTGACGGAGCTGCGGGAGATGCTCAGTCACGTCGCCGACCGTCTGACGAACTCAGCATCGGCGCCGAGCCCTGCGCCTTCGTCTCCAACCCGGCCTCCGCGCTCGCCAGTGGATCGAGACTGGGGACAGCGCACTCGTATGCGACTACCCAAGCGCCCCGGTGGCAAGGGGCCAACGCTCGGAATCTACGTTGACGATGACGGGATTGAGCACACGGTGCGCAGCGGTGTGGAGGAAGACGGACTCGACAAGGACTTGGCACGCTACATGTGGGAGCGGCGGCTTGTCCCGGCCTGGATGACCAACCCGGGGGCTGCCCAGCATGTAGAGATGAAGGTTGCCTATCGGATGCGGGAAAGTGGCACGCGTTGCGTCGAGCTGGCGATCAACAACCGAGTCGATCCCGAGACCTGGGGGTGTGATCGATTACTCCCCGCGGTCCTGCGCCGCGGGCAGATGCTGATCATCCATGATGTGGAAGGCACGAAGATCTACAGGGGTCGGAGCGAATGACGACGAACTACACCGCGCACATCTTTGCCCAAGCCTGCAACGGGGACATCGAGGGTGACGCACGATCTGATGATCACCTGGGCCGGCTGTTCGATCAGATACTCGAAGCCGAGGTCCACGGCTTCTGGCACAACCCTTCCGTCTACATCGTCGAGCGGCCACGCTTCGGTGTCGCGGAGGTGCCCGACCACGGTCTGAAGTTCGACCTCGACGTGACGGCGGGGGTGGGCGCGCTGGGCTACTTCGGTCCCGACTTCGACGCCCCATCGATGTCGTTGTCCACCCCGCCCATTCCGGGCGCCCCGGTTCTGTACCAGGACCGGCACTCGGCACTGGAGTTCCCCGCCAACGCGGCCATCCCCTTGGCGAAGGTGCGCGAGGCCGTGTTGGAGTTCCGCCGCTCCGGCGGAAGGCGGCCCACCTGTGTGGAGTGGCAGCCGGCCGACGGGTGGTGATCGGATCGGGTCCGCGAGCCCAGCAAGGCGACCTCGCCGGGCGGAGGCGCACGAAGCACCCGTGCTGGCTGTGAGAGAACCCTGTGAGAACGCAAGGACCCGCCCCGTGTGAGGGGCGGGTCCCTGCGCGACGTGTGGTTTGGCGGCGGGTCAGGACGAGTCAGGAGGACGCGGCGAGGGTGGCGCGCAGCGCCTTCTTGTCGACCTTGCCGATGCCGAGGTACGGCAGCGACTCGACGACCTCCAGCCGCTCGGGCAGCTTGAACCGGGCCAGGCCCCGGTCCTGGAGGAAGCGGCGGATCTCCTTCAGCCCCGGGGCGGTCGCTCCCTCGTGGCACACGACGTAGAGGCACACGATCTCGCCGAGGCGCGCGTGCGGGGCGCCGAGGGCGGCGGCGGCCGCGACGGCGGGGTGCTCGGCGGCGAGCAGCTCCAGCTCGGTGGCCGGGATCTTCTCGCCACCGCGGTTGATGACGTCGCGGGTGCGGCCCTCCACGATGATCGAGCCCGACTCGTGCAGGCGGACCAGGTCCCCGGTGCGGTAGAACCCGTCCTCGGTGAAGTTCTTCGCGTTGGCCTCGGCGTCGGCGTAGTAGCCGGCGACGGTGTACGGCCCCCTGGTGAGCAGCTCCCCCACCTCGCCGGGTGCGACCGGTGCGCCGGTCTCGTCGACGACCAGGATCTCGTCGGCCGGTGAGACCGGCCGGCCCTGGGTGTCGAAGGCGACGTCGTCCGGGTCGTCGAGCGCGGTGTAGTTGAGCAGGCCCTCGCTCATCCCGTAGCACTGCTGGACCCGACAGCCCAGCGCCTCGGGCACCTTCTCGACCTGGCCCCGGCGCGGACGGGCCCCGCCGACCTGGATCACGCGCAGGCTGGACAGGTCGTGCTCGGTGTCCTCGGCGGCGGCGGCCCACCGCTCGGCCAGCGCGGGCACCAGGGTGCAGTGGGTGACCCGCTCCCGCTCGACCAGCTCGAACGCGGCCTCCGGCTCGGTGGAGGGGCCGAGGACGACCCGCCCGCCGGCGCCGAGCGTGCCGAGGATGCCGGGACAGCCGAGCACGAACCCGTGGGTCGCCGGCATCACCGCGAGGTACACCGTGTCCTGGTCGACGCCGGCGACCTCCGGGGTCACCCTGAGCTGGTAGTCGTAGGCCTCCTGCAACCGGGGGATCACCTTGGGCGGCCCGGTGGTGCCGTTGGACAGCAGGCACAGCGCGGGGTCGTCGAGTCGCGCCCTCTCCGGCTCGGGAAGGGACTCGCCCGGCGCGGGCGGCGCGCACAGGGCGCCGAGACCCACCGCGTCCCCATCGTCCACATCGGACACCAGCAGGGAGCGCACGCAGGGGTGGGCCTCGCGCAGGCGACGGGCCATCGCGTAGTGGTCGAAGCGGGCCAGCTTCTCCGGGACCGCCAGGGCGACCGGCTGGGTGATCCGCACGATGTGGTCCAGCTCGTAGTCCCGCAACGCGGTCGGCGTCATGATCGGCGGCGCGCCGATGCTGGACAGCGCGAGCGTCAACACGACCAGTTCCAGGTCGTTCGGCAGTTGGACGACCACGGGGTCACCCCGGCGGATCCCCAGTGCCGCCAACCGGCTCGCCGCGGCGCGCACCGAGGCGGCCAGCTCGCCGTGGGTGAGCCGACGCGTCCCGGCGACCAGGGCCACCGCGTCGGGACGGGTCGCGGCGTGCGCCAGCACGGTCTCGTCGACCCGCTCAGGACCCCACAGACCCTCGGCGCGGTACCGCCGTGCCCGTCGCTCGTCGATTCTGCTCAGCGTCTCCCGCACCGGGGTCTCCCTTCACGCCTGCCGCGTCCGGGCGTCCTGGATCATGGCGGCCAGCTCGGCGATGGTGTAGTCGTGCTTGTCCCACAGGTCGATCGTGAGGCCGAACCGGCGTTGGAGTTCTTTCTCCAGATCGACAGTTTCGGTGGAATCGAGCGCGAGATCGGACCGCAACCGGTGTTCCGGGGCGATCACGTCTTCTTCGACACCGATGTCCAGCAGGATTTCGCGCAGTTCGCCCATGAAACGACGGTATCCCGGAACGCGGCCCGGTCCAGTGCATCCCTGGTGCTAGTCCTGCAACCCGCGTACCGGGTCGTACAACCGCTACCACCCATTGGCTGGTAGCTCGGTCGGACGCCGGGTCCGCAAGATTGACGGCACGACCGATTCGTGGACAGCGCTGCCGCGGAACTCTGTAGGACACGACGGGAAGTGGGCTCCGATGCCACCACATCACTATCGCGTCCCGTACCCACAACGGGGAAGTTTGCTCGGCGACGAGGAACTGGGTGCACTCGCCGAGGTGTTGAAGTCGGACGTCTCCCTTTCCGGCGGTGTCTATCGCGAGACCTTCGAGCGGCGGTTCGCCGAACTCGTCGGCTCCCGGCACGCGGTGTCGGTGACCAGCGGCACCGTCGCGCTCGCGCTGGCCATCAACCTGCTCGGGCTGCGCGCGGGGGACGAGGTGATCGCGACACCGCAGACGTACAAGGCGACGATCCAGCCGCTGCTGGACCTGCCGGTCACCGTGCGCTTCTGCGACGTCGACCCGAACACCCTGAACGCGGACCCGGACAGCGTCGAGGCGCTGATCACCGAGCGCACCAGGGCGATCCTGATCGTCCACTACGGCGGCCTGCCCGCCGAGATGGACCGGATCATGCGGATCGCGCGGGCCCACGACATCGTGGTCGTCGAGGACTGCGCGCACGCGCTCGGCAGCGTCTACCACGGGCGGAGACCGGGCTCGCTCGCCGACATCGGCTGTTTCAGCTTCCACGCCAGCAAGAACATCACCACGCTGGGCGAGGGCGGCATGGTGACGGTCGACGACGACGCCTGGCGCGAGCGGCTCGACCGGATGCGCTCCAACGAGTCCGACGCGGTGTTCGTGCCCGCCGCCCAGCGGTTCGGCGGGTCGGACACCGCGCGGCCGTGGATGCTGCACGCGGGCAACTCCTACACGCACGACTGCGTGGAGATCCACTACTCCGGGACCAACGCGACGCTGGCCGAGCCCAGCGCGGCGGTGGGCATCGCGCAGTTGCGTCGGCTGGACCAGCTCGTCGCGCGGCGCAGGGAGATCGCGGGCCGGATCAGCGACGTGCTCCGGCGGTACCCGTTCGTCCGGCTCATCACCGAGCCGAAGGGCGTGGTGAGCGCCTACCACCTCTACACGTTCTTCGTCGACCCGGACGCGGGCATCGACCGCGACGCGCTCGTGGAGCGGCTCGCCCAGCTCGGCGTGCAGCTCCAGCTCCGGTACTTCCCGCTGCACCTGCTGCCGGAGTGGCGGGCGCGCGGGCACCGGCTCGGCGAGTGCCCGACCGCCGAGCGGATGTGGTTCCGGCAGCAGGTCAACCTGCCCTGCCAGCCGAGCCTGTCCGACCAGCAGGTCAACCACATGCTCGGCGCGCTGGACGCGGTCCTCACCGAGGCGTCGTCCCGCGACTCCGCCATGGCCAGACCGTAACTCTCCACAAAGGACGGCGTGAGCAGATGACCGATTCCAACGCGTTCGACATCATCGTCGTCGGGGGCGGCCCGGTCGGCCTGTCCTGCGGCTGGCAGGCGGCCGCCAGGGGACAGCGGACGCTGGTGCTGGACCGGCACGGATTCTTCAACGAGCGCAACGGGACCAGCGGGGCGGAGCGCCACTGGCGCCTCCAGTACACGCAGGAGGACCTGTTCCGGTTGACGCTGGCGACCGAGCCCCTGTGGCGGCGGTTGGAGAGCCTGGCCGAGCGCCGGCTCATCCACTCCATCGGCAGCCTCTGGTTCGGCGACGTCGAGGTCGACACGAACGAGGGCCAGATCGCCGAGACCATGCGGGTGATGGACAAGCTGGGCCTGAGGTACGAGGCGCTGGACGTCAGGGACATCGAGCGCCGCTTCGGGTTCACCAACCTCCCCCAGCACTACGCCGGTTTCCTCCAGCCCGACGGCGGGGCGATCGACGTGCGCGGCACCCTGGCCGCCCTCTACGGCCTGGCCCAGCACCACGGCTGCGTGCTCAGGGCCGGTGAGCGGGTGATCGACCTGGCCCCGGACGCCGACGGCGTGACGGTCAGGACCGACGAGCGGACCTACCGGGCGGCCAAGGTCGTGCTGGCCAACGGCCCCGGGATCAACGACCTGCTCGGCCCGCTGGGCGCCACGCTCGACATCAAGCTGTACGAGATGGCCCTGGTCTCGCTGCGGCGGCGGGACGAGAACGTCGACTTCCCGTTCTGGTTCGTGTTCCAGCAGCCGACCGAGGAGGACACGAACCTGTTCTACGGCTTCGGCCGCAACCCCTGGTCGCCCAGCGAGCTGGTGCGCCTCGGCCCGGTGTTCGAGGTGAACCCCCTCGACCACGCCGACCAGGCGACGAACCGGCCCGACCCCCGGCACGTGCGCCGGCTGACCTCGTGGGTCGCCGACCACCTCCCCGCGCTGGACCCGGAGCCCGCGCACACGGGGGCCTGTCTGGCCGTGCTGCCCAGCGACCTGGAACGCCAGTTCTACCTCGGTCTGGCCGAGGGACTCGTGCCGCACGGCGAGAACATCGTGATCTACAGCGCCGGGTGGGGCTTCAAGTTCGTCCCGCTCCTCGGCGAGATCTGCGTCGACCTCGCGCTCAACGGCGGCACTCCCCACGACATCGCCCGGCTTGCGCCCACCGCGACCCTGGAGGCTCAGCAGTGACCCGCGACAGTGCCCGCACCACCCCCGACAGCACCGGCGGGGCCATCGCGATCATCGGCATGGCCGGGCGGTTCCCCGGCGCCCGCGACGTCCCGACGTTCTGGCGCAACCTCCGCGACGGCGTGGAGTCGATCACGCGCCTGTCCGACGAGGACCTGCTGGCCGAGGGCATCCCCCGGGACGTGTTCTCCCGGGAGGAGTACGTCCGCGCCGCGCCCGTCCTGGACGACGTCGACCTGTTCGACGCCGCGTTCTTCAACATCAACGCGCGCGAGGCCGCGCTGCTCGACCCGCAGCAGCGGCTGTTCCTGGAGACGGCGTGGCACGCGCTGGAGGACGCCGGCCGCGGCCCCGGCACCGACTCCGACGTGGGTGTCTTCGCCGGCGCGAACATGCCGGCGTACCTGATGTCGAACCTGCTCGGCGGCAGCCGGATCGTGATGAGCCCGGCGGTCTTCGAGCTCCAGATCCACAACGACAAGGACTACCTCGCCAGCCGCACCGCGTTCCTGCTCGGGCTGACCGGGCCGGCGGTGACCGTGCAGACCGCCTGCTCCAGCTCGCTGGTGGCGGTCCACCAGGCGGTCAGGGCGCTGGCGGCGGGCGAGTGCGGCACCGCGGTCGCCGGCGGCGTCTGCGTCCGGGTCCCGCACCGCGTGGGCTACCTCTACGAGGAGGGGCTCATCTACTCCCCCGACGGCCACTGCCGTCCCTTCGACGCCGACGGACGCGGCACCGTGTTCGGCAACGGCGTCGGCGCGGTGGTGCTGCGCCGGCTGGAGGACGCCCTGGCCGACGGCGACAACGTGCTCGCGGTGATCCGGTCCTCCGCGGTCAACAACGACGGCTCGGACAAGGTCGGCTACACCGCGCCGAGCGTGGCCGGGCAGGAGCGGCTGGTGGCCGCCGCGCTGGCCAGCAGCGGCATCGAGGCGAACACGATCACCGCGATGGAGGCGCACGGCACCGCCACCCAGGTCGGCGACCCGATCGAGATCAAGGCGCTGGCCCGCGCGTTCGCCCCCTACACCGACGAGCGGGGCTTCTGCGCGGTCAGCTCGGTCAAGGGCAACATCGGGCACCTGGAGTCGGCGGCCGGCGTGGCCAGCCTGATCAAGGCGGTGCTCCAGCTCCGGCACCGCGAGCTGGTGCCCAACCTGCACTTCCGCACGCCCAACCCGCGCATCGACTTCGACAGCACACCGTTCTTCGTCAACACCGAGCTGACGGAGTGGAAGAACGGCGGGCACCCCCGCCGGATCGGCGTCAGCTCGTTCGGCATCGGCGGCACCAACGCACACGTGATCCTAGAGGAGGCGCCCGCGCCGAAGCCGGCTCCCCCGGCGGAGCGGGACGCGCAGGTCGTGGTGCTGTCCGCGAAGTCCCCGCGCGCGCTGGACGAGCTGACCGAGAACCTCGCCGCGCACCTGGCCGGCGTCAGGGACTCCGACCAGCCGCCGGCGCTGGCCGACATCGCCTCCACCACCCAGCTCGGCCGCGGTTCGCTGCCGTTCCGCAGGGCCGTGGTGGCCAGGGACCTCGGCGAGGCCGCCGAGCTGCTCGGCGGTTCGGACCCGGCGCGGGTCTCCAGCGCCGTCGCGCCGCCCGGCAAGCCGAAGGTGGTCTTCCTGTTCCCCGGCCAGGGCACGCAGTACCCGGGCATGGGCCACGACCTCTACCTCACCGAGGAGGTCTTCCGGTCCGAGGTCGACACCTGCGTGGACATCCTCAGGCCGCTGTTGGGCGTTGACCTGCGCGAGGTGATGTACCCGCCGGCCGGCGCCGACCTGGAGGCCGCCGCCACCCGGCTGGAGAACACCGCCTACGCGCAGCCGGCGCTGTTCGTCACCGAGTACGCCCTCGCCCGCCAGTGGGAGAGCTGGGGCGTGCGGCCCGACGCGATGGTCGGCCACAGCCTCGGTGAGTTCGTCGCCGCCTGCCTGGCCGGCGTGTTCGACCTGCCCACCGTCCTCCGGCTGGTCGCCACCCGGGGCACGATGATGCGGGAGCTGCCCTCCGGCTCGATGCTGTCGGTCGCCGCGCCCGAGGAGCGGGTGCGGGAGCTGCTGCCGCCGGAGCTGTCGGTGGCCGCGGTCAACGCGCCCACGCTGTGCGTGGTGTCCGGCCCGCACGAGGCGGTGGCGGCGCTGGAGGAGCGGCTGGCCGCCGCCGAGATCTCCTCGCGCCGGCTGCACACCTCGCACGCCTTCCACTCCGGCATGATCGACCCGATCGTGCCGCCGTTCACCGAGCAGGTGCGCGCCGCCACGCTGGGCGAGCCGGGCCTGCCGATCGTCTCGACGGTGACCGGGGAGTGGATCGGGGCCGAGCAGACCACGGACCCCGAGTACTGGGGGACGCACATGCGCCGCCCGGTCCGCTTCGGCGAGGCCGTGCGCAGGGTGACCGAGCTGGGCAGGACCATCCTGCTGGAGGTCGGCCCCGGCAACACCCTCGGCACCCTGTCGCGGCAGGCGGTCGACGCCGGAGCCGGCGCGACGGTGGTCAGCTCGATGCGCCGCCCCGACCAGGAGCAGTCCGACCAGGACACCCTGCTCTCGGCGTTCGCCGGGCTGTGGCTGGCCGGGGCCGAGGTGGACTGGACCCGGTTGCAGGCGCCGCGCCCCCGGGTGCCGCTGCCCACCTATCCCTTCCAGCACAAGCGCTTCTGGATCGAGCCGCGCGGGGAGGCCGGCGGCGAGCTGGTCATCGACACCCCGGCGACGACGGAGACCGACGAGTCCGACACCGCCGGCGGCGGGCGGCCCGAGCACCTGCTCACCGCCTACACCGCGCCGCGCAACGACCTGGAGCGCAGCATCACCGCGCTGTGGGAGGAGTTCTTCGGCTTCCACCCGATCGGCATCCACGACAACTTCTTCGAGCTGGGCGGCCACTCGCTGCTGGCGACGCAGGTGCTGAACCGGCTGCGCAGCGAGCTGGGCAGGACCGCGACGCCCGCCGAGCTGCTGTCCCGGCCGACGGTGGCCGCCCTGGCCGAGCTGATCGCCGACCAGGAGCCGGCGCAGGAGCCGGAGGTGCTGCCGACCATCACGCCGGAGCCAGAGCGCCGGCACGAGCCGTTCCCGCTCACGGAGATGCAGCAGGCGCAGTGGCTCGGCCGGCTGGGCAGCTTCGACATGGGTGGCGTCGCGCCGCACCTGTACCTGGAGTTCGACAGCGACACGCTGGACCTGGAGCGGCTGGAGCGCGCGTGGCAGCGGGTCGTCCAGCGGCACGAGATGCTGCGCATCGTCGTGCTGTCCGACGGCCGCCAGCGGGTGCTGAAGGACGTGCCGGCGTACCGGTTCGAGGTCCTCGACCTGCGGGGCGCCGACGAGGAGACCGCGCGGGCGCGGCTGGCCGAGGTGTCCGACCGGATGGCCGCCGAGGTCAGGCCGGCCGACACCTGGCCGCTGTGGGAGATCAGGGCCACCTGGCTGGGCAACGGCAAGCTGCGGGTGCACGTCAGCTTCGACCTGCTGTGCGCCGACGTGGCGAGCTTCTTCTACCAGGTCCTCCCCGCCTGGCGGCAGTTCTACGAGAACCCCGAGCTGCCGGCGGACCCGCCCGCGCTGTCCTTCCGGGACTACGTGCTGGCCGAGGAGAACCTGCGCGAGACCGCGCTGTACGAGCGGTCGCTGGAGTACTGGCGTGAGCGCGTCCGCCACCTGCCGCCGGCGCCCGAGCTGCCCACGGCGGCCGCGCCCGGCGAGCTGACCCGGCCCACGTTCGTCCGGCGGCACGCCAGCCTGGACCCGCGGACCTGGGCCAGCATCAAGGAGCGGGCCGGTGAGCACGGGGTGACCCCGTCCAGCGTGCTGGTCGCCGCCTACGCCGCGACGATCTCCCGCTGGAGCAAGAGCCAGCACTTCACGCTGAACTTCACCGCGGTCAACCGGTTGCCGTTCCACGAGGACGTCGACGGCATGGTCGGCGAGTTCGCCTCGTTCGAGCTGCTGGAGGTGGACACCCGTCGGCTGGACACCTTCGCCGACCTGGTGGCCCAGCTCCAGCGGCAGAGCTGGGAGGACTTCGAGCACCGCTACGTCAGCGGCGTGCGCATCCTGCGTGAGCTGAACCGGGTGCGCAGGGACACCACCGGCGGCGTCATGCCGGTCGTGTTCACCAGCGCCCTGTCCACCGAGCAGGACCCGGCCAGCGTGCCGTCCCCCGTGGCCTGGCTGGGCGAGCAGGCCCGGTTCATCTCGCAGACGCCGCAGGTCACGATCGACCACTTCGTGCTGGAGTTCGGCGGCGTGCTGGAGCTGGCGTGGCACGCGGTGGACGAGCTGTTCCCCGAGAACCTGATGGCCGAGATGTTCGAGTCCTACCAGGAGCTGCTGGTCGGGCTGGCGTCGCCGGAGGGCTGGGAGCGGCCGCCGACGATCGAGCTGCCCTCGGAGCAGTGGGAGATCAGGGAGCGCGTCAACGCGACCGAGGGTCCGGTCCCGACCGGCCTGCTGGTCGAGCCGGTGCTGGCCGCCGGCGTCGACCCCGCGTTGGCCTCCCGCGACGCCGTGATCACGGCGGAGCGCACGCTGACCCACGCGGAGCTGTCGGGCAGGGCCGTCGACCTGGCGCGCACCCTGGCCGAGCGGGGCTACGGCCCCGGCAAGCTGGTCGGCATCGGCCTGGCCAAGGGCTGGCGGCAGATCGTCGCCGCGGTGGGCGTCTCGGCCGCCGGGTGCACCTACGTGCCGATCGACCCCGACCTGCCGGAGAGCCGCCGGGCGTGGCTGATCGAGCACGCCGGGATCGACTGCGTGGTCACCGACGGCTCCGGAACGCCGGAGTGGCCGTCCACTGTGGACACCGTCGCGATCGCGGAGGACCCGGACTGGCGGTCGGTGGACGTCGCGTCCTGGCGCAGCCCGGCCAAACCGGAGGAGATCGCCTACATCATCTACACCTCCGGTTCCACGGGCACGCCGAAGGGCGTCGCGGTGAACCACACCGCCGCCCTGAACACCCTCGTGGACGTCAGGGAGCGGTTCGGGATCACCCCGGACGACCGGGTGCTCGGCCTGTCCTCCCTGAGCTTCGACCTCTCGGTGTTCGACGTCTTCGGGATGCTCGGCACCGGCGGCGCGCTGGTGCTCCCCGAGCCCCACGCGCGGCGCGACCCGCAGCGGTGGATCGAGCTGGTCCGCGAGCACGGGGTCACGGTGTGGAACTCGGTGCCGGCCCTGCTGGAGATGCTGGTGACGCACCTGGAGAGCACGGCGTCCGCCGAGGGCGGCGCGGTGCTGCCGCTGCGGCTGGCGATGCTCAGCGGTGACTGGATCCCGGTGCGGCTGCCGGACCGCGCCCGCGCGCTGGCCGAGGACCTCACGGTCTACAGCCTCGGCGGCGCCACGGAGGCGGCGATCTGGTCCATCCACTACCCCATCGGCGAGGTCCCGCCGGAGTGGACGTCGATCCCGTACGGCTTCCCGCTGCGCAACCAGACGTTCCACGTGCTCAACGAGCGGATGGAGCCGGCTCCGGTGTGGACGGCCGGGCAGCTCTACATCGGCGGCGTCGGCCTGGCGTCCTGCTACTGGAACGACGAGCAGCGCACCGCGGAGTCCTTCGTCACCCACCCGACCACCGGGGAGCGGCTCTACCGCACCGGGGACCTCGGCCGCTACCTGCCCGACGGGTCGATCGAGTTCCTCGGCAGGGAGGACTTCCAGGTCAAGATCGGCGGGTTCCGGGTGGAGCTGGGCGAGGTCGAGCACGCCCTCGCCCAGCACCCCGCGGTCGCCAACACGGTCGCGGCGGCCCTGGGCCAGCGCACGCAGCAGCGCCTGGTGGCCTACCTGGTGCCGAACGAGCCGGTGACGGACCAGGCGGCCCTGGTCGAGTCGGTGCGCGAGCACCTGACCCGCACGCTGCCGAACTACCTGATCCCGGCCGACATCGTGGTGCTCGACGACCTCCCGCTGAGCAGCAACGGCAAGGTGGACCGCTCCGCGCTCCCCGCGCCCGAGCGGGTCGGCCACGGCGGGGCCGCCGAGGACGCGGTGGACGAGCGGCTGCGGATCAGCCTCGACCGGCTGCTGACGTTGGCCAGGTCCGTGCTCGGCGTGGAGAGCGTCGGGGCCTCGGACAACTTCTTCGAGCTGGGCGGCGACTCGATCATGGGCATCCAGCTCGTGAGCCAGGCCAACGCCGAGGGACTGGCGATCGGCCCGCAGGACCTGTTCGAGAGCCCGAACTTCCTCGACCTGGCCCAGCGCGTCGAGGCGGTCGGCGGCACGGCGGTGGTGGACGCGGACGCGGTCCCGCTCACCCCGCACCAGGCGGAGCTGGTGGCCGCCGGGTCGGTGAGCTGGGTCGAGACCGGTGTCGCCGCCGGGTTCGACCCGGAGCTGGCCGAGCGGGCGCTGCGCGAGGTGACGGCGCGGCACACGGCGCTGCGCCTGCGGCTGGGCGCCCTCCAGGACGGCACGCCGGGCCTGCTCGACGCCGGGACCGCGGAGGGCGTGCTCTCCGAGATCGACCTGAGCGGGCTCGCCGCCGACAGCCGCGCGGAGGCGTTGACCGAGCTGGTCGCCGAGATGGCCGAGGAGCTGGACCTGTCCGCCGGTGAGGGCGCCAAGCTGGTGCGGGTCACCACGGGTGAGGACGAGGACCGGCTGGTGTGGCTCGGCTCGGCGGCGGCGCTGGACGACAGCTCGTGGCGGGTGCTGCTGAGCGAGTTCGCCCACGCCTACCGCGGCCTGGCCGACGGCGGCGCGGTGACCTGGGAGGGGCGGCCCCCGTGCTTCCTCGACTGGTCGCGGCAGCGGGCCGACCGGGCGGCGCGGGGCGAGGTCGAGCCGGTCGAGGCGGTGCGGCTGGGCGAGGCCCAGGTGACCACCGTGGACGCCGAGGCCGTCGCCGCGCTGCGCGAGTCCGCGTTCTCCGCCTACCACGTCGACCTCGGCGAGGCCGTCGCCGCGGCGCTCGTCCTCGCCCTGCGGACGCAGCGGCAGGACCCGCCGGCGGTGGTGGTGGAGCGCTCGCTGCGCAAGGCGGCCGTGGAGAACTCGGCGGGGCGGTTCACCGAGCCGGTCGGGCTCACCGTCTCCGGTCCCGCCGACCCGGCCGAGGTGCTGACCTCGGTCAAGCGGGACTACCGACAGGCCGACGCGCCCACGGACGGCGCCCGGCGGGTGCTGCTGCGGGAGGTCGTCGAGGCCGACTGGCGGTCGGCCGAGGGCGGCCCGCTGACGCTGACCGGGTTCGCCGGGCCGAGCGGGGTCACCGCGCCGGCGGGCACGGTCGCCGAGGTCGGCGCCGCGCTGGTCGACGGCGAGCTGCGGATCCACTGGCGCCCCACCGAGGGCGCCGAGGGCACCGAGGGCACCGAGGGCACCGACGGCGCCATTGACGTCGCCGCCCTCTCCCGGGCCTTCACCGACGCGGTGGTCGCCCTCACCGAGCACTGCCGCGAGGCCGGGTCCGGCAGCTACGAGCCGTCGGACTTCCCGCTGGCCGGGCTGGACCCGACGGAACTCAGCAAGTTCCTCGGCTCGCTCGACTAGGTCCGGTCCATCCCGACGACGAAAGGCACGCACGTGAGCTCCAACCGAGTCACCAAGGGCATCGAGGACGTCTACGAACTCACCCCGATCCAGCAGGGGTTGCTGTTCGAGCAGCTCAAGCGCCCCGAGGCGGGGGTCTACATCGAGCAGCTCGTGCTCACCTTCGCGGGAACGCTGCACACCGACGCGTTCGCCAGGGCGTGGCAGAAGGTGGTGGACCGGCACCCGATCCTGCGGACGTCGTTCCACTGGCGCGACGAGGGCCTGCCGCTCCAGGTGGTGCACCGCGAGGCCGAGATGCCCCTGGAGGTCCTGGACTGGCAGGACATCCCCGTGGCCGAGCAGCGGAAGAAGCTGGAGGACTGGCTGGACCGGGAGCGGATCGAGGGCTTCGACCTGACCAAGGCCCCGCTGATGCGGATCACGGTGATCCACAGCGAGCCGCAGACCTGGCAGTTCGTCTGGCGGCTGTCGCACCTGCTGATGGACGGCTGGTCGTTCGGCCTGGCGGTCACCGACTTCATCACCGCCTACCGGGCGGAGTGTCTGGGCCACGAGCCCCAGTGGGGGCCGATGCGCCCGTACCGGGACTACGCGGCCTGGTGGAGCCAGCAGGACGGCGAGGACAGCCTGACGTTCTGGCGGAACGAGCTGGAGGGCTTCCAGCCGCCGGAGCCGCTGTTCCTGGGCGGCCAGCCGATCGAGGACGGCAAGCCGAGCCACGGGTTCGTCGAGCTCCAGCTCGCGGCGATCGAGCCGGGGCTGAAGGAGCTGGCCCGCACCAACCAGCTCACCCTGAACACCATCGTGCAGGGCGCGTGGCTGATCGTGCTGGCCCACTACTACGGCACCACCGACGTCGCCTGCGGCTTCACCATGGCGCACCGGCCGCCCGAGCTGCGCGGCAGCGAGACGATCCTCGGCCCGCTGATCGCGACCATGCCGGTGCGGGAGAAGCTGGAGATGACCAGGGCGGCCCTGTCCTGGCTGCGGGACCTGCAACGGCACATCGCCGCGGTGCGCGACCACACGACGATGCCGCTGTTCGGCGTGCAGCGGGTGCTCGGCTTCCCGCTGGACGTGCCGCTGCTGGAGAGCAGCGTGTCCTACGAGAACATGCCGATGCCGGACTTCGCGTTGCAGGAGACCGGCATGAAGCTCACCGAGATGCGGTACGACGGTCGCCCGCACTACCCGATCACCATGGTGATCATGCCGGGTGAGGGCATGCCGCTGCGGGTCATCTACGACCGCAGCCGGTTCTCCCCCGAGGCCGCGCACCGGTTCTGCGACCAGCTCAAGGACGTGCTGACCGCCATGGTCGAGCACCCCGAGCTGACCATCGGCGAGCTGTCGCCCGGCGCGGCCGAGGTCACGCCGGTCAGTGGCGGCGCCGACCTGGAGATCGACGGGCGGACCCTGCACGACACGTTCGTCGACCACGCCCAGCGCGACCCGGACGCCGAGGCGATCACCTTCGGCGACCAGCGGCTGAGCTACCGGGAGCTCGACGAGTACAGCGACGCGATCGCGGCCAAGCTGATCAAGGCCGGGGTGAGGCCGGGTGGCAGGGTCGGCCTCTGCCTCGAACGGTCCAGCCACCTGGTGGCGTCGATGATCGCGGTGTTCAAGGCCGGCGGCGCCTACGTGCCGCTCGACCCCGAGTACCCCGCCGACCGGTTGGCCGACATGCTGGCCGACGCCGGGATCGACGCGGTCGTCACCTCGACCGAGCTGGCGGCCAGGGTGCCGGAGTTCGAGGGCACCGTGGTCAGGCTCGACGGGAAGATCGGCACCAGGCCCGCCCGGCTGAAGCTGCCGGAGACCAGCCCGGACGCGCCGGCGTACGTGCTCTACACCTCGGGTTCCACCGGCCGGCCCAAGGCCGTGGTGGTCACCCACCGCAACGTGCAGAGCCTGCTCGCCGCGGCCAGGGAGACCTTCGGGGCCGGCGCCGACGACGTGTGGACTTTCAGCCACTCCTTCGCCTTCGACTACTCGGTGTGGGAGATCTGGGGCGCGCTCGGCAACGGCGGCCGCCTGGTCGTCGTTCCACAGTGGACGGTCCGCTCGCCGGAGGAGTTCCACAGGCTGGTGCTGACCGAGAAGGTCACGATGTGCAGCCAGACCCCGACGCTGTTCGAGCACTTCGCCGCCGCCGACGCGGAGTGGGACGACGCGAAGGAGTCGGTGGCCTCGCCCTCGGCGCTGCGCAACATCTTCATCGGCGGCGACCGGCTGCACACCGCGATCCTCCGCGGCTGGATCGAGCGCCACGGCGACGAGCGGCCGAAGGTGTACAACCTCTACGGCGTCACCGAGGCGGCCGTCGTGTCCACCTACCACCGGATCACCGGTGAGGACGTGCGGCGCGACGCTCCGGTCCCGATCGGCAGGGCGCTGCCCAACCAGCGCGCCTACCTGCTCGACGACCAGGGCCGCGCGGTGCCCTCGGGCGCCACGGGCGAGCTGTGCGTCGCCGGCCCGGCCGTCGCGGTCGGCTACCACAACCGCGAGGAGCTGACCGCCCGTCGGTTCGGCGTCGAGCCGGTGGCCCCCGGCGAGCGGCTGTACCGCACGGGCGACCTCGCCAGGGAGCTGCCCGGCGGCGCGCTGCAACACCTGGGCCGGGCGGACACCCAGGTGAAGATCCGGGGCTACCGGGTCGAGCTGGGCGAGATCGAGTCGGTGCTGGCGGCCCACCCCGCCGTCCGCACCGCGGTCGCGATCACCCGCGCCGACGGCTCCGGCGCGGCCAGGCTGCTGGCCTACGTCGTGCCGGCCAACGGCGCGGTCGAGATCGGGGAGCTGCGGTCGTTCGCGGCGCAGCGGCTGCCCGAGCACATGGTGCCCTCGGCGATCGGCCAGATCGACCGCATCCCGACCACGGTCGGCGGCAAGGTCGACACCAGGGCGCTGCCGGAGCTGAGCGTCGAGCAGGACTCCGACGCCGACCTGGTGGAGCCCAGGACCGCGATGGAGCGGGCGCTGGCCGAGGTGATCGGCGAGCTGGTGGGGACGACCAGGATCGGCGTGTACGACCGGTTCGCCTACCTCGGCCTGCACTCGGCGCACCTGATGCGGCTGATGACCGTCATCCGCTCGCGCTGGGGCGTCTCGCTCCCGCTGCGTGAGCTGTACGTGGCGCCGAACCTGGAGGCGCTCGCCCAGCTCGTCGAGAGGGAGCAGGCATGAGCACCGCGACCCCACCCCCGGCCCTCACCCGGCTCTCCCCCGAGGACGCGGCGTGGCGCGACCACGTCCGGGAGTTCGCCCTCAGGGAGATCGCGCCGCTGTCCGACGCGATGGACCGCGACGCCGCCCTCGACCCCGGTCTGCGCGCCAAGCTGTTCGAGGCGGGGCTGATGGCGGTCGAGGCCCCCGCCCGCTACGGCGGCCGAGGCGGCTCGCTGTTCCAGGTGGTGCTCACGATCGAGGAGGTCGCCAGGGTCGACCCCGGCGTCGCCGTCGGCGTGGACGTGCACAACGCGCTGATCGTGGCCACGCTGCTGCGGATCGGCACCGGGGACCAGAAGCGGAAGTACCTCCCGCTGCTGACCAGCCGGCACGTCGGGGCGTTCTCCCTGTCCGAGGAGCACGCCGGCAGCGACGCCTTCAACGTCAGCACCACCGCGACCGCCAAGGACGGCGGGTACGTGCTCAACGGTCGCAAGCGGTGGACGAGCAACGCGGCGCAGGCCGACCTGTTCCTCGTGTTCGCCCGCGTCGAGGAACACGGTGTGTCCGCGTTCCTGGTCGAGCGCACCGCCGAGGGCCTGTCGATCGACCCCCGCACCGAGCAGATGGGGGTGCGGGCGGCCTCGACCGCGGACGTCATCCTCGACGACGTCGTGGTGCGGCGGCAGCAGTGCCTCGGCGGGCTCGGCGGCGGCGAGGGCGTGGCGATCGCGGCCCTGGACATCGGGCGGATCGGCATCGCCGCCCAGATGGTCGGCCTGGCCCAGGGCGCGCTCGACCTGGCGCTGGGCTACAGCCGGGAGCGCGAGCAGTTCGGTCAGCGGATCGGCTCCTACCAGGGTGTGCAGTTCACCCTCGCCGAGATCGCCACCGAGGTGGCCGCGGCCCGCGCCCTGCTCTACGACGTCACCAGGACGGTGGAGGCCGGCGCGACCGTGTCCGAGCGGCTGCGGTTGTCCGCGATGGCCAAGTACTTCGCCTCGCAGGTCGCGCAGAAGGCGGCCTCCGGCGCGGTGGAGGTGCTCGGCGGCAACGGGTACACCAGGGAGTACCCGGCGGAGCGGTTCTTCAGGGACGCCAAGGCCGGCACGATCTACGAGGGGACGTCGAACATCCTCCTGCGCGGCATCGCCGGCTCGCTGCACAAGGGCGGGTCATGACGGGGAGGATCCGGCGCCCGATCCGCCGACCCGGCACGGCGCGGGTGAGGCTGTACTGCCTCGCCCACGCCGGCGGGGACGCGCGGATGTTCGCACCCTGGTCGGCGCGGCTGCCCGAGCACATCGAGGTGTGCCCGGTGCAGTTGCCCGGCCGGGGCGAACGGCTCCAGCACCGGCCGCTGTCCACCCTGCCCGAGGTGCTCGACGAGATCCTCGCCGCCGTGGACACGTCCCTGCCGTTCGCCCTGTTCGGACACAGCCTCGGCGCGATCCTGGCCTTCGAGGCCGCCGACCGCCTGCGGGACCACCCGCCGGCGCGGCTGCTGGTCTCCGGCCACCGCGCCCCCCACCTGCCCCTGCGGGAGGAGGTGATCCACCACCTCCCCGACGAGCAGTTCGTGGCGCGGCTGGCCGAACTCAACGGAACACCCCAGGTCGTGCTGGACAATCCCGGTTTCCTCCGGATGCTGCTGCCGGTGATGCGCGCCGACTTCACCATCTCGGAGACCTACCGCTACCGGGACCGTCCCCCGCTGTCCTGCCCGATCACCGCGTTCGGCGGGACCGAGGACCCCGACGTGTCCCACCGCGAGCTGGTCGAGTGGAGCCGGCACACGACGGGCGCGTGCCGGGCCGAGCAGTTCCCGGGGGACCACTTCTTCCTGACCCGCGACCCCGACCCGTTGCTGGCCTCCGTGGCCCGCGAACTGGCCGAGTTCGCCCCCACCTCGGTGGGTTAGCGGGTCAGGACGCCACCTCCCGGCACGGAGGCGGTGGCTGGTCGCTCAGGAGGTGCTCCGGCACCAGCGACGCCCTGATCGCGGTCACCACCGCCTCCGTCCGGTCGGCGACGCCGAGCTTGCGGTAGACCATGTGCAGGTGGGCCTTGACCGTCTGCTCAGCGATGTGCAGCGTCCTGCTGATCCGCCGGTTCGACGCGCCCTGCACCAGCAGTTCGAGCACCTGCCGCTGGCGCGGGGTCAGTCGGATCGACGACCGGGCGGACCGGAGTTCGGGGTACACGACGTTCGACAGGCTCGCGAGGTTCGAGACGGCGGTGACATTGGGGACGTTCGGGACCTCATGGACGTCCGGGACACCGGCGGCGGCCGAGGAGGAGGACGTGGGCTCCTGGCGGGCGACCCGCCGTTCGGCGCGTTCGGCGGGAGCCTGCTCCTGGAGCGTGGTCAGCCGGGAACGCGCCTCGCGGGCCAGGTCACCGACGACCTGGAAGTGCGCCAGGATGTCGTCGATCGTCTTGAGAGCGGCGGAGAGGTCTCCCTCTTTCTGCGGCTTCAGTGACATGGTCATCCTTCGGGAGCTGACGGCGGGATCGGGTGGGTCAGGCGGGATCGGGTGGGTCAGGCGGGATCGGGTGGGTCAGGCGGGAGACTTGACGGGCGCGCCGCGCTTCCACACGTGCGTGACGTCGTCGGGGCGCGCCAGGACCGTGATGTCGTCGAGGGGGTTGGCGGACAGGGCGATGACGTCGGCGTCGTAGCCCTCGGCCAGCAGACCCGACCGGGGCGCCTGGGGGCCGAGGGTGAGCGGGGCGGCGGCGGTGCCCGCCTCGATGGCCTGGAGCGGGGTGAGCCCGGCGGCGACCAGGTGGGCGAACTCCTCGCCGTTGTGCCCCCAGCCCAGTGGCGAGCTGTGCGAGCTGGTGCCCAGGTCGGTGCCCATGGCGACGCGCACCCCCGCCGAGCAGGCCAGGGCCATGGCCTCGCGGTGGCGGTCGGCGATCTCCTCCAGCTTCCCTCGGGCGTCGGGCGGCAGCAGGGCCTTGCTGGCGAGGAACGCCTCGAAGGCGGTGCGCGTGGGCACGAGGATGGCGTCGCACTCCTTCATCGCGTCGACGACCTCCTCGTCGACCTCGGTCCCGTGCTCGATCGTCCTGCACCCCGCCCGCAGCGCGGCCATGATCCCGGCCTTGCCGTGGCAGTGGGCGGCCACGATCCGGTCGGCCCTCGCCGCCTCCTCGACGATCGCCTCCAGCTCCGCGTCGCTGTACTGGGGGTGCCGGGGGTGGTCGAGTTCGCTGATCACGCCGCCCGAGGTGCACACCTTGATCAGCTTCGCGCCCATCCGGAGTTGGAGCCGCACCGCCCGCAGGCACTCGGGGACGCCGTCGGCGACGTGCAGCATGCCGTTGGCGCGTCGCGGGTCGGTGACCCACTCGTAAGGCAGCGAGTGCGCGTCGGCGTGCCCGCCGGTCTGGCTGATCAGCCTGCCCGCCGAGTAGATGGACGGTCCGGTCAGGGTGCCCTCGTCGATCACGGGCGCGAGGAAGATGCCGTAGCCGCTCATCTCCCGGACGCTGGTGAAGCCGGCCAGCAACGCGACCTCCGCGTCCCGCACGGACCGGGCCACGGCCACCTCGGAGCGGGTCAACATCAGGTTCTGGGTGCTGACCGAGCCCGGCAGGCCGGCGAAGTGCGTGTGGCAGTCCCACAGCCCGGGCATGACCACCGGGACCCGCACGGTGTCGTCGTCGGGGCCGGCGGCGGGCGCCTCGGCCTCGGGGCCGGCGAAGGCGATGCGGTCCCCGTCGAGGACCACGACCCCGTTGGCCACCGGCTCGCCGGCGCCGGGGATCAGCAGATCCGCGTGGATTCGGTGCACTTGTGACCTCCTGGGTCAGGGCGGGAGTCGACCGGAACGTGCGCCGGACAGGATCGGGCGACGCGCTCGCACCGCCCGTGACGAGATGGTCGTGCCGCTGTTCGGGACCAGGTGGCCGTTTTTCGCGTCGGAACGGCCCCGCGCGACGGTTCTACGGTACGCCGTGCGCTCGCAATGCTTCCCCCAGCGAAAAATCCTCGACGACAACGGCACCCGGTCGAGCGCGCCGCGGTTCGCTCAATCCGCGCTCACTGTCCGGTGATTGCGAGTCTGCCCAAGGTGACTCGGAGTGACAAGGTGGGCGAAAGAGCTGAGACAGCAGTCCACATGGGCCGGAAAAGCACAATGAAAATTGTCCGACCACCTCATTCGCGAAGCGGCCGGACGCGAAATTCCTACACCCCTCGGGGCGACCCGGTCAATCGTCCGAATGTGCGGTCCCCCTTTCGCGGCCCCTCGCCCCGGCGGACCGCCGCGGCCCCCGGGAGTGTCCGACGAACTCCCATGCGGAAGTCCGACGCGGGCGCAGTCTGGCAGTTGAACCCGACTTCAAGTCAACCAAGGAGCGGCGCGCTCCCGCACGGAACACTTTCCGAGGTCTTTCCCCCGGCTCTCGGCGAACTCGGCGAGGACCCCGACGAATGGTCCGTCCAGGTGAGAACGCGACGGAGGCGCGAGCCCGCACGGAGGCCGGTGCGCGAAGGACGCCCAGCGCGGCGCTGACGAGCTACTGACCGGTCACCTGTCGTCCCGAATCTTCCGGCGCCGTCGCCTTCCCCGGGAGGGGCGTCCGCGAAGAAATGGACGACAGAGACCGTCCCCACCTCCTGTCGGAAGTGCCCGGCCTCGCCGACGGCCACGAGAACAGAACATGACAGACGCCAATAGTCGTACGGCCGGTACATGTTCTGGGCCCAGCCGCCGAGAAATCCTTCTCCTGTCCGGTGCGATTCCTCACCCGAATTGTTGCCGCACGTGGCCGCTCCCCCTTTCCTCGACCGACGCCCGACCTCTCCCCCGCGATCTTCTTTCCGATTCGCCGCCAGCGGGGAACAACAGCGCCCTCACCGACTCGATCACGCCTCGTCCACGGCGATATCGAGGCGTTATCCGGACCCCAGCGACCGTCCACCACTATTCCCCAGCCCATTACGCGGTGTCACCGCCCCAGCGACAATGCCCTCCCCGCGCCGCCCGCGCGCGCAACGGCAGAACCGAGTCCGACAGCTCTGGCGCGCGCCGGCGGCCAACGTGCACCGAGGTGGCCGCGCGGACACCCGGAACGCGCGTCGGGCCGAGTTCCCCGCGCGTTTCCCTCTCCCCAACCTCTGTCGGCCGCCTCCACTCCTGATCCGTGCCCAACCGGGCCGACCCGATTCCACCCGCACGCGGGCAACGGGACGCCGCCCCAACTCCACGACCGGCGCCAGACCCAAAGAAACGGGGTCGGGTCGGCGGTTCCGCCGACCCGACCCCGCCATCCCGGCGACAGCCCCGGGAGATCAGGTGCGGGTGTTGACGTCGATCGCCGCCTGGACGGCGGTTTCCAGGGCTCCCTCGATCCACGCGTGCTTGAGGGAGACGTGGTCGCCGGCGAAGAACACCGGCCCCTCGGGGGTGGGGATCGAGGGTTGCAGCTCGGTGAGCTGCCGCGGCGTGAACACCGCCGCCTCACCGCCGGCGTAGCGGTTGCGCAGCCAGCTCTGGGTCGGGGCGTGGCCGGTGAAGAACGCCTCGATCCGCCTCCCGTAGATCGCCTGGAGGCCGCGCAGGGCGTAGGCGGAGCGCTCGGCGTCGTCGAGGGAGTCCCAGCGGTTGGCGTCGTCGGCCCAGCTATAGCTGGCCAGCACCACGCCGCCGGGGCTGCCCTGGACGGGATGGGAGGGGAAGTACATGAACCGGTTGGGGCCGTCGGTCACCGAACCGCCGCCCACCGTGCCGGTCGCCTCGCCCTTCCCCCGCTCGCGGTAGTGGTCGTAGAGGCCGGGCCTGATCGCGTTCAGCTCGCGTTGCCAGTCCTGTTCGGTGAACTCCCACCAGCGGCGCCGGAACTCCAGCAGCACCTTGGTCGCGGAGTCGTAGTGCAGTTCGGTGATGGCGCGGCGCTTGCCGTAGGAGAAGCCGGGGGTGACCTCGACGTGGCGCAGCACCGAGAACGGGATGGTGACGATCGCGACGTCACCGGTGAACACCTCCCGCTCGGCGGGCTTGCCGGAGACGGAGTCGTCGCCGCCGGACTCGCTGACGGTCTCGATCCACACGCGCGGCCCGTCCTTGCGGACGTGTTCGCACCCGGAGCAGTCGCGGTCGGGGTCCCAGAACTCCATCCGCGTCATCCTGCGGTTCATCCGGACCTCGTCCTTCACCGACGGCAGGAGCGCGTAGGGCAGGCGCGCGGTTCCCCCGTCGATCTCCCAGTAGGTCGCCGAGGTGCTGACCAGGCTGCGCGTCAGGAAGCTGTGGATGAACGACAGGGCGAGGCGGGAGGTCAGGTTCTCCACCGTGCCGATGAGGTCCACGGCGTTGGTCGACAGCCCGGCCTGCTCGGTGAGGAAGCGCTCCATCGAGTGGCCGTCGAAGTCGTACAGGACCCTGGCCCAGCCCTCGATCCACTGCGGCACCGGCTTGTTGACCCGTTCCCCGTTGGCGCCGCGCACGGAGAAGTAGTCGCGGACCGGTTCCAGCGCCGCGTCGAGCATCTGGGCCGCCGTGACCGTCAGGTCCTTGCCGGACAGGCCGAAACCGGTGTTGGTCTGTGCCGGGCGCGCGGCGTAGTCCGCGCGCCGCGTCAGGTTGCCGTTGGTGTGGATCCAGGTCCGTGCCGCCGGGGTCGGGGCGCGGAAGTCGGTGTCGCGGGGGCCGCGGCGCCATTCGGCTCCGGTGAAGGACCGGTAGACCACCGGCGGTAGGGGAGCCTTGTCGTTGCCCGTGCCGGGGGTGATGTCGACGTTGTAGAACAGGCGGCGCTTCAACCCGAGTTTGTCGACCAGGGCTAACGCCAACGGGTGGAAGTCGGGCAGCCGCATCGCTCCGGCCTCCGCGTACTGGCGCACGTCGGCGAAGAACGGCTGCCGTCCGGTCCACTCAGGACCGGACCGGAAGGTCTTGATCCGGCCGCCGACCCGGTTGGCGTTCGCCTCGATGATCGTGACGTGGTGCCCGGCCTGCTTGAGCAGCATCCCCGCCACCAGTCCGGAGATCCCGGCGCCGACGACGAGCACCTTCTTCGGCCGGGAGGTCCTGGGCAGCCCCTCGTCGATGAGGACCTTCAGGTACTCCAGCTTCAGGTCCTCGCCCTTCGGGCCGACCAACAACAGCTCGCGCGCCAACCGCAGGCACCGCTCCCACCGCTGGGGGTCGCGTGCCGGTGTCGCCGCCCACCCGACGTCGGGCAGGGCCGTGGTTCCCGCCAGCGACACCGCGGTCAACCCCGCGGCGGCGGTGAGGAACGACCGGCGCCCGAGCCCGTCCGTCGACGCTTGCCTCGCTTCATCCGTAGCCACGGCGCCAAGATCAACCAGAAATCGATCACCCCACCAAGTGGGGGAGACCGATCATGACACTTTCGTGCAGGCCGATTCACTCAGACGTGGCGGATAGCGTGGTTTGTGATGGAATCGGCAACTTCTTCGTTCCCACGACAAGGGCAACCCCACCCCCACCGCGCGACCTGCGCAGGTGTTCGCGGGTGATGGCCCGCCCGGCGCAGGTCGGCGGTGGCGAGGCCCTCTGGGCCCCCGGGATCACCGCACGGAGCGACGCGTGACCGGGAAGTCGAAGTACGTGTCGGGGAACGGCTCGTCGCGCAGGGTGTAGTGCCACCACTCCAGCGGATAGTTCGTGAAGCCGGCGGACTCCATCGCGGCGCGCAGCCGCTGCCGGTTCTCGCGGGCCGTGGCGGAAACCCGGGGGTCGTCGGTGTGGGCGCGGGTGTCGAAGCAGTCGAAGCCGGTGCCCATGTCGACGCTGTTGTCGGGGAACCGCTCCCCCACCGGCGCGAAACAGGGGCGCAGCCGTTCGCCGGGGACGTAGGGACGTTGCGGTCGGACCGGGAGCCGCACCACCGTGAGATCGACCGTGCTCCCCCTGCTGTGTCCGGACTTCTCGGCGATGTAGCCGTCCTCGAACAGCCGGGACTTGTCAACCTCGGGGTAGAACTCCGCCTTCATCCGGTCGTCGCGCACCCGCTTCGCCCACGCCACGAAGTCGTTGACGGCGCGCTGGGGCCGGAAGCAGTCGTACACCTTCAGGGTGTAGCCCTGGCGCAGGAGCATCCGCTGGGCCTCGCGCAGGGCGAGGGCGGCCTGCCGGGTCAGCAGGCAGGTGGGCTCCTGGTAGCCCCGCACGGGACGGCCGACGAAGTTGTGGAGACCGGCGTAGCGGATCTCCTGGCGGATCGTGGGATCGACGTCCCGCAGGGCCACGAATCCCGGTGGCGCCTTCTCGTCCGCGACGGCCGGCGTCGGGACGGAGACCAACCCGACCAGGACGAGGACCGCGAGCCACACCGTGTGCTCTGAGCGTCGCTTCACGCGATGTTCCTAACACAACGAAATCGCGCTCCAGGAGCCCCGAGGAACCACCGCCGGCGGCCCGACGCCGCACCCGCCGTCGCACCCTGGCGAGCCGACGGAGGCGGCCGGAGCGCGGCCAGCGCAGCCGGAGAGAGGGGGTTGGCTGGGCTGGTCACGCCCCGGCCGGCCGGGTCGCCGAGGGCGTCCAGTGCGCGATCGACGGGGGCGACGCCCACGCCGACCCACCTGGCGGAGGCCGGGGAGCCTCGGCGGCGACCGGTCAGTCGTCGGGCCAGGTCCCGGTGAGGCGGTGGAAGGCGGCGGCCCCACCCCGGTCGATCGCGGCCTTGACCAAGCCGAAGATCGCGCCCTGGATCGCGGCGGACGCCAGGACCTGGCCCCAGGTGGCGCGCCGCGCGGTCGCCCTCGGGGCTTCCCCTCGGCCGGCGACGCGCTTCCACACCTGGGCGAAGACCGCGTCGCCGGCGAGGCCGCCGAGCACGCCGAGGAGGACGCCCAACGGCTTGTACACCGCCCTCACCGTCACCGCCGCCTCAGCATCCGCCACAGGACCAGGAGGGCGACGACGCCGGCCACCACCGCGACCGGGAGGGGGCGTTGCCGGGCGGTGGCGGCCAGGCGCTGCCCGCGCTCGGCCACCGGCTCCGGCACCTTCGCCGCGGCCTGGTGAATCAGGTGCTGCGTCTGGTGCCGCAGGTTCTCGGTCGAGTGCCGGACCGTGTCGGCGGCCTCCCTGGCCTTGTCCCTGGCCTGGTGGGACAGCTCGCTCGCGGTGCTCCGCACCGTCTCGCCGGTGTCGTGGAGCTTCTCCCTGGTCTGCGCGGACACGTCGAGCTTGTGGGCCAGCTCCTGCACGGTCTCGCCCAGCTCCGCCCTCGTGCGGTCCCGGTCGCGACGCAGGCCCTCGGGGTCGGTGGGGACGTCGTCGCCGTGAGCCTTGTGCCCGTGCGTCGGGTTCCCGTGCGTCGGGTTCCCGTGCGTCGGGTTCCCGTGCGTCGGGTTGCCAGGAGACGCATTGCTGGAGGGCGTGCTCCCGGGCGTCGGGTTGCCGGGAGTGGGGTTCCCGGGGGGCGTGTTCGCGGGCGTGGCGGGCGGCCTCTGGGACGTCGGCCCCGCCGCCGTCGGCCCCGGCACCGTCGGCCCCGTCGTCGTGGGTCCCGTCGCCGGTGGCTTCTGCGCCGTCGGTTCCTGCGCCCGCGCGGGGACGGCGGCGCCGCCGCCCTGGTTCTTCGGGGTCCTCGCTCCGTTGTGCTGGGTGTTCTTCCGGTGTGCCGTGCTCATCGGCGCGCCCTTTCCTTGATCGTCTCGACGTCCTGCCTCAGTCCCGTGACCGCCTCCTCGGGCACCGGCGGCCCCGCCCTGCGCACCTGCTGCCGCGCGGACAGCCCGAGCACCGCCCCGACCAGCAGCAGGACGACGCCCACGACCAGTGCCGCCACCCACGCGGGCATCACCAGGGCCAACACCAGCACGAGCGCGGCGACCAGGGCCGCGCCGCCGTACCAGGCGAGCACCGCGGCGGCGCCGGCCAGCCCGGCGCCCGCGCCCAGCCGCCTGCCCTTGCCGCGCAGCTCGACCGCGGCCAGTCGCATCTCGTCGCGCACCAGCCGGCGGATCTGGTCGGTCAGGTCGGAAACCAGCTCGGCGACTGACCGGGACTCCGCCGGCCGTGCGGCGGTCCTGTGGGTCATCGCGACTCCTCCTTCCCCCTGTGCGGTGCGTTCTGCGCGGGGATGTCGGGGATCCTCTCCGGGGTCGCCGGGGGCGGGTCGTCCATCGCGCGCGTGTCGCGGGGCGGCAGGAAGGGTTCCCACTCGGGCGGGTGGCCCTCCTCGATCCGTTCGCCCCTGGCCAGCTCGGCGTTCAGCTCCGCGCCCAGCAGCACCGCGATGTTGGAGATCCACAGCCAGACCAGGAAGACGACGACCCCGGCCAGCGAGCCGTAGATCTTGTTGTACGAGCCGAAGTGCGCGGCGTAGAACGCGAACCCGGCCGAGGCGGCCACCCACACGACGACGGCGAGGACTCCCCCGGGGCTCAGCCACCGGAACCCCGGCTGACGCGCGTTGGGGGCGGCCCAGTAGAGCAACGCGAACGCCAGGCTGGCCAGCGCGGCCATCACCGGCCACTTCGCGACGTCCCACACCAGCACCGCGGTCGAGCCGAGCCCCCACCACTCCCCGACGCGCTCCGCGACCCCGCCGGTCGCCACCACGCCGACGGCGCACAGCCCCAGCGACAGCAGGAGCGCGAGGGTGAGGCCGATCCGCAGCGGGACGGTCTTCCACACCGGCCGGCCCTCGTCCATCTCGTAGATCGCGTTGGACGCCCGGATGAACGCCCCGAGGTAGCCGGAGCCGGTCCACACGGCCCCGACGAGGCCGACCACGGCCATCGGCCCCGCCACGCCCCCGGTCCCCTGGACCTCGTGGAGCACGCGGACCAGCACCTCGGTCCCCGCGCCCGGCCCCATGTCCTTCGCCGAGTCGGCGAGCGACTGGAGCGCCGAGGACCCCGTCATGCCCAGCACGGCCGTCAGGACGACCAGGCAGGGGAAGATCGACAGCACGCCGTAGTAGGTCAGGGCCGCGGCCCAGTCGGTGAGGTCGTCCTCCCTGAACTCCGCCACGGTGCGTCGGAGCACCGCCCACCAGGAGCGACGCGGCAGGTCGGTCGGGCCTTCCGGCCTCGACCTCGCCGGCGGGGCGGCCGTCGTCCCCGCCGCGCCCTCGGGTTGGGGATGTCTCGACACGCGGGTCACCTCCCGCCGGGGCCGTCCGGTCCCGATCGGGTTATCCCCTCGTGCGCGGCAACAAACTCGGGTGCGCCGAGCCTGCCCCGAACAGGCGCGCCCGTTCTCCGGGCAGCGCTCGGCCCGCCGGGTGGTGGGTGCTGGACGTACCCCAGTCACCACCCGCCCGCGTGAAGCGGTGCCATCTGGTGACGAGCTGTCACGGTGGCGTGCCAACGGACACCCAGCGTGGCCGCTCCCCCACCACGGCGGGCCGAAGGATCACGGGCCGGGTGGCGGTCGTGGTGGGGGCGGGTGGTCAGACAACCACGATGTCGAGCCTGCGGTCGAGGTCCTCGGCGACGCGTTCGATCCGGTCGATGTCGGCCGGTCCCCGGTACGCCCCGGCGATGGCCAGTGAGCCGGCGAACTGGTACCAGCCCTCTGGCGGCTTGCGCAGCACCGCCCCTGGCTTCGCGGCGGTGAGGTAGGAGCGGAAGTACGGCGAGTGCGCGACCTCCCCCGCGTTGTTCCGCATCAGAATCCCGTACCGGTACGCGTACTTGATGCACGTCGTCATCCGGGGTTCGCTGCGCGGCAGCTCCCCCGCCCAGACCTGGTCCTCCAACGCCGGGTCCGTCCCCGCGAGGGCCGCCTTGAGCAACGGGGGTACCGCTCCTGGTGCGGGCCGGGCCCCAGGTCGCCGGAAGCCGGTGGCCAGCACGACCACGTCAACCTCGTCGCGCATGGACTGTCCTGTGTGGACTTCCCTGATCTCCAGCCGCACGGCGTCCTCGTCGGCCTCCACCGCCGTGACGAGGCTGTTGCCCCGCACGAAGACGCGCTGTGCGTCGTCCAACCGCTGCTCGTAGATCATCCTCTTCGGTCCGTGGATGGAAGAGGACAGCGGGGAACGCGTGACAGGCGGCCGATCCGGTGGTCACGCTGTCCCGCGTCCGGGCGCCCCCGGGCGCGCTCGCCGGTCCACGGCGGGAGGCGTCGGCCGGGCCGCGTTCGTTCGGTTTCGGCGCCGTCCAGGGTCGTCCGGTGTCGTCCAGGGTCGTCCGGTGCCGTTCGGGGGACGCCGTCGCTTGCTACTTTGGCGACGGGATGAGGAACGTCCGGCCCACGCGACGCACGGGTCAGGGCCGGACGAGGCTGGGGAACCCGTCGCCGACGCCGGGAACGCACCCGAACGACCGCCGAACGGTCTCCGGACGACACTCGACGAACAGAACACCAACCACCGCAGTCGCGCGCATTGGAATGGAGCCACCCCGTGACGTCTTCCCCGCAGGCGACGCCGGAGTCCAAGGTCGGCAGGGTGCCGGCCGCGGACCCCGCGGTCGCCGAGGCGCACTTCTACACCCGTCGCACGTTCGAGGCCGACGTCTCCGACGTCCACGCCGACATCGAGGCGGGAGTGGCCGACTTCGTCCTCGTCGACACCCGGAGCGAGGAGGCGTGGAACCAGGGCCACGTCCCCCAGGCGATCCACCTGCCGACCGACGACATCCCCGAGCGCGCCGAGGTGCTGGTCGACAGGTCGAAGCTCGTGGTCACCTACTGCTGGGGCCCTGGCTGCAACGGCGCGGTGCGCGCCGCGCACGCCTTCGCCAAGCTCGGCTACCGGGTCAAGGAGATGCTCGGCGGCTACGAGTACTGGGTGCGGGAGGGTTTCGCGGTCGAGGACGCCTCGGGGGTGCGCCGCGCGCCGGTCGACCCGCTGACCGCGCCGGGCAAGGGCATCGCCTGCGCGTGTTGACCACGCTTTCCCGTCGCTGAGCGGGAACGGGCGAGAAGGGAACGGGCGCCTGCGCCGACGACGGTCGTCGTTGGCGCAGGCGCCCGCTGTTACGACGGGGACTTCCGGCGGATGTCCGGGCAGGGCGAGATCATTCAGGCCGCGGACCGGGCGGGGTTCGGCGCGTTGTGGCTGCGGGACGTTCCCTTGCAGGTCGACGCGAACGCCGACGGATGGCTGGTCTACCCGGGGCCGACCGCGGTGGCCGAGGGTCCCCGAGCGCTGGGCGAGAAGATCGCGCGATGGCGCGACCTGGTGCCCGACGGCGAGTTCAGGCCGGCGGCGACGAACGAGTGGATCGACCTGGTCGAGGTCCTCGGCGACGCGTTCGATCCGGTCGATGTCGGCCGGTCCCCGGTACGGCCCGAGTCCGCTGCGCACTCCGGCGACCCCCAGTTCCGAAATTTCAGACGAAACATCGTCCAAAAGAGCATTGCGCCACCCAAATGACGGGGCCCATCCTCGGCCGATACGGAACATCAGGACGGCAGGGTAATCGCCGGAACCGGAACTCGTGTTGGGACAGGAAGGGAACAACCGATGGGGAAAGCACCTCCGCCACCGCCCGAGAAAAGGATGTGCCCAAAGTGCCATGGTCAGCGGACGTGACGGCATGTTGCCGTTCAGGACCGCGTGCCACCGGTGCCGCCGCTTTGTCGCCACCTTCGAAGTAAACGAGGGGACAGGCAAGCTGACGCGGAGCTATCAGCACCTCGTCGGGGACGGGCGCGTGCTCCGTAGGGTGCACCACCCGGACAGTTTCGACACCGGCGAGGAAGATGAGGCGGTCCTTGAGGAGGAGTGCCCGCAGTGCGGGGGTACGGGGTGGCTCGACGGGTTCATCCCCCCCGTCTGACCGAGACTCGCACACGCCGGGCGCGACTGATGTGCGGGCCACAGCGTTCCGGGATCGGCGGCCCGAATGTCGCGCCGGCGGCGTGCTGGTGGGGTGGGGCCGAGCACGCCGCGTGACGCGCTGGTGGTTCACATCGCCAGGCGCGGCCCGCCCGGCCCGACGTCCTGGCGGACGAGGGCCACGAGTTCCTCCCGCGCCCTGGCGACACGGGAGCGGATCGTCCCCACTGGACAGCCACACACCTCGGCCGCCTCGGCGTAGGACAGGCCGAGTGTCTGGGTGAGCACGAACGCCTCGTGGCGCTCGGGGTCCAGCGCGCCGACCAACGCGCGGAGCGCGACGTACTCCTCGAACCTGCTCGCGCCGGCGGGCGTGGACTGCTCCGCGGCGTGCTGCCAGTCGGGGACGTCCGCCTGCCGGGGCCGCACCCGCACGGCGCGGATGTGGTCGGCGGCGACGCGGCGGGCGATGGACAGCAACCACGCCCTGGCCGAGCACCGGCCCTCGAACCGGGCGAGGCCGCGCAGGGCGCGCGCGTAGGTCTCCTGGGCCAGGTCCTCGGCGAGCTGGTTGTCGGTCAGGTGTGCGACGAACCGCCACACGTCGTGCTGGGTCGCCCTGACGAACCGCTCCAGCGCGGCGCGGTCGCCCCGTCGGGCGGCGAAGGCCCACCCGGTGATCTCGTCGTCGCTCGGTCGTGACATGCCCTCACCCGTGTCCTTCGTCCCGCGCCCCGGTCCGGGGGCGGGCAACCTGATCCGACAGCGCCGGCACGAGCCGGTGACGCCCTGCTCGTGGGCGGCGGGACCGGGCGGGTGTGTCCGTCGGTCCCGATGACGGTGCGCTCATGCGGCGTCGGTCCGGCGCTCCGCCGTGGGCGACAGGTGACGGGCGCCTCGGCCCCGCCCGCCGCCGGAGGGGTCGGTCCCACCCGCCTGGCCGACGTGGTGGTCGCCGTCGTGCCCGGTCGCCGTGGGGCTGCCGGGGATCGGGTGCTGTCGGTGCGCCCGGTGGACGAGGAACAGCAGCACCAGCGCGACCAGCAGGGGCACGTGCGAGATCACGCGCGCGGGCGAGGTGACGCCGGTGATCAGGTCGTGCGCGGAGAACGCGGCGAGGACCGCGAGGAAGGACCCCAGGACCGGGAGCAGGGTGCCGGCCCGTTCGGCGCGTCGGGCGACGACGAGCAGGCCGAGGCCCAGCGCGAGGTTCCAGGCCGCGCCCTCGTTGAAGAGGTGCCCCGCCGACCCTCCGTGTCCGGTGTGCCCGGTCATGCTGCTGAGGAGCTGGGAGATCGCGACCATGAGCTGGAGGAGCGCGACGGCGGCGAGCGCGAGCCTGACGGGGAGCCCGCGCCGGGGGCGGGGCGCGACGGCGACGACCCTGGCGACCAGGTCCGGCACGTCCTCCGCCGCCCGGACCCGGACGGCCCTGGTGAGGGCCTCGGCCTCGACCAGCCAGCGCGTGCAGGGGGCGCAGGCCGCCACGTGCCGGTCGACCTCGGCGGACGGCACGGGTTCCGCCTCGTTGTCCATTCGGGCCGAGAGCGCCTCACGGCAGGTTCCGCAGTCCACGTCGTACAGGTCGTTCGGGGAGGCCTCCCGGTTCCCGCCCCGTCCACTGTGATCTCAACTATCACGGCGAGTGACGACAACCCGACGAACGATCACCGTGTGTCGACGGAACATTCTGCCGTGTCGACCGTCCACAAGTCTTGATCGTCCAGGCGTCCGAGGTGGACGGACAGTGTGGACGCCCCGTGATGTCCACACTGTCGAATCCCACGGGGCGTGCTTCCACTGTCCAGTGAGGCCGCTGGCCGCAGCGAGGCGACCACCCGCCGGCATCGCCCCGCGTCTCGGAGTGGGTGGCGCACGGGAACGGAGGAAGGACCGGTGGCTGCGCCACCGGTCCCCCTCACAACCTCACTGGTCCGGGCTACTCCCACCGGCACGACAATGACGCTTCGACCGGAGGCGAGCACTCGTGCACGGAATCGACGGGTGTCACTTCTCGGCCGTGCCGGATTTCCCGCCGAGGGACTTCTGGTAGATGTCCGCGTAGGTGGGTGAGTCCTTGATCAGGTCGTCGCAGAACGCGGCGACGTCGTCGCCGATGAGTTCCAGGACTCCCTTGCCGGCCGCGGCGCCCTCCTCGAAGAAGTCGACGATCCCGGAGAGCAGGCGCCCGTCAGGAAGGTCGACCGGTCCGACCTTGAAGAGGTACTTCTGGATCTCCTTGTAGACGATCTGGTAATCCTGCGGGAGCGCCCTGACCCGCGCCGTGTGCGCCCGCCACTGCCTCTTGCCCTCGATGATGTCCCGAATGCCCACGTCAGCCCCCCAGCCGGCCCAGTTTCCTCGCGACGTTCCTGTTCAACTGCTCGCGCCACCGGTCGCGGTAGCTCGGGGCGCCCTCTCCGCCGGCCAGCGCCGCGCAGAAGCCCCTGATGTCGTCCCCCAGCACCTCGTCGACGCTCTGCCCGTCTGCCGCCGTCTCCTCAAGCAGCCCCAGCGCGCTGTCGAGGATCGGCGTCAGGTTGCGCCCCGTGAAGCCCGAGTAGGGGGCGAGGTGGACCTTGATCTGTTCCCACGCCGCCCGGTGATCGTCCGGCAACGCCGCGGCCCTGGCCTCGAACCCCTTCCACACCCTGGTGAGATCACTACCTGTGATGGTTTCCCAGAAGCTCATCTCCCGCCCTCCCTGAGCTGGTTGATCCGCGATGAGAGGTAGTCCCATTTCGCCCAGAACGTCGCGAGTTCCTGACGCCCCGCGTCGTTGAGGGCGTAGAACTTGCGCGGCGGCCCCACTTCGGACGGCCGTTTCGTCACCTGGACGAGCCCGTTCTTCTCCAGCCGCAGCAGGATGGTGTAGACCGTGCCCTCGATGACGTCGGTGAAGCCGAGTTCGTTCAGCCGACGCGTGATGGCGTACCCGTAGGTCTCCTCGTTGCCGATGATTTCGAGCACGCAGCCCTCCAGCGTGCCCTTCAGCATCTCTGTCAGGCCGTCCATCGTGGGTTCCCTCCGACCCTCTTGGTACTAAGTAGTACCGAGTACCACTACACGGTATCAAAGAGTAGTAGCCGTGCCGAGAGTGGACGCGTGATACCGCCGAGCACGCCTGACGACGGCGCCCGTCCTCTGTGGAGGCCGTGATCCCCACCACAGACGTGACTCGACGAGAACCGGCGTGACCAGCGGAAACACGGCGGGAGCCAGGGTCGGAACCCCGCGCTCCACGTCCCTCACCGTCGCCGGCGTCGTGGTCCCGGGAACTGGCGGCCCCCGCGGCGCGACCTGTGGGGCAGAACCGAACTGGGGAGGCCATCGTGGAACGTCGCTCGTTCCTGCGCACGTCGGCTCTGTCCGCCGCGGCGCTCGGCACCGCCGGAGCCGCCGGGATCATCGGCGCGACCGGAACCGCGTCCGCATCCGAAACCCCGACCGCGTCCGAAACCCCGTCCCCGTCCGCCGCCAAGCCCCTGCGCGTCCAGATCTTGGTCTACGACGGCGTGGAGGAGCAGGATTTCATCGCGCCCATCGACGTCTTCGGGCTCGCCAAGTCCCTGGGCGGCGCGCTGACGACCACCCTGGTCACGCCGGGGAAACCGGGCATCGTCACCTGCGCCTACGGCACCAGGGTCGAGGTGGCGCAGGGCTGGTCGCCCCACGCCTCCGACGTGCTCGTCGTCCCCGGGGGCGGCTACCGGAAGAAGGACGGTCCCGGCGTCCACCGCCTCATCGCCGACCGGGACTTCCTGCGCCGGCTGGCCTCGGCCCGGACGATGCCCGTCGGGATCTGCACCGGCGTGATGGCGCTGTCCGCCGCCGGCATCACCAAGGGGCGGCCGGCCACCACGCACCACGCCGCGAAGGCCGACCTCGCCGCCCAGGGCGCGCAGGTCATCGACGCCCGCGTCGTGGACGACGGCAACCTGATCACCGCGGGCGGCGTGACGTCCGGCCTCGACCTGGCCCTGTGGGTCGTGGAGCGGTTCCTCGGCGCGCGGCTCGCCCAGAGCGTCGAGACCGTGTTGGAGTACGAGCGCCGGGGCACGGTCTGGCGCCGCTGACGCCGGCCCCGCCGGCGGGGCGGGCGGTCAGTCCGGATCGCCCGCCCCTCGGCGCAGCAGGTAGCTGTCCATGATCCACCCCTTCGCCCGCCGGGCCCGCTCCCGCGCCTCGACGATCCGCTCCGCCACGTCGACCAGCCGGCCGGAGATCAGGATCTCGTCCTCGGTGCCGACGTAGGCGCCCCAACTGATGCGCACCCCGGGGTCGTCGGCGAAGCGCAGGAACGCGTTGTGCGCGTCGAGCATGACCACCACGTCGTCCGCGCCCTCGGGCCATCCCGCCGCGAGGCGCCGCCCCGTGGTGATCTGCACCGCGCCCCCGACCTGGTTGAACGTGGTGCGGTGCCGCGCGGCGAGCGCGGAGACGCTGCTGACGCCGGGCACCACGCGCACGTCGAAGTCCACCCGGCCGCGCGCGAGGACGTCGTCGACGACCGCGATGATGCTGTCGTACAGGGCCGGGTCGCCCCACACGAGGAAGGCGCCGGTCTCCCCCGGCTTCAGGTGCTCGGCGATCATCCGCTCGCACACGTCGGCGCGACGGCTGCGCCAGTCCGCGACCGCGTCGACGTACCGCGCGGCGGCGCGGTCCCGGGGCGGGTCCTCGGCGCGGACCACCCGGTACCCGCCGTCGGGGACGTGGGTGTCCAGGATCGCCTGCCGCAGGTCCGACAGCTCACGGGCCTCGCCGGGCTTGTCCAGGAAGAACACCACGTCGGCCCGGTTGAGCGCGGCCACGCCCTCGACCGTGACATGCCCCGGATCACCCGCACCGATCCCGATCACCTCGACGCGTGCGCGCACGTCACCGCCCCATCCTCGCGTGTAGCCGTGTGGACCCGGTGGTCGCGCCCCGCGCGCCACCCGAGGGGTCAGGATATGCCGGGGCCAGCGAGGCGCGGCCACCGTGTGGTCGGGGCGCACAGCCACCCGCCGACCGCGCGCTCAAGACGCCCTGCGCCCAGCGTCGAACGCGACGAGAACACTCCTGGCGCCCGCTCTCCGTTCTGTCCAAAGTGGACTTAGATGCCCTGCCCCGGCTGACGCCGCAGAGCAGGAACGTCCTGTCGACCTACCTGGCGCCCGCTCCGGTCCTCACCGGGCTCGGCCTCGGGTTCGTCATGCCCCCGACCGCCAGCCTGGTCACCGCCGACGTCCGGCCGCACGACGTCAGCGCGGCCTCGGCGGCCGACAACGCCGCCCAGCAACTCGGGGCGACCCTCGGCACCGCCCTGCTCAACACGGTCGCCACCAGCACCTGCCAGGGAGGACGCCGAGGCGCCCTCCCTCGCGCGACCGAGGTCAGGGAGGGCGCGGTGAGCCGTCGGCGGTTCGTTCGAGGGCGGAGTGTGACCATCCGACCACGGATCGGTGAGGTCGAGGTCGGCGGGCGGAGCTGCTCTTCTCAGCTCCGGGGACGAGGGCGGGGCCGGTGGGAGGGGCAACGCCCTTGCCCACCGGCCCCGTCAGATCCACCGGCTCTGGCAGCGCCCTCTCGGGCGCGTGAAGGGACTAGCTGGGAGAACGGACCGCCCGGCCGGAGACCAGACGACGGAGCGGGCGCAGGGACGCCAGGGCGCCGAACCCGAGGAGAACCAGCAACGCCGGCGCGGCGACGGACAGCAGGCTCGCGCCGCCGCCACCCTCACCGCCCGCAGGCGGCGCCGGCGCGGCCAGGCCGATCTGCTCCGCGCCCTCGGCCGGAGCGTTCGCCGGGGTGTTGCCGGCGCAGGCTCCCGGGAAGGTCTGGCAGTAGGTGGGCCGGCCGGCCACGGGCTTCGCGCGCAGCACGGCGTGCGCCACCGCGCGACTGAACGTGTTGGCTCCGGCCTCCAGCAGCGCGTTGAAGTCCTCCAGACCGACCTCGGAGCCCTTCTTCGTGCTCACGCCGAAGATCGTGTCGCCGTCGGACATCGTGTGCGCGGGGCGGATCGCCCGCGCGAGCCCGCCGTGCGCGACCTGGGCCAGCTTCTGGACCTGGGGCGCGGTCAGCTTGGCGTTGGTGGCGACCACGCCGATCGTCGTGTTCTTGTCCACCTCGGCGCTGGGCTTGTCGGCCGGCTTCGCCGAGGGCACCGTGGCCTTGCAGCCCTCCGGCGGGCGGCGGGTGTCGCCGAACTCGTTCCCGACCTCCAGGTGCAACGAGTACAGCTCGCAGCCCCGCGTCTCGTCGTAGGCCTTGCCGAACGAGTTGACCACGACGAACGACGCCACCGTGATGCCGTTGCCGAGGTTCACGCTCGCGGTCCCCACGCCGCCCTTGAGGCGGATGCCGGGGCCGTCCGTGCCCGCGCCGGTGCCGGCGCCGACGCTGCCCTGTTCGACCGGGCCCGACTTCGCGGCCTTCGCCGCCTCGTAGCCGAACTTCCTGTCCGGCGTGACCTCCAGTTGGCCGGCGAAGTCCGCGCCCTGCTCCAGGTCGTAGATGATCGCGCCAGCGACGCCGGGGAGGGTCTTGCCGTCCGCGTAGACGTGCCCGACCTTCTGCTCCCGCAGGTACTGCACCACGCCGTCGTAGGCGGACAGCCCCGCCCAGCTCCCGCCGGACAGCACCAGCCCGTGGAACGCCGACTGCGAGGTGACCGGGTTGAGCGCGTCGGTGTTGACCGTGCCGGGGACGCCGCCCCGCACGTCGACGCCGACCTGCGCGCCCTCCTTCATCAGCAGCACGCTCGTGCCGGTGACGTTGGTGCGGTCGGTGTACTGGCCCACCTCGATCCCGGCCACGTCGGTGATGGAGTTGGTGGGGCCGGTGGCGGCCTCGGCCGCGCCCGCGTTCGGCGCGGGGAGCACCACGGCCAGCACCGCCGCCGCGGAGACTCCCGCGACCGTGCGCCCCGCGGCCCGCCGCGTGCGTTTCCTGTGTCGTCCCAACACCCGTCTCTCCTTGCCTCGCCCGTCAGGCGCCCCGCGCGGGGGCGCCGGCGCGTCGGAGCGGTCGCGGCGGGGCCTGGTCGTCGGCGTCACGACGACCGGCGACGCGGTGCCACCGCCTGGTTGGACCCGGTCGGGAGCACGGCCGGACTGTCGGACCGCCGGACTGTCGGACCGCCGGGCCGTCGGACTGTCGCTCCGGGATGGTCGCGGCGGACGGGCTGACGTACCGACGTGGTCTGTCACCACTCCGTCGTCCACAGACGAGTGATCACTTCTGTGCGGTCCGGACACGGTGGTCCTTCCGGTGCGGCGCGTGCTCGCGACCAGAATGGACACCGCCGCCACCGGGATCAATCGCGGCACCAACCAACCTAGACGAGAAGCCAGGTTCGGGGGCGTGGCGGCACTGGTACGCCGGTATCGGCCCGACCGTCACACGGGGTGCGAGGCCGCTGTCAGCTCGTGACGGTGAACCGCCCCAGGAGTCTGAGCGTGTCCTGGGAGCTGGAGCCCTGCTCGGCGGTGACGACGAGCACCGACTGTTCTGGCGAGTGCGGCAACGAGAGCGCCTGCTGCGTGACGGTGAGTTCGCCGACCAGGGGGTGTCGGAGCCGGTAGGTCGCTCCCTCGCAGGGTTTGACCCGGTGGTCGCCCCACAGCGCGACGAACTCGGGGCTCTTCACGGACAGCTCCCCGACCAGCGAGGCCAGCAGGGCGTCCTCGGGGTGCCGGCCGGCGATCAGTCGGAGGTTCGCCACGACGCCGCGCGCCTTGCGGTCCCAGTCCACGTACAGGTCCCGGCAGTGCGGGTCGAGGAACAGCATCCTGGCGACGTTCGGTCGGTCGGCGGGCCGCTCGGGGGCCGTCGGGTCGAGGTGGCTGGCGAGCAGGGCGTGCCCGAGGGGGTTCCAGGCCAGCACGTCGGTGCGGCGGCCGAGGACCAGCGTGGGCACGTTCTCCATCGAGCGCACCAGGTCGAGGGTCATGGCGTTGACGCGCTCCGCCGGGGGACGCCGGAGCGGGCGGGGGCGCCGCGACGCGAGTTCCCGCAGGTGCGTGCGCTCGTGGTCGTCCAGGCGCAACGCGCCGGCCAGCGCGTCCAGCACGGCGTCGGAGGCGTTGACCGACTGCCCCTGCTCCAGCCGCGTGTAGTACGAGACGCTGACACCCGCCAGTTGCGCGAGTTCCTCCCGGCGCAGGCCCGTCACGCGCCGTCGCCCCGGCAGCGCGCCCAGGCCAACGTCCTCAGGACGCAGACGCGCGCGCCGCGCCCGCAGGAACTCTCCGAGCTGCCCCGTCACCGTCACGACCCCACTATGCCCGAGGCCGGGGGCGGCGTGCCTGACCCTGCCAGTGGTAGGCACGCCCGAGGCTGGCTCCGGGTCCGGCGAGCGTGCAGGCTGGGCGCATGCAGGAGATCGTGTTGGGTGACGTGAGCGTCACCCGCGTCGTCGAGATCTACGGATCGTCGTTGCCACCCGCCACCTTCTTCCCCGAGGCGCCGGAGGACGCCTGGCGCGAGAACGAGTCCTGGCTGGCGCCGGACTTCCTCGACCCCAGCGCGAACGTCTGCGTCTCCGCGATCCAGACCTGGCTGCTGCGCAGCGAGGGGAGGACGATCCTGGTGGACACCGGGGCCGGCAACCACAAGGAGCGGCCGGACAACCCTCGCTGGCATCGCCTGGACACCGACTTCCTCGGCAACCTCGCCCGGGCGGGCGTGCGACCCGAGGACGTCGACCTGGTGGTCAACACGCATCTGCACGTGGACCACGTGGGCTGGAACACCCGGCTCGACGGCGACACGTGGGTGCCGACCTTCCCCAACGCCACCTACCTGGTGTCCAAGGTGGAGTTCGACTTCTGGAACCCCGCCAACGACAACCGGCCGGGAGGGGTCAGCGGCTGGCAGGCCGTGTTCGAGGACAGCGTGGCCCCGGTGTTCGAGGCGGGGCTGGTCCAGCTCTGGGAGGGCAGCAGCCACACCATCGACCGGAATCTGCGCCTGGACCTCGCTCCGGGGCACACGCCGGGCTCCTCGGTGCTCACGTTGGCGTCGGGTGGCGACAGGGCGCTGTTCGTGGGCGACATGCTGCACAACCCGTTGCAGTTCGTCGAGCCCGACACGAACAGTTGTTTCTGCGAGGACCCCGCGGAAGCCAGGGCGACCCGTCGCCGCGTGCTCGGCGAGGCCAGTGACACCAACGCGCTCGTGCTGCCGGCGCACCTGGGCGGGCACGGAGCCGCCGAGGTCGTGCGGAAGGGCGACAAGTTCGCCATCAAGGAGTGGGCCGCGTTCTCCCGACTCCAGCGCGAACGCTGAGAGCGGACTGTGAGAGTGGACGCTGAGAACAGGAGAAGAGAGACCCAGGTGTCCGATCCGATCGTGACCACCACCGAGGGAGACGTGCGTGGTGGCCTCACAGGAAACGTGCGTCACTTCCTTTCCATCCCCTACGCGGCACCACCGCGGGGCGCCGCCCGGTTCGCCCCGCCGGAGCCGCACGAGCCGTGGTCGGGTGTCCGCGACGCCACCGAGCCAGGGCCGACCGCGCCCCAAGCGCGCAGGAACGGGTTCGGGGCGCTCGACATGACACCGTTCTTCGGCCCCGGCTGGGTCCGTGGCGAGGACTACCTCACCGTTAACGTCTGGTCGCCACGCGACGCGGAGAACTGCCCCGTGATGGTGTTCGTGCACGGCGGCGGTTTCCTGTCCGGCTCCAACCGGGCGGCGTTGTACGACGGCAGCGCCTTCGCCCGGGACGGCGTGGTCCTGGTGACGGTGAACTACCGGCTGGGCATCGCGGGGTTCCTCGATCTGCCCGGCGCGCCGCGCAACCGCGCGATGCTCGACGTCATCGCCGCACTGGACTGGGTGCGGCGCAACATCGCGGCGTTCGGTGGCGACCCCGACAACGTCACGCTGTTCGGCCAGTCCGCCGGCGCGACGATCGTGGGCGCGATCCTCGCCATGCCCGAGGCGGAGGGGCTGTTCCACCGGGCGATCATGCAGAGCGGCAACGGGATGGGCGCGCTCCTCCCGGAACAGGCGGCTCTGGTGACCCGCGCCGCCGCGACCGCGCTCGGTGTCGAGCCGTCGGCGGCCGGTTTCGCCTCCGTTCCCGACGACCGTCTCGTCGAGGTCACGCCCCAGCTCAGCGGGCTGGACCTCCGCGTGGCGGACCGGTTCGACCCGTTGCTGCGGCTCGGCCCGTTCGGTCCCGTGCTGGAGCGGCAGCCCGCCGAGTCCCGCCTGGCGGAGGTGGACCTCCTCGTCGGCTCCAACACCGAGGAGGGGAACCTCTACCTCGCGCCGCAGGGAAACCTGACGACCTCGACCGACGAGGACGTCCGGGAGGTCGCCGGCCGGGCGCACCGCGATCCCGACGCGCTCGTCGCGGCGTACCGGGCCCAGCGGCCCGGCGCCAGCGCGGGCGAGCTGCGCTCGGCGATCATGGGAGACGCGCTGTTCACCGTCGGCACCCGCCGGATGGCCGAGGCGCACGGCCGCGCGCACGTCTACGAGTTCACCTGGCGATCGTCCGCTGTGGACGGTCAGCTCGGGGCGGCGCACGCGGTGGAACTCCCGTTCGTGTTCGACCGCCTCGGCCTCCCGGCGCTGCGCGGTCCGGGGGCGCTGCTCGGCCCGGCCGAACCGCCCGCGTCCCTGGCCAGGGAGATGCACGCGGCGTGGATCTCCTTCGCCCGCACCGGCGATCCCGGCTGGCCCCGGTTCGGGCAGGACCAGCACGTCCGTCGGTTCGGCGTCGTCTCGACCACCACCAGGGCACGCGACCTGCCCGGGTGGTAGCCGGAGCGGGAGCGCGTCCGGTGTGGACGTTCAGACTCGCCGGGTCGAGGTGAGGACGGCCACGGGCTTCTCTCGCCATCACGGACACGCGGGGTTGACGAAACTCCGGGTGGCAAAATTCCGTTGGTGGTTGGCATTCCTGCCACTCCCCCGGACGACGACGGGCTCCTACCGTCGGTGAGGCGATCCCTTCGCGTCACCAGTCCCCGGAGATGACGGAAACCCGACGATGTCCTTCGTAACGACCTACGTCACACCGATTCTGATCGGCCTCCTGTACGCGCTCCTCAACTCCCTCATCCGCGAACCACACCGGCGTCGGTTCAACGCCGTGATGGTTGGCGGGGCCGGGGCCGCCTACCTCAGTGGTGGCGGCCTCGGCGGCTGGGAGTTCGCCTTCACGATCCTCGTCACCTACTGCGCCTTCCGGGGCTTGGAGTCCTGGCGGTTCATCGGGATCGCCTGGCTCCTGCACACCCTCTGGGACGTGGTCCACCACGTGAACGGCCACCCCATCATCCCCTTCGCCGACCTCTCCTCACTGGGCTGCGCGATCTGTGATCCCGTGATCGCCCTGTGGTGCCTGGTCGGCGGCCCCTCGCTCATCGACCTGGCGCGCAACCGGTTCTCCCGACGGCCGGCGCGCACGAGCGACGTCTCCGCCACGTAGCCCTTCCGGCGAGGAACGCGAGAGAAACGCAGGCGTGCCACCGCCACCGACCTCCAGACGAACGGTCCGACCGGCCTGTGGCGGTGGTGTTCGCCCACATCGGCAACCCGTTGTTCGCCCGGAACCCCGACCAGGGCGCGTTGCCACAGCTCAACGCCGCGACCGACCCGACTGTCCGAAGTGGACATCTCATCGGTCCGGACGTCGTGGCCGAGCCGCGCGGCACGCCGACGCGGGTGGAGTTGTCAGCGGCGGCGGCCAGTCCGGAGACCGGCCGCCGCCTGTGGGCGTTGTCGGAGAAGATGACTGGCGTGCGGCTCACGATCCCAACCCCTGCCTGAACCGCCCGGGGCCGGGCCGCTCGCACGAACGGCGCGCCTCAGCGGTTGGCTGGCGTGCCGCCGCCCGGGCGGACCAGGGCGATCAGGGTGCCGACGGTGACCCGGGGCGGCCGCTGGAGGTCACGCTCGGGGCGGAGCACCGGGCGGACCAGCAGCCAGACGACGAGACCGAGCACGTACCCGTAGACCACGACCAGGCCGTGGGCGTTGCCCTGGGCGAACCACAGCGCGAGACCGAACACGGGCGCGGCCAGGGACAGCAACCGCTCCTTGGCGTCGCGGCCGCGCAGGAGCAGGACGGCCGCGGTGGTCGCGCCGAGGAAGTAGGTCGCGCCGGAGCTGCCGGCGAAGTTGCGCGGGTCCGTGCTGACGCTGGCCATCCCGAACAGCGTGTCCACGAGGTTGGGCAGCAGCGCGCCGGCGGCGAACAGGCCGAGCATCAGCGGCGCGCCCCAGAACCACTCGGCGAGGGACGCGATCACGGCGATCGTGGCGATGTTCCACGCCGTGCCGCCGACGCCGCCGTTCTGCATCAGCACGGAGGTGATCGGCCGCCACCAGCCGGTCCTGCTCGGGTCGGCGTCGAGCGCGTCCATGGCTCCGGCCCACACCAGTTGGGTCACCACCCCGGCCAGCACCACCGCCGTCAGGGCGACCGCGGCCCAGGGGACGCGGCGGCTGGGCACCGTGTCCGCCCCGACCAGGGTCCGCCCGCCGACGAACAGCAGCACCAGCAGTGCCGCCGTGGTCAGGTTGAACAGCAGCGCGTCCATCGCCACACCCCGTTTTGAACAGTGTTTGAAAGCGTCGGGCATGACAGTAGCCGCCGCGACCGCGAGATTCAAACGGTGTTTGAAAGTGGGTAGGGTGAGGGCCGTGAAGCTGACCACGGAGCTGATCGTCGACGCGGGGATGGCCGTGTTCGCCGAGGTCGGGTACCAGGGGCTGTCCATGCGCGAGGTCGCAAGGCGACTCGACGTGCACGCCGGGAGCCTCTACTACCACGTGCGAAACAAGAGCGCCCTGGTCGCGCTGATGGCGGAACGGGTGGCGGGCCTGGCCTACGAGGAGGGCAGCGCCGCGCTGGCCGCCCTCCCGGAGGACGCGGACTGGCAGGACCGCGTCGAGGCCCAGCTCGTGGCGCTGCGCCGGAGCGTGCAGCGCCACCCCGGCGGCGCGGTCCTGCTCGCCGACAGCCCGAAGACCCTCAGCGCGGGCGCGCTGTCGCTGATGGAGCGGCTGCTGCGCACCCTGGCCGACGCCGGGCTGCCCGCCGAGCACCGGATCGTCGCGGCCGACGCGCTGCTCAGCCACGTCACCGGCTTCGTCCTCCAGGAGCAGGGCGAGACGCCCCCGCCCACCATGGACCACGCAGCCGACGTAGCCGACGCAGCCGACGCGGCCGGCGCGGCTGGCGCGGCTGGCGCGGTGCTGGACGATCTCCGCGAACGGTTCCCCCTGACCATGGCCGAGGCGCCCACCTACGACCAGGACGAGAAGTTCCTGCGCGGCGTCCGCCTGTTCTGCGCCGGGGTCAGGGCGCTGGCCGAGGACACCCGACGCCACGTCCGGGCCTGAGCGAGCCGGGCCACCCGCGAGGGATCAGTCGGGGTCGGCGCTCGCCCCCAGGGCTCCCATGAGCGCCCCGACACAGATGTCACGGAGTTGCGCGCGGGAGAACGCCTGGGTGGCCAGCCAGTCCACGCACAGGGCGCGGACGAAGACCATCCAGCTCGTCAGCACGGCCGACACCATCTCCCGGGAGTGGCCGGGGAAGCTGACCGTGTCGAGCAGGCGTCCCCGGAGCGTGGCGCACTCCTCGTCGATGATCGCCTGGATCACGCGGTCCCCCGCGAGGTCCCGGTTCGCCGCGAGCACCGTGTTCCTGTTCGCCACGAAGTAGTCGATGTGCGCGTCGATCGCGTCGGACACCTGGTCGGCCACGGGTGCGGACGGGTCGAACTCCACGTCCGCCACCAGTCGGTCCGCCGCCCGCTGGTAGATCGCGGCGAACAGGTCGCGCTTGCTGGGGAAGTAGCGGTACAGCAGGGCGCGGGAGATGCCGGCCCGCTCGGCGATCTCCTCCATGAACACGTCCTCGTACGGCTTCGCCGCGAACAGCCGCGCTCCGACGTCCAGCAGCTCGGCGCGGCGCTCGGCGGGGTCGAGTCTGCGGCGTTTGGTCACGCCGCCCACGCTAGTTGACAGCTCCCGTCGGCCGACGTAGCTTCGCCGCTTAGTAGATGCGTGTCTACTAGCGGGAGGGGCGGGACATGGCGAGGTTTCTCCGGGGGCTCATGCTGGCCATGGGGGTCGCCTGCGTGCTGATCGGCGCGGCCCACCTCGCTCTCGGCATCGACTCCGTGCCGGGCGAGGGGTGGACCGGCGCGACGGTCGACAGCAGGGAACGGTTCTACAACGCGATCTTCCTCGGGTACGGGCTCGCGTGGATCTGGGCCGCCCGGCGGTCGCCGATCCCGGCGAGCGCGGTGCGGTGGCTCGCCGGGATCTTCCTGCTCGGCGCGGTCGGCCGGCTCCTCTCGATGGTCGTGTACGGCCAGCCCCACTGGTTCCAGGTCGTCCTGACGGTCATCGAGGTGCTCCTGCCACCGGTGTTCTTCTGGCTGGCCACCGCCGACGAGAAGGCAGCGGCCTCGGCGCGGGCGGCGCGCGGTCCCGTCACGCACCAGGCGCGTCCGGTCTCTCCGTCGGCGTAGGCCATGGCGGCGGCCTGGGCGACTCGGCGGAAGAGTTGTGCGGCGCGGCGGAACAGGGGTGGCAGCAGCAGCCAGGCGACGAGTGGTGATCGCGAGGTAGCGGCTGTCCGGCTCATCCCCGCGTGTGCGGGGCCGATTGGACCACCATCGGGTGGGACGAACACATGGTCGAACCATCCCCGCGTGGGCGGGGCCGACACTTCCTGACCTCGCGTGCGTGCGGTAGGGCCGTGGGGGCGGGTGTGTGCGGGGACCGCCAGGGGCACTGGTGTCATCGTCGCCTGCGGGCAGTCCTTCGCCTGTCGCCACCGCGTCCGCGGAGCTGGACTCCGGCCTCGATGAGGATGCGGTGCACGAATCCGTAGGACCGGCCGGTGGATGCGGCCAGGGAACGGATGCTCGCTCCTTTCTCGTACTTCTTCTTCAGGTCGGCGGCCACCTGTTGGCGGAGCCGGCCGGTGATCCGGGCGGCCGGTTGCATCTTCAACGCGTGCTCCTCATGGTCTGCGACTCGTCCCTGCGTTGTCGGCGTTCGTGGTTCCAGCGGCGGAGGTCCCTGCGGACCCGACGGAAGAGTTGGGCGGCCCGGCGGAACACGGGTGGCAGCAGCAGCCAGGACATGATGACGACGTCGACAGCGATCGCGGCCAGGTTGATCACGAACGTGGTCACCGGCCTCGCCTCCACCAGGAGCGACGGGACTGGCCGTGTGTGCGCTGGCTGACGTTGTCCTGTCGGAGTTCGCGCTGGCGGAGTTCGTAGGCCAGTAGCGCCCGGGGTGGGACGGGCAGGACGACCCGGACCCGGCGGCGGCGCAGCGGGGCCATGGAGGCCTCCCACTCCGCCGCCTCCCCCGGGGTGGGGTGGTGCAGGATCCGGAGGTTCGGCATCAGGATCCGAGGGTCCACAGTGGAGGGTTTCCTGCGGAGGATCTTCCAGAGTTTCCGAAGGATTTTCGTGGGGCGTCGCATCAGGGATCGGTGCTTTCAGTGTCAGAGGGGAGTCAGGCGAGGCTGAGGCCGGCGGCGAGGAGGAGCAGCAGGATCAGGAACCAGGTGAGCCGGTGGCGCTCCGGCAGGGGTGGGCCGGGCTGGAAGTGGGAGTCGTCGACCACAGAGACCCCAGGCGGCGGCGAGGGAATGGTGTTGTCCCGGGCGCAGGCGTAGCAGACGACCCTCACGCACTGGTTCCAGTGTTGGAGGCGCAGGGGTGCGGTCAGGGCGATGCTTTCGGCCAGGGCGAGACCGAACTCGCTGGTGGTGAGCACGACAAGGGGCTTTCGGTGCTGGTCGGGTCAGGGTCAGAGGTCGTAGCCGCGTCGGCAGGGTGGGCGGTCCCCGTAGGCGTGCGGGGTGGGTTGCGGGGTGGTGCGTTCGGCGTGGGTGGTGGTGTGTGCGGCGTGGGTGGCCTGCCAGCCGGCGATGACGTGGGCGAGGTGTTGGCATTCCTCGCACCGGGGGAACGGGGTGTCGGGTTGAGGCTCGGTGATGAGGAGGGCGAGGCCGCAGAAGGTGGTGACGGTGATGGGGTGGGGTCGGGTGGTGCGGGGGTAGGCGTGGAGCTGGCCGGCGTGGGCGACCCACGGGAGGCCTGAGGGGATGGGGGGTTGGTGCGTGGTGGTGGTCACGGGAAGCCTCCAGGAGTGGATGGGCCTGGGAGATGAGGAGCGAGATGGGGTGGGGGTGGCGGGGCCGGGACGTGGTCGTCCGGGGGCCGGTCCCCGCCACCCCTGGGGAGGCCCGGCGCGTGGGGTGCGGTCGGGGCGCGTCGCGCTGGGCCGGGCCGGGGCTGGTTAGGGGGTGCGGAGGAGGTAGCTGAGGATCGGTTGGGGTGGGCCGATGCGTTTCTCGGCGATGTCGTCCTCGGGTGGGACGGTGAGGTGCACCTCGCACAACCGCTGGGGGCTGTCGCCCTGCCTGGTGGGGAGGACGTCGACGACGATGATCCAGCGTTGTCCGGCGGGGATGTGGTGTTTGAGGAAGTAGGCGTGGGCGTAGGCGGTGGCGTAGACCTCGGGTCCGCCGGGGACGATGTGCCAGTAGTCGTCGTCCTCGGGCTCGGTGTGTTCGAAACGCAGGACGCGGCGGCCGCGTTCGATGCGGAACAGCCGCACGAGGTGTCGGGTGGAGTTCAACGGCTGCGGGGGGCGCCACTTCACGACCATGGCTAGCCCTCCCGCAGCACGGGCAGGGGTGTGGTGGCCTCCGGGTCGGACCCGTAGGTGGGGGTGGGGCCGAGGCGGTGAAGCCGGTCGAGGGTGCGTTCGATCAGGCGTTGAGTCTCGGCCGAGGCCTCGGTGTTGTCGCTTCTGGCGCGGCGAGTCCGGAGTGGACGGGTCCACTGGTGACGGCGGAGGAGGTCGGAGGCGGGCACACCGCCGCCGTGGGGTCGGAGGGCGTGGCGGGGCAGGGATGGGGGCGTGCCGACGGGTTGGGCCGGCACGGGTCGGGCCATGGCGAAGATCAGGCCGCCGAGGAGTGCTGCAAGACTGCCGCAGGTGACGAGCTGGATCACGGGAAGACCTCCCATGTGCTGCCTGAGGGGGGCGACGGCGCGGAGGCGCTGAGAGTGGACCTGTCTCACCAGCGAAACCCAGGAGGGCTGGAGGGCAGGTGTCCCCTCTCACTGACCGGTGCAACGTTACTCCGTGGAACGTGCATGGAACGATCGTCCAAGTGGGCGAACTCACTACTGTGCTTACCGCTGCCAGGCAAACTGTCGTCGTTCACACGAGGGGAGAGGGCATGACGATCGAGCCAGGGCCAGCGGTGCGTCGCCGGCAGCTTGCACGGGAGCTACGCCAGCTCCGGAGCGCGGCGGGCATCAAGACCTTGGAGCAGGCTGCGGCCCTGACCGGGTTGAGTAGAGCCAGCATCAGTCGAATCGAGAACGGGAAGCAGACGATCCTGCCTCGCACCGTGCGGCTCCTTTGTCAGGCCTACGGGGTCGGCGCTCCGATGCAGGATCACCTGGTGCGGCTCGCGGAGGAGTCCGAGGATCGTGGGTGGTATGCCGCCTATCAGGACACCATGCCTGACTGGTTCGAGCGGTACGTCGCAGAGGAAGGCGATGCTTCAGAGGTCTGGTACTACGAGGCCGAGTTCGTCCCGGGCTTGTTCCAGACCGCCCGATACATCGAGGCCGTCACCCTGGCGTCTCATCCTGAACTCCCAGCTCAAGAGCTTCACAAGCTCATTGCGTTCCGCCTTGAACGCCAGCAGCGCCTGTCGGCAGCCACGCCGCCGAAGATCGATGTCGTCCTGAACGAAGCAGTGATCCGGCGAGTTGTGGGATCGGTCGACCTCATGCGGGAGCAACTGCGCCATCTTGCCGCACTCGCAGAAAGACCCAACATCATTGTCCGGGTGTTGCCATTCGCCGCAGGTGCTCACCCGGCCATGACAGGCTCTTTCGCCATGCTGCATTTCCCTCGTGGAAGCGGCATCACGACCGTCTTCCTTGAGGAAGACAGCGGGGGCTTGTATCCGGATCTTCCTGCCGCAGTCGAGCGATATGGCTGGATCTACCAGCGGTTGCGTGAGCTGGCCCTGCCTCCTCAGGAGACGATCTCCCTGGTCAGTAGGGTGATGGCTGAGCTGTAACCCTACTGACCAGAAGGGGGGCGCATGCCTCACCTGGACCTATCCCATGCATCATGGAGGAAGTCCCGTCGTTCCTCAGGCAACGGCGGCAACTGCGTCGAGGTGGCGTCTGTCGAAGACGTTGCTGCGGTGCGTGACTCCAAGAACCCGTCCGGTCCGGCGCTCGTGTTCGCGCCGGCCGCCTTCACCGCGTTCGTCAACACCGTGAAGCAGGGCCGGCTCGACCTACACTGACCCAGATGTGAACTGACGGCGGGGGCCAGACGCGTTGGCCCCCGCCGCCGTCTTTCAACGTACCGTCTTGGCTCGGTGTCGTCGTCAGGGTTGGTGCGGTCAGGGGACAGACATGCGGTTCGCTGTTAGTAGCCTGGCTTCGGAGCCCCAGTCCTGATGTGAAGGGGAGCGCGATGGTCGAGCTGGACCTGAGTGGCGTGGCCTGGCGTAAGAGCAGTCGCAGCCAGAATGGGTCGGCGAACTGCGTAGAGGTCGCAAACCTGTCCGGCGTGACAGGGGTTCGGGACTCGAAGAACCCCAGCGGTCCGGCGTTGGTGTTCGCGCCGGCTGCGTTCACGGCGTTCATCGGGGCCGTGAAGACCGGTCGGCTCGACCTGAGCTGACTGCGAGTGTGCACCGAGGGCGGGGGCCGACGGTCCCCGCCCTCAGTCGTTTGGCCCCTCGTTCGACAACCTGCCGTGGGGGACCATCGGGTCTGACTCGGGTCGAGGGGAGTAGCGGTGATGTGGATGCCAGCATCTGTGCTGAACGTGAAGTGGCGGAAGTCCAGCCGCTCCACTGGCAACGGCATGCAGTGCGTCGAGGTGGCGTCCGTTGCGGACGTCGCTGCGGTGCGGGATTCGAAGAACCCGACCGGGCCGGCGTTGGTGCTCGCGCCGGCCGCGTTCACGGCGTTCGTCGACTCGGTGAAGGCTGGGCGGCTCGACCTGAGCTGACTGCGAGTGTGCACCGAGGGCGGGGGCCGACGGTCCCCGCCCTCAGTCGTTTGGCCCCTCGTTCGACAACCTGCCGTGGGGCACCATCAGGCCCAACTCGGGTCGAGGGGAGCAGTTGCGATGCGGGAGTCAGCAACTTCAGCAGTCACGAGGTGGCGCAAGTCGAGCAGGAGCCCGAACAACGACAACTGCGTCGAGGTGGCGTCTGTGGCTGAGGTGGCTGCGGTGCGGGATTCGAAGAACCCGGCCGGGCCGGCGTTGGTGTTCGCGCCGGCCGCGTTCACGGCGTTCGTCGACTCGGTGAAGGCTGGGCGGCTCGACCTGAGCTGAGTGCGGTCCGGAGCTGAGGGCGGGGCTGGGCGTTGGTTGACTGCCCGGCCCCGCCTTCCCCGCTTCCGGGAGGAAGGCTGGCTGGCCCAGCTCGCCGGGGTGGTTGGTCAGTGGTCGCGGCCGAGGAGGATGTGCGGGTAGCCACGGTGAACCCGGGGCCCCAGCTCCACTCCGAGGTCGGCGATGACCTTCTCCAGGCGTGCGGCGGAACTGGTGATCAACAACGAGATGTGCCGGGGCCGATGTCCTGTCTCGCGTTGTTGCCGATCTTGCTGTTACCCAGCCAGACGTTGATCGTGCGCGATCCGAAACAGACCCGGGTCTTCCGTGGAAGGACCATCTCGTGAGCTACACCCTTGACGTGTACTACCACCGCGATGACGAGCGGGACTCCGACGAGCCCACCGTCGTCCGCACCAGCGCCGAACTGGACGAGCTGCTGGACTACATCGCCGGGCATGAGCAGCCGAACCCTCCGGTGCTCCACGCCAGGCAACGACCGACGTTCGGTCCCCTCAACCAGCCCGACCATCAACTCAAGATCGACCTCGACGGGGCCGCCCAGGTCGGGGCGATCTCCTTCATGGGCGATGACCCCGACCGCCCCGGCGACGAGCACGCCGGCGCCTGGGTCACCACGACCGACCAGCCCGTGCGGGACGCGCCCGTGTTGTATCTGGACAAGCACGTCCCCGTCGTGTTCCCCGCTGACGCGGTGCTCCCGCTCGACGTGGTCCGTCGGGCGGTTCATGAGTTCAGGAAGACCGGTGAGCGGCCCCGCTGCGTGCGGTGGCAGGAATCAGACGTCTTCTGAGGAGGTGACTCGTCACCCGGCCAACGGCCCGTCGTCCTGCTTCCGAGCGCATCCCACGCCCCTCGAACCGGTGGGGTGAGTGTGGTTCAGCCGGCACCGCGTGATCGACGTCCACGTCGACCACGCGCACTCCCTTCACTGTTGACAACGCGGTCCGGTAGGCGCGCCACAACTGTT
>NZ_JAMTCP010000099.1 GCF_024171885.1 Streptoalloteichus tenebrarius | reverse complement strand
ATCTCCTGGGAGCCTTACCCCAACAAGTGGGAGGGAGACCTCATCTTGGAACGAGCTTCCCGCTTAGATGCTTTCAGCGGTTATCCCTTCCGAACGTAGCCAACCAGCCATGCCCCTGGCGGAACAACTGGCACACCAGAGGTCCGTCCGTCCCGGTCCTCTCGTACTAGGGACAGCCTTCCTCAAGTCTCCTACGCGCGCGGCGGATAGGGACCGAACTGTCTCACGACGTTCTAAACCCAGCTCGCGTACCGCTTTAATGGGCGAACAGCCCAACCCTTGGGACCTACTCCAGCCCCAGGATGCGACGAGCCGACATCGAGGTGCCAAACCATGCCGTCGATATGGACTCTTGGGCAAGATCAGCCTGTTATCCCCGGGGTACCTTTTATCCGTTGAGCGACACCGCTTCCACCAGCCAGTGCCGGATCACTAGTCCCGACTTTCGTCCCTGCTCGACCCGTCAGTCTCACAGTCAAGCTCCCTTGTGCACTTACACTCAACACCTGATTGCCAACCAGGCTGAGGGAACCTTTGGGCGCCTCCGTTACCCTTTAGGAGGCAACCGCCCCAGTTAAACTACCCACCAGGCACTGTCCCTGAACCGGATCACGGTCCGAGGTTAGACACCCAGCACGACCAGAGTGGTATTTCAACAACGACTCCACCCGAACTGGCGTCCGAGCTTCACAGTCTCCCACCTATCCTACACAAGCCGAACCAAGCACCAATACCAAGCTATAGTAAAGGTCCCGGGGTCTTTCCGTCCTGCCGCGCGTAACGAGCATCTTTACTCGTAATGCAATTTCACCGGGCCTGTGGTTGAGACAGCGGAGAAGTCGTTACGCCATTCGTGCAGGTCGGAACTTACCCGACAAGGAATTTCGCTACCTTAGGATGGTTATAGTTACCACCGCCGTTTACTGGCGCTTAAGTTCTGAGCCTCGCGCACAAAGCGCTAACCCGTCCCCTTAACGTTCCAGCACCGGGCAGGCGTCAGTCCGTATACATCGTCTTACGACTTCGCACGGACCTGTGTTTTTAGTAAACAGTCGCTTCTCCCTGGTCTCTGCGGCCAGACAGCCCTAGCCCGCAAGGGGCTTCAAACC